>NZ_QTYB01000009.1:60788-186066 GCF_003461955.1 Ruminococcus sp. AM36-2AA | reverse complement strand
GATTCCCAAATTTCCGGAAGTGCGATTTCATCGCACGAGAATATTCAGACAGAGCTGATGATGTATATGGAGGTAGACTTCCAATTCATGTGAGGTGTCTCCTGGACGAGTTTGCGAACATCGGACAAATTCCAAAATTTGAAAAACTGATTGCTACGATTAGAAGCCGGGAAATCTCAGCTTCTATTATTTTGCAGTCAAAGTCTCAGCTTAAGGCAATTTATAAGGATAATGCCGATACCATCGAAGGAAACTGTGATACGACCTTATTCCTGGGTGGAAAGGAAAAAACGACATTAAAGGAAATAGCGGAGATCCTGGGAAAAGAAACCATAGATCTTTATAACACATCGGATACGAGAGGCAGTCAGCGGTCTTATGGAATGAACTACCAGAAAACAGGAAAGGAGTTGATGAGCCAGGATGAAATAGCAGTCATGGACGGAGGAAAATGTATTCTGCAGGTGAGAGGTGTCAGACCATTTTTCTCAAATAAATACGATATTTGCAAACATAAAAATTACAAATATCTGTCCGATTATGACAAAAAGAATACCTTTGATATTGAAAAATATCTGAGTACTAATCTGATACTGAAACCAGAGGATGAAGTGGAACTGTATCAGATGTAACTTCTCGACAAATTGTCGGGAAGTGGATCATGGGAGGAAATCATGAATAATTTGGAAAAAAGGAACAGTCGGTATCCATCGACGAAAATGAATATACCGACTGTACGTGTGAGGAATTTTCCAAGTAGAAAATCCTATGCTTAGTGTAGCACAAAAGGCAGGGTTTATATAGTGTTTTCTTCCCTTTCTGGAAAAAATCTAAGAAAGGACTGGAAAATGTAAGTTTTCCAAAGGTACACTTATGGCATTTTTTACAACGGCAATTACGACCTTAAAAACATTGGTTTGTGCGATCGGAGCCGGACTTGCAGCCTGGGGAGTGATCAATCTGCTGGAAGGATATGGAACGGACAATCCGGGTGCAAAGTCACAAGGAATAAAACACTTAATGTCTTCTATGTGAAAAGATTTTAAAGAGAAAATGCACATCCTACGCAGATAACATGACAATTTCATGCAAAGCGAAAGGAGACACCATGAAAATCGAATACACAAAAGTGGGAGACTATTATTTACCGAATCTTTACTACCCGGAGGAAACCAGACCGATTGGCTTATGGGGAATGCTTCGGAAGGAATATCTGAAAGAACATAAATCTGGAACTTATACATATCTTCTTCTGACCGCCAGGCTGGACAGTTATTTGGCAGATCTGAATGAACAGGCACAGGAACGCTTTGAATTGATCGAAACTCAGATGCGAAGTGCGGAGGGAGTTTCCGAGGAACTGAAGAGACAGAATCCTATGGAATGGCTATGCCACTGTAACAATATCCGCAACCGGGCTGCTGAGATCATCAAGCAGGAACTGATTTATGTATAAGGGGGATTCTAGATATGAGAAGAGAACTGATTGAAAGTTATTATGAAGAATACCAGCGGGAGCTGGAAAGATTTCTTGAATCTGACCCGGAGATGTTCACTCTGGAAGCAGAAATTCATCATTACATAGAAATACTGGAACCGGTCCTCAGAGATGGCGGACAGGAGATGTGGCAGACACTGGACAGGATTATTTCAGCGAAAAATGCAATGGAGGGAATTGTGGCAAAAGAAATGTATATCCGGGGATTTCTGGATTATGAAAGACTGGTGTGTGAAAAAGACAGTAAGATCTGAATAATCAGAACATAGACTATATATAACGAGGCTTTTATTGTATAGACAGTAAGAGCCTCATTTAATATAGTTTTCATAATAAAAAACAGGTGGTAGTACGTATTTGCTTTGTGTTATATAAGAATTGGTCTGGCTGAACAATGGTGAAAATTTACTATGATTTTACTTAAATCTGATTGAAGGATGAAAAAGTGATGATATCATATAGTGGGTTGATAGGGTTACAGAAAATGTATTCACAGAGGCAGAGAAGAAATAATGAAAGTAAAAAATGCAGATGAATTTTATAAAATATTAGAAAGAAAGGCTATATATCCGGTATTTCAGCCGATTGTAAATTTACAGACTGGAGATGTGGCAGGATATGAAGCTCTTAGTCGTATCGACAGGCATGATACGACTCTTATGATTTCAGATTTGTTTGTGATTGCTGAACAGGTAGGCTGTGTTTGGAAATTGGAAAAATTGTGCAGAAATAAAGCATTGAAGGCAGCGGCGAATAAACCAGAACATGCAAAATTATTTCTTAATGTAGATGGTAATATCATTCAGGATAAATCGTTCATACAGGGATTTACAAACCGTAAGGCTGCGAAAGCCGGAGTACCGTCCTGTGACATTGTATTTGAAATAACGGAACGGTCGGATATAGAAAACTATCAGATTCTGCAACAGATTATGAAGCATTATGCAGATCAGGGATATGAAATAGCTTTGGATGATGTTGGAGCTGGATATTCTGGTCTGAACCGTGTAGTAAATACATCGCCAAACTACTTAAAAGTTGATATAGAACTGGTCAGAGATATTCAAAAACATAAGAAAAAGGAAATTATGATGGAATTTCTGTTGCATTACTGTAATGAGACAGGAGCAATTCTGATTGCAGAAGGGATAGAAACAGAAGCAGAGTTGGAGTGTCTGTGTAGATTAGGTGTTCATTACGGACAAGGATATTTTCTTGGAAGACCGGACAGAACGTTCAAAAATGTAAGGAATGAGGCGATGTTGGTATTACGTAGACTGAATAATAAATCGTAATGAAAACTATATGTCAGCAGGTGAAAAATGAATAAGTCAATTATAACATTATAAAGATTTCCATTGATTTTTACACCTATTTTACACAAGCACTCACATAGATTTGATTTCTGTCTTCTATAATTGTATAGGAAAATGTAGATCTTATATAATAACAGGAGAGGAAAGAGAAATGAACGAGAATGTGAAAGTGGTTTTTGGTCTGATCGGTGGCCTTGCCTTGTTCCTTTATGGAATGAACAGCATGAGTGATGCACTTCAGAAAGCCGCAGGAGAACGAATGAAAAAAATCCTTGGATTTCTTACAAGAAATCCAATTATGGGAGCACTTGCCGGAGCACTTGTAACAGCTGTATTGCAGAGCAGTTCAGCGACGACAGTTATGGTTATCGGTTTTGTCAGTGCGGGACTTATGAGTCTTCCGCAGGCAATTTCTGTTATCTTTGGTGCCAACATAGGAACCACTATGACGGCACAGCTGATGGCATTTAAAATCAGCAATTATATTTATCCAATTATCTTTGTTGGATTTATTCTGAACTTTGTTAGCAAAAAAGAAAAGGTTAAAAATATCGGTATGGTAATTTTTTCATTCGGACTTTTATTTGAAGGAATTGAAATCATGGGTGAAGTCATGAAACCTTTGGCGGGAAGTCCGGTCTTTGTTGATCTGATGGGAAAAGTTTCATCCATTCCGGTTCTTGGTGTTGTACTGGGAGCGGTCATGACATTGGTTGTGCAGAGTAGTTCAGCTACGATTGCAGTTCTGCAGAATTTTGCATCACAGGCAGGACCGGACGGAGTAAGCAGTGTAATAGGGCTTACCGGTGCGATTCCGATTCTTCTTGGAGATAATATAGGTACAACGATCACAGCACTTCTTGCATCAATTGGACAATCTAAAAATGCAAAACGTACAGCAATTGCGCATAGTATTTTTAATATCAGTGGAAGCTGCGTTTTTATTTTCCTGGTTCCGTGGTTTGCAAAATTTGTCCAGTTTATTTCACCAAAGGGAAATGAGATTGATGTGATTTCAAGACAGATTGCAAATGCACATACAACGTTTAATATCGTCTGTACACTGGTCTGGCTGCCACTGATTCCGCTGATGGTAAAAATTGTTACAACAATCATCCGTGGAAATGACAAAACAGAGAAAGCAGCTTTTGAACCCAAATATCTGGATATGAAAGTGATTGAACAGCCGGCGGCTGCTATGGTTCTGGTATCTAAGGAACTGAACCGACTTGGAGAACTGGCAGAATCTCTGTTAAGTGATTTAAAAACGGCGATTGTAGCAGATGGAGACTCAAAAACTCATGGTTCGTTTATAGAAAATCTGGAGATTGTACATCAGTTACAGGACAGTGTGACAGAATATATTACCAGATTATTCGCAAGCGGAAACCTTACAGAACAACAGTCTGAGCAGACGGCAGGGTTACTGTATGTAAACAATAGTATTCAGAGGATTGCAGACAGATGTGAAGATATTGACCAGATATGTGAAAAAGTAAATAACAATGGAAAAAGACTGACCAGTGAAGCCTCCTCAGAAATGGAAGACTGCATTGATATTATCCAGCAGCTTTTAAAGAAAGCAATGGAGGCAATCCGTAAGGGTGATGCTGTAGTGGCTGAAACAGTTTTTAAAAATAAGAAAAAAATGCATAAAGCAGAGAAAAAATACAGTAAGGCACATTTAAACCGTGTAAAAAATGAGGTTTGTGATGCGTCTATGACAAGATATTTTTCTGGGATCATGTATAATTTTGACCGTATGGCAGATAATTGTGTCAGCATTGCAGAAGAAGCCTGTGATAATGTGGCTTTTATAAACCTTGATGAAGAGACGGGAAAATCAATGATGGAAAGAGGTGCAGTATAAAATGGTAAAGAAAAAAAACATCCGAAAATCTGCACTTCTGCTGATAATGATAATGCTGGCAACGGGAATAACAGCATGTGGAACCGAGGAAGAGCCATTGCCGGATCTGTCTGCTATGGGAGCTGTCACAGCTGTATCACGAGAAGAAGGGTCAGGAACCAGAGCAGAATTTGAGAATCTTTTGAAACTGCCTGAGAGTGATACAGGAATAGTTGTTGATTCTACAGAGAAAGTTCTGAAAAAGGTGGAAGAAGATAAAAACGCAGTTGGTTATGTCGCATATAGTTCCGCAACAGATACGAATGGAAAAATACTTCAAATCAACGGAGTTCTTCCTTCTGAGAAAACAATAGACAATAACAGTTATCCTCTTTGCAGGGATTATTATCTGGCTTATAATGGAGAACTGACAGATGTGGAACAGGATTTCCTGACTTATGTAAAGAGTAAAGGACAGGATATTGTGAAACAATATTGTATTCAGGCTGACAGTACAACAACATTCCTTTCTGACAAGTCAGAAGGAAAGATTCTGATTGAAGGATCCACTTCAATGGAACCAATGGTAAAAGCACTGGCAGATGACTATCAGAAACAAAATCCAAATGCTGAAATAGAAGTAAAAGCAACAGATTCTTCAAGAGGGATTACGGCGGTGATAAGTGGAGAGTGTGATTTCGCAATGTCATCCAGAGAATTAAAGGATTATGAAGCAGAGCTTCTGGAAACAAAAGTCATTGGAAAAGATGCTATAGCTATTGTGATAAATGAAGAAAATCCACTGGAAAATCTTACAATAAAACAACTTACAGGTCTGTACAATGGAACATATAAAAACTGGGATGATCTTTCCTGAGAAAAACGAATATAATATCTTACAAGCACTGACTATAACGGTCGGTGCTTCTTTTTTGGATTTTTTCAAAATTATCTGACATTCTTCAAATTCCCACGTGTGATTAGTGGAAAAATAATTTTTTCTGCAAAAGTACCGTCCAAATGCCCTCTGAAACTTGCTATTAGTGAGGGAATATTTCATTTATGCGAAAAAAACTTGCAAAAGGGGGTTGGTAAATACCGCTTCCCAGGCTTTATAGGTAGAGGAACAATTATTTTAAAAATTTTACCCCAAAGATGTCCGCTTTTGCCTGTCTCAGTACAGAGTATGTGAAGGGACTAACAAAAGTAAAAGAAAAAATGATAAAAATGCAAAAAAATATCACGAATCTTTTGCATCTTGCGAAGTCATTTGACTCTAGTAATCAGAGGACGTTTTGGAATGTTCCTTCGATGAACCTTGACAACCGATAAGTGCACCCTGGAAGCCTAACAGGAGTTATGCCATGACCTTTCTTTTTCTGAGAGCGAGCGAAATTATAATGACACTCCCGATGATGGGCGGCTGACCGAAGCCTTATGGTCAGTGACCTGCTGATGCAGGCAGAGGCAGTCTGAGACGGCTGCAGGTGACAGGGAAACGCACGCCAGACCGCCGGACGAATGAAACTGATGACAATGTTTACAGGGCAAAATGCCCGGAAAGGAGCAGTTTATGACAGAACTGAAAATGAAAGAAATGCAGTTGATTAACTGGTTTGGATGCCCGAATCTGATTTATACAAGGGAGAGAATCCATCTGGTTGCCATGCTTACAACAGATGAAGAAATGAAAAAGAATCTTTACAGGGTATGCAGATTCCTTGCAAGAGAAGAAATCGCATATCGGTATCCGATCATGTATGAAATGATCCGGAAAATATTTTCACCGGATGATACCAATCCACCGGAAGCATGTGCAATGTTTATGCCGGACGATGAAACAGATGATGAAGAATATGCAATGGCAGCGTAGCTGCGGAAAGGACAGTAACGATTATGAATAAAGTGGTTTTAATGGGAAGACTGACAAAGAATCCGGAGATCAAATATGCCGGAAAAGATAATGATATGGCAGTAGCAAGATATACACTGGCGGTAAACAGAAGATATAAACGTGACGGTGAACAGGAAGCGGATTTTATTTCCTGTGTCACATTCGGAAAGAGTGCAGAGTTTGCACAGAAATATCTTCACAAGGGAATGAGGATTGTGATTGGCGGTCGTATCAGCACTGGCAATTATAAGGACAAGGACGGGAAAACAATTTATACTACAGATGTGATCGTGGAAGAACATGAATTTGCCCAGAACAAGGATAATGGTGTTGGAGCTGATTCATCGGAAACACCGAAAACAGATAAGGACGGATTTATGGAAGCACCGGAAGGTGAGGTTCCATTCGACTAAACCGAAGTAAATGGTTGGAGAGGTTGCCCTTTGTCGGGGCATCCTCTTTTCCATTTTACAGAAGACATCAAAAATTACAGGTATTCAACCTAACGAAATCGTGATATAATCAAAATATGTTCAGATGAAAAATATGGAGGTTGCTTATGGGCGTAAGTTATAACAGATTATGGAAAATGCTCATAGATAAAAATATGAAGCGGATAGAGATGCAGTACCTCACCGGGATCAGTGGAAATATTCTTGCCAGGATGGGAAAAAACCAGTATGTATCAATGGAGACGATTGAGAAGATCTGCAAGAAGCTGGACTGCACCGTTGATGAGATGCTGGAATTTACAGATGATGAGTAACAAGAGCAGACATGTCAAATTATTAAAACTGGAAGAATGCTTCAGAAGTCGAAAAAAGAAATTGAAAAAAGATAACACGCCGGATACGGCATAAATCTCTTAGCAACGCTAAGAGCGCACTTCTATACAGGCAATTCCATCTGCCTGTATCGTGCGACCTGCGGTGCTGTTCCCGATTTCAAGAAATCTCAAACCGGGAAATACAGCGAAATCAGAGATTTCGTACAAGGGGAAGATCCCCTTGCGGCACAGATGCCTATCCCTGATAAAGTTTGTGACTGAATATTTCAGATATAGACATATAAGGGGAAAGAAAGTGTGAAATCAAAATTTGTGGAGAGATTTTATGATTAGAAAAGCAATACTAAAAGATGTTAATTCGATTGAAGATACTTACAATGAGCATTTCCAGTATGAACTGAATCATACAGCCTTTACTGTATTTAAGAAAGGGGTTTATCCAACGAAAGATGATGCAGAACGGGCTATTTATGCTGGTGCTTTGTTTGTATATGAAGAAAACGGAACAATTGTTGGAAGTATCATTATTGATAAAGTTCAACCAATAGAATATGCAACTATTCCTTGGAAAGAAAAATTATCTGAAGATGAGGTAATGGTAATTCACCTTTTAATGGTACGTCCGAGTATGTCTGGTAAAGGAATTGCATCATCACTAATAAAATTCGCTACAGAATTAGCACAAAAAAATAGTTGCAGGGCACTACGTTTGGATACAGGAAGTCAAAATATTCCTGCGCTATCTTTGTATCAAAAAAATGGATTTGAAATAATTGCTAGTGCTTCTAAAAAAGTTGGAGATGTAATTGCACACAAAAACCATCTTTTTCTCGAAAAGATATTGTAGTTCGTAAATTCCAGTTTGAAAAATTGAGAAAATCGGAGTTTGAGGAGCATCACCGTTATGATTAGAGAATTACGGAAAGTGGATATAAATAAAGTTGCAGAAATATGGTTAGATACAAATATAAAGACACATTATTTTATCTCTGCTCAATATTGGAAAAGTAATTTTGAGTTAGTAAAAGAACTTCTATTACAGGCAACTGTCTATGTTTACGAGGATAAACAGGAAATACAGGGTTTTATAGGGTTAAGTAACGAATACATTGAAGGTATTTTTGTTTCTGCCGAAATGCAATCTCAAGGTATAGGTAAAATTTTGCTAAACTATGTAAAGGGAAAAAGAAACAAATTAATCTTAAATGTATATCAAAAAAATACACGGGCAATATCCTTTTATCAAAGAGAAGGATTTGAGATTCAGTATAGCGGTTTGGATGAAGCTACTGGAGAAAAAGACTATGTAATGGCATGGCAGCAGAAATAGAAATTCAAGTTTTAGTGTTTGGAAAATTATGACTTAGTGTGCAAGTTGGGAGAAAATATGGTAACGGAAAAAGAGAAAAAAGCATGTCGATTTATTGCCGAATGGCTATAAGATTGTGAGACAGTCTCTGGTAGATGATCTGGAGGGCGAAAAAAAGGTATGTTGGGAGACAGAAATTTTGCAGGATGATGATAGTGGATTTACTTATGAAATCAGCAGGTGTCTGTATTTCGATACCTGTAAGGAACATGGCTATGCATAGTTCTGCAAAGTATTTTGCAACCATGACTGGTATGCTTATGGAGTATTAAAGCATCATTCGAGATTTATCAGAAAATCGACGATTGCCGAAGATGGAACTGTATGTCATGATACAATCGAGAAAGTAACAGAGAAACATTTTTTATAAAACCGAAAAATTGATTATGGGAGGAAATTGAAAATGGCGAAAGAAGAGAGATTTGAAAAAATATATTCTCAGGGAGCATTAACTACTACTGAGATATGGGTGGATAAGGAAACTGGTGTGAATTATTTATATCATGCATGTGGGTATTCAGGTGGACTGACTCCATTGTTGGACAGAGATGGGAAACCAGTTATTTCTCAGGCTATAAATAGATGACCTTAGAAACAGCAACTGTTATGGTAAGTAACAGCATCGTCACAATATGTATATGGTCGATTGGTGTGTGCGGTAATATACTATATTCAGAAAAACAATTCAGGAGATTTTTATGAGAAGATCAGGTTGGACAAAATGGTTGATCGTGATTCCGGCAATGCTAGGCATTGTGTTGGTGACCTATGTGCGGTATACAACGGATATCTGGGGATTTGGTGCATTTATCTGCCAGCTGATTGCAATTTTGGAATTGGCTTATGGTCTGCGAATTGCGATGCTGGCACAGAATAGAAAGAAGTCCTATCGGTTAACACCGGAAGAACGACATGAGTATGCACGGTATTTATATGAGAAGCAATATCACCGTTACCCTGCTGTAGCGAATCAGATGCTTTTGGTTATGGCACGGATGAGTGTACTCCTTAACAATTATGAACGGGCTGCACAGGAGCTGGCAGATATTCGTATAGATAAATTCAATCCAGCACAGTTGAAGTTGTATTATTACCTGAAAGTGGTTACAGCAATGGCAGCAGGAGATGCGACAGGGATTCAAGAGAGCCAGATGTGTTACGCAGGGATTCCGGATACTAAATGCACATATCCGTCAAAAGCAGAGCTTGCTATGTGGATAGAGCAGAGAGCGGCAGCGCAGATGGCAGAGGCACTGAAGAAGGCAGTGCCGGATAAAAAAGAGCATCCGATACGGATCAGTATCATTACTTTGGTTCTTGCGTATAGTACCTTCTTCTATGGATTGTGGTATGGTATAAAACGTGATATGGGATATGAAGTGAGATATCGTTTCGCAGAAATATCGATTACTGTTATTACAATCAGTCTGGCGGTTCTTTTGATCTGGGGGATCGTGAGTTTATACAGACACAATTGCCAGGCATTATCCATACAATTCGGTAAAAACAAAGTGGCATTGATAATTGTCTATGGAGCTGCTGCGATATTTGCACTTTTGATTATTGGAATGAGTGGTCTGAGTGTAGTGTTCGGAATGGATGGAACAGAAACGGTGACTGGTTGTGACAGCAAATATACGTATATAACTGTGCAGGAAGATTATGGTGGTGAACGGAGATACAGAACCAATAATCCATTTGTTATGCAGAGTATGGATGGTCTGTGGTGGTCTTCGGATACAATAGATGAAGAAGATAATCAAGAAGAGGATACTACAGAATTACCGGATTTGGATACAGAGAATTCAACAGATTCAGAGGATATTCAGAGTGGAAATACCATAGAAGATTACGAGACAGAAGGGCAGCATGATGGTCTGACAATTCAAAATGCAATGCTGGCAGTTTATAATTACCTTCAGGAGCAGAATACACTTCAAAATATGGCGTTCAGTTACACGGCGAATGCAAAGGGAGAAGTCTATGCTGTCGTCAGCGAAACGCAGGAAACAAAGAACGGTAATACGGTAAATGTGAGATACTGTCTGTACGATAATGGTTCCAAGACAGATGCAGATGGTAATTCCTGCGAAGAACTGGTGTTAGAAAAAGTATATCCGGATGGCAATTACGAGACCGAATTGGTAGATTTTTATCTGGTAAATGCAGATACGATGCAGGTGACAGACGAACAGAAGAATACGTGGTAAAATAAATTCTGGGGAAGTAGGTGCATTGTATGACAATGAGAGAAAAAATAAAACTATTATCGTAAATGTTTCAAGCGGACTGGGTTCTTTTGGAAGTATGCAAAAGGACTCCAAGACATAAGAGGTGAACTGCGCTGATCCAGGTGCCACGGCAACAGATTTGAATGTCGACGGAGGAAAGCAAACAGTACAGGCGCAATCGTAAAACTTGCAATGATTGATAAAACCGGACTAACAGTAACTTTTATTAGTCGATTTGGAAATATGCCTTGGTAATCAACAATTCCGGTTTTACTGACTAAGAAAATGAGGAGGATTCATAATGAGTGAGAAAACAGAGATTACTTTTATGCAAACAAGACTAATCCGGCTTGCTTCAGAAGAGTGGCATTTACCTGTTGAACAGATTATCCACTTGTTTAAAGAAGCCGATGTTCTTGGATATATAGAAAAATGCTATGGGATTTTTCATTGTGAAGGCGATGAAGCTGTGCTTGAAGATATTACTGAATTTTTGCAAAGAAAGGGGATAGAGATTAGTGCTTGAGTTAAAAGATGGATTTGTTCTCTATCATGGAAGTTATTGTGAAGTAAAAGAGCCAGATCTTGCCAAATGTGCAAAGAGAAAAGATTTTGGACAGGGATTTTATTTAACCACATCAAAGGAACAGGCAGAAAGTTTTCTGAGAACCTCAATAGCCAAAGCCATCGCAACCGGAACAATTGAAGAGGGGCAGAAGTTTGGATATATTTCAACTTTTGAATTCAAACTTTCAGAAAATCTTGAAACGCATATTTTTGAAAATGCAGATGTGGACTGGTTACATTGTATCGCCGCTCACCGAAAGAAAAAAATGTTTATTGAGGTTGAACGTGAAATGGCAAAATATGATATCATTGCAGGAAAGATTGCGGATGATGCAACAAACGCTACTCTTACCGCTTATCTTGCGGGTGCTTTTGGGACTGCAGGTGATAAAGTAGCAGACGATTTCTGTATCAGACAGTTGCTGCCGAATAAATTGAAAGATCAATACTGCTTTAAAACTGAGGCAGCTATTGAGTGTCTGAAATTTGTGAAAGGTGAGAAGATATGGCTGAAGTAACAATTCCAAAGGAAAAAATGAATTATACAATCGACCTTCTGATCACTATGGTGACAGATGAAATCGCAGAAGAGACAGGCAAGGACAGAAACGAGGTATTGACAGATTTTTTGTGTTCAAAGACAGGAAAAGCACTGTATGATGAGAAGACAAAGCTGTGGTGCACTGGTCCGGCATATATAGCTGAACTGTATATGGAAGAATTAAAGAAATCCTGATATGGGATGTGAGTTTAAATTTATACGACAATGGTGACAAAGACTTTCATTCCAAGGAGCAACAATTAAATATTTCAAAAACGCTGAGGTCAGCATTTCCTAATCACAGGACAACGACCTCAGTTTTTTATACCCAGGAATCGGCATTCATGAATAAGCCGGTTCTTTTTGTTTACAGAAAAAAGAAGGAGTACAAGAAAATGAGCAGAGCAAAAAATCCAAAGTATGAATCCATGTCATTGGAGGAACTGAAGGCCAACATGGAAAAGAGCAGACAGGAACTGGAGGCAGCAATTCACCACAAAAACATTCTGGAGCAGCGGAAGAAGCTGGTAGAACGCAGGGAACGTTCCCACCGGCTGATTGTCAAAGGGGCAGAGTTTGAGAAAGTATTTCCGCTGTCCAGAGATCTGGAACAGGAAGACGTCCAGGACATGATGAATCAACTGCAGAACAGCAGTTACAACAAGAGTATTGTGCGGCAGGCTCATATAGCCGCCTTACACAAAGATCAACAGCAGATTGCAGAAGCAGTAAAAAAGACAGAGAAGGGAGATGACAGTTAATGGCACTGTATCATTTTTCAGTAAGGAATGTATCCAGAGGGAAAGGGCAGATGGTGGTCGCTTCCGCAGCCTATATTTCCGGGCAGAGGATTTTTGACAGTTATTACAACAAGATACACGATTATACGAGCAAGTCAGGTGTGATATTTACAGAAATCCTGACACCGGAGTATGTGCCAGAGCGTCTGACTGACAGGGAAACACTCTGGAACGAGGTGGAGCATGTGGAACGGAACAACAAGGCACAGCTTGCCTATTCGTTTGACATTGCACTGCAGAATGAATTGACACTTGAGGAAAATATCAGACTGGCAAAAGAGTTCTGCCAGGAGCAGTTTGTGGCACGTGGCATGATCGTGGATCTGGCAGTCCATGAGGGAAAAGCGGAAAATGAAGAAGAACCGGATAATCCCCATTTCCATGTGCTTGTCCCAATCCGTCCTTTTACAGAGGAAGGAATCTGGGGCAATAAGCAGAGAAGGGAATATATTCTTGATGAGGATGGAAACCGGGTGAAGGATGCCAAAGGAAAAGATATGTTCAATGCTGTTTCTACTACCGGATGGAATGATCCGGAGCTTTTAAAAGAATGGCGGCGGGCATGGACAGAGAAAGTAAATGGGAAATTCAGGGAGTGCCACATGGCATCCAGAATCGACCACCGTTCCTACAAAGAACAGGGGATTGACCTGATCCCGACCATCCATGAGGGATATGAAGTCCGGGCAATGGAGAAAAAGGGAATCAAAACGGTGATCGGAGAATTGAACCGGGCAATCCGGCAGTTTAACCAGATGTTTATTTCTCTGAAAGAATCCATTCAGTGGATGAAGACAGCTTATGAGGAAATGAAAGCAGAGCTGGATCGCAGGCAGAACCCGACACTGCTGGAAAGCCTGCAGGATTATTATGATAAAAAGACACAGGGCAGACCACCACTTCCCAATTTTTATGCGGAGATGAAACAGAGAGGTAAGAATCTCTCCAATTTACAGGAGTTTGCAAAATCCATCAGTTATCTTCAGACACATCAGATAGAAACGATGGATGACTTGCAGGAACGGATTGAGGAACTGAACGGTGTTGTTTCTGTCAGTAAAAAAGAAATTTCTGAAAAGCGGAAACAGTTAAAGGAACTTGAGAATCTGGAAAAGATGGCAGAGGTAATAAAAACAAATCAGCCATTGATTGATGAGTATAACCATTTCTATTTTCAGAAAAGACGGGAGAGATATTATCAGCAGCATAAAAAAGAAATCAATTATTACCGCAAATGTGAACGGGAACTGAAACAACATCTGGATAAAAATGGAAAAGTGCCAACTGCCAGATGGAAACGGGAGAAAGAAGAACTTCAGGCGGGGATCGAAGAGCTGAAAGCAGATAATCAGCCGTACCAGGAGGAACTAACTTTTGTGAAAAAGGTACAGAGCTGTGCGGATATTGCCAGACGTGACCGGGAAATGGCAGAAGCAGATACTTCCGGGCGTTCAGAAGAAAAAAGGGAGAAGCAGGTGAAGTTCCCGACATTTTACACAGTTCAGGCGAAAGAGATTCTTGAAGAAAACGGGAAAGCAGAGCAACAGCCGTTGAACCAGTCGGAGCAGAATCCAGAAAAGAAGACCTCTCTTCTGAGAAAACTGGATGAAAAAAAGAAAGAGTGTGCAGAGCGTGATGCAAAACAACAGGCAGTGAAGAAAAAGCGAAACTATGACATGAGTTTATAACAGTCTGTCAGCAGGACAGACGGGAAAGGATGAGCAAAATGCAGTATACAGAAGAACAAATTATAAGAGCAAATCAGACAGATCTTGTTTCTTTTCTGAGCGCACAGGGAGAACAACTAGGGAAAAGCGGAAAGGAATACCGTTGGAAAAAGCATGACAGTGTAACGGTATCCGGAAACCGGTGGTACAGGCACAGTCAGGGGAGGGGTGGCTATCCGGTGGATTTTGTGATGGAATTTTACAATGCCACATTTCCGGAAGCTGTCAAGATGCTAACCGGGGAGGAAGGCGAAGGCAGGAACAGTACCTGCCCCGCCCCGTCCCCTGACTTCCGATTACCAGAGAAAGAGGAAAATAATGATAGAATCATCAGATATCTGACAGAAAACAGAGGGATTGAAAAGAATATGGTGGAGGAATGGATCGGCAGTGGGGATATTTATGAAGAAAAGAAGCACCATAATGTGGTGTTTGTTGGCAGAGATGCAGACGGTATTCCAAGATATGCCCATTGCAGGGGAACTGGTGAAACAAAATACCGGGGAGATGTGGCTGAATCTGATAAATCTTACGGATTCTGTCACAGAGGGACGGATAATCAGTTGTTTGTGTTTGAAGCAGCCATTGATCTGCTTTCTTTTATCCAATTATTTCCCAAAGACTGGAAAAAGCGGAGCTACCTGAGTCTGGGTGGCATTTCCAGTGCGGCACTGATGGCTTTTCTTTCTGAACGCCCTCAGATTACTTCGGTTTTCCTGTGCCTGGATAATGACCATGCAGGGAATGAAGCCAGTGAGAAATTGGCAATAGAAATCCCGGACGGATACAGTGTCATCCGTCTGAAACCGTCCCGAAAGGACTGGAATGAAATCCTCTGTGATAAAAATGCAGACAGGAAGAAATCAATCATTGAAACAGTTACAATGAAAGTACCGGAGAAGGAAGAACTGGTGCCGATGTTGTGTTATGAAGACATTGAACAGACCAGTGTAGAATGGCTGTGGTTTCCCTATCTGCCATTTGGAAAACTGACGATTATTCAGGGCAATCCAGGAGAGGGAAAAACTTATTTTGCCATGATGCTGACCGCAGCCTGCACGAACCGTAAGACTTTCCCGAACATGGAAGAGATTGAACCTTTTAATGTGATCTATCAGACTGCAGAAGACGGTATGGGAGATACGATTAAGCCGAGGCTGGTGGAAGCAGGAGCAGACCTGAGTCGGGTGATGGTCATTGATGATACAGAGGAAGCATTGACGTTATCCGATGACCGTATTGAAAAAGCAATCCGTCAGAATCAGGTCAGACTTTTAATCATTGATCCGGTACAGGCTTTTATCGGTGCCGATGTGGATATGAACCGGGCAAATGAAGTCCGTCCGGTATTCCGGAAACTGGGAATGATCGCTGAAAAGACCGGTTGTGCGATTGTGCTGATCGGACATCTGAATAAATCTTCAGGGACACAGAGTACTTACCGGGGACTTGGTTCTATTGATATCATGGCGGCGGTGAGAAGCCTGCTTTTTATCGGGAAAGTAAAGAAAGACCCGACAACAAGAGTACTGATCCATGAGAAAAGTTCTCTTGCACCTCCAGGTGAGACGATGGCATTTAAACTTGGAGATGAAGAAGGATTCCGCTGGGTGGGAGCTTATGAGATTTCCGCAGATGATCTTCTGGACGGAAAGGAAGGAAAGCCGACAGAAACAAAACTGCAACGGGGAACGAAACTGATCTATGAACTGCTTGCAGACGGAAATGCAGTCACAATCCGGGAACTGGATGAAAAGGCAAAAGCACAGGGAATCTCCCAGAGAACCATGCGAGAAGCCAGAAGCCGGATGAAAGAAGAACTGGATTATCGGATGAATGAAAAGCAGGAAAATACCATTCGATTAAAAAAACAAGGGAGAATGGGTGACGGCAGAATTTTGGAGTGAACGGCAGGCTTTATAGATACCCTATCTGCCGTCTGCCGTCTGCCGGTGCAAGGCAATCAAACGGAAATAGCAGGTATCCATACAGAATAAGGATTGCTGTGAATCTGGAACAAAAATGAATTGTAATATGGCGAATATAATGGTATGATTATCCGGTAACAGCAATGTTACGGGGAAGCACCTGTGACAGGGTGTGGCTGCCTCCTGATATTTACAGACCGGAGCCTTTCGGGGTTCTGAGATGAAAGAAAGGAGGTGCGTGATATGACAGCTTATGAGATTATCTCAATATTCTTAGGCGTACTCAGTTTACTGATCGCTTTTGGTAGCCTGTTAATTGCGATTATTGCCTTTCTTGATCGGAAGAACAAGAGGAAATAAAAATGCCTATCCTGTCTGCCAACAGGATAGGCGGTGGTCGTAAGACCATTTAGTCAACTCAGGCGGCATCCACTTTGGAGTGGGTGCTTTTCCTATAACAAATGTACCACACATTCCTCTTGTTTTCAATGGGAAAATTAAAATATGCAGTTCATCTGACAGGGATTTATCCCTGTCTTTATTATATCCCCAATTTCTGAAATGTTAATACAAAAATTTTAATATATGTAACCAACAGTCTGGGCAGTTAATCTGTAAAAATGGATTAGCTGCTCTTTTTTTGCAAAAAATGGAGGTTTTACAATGGCAGTGAAGAAGAAAATTATCAACATCAGAGTATATTTTGACGGTGATCAGGACGCAAAAGAAGTGTTTGCAGAGGTGATCGCACAGAAAATACGTGACACGAAAACAAAAGATAAACTTGCAATAATGAAAGATAAGCAGTATAATGATTATGAGTTCAGTAATCTGAAATCTGCGTAGGATGTGCAAAGTAACGGAGGTATCAGATGAACAACAGATATATGAGTAACAATATAGAAAGAAATGCAACCTGGAGAGTTGGTGTATACTGCCGACTTTCCAAAGATGACGAATTGACCGGAGAGAGTGCCAGCATCTCCAACCAGAGAGACATACTGGTGAATTACTGTCAGTCACAGGGCTGGCAGGTGGTGGATGTGTTTCAGGACGATGGTTATACAGGATTGAACACAGACCGACCTGATTTGCAGAGACTTCTCAAAGCCTGTGAAAAAGGACTGGTGAATCTTGTAATTACCAAAGACCAGAGCCGACTGGGACGAAACCATGTACAGACAGGATTTCTGATGGAGGAGTTTTTCCCAAAGCATGGAGTAAGGTATATCGCATTATATGATAATGTGGATACCTTTGCCGGAGACAATGAGATTGCCCCATTTAAGAACGTGCTGAACGAGATGTATTCCAGAGATATTTCCAAGAAAGTCCATGCGTCCTATCACCTGCAGGCAACCAAGGGAAAGTTTACAGGTGTTGTTCCACCACTGGGATATCAGAAAGACCCGGAGGAAAAGGGACATCTCCTGATTGACGACGAGACAGCACCGATTGTCCGGAAAATTTTCCAGTGGGCGGTGGACGGTCATGGGATTAACTTTATATCCAGAGAACTGGAACGCCAGCAGATTCCCTGCCCGTCATGGTGGCACCGGAAACGGGGACTCCGCACCTATTACACAAAATGGGAAAAGAAAGACCCGGAAAATGGGAAATATGTATGGGATGAATCCTATCTGAAATCCCTGCTGATGAATCCCGTTTACTGTGGTGACATGGCTTCCCAGAAAAGGTACTACCGTTTCAAGATTGGCAATCAGGGAGATAAAGCTCCGGAGGACTGGATCACAGTCAGGGATACCCACGAAGCAATCATTCCGCAGGATGTATTTGATCTGGTACAGGCAAAGATGAAAGGCAGGAAACGCCAGACAGAACAGGGAGAATACAGCATGTTTGCCGGATTACTCCGCTGTGCAGAGTGTGGCGGTGCGTTGACGTTGAAGAAGACGCACACCAAAGACCAGCATGAAGTTTATACCTGTTCCACTTATATCCATAAGGGGAAAGCACATTGTACCCAGCACCGGGTGGACGCTGATGACCTGTATGATGCAGTCCTTACCAGAATCCAGGAATGTGCAAAAGCAGTTACCGGAGACGGAACAGAACTGGAAAACCGGGTAAAGGAGTTATGCGAGGAAGATACACAGGGACACAGGGAAAGTCTGGAGAAGCTGGTATCAAAGCAGAAAGACCGCCTGGAAACGTTAGACCGGCTGATTGCAAAACTGTATGATGACCTTATCAATGACAAGATTACAGAATCTGTTTTTGATAAGATGCTGGAGAAGACACAGAAGGAGCAGACAGATATCAAAAAGGAACTTTTCCAGAATGAGAGTGTGCTGAATACGGAAGAAAAACTGGATGCACAGTCCCAGCAGTGGATTGACGATATTAGCGAGTATGCGGACATCAAAGAACTGGATGCCAATCTTCTGAACCGGCTGATCAGTAAAATCGTTATCTCAGAACCGCAGGAGAAAGACGGAACAGAAAATTACTGCCGTACTCCTGAAACGGTCACAATGGAAATTCATTTCAACTTAAAACCAATACCGGAGCTTGGAACCATCGAAAGAGGTTCCGGCTCCCATAAATAAGAAAAATCTATCAAAATTTAATCTATTTTAATCTTTTCAAGGCTCATTTCGAGCAAATATTTTCTCATAAAAGACATAAAACAGTTGATGGCGGGCGGTGGCATCGTACTGATTGGAATAAACCTGATTCCACAGCTTGCAACTTTGTTTGGATAAATAAATGGGTGGAATAACCGAAAAAATAACAGAGTTCATAAAGGATCTGCTAACAGGCTGGATCACATCAAACCTGGATACCATGTTCACCGATGTAAATACCAAAGTAGAAACGATTGCTACAGAGGTTGGGAAAACACCCCAAAATTGGAACAGTGGCATTTTTTCCATGATAAAAAATCTGTCGGATAATGTCATTGTCCCCATTGCGGGGATGATTATTACATTTGTACTGTGTTATGAGCTGATTTCCATGATTATGGAAAAAAACAATATGCACGATACGGATACGTTTATGTTTTTCAAATACATTTTCAAGATGTGGGTAGCGGTATATCTTGTTACTCATACTTTTGATATTGCGATGGCAATTTTTGATGTAGCGAATCATGTGGTATCCAATGCTGGCGGTATGATAACCGGTTCCGCATCTATTGATGTTACAGAAGCATTGAAAACGCTTCTTGAAACGCAGATTGAAGATATGGGAATCGGAGAATTACTGGGGCTTGGTCTGGAAACGATGCTGGTCAGTTTATGTCTAAAAATCATATCAGTCCTGATTACCGTCATTTTATATGGACGAATGATAGAAATATATCTTTATGTCTCTGTGGCACCTATTCCGTTTTCAACATTTACGAACAGGGAATGGGGAAGTATTGGAAATAATTACGTGAAGGCATTATTAGCGTTGGGATTCCAGGGATTTTTTATGATGGTATGTGTTGCGATTTATGCAGTTCTGGTAAATGCTATTACAGTTGCGGATAATCTTCATACAGCTATCTGGTCAGTTGCAGCATATACAGTTATTTTATGTTTCAGCCTGTTTAAGACCAGTTCCCTGGCAAAATCAATCTTTAATGCACATTAGGAGGAAACAAGAATATGGCATATGTTCCAGTGCCGAAAGATTTTTCAAAAATAAAGACAAAATTAGCACTGAATTTAACTAAAAGACAAATTATATGTTTTTCTCTGGCAGGAATTTGTGGTGTTCCGGTCTATTTGCTGACAAAAGCAGGACTGGGAACAGATGTGGCAGCAACGCTTATGATCATAGTGATGCTGCCATTTTTCTTTTTTGCAATGTATGAAAAGGATGGATTTCCAGCAGAGAAAATATTGCTTCACATTATCCGGCAGAAATTTTTAAGACCTGGAATCAGGGTCTATCGTTCCCAAAACTTATATGACCGGATTATAGAGTACGATAAATTAGAGAAAGAGGGTGCATGGCTTGAGAAAAAGGCAAAAGAAGCCAGGGAAGCGAGAAATCCGTTCCATTTCCTTAAAAAAGCAGACCGAAAAAAATAAGAAACAGAAAACCGGACTTACGAAAGAAGAAAAAAAGCGTCTGAAAGAACTTCGGATGATAAAAGCGGAGAATCAGAAGAAGAGGAAACCTTTTACAGCGCAGGATACGATTCCATATAAGGAAATATATAAGGATGGTATCTGCAGGACGAATGATAACTATTATTCAAAAATGGTGCAGTTTTACGATATAAATTACCAGTTAGCGCAGAATGATGATAAAGCGGCTATTTTTGAGAACTATTGTGAGTTCCTGAATTCATTTGACAGCTCTGTTGAGGTACAAATTACATTTCTTAATCAACAGGTGAATTTTGATGAGTATGCAAAAAATATTGATATTCCAGAGCAGGATGACTGTTTCAATGATATTCGGAAAGAATATTCGGATATGTTGAAAATGCAGCTTTCCAAAGGAAATAATGGGCTTGTAAAAACAAAATATATTACATTTTCCATTAAGGCGGATAATCTGCGAAATGCAAAATCCAGGCTGGAGAGAATTGAAGCCAGTGTATTAAATAATTTTAAGGTGATGGGAGCCATGGCAGAGCCTTTAAATGGGGTAGAACGTCTGAAAATTCTGCATGATGTGATGAATATGGACACAAAAGAATCTTTCCATTTCCATTATGGGATGGTTGCAAAAACAGGTCTGCAGACAAAAGACTTTATTGCACCTACCGGATTTGATTTTCGCAATGACAGCTATTTTAGGATGGGACAGACTTTTGGATGCGTGTCATATTTACAGATTACATCACCAGAACTTACGGATAAACTGCTGGCAGATCTGCTGGATCTGGAAGAGAATCTTATCATCAATATGCACCTGCGTCCAATTGATCCCAAGGCAGCTATTAAAAGCCTGAAAAGTACGCTGTCAAATATTCAGAAAATGAAAATTGAAGAACAGAAGAAAGCGGTCAGAAGCGGATATGATATGGATATTATTCCAACGGATATTTCTACATACGGAGAGGATGTGGAGGGATTGCTCAATGAAATCCAGTCCAGGAATGAGAAACTTTTTGAACTTACTTTTTTGCTGATGAATACAGCGGACAATAAGAGAAAACTGGACAATATTGTGTATCAGACTGCAGGAATCGCCCAGAAATATAATTGCAATATACGGAGACTTCAATATCAGCAGGAACAGGGACTTGTGGCATCACTGCCACTGGGAATGAACCAGACTGGAATACAGAGAATTATGACTACGACTTCTACAGCAATCTTTGTTCCGTTTACCACACAGGAACTTTTCCAAGGCGGTGAAGCTCTTTACTATGGCTTAAATGCACTGTCAAACAATCTCATTATGGTGGATCGGAAACGATTGAAAACACCTAACGGCCTGATTTTGGGTACTCCTGGTTCCGGTAAGAGTTTTGCAACGAAAAGAGAAATTCTCAATGTTTTCTTGATTACAGACGATGACATTATTATCTGTGACCCGGAGGGAGAATATTTTCCGCTGGTAAATGCCTTAAATGGTGAAGTTATTAAAATTAGTGCAAAAAGTAATGATTACATCAATCCTATGGAAGTGAACCTGGATGTTATTTATCATCCGGAGAAATACAGGATTAATGGCGATGTGGAGGATATTGATACCATTATTGCTGATAAAGCAGAGTTTATCACATCTTTCTGCGAGGTCATTATGAAGAAACCTCAAAATGCAGAATTAAATGGTGATGAGGTTTCCATGATTGACCTGTGTGTAAAAGACATTTATAAAAAATATCTTTACAATGATCCAAAACCGGAAAATATGCCGACTTTGCAGGATTTCTATGAACGTCTGAACTTTTATGCACCAGATAAACCAGCAGCACAGAACATTGCCAACAGTCTGCAGTTGTATGTAACAGGATCGCAGAATGTATTTAACCATCGAAGTAATGTCGATACGCAGAACAGAGTGGTATGCTTTGATATCCGGGAACTTGGAACCACACTACGAAAAGCAGGGATGTTGATTGTCCAGCATATGGTTTGGACAAGAGTATCACAGAACCGCAGCCGCAGGAAATCAACCCGTTATTATGTGGATGAATTTCACCTTTTGCTGAACCAGACACAGACTGCTAATTATTCTATTGAAATGTGGAAGAGATTTCGTAAGTGGGGTGGAATCATTACAGGAATCAGTCAGAATGTAACAGATTTTCTTGGCTCTCTGGCAGTAGAAAGTATTGTGGGAAACAGTGATTTTATCCTGATGTTAAATCAGCACAGCGGGGATCAGAAGATCCTTGCGGAGAAATTGAATATTTCCAAGCATCAGATTTCTTTTGTAAATAACAGTAATGCAGGAGAAGGGCTGCTTTTTTACGGAAATGTAATCATACCTTTTGCAGACAGATATCCGCAGGATACCAGAACCTATGCTTTGATGAGTACTAAACCGGATGAGATTCAGACTTAACGGACAAAAAAGCAGAGGTGAGGTACATTGGGAAAACAAAAATATACGGCGAAAGAGAAGAAAGTCAGCCGTATGACCAGAAATGGTCTGGTTGAGGAAAATCTTGCAACAAAGGAGACTAGAAAAGTTACAAACAGCAATCAGGAGTTGTCTTATAAACAGAAGGATGTAGAACAGGCATTTATTACTTCTGAAAAGAAGAAAAACTCTCATAAAAAAGCTGAAAAGAAACAATTTTCTGAAAAAGTTCAGGAGGGAAATCCTGCGAAAAAAGAAGAGGCTGCAAACAGTCCTCCGGGAAAACGAAAAACACAGGGACGGTACAGATACCGGGACAAGCCTGCAGGTGTATCTGTGGATTCAGCGGTAGAAATACGTGAGCGCAAAGAAAAACACAGGAGCCAGTATCAGCGACAGAAAAAGAAACAGCAGAGACTGCAGTTTGGAAAAATGGAGACAGATGGAAGTCTGAAGAAAGAAAAGAAAACTTCGTCTGAAACAGATGGAGGACATTTTCAGGCAGAGAAGAATGATGTTTCTACAAATCGAAAAAAAAGAACGCAGAAATATAGCCGAAAAACAATAAAAACTTATCAGGAAGTGGATAAGGCTGCAAGAAAACAGGAAGCTGAGAGGCAGAACAAAATTCCGAAAGATTCTGTTTATACCAAGAAAACAAATGAGGAACAGAAAGCAAAGGTAAAGTACCATTTATATTTCGACAAAAAAACAGGGAAAACGGATGGTAAAAAGAAAACCTTGTCTTCTGTTCCAAAGAAAGCATTAAAAAATGCAGTATATCAGAAAGCAGGCGAAGACGAAGAGGAAAACAGTGCTGTAGATGCAGCACATAAGCTGGTGCGTTCAGGTGAGTGGATATTACAGGAACATAGCAGTAGAAATATCCGGAAGAACCGCAGTCAGATACATAAAGAAAACCGTTTAGAGCAAAGAGCCTGGAAGAGTGCATCCAGGTATCAATATCAGAAATATCTGGAAGAACATCCAGAGATGCAGAAAAAGCTGATTAGAAAATTAATACAGAAGCAGAGGATTAAGCGAGAGTATCAGATGGCATACCGGGCTGGGAAGATTGCAAAAGAAACAAAAGACACCTCAATCCGGTCAGTAAATCTTGCTACTAAAATTGCAAGAAAGGCACAGGAAGTATTTGTAAGAAATGTAACTACTCTGATCTCAATGGGGTTGTTATTGATTTTGCTTCTTTCCGTAATGACAGGATTTGCTTCCTGTTCGGCTATGTTTTCTAATGGAATTTCTACGGTAATCGCTTCCAGTTACATTGCGGATCCGGACGAAATTGAAAAAGCAGAGTTGTATTATACGCAGTTGGAAGCCAGTCTTCAACAGAAAATAAACCAGATGGAAGCCCGGTATCCAGGAAAAGATGAATACAGATATAACATTGGTGAAATCGGCCATGATCCCCATACATTGATCAGTTATCTGACTGCCAGGTATGGGGATTTTAAGTTTGATGAGATAAAAGGAGAACTGGAAACAATTTTTTCTTTACAGTACGGAATCACCGTAGAGGAAAAAAGTGAAACCCGGCAGGAAACATCTACAATACAGGTAGGGCAGTCATTGGGAAATGTTGTGACCAGTGGATACTGTAACTGTCCTATCTGCTGTGGCGTGTGGAGTGGAGGACCAACTGCTTCAGGGGCAATGCCACAGGCTAATCATACGCTTGCGGTTGATGCTGCAAACCCATTTCTTCCAATAGGGACGAAAGTAGTGATGAATGGGATTGAGTACACCGTAGAAGATACTGGAAACTTTGCCCAATATGGTGTCCAGTTTGATGTTTATTATGATAATCACGCAGTAGCTGAGGCACATGGTCATCAGACCTGGGAATGTTTTCTGGCAGAGGGCAATCAGAACTCTGTGGAAGTTACCCGTACAGTAACTGCAGATGTACTGAATGTTTCTGTTCAGGCAAAACCGCTTAGAAGTGTTATTCTGTCCAGAATGGAAGAGGATGAGCAGGAAATTTATGAAGAGGTCTATTCCAACAGAGGAAATTTGCAGACATATAAAACTCCGGTTGAGTTAAACTGGTATGCCTATATCAGTACCTATTATGGGTATTCTGTAAACAATGGAACCGGGCAGACACAACTTCACAGAGGTGTGACGGTTAATGTACGACAGGGAACAGAAGTGAAGTCAGCGATGAATGGTTTTGTTGTAGATGTAGGATATAGCGGAACTTTTGGAAATTATGTAGTTACGCAGGATAAAAAAGGTGTGCAGATTAAATACGCTTATCTGCAGAGCATTTCGGTAGCAAATGGTCAGGAAGTAACAACAGATACTGTAATTGGTACAACGGGAAGTACAGGAAGTGCAACCGGAAGCCAGTTATATTTGGAACTGGTCAAAGATGGGGAATATTATAATCCTGTTTTTTATATCAGTACCGGAGATAGCGGGCTGTATGGTGGAGGCGGCAGTTATGATGATGAGACTGTGCGGAGATTATTTGCGGAAGCAGACAAATATCTTGGTATGCCGTATGTATGGGGCGGTTCCAGCCCGGAGACTTCTTTTGACTGTTCTGGTTTTGTAAGCTATGTGTTTACCAATTCGGGGGTCTGCAATATGGGAAGACTTACTGCACAGGGAATTTATGACATTTGTATGCTTGTATCACCAGAAGAAGCAAGGCCAGGAGATATTATCTTTTTCACTGGGACGTATGATGCGGGAGAGCCGGTTACCCACGTAGGAATTTATGCCGGAGATGGACAGATGATCCATTGTGGAAATCCAATTCAGTATACGTCCATTAATTCTGCATACTGGCAGTCTCATTTTTATGCTTTTGGCAGGCCATAAGGAGGGGCGTATTTGAACATTGAACGAATAAAAGAAGAACTTGCAAGAACCTACGTTAAGATTGAAAAGCTACAGAAAAAAGCAAGGGATTTGGAAGAACAGAAGAAACAGGCAGAGGATATGGAGTATCTGAAAATTATCCGAAGCAATGGAGTTTCCGCAGAGGAACTTCAGTTGATGATTGATATCAGCAAGGAGGAACAAAAAAAGATATTGGAAACCAGAGAAAAGGAGCAGACAGAAAATGAAGAAATTTCATAAAAGAGCAGCTGTATTTTTAACCGCAGCTACGTTAGCAGGACTTCCGGCAGGAGCTTTCTTTTATAGTTCGCCCGGAAGTCTGATTGTATGGGCAGATAATGTAGAAGTGGAATCATCAGAAGAAAGCAGCCCGGAAGATGTTGATTTTTCAGATGGATCAGAAGCTGAAATTCTTGCAGATCCGGTGGAACAGGCACAGGAAGATGCAGGAAATGATGTGACGGAAACACCGGAAGTAGGGATTACCTTTACAGAACCCGAAGGCTGGCAGACAGATACGGCAACCGTAAAAATTCAAGTGGAAGATACAAAGAATACAGGAACTTTTTCTATTGCAAAAGTAGAAGCAAGACTTTCAGAAAATGGAGGATGGTCAGACATAACCGGAAATATGGAAGTATCCATCTCTTCTAATTGTAGTGTTTATGTGAGAGTTACTGATCAGAATGGAAATACTTATGAGCAGAATCGTTACATAGAGTGTTTTGATAAAACCAAACCAACTATTATTGCGGCTGCGAAGAATGGGATACTGATCGTGCAGGGAGTTGATGCGGAATCGGGAATTGCTGCTTTGTATGTCAATGGAAATGAATTCACAGAACTGACGAATAATACATTAAATGTCCGTTTGCAAAAAGCGGATACTTCCTATGAATACTTTACCCTGCAGGCAAAAGACAAAGCAGGAAATATGTCAGAGATCTATAAAGTAGGAAACCCTTATTATGAAAATCCAGATGCAGTAAAAGAGAATACAGAGGTTTCCGGAACGGAGCAGAATGCAGCTTCTTTGCCAGCCGATGGAACTGCAAGTAAGCCCACCAGTGCTACGGCAACCGTAACGGAACATCAGACAACGAACGAGACTGCTACTGCACCAACAGAACCAGAAAACACAGGAAATGAAACGGATACAGAAGCAGATACCGGACGGGTGCAGGGAGAAAGTTCTGCTTCCGGCATGACAACAGGAACAGTTCAGGACAAAGGGGGAAAGGAATTTTATACGATCAAGACAAAAAGTGATAAGGTTTTTTATCTGATTGTAGATAAGGATAAAACGGATGAAAATGTTTATCTTCTTACAGAGGTAGGCGAAAATGATCTTTTGAACTTTACGGATACCAACATGGTCACACTTCCACAGAACCAGGCTATTGCAGAATCCGCACTGCCACTTGAAACAGAGAAGATCACAGAGACACCGGAACCAGAAGTTACGATCATACCGGAAGAAAAGGAAGAACCTGAGAAGAAAAGCAATAATTCCGGCACGATTTTATTAATGCTGCTGGTTCTGGCAGGAGTTTGTGGTGCTTACTATTATTGGAAATTTATGAAAGGAAGAAATACTTCTTTTGATTATGAAGAGGACGAGGACGACGATGAGGAGGAAGAAGATACAATTCGTGAGGATGATGAAGAATTAGAAGAATATGAAATGGAAGGTGAAGTAGAAGACGAAGAATCAGAGGAATAACTTTGTTTCACTTAATTACAGCGACAGGTGCAGAAAGGAGATAGAAAATTGCAGCTTGTAATTGCGGAAAAACCCAGCGTAGCCAGAAACATTGCGAAGGTGCTTCATGCCACAAACGTAAAAGATGGCTATCTGGAAGGAAAAGAGTATCTGGTTTCCTGGTGTATTGGGCATTTGATTGAACTGGCCAGTGCAGATCAGTACCGGTATGACTGGAAAGCATGGAAATATGAAACACTTCCCATGATCCCGGAGAATTGGAAATATCAGATTAAAGAAAGTACCAAAGGGCAGTTTCGGGTTTTAAAGGAACTGCTTCACAGAGCAGATGTCACAGAAATTATATGTGCAACAGATGCAGGAAGAGAAGGGGAGTTGATTTTCCGTCTGGTATATAACCAGGCAGAATGTAAACTTCCCTTTAAAAGACTGTGGATTTCTTCCATGGAGGAAAAAGCAATTCTGGAAGGATTTCAGCAGATGAAAGATGGACATGAATATGATAATCTTTATTATTCTGCGGTGGCGAGAAGTGAAGCAGACTGGCTGGTGGGAATTAATGCCACCAGACTGTTTACGGTGCTGTATCACCATCGGTTGATTGTAGGTCGGGTGCAGACACCTACACTTGCAATGCTGGTGGAACGGGAAAAGAGCATCGAGAACTTCCAGAAAGAGAAGTATTATCTGGTTCATCTTCTGATGGATGGATTGGATGCTGTAAGTAACCGGATAAAAGAGAAAAGTGCTGCCGTTCAGATGATGGAGGATATGAAGGATGAAACTGCACAGATTCTTTCAGTAAAGAAAGAGAAGAAAAAGGTACAGCCGCCGAAATTATATGATCTGACCACATTACAGAGGGAAGCAAATCGTCTTCTTGGATTTACGGCACAGCAAACCTTGGACTATACCCAAAGCCTTTATGAGAAGAAACTGGTGACGTATCCAAGGACGGATAGCCAATATCTTACAGATGATATGGAAGAAAATGCGTTTTTGGTTATTGATGCGGTAAATAGAGTATTTCCAGAAATATCAATGAAGGGTTCGGAACCAGAGATAAAAAGACTTTTAAACAGCAAAAAGGTATCAGATCATCATGCAATTATACCAACGGTAGAAATTGCAAACACGGATTTAAAAGCACTTCCGGGTGGAGAAAAAGAAATTCTTATGCTGATTGCATCAAAGTTATTATGTGCATCGGAACAGGAATACATATATGAGAGTATTAAGACTGAAATTTCCTGTCATGGAGAACTGTTTACTGCATCTGGAAAGAATGTTCTCCAATATGGATGGAAAGAAGTGGAAGAACGGTTCTTTAAATCATATGGGAAAAATGCAGAAAAGCCAGAAGAGGAGGAAAGTGATTTTCCAGATATAAAAATAGGACAGGTATTTGAATGTGTTGTTGTAAAATTTAGTGAACATTTTGCAGCACCGCCGAAACATTATACGGAGGATACGCTCCTTAGTGCCATGGAACACGCTGGAAGTTCGGATACGATAGAAGACGCAGAGAGAAAAGGGCTTGGAACTCCGGCTACCAGGGCAGCGATTATTGAAAAACTGATTGAGAAAGGCTTTATTGAGCGTAAAAAGAAGCAGATATTACCTACAGCAGATGGAAGAAATCTGATCAGGATTCTTCCGGAAATGATCAAATCACCAAAACTTACAGCAGAATGGGAAAATGATCTGACACTGATTTCCAGAGGCCAGAAAAATGTAGAAGAATTTCTCTTCGAAATTGAAAAAATGGTTACCAAATTGGTAAGTGATAATGGACAGCCAGTGGAAGAATACCAGAAACTATTTTCAGATGGTCGGAAAGAAATTGGAAAATGCCCAAGATGTGGCAATAAGGTTTATGTGGGAAAGAGAAATTATTATTGTTCAGGAAGTGATTGCAGTTTTACTTTATGGAAAAATAACCGATTTTTTGAGAGTCAGGGAAAAATACTTGATGAAGCAACTGTCAGGAAGCTGCTGAGTGAGAAGCAGGTGCATTTCAAAGATCTGGTATCAGAGAAAACAAAAAGGAAGTATGAAGCAACTATAAAGATGGAGGTTTCAGAAACCGGAAATCCAAAGTTTCAGTTGATTTTCCCGGAACGGAAGAAAGGAAAAAAGAATGAAGAATAAAAAAAATATGAGAAGATTTTTGTCGGGATTCTTGGCAATGCTTACAGTGTTATCTACAATTCTATCTCCAATACTGTCCTATGCGGCAGATGTAGTGCCAGAAGAGCCACCGTTATACGAAAAGGTAAAAAATGAACTTGATGCAGATGAGGTGGTAAAAGCAAAAGATCTGGAACTGGAAACAGGCAGTATTTTTGAAGTGGAGAAAGATTTTACCGGACTGGAAATACCAGATGAAAAAAAGGTGAAGATCACTTTCCATGAGGCAAAAAATGAGGAAAAGCAGGACTTTACAACAGATTACGAAGATACATACAAAGCTGTTTATTATGTAGAGCCAGTAAGTGGCCACCCAATTTATCAGATCAATCGTAAGCTGATTGTAAAGGAAGCGGTGGTGCAGGTTGCTGAATCTGAGAATCAGGAATCTGTAAGCAACCAGGAAGATGAGAATGAAGCAGAAGGCGAGGAACCAGCCATAGGCACTGCAGAGAGTGAAGAACCTGTGCAGGATGAGGTAAATGTAGAAATTCCGTCAGAGGATGAAATCTATGAAGAAGTAACTCCGACAGAAATTCCGGTTGAGGAAGAGCCAATAGATACACCAATCCCGGAAAACCCGTCTGAGGAAGTTTCAACAGAAGAACCTGCCATAGATGATAATCCGGATACAGACAGCACATTTGAAGAAATTACAGATACAGATCCGGAAGAAATGCCAGAGGCGACAGACGACTCTTTTACAGATGGAACAGAGAAAACAGAAGATGCAGATGGAAATTATCAGGTAAATATTGTTCGTGGAGAGGAATTTCATATTGAGCTGAACCATGAAGATGGACAGTATCAGCCAGGAGAAACCGTTGTATTTTCCGGAGATATGCCGCAAGGCAGCTTAATTGCAGTAGGAACAACAAAAGTACAGGCAAACCAGACAGAGAATACAGAAGATTTATTGTATTCAGAGGTGACTTATCACGAAGAATCGGATAAATTCAGTTTTGAAATGCCAGCAGATGACATTGATCTAAGTGTTTCCACGGATCAGGCAGAGAACGGTATCATGTTACTTGCAGCCGATACTCCATGGGATGATGCAACAAATATTGAAGCAAATAAATATTACTATTATTCAGATGGCCAGCTTCATCCGTTTGATACAGTTATGGGACAGGGTGGAAATGACAGCTACAAATATGTTCGTTACAAAGCAGGCGGAAAGACTTATACAGTAAATGCGTATTGTATGCAGCACTCCATGCAGTCACCTCCAAGTGGGACAACATATAAAAATATGGTTGAACTGGATGAAGGTGGAGATGATAAATATTTGAGAAAAGCCTTATTCTATGGATATGGCGGTCCAGGATGGGGACATACATTCAATGGATATAATGTAAAATCCATTATGGAAAAATATGGATGCAGTTCTGAGACAAGAGCCATGCAGCATTACCTGGTTGACTATTTATATGATGGCGAATCCGGATTTGGAGGTGCGCTTTCTACAACCGCTAAAAATATGCTGAAAGAGATTAAAGCAGCTCTTGCTAAAATGCCTGATCCGACAGCAATGAAACTTCTTCCAGGACTTTCCGTTAATGCAACGGGAAAGGAAACAGAAAGTTTTACCTGGAAGGCAAATGAAGCATTTACCATTACCATTCATCTGGAGAACGGAGTAAGCCTTGTTAATGAAACCACAGGAAAAACGGCATCTGGAAATGTCACTGTAAAGGGTGGAGAGAAATTCCATCTTGTAGCTACAACAGCCAATATGGGTAGCCTGAAAGGAAAGTATGCGATTACATCTAATTTCCCTTTGGATTTCCATGCAATGCTCTTAAAATTGGAGAGTTCACAGGACATTGGTTTTGGCTACTATACGGATTCCTCTGACCTGCAGATTACAGTTGACTGGCCGGAAGAAGCAGTTATTGAAATTACAAAGAAAGATGGAGATACTGGAAAAAATCTAGCTGGAGCCGTGTATGGGGTATATAGTGATAACGCCTGCACAAAGCTGATTGCTAAAATGCCGCCAACAGACAGCAATGGTTCTTCACGTGTAACTCTTACCAAGACACAGGATACTGTTTACTTAAAAGAGATTACAGCACCGGAAGGTTATGTTGTCCAGGCTTCTTCGTATGGAGTGAAATTAGTAGTTGGCAGTACAACCAAACAGACTGTAACGGACAAAGAGCAGAAAGGAAATCTGACCGTTTATAAAGAGGGAGAAGTTTTTGTAGGAGCTGTATCTGATGAAAATGGAACTTCATTCCAGTATGAGAAACGCCGTCAGAAAGGAGCCGTTTATAACGTATATGCTGCCGAGAATATTGTAACAGCAGGTGGAAAAACAGTTTACAAAAAAGGCGCAGAAGTAGCGAAAAATCTGATCACAGGTGAGAACGGTTCTGTAACGGTAAAGAATCTTCCGCTTGGAAGCTATAATGTAACAGAAGCACAGGCCCCGGAAAATTTTTATAATGCAAAAGAAACAAAAAAAGTAACCATTTCTTATGCAGGGCAGACTGCAGAAGCGGCTTTCTCAGAGACTACCTTTACAAATGACCGTCAGAAAGCAGTGGTGCAGGTGATAAAGAAAGACAAAGATACTGAAAATACACTATCCGGAGGGCATTTTGCTCTGTTTGCAGCGCAGGATATGAAAACTGTGGATGGAAAAGTAGCAGTAAAAAAAGATGCTCTGATTGAGACTGCAATTACTGGTACTGATGGAAAAGCAGCATTTAAAGCAGATCTTCCAGTGGGATTTTCTTATTATGTAAAAGAAGTCCAGGCTCCGGCTGGTTATGTCAGAAATGAGAAAGATACTTATTCTTTCCAGTTCAGTTATACCAATGATGAACAGGCAAAAATTTCTTTCAGTCATACTTTTGTGAATGACAGGGTCAGTGCTGCAATCTCTTTGAATAAAAAAGATGCCGAGACAAAAGAAAATAAGGCACAGGGAGATGCTTCCCTGGAAAATGCGGTGTATGGACTTTATGCAAGAAACGACATTACCCATCCAGATGGAAAGACAGGCGTTATTTATAAAGCCGGAAGCCAGATTTGTACGCTAACTACCGATAAAGAAGGAAAAGCAAGGATAGAGAATCTTTATCTTGGAGAGTATTACATCAAGGAAATTACCCCATCCGTAGGATATCTGGCAGACGAGCATGAATATGATCTTGTATGCAGTGATGAAGGTGATCTGACAGCGGTTGTAGAAAAAGAGTGTACCTCACTGGAAACGGTGAAGAAACAGCCGTTTGAACTTATTAAAGCTGCCAATAATGGAGACACAGATGCTGCATTACTATCCGGAGCTGGATTTAGTGCATATCTGGTATCTTCTTTGGTGGTAAAAGAGGATGGAAATTATGATTTTTCCTCTGCAGAGCCAGTTGTGATCGGTGAAAATGGAGCAACGGAAATTTTTACAAATGAGAAAGGCTATGTAAAATCCATTGCAATTCCATATGGAACATATCTGGTGAGAGAAACTACAACACCCCATAATTACAAACCTGTAGATGATTTTATTGTCCGGATTACAGAGAATAAACCAACAGAGCCGCAGACATGGAGAGTTCTTTTGGATAAAGAATTTTCTGCAAAACTGAAAATTATCAAACAGGATGATGAGACTAAAAAATCTGTTCTAATTCCGGGAACAGAGTTTAAAATTTATGATATGGATCATGAAAAATATGTAGAGCAGGTAACTACATACCCGACAACTGTTACACATACCTCATATTTCACAGATATAGATGGATATCTGATACTGCCTCAGAATTTAAAAATTGGTCATTATAGAATCGAAGAGGTAACAGCACCGGACGGTTATACCATTAACAAAAATTATGTCGAAATACAGGTGGATACCAATACCCTGTATCAGACGGATCCGGTTTCAGGTGATGCGGTCATTGAAGTGGTATATGAGGACCATTCGGTGAAAGGAAAACTCACTGTACAGAAAAAAGGAGAGGTTCTTTCGACCTATAAGAATGATTTTAGGTATGAAGTTCAAAACCTTTCCGGTGCAGTATATGAAGTATATGCTGCAGAGGATATCTATACAGCAGATTTCCAGAAAGATGATACAGGAAAAAGAATCCTGAAATATGCAAAGGGTGAAAAAGTTGCAGAACTGACAACGGATGAATCCGGAAAAGCAGATCTTGATAATCTGCCTCTAGGAGAATACAAAGTTGTAGAAAAGACTGCACCGGAGGGATTTGTATTAAATGAAGAAGAACAGAAGATTTCTTTCGTCTATGCAGACCAGAATACACCAGTGATCTCACAGAGTGCAGAGTTTATAAATGACCGCCAGAAAGTAGAAGTGTCAGTTGTGAAAAAAGATGCTGAAAATGAGAAAGGGCTTTCTGGAGCAGAGTTTGGTCTTTACGCAAAAGAGGATATAAAAGCAGGGGATAAGGTACTGGTAAAAGCAGACGAACTGCTTACAAAAGCGGTAACAGGTGAAGATGGAAAAACTGTTTTTGAGCAGGATCTGCCATTTGGAACTTATTATATAAAAGAACTGGCAGCACCAGATGGTTTTGTATCTTCAGATGAGCAGATTGAGGTGACTGTGAAATATCAGGGACAGGAAGTAAAAACAGTAAAACTGGAAACCGTTTTTAAGAATGAGCCGACAACAACTGAATTTACGAAATCAGATATTACAACAGGTGTGGAACTTGACGGAGCAACACTGACGGTTTTGGATTCAGACGGAAAAGAAGTAGAAAAATGGACTTCTGTAAAAGGAAAAGCTCATGTAATAAAAAGACTCCATGTGGGAAAAACCTACACACTTCGGGAAGAGTTTGCACCATATGGTTATCTGCAGGCGGAGGAAGTGAAATTTACAGTTTCTGATACTGCAGATGTTCAAAAAGTAGAAATGAAGGATGCTGTTCCGGTTGGACGAATCATCATCAATAAAAAAGGTGAATTTGTCAAGGAAGTTACCTGGAAAGATATGCTGGCAGGCGGCATGGACGCAGCATTTGGCTATGTTACAGGTTCTTTGAAAGATGTTACTTTTGAAATTTATGCAGCGGAGGATATCAAGGCTGCAGATGGGGAAAGCAGTGATTATTATAAAAAGGACGAATTGGTAGCAACAATTACGACAGATGCTCTTGGATATGCAAGATCAGAAGATCTTCCTTTAGGCAAATATTATGTAAAGGAAAAAGAGACGGCGGATGGATATGTTCTGGATGGAGAAATCAGAGAGGTTGATCTGACTTATCGTGATCAGAATACTCCGGTTGTGACTTATGATGAGGACTGGCAGAATAACCGCCAGAAAGCAAAAGTAACTGTAGTTAAGAAAGAAAAAAATACAGACCGTGTTCTGGAAGGCGGAGTATTTGCACTTTATACAAAGAATGATATTTTAAATGCAGAAGGCGAAGTAATCCTGAAAGCAGATACCATGATCGAGCAGAAAGCTACGGATCAGGATGGAAGGATTGTATTTACGGCAGATCTTCCAATCAATGGCAACTACTATGTAAAAGAAGTGCAGGCTCCTGCTGGATTTGTGACAACAGAAGAAATCAAGGAATTTGATTTTGCTTATGCGGGAGAAGAGGTTGCAGAAGTATCCTTCGAGTTCACTTATGAAGATGAGCCAACTACTTTTGAAATCACAAAATCAGATATTACAACCGGGGAAGAATTACCAGGTGCAAAACTGAAAGTATCCGATTCAGAGGGAAACGTTGTGGATGAGTGGACTTCCGGAAGCACACCACACATCATTAAGGAACTGGAAGTTGGAAAGAAATATACATTAACAGAGACAATTCCTGCTGATGGTTATGCAACTGCAGAATCCATTACGTTTGTAGTAGAAAATACTGCAGATATACAGAAAGTAGAAATGCAGGATGATACAACAAAAATTCTGATCAGTAAAGTTGATATGACAGATGGAAGCAGCGAGGTCAAAGGTGCTAAACTGTATATTCTTAATGAAAACCAGGAAGTTATGGAAAGCTGGACATCTGGTGATCAGCCCCATTATGTAGAGAAACTTTCAGTCGGCACTTATACGTTGTTGGAGGAAACAGCACCGAAAGGCTATATTGTGGCAAATAAAGTGACATTTGAGGTTAAGGACACCGGAGATGTTCAGGGAGCCAAAATGGAAGATGAACAGGCAATGGGCAAGGTAATCTTAAATAAAACGGATAAAGATACCAAGAAGCCAATGAAAGGTGTAGAATTTGCCCTTTGTGACAGTAAAGGTAAAGTTCTGGAAACTCTGGTAACAGACAGTGCCGGCCATGCAGAATCAAAGAATTATCCGATTGCGACTTTTAAGAATGGGCAGTATAAAAAAGCAATCACATATATCCTGAAAGAAACAAAAACACTGGATGGATATCAGCTTGATGAAACAGAGCATAAGATTCAGTTTGAGTATGTCAATGACCGTACTCCTGTGATTGAATATACTCTGGATCTGACAAATGAGAAAGCTCCGGAAAAAGATACTCCGGAAACATCAGAAAACCAGGGAGGCAGCACTCCTGTTTCCCATAGTTCTGATGCGACTTCCGTATCCAGTTCACCAAAAACAGGAGATAACACAAATATTGCTATTTTTGTGCTGGCTCTTGCGGTATCAGCAGGATGCCTGGGAACTGTAGTGACAGTTAAGAGAAAACGCAAATGATAATATAAATAGTGTTCTGGGGCTGTGGTTACTGCACAGCCCCATTTTGAAAAGGAGAAGAAATTGAAATTAGGAGTAAGAATAAGAAAAATCCGTATGTTTCGCAACATAACTCAAAAAGAACTGGGGTGCAGGTTAGGGTATGGAGAAAATAGTGCAGATGTGAGAATTGCCCAATATGAAAGTGGACAGCGTACACCGAAGCAGGAAACGCTTATCCGGATAGCAGAAATATTGGAAGTTGATGTCCGGAATTTTTTAAGTCCTGGAATTGCGACAATGGACGAATTAATGGAAACTTTATTCTGGATGGATGAAGAAAATAGAGGGCTTTTTCATCTGTTCCTGCTAAATGATTCAGAAAGTGAAACAGTTGGAATCACAATGAGGGATAAAAAAACAATGTCTTATCTGCAGGAATGGATGGGGAAAAAGCAGAAACTGGGCGATGGAAGAATTACAGAAGAGGAATATCTGGAATGGAAACTGCATTGGCCAGAGGATAAGAGAAAAACAGAATATAAAACCGTATGAAGTAAAAAGGAATTGCTTTGCGGAGAGTTACCTGTTAGAATATTACTGGAGCAACCGTGTACAGGGTTGGTAAAAACCTCCTGGATTTTCAGATTCCGTTAAGGGATATAGAAGAAGGGAGGTGGAGCGAATGGATACATACGAAGTCTTGAGCTTATTGTTCTTAGGCGGTACGTTTCTGATTGCTTTGCTTGCCTATTTGGATAATAGGGACAACAAGCGAAAAAAATAGCCTACCCTGTCTGCCAACAGGATAGGCAGCTCTCTTTGAGAGCAAAATAAATTAAAACCTAATCCAGGAGCATGCACCTTGTGGGCGGTTACTCTTTTCAATTAGAATATAGCATTTTCTCTCCGAAAAGTAAAGTACATTTTATGCAGCCAATTCTAAAAAAGAGTGGGCTGTTTTTTTATTGATAGGAGGGAAGTTTAATGTCTAAACTACAGGACATCCGAAACTTGGTGCAGGAACATGCCGTATCAGTGAGCAGTTCGCCAGGGGATTGGATGGATTATATGGACACAGCATCAAGGTTATATCGTTATTCTTTTTCAGACCAGCTTCTGATCCATGCACAGCGTCCAGACGCAACAGCCTGTGCATCACTGGAACTATGGAATGAAAAGATGTTACGCTGGGTAAATCGTGGTGCAAGAGGAATTGCCCTGTTTGATGAAACCTGGCAGAATACCAAACTTCGTTATGTGTTTGATATTTCGGATACCCATATGGTAGCCGGGGGCAGAAGCCCGTATCTGTGGCAGATGCAGGAACACCAGAGAGAAGAGATCCTCACCCATCTGGCAGAGGTCTATGCTCTGGAAGAAAAGGATACAGCAACTTTGCAGGATGCATTGATGGCAGTCGCAAGGGAAATGGTCAGTGATAATCTGGAGGAATACCTGGACGGATTGGAATATGCTGTAGAAGGTACTTATCTGGAAGATCTGGATGAGGTGACGATTCGCAGTGATTTCCGTCAGCTGGCAACAGACAGTGTTTACTATCTGCTTTCCAGGCGATGCGGGCTTGACCCGATGGAACTTCTGGAAGAAGAGGACTTCATGCATATTACAGATTATAACCATCTGTCAGTTCTCACCTTCCTTGGAAATGCGGCAAGCCAGCTCAGTGAGAGTATTCTGATTGATATTGGAAAGACCGTACATAAAATTTCTCTGGAAGAAGCGAGAAAAGAGGTTGAAAATTCCAATGAAAGGAATTATAATAACTTTACCACGTTAATGCGTGAAACTAAAAACCAGGATGCAGAAACGAAAAAAGAAGAAAATATTGAAAATGAAGGAGGAACCGATTATGGAACTGACATATCATCGCAAGGGAGATTACCTGTTTCCGAATCTGACCGTCGAAGAGGAAGAAGTAACGATCGGGAAATACGGGATGCTGCGGAGGACATTTCTGAAAGAACACAAGAACAGCCTTTATCAGAGCCTGTTCCTGACCGGGAAGCTGAACAGCCATCTGGAACAGATCGAGAAAGCAGCACAGGAGAGAATGGACAGCCAGATGGAGAAACTGCTGGAGAAGAATCCGGCACCGGACAAGGAAGCAGATCCGATGGCATGGACAGCACACATGAACGTACTGATGGCAACAGCGGAAGAGAGCATCTTGACGGAATTGGTATACAGTTAGTCGAAGATACAAGAGAAGATGGATTGAGTAAAGCAGAGGAAGAGATCGCCTCTGCTTTATCTTTGCCCGAATATCCCACCGCAGATGAACAAAGGCGGCAGATCGAGGAAAGAGCAGCTGCCCTTTATGCCGGAGAAATCCCGATTCCAGAGGAAGTTGTCGATGAGATCTTACGGACAGGAGGAAACCGGAAAGCAAGCCAGCTCCGGATCATCTATAATTTCATGAGTGAACAGACACCGGAGGAATATACGGAGTTTGTGAAGCGTGAATACCGCAAAGGGGGAAAAGGTTTTCAGATTGATGGAAATGAATATTCAGTCTGGTTTGATGAAACCGGGATGCAGATCGCAGTGGGGCATACGGTTACAGACCATATCTTAGATAAGGCATTTTTATCATGGGAAGATGTCAGCGGACGTATCCATCAGCTTTTAGACCAGGGTGAATATGCACCGCAGTCTGTATTGGATGCGGCAAGAAGTAATGCAGTAAAAGAACACGCCCAGGCTCTTGCCTATATGAAAGGGGATATGGCAGAAGGAGTAGCGGAGATTGTTTTCGATGAGGAGGATTTACCACATCTTCGCAGTATCTATCCGGAGATCACGGATTATCTGGAAGAAAAGCTGGAGGATCCCCAGTGGCTTTCGGAACTGAATGAAAGACTGGATGCACTGGCAGAAGCCTATGAAGAAAATCATTCTATTATGCGTTTCCATCATTATAATCCTATAAATATCTCAAAGCAGTTTCAGAAGTTTGCGGATGAGGTGATTCCTTATCAGGCTAGGGAGGGCTTTGCCTGGAAAGAACATCCGATGTTCATTACACAGGATGAGATTGATGCTTATCTTGCAGGAGGTGGAGCGTATTCGCAGGGCAGGCTTAGGACGTATTCCTTTTATCTGCTGCATGAAGATGAAAGATCGAGGACAGGTTTTATCAAGGAACAGTATGGGATCGGTGGAAGCAGTCATGCACTGTCTGGTGCCGATGATTCACACGCAAACTATGATGGAAAAGGATTGTTTCTTGCAAGAGGTGCTTATGGGAATCCATATACGTCAATTTTATTATCCTGGAATAAAGTTGCAAATAGAGTAGCTTATCTGATAAAGAATGACCAGTTCCTGCAGGCAGAAGATTATGCTCGTATGCCGGAATATGAACGGGAACAGATGGCAAATAAGGTACTACGCTTTTATGACCGTCTTCCGGAAGAGATAGACAGACCATTTACGGATGATTTTTTCTGGGAAAAACCAGGAAAAGAAATGGAGGCAGTATTAGAGAATCCAGAGCAGACAGAGGAACTGTTACAGAAGATGGATGCAGCGTTGGCAGCTCTTCCATTGGATTTTGAAGCGTATGGGACAAATTACCAGCAGAAAACAGAACTTCTTTCAGAACTTCACCAGTATGCAGAAGGAACCTATACGATTTTCCCGACACCGGAAGCAGAACCGTCTTTTGCGGAACCATCCGGACACCAGATGACCATGTTTGATTTCTTGGATACGAAGGCAGTGGCAGAACCGACCGTAGTAGATATGTCAGATGTGGAGGAAATAGAAGAGGAAGAGGTTACTGCCGAAGAAGATATTCCGGAAAGTCAGGAACAGGAAAAAGCTGTGTTAGAACCACACAACTTCCGTATCCAGGATAATGACCTTGGTGCAGGCGGTCCGAAGGCAAAGTATAAGGCAAATATGGAAGCCATCCATTTGTTACAGACTTTGGAGAAAGAAGAACGTCTGGCAACACCCGAAGAACAGGAAATCTTATCCCGATATGTTGGATGGGGTGGCATCCCACAGGCATTTGAGGAAAATAACAGCAGCTGGGCAGATGAGTATCTGGAGTTAAAGAATACCTTATCACTGGAAGAATACAATGCAGCAAGGGCATCGACCTTAAATGCTTTTTATACGTCCCCGATAGTAATCCGAAGTATGTATGAAGCACTGGAAAATATGGGACTGAAACAGGGAAATATTCTGGAACCGTCCTGTGGTGTCGGTAACTTTATGGGACTGATCCCGGAGAGTATGGGCAAAACCAATATGTACGGTGTGGAACTTGACCCGGTTTCAGGCAGGATTGCAAAACAGCTTTACCAGAAAAATAAGATTGCCGTACAGGGATTTGAGGAAACCAGTTATCCGGACAGCTTTTTCGACTGTGTGATAGGCAATGTTCCATTTGGGGCGTATCAGGTCAGTGACCGCAGATATGACCGGCATCATTTTATGATCCATGATTATTTTATTGCAAAATCCCTTGATCTGGTGCGTCCCGGTGGCGTAGTGGCTGTGGTAACTTCCAGTGGAACGATGGATAAGCAGAATCCGGCAGTGAGACAGTATATCGCAAACCGGGCAGAACTGCTTGGAGCCATCCGATTACCGAATAATGCGTTCCAGAGAAATGCCAATACCAGTGTTGTTTCTGATATTTTGTTTTTCCAGAAAAGGGACAGGGCATCCATTGAGGAACCGGAATGGTTAAATTTAAAGGAAATACCGGAAGGCTATTCGGTCAATGCTTATTTTGCAGAGCATCCGGAAATGGTGCTTGGTGAGTTTACTACAGAAAGTACCCAGTACGGAAAGCAGGAAGTGACCGTAAAACCAAAAGAAGGCATTACCTTAGAAGAACAGTTAAAAGAAGCTATTAGGAATATCCATGGCACGATTACGGAACTGGAACTTTCGGATACAGAGTTAGAAGAGGATGTTGTCTCTATCCCGGCAGACCCGGATGTAAAGAATTTCAGTTTTACCGTAGTGAATGAGGAAGTCTATTACCGGGAAAATTCTGTGATGAACCGCATGGAGCTTCCGGCAATGACAGCGGAACGTGTCAAAGGGATGGTGAAGATCCGTGATGTTACGAATGAACTGATCCGGTGTCAGATGGAAGAGGGAAGCGATGAGCAGATCACAAAGCTGCAGGAAAAACTCAATGAAGAATACGATACCTTTACAGCAAAATATGGTCTTATCAGCAGCAATGCCAATAAGAGGGCATTTAGTCAGGACAGTAGTTATTGTCTTTTGACTTCTCTGGAATTTCTGGATGATAAGGGAGAACTGAAACGGAAAGCGGATATTTTTACCAAAAGGACAATCCGCAGGGCAGAAACGGTAACTTCTGTAGATACTGCCAGTGAAGCACTTGCGGTTTCTATTGGTGAGAGGGCAGGCGTTGACCTTTCCTATATGGCACAGCTTTCCGGGAAAACAGAAGAGAAGCTTACCGAAGAACTGGCAGGGGTGATCTTTAAGAATCCGATCGGTGAAAAATGGGAGCCGTCGGACGAATATCTTTCTGGAAATGTGAGGGAGAAACTGCAGATCGCCAAACAGTTTGCAGAAGATCACCCGGAATATCAGGTGAACGTGCAGTATTTGGAGCAGGTACAGCCAAAAGATCTGGATGCGTCAGAGATTGAGGCAAGACTTGGGGCAACCTGGATCTCCGAGGATTACATTACACGGTTTATGGCAGAGACATTCCATACACCAAGATATTATGTAGGGAGCAAGGTCAAAGTCCAGTATGCAGAAGTGACCGGACAGTGGAATGTTATGGGAAAGAATGTGGACAGCTACGGAAATGCCCTTGTTACTTCCACATATGGAACACAGAGAGCCAATGCCTACCGCCTTTTGGAAGATGCCTTAAACCTTAGAGATACCAAAATTTATGACACGGTACAGGATGCCGATGGGGAACACCGGGAATTAAACCGGAAGGAAACGATGCTGGCACAGCAGAAGCAGGAGCTGATCAAAGAGGAATTTAAGGAGTGGATATTTAAAGACCTGCACCGAAGGGAAGATCTCTGTAAGATTTATAATGAACGATTTAACAGCATCCGTCCACGGGAATATGATGGAAGCCATATTCAGTTTGTCGGCATGAACCCGGAGATCACCCTGATGCCGCACCAGAAAAACGCAGTGGCTCATGTGCTGTATGGAAATAACACCCTTCTGGCTCATTGCGTAGGAGCAGGGAAGACGTTCCAGATGATCGCAGCCGGTATGGAATCAAAACGGCTGGGACTCTCACAGAAGAATCTTTATGTTGTGCCAAACCATCTGACCGAGCAGTGGGGCAGTGATTTCCTACGTCTCTATCCGGGAGCAAATATCCTGGTGGCAACAAAGAAGGACTTTGAGCCGGCAAACCGAAAACGTTTCTGTTCCCGTATTGCGACAGGAGATTATGATGCCGTGATCATTGGACATACACAGTTTGAGAAAATCCCCCTTTCAAGGGAACGGCAGATTGCCATGCTGGAAGATCAGATCGCAGATATTACGTTTTCCATTGAAGAAGCGGCACATCAGGCAGGACAGAATTATACCATCAAGCAGTTGGAAAAAACAAAGAAGAGTCTGCAGGCGAGGATGAAGAAACTCAATGACCAGACCAGAAAGGATGATGTAGTAACTTTTGAGCAGTTGGGCGTAGACCGGCTGTTTGTGGATGAAAGCCATAGTTTTAAGAACCTTTTTTTGTATACAAAAATGCGGAATGTGGCGGGTATCTCACAGACGGATGCACAGAAAAGTTCGGATATGTTTATGAAATGCCGGTACATGGATGAACTGACCGGCGGCAGAGGGATCACCTTTGCTACAGGTACTCCCGTATCGAACAGTATGACGGAGCTTTACACTATCATGCGTTATCTCCAGTATGACACACTCATGCGTATGGGTATGGGACACTTTGATTCCTGGGCGGCAACGTTCGGGGAGACAGTAACCGCAATCGAATTATCACCGGAAGGAACGGGCTATCGTGCGAAAACACGATTTGCCCGTTTTTTCAATCTTCCGGAGCTGATATCCATTTTTAAGGAAGCTGCGGATATTCAGACTTCGGATATGCTGAATCTTCCTGTACCGGAAGCAGAGTTTATCAATGAGGTCTTGAAGCCAAGTGAAGAACAGCAGGAAATGGTCAGTGCTTTTTCAGAACGTGCCGAAAGTGTAAGAGGCGGTCTTGTGAATCCGACAGAGGATAACATGCTCAAGATTACCAATGACGGAAGAAAATGTGCCCTTGACCAGAGATTATTGAATGAGCTTCTTCCGGATGCAGAAAAAAGCAAGGTCAATACCTGTGTGGAAAATGCTTTTCAGGTATGGGAGGAAGGAAAAGCAGACCGGACAACCCAGCTGATCTTCTGTGATTTATCTACACCAAAAGGAGACGGGACATTCAATGTATATGATGATGTCCGAAACAAACTGGCTGCCAGAGGAATCCCGAAAGAAGAGATTGCTTTTATCCATGAATACAACACGGAGGCAAAGAAAGCGGAGCTGTTTGCAAAGGTGCGGGCCGGACAGGTGAGAATCCTTATGGGTTCCACTCCAAAACTCGGTGCTGGTACCAACGTACAGGACAGGCTCATTGCCCTCCATCACCTTGACTGTCCGTGGAAGCCGTCTGATGTAGGACGGATTTTGCGGACATTCAAAATAAAAAAGAATGTGGAGGTAACAGACAATGGCAACATCATTATTTGAGGAAATGGGCGGCAGATACGAAAGGCAAGGCGATTATTTAATCCCATGCTTAACTGTACCCGCCGAAGAAGAACAGCCAATAGGCATATGGGGACAGCAGCATTTAGACTATCTGAAGCAGTACCGCAAAGTTACATACACCAATCTTCTTACAAGTGGCAGGCTCAACACCTACCTTGCCGACATCGACAGGCAGGCGCAGGAACGCTTTGAGCGGCTCATAGAAGGCATGAAACAGGCGCAGGGCATAACAGAACGCCTAAAGGAAGAAAACGCTTTAGAATGGGTTAGGCGGCTTAATAATATAGGGGCTTGTGCGAGGGAGATTGTGGAGAAAGAAATTATTTTTGCATAAACAGATGATTAGTGGCAGGGTGAAATCCGCCGCTTTTTCTGCTTTAGTTTGTCAGCTTGACAAATAAAGGGTTAAGGAATATAATTAGATTCAGTTTTATACAAGGAGTTAATAAATATGCGGCAAGGTATTCTTAAATAAACTGTCAATTTGATAGTGGGAACAAAAAGTAGCAGTCCTGTTTAACTTTTAATATGGGGCTTAGTTTTTTGTACCCAGTTTAAGAATACTTTTATCATGTAATTTTATATGCCCGAAAACATATAAGTGTTTTGGGGCTATTGGATTTATTTACCCAGTGATAGGAGTATTTATCACTGGGTATTTTTATGCCCTTTTTGGGTGTTGATAGGAGGAAAATCACATGAAAATAATTAACTTAGGAATTCTGGCTCACGTTGACGCAGGAAAGACAACTTTAACGGAGAGTTTATTGTATACCAGTGGTGCGATTACAGAACTAGGGAGTGTAGATAAAGGCACAACAAGAACAGATACAATGAATTTGGAGCGTCAAAGGGGAATCACTATCCAGACAGCAGTGACATCTTTTCAGTGGGAGGATGTAAAAGTCAACATTATAGATACGCCAGGTCATATGGATTTTTTGGCGGAAGTATACCGTTCTTTATCCGTTTTAGACGGAGCAGTATTATTAGTTTCTGCAAAGGATGGCATACAGGCACAGACCCGTATACTGTTTCATGCACTACAGACAATGAAGATTCCGACAATCTTTTTCATCAATAAAATTGACCAAGAGGGGATTGATTTGCCAATGGTATATCGGGAAATGAAAGCAAAGCTTTCTTCGGAAATTATAGTGAAGCAAAAGGTTGGGCAGCATCCCCATATAAATGTAACGGACAATGACGATATGGAACAGTGGGATGCGGTAATTATGGGAAACGATGAACTATTAGAGAAATATATGTCAGGGAAACCGTTTAAAATGTCAGAACTGGAACAGGAAGAAAACAGGAGATTCCAAAACGGAACGTTATTTCCCGTTTATCACGGAAGCGCTAAAAACAATCTGGGGGTTCGGCAGCTTATAGAAGTAATTGCCAGTAAATTTTATTCATCAACGCCTGAAGGTCAATCTGAACTATGCGGGCAGGTTTTTAAGATTGAATATTCAGAGAAAAGGCGGCGTTTTGTTTATGTGCGTATATATAGCGGAACATTGCATTTGAGGGATGTTATTAGAATATCTGAAAAAGAGAAAATAAAAATCACAGAGATGTGTGTTCCGACAAATGGTGAAATCGTCCCGGCTGACCATGCCTGTCCGGGAGAAATTGTTATTTTAGCTGATGATACTTTGAAACTGAACGATATCCTGGGAAATGAAAAACTCCTGCCTCACAAAACACGGATTGATAATCCCATGCCATTACTTCGGACAACGGTAGAGCCGCAAAAGCCGGAGCAAAGGGAAGCCCTGTTAAATGCCCTCGCAGAGATTGCTGATACAGACCCTCTTTTAAAATATTATGTGGATACTACAACGCATGAGATTATACTTTCTTTTTTGGGGAATGTGCAGATGGAAGTCATTTGTGCCATCCTTGAGGAAAAATATCATGTGGAGGCAGAAATAAAAGAGCCTACTGTTATATATATGGAAAGACCGCTTAGAAAAGCAGAATATACCATCCACATAGAAGTCCCGCCAAATCCTTTCTGGGCTTCTATCGGGTTGTCCATAGAGCCGCTCCCTATTGGAAGCGGAGTGCAGTATGAAAGCAGAGTTTCACTTGGATATTTAAACCAATCGTTCCAAAATGCGGTTATGGAGGGGGTTCTCTATGGCTGCGAGCAGGGGCTGTATGGATGGAAAGTGACAGACTGTAAAATCTGTTTTGAATATGGATTGTATTATAGTCCTGTAAGTACCCCCGCAGACTTTCGGCTGCTTTCCCCTATCGTATTGGAGCAGGCTTTAAAAAAAGCAGGGACAGAACTATTGGAGCCATATCTCCACTTTGAAATTTATGCACCGCAGGAATATCTCTCACGGGCGTATCATGATGCCCCAAGGTATTGTGCAGATATTGTAAGTACTCAGTTAAAGAATAACGAGGTCATTCTGAAAGGAGAAATCCCTGCCAGATGTATTCAAGAATACAGGAACGATTTAACTTATTTCACAAATGGGCAGGGAGTCTGCTTGACAGAGTTAAAAGGATACCAGTCAGCTATTGGTAAACTTATTTGCCAACCTCGCCGCCCGAATAGCCGTATAGATAAGGTTCGGCATATGTTCCACAAGTTAGCTTAACAGCTTGCGAAAGTCGTATAAAATGAGATTTGAAAGGATTAGAAACTAATTATGATGAAATGCGAATGGATATTGTGTCCTGTTTGTGGGAGCAAAACCCGTAATAAAATTAGGAAGGACACTGTTTTGAAGAATTATCCTCTTTATTGTCCAAAATGCAGACAAGAAAGATTGATTAAAGTTGACAACTTGAAGATAACTGTCATCAAAGAGCCAGACGCTTAAGACGCAGAGCCGATGAAATTGTGGAACAATTCACAAATCATCGGCTCTTTTTGTTTAGTATTTGAAAGAACAAACTCACCAAATAAAAAAAACGATATTCGGGTGGGTTATTTTGTTATACCCTAAATTACCCTCTGAATTTGCTTTTAAATTTGGAGGGTTTTTATGTTCCTTTTTTCGGGCGGTTGTCCATCTGCTTATATAAAGCAAAGTTTATCTATACATAGCATATCAGGGAATGGCAGGAAGCCAGTTAAAAAAATCTCTGCCAGTGCAGCGGTACTTCTCACCATGAAGGTAGAAGTACAATCTCCATACAACGGAATTAGTATTTCCTATAACCGTAGAGGTCACAGAGCCTTTGCGGTTTTTCTTTTGTCGTTTTTTATCGGAATACGCCGCAGGGCTGCTTCTGATGTGCATTGCCGTTCCCCGCCACTCCATCTGGATTTTTACATTTCAAAAATTCAGATTGGAGGACAATGCGGTGAAATATGCACCAAGAAAGGTATATATCAAAGAGAATGGCGGCTATGAGGAACTATCCTATGCGGAAATCAAGGCACTTGCCACAGGCAATCCGTACATTAAGGAAAAAATGGATCTGGATGTGCAGGTGAGTAAGCTGAAACTTCTAAAGGCAAACCACACCAGTCAGATTTACCGTTTGGAATCCGATATTGCAAAGAATTTCCCGGTACAGATCAGTGCATTGAAAGAGCGGATTGCCGGGATGCAGATAGATTCCCAGGTAGTAAAAAGCGTGGATTTACAGGATAATGACACGTTTGCCATGACGGTAGGGAATGTCCTTTATGAAGATAAGAAAGAAGCAGGCGAAGCGTTGATCGCTGCCTGTGCAGGGTTAAAAACCGTCAGCACCGGTGGAAAGATCGGGGAATATCATGGGTTTACGTTATCTGCTTCCTACAATATGTTCTCCAATGCGTTTGAATTGACGATCAAAGGAAAATGCTCTTATAAGCTGGAGATTGGAAAAGACCCGGTAGGAAATATGCAGCGTATCCATAACACCCTTTCTTCTATCGACAGGAAGCTGACGGAAAGTGAGCAGAAATTGGAAACTGTACAACAGCAGCTTGCTACGGCACAGGAAGAGGTAAAGAAACCATTCCCGAAAGAAGAAGAACTGAATGAAAAGATGGAACGGTTATCCGAGTTAAATGCTCTGCTGAACATGGATGAAAAGGGCAATGAGACGATTATGGCAGATGAGGATATTGGCAGAGAAGGAAGTAGCACAGATAGCAGGGATGCTGTAGAAGAAAAAGAACTTCCGGAAACAGCAGACAGAATCCATAAGCCATCTATTCTGGAACGCTTAAAGCAGGAAAAAGCACAGCAAAACGCACCACAGCAGCCGACTGTGCAGAAATCAGCAAAGAAGAAACACGAACAGGAGTTATAAAAAGTTTCCCGTCAGGATATTTTCTGGCGGGAGAAATCCAAAAGGAGGATTTGTTTTATGGCAAATAATATAGAGAAACAGTTAAAGGAAATATCGGAACGGCTGGAACAGGGCGTAAAAGAGATTTTTACTTCGGAACGGTATACGGAATATCTGAATACCATGTCCAAGTTCCATAATTACAGTTTTAATAACACCCTTCTGATCACCATGCAGAAACCGGAGGCTACTCTGGTGGCAGGGTATCAGGCGTGGCAGAAGAAGTTTAACCGCCATGTAAAACGTGGGGAAAAAGGAATCCAGATCATCGCACCGGCACCCATCCGTGAGAAACAGGAGATTGAAAAGATTGACCCTGTAACAAAAGAGCCGGTGATCGGGGATGACGGTCAGCCGGAAACAGAGATCGTGGAGATGGTCATTCCAAGGTTCCGTGTGACAACGGTATTTGATGTCAGCCAGACAGAGGGAGAGCCGATTGCAGAGCTGGAAGTATCGGAACTTACCGGGAGTGTACAGTTTTATGACACATTTATGGAAGCATTGCAGAACATTTCTCCTGTGCCAATCCGCATGATGGAAATAGAAGGGGAAGCAAAAGGCTATTATCATCAGACAGAAAAGTATATTGCAATTCAGGAAGATATGAGTAATCTTCAGACCATGAAAACCGGAGTACACGAAGTAAGCCATGCATTGCTGCATGACCGGGAGGTAATGGATGCGGAAGGAATTTTAAAAGACCGGACAACAAAAGAAGTAGAAGCAGAAAGTATTGCCTATATTGTCTGCAATCACTTTGGTTTGGATACTTCAGAATACTCTTTTACCTATATTGCCAGCTGGTGTGAGAGCAAGGATATGAAAGCACTCCGGGCATCTATGGATACCATCCGGAAAACGTCTGCAGAAGTCATTGAGAATATCGAGACACAGATGCACGAACTGGAAATGGAAAGATCGGTGCGGGATACCTTCCATAAGGAAGATTTGATCCTGCATCTTTCAGGCAGCATGGGTTCCGAGTTTACTTATGACCTGATCGAAAACATGAGCAGGGAACAGTTAGAGCAGAATGTGGGGGAATACGTCCGCCTTCTGGAAAGTGGTGAGATAGAGGAGAATGAGAAACCACTGGAAAGTTTTCTGGAGGAAAAAGGTGCTGCCGTCACACCACTCTATGACAGCAGTGGACACGGAGAGAATTATCCGATTGATTTTTATGATGTGGAATATGATGCTGACACAGGCGTTACTTATTTTTCTGACCTTTCTCCGAAAGAGCAGGCAGAGATGTTGGTGCATAAAGCAGAGTTTCCAAGAAATATTTTTTCGGAAGAAGAAAAGGCATTTGTAAATGAATATGCAGAAACTTTCCCCGGACGGGTGGAAAGACTGAATGACCTGGTATGGGACATGAGGGAATCTTACGATGAAGCCGGTTCAAAGCTAGTGTATGAAGTAATCCAGGCAGCAAGGGCAAACTTCCCAGTGAAAGAACCGGAGATTGTAGAAGAAACAGCCATGCAGTATGCTCACCGTCTGATTGAAACGGCAGAAGCTGCAAATACAGGAAATTTCACAGATTCCCAGAGAAATCTTATTGTGAATTTTGCATATAAGATGGATGACAAAGACGAAGTGCTTGGACTGGTGAACCGTATGATGACCGCAATCCGCAGACCGGGAAGTGAATATACGAGAAGCCTTATGAATGAAACACAGGCACAGATTGACAATTTCCCGGATGGCATGATCGGTTTTACGGAAATGCACGAGGCAGGAATTCAGTTAGACCATATGCTCCCGCTTACGAAAGACCGGGCATATGAACTGTACCGTGTAGGGGCAGAAATTTATATCTTACACGGAAATCCAGAGAATCCACAACGGGCAGAACAGATGCTTGTGGAGACGGAAAGTGAGATCCTTGGATATGACGGTATCTTTGGAATCACAGAAACAGAATGGGAAGTGCAGAAAGAGAGAGAAATATCTGCTACAAAACAGGAAGCACTGGTACAGCAGAGTGCAGAAAAGATTGATGAGACACTTCTTCTGCATGGAGAAAGCGGAAGGTTTGCCATTTATCAGATGGATACCGGAGATGAGCATACTTATCAGTTTATGGGAATGGAATCCGCAAAGAGTCTGGGCTATACCATTGACGGAAAGGATTACAGGATGGTTTATGCAGCACCGTGGATGCCAACGATGACGTTAGACAATATATTTGAACGCTTTAACATTGACCGACCGGAAGATTTCCGTGGCCATTCCTTATCGGTAAGTGATGTGATCGTGATAAACAGGGGTGCAGAGATCACAGCCTATTATGTAGATTCTTTTGGATTTCAGGAACTTCCGGAGTTTGTCCAGCAGAGAATGAACATGCTGGAACATAATTCCGTCAGGGCATATCCGCCAGTTTATAAAGGAACATTGGAACAGGCAATGGGAGAACGGGATGTGGATGCTTATCTGGATTCCAGAAAGTTAAACCTGGACTGTAAGAAAGCAATCGAAGAAGCCGTCCGGGAGAATTTTGACGGGCTGCACTTAAAGCAGGATGCGGCAAAAGAAGTCGTGGAACGCTTCGGGGAAGAACGTATGAATTTTGTTATGGCAAATACCATCCGTGAACTTTCCCATGATGGAAGATTTTCCAGACAGAACAAAGACTGGGCGGAGCATATCGAAGTCCCGGAAAATATCAGCCGGGGCAGAAATCTGAACCTGGATTATGTGATCGAAAGCCACCCGGCAGTTTTAGATGGGTTTATCGACATGGCAAGAGCTGAGATCCGGATGCAGAGGATAGAACAGGCGATAGGAGAAAACGAAGTGACGATCACGGCAGAGACAAGAGGGTATGAAGCAGAAGGACATAACGGGACATGGCATACGGTTGATGAAAAGGAATATGCCGGGGAGAAGTTTTTCTTAATGGAACATGATGAATTTGGCTCCGATGTGGCAGGCATTATCGTAGCGGAAAATGGACAGCTTGTAGCGGAGGACTTGTGGAATGGGTTTGATGCAGGAGCGTTAGAAGCTGTATCAGAATATTTGCAGGAAAATGGAACAACACTCTATGATTTGTCGGAATTCCCGAAAGATTCTGCTGTAACCCTGCGGAGTGGACAGACACTTACAATCGAAGAAATACAGGCAGTACAGAAAGATACCTGGGAAGAAACGATGGAAGGAAAAAATGAATCTGGAACGGATGTCCGGTTTAATTTCCATGCAGTCAGTGAGGTGCAGCTGCCAGAAGGCATAAAGTTGAAAATGCCAGAGATCCATTACGTTGATAATTTTTATGTGATGGAAGATGTAAATGCAGAAGGTGTAGTAAAAGTAAACCGGTATGAATCACTGGATGAAGCGATGCAGGAGTATTTACGTTTGCCCAATCATCAGGAAAAAGTGCTTGGTATCCAGAATACGGAAACAATGCAGGAAAGCATGGATTTCATCCGATGTGAAAACGGAATAGATCGGCTTACCCATGCGTATGAACAGATCGGAGGGTGGCTGAATCCAGAAATATATGAAGCGGTAAATAAAATGGAAAACATGCTGGACTGGAATGAGGTACAGATTGCATATCAGATTGGAAAACAATACTTTACAATCCAGACCGCAGAAGATGGCTATGACTATACATTTTATAATGAAGATTATCAGGAGGATGATGGAGGAATCTATGACAATCCGACAAGCTATGTAGATGAAGCTGCCAGTGATATTTTAGAAGATAAAGGGTACTCACTGGAAGATGCAAAAGTAGTGGATTACGAAGATCTGATGGCAGATGTGGAAGAAGTTCAGGAAGAACAGATACAGCGGATACAATTAGAAAAGAACTGCCCGGCAAGTATTTTTGAAGGATTTCGCAGGGAAGAAGCAATGCAAACCTATGAAGGAATCGCAATGCAGTTTACCAGGAGTAAAGGGTATCTGACCATACAGGCAACAGAAGAAGGATATTCGTTTATTTTTTATGACTCTGATCTGCATGAAATCCAGGGTGGTGATTATGATAATCCAGACGCATCTATTCAGGAAGCTGCTTATGAAATCCTTAAAAGTGAAAGAATGGATGACCTGGAATGTGTCAAAGTGGATTATAAAGAATTTGAAGAAATGACGATCCAGCACTCTAAAGATTTATTGCAGGAGGGGGAACTTCGTGCGACTTCTGAGATTGGAAGAAATGAACTGGCATTAAACAGTCTGAGCAGGGCAGATGTTGAAAGAGGTGTCTTGTATCATGCACAGGCAGTATTAGAAGATATGGGAATGGAACAGGAGGTAGAGCTGCTTGCTGCAAGAGTGTATGGTTCCAGAAGCAGACAAGACCTTTACCGGGAAGATTCTGACCTTGATGTGGTTCTTTCCTATAAAGGTGATATTCGAGAAGATAGCTTTTTCAATGCCTTAAATGAATCTGGTATAGCGATGGCAGGAATTAAGGTGGATATTAACCCGATTGCAGAGGAGCGAATTACTCTGGCAGAGTATATAAAAGAATCCGAAAAATATCTTGACCAGCAGGAGATTAAAAAGCTCGCTGTGGACCTGGATAATTTTAGCTATGACGTTGATACCTATGAGTATAACGATACAGTTGAAAATAGAGAAGAACAGGTGGAAAAACTCACGGAGGATATTTTGAATAAGAAAACAGAAACTATCAAGGACTGGCTGCTTGAGGTATCCGAGGAATCCGATATAGACAGCGATGTTATAACTGCCCGTTCTTTACTTTTCCGTCTGGAAGATACAGAGCGATTTTCTATTTTTGACAAACAGCCGGAGCAGGAACAGCCAGAAGCCACGATCAGTTTTTATGTCGCAGAGTGCATGGAGTTTCCGGTCATGGGAGAGTACCATAACAACCTCACTTTAGAAGAAGCCATTAAAATATATGAGAGTATCCCAGCAGAGAGACTGCATGGGATTAAAGGAATCGGATTTGATCTGCAAGATGGTGATGAAAATTATTCCGGAGAATATGAGTTGATGAGTGCAGACCGGATACGGCGTGATTTGATAGATATGATTCCTCACTATAAAGAAAGCTCTCTGGTGCAGAAAGCAATCGCAGACATGGAAAAGTATCTGGATGAAAAGCATGGAAGGGTAAAGGAAACGGAACATACGGCAGAAACAGTAATAGGAAGTGGACAGAAACCTTCTGCGGTTACGGCAGACAGAAGGGCAAAGCAGGAACCGGTATCTGTAAGTCAGAGCCAGACACAAAAGGCGGAACCTGCAAGCAGAGCAAAAGGTGAAGTGAAGAAGTCTGTGCTGCAGTCTTTAAAAGATTTTCAGGCAAAGGCAAAAGCACAGGAGCAGAATAAGACAACAGAAAAATCCAAGACACATAAGAAAGGAGAGGTGGAATTATGATGGATCTGGCGATGAATTTTGATGCGGATGAATGTTTAGTAACCGCAATGTTTGATAAAGGAAACAGAAATGACACGATGGAGGCAATCGACCATATCATTCCTTTTTTAAAAGGCGATGCGGATATGATTGGTCTTGTCTGCAATACCATAAGAAAACTGTTCTGCATGAGTGATGAAGGGTATGAGATTTTTCTTATGGATCTGGAAGATTATAAAATGGAACTGGAAGAGGAGGAAGAAGAATGAGTACAAGTCAGTGTGCAGTATATCAGGTAAAAGATACCTCAGAGTATAGGGATGTCCGTTTTCGTTCTTACGAGAAACTGAAAAGCGAAGGAAGAACAGTTCAGATAGAAAACTATCAGCAGGTGTATATTGGAAGAATCCAGCCGGGGGAAACTCCGGCTGACATTAAAACACGCTTGCAGAAGCAATGACCGAAGAATTTCAAAGGTCATTCCATCGGTTGCAGTGATATGATTGTCATCACCGACGATGGAAAAACCACAGCTTACTATGTCAACAAAGATGGTTTTATCATCATTCCAGAATTTCTCGCAATCAAAAGTTCCTCCGATACCAGACTTTCCATTGATACGAGGGCTTTTTATGGCAACTACAAGAATCATGCCGCTTCATGTCGGCAAAGGCCGCACAGAGAGTCGGGCGATCAGTGACATCATCGACTATGTGGCCAATCCAAAGAAAACAGATAACGGCAGGCTCATTACCGGCTATGCGTGTGATAGCCGGACTGCGGATGCGGAGTTCCTTCTGGCAAAGCGACAGTACATTGCCGCTACCGGACGAGTGCGTGGCACAGATGATGTGATTGCCTATCATGTGCGCCAGTCCTTCCGCCCTGGTGAGATTACCCCGGAAGAAGCAAACCGGCTGGGCGTAGAATTTGCAAAGCGTTTTACTAAAGGCAATCATGCCTTTGTGGTCTGCACTCACATAGACAAGTCGCACATTCATAATCACATTATCTGGTCATCGGTCAGCTTAGAATATGACCGGAAGTTCCGCAATTTTTGGGGCAGTACCAAGGCGGTTCGTCGGCTAAGTGACACCATCTGTATTGAGAATGGACTGTCCATTGTAGAGAATCCGAAACTTCACGGAAAGAGCTATAACAAATGGCTGGGCGATCAGGCAAAGCCCTCTCACCGAGAGCTGCTTCGTGTGGCGATTGACAACGCATTATCACAAAGTCCTGCTGACTTTGAAGAACTGCTGAAGCTGTTGCAAGAGTATGGTTGTGAAGTCTCAAAGCGCGGAAAATCGTATCGACTGAAGCTCTCTGGTTGGGAGAAAGCCGCCCGCATGGACAGTCTGGGCGAAGGATATGGATTGGAAGATTTGCGGGCAGTTCTCTTAGGGAAGAAAGCACATACCCCGCGAAAGAAAACAATCACACAGGCAGAGCCGCCGAAGGTCAATCTGCTGGTGGACATTCAGGCAAAATTGCAGGCTGGAAAAGGTGCTGGCTATACGCGATGGGTTAAAGTTTTTAATCTGAAACAAATGGCGCAGACCATGAATTACCTGTCAGAGAACAATCTGCTGGAGTATGCGGTTTTGGAAAAAAAGGCTGCGGCTGCCACGGCACATCACAATGAACTTTCGGCGCAGATCAAAGCGGCTGAAAAGCGCATGGCAGAGATCGCTGTTCTGCGTACTCACATCGTAAATTATGCCAAGACCCGTGAGGTCTATGTGGCATACCGCAAGGCGGGTTACTCTAAGAAATTCCGGGAGGAACATGAGGAAGAAATTCTGCTCCACCAGGCTGCTAAGAATGCCTTTGATGAGATGGGCGTCAAGAAGCTGCCAAAGGTCAAAGAGTTACAGACAGAGTACGCAAAATTGCTGGAAGAAAAGAAAAAGACTTATTCCGAGTATCGGCGCTCCCGTGAAGAAATGAGGGAGCTTTTGACTGCAAAAGCGAATGTAGATCGAGTGCTGAAAATGGAGGTAGAACAGGATGTTGAAAAAGAAAAAGACCACGGCCAGCGGTAAGCTGGTCCTGGTCAAAAGCGTTCGCAGAACGCGCAGCCACAGAATGAAATTCTGTGTTCAAAGGGGCTTGGGGGCGCTGCCCTCAACAAGCAAGCGGAGAGGAAAATCACAAAGGGATTTTCTTCTCTGCGAGCCTGTGTGTATTAACACAGGCATTGCTTGCCGGTATTATCCCTGAATCAGAATAATTTCGGAATAACCACCGTTCTAACTATCCCACATGATGGAGGCGGCGGGCGTTACCGAGGAACTGAAAGCCCGTGACCCCATGCGCTGGGTGGGGTTGATGAACACGCTGAAAGCGCAGGTGGAGGAAGTGTTGTTGCAGGAATTAGTTTATATCTGATTTTGGGCATAGATGAAGCCGGGATTTTGCAAGCCAGCAAGCAATCCCGGCTTTATCTTATATATTTTCCAGTTTTTTTGACCGCCGGTATTCCAATGGCGATAGGCCGAATTGTTTTTTGAAAACTGATGCAAATTTGCTTTGATTCATATAGCCGACCAACTCTGCTATTTCTGCAACGGACAATCTTGCAGAAGTCAGTAACTCTGCAGCTTTTTTCATTCGGACTTCCCGTAGATAGATGGAAATATTTTGACCAAAAACGCCACGAAAATAGTTTTTTAAGCTGGTTTCGCTGACAGAAAACTGAGCTGCCAATTCCCATGCAGGATGATGTTGCCGCAAATCGGAAGTGATAATTTTTTCAACACGTTTTGCTATATCTACCTGTGTTTCAGTAAAAAATGTGCAGGCTTGCGATGGGGGGATATTGTTAAGATTTTGTAGTAATGAAAATAGAGCCAGAACATAGATCTTCATTTGAGAAATCGAAAACGGAGGCGCAATATCAAAAAGTTCCCAGAGCTTAATCAATATTTCTTCAACTTCAGGAGTAACTGCTGAGATATAAGTGTTATCGTTTGGGCAAAAAAGTTCAATGATTTTAGGGATGTCTATGCCAAACTCTTTTTGTATCCATGTACTCTCTGTTGCCAGTGTATTAGTATCAACAAAAAGCTCCATTCCCTCATAGATACGGCGAGGATAGACATATTGCTTTTGGGCAAAACACTCCGTGAGAGAAATATCTCCATCTTTCACATATACAAAGTTTCCGTTATTCAAGATAATCTCGCAACGACCAGTCACGCAATAGTTTAGGAGCAAAGGCCCTTTTTTAATGAAACTATCTTCACCCAAATTTGGAGCTGCCCATGTCGGAGAATTTATAAAAATATACGCAATAGTAAGTCCGGGGAAAAGTTGAAAAAACGTCATAGACCCTTTTCCCTCCTTAGTTTTCATAAGTAGTTCTGCGTTGAACTCGCTACGTTTTATTGAAACGCCGGGAATTTCAATACATTTTCTAAAAATATCATCAATCTTCATTTTTAACTCCTGTCGATTTGTCTGGCTCATTGCCCTTGATTTTAATCATATTATAGAATTGTAAGCGAAGTCAGTCAATAAAAAAACTCGTTGCTGTTTGGAGCCAAAAAGATGATTGGTTGTAGAGAGCTACTGCTAACTATGGTATCTTATAGAGAGGTTAGAAAACGCTAACCAGCAAATGAATGGAGGTATTCGTTATGAGTAACAAGTTACAAGCAAAAGACCTGATTAACCTCGGCCTTTTCACCGTTCTCTACTTTGTGATTGGCTGCTGTGTCGCCATTCCCGTCGGCTTTGTACCTATCTTTTTGCCGATCCTCGGAGCATTGTGGTCTTTGATTACCGGCATCCCGTTCATGCTGTTCTTGACCAGAGTTAAAAAATTCGGCATGGTTACAATTATGGGAATTTTAAGCGGCCTGCTGATGGGGCTGACTGGTATGGGATTTTGGGGCGTACCGATGGGCGTGATTTTTGGGCTGCTGGGAGATCTGATCTTGAAATCCGGCGGTTATAAAAGCGCCAAGAAGAGCCTGATCGGGTATGCGGTGTTCAGCCTTTGGATGGTTGGTACATATATCCCCATGTATTTCATGGTTGAGGATTCCTGGGCCAGTTTTGCGGCCAGCTTTGGTGAGGAATACGCTGACAGGGTAATGGCTGTTATGCCTATGTGGAGCATTATTCTGGTAATCGCCGGAATCTTCATTTTTGCGATCCTGGGCGGACTTTTAGGTAAGGCGCTTCTGAAAAAGCATTTTGCTAAAGCGGGCATTGTGTGATGAACGGGCTATCATTTTCAGCAACAACCGAAAAAAGAAAAGGAATCCTGCTTGATCCCCGGACAAAGCTCATTCTGCTGCTGACGATTACAACACTGATGTTCAGTACCAGTAACGAAGGAATTATGAACATCGTCAAGCCGTGTCTAAGCCTTGTCCCCTTTGCTCTGATTTTGTCGGAACGCCGTTTCAAAACAGCAGGAAAATATCTGGTGCTATATGCGGTTTGCTTTATACTGGAACGGATTGCCCTTACGAGTTTGAGCGGATTACTCTCGTTCATCGTGCTGGCAGTGACATCTATCATGACGCGATTTGCGCCCGGCATTATGACAGGTGCCTATCTGATCTCATCCACTTCGATCAGTGAGTTTATCGGCGCAATGGAGCGTATGCACATCACGGAAAAAATCGTGATTCCAATGTCTGTCATTTTTCGCTTTTTCCCAACCATCAGCGAAGAATATCAGGCCATCCGGGATGCAATGAAAATGCGGGGCATACGATTCGGCGGGAAAAATCCTTTCCTGATGTTGGAATATCGCCTTGTTCCTTTGATGGTGTCCGTTGTGAAGATTGGTGATGAACTTTCTGCTGCTGCGTTGACACGGGGGCTTGGAGCCCCCGTTAAACGTACAAACGTGTGTCAGATCGGTTTCCATGTTCAAGATTTGATTGCGATTCTGTTTTGCGTTATCTGTTTTGCCTTGTTTTTGTTTCAGCAGCAGATTTCTTTTTGACGGGAGGGGGTGAACCTATGATACGGATTGACCATGTGACTTTCTCTTATGGAGAAGAAAACGAGAACGCTGGTGGAGTCCATGATATAAATCTGACCGTAGAGGACGGTCAATGCGTCGTACTTTGTGGCGAAAGCGGCTGTGGAAAAACGACAATTACCAGGCTGATCAACGGTCTGATTCCCCATTACTATGAAGGAAAAATGAATGGAGAAGTGTGGGTAAATGGGGCAAAGGTTTCGGAACAGCCCCTTTATGATACCGCGAAAACGGTTGGCAGCGTGTTTCAAAACCCCCGCTCACAATTTTTCAATGTGGACACAACCAGCGAAATCACATTCGGGTGTGAAAATCTCGGCCAGCCGGAGCAAAGTATTCGGCAACGATTAGATAAGACCATCCGGGATTTCCGCCTGGAGAAATTGATGGGACGCAATATCTTTCATCTCTCCGGCGGGGAAAAGCAAAAAATTGCCTGTGCCGGGGTCTCCATCATGGAGCCGGATGTGCTGGTTATGGATGAGCCGTCATCCAACCTGGATGCTTCCTCTATCCTGGATCTGAGAGCAATACTTGCGTTTTGGAAGTCGCAGGGGAAAACAATTATAGTGTCAGAGCATCGGCTCTACTATCTGCGCGGTCTTGCGGATCGTTTTATCTATATTACCGGCGGAAAGGTGGAAAAAGATTACTCCGCAGCGGAGTTTGAGAGCCTGACGGAGCAACAGAGAGCCAAGTTGGGGCTGCGTACCTTTATTCTTGAAGATTTGTTGCCGCCGAAAGCATTGCCCCAGGCCGGTCAGCAAATGGAACTTCGCAATTTCTGCTTTGCCTACAAAAACGAACCGGAAACGCTGCACATCCGGGAAAGTAAAATCCCCGCAAATCGTATTGTCGGGATCATCGGGAATAATGGAGCTGGAAAGTCCACCTTCTCCCGGTGTTTCTGCGGCCTTGAAAAGCGCTGCGGTGAGGTGATCTGGAACGGCAGAACTTATCGGCCTAAAGACAGACTAAATACCTGCTACATGGTGATGCAGGAAGTCAATCACCAGCTTTTCACGGAAACTGTGCTGGATGAAGTCCTGATCAGTATGGAGGAGGAAAATCAGGAGTGGGCTGAGGAAATCCTTGCCGAGTTAGATTTAATCGGCTTCAAAGACAGACACCCTATGTCCCTTTCCGGCGGCCAAAAGCAGCGGGTAGCAATTGCCTCGGCAATCGCATCCAAGCGTTCTATCTTATTTTTTGACGAACCGACCAGCGGTCTTGATTACAAACACATGAAAGAGGTTGCCAATGTTTTGAAACAAGTCAGGGATGCAGGCATTACCTTGTATGTCATTACCCATGATCTTGAGCTGCTTTTAGATTGTTGTACGGATATTGTCCATTTTGAGGACGGTTCCATCATCGACAAATTTCAAATGGATGAGGCCGGTCTTGAAAAAATCCGAAACTATTTTATAAAGGGGGTGCCTACAAAATGAAGGAAGAAAAGAAAGAGTCGCCCATAGGCGTCTTATGGGGATGGGGCAAGCCCTATCACGGGAAATTCATCGGCAGTATTATCCTTGCGGTATTAGGCGTGGCCTGCCAGATGGTGCCCTATTTCTGCGTGGCGCATATTGTCACACTGATGCTGTCGGGAGAGCAGAATTTTTCCAGTTATATGACGGCCTGTATCGTTGCATTGTGCGGTTATTTGGGAAAGGTTGTTTTCGCCAATCTTTCAACAGTCATTTCCCACACAGCGACCTATTACACGCTGCGTGATCTGCGGGAGAATATCACCGCAAAGCTGGCTCGCGTCCCGATGGGGACGATTTTAGATACTCCGTCCGGCCAGTATAAAACGACGATTGTTGACCGGGTGGAGGGAATGGAGCCGACCTTTGCACACCTGATCCCGGAAATGACCGCAAATGTGCTGGTTCCCATTGTGATTGTCGTGTACCTGCTTATTCTGGACTGGCGTATGGCGCTTTTGTCCCTTGTCACTCTCGTGGTGGGCCTTGTGGTTATGTCCGCCGGTATGAAAAACTATCCCGTCAAGTGGGAGGGTGCTGTCAAGGCAGGCAAGCAGATGACAGACGCCATCGTGGAATATATCGGAGGCATTGAGGTGGTGAAAGCGTTCAGCCAATCCGCCGGTTCCTACAAAAAATATTCTGACGCGGTGAATTACAACGCCAACTACTATGTGGACTGGATGCGGGAAAATCAGAAAACCATGAGCGCTTATAACGCCATCCTGCCCTCGGTGCTGATCTGCGTACTGCCCTGCGGCTTTTCATTCTGGCTCTCCGGAAGCCTGGAACTTTCCACCTTCCTATCCATTGTGATTTTCTCGCTGGGGCTGATTGGGCCGATTATTGCGGCCTTTACCTTTACGGACGATTTGGCTGTACTGGGGACAAATGTGGAAGAAATCAGCCAGCTTCTGAACGCCGAAGAACTGAACCATAAAGAAACGCCGATCAAGCTGGAAGATACCGGTATTTCTCTTAGGTCTGTGTCGTTTTCCTATGACGGGACAACAGAGGTTTTGCATGATGTGAATCTCGCCATCCACCCCGGAACCATGACCGCCCTTGTAGGGCCGTCCGGCTCCGGCAAGTCTACGGTGGCAAAGCTGATTGCCGGGTATTGGGATGTTACATCCGGCAGCATTACCCTCGGCGGCCATGAGCTGAAGGATATGCCGCTGTCTGAAATTGCAGACCAGATTTCCTATGTATCTCAGGACAACTACCTGTTTAACCGCAGTATCCGGGAGAATATCCGCATGGGAAGACCCAGTGCCACGGACGCAGAGGTGGAGCAGGCAGCCAAACAAAGCGGCTGCGACGCCTTTATCCGCAAGCTGGATAATGGCTATGATACGGTTGTCGGCAGAGCCGGTTCCCATCTTTCCGGCGGTGAACGCCAGCGGATTGCCATCGCCCGCGCCATGCTGAAAAATGCGCCGGTTGTCATTTTGGACGAGGCAACTGCCTATATCGACCCAGAGAATGAGGCGCTGGTGCAGAAAGCCATTTCCACTTTAACTGTCGGCAAGACCCTGATTGTGATCGCACACCGGCTGTCTACCATTGTTGGCGCAGATAACATCGTTGTGGTGAAGGATGGAACCATCCACGCACAGGGTACGCATGAGAAGCTGCTGGAAACCTGCCCCCTCTACCGGGATATGTGGCAGGCGCACATCGGCGCGAAAGACCAGATGTAAGGGGGTGTTGTCAGATGTATGGAACATTGAAAAAAATCTTTGCTTTTGCAGGCAGCAAGAAGGGGCTTCTAAAAAAATCCCTGTTATTCTCATTCCTGTCCGGGCTGTTTTCAGCCATGCAGTTTGCCGCCCTCTTTGTAGTGATCGGCGCGTTAGTATCTGACAACCGGGACGGAAAGTTTATCTGCATTTCGCTGGGAATTATGGCCGTTTCCCTCATTGGGCGTATCATCACGACCTATTTTTCCACGATGGAGCAGACGGAAACCGGCTATTGCATGGTGGCTGAAAAGCGTATCCACATCGGAGATCGGCTGCGCTACATCCCGATGGGCTACTTCAACAAGAATAGTATCGGGAATATTACCGCCATTGTCACAACAACTTTGGGCGATGTAGAGAACTCAGCAGCCCGTGTTCTGGTGTCAGTGCTGGGCGGTTTTTTCAACTCGGTTGCCCTCGTCATCGTCCTGTTGGTATTTGACTGGCGGATCGGTCTTGTGGCCGCTGCCGGTGTCCTGATTTACCTTGCGGCGGCGGAACTGGCGCTTCGCAAATCTGCCGCGCTCAGCGGGGTACGCCAGCACACACAGGAGTCCCTTGTGGAGTCTGTGTTGGAGTACATTCAGGGGATGGGGATTGTCAAAGCATTTGGACTGGAACGGGACAGCACGCAGTCTATCGGCAGTGCAATTAAGGCGAGCTGCCGGGATAACCTGAAATTGACAAAGGCCAGCGTTCCCTATGACGCTATCAAACAGGCTGTTGTCCGAGTGTTCAGCGTCCTGTTGCTTTTGGCCTCGGTCTGGTTCTGGCTGGACGGCTCCCTGCCGCTGGCCTACGGTCTGATTTTGGTGATTGCTTCTTTCATGGTGTTCAACGATTTGGAGAACGCCGGGAATATGGCCTCTTTGCTGCAAATGCTGGCGGCCTCGATGGATACGGCAAACTCCATTGATGACACGCCGGTAATGGACGAGAAAGGCGCTGATATTACGCCGAAGTCCAGCGAGATCGTGTTTAACAAGGTGGATTTTTCCTACGCAGACCGTAAGATATTAGATCAGGTCAGCTTTACCATTCCCGAAAAAACGACTACGGCCATTGTCGGCCCTTCCGGGGCAGGAAAGACAACGATGTGCAACCTGATTGCCCGTTTTTGGGATGTGAATGCCGGGAAGATTACCATAGGCGGTACGGATGTACGAGATTTCAAGCTGGACAGCCTGATGAAGAATATCTCGATGGTGTTCCAGAGCGTGTACCTATTTGCAGATACGATTGAGAACAATATCAAGTTTGGCTGCCCGGACGCCACCCATGAGCAGGTGGTTGAGGCGGCGAAGAAGGCTTGCTGCCATGACTTTATTTCTGCCCTGCCGGATGGCTATGACACTGTGATTGGCGAGGGCGGCGGCACTCTGTCTGGCGGCGAGAAACAGCGGATTTCCATCGCCCGCGCCATGCTGAAGGACGCACCCATCATCATTTTGGACGAGGCGACAAGCAGTGTTGACCCGGAGAATGAGGATGAATTGCAGCGTGCTATTGAGGCACTGACCCATGACAAGACTATCATCATGATTGCCCACCGTCTGAAAACCGTCCGCAACGCCGATCAGATCCTTGTACTGGACAACGCTCATATCGTCCAGCGCGGCACTCATGCGGAGCTAATCCAGCAAAAGGGCCTGTATGCCGATTTTGTATCGGCCAGACAGGAGGTCATCGGCTGGAAGCTGGCTCAGTAACGGAGGTTCAGATGAAACTTCATGCGTCCGGGGAGGACTACCTGGAAACCATCCTTGTTCTCCAAAAGAAACGCGGTATGGTGCGCTCCGTAGATGTGGCCCGGCACATGGAGGTGTCAAAGCCCAGCGTGTGCCATGCAGTGGCTACCTTGCGGGACGGCGGCTTTCTTATGATGGACGAAGATCACTTTCTCCATCTGACCGATGTGGGCCGCGAGGTAGCCGAAAAAATCTACGAGCGTCACTGCTTCTTTACCGAGCAGCTTATCACCGCAGGCGTTGACCCCAAAACTGCGGAGGCCGATGCCTGCCGTATTGAACACATCATCAGCGATGAGAGTTTTGACCGGCTGAAAGAGGCAGTCGAACAAGAGCAAGACTAAAACCGAATAAGCCAAGCGATCCTGCCCCGCAAGACGGGGAAAGAAAAAAACCGTTGCAGGGCAGGCAGCTTTGTGCGCCCAAAATGGATTTTCCGGGTACTCGCTTGCTGTGCTTGCCTCTTTTCTCCGAAAATGAAAAGAACCAGTGAGAGAATCGTTAAATTTCACTCACTGGCTCAATTCGTTTCAAATTTTTCGGACAACTCTGTCAGTTCCCTCACCGTTTCTTGGGTGTGATGCAACAGGGTGTCACGCATTTCTGGCGGACAGCTGGAATAAAGCATTTTCATCTGATTGACACCTTCATCTTCCAGAGAAATATCTGGATTTATAAGCGTATCTAAAGAGATGTGCAGGACCTTTGCCAATGCTCTCAAAATCAAATAAGAAGGATTCATTTTCCCCTTTTCGATATTGGCGATTTGCTTTACAGAAACATGGCTCAGATCCGCAAGCTCCTGTTGTGTCAGGTCTTTTTTCTTTCTGGCTTCCCGCATTTTTTGCCCTAAAGCAGTTAAATCATCAATCGGCATAATCGTTCACCTCAATAATATTGTATCGTTCCGGTTTGATTTGAGGAATAACCTTATCATTCCGGTTTTTCCAGTACGATTATACCGATTTTTCTTTTTTGCAACATGGTTGCAGGCTTGTATTCTTCGAACAATAGAAATATAATGGAATGTATTGCAGGAGGTGCAGAGATGGACTATATGACCCTAAAAGAAGCAAGTGAAAAATGGGGAGTTTCAATTCGGCAGATAAACTATTATTGCGCCGGTGGCCGTATTCCCGGTGCTGTGAAGGTGGCTACAATTTGGCTGCTTCCGAAAGACGCGGAAAAGCCTGTGGATATGAGAACGAAGCAAGGAAAGGAGCAAAAAAATGCAAAAGATACTTTATGTTGAAGATGATTTGAGCCTGATTGATGGATTGCAATATACTTTGGAAGCAAGTGGATATATGGTGGACAATGCCAAAACTGTAAAGGAGGCTTTGGCACTATTCCGAAAGAACACCTATGATTTACTTTTGCTGGATGTTACGCTCCCAGATGGCACAGGCTTCGATGTTTGCAAAGCGGTACGGAACAGCTCAACCGTTCCCATTATATTTTTGACAGCTTCGGATCAGGAAATCAGCATTGTCCGAGGACTTGATATGGGTGCCGACGATTATATCACCAAACCGTTCAAGCTGAATGAACTTCTATCCAGAATTAAGGCAATCCTGCGCCGTTCCTTGCAGTTTTCCAAAGCAGATACCTTTTTGGAAGCTAATGGCGTTCGTGTGGATACGGCAGAGCGGCTCGTCTGGAAAAATGAAAAACCGCTTGATCTCCCATTGGTGGAATACAAATTGCTGTGTCTGTTCATGCAAAATCCCAATCACCTTATGCCGCGCGAAATGATTCTGGATCGGATGTGGGATGGCAACGGTAATTTTGTGGACGATAATACTCTATCTGTGTATATCCGGCGGCTGAGAAACAAAATTGAGGACACACCCAATCAGCCTAAATACTTGCTGACGGAACGAGGTATCGGCTATAAATGGGTCGTTGAGTGAGGACAAGGTATGGGCAAATTAGGGAAAGAAACAAAGAATCTACTGTTGGCAATCACCGTCATCTGCCTTATTTCATTTCTACTTGCCGCAGGACTTTCGTTTTTACTTGCAAAGGACTTCCAACATGAGATGTTGCTCCATGACTATGGTGTTTCCGGCTACCAGCTGAACCATGAGGATAAATTGCAGATTTCAGCTTTTACTGCTCACCCCAACGAAAGCGATATAGAACGAGGCAAAGAAGCGCTGGCCTCTATTGGATACAGTGAAGCAACATCTATGCAGCTATTGCCCACTGTTCGGGAATATCGCAATCAGACGATGCTGTATCTATTCTTGCTGCTGTTGTTTCTGTTCGGTATGGTATATCTGGTTCTGCTGTTTTATCTGCGACGCCAGCATAGAGCTATTGATGATGCAGGAAGTAAGATTCGAGAATTTTTGGATGGCAATTCTATGTCCAGAATTGAATGTTCCCAAACCGGTGATTGGTATAGCCTTTTCCATGATGTCAATGAAATGGCGACTATTCTCTCCGCCCATGCAGAGAGCCAGAAGCAGACAAAGGAGTTCTTACAGGACATCATTTCGGATGTATCACATCAGATTAAAACGCCGCTATCTGCTTTGAAAATGTACCATGAAATCATAAGCAGTCATAAAGGAGAAGCCGAAACGGTGGCGAACTTTTCGGAAAAATCTCAACGAGAGATTAAGCGAATGGAGAACGTTATTTATACACTGCTCAAACTGGCGCGCCTGGATGCGGGAATTATACAGATGGAAAAAGCAGAAGAAAATGTTTCCGCTCTCATGCAAGATGTTTTGGAACGATTTGAAACATGGGCAGAACAGGATCACAAAGAGATCACCCTTTCGGGTAAGGATGATATTTCTCTTAATTGCGATGCACTATGGATGTCGGAGGCGATTGGAAATATCGTCAAAAATGCTTTGGAACACACACAACCGGGCGGTCACATTTCGGTGCAATGGACACAATCACCCCTGTTGACTCAGATCGTCATTACAGACGATGGCAAAGGTATCCACCAAGAGGACTTATACAACATTTTCAAACGCTTTTACCGCAGCCGCTTTTCGTCAGATGTGCATGGGATAGGATTGGGCTTACCGCTGGCTAAATCTATTGTGGAGGCACATGGGGGAACTATTTCTGTAACCAGCACACTCGATGTTGGAACTACCTTCACATTGAACTTTTTCAGCCTTACAAATGAGTAAGATGCAGGTCACTTGGAAGTAAGCCGAAGGGGGTATGATGTGACCATAAGGAGGTACTGCGTATGAATATTCTTGAAGTACAGGACTTGTGCAAAACCTATGGAAAAGGTGAAGCAGCGGTTCAAGCGTTGCGTCATGCAACATTTTCGGTTCGCAAAGGTGAATTTATTGCCATTATTGGTGAATCCGGCTCCGGCAAAAGTACGTTGCTGAATGTTGTGGGTGCTCTGGACAAAGCCACTTCCGGCAAGGTCTGGATCGACGGTCAGGATATTTTCTCAATGCCGGAGAAAAAACTGACCGTGTTCCGGCGGCAACACATCGGTTTTATCTTTCAGTCATTTAATCTGATCCCGGAACTGAATGTAGAACAGAACATCACTTTTCCGTTGCTGCTTGACTACAAGCGGCCAGACCAGAGGTTTGTCAACGAGCTGCTGAATGTTTTGGGACTGACCGAACGCCGTCATCATCTTCCCAGTCAGCTCTCCGGTGGCCAGCAACAGCGTGTCGCTATCGGCAGGGCTTTGGTTACACGACCTGCACTGATTTTGGCGGACGAGCCGACCGGCAATCTGGACAGTAAAAATAGTCAGGAAGTCTTGGCTCTCCTGCAAACCATGTCGGCCAAGTACCAGCAAACCATTTTGATGATTACCCACAACAAAAATCATGCAAGTGCGGCAGACCGCATTTTCAATATGTCTGATGGTGTGCTGAAGGAGTTGGGGGTGAGCCGGAAATGAAACACTACCTCGACTTGGTTTCTATCTCCAACAAGGTTCACCGCAGGCAAAGCCGCATGACACGCATTTGCATTGTGCTGGCGGTTTTCCTGGTTGCAGTCATGTTTGGACTGGCCGATATGTATTTGAAAAGCATGACGGATGAAACCCGGCATCAAACTGGAGATTGGCATTGTAAAATCACAGCTATTGACGAAAAAACATCCGAATATATTGCTGCCCGCCCTGAAATAGACTTGTCTGGCTGGCAAGGCAACATTCCCGCAGAAATCGGCTGCACAGTGGCAGACCAGCCCGTTTCTGTTGCAGGGATGGACGAGACAATATTTTCTGAAATTTATTTAGGTTCTGTCCTTTCAGGTGAGTTCCCTGAGATAGCTGGACAGGTAGCTGTTTCATCTACATTAGCACAAACAGCAGGAATTTCGTTGGGAGATACTCTTACTTTGAACTCTCCTGATGGGAGTACAATGCAACTGGCGATTACGGGAATTATGGATGATGATGCCGCCAATATGATCTCGGGAAGTGCCAGTGCAGTCCTTTTGACACCTGAAGGGCTGTCAAGCATTCAAACTGCGGATCTAAGCGGCAACTGGCAGTATGTCGTTCGGTTCTCACTGCTCACTAATGTTGGTTCCAGCATTGCTGATATTCAGCAGCAAAACGGCATATCTGATGCACAAATCACCCAAAATGAAGAACTGCTCAGTATGCTCGGGCAGCTGCCGGGTTCCAATATGTCGCAGATATACACAATGGCATTTCTGCTTTCTTTGGTGGTAATGGGAACTTGTGTTATGATGATTTCCAGTAGTTTGAATAGTAATGTCAGCCAGCGCATGGAGTTTTTCGGTTTACTGCGCTGTTTGGGAGCCACTCGTCGCCAAGTATTGCGCTTTGTGCGCCGTGAGGCTTTACAGTGGTGCATTACCGCCATACCCATTGGTATCGGGTTAAGTATCGTGGTGGTTTGGGGACTGTGTGCAGTCATGCGGCAGCTCAGCACTGTATGGTTTGGTTATATGCCTATCTTTGGCATTAGCTGGCTAAGCATTGGTGTGAGCATTGTATTGGGACTTATTACCGTTCTATTGGCGGCTCGGACCCCCGCAAAAATGGCAGCAAAGGTTTCACCATTGGAGGCTGTCACAGGCAATACACAGCAGGAATCCTCGTTCCGCCATGCGGCAAACACTCGGCGGTGGCATGTAGAGGTAGCACTTGGTATCCATCATGCCAAGGCCAAACGGCGCAGCTATATTCTGATGACAGGTGCATTTGCAATCTGCATCACCTTGTTTTTAGGGTTCTGTACGCTGGTTCCCTTTATGGAAAACGCATTTATGCCGAAAGAATGGTCGCCCGAGCTTTCCATTGTCAGTGACACAAATACTTGTTCCATTCCGGCGGATCGAAGGGATGCCGTAGTACAAAATTCCGCTGTTAGTCGAGTGTTTGGCAGAATGTTTGCTTATGATGTTCCTGCCCAAATTAGCGGCGCAATCCATAACAGCAATCTAATCTCCTATGAAGAAAATCAGTTCCGCTGGGCGCAAGATCAACTAATTGCAGGTTCTATAGATACTGTAACGAACACGCCAGGACAGGTCTTGTTTGTGGCAAACACAGGAACAGAAGTGCAGGTGGGAGATACCATTACACTGACAATAAACGGGAAGGATCAAACAGTTACGGTAGGGGGTGTTTTGTCTGACAGCCTATTGGCTCGTGCAGAGGGAACGGAAACACTGATCTGCTCCGAGGAAACTTTTTCGCAGCTGACGGGTGAGACTGGGTATACTATCCTAGATGTCCAGTTCCGCTTTGGTTCTGATGAAGAAGATGTTGCCGAGGTTGAAGCATTGTTCGGTGAAGGAGTCACTTTCACTGATGTCTTAATCCAAGCACAGCAACAACGTGGCCTTTATTATGCTTTTGCAACATTGGTATATGGTTTCCTGTCAATCATTGTAGCCATTACGATTTTCCATATTATGAATACCATCAGCATGGGAGTTTCCGCCCGAACTCGCCAATATGGAGTAATGCGTGCCATTGGCATGAGTAATCAACAGCTTACACGCATGATTTCTGCGGAAGCTGCCTCGTATGCCATAAGTGGTGTCATATTGGGATGTATTTTCGGATTGCTGTTTCATTGGTTCCTGTACTCCAGCCTTATCACTCGCACATTCGGAAATCCCTGGAGTGTTCCGTGGCTGGAATTGTGCTTGATCATAGGCGTGATTCTCGCAACCACGGCGCTGGCTGTACGAGGCCCAGCAAGAAGATTACACGCTATGTCGATTCTGGAGCTGATGAAGTAGTCACTTTGCTTGAAACAACCGGAACTTATAGTGACACAATTACACTTCCTGATGGCGGAAATTATGTCGGCATTGAGTGTGAGGAATTTACTGGAAACATTGAATTGAATATTGAATAATCTTTAGCTGTGTGATGGTAAAAGAAAAATGTCACAGTACGGCAGATTTGTTTTAGTTAAAAGTTTATGCATAAAAAATAAAGTAGGTGATTACATGGGAAAATGTTAATACTGACATTTGAAGATAGTGAGGAAGAAATCCTGAATCATATAATATCCTGTGTCAATACGGGAGCAAGAGCATTTCAAGTAATTGAAAATGCAAAAACAAATTTGAGTTATGGAGATATTGTTATTTTGTTGGATAAAAGAGAATTATTTCGAAAGCAGGAAAAAATAGATTTATCTTTTATAGAGTTTGAAATTTTGCATTTATTAATGCGAAGTCCTGGAAGAGTGTTTAGTAAAGAACAAATATATGATATAATCTGGAATGAACCCTATTCGGGTGATTACAATGTTGTTATGCGACATATCTGCAACATTAGAGAAAAGATAGAAGATGATCCTGGACATCCGGTATATATACAAACGGTGCGCGGTGTAGGATATCGGTTTAACGGAAATTTAGGCAGCGAGTGAAATCGCTGCCTATTATTATTGGTTTTACAAAGAAGGAAGTTTGTTATGAGAAGATCTTTGTATTTCAGGAGCATCCTGTTTGAGATATTTGGACAGGTTTTGATGTATCAATTCCAACTCTTTTATTTCTTGCTTAAAAGAAACGTATTGAGTATTTAGTGATAGTAAACAGATTTGCGTTATTATCAGGGATTGTAGGGAGATTCCGAAGAGCTTTTGTTCAGATGATGAAACAATAGGATTGGTACAGGAAATATATGGAACAAAAGTTAGTAAAGGGATTTGTTGCGTTTTCTGCTATAATAATCTGCCAGCAAAGAATGTGTTGTCTGAATATGTTTGTGATTATAAGAAACGAGCAGGGTTATTTCAAAGATCAGCAGATTTAGAGTAGTTCTTTTTTTTCTGAGAGAAAATTAAAAATCGTTTTTGGTTCTTCTGGAGAGTGATTATAGCGTTTGGGAAACATCCGGAGAAACCATTACCTCAGAGTGTCGTAAAGTTCTTTATCAAAGAAGGCTTTGAGATGCCCTTTCTTTTTTATGCAAATCTTTTCTCTTGTCTACATATATAAACCTAAGAAAAAGCTTGACGTTTAAATATTACAAGTGTAATATTTAAGAAAATATGAAAAAAGGAGAAATAAAACTATATGAGAAAAAAGAAAAGAAAAAAACACACGAAGATTATTACAAAAATAGTTTTATTTAGCGGTATATTGATTGGTGGTGAAATCGGTATTGTAACAATAATGAATTGTAATGTTCCTGAAAAAAGACTAATGGAATATATGAAATATATTGAAAAAGGGGAATATGAGCAAATGTATGCCATGCTGGATCAGAAAAAAAGCAGCATGAACAGTAAGGAAGAATTTATAGAACGAAATTCTAAAATATATGAAGGCATTGAGATGTCTGATCTGTCCATAACCGATATTACAGTAAAAAGACAAGAAAACGGAAATGCGGCAGTTTCCTATACAACAAATATGCAGACTGCTGCAGGAAATGTAGAATTTACCAACGATGCGGTATTTTCACATGATTGGACAGGATATCATTTAATCTGGCAGGATCAGTTGATTTTTCCAGAGTTATCTGCAACGGATAAAGTTCAGGTAACGTCAGAAGAGGCAGAGAGAGGAGATATTTTAGACAGAAATGGTCGTCAGTTGGCTGGAGAGGGAACTGCATCTTCGGTAGGAATTGTTCCGGGCAGGATGGAGAACAGAGAAGATACAATAAAAAAACTGGCAGAGTATCTTGGAATTGGAGCAGACGAAATTGAGGATAAGTTAAAAGCCGGTTGGGTAAAAGCAGATTCTTTTGTACCAGTAGCAACAATTCCTAAAATACAAGAGGTCGATCTTTTGACAGTGAATCCGGATAAAACTGTTCTGGAAGAAAAAGAAAAGCAGGACACATTATTGAAGATTCCAGGTATTATGTTATCTGATGTAAAAGTACGAACTTATTATCTAAAAGAAGCTGCCTCTCATCTGGTAGGGTATGTACAGGCGGTTACAGCCGAAGATTTGCAGGAACATAAAGGGGAAGGGTATCGTACAAACAGTGTGATTGGAAAGACTGGACTGGAAACGCTTTATGAAAAAGAACTAAAAGGAACAGATGGGTGTGAAATCTGTATTGTAGATGCAAATGGAAATAAAAAAAGTGTTATTGCATATGAGCCTAGAAAAGATGGAGAAGATATCCATACTACGATTGATGGTGATCTTCAAAGTACTCTTTATGAACAATTTAAAGAAGACAGAGGATGTTCTGTAGCTTTGAATCCTTATACAGGGGAAGTATTGGCGTTGGTAAGTACGCCATCTTATGATAATAATGATTTTGTACGTGGAATGGACAACAGCCAGTGGAGTGCATTAAATGAAAATGAAGACAGGCCTTTATACAACCGCTTTCGCCAGACATGGTGTCCTGGCTCAACTTTTAAACCTGTAATTGCTGCAATTGGATTAAAAGTGGGGGCATTTACTGCAAATGACGATTTTGGAAATGAGGGTCTGGCGTGGCAGAAAGATTCCTCGTGGGGAGATTATACAGTGACTACACTTCATGATTATGAACCTGTGATCTTGAAAAATGCGCTTATTTATTCAGATAATATTTATTTTGCAAAAGCAGCATTAAAAATTGGTGCGGATCAACTGATGCAGTCTCTAAATCAAATAGGATTTAATCAGGAACTTCCATTTGATATTAAAATGTCAGAGTCCCAATATTCTAATATGGACAAGATAGAAACAGAAATCCAGCTTGCTGACAGTGGGTATGGACAGGGACAGATTCTGGTAAATCCTTTGCATCTTGCAAGCATTTATACGGCTTTTCTAAATGATGGAAATATGATAAAGCCATATCTTCACGCGGATGGTGGAAGCACTTCCAGTGAAATCTGGATAAAAGATGCTTTTTCACCACAAATTGTTTCGGAGGTTATGGAGGGGTTAGAGGGTGTAGTGAATAACCCGGAAGGAACTGGTTATGGAGCATGCCGGGAAGACATTAGATTAGCAGGAAAAACCGGAACAGCGGAACTGAAAGCTACAAAAGAAGATACATCTGGAACAGAAATTGGCTGGTTTACAGTTTTTACTACAGATAGAGATACAAAGAATCCTATTTTGCTCATCAGTATGGTAGAGAATGTGAAAGATATTGGAGGAAGCGGTTATGTGGTGGAAAAGGATAAGGCGATACTGGATGAATATCTTGGTAATGAATAATTTTTACCTTTAAATATTACAAATGTAAGAGGAAAATGATATGAAAAAAATTTGGAAAATATTTGTGGGAGTTATTTTTCTTGCTGTCTGTAGTGGATGTGGCATAAAGAAAGAGCAGAAAAAGACAATTGAAGATACGAAAGAAAAAATTTACAGAGAGTGTGAAATGCTAGCAGAAGGCTATCGGAACATATATGAGAATGCTGTGAAAGAAAATGCACTATATGAGCTGAGTACAATACAAAAAAGTATGGATTATTTTGGAAAATATGGATATGCAGTAATTGATTCCTACAATCAGCTGGATATGGTTCAAAGTATTAAAGTAGATGATTTTTTGAAAAAAGCAGAAAAAGAGAAGAATGGAAAAACTACTATATTTCAAGTTATAGCAGGGGATCATTTTATCCGGTATGATCTGAAAACCAAACAGGGGAAAATAGACGTTGAAGTAAGCTCTTTTAAATGGAAAGAGGACACTTGGCAGGAAACATATTATCATGAGTTTAGAGCTAATTCATGGAAATATACAGAAAACGGGCATTTCTTTATAGAAGAATATCATCCGGCAGGATATGATGGACCGTCTGGATATCGGGACTTTCGGGTAGCACCGTTAAATAAAAAATGTCGGGAGTTGAATCGAAAATATATACTTCCTTTTGGATATACACTTAATAAATTGTTTACTTCTAATTGGAGTGAAAAAAATTATGATGGAATAAATTTTTATGATGTTTTTGATCGTTTACTTTCAATGGAAGAAAAAACTGATGAATTTAAGGAAGGAAAGACTTATGAAATCCCAAAAGAATCATTTGAAACGATATTTCAAAAATATTTTAATATAAGCGCAGAGATACTGCAGACAGGAACGGTATTTCACACAGAAATACAGACATATCGGTATCGAACCAGAGGAATCGTATATGATTTTGCTCCCACACCATATATTCCATATCCGGAAGTTGTTTCCTACATAGAAAATCAAGATGGAACAATAACACTGGAAGTAAATGCGGTATGGCCACAAAAAGAATTAGATCAGGCGTTTTGTCATAGCGTAACCATTCGGCTGTTAGATAAAGATAGATTTCAATATGTATCCAATTATGTATCAAGGTCAGAAATAGAGGTTACCTGGTATACAGAAAGATTATCAGACGAAAAGTGGGAGGAATGTTATGGAGATAATTGATATGATTACAAAAAGAAAACTGAAAAAGATGATGAGCGTTTTATTTATTTCGGGATGCTTTTTCATAGGAAATACAAAATGTAAAGGGGCTGATTTAGAATATATTTCACAGGAAACTGCGAATTATGCTGTACAAGAAAGAGGATATGATTTGCCAGTAGATGAAGTCGTGAAAGAAGAAGCTATTGAAGATTGTAAGAATGTTATGAATCAGATGAAAGTCATTTATCAAAAGGCGGATAAAGGGACTTCATCGAATATAGTAGTTTCTGAGACAGTAATGGAAGAAATGCAGGAAGTATTAAAGGAAAAAAATGTCCCCGTTATTGCATCAGCACCGTATTCAAATATGGCTAATTATTCTAAAATGGAAGAATTTCTTTTCAGGGCAGAACAGGATCTGACAGGAGATATCGTCTTATATAGGATTAACAGGGATGGTGGGATAGAAAGACTCAAATTCAATTATGATGGGACAGATATGTATTTGCTGGCTGTGAAAGCTGTTTGGGGTATGAACGACAATCCATCTATTGTATATGTTTCGTATACAAGGATAGAAGAATGGAAATATACAGAAAAAGGCTGGTTTGGTTATACGCTATGCGTTCCAAAGTATCCGGAAGTATCAGAAGCGGTTGATGGCAGTTCTATGATAAGAATTAAACCTTTAAGTGATGAATGCAGGGAAGTTTCAAAGAGGTGTGTGTATTTGCTTGGATATCAGGGGAATAATCTTTTATGTTCTGATTGGGATAGATCTGATATGGAAGGGTTAGATTATAATGGTTTATATGAATATTTATATCGAATGAAATACGGGGAGAGATATGAGTTTTCAGGTAACTCAAGTGGAATTCCGGCAGAAGAGTTTGAAAATCTGATAATGGAGTTTTTGCCGATAACAGCAGATCAAATTAAAAAATGGGCAGTATTTGATTCGGAACATCAAACTTATGACTGGGAACGATTAGGCTGTTTAAATTATAGCCCTACTTATTTTGGAACATCTTTACCGGAGGTCGTTGAAATAAGAGATAGCGGAGAGGGAAACAGTGTGTTGGTTGTTGATGCTGTATGTGATACATTTATATGTAATGATGCCGTTATTACAAGTGAGCTGACTGTTAAGTTCAACGATGATAAGAGTTTTAAATATATGGGGAATAAAATTCTGAATAATGGTACGAAAGAAGTTCCCAAATATCAATATAGAATAAAAAGAAAGAACTGATAACAACTATCAGCCCTTTCATATTTGTTAATTCCATATATGTAATTTTTTTAAGATATCAGAAGTGATTTCAAATGCTTTTTTGCCAGTTGCATTAGAATCACTTTGGATATTGGTTGCAAAATAATAGCTGTTATCGGAAGTTTCTACATATCCGATAAACCAGCCGTTGATATCCTGTCCGTTGACACGACCGGTTCCAGTTTTTCCGTAGAAATTACCATTAGGTGTACTGGCAATTTTTATAGCATTTTTAACAGAAAATACATTTTGGAAATTTAGATGGAATTCATTTGTGTTAAATTTTTTTAATAATGTTACTTGCTCTAAAGGCGAGATTTTTAATGAAAAATCGGACCAGTATAAATCCAGATTTGAACTGGTTGTTTGGTTTCCATATTCTATTTTATTCAAAAATTCCTGGACTCTGTTAATTCCGAGCTGCGAATCAATTGCCTGGAAATACCAGTTAACGGAATTTTGCATAGCAGAGTTTAAATCCTGATCAGCTTCCCAGGATGGAAAAGGAAAGGCATCACCATTCCATGTCATGGAAGAGTGTTCTGGTGTGATGATTCCGGATTCCAACCCTAATAATGCATCGTATATTTTGTAGGTAGACTCTGGCGGAATACGTTTGGTGGCTTCTTCAAGATCGTATATTTTCCAGGAATCCAAATTATTGTCATACAAAACAAATGATCCATCATATGTTCCAAATGTTTCGGATATATCTAACAGGGAGATATTTTTGTCTGTATCACTAAAATGATATACGCTTTGAGTAGAGGCATCAACGGATAAAATGGGTGTACATCCAATAAAAACAGCACTAATGACCAGATAAATTATCAATGCTCTCATTTTTTGATAAAGAGTTTCTTTCCTAAAAACGGCGATGTTGAGAATACGTCGTTTCATCTGCCTGAAATTTCCGGACATTCCAACTGCCAGTGGAGAGGAAAAAGAGGATATTTTTTCTGCAAAATTAATCAGTGTAGTTCCATAAGCTTGGTATTCATCAGCAGAAATCATCTGCAATACAGCAGAATCACAGGCTATTTCACGGTCACAGAGAATTTCTTTTAAAGTGTACCAAACAAAAGGGTTAAACCAGTAGAGTATATTACTTATGACCATGAGGAAGCCAATAAATGTATCTTTGTGACGGTAATGCTGTAATTCGTGTAGCAGCATAAAACGCATATCATCAGGATTCAGTTCGGAAATTAAATGGATGGGAATGTAAATTCTGGGATGTATTATTCCGATTAAAACTGGTGATTTTAAAAATGCAGTACTGTAGACTGATACTGGGTGAGAGATTTTAAGTTCCTTTAAACAATTGTAATAAATAGTTTTTACCTGCTGATTTTGAAGCGGGAGAGCAGATCTTTTTATGGAACGTACATAGTTTAATGAATGAAGGGTGAGGACTGACATAATCATAACACCCGTTATCCATATTAGAAAGAGTATGGTATTCAAGCCTCCAGAAAATTGACTACTGATGGAAACTGAAAAATCATTCACCTGGTTTAACAAAATATTTTGTGTATTACTGGTAAGTTCGGATAGCGTGTCGGTACCAGAGTTAAGTCCTGAGTCAGTTTGAAAAAAATGTAACCATGAAAAAAGTTGTGAGCCATGAATCTGTACAGGAAAAAATGGCACGGCAAGTAATAAAAATAAAAGAAAACAGAGATGGTACTGTGTAGTCGCAGATAAATATTTTTTCAGAAGTTTTTTTGTTCCGATTATTACAAGTGTAAAAATACATATGAAGATATTACTGATTAAAAAGTGGATGATCCAGTTGCTCATTCAAAACCTCCTATTTCTGATGTTTTGATAATAGATGGCGTAAGTTATCAATTTCTGTTGAAGAGAGCTTATCGTCTTCAAGGTAAGAAGCCAGCATAGAAGAAAGATTTCCATTATAATATCGCTTTAAAAAAGAATTGCTTTCCTGGCGTATATATTCATCTTCTTGGACTAATGGAGTATAGACAAATACCCGGCTTTGTTTTTCGTAGGAAAGAGCTTTTTTGGAAACAAGTCTCTTGATAAGAGTTTGAATTGTTTTTGGACTCCAGCTGGTAGTTAGAGTAAGTTTTTCTGTAATTTCATTTGTATTGATGGGAGCATATTTCCATACAATTTTCATAACTTCAAATTCGGCTTCTGAAATCTGGGGTAGTGACATAATAAAATCCTCCTGCTAAATCCTACATATGTAATAAATATATTATATTACTTGTAGAAGAAAAAAGTCAAATGGCAGATGATATATAGAATATAAAATTAATAATGTAGAGGCAATAAAGGTGAAAAAGATAGAAATTATTGAGAGAATCACAGATGCTAATGGAAGCATAAGTGAAAACATATTGACTAGCTGGGAACATAAAAACCAATTCATACCGGAAATTATAAGGTTTGGAGAATTAAAAATATATCTACAGGAACGAATTGTTAAAAAGAATGATAGTGATGTTCATCTTTCAAAATATGAATATGATATTTTACTTCTTTTAGCGAAAAGTCCAGGTAGAATGCATATTGCGAAGCTAAACGGCCGGATTTGCGGAGCAAAACGGTCGCATTCCGTTTTTGAACAGCCGAATTGCTACCAGTCCAGTCTGTGTAATCTAATCCTTATAATGATAGTAGCCATCTCAGGGATGGTGAATACATCATTTTAAGGAGGATAATGTATGCAGTTGGATTACAAGGACATCATTATCAAACACTACGCGCTATCAATGTCCGGTAGCGAAATAGCTCGTCAGACTGGTTTCAGCAAGTCTGGCGTTAATGACTTCTTGAGAGCATTCAAGAAGTGCGAAGATCTGAGCTATCCATTACCAGCAGGCATCACTAACTATGGTATTGCCCTGAAGGTGTATGGATCTGTACCTGGATCAGGAGGTCGAAATGAGAACATCGAGTTACCTGATTATGAAGAGGCTGCCAAGCTTATGGCTACCCGTAAAAACATGACACTCATGTTTCTTTGGAACCGCTATAAGAAAAAGTGCGAAGAAGAAGGCACTCGTTTCTATCAATACAGCCAGTATTGTGAGCTCTACAACAAGTGGTGTGAAGAGAATTATGAGACCGCCCACTTTGATGCTGTTGTCGCGCAAAAGATGGAAGTTGACTTTGCTGGACAGACGTTCTCCATGACAGATCCTCTTACCGGTGAGATTATGACCATCGTCGTTTTTGTAGCTATCCTGCCTTATTCACAGTATATCTATGCAGAAGGAATGCTCTCAACGAAGGAGCCACAGTGGATTGATGTCAATAATCATGCATTGAATTACTTTGGTGGAGTTCCTGCATTAGTAGTCTGTGATAACTGTAAACAAGCTGTTATCGTTAATCAAGACTGGATTGAACCTGAACTAAACAAAGATTATGCTGACTGGGCTGACCACTATGGCACCGTTATTCTTCCAGCGAAGGTTCGTAAGCCGAAGTTCAAAAGTTCTGTAGAAAACGCAGTAGGCATTCTCGAGAAGGGCCTCTTCCACAAACTTGAAGAACGCCAGTATTTCTCACTGGAACAGTTTAATAAGGATCTCTGGAAGGAACTGGAGGCTCTGAATAAAGAGCCATTCAAGAAGAAAGAACACAATAGATACTACTATTGGGAAGAAGAGAAACTTGAATTGATGCCGCTCCCCTCCATGCATTACGAGTACATAGAGAGAAAAACGGCAAAGGTGTCAAGTGACTTCCACGTACGCTTTGACAATGCTTATTATAGCGTAGATAAAGCGTTTTTGCATAAGAAAGTATCTATTAAGGCATCTTCAACTGTTGTTCGTATTTATTCTCTTGCCGGAGAGTTCCTTTGTGAATGGCCCAGAGCTACCCGCAAAGGACAGTGGTCAACCAATCCTGAACACTTGCCAGATAACTATAAAGGATTCACTCTGTGGAATGGTCCTTACTTTATCCAGAAAGCGCAGCTCATTGGCAGGAATACAGAAACTGTTATCCGGACGATCCTCAAATCCAGACCATACGAAGTACAGACCTATCGTATGTGCTTAGGTATTCTGAACTTTACAAAGAAGTATAGCAATAAGGCTCTGGAGGAGTGCTGTAAGCAAGCGATTGCTCTGAATAAGCAAAAATATACCTTTATTAAAAATACGATATCTGTTGTAGCAGATGATCTCGGAGAGGCAGGATACCGTCATTCCACACCTACAAAGAAAGAACCGGTACGAGGAGGGTACGTAATGCCACCGGAAGCTTCCAGTATCGACACTCTTTTATCACGCAGCAAGGCTCTTGCTGATCAGATGCGAGAGGAGGTCGATGAATGATGCTTACAGGAACTGCACTGATAAATGAACTCGTTGATGAACTGAACGAACTTAAGCTTTCCACTATGGCAGCTACATTGGATGATCTGTATCACAAACCCGGATTTCTGGAAATGGATCGACTTACGCTTATTGCAGAACTGATTGGACCACAGTTTCAGGAAAAGGTCAGCACGACATTAAAGAATCGCTTAACAGCTGCACATCTGAAGGGCTCACCTGAAGAATTGTCAGGCTGTGTGGACTCTGACAAGCGGGAGTATCTGCCTGCTGGTATAACAGAGGTGCTTTCCTCTTTTGACTTTATTGAAAGAGGTTACAATGTCTGTATTCTCGGAGAATCAGATTCCGGAAAATCTTACCTTGCAAAAGCTATCGGCATAAAGGCCTGCAACCGATATAACGTCGGTTACTTTCACAGCGAGGAACTTCTGGAAAGCATGGTAGCTCTTAAAGAGCAAGATTACGATAAATATGCCCGCAAGATGAAGAAGTATCTCAAATGGGAGCTGATCATCCTGGATGATTTCCTGCTCCACACAATCACTGACGAAAGAGAGATTAAAATCCTCTTTGAGCTTCTCGAGAAGCGGAACGAGCAGAGAAAAAGCACCATCGTATGCTCACAGCGTGATCCGGATAACTGGAAAGCAATGATTCTCAACGATGAGGTATCTGCCAATTCCATCATGAAGAGAGCTACAAAACACTACACGATTAAGATTAACACACGATAAGCGGTAATCTTCTAACTAAAAAATGGGCGGCCGTTGGTTTCGGAAAACGGCCGTTCTAAAACAGAATGGCGACCGCTGGATGCCGTAAACTGCAGTAGAATATTTGGAAAAGAAATGGTTTATGATCTGGTATGGAATGAACCTTATTCAGGTGATTATAATGTGGTTATGCGACATATCTGCAATATCAGAGAAAAAATAGAAGATGATCCTGGACAACCATTATATATACAAACAGTACGAGGTGTAGGATATCGGTTTAATGGGAATTTAGGCAGCGAGTGAAATCGCTGCCTATTATTATGGTTTTACAAAGAAGGGAGTTGGTTATGAGAAGATCTTTGTATTTCAGGAGCATCCTGTTTGAGATATTTGGACAGGTTTTGATGTATCAATTCCAACTCTTTTATTTCTTGCTTAAAGGAAACGTATTGAGTATTTAGTGATTCCTTTCTGGAAATAAGATCTGCAATTTGCTCTTGCAACTTATTGGAATTAAGATGTTTCAGGTTTATACCATTTTCCTGTAAAATATGTTCAGCACCCGTGAAAAGAATAATTTGAGATTCATATTTACGGAAATAACGATCTGGATCTTTGGAGCTTTTATAATGGTCGTCGTAAATTTTATTTTTCTGATATTGTTCGGCATATTTTAGCATTTCTCGAAGATGGCGTATCTGAGACTCGAGAGAAACAACAGAGGTATTTACCTCTTTTTGCTGCATATGTAACAAGGCTATGCGGTCTTCAAGTTCTGAAAAATTATGTAGATTATGTGTGAACATCTTGTTATATTCAGCAGAGACAATTTTTAAATTTTCCTTATTTGCCCATTTCTGAAATCCAATGTTTCCTGCTATATTGGGAGTGTTGGTGTCTATTAACTTATTACGAACAGAAGGAACAGTAGTTCTGTGAAGCTTATTATTAATGCGTTCTTTGATACGTTCCTTAGTAAAGTTTTTTCCTAAAGATTTAGCACTTCCACGCACTGGACGGGACATATCGGGAGAACGAAAGGTAATGTATTTTCTGCTGTTTTCGCCAAATTTTGCGTTTTTTATTTCATATCCTTTAGCTTCCATAAATGTAAGAAATTCTGAATAAGTGGAAACGATTCGGATTGTCTGGTTGATATCTTTTCGCAGCTGCGCTTTTTTACTGGATTCAGATTTATTTGCAGCCCATTCATTGTATTTCATTCCCTTTTTACCATCTGGCATAATTGTGGACAGGTTATGTTCCTGGCATAAAGTGTCGCTGAGATTTCGTATTTTCCAGTAATTCTTTTTACAGTCATGATAATGAGAAAAAGTGATATTATCTGCAGAACAGAAAATTAAATGGTTATGTACATGACCTTTATCAATATGTGTTGTCAGAACATAGGAGTATTTTCCCTCCAGTAAGCGATCCGCAAGTTCTTTGCCAATTTGATGGGCTTCTTCATAGGAAACTTCACCAGGGGAAAATGCCTGAATCAGATGAAATGCCTTATTTGTATTGTGCGGATCTCTGCAGTCATGTGTATGATCCAAAGTGTATTTAAAGTCAAGAACTGCTGTTTCAGGAGAGCAGGCAAAGGAAGAAATATATAGTTTCTGGTCTGTTTTATCTGGATTGCAGATGTATTCTATTGCTTTATCAACGGTTGTTTTGATACCATGGATTTTTGTAACTGCCATATTTTTTCCATTAACTCCTTTATATCGTCCAGATCCTTTTGGTAAACTGCATTGGTGCTGTTTATACGATGGGTGATCTGATTCAAATTGCTGCTGATATTGCCCAACAGGGTATTCATTTTTCGGATATGAGAGTAGTCTACTTCATATACAAATCCATATAAGATCATTTTCCGTAGAAAGGCAGATTTGCTTTTCATCCTGGAAAGACGATATTTTTCTTCTAAAATGTATTGTTCGTCATCATTCAAATAAAATTGTACGGGATGAATTCTGGTACGTTTGCTCATTGAAATCCTCCAATTCGTTTTTTTCTATAAAAAAGAGTACAAAAAAACTGTCTAACCAGTTCGGCTATGACAGTTATGGTACTTGGTTTTTTGTTGGTTTGGACAGATGTATCTGTAAGTTATTTTAACAGGACTGGGTGAAAGCGTCAAATTAAGAAATTATAAAATATGAGAGGGCCAGGGATACTCCCTGATACATTTTGGTAGAATGAACCGGAAAGGGAATTTGACAAAATGAGCCAGGTGTCATGACACTGGCAGTGCTTGCTTCTTTTGGGGTGTAGCCTGCAAAGCAGGCTATGCAAAAGCTATAAAACATAAATAGAACTGTGAGAAGTGGTTGAGAATACAATCCTGATAGCGTATAATCAGAGAAAGAAATCGTAAGTGAGGGATAAATTTGAAACGTGAAGAAATTTTTCAATATGTAAAAGAGCAATATGGAACTGAACCGGAATATTTATGGAAAAAAGATCCTGATTCTGCGGTGCTTCGACATAAAAATGGAAAATGGTATGCTATAATTATGGTAGTGGAAAAGAAAATACTGGGATTAGAAGAAGATGGAAACATTGACATCCTGGATGTAAAATGTGATCCTGATCTGGTTGGGATGATTATTCAAACGTATGGATTTTTACCGGGGTATCATATGAATAAGCAACACTGGATTACGATTCTTTTGGATGATTCTGTCAGTGAAGCTAAGACGCTGGATTTTCTGGATATGAGTTATGATTTAATTGACAGTGGGAAGTAATAAAAAAGGAAGCCTTTCAGAAAAATCTCTGATTGGCTCCCAGGTATTCATTCTGGATATGTATAAGTTGATCTTTGCAACAGGATATTTTCCCAATCTCGTTCATGGCGCAACACTCGGAGAATATGAATCTCTTTTGTTTCTTCCATTATAATATAAAAAATAATAGATGGCGGAAAAGATCTTTTATGTATGGAATATCCTCTGTACAGAATTTGAGTTCGGGGAAAGGCAGTACTGAACTGGCCTAAATTCTGCATTTGTTCTTTCAGATCAGATTGAAAACGGTCAGCACGTTGCTGGCCGAATTCTTCTTCAATATAATCTGCAATGTCTGTGACATCGTAAATTGCTTCCCAGGTTAAAATAATTTTATATTCTTGCATTTCTTCGTGCATCCCTTAATTCTGTGATTTTGCGAAAAGCATCTTCCAGTGGCAATTCACGACCAGCTTCCATATCATCAATTCCCCGGTCTAACATGCGGAGAAGATGATTGTTTTCCTGGTTTTTATCGGTTGTAGGGACTTTTTTTGTTAATTCCATGAAATCACTCCAATCATACGGTTTATAAATAGTGTATGTTGTTCAGAAGTATCTATCCATAGTTTAGCATAGAATGGGCAGCAATACAATTGAATTATTTTGCAGGAGCGTCCGTCAGACCAAGAAGATATTCGCAGGAAACATTAAATACTTCGGCCAGTGCGACAACTTCGTAGTCGGGAACGAAACGTGTGCCTTGTTCAATTCGCAGGATTGCCAGATCATTAAAATCATATCCTGCAAGTTGTAATTTGGCAGCGAGTGTTTTCTGAGTAAGATTATGAGCCTTTCGTAATTCTTTTACCCGTTGTCCTATTCTGTTTTTACTGTTCGTTTTTTTATCCCAATAAATAATCATTCTGATCCTCAAAAGTTTCTAAAGATGAAGTATTATTATTGATTTTAAGGAAAAATATTGTTACTATACTTCTAAAGATGAAGTTTTTGGGAAGTTTATTTGATTTTTGAAATAAGAAAATGATAATGCTGCCTGTAATGAGAAATAATTCTAATGAGAGGTGGAAAGAAGATGAATGAATTTTATGAAGCAGTATCGAATTTATTTGAGGAATTGCGCTGTGACTCCGGAGAAAGAGAATATACAGTACAGCCGGAAGAATGGAAAGAAGCAGAGAAGAATTTGAAACAAATACAAAAGAAGCTGCCACTACATCTGGAAAAAATCCCAGAGCGTGAGCAGAATTTCTGGAATAAATATCTGGATCAGTTAGAACATTTCCATTATGAAGAGGAGCAGCGGGCTTATTACCAGGGAATGATGGATGTAGTTGAGTTTCTTATTAATATAGGGGCAATAAAGAAATCCACGAATGTTAAGAGAATGATAGAAAAATATGCACGTTAAGAGTGGCGGTATGGGAAACCATACCGCTTCTTCAGAATAATTCAGATAGAATTCAAATGAATTTCAGGGATCTTGTTTATCGTGGTCTGTAGGAATTTTGTATGTGCGCAGGTATGCTTCTACGATGGCAAGGATAGCGGTAATTTGCTCATCGTTGCATTTTGACAGGTACATGAGCAGGCGTTGATAATCAAGATTATCTGTATGATTGTTTGGATAAAACAATGGTTCAGGAGGAACATTTAAAGCGCGTACCAGTTTTCTGATTTTATGAAAACTCGGAACTCGGCCCCCATTTTCAATTTCCTTTAAATATCGGCTGGACATTTCTGCTTTTTCAGCTAATTCTTCATAAGTCAATTTTTGCTCGTGTCGGGCGTTCTTAAAAAACAATCCCAGTTCTTTATCTGTTTGTTTTGGCATATGATACACCTCCATGTTTAGTGTATAGTTCCCTTTCTTGAAAGAAAATGAACTAATATTTCACTAAAAAAGAGGGTGATATTTCACTTTTTAAAAGACATATAAAATTCTGAATTTCCGTAAAACAGATCCGGAGGTATAGGAAAGATTAAGAATTTTATTGTCTGGTATCATATCCGTCATTACGTGACGGATGAAATAGATAAATAGTTCAAAAAAGCAAATAAATTTCTTTACCTCAAAAAGTGAATTATATGCCACAAAAAATGATGGCAAAATATTATCTTTTGATATAAATAGCGTCCGATGGGCTAAAAACTACCCATTAGGACGTTTTTTATATACCTCAAAATACAGGAAAAACAATTTTCTCGTATTTATTAAGAAATTTTTTAAAAATTTCTTCCCACACCCCGACAAATGCACTCATCCGTTTGGGATATGTGTGAAGGGGAAGCAAGAACTTTGCTTATTGCCTACCGGCGGGGAAGGAGGTGAACTCTTATGGAGCAATCCTCTTTTCAAGATGAGCAGACAGTCAGACATCAGTTTGATTCTCTGTGCAAGCTGGCATTGAAAAGTGAAGTTATTAATTATGAAAAGCATATGGCATATCGCCAGAAGTATGAAGTGATGTTGTCAGAATTATCAGAAAAGGAGTTGAGCAGACTTTTTATAATGGATGAGCATGAAATGGAAACACATCGTTTTCAGGTCCTGGGTTACGACATAGAAGTCAAAGATGCATTGATTGCTGAAGCACTGCAGACACTTACTGAAAAGAAAAGGAATGTTGTGTTATTATCATATTTTATGGATATGAGTGATGCAGACATTGCCAGAGAAATGAATCTTGTACGCAGCACAATTAATGAGCATCGTAGACGATCACTGGAACTGATGAGAAAAAATATGGAGGAATCTGCAAATGAAAAAAAGTAAAAAACAGAAATGCGCATTTGATTTGCTGCCATTCCATGTTATTGAGGCAGCATCAACTGGTGATACTGAGGCAATCCAGGCAGTGTTGAAGCATTATGAAGGGTACATAACAGTTTTGGCTACCAGAAAAATGTTTGACGAATTTGGACAGGTGCATTACTGTGTAGATGAAACTCTGCGTCAACGCCTGGAAGCAAAACTGATTACTAAGACCTTGGGATTTGATACGAAATCATATGTAAGGAAAAGTAATCAGTAAAGGGAGTATTTAATATAGATTCCTTTTCCCCTTCAGGAATTTTTGTACCTTGAAAATTGTATATTGTTTTACATACAGGACGTGAAGATATGTAGAGCCACTAGGTAAATCCGCCATGATATATCTGCTCTGTTAATGGAGTAAATACGAGGAAATGCTGAAATATAACATTGAAGTAAAGGTATGGAGCGAGAAGAATTTGACAAAATGTGTAGCAGCTGCACAGGGCGACGAAGCATATCTGTGATAATGATACTTCCAGAAAAAATCTGGTCATATTTAATGACGGTGCAAAACCGATGTGGGCAGAGTACTGAACTGCCACCTGTATTGTAATTTTATCTGCCGATGACAGTGTATAAAATTGTAAATTGTCATGGGCAGATAAAAATGTTTTGTCCAAAGAGAAAAGGAGGAGAGAAGAGTGGCGATTAAAATTGAAAAAGGTAAGATTCCAATTTGGGAAAAATATATGCTTACGGTGGATGAAGCAGTGCAATATTTCGGAATAGGTGAAAAGAAAATAAGGATGCTTATTTCGGAACATCTAAATTCAGAATGTTGCTTTACAGTCCAGGTGGGGTGTAAGTCATTGATTAACCGTAAGAAATTTGAGGCCTTTCTGGATCAGACTACGTCTTTGTAAAAAATATACGAACAATTTAGCACTTTAAAGTGGAAATGTTAGCCCTGGTATGATATAATACCTATATCGTGCTAGGGCTTCTTCGTAGAAAGGGGCGAAGACGTTTGGGTAAAACAAAACGTGACCAAAAACGACGAGATAAAAAAGGTCGAATTTTACGAAACGGAGAAAGTCAGAGAAAAGATGGAAGATATGCGTTTGTATATACAGATTGTTATGGAAAGCAGAAGTTTTTGTATAGTTGGAAATTAGAGCCAACAGATTCTCTGCCAACTGGATGCAGACCATGCTTAGCTCTAAGGGAAAAAGAAAAAAATATCCAAAGAGATTTACATGATGGTATAGTACCTTACGGAGGAAATTTAACAGTTTTGGATTTGGTTCAAAAATATATTGGACAAAAAAAGGGGGTTCGTCATAATACTCAGGCGAACTATGATTTTGTGATCAATATAATAAAAAAAGAAGAATTCGGAACCAGAAGAATAGATAAAATAAAATTGTCGGATGCAAAAGCATGGTTTATTAAGCTGCAAGCAGATGGAAGAGGATACAGTTCCATTCACAGTGTGCGTGGAATTGTAAGACCTGCATTTCAGATGGCAGTTGAAGATGATTTACTGCGCAAGAATCCTTTTGAATTTCAATTATGTACAGTTGTCGTAAATGACAGTGTTACAAGACAGGCAATTACAAAAGAACAGGAAGAGTTATTTCTGGAGTTTATCCGAAATGATGACCATTACTCAAAATACTATAATGGAATGTTTATTTTGTTTAAGACTGGACTTCGTATTTCTGAGTTTTGTGGATTGACAGTGAAAGATATTGATCTTCAGGAGAGAAAAATCAATGTGAATCATCAGCTTCAGAGAACCAGAGGAATGCAGTACGTCATTGAAGATACCAAAACTTCAAGTGGAACACGAATGTTGCCGATGACAGATGAAGTTTATGAATGTTTTGAACAGATTGTGAAAAACCGTAAAAAAGTAAGGGTTGAGCCGATTATAGATGGATATAGTCGATTTTTATTCCTGGATAAAAAAGATATGCCTGAGGTAGCACTCCATTGGGAAAAACATTTTCAGTGGGCGTTAGGAAAGTATAATCGTACTCATGAGGAACAAATGCCAAAGATCACGCCTCATGTATGTAGGCATACATATTGTTCCAATATGGCGAAAGCTGGAATGAATCCGAAAGCACTCCAATATTTAATGGGACATTCTGATATAGGGGTTACGTTAAATGTATATACGCATCTGGGATTAATTGATGCAAAAGAAGAGATGAATAGGATTGCAAAACTGGCATAGTATGATAAAATAATAGAAAAAAGAATTAAAAATAATCTGATTATAAGGTTCTTAGAGAGCCTGTTTTCTAGGCTGGTTATTACTAAGAAGTTACTAAATTTGGATAAGAAAATATACGAATTTATGCTGTGATATACAGGAAAATGACAGGATTGAAGATTATCGGAAAATGCCTGTAAACAGCGTAAATACAGCATTTCAAGGAGTTTTAAGCAATGATAAGAGTGTTATTTGTATGCCACGGCAACATATGCCGCTCAACCATGGCCGAAAGTGTTTTCACCTACAAAGTAAAAACACTCGGTCTTTCAGAGCAGTTCCTGATCGACAGTTTTGCGACAAGTACCGAGGAGATTGGGAATCCGCCGCACAGAGGAACTGTAAAGAAACTTCGTGAAGTGGGAATCCCACTGATTCCGCACAGAGCGAAACAGATCACATGGGCGGATTATAATAAATTTGACTATATTATCGGTATGGACACTGCAAATATACGGAATCTGAACCGGGTGCTGAGAAATGATCCGGAAGATAAGATTTATAAATTTCTCACTTTTTCAGGATCTGGACGTGATATTGCAGATCCGTGGTACACGGGAAATTTTGATGAAACTTATGAAGATGTGTTGGAAGGATGTGAGGGATTTCTGAAATATCTGAAGGAACATGGAGAAATTCAGTAACAGGACATCAACAGGATCCTCTGATGAGACATAAATGTGAAATAATATAAAAGATTTGACAGTAAAAGGCAGCGAAAGCTGCTTTTTCTGTCGATGAAAACTTCTTTACAAATTCAGAAACTTCTCTTATACTGTTCTATACAGCAGACAACTCAAAGATATATATTTATTCTATTCATTCAATAATTCAATTCAGAGGTTGCCGACCTGTTGAGGGCTGGCACCATCAAATCAGGACATTCGTCCGCATTGTTTCACAGAAAGGAATTAAATATGGAAAAAGGCTATGAAATGTTTATCACAGATCTGAGGAGGCTTCTTCTTGCTGCTATGGATATGGAAGAGGAGAAGATTTACTTTGCAAAAAAAGGCGAAAAGTATGGCTGCACAGGAGACAGGCTTTTTGTGGAGTGCGGAGATATTGAAAAGTCGCGCCAGATCTGTGGATTACATACGGAAGAACTTTATGAGCGGTACTGTAAAGAGCACAAACTGGAAAATATCATTCATGACTGTGTATGTGAAATAAAAAAAGCCAGAGAAAACTGTGTTATCTGTGACATAGAGCAACTGGAGAATTACGAAAAAGTGAAAGGAAAACTTTTTATCCGCCTTCTTAATGCAGATAAAAACAGAGATGTCCTGAAAGATACGATCCATCATAAAGTCGGGGATATAGCGCTTGTGCTTTATTATATGGCAGGAGAAAAAGACGGATATATTCTTAGTACAAAAGTAAAAAAACATTTTCTGGAACAATGGGAAAAAGATCCGGATATAGTTTTTGAGGCAGCACTGGTAAATACATATTTTATCAGTCCACCCAGAATATATCACTGGGAAAAAATGCTTTTTGATAAGGAATACAGGGGAGATAATTTTATGGACATATTGGGATCCTATCATCCGAATAAAGGGATATCAGGGAATTGTCTCAGCACAGAAAAACGTACTAATGGAGCAGCAGCAATCTTTCTTCCAGGTGTAGCCCGACGTCTTGCAGAGCTTCTGGAGTCTGATCTGTATCTTGTGTTTACCAGCATTCATGAAGTAATGGTACATAGCACAGATAAAGTTTATCCCGAAGAGCTGAAAGAGGTTCTCCTGGATACAGTCAAAAAAGCAACTCCGGAAGAAGATTATCTGACATCGTCCATTTACCGATATAGTCGACGTACCGGGGAGTTTTCTGTAGAAGTGAAATAGAAACGTAGATAAACAAAAAAGAACCAGGATGGAAATCCTGTCTGCAGGAATAAAATCCATCTTGGTTCTTTCTATATAGATTCTGCAGAAATTTTAACTGAGAAGAGCAGAATCATTGGAAAATTCTTCGCCGCTGGCTTCTTCGAATTTGTCAAGAAGATCTTTTACAGTAAGTTTTTTCTTTTCCTCACCCTGGATATCCAGAATGATCTTTCCCTCCCACATCATGATCAGACGATTGCCATGAGTGATAGCATCACGCATGTTGTGGGTGATCATCATGGTTGTCAGGTGATCACGGTTTACGATCATGTCGGTGATCTCGAGGACTTTGGCAGCAGTTTTTGGGTCGAGAGCTGCGGTATGTTCATCCAGAAGAAGAAGCTGAGGCTTTTTTAAGGTTGCCATCAGAAGTGTCAATGCCTGACGCTGGCCACCGGAGAGGAGTCCGACTTTGGAAGTGAGCCGGTCCTCAAGACCAAGACCGAGAATCTTCAGGAGTTCGTGGTATTCTTCCCGTTCCTGGCGGGTAATGCCCGGACGGAGAAGGCGGGATTTTCCGCGGCGTTTGGCAAGAGCGAGATTTTCTTCAATTCCCATAGTTGCAGCAGTTCCGGTCATAGGATCCTGGAATACACGGCCAAGATACGCGGCTCTTTTATATTCGGAAAGTTTTGTGACATCGGTTCCACCGATGATGATCTTTCCGGAATCTACAGGCCAGGCACCTGCAACTGCATTCAGCATAGTGGATTTACCGGCACCGTTTCCGCCGATAACAGTAACAAAATCGCCCTCGTTCAGATGGAGATCCACGCCATTTAAGGCAACTTTTTCATTGATAGTACCCGGATTAAATGTTTTATGTATATCAATCAATTTCAGCATGATTATTTACCTCCCTGTTTGGCTTTTGTAAAATATTTGCCCTTCCAGTATGGAAATGCAAGAAACAGTGCAACAACAAGGGCAGAAAGCATTTTCAGAAGGTCCGTATCAATTCCCATCCAGATAACAACCTGGAGTACCAGATAATAAAGAATGGAACCAAATACAACACTTAAGAGCTTCAGTGCAAAGTTGCGGAAAATACGGCTGAAGATTGCTTCACCGATGATAACGGCAGCAAGACCGATAACGATGGAACCACGTCCCATATTAATATCCGCAAATCCCTGGTACTGTGTAAGAAGAGCTCCGGAAAGAGCAACCAGTCCGTTGGAAAGCATCAGAGCAAGGACTTTGTTACGGTCGGTGTTGATACCCTGTGCACGGGACATGCTTGGATTACATCCGGTAGCACGTAAGGAACAGCCAAGCTCTGTTCCAAAGAACCAGTAAAGAATCGCAATCAGAATAACGATCATAATGGCTACAATAAAAAGAGTGTTTTGTGTCAAGGAAACACCTTTAACACGTCGAAGGGATACCAGAAGATTAAATTTATCAACATTGATCGCCTGGTTTGCTTTTCCCATGATCTTCAGGTTAACAGAGTAAAGGGAAAGCTGTGTCAGGATTCCGGCAAGGATAGCCGGGATGCCCATAAAGGTATGAAAAATACCGGTGGCAAGACCGGCCAGAAGTCCGGCTCCTGTTGCAGCCAGCATGGACACCCATACATTGTGTCCGCTGAGCATCATCATGATACAAACAGCGCCGCCTGTACATAAAGTTCCGTCAACGGTAAGATCCGCAATATCAAGAATGCGGAATGTAATGTACACACCGATCGCCATGATTCCCCAGATAAGCCCCTGTGCGGCAGCTCCTGGAAGTGCGGTTATTAAACTCATAATCTGCATGTTAAATTATCCTCCTCTTTTTTATGCACGAACAGCGAGAAGGGGAACTCCCTTCTCGCTGTATCAGTGTATAATAGGTTTTTTACCGATTATTCAGCTGTTTTATCTGTTTCGATTGCTTCATATCCATCCGGAATTTTAATACCAAGCTCGTCACAGATGTCTTTGTTGTATTCTTTTGTGAATTTTGGTGCATATTCAATCGGCATTTTGGAGATATCTTCGCCATCCTGAAGGATGCTGACTGCCATTTCGCCGGTTTTGTATCCAAGGTCATAGTAGCTGATGGAAAGAGTTGCAACACCACATCCCTGGCAGATACCTTCCTCACCTGCGATTACCGGAACTTTTGCCGGAAGACAGATGTTGTTGATGATCTCTGTATTGGAAGCAACTGTATTATCTGTTGGTACATAGATTACATCACTGTCATTGGCAGCTGTAGTAACAACAGAAGAAAGATCGTTGGAATCGGAGAATGCATAATACTCACATGTATATCCAAGTTTTTCAAGAGCATCCTTGACTGTATCTACCTGATACTGGGAATTCGGCTCTGCGGAGCAGTAGAGAAGTCCGACATTTTTCGCATCCGGGAAAAGTTCATGGAGCATATCTGCCTGCTCATCAAGTGGAGCAAGGTCAGAAGTACCGGAAATATTTCCGCCTACTGTGCCGTCGAAATCATCAATTCCGAGAGCGACACCGTATTCTGTAACGGCTGTTCCAAGGATCGGGATATCGGAAGTTCCTGCAGCAGCAGCCTGAAGAGATGCGGTTGCGTTTGCGAGGATCAGGTCAGTTCCTTCAGAAACAAAGCTGTTGATAATCGTAGAACAGGTATTGGAATCACCCTGTGCATTCTGCTCATCAAATTTTACAGAATCACCCATCTTTTCGGTGATAGCATCCTCAAAACCTTTGGTTGCGGCATCCAGTGCATCATGCTGAACCAGCTGACAGATACCGATGGTGTAAGTTTTTTCTTCTTTGGCGCTTACTGTGGCAGCACAGGTTCCTGTTACAAGAGCTGCTGCGAGTACAGCTGTTAAAACACGCTTTTTCATATTGTTTTCCTCCTCACGATATAGTTGCATCTTTTTGAATATTAAAAAAGCAACACTGATTGTGTTAGTATAACGCTTTAGCACTTAAAAGTCAAGAAGAATTAACGTGAAAATGCGTTGATTGAAAAAAATATTCAGGACAAATCCGGGAAAATCCTCTGTATGGTCATAAATATCTGTCCGGTAAAATAAAATGATAAACTTATGCACAGGAAAAAGACAGATTCATATCTTATTATGACTGGATATTTTTGTAGGGAGAAAAATATGGCATATAAGATTGTTCTGGATGCAGGCCATGGTGGGGAAGATCCGGGAGCTGTTTATAAAGATCGTAAAGAAAAGGATGATAATCTGAAACTGGCACTTGCTGTGGGCAGGATTCTGGAGGATAATGGGGTAGACGTGGTGTATACAAGAACTACGGATGTTTATCAGACTCCTTTTGAAAAAGCGAGGATAGCTAATGAAACAGGTGCTGATTATTTTATTTCTTTTCACAGAAACAGCAGTCCGCAATCTGGACAATACAACGGAGTTGAGGTATTGGTTTATGATAAGAAAGGCATAAAGTACCAGATGGCACAGAATATTGTAGGTGCACTTGGCGAGTTGGGATTTCAGGAACTGGGAGTAAAGGAAAGACCAGGGCTTGTTGTTCTCCGAAGAACTAAAATGCCGGCACTTTTGATAGAAACCGGATTTATTAATTCGGAGAAGGATAATCAGCTTTTTGATGAGAAGTTTAAAGAGATTGCCAAAAGCATTGCAGATGCGATACTGGGTACCCTGGATGATGAAAAAGTAGATGCTCCGTTATATTATCGTGTACAGACCGGGGCTTTTCGAAATAGAGAAAATGCGGACCGGATGCTGTATCAGCTGACAGATCAGGGATTTCCGGCATTTATCCTGAAGGAGAATGATCTTTATAAAGTTCAGGTGGGTGCATATCTGCAGCTTGGTAATGCGGTGAATATGGAGCAACGTCTCAGAGACCATGGGTACAGTACCGTGATCGTTACAAGATAAAACAGGAGATCCGGATAGAATCTGAAACAGTATCCATGAGAAAGCATGATATGATACACAAAAATGAAGAAGATCAGAAATGTTTGTTTTTGCAAAAAGAATATTTCTGTTTGAGATACAACAGGGAAGGAAAACAGAGAATGTATGAGGAATTTTTAAAACAGATCGAAGATTTTATATTTATAGAAGATAAACCGGAAAAAGCGGATGTGATATTTGTTCCCGGAAACGGATATCCGCAGATGGCCGAAAAGGCGGCACAGCTGTACAGGTGTGGAATGGCGCCGAAGATACTTCCAAGCGGGAGATACAGTATTACAGCTGGAAAATTTGCAGGAGTGCTGGAAAAAAAAGAATATTATACCGGGGCTTATAAGACAGAATGGGAATTTTTAAGAGATGTCCTTATGAAAAATGGAGTGCCCAGGGAAGCTATTCTGAGAGAGGATCAGGCTACGTTTACTTATGAAAATGCAATCTACTCCAGGCAGGTAACAGACAGAGAGCACCTGAATATCCAGAAGGCGATTCTCTGCTGTAAAGCCTGCCATGCAAGACGTGCATTAATGTATTATAAAATGCTTTATCCGGACACAGATTTTTTTGTATGTTCATGTTGTGTGGATTCGGTTGATAAAAGTAACTGGAGTGAGACAAATGAGGGAATTGACGAAGTAATGGGAGAAATGACACGAATAATCAAACAGTTTTCTGTGATGCTTAAAAAAAATTAATTTGGGGGTGTCGTAAAAAAAAGAATTGTGTTATAATGCTTTTGACGAAAAAACGAAATATCTGTTACGAAAGATTAACAAGATATTAATTTTTGGAGAAATATTAATTCGGGCGCGTGATAAATGCGTTCGATATTTTATGTAAAAGAATTTTCAGATAAATAACAAATATAAAACGAAGATTTTGAATATAGAGGTGCAGATTATTATGAAAAAGAATACAAAGATTACTTTTAGCAGAAGCTTTTCGATATTGGCAGCAGCGGCGTTATCTATGACATTGATGGGGGGACAGGCATTCCCGGCATATGCGGACAGCACTTCCGGTGTTGAATCCGGGGCTGTGATTCCGGACAATATTACGATTGACAGTCCAACTGCACTGAGAAATATTGCACTTCCATCTAATTCATATGGAACACTTTCCTGGGTGGATGGATCTTATATCCCGGAGAAACGTGTGCAGTCCTGTGAGGTTGTATTTAAACCGTCAACCAGTGCAGATCTTTCCGGACTTCCAGGATGGGACAGCGCTTCAGGAACGATCACCGGTTATGTAACTGTTGTTGTCAGCAGTCTTGACAGCACTTCAGAGGAGTATGTGAGCGATGAGGACAGGGATTCTTATGAATATGAGGAATCCGATGAAAAAGAAAAGAATACTTCCGACAGTGATGAGGACAGCTCAGATACGTCTGACAAAGAAACAGTAGAAGAAGATAATTCCAACGAGAGCGGAGACCAGAAAGATACTTCGGAAGACAGCAGTGCTGTTGAAGATCAGAATAAAGAAGATACAGATTCTTCTGGTGATAAGGATGGTCAGAATACAGATGGCCAGAACAAATCGGACCAGAAACCCCAGATAATGGAGACACCGGAGGCAACCGCAACACCGGCTGGAGAAGACGATACGCCGGACAATGAGAAACCGGAAGTAACAGAAACACCGGAAGTGAGCACAACTCCTGCAGCAGATGATAGCACCGCAGATTCTGATCCTGCAGATAGTAAAGCAGATAATAAAGATGACGCTCCAGAGGTAACAGAGACCCCGGATACAACAGAAATCCCAGAGATCACAGAAAAACCGGAAGATAACAAGGATAATATTTTTGACAGAAAAGACGATGCAGAAGATAAACGTCCTCAGAATGCGGCTACTGATCTGACAGATGCGGAGAAAGCTGCAACTGCTGTACAGAATCATACCTGTGATGGAATCACAGTATCCGGTATTGACCTTCCGTGGTATGTGCAGTTCCGTGTTTCCGGAGGTGATGACTACCAGTTTACCAATGAAGAGGATGCTGCGATCTTTAAATCCTATGAATTTGAACTCTGGGATACTCAGAAAAATACAGAATATGAGATTCCAGATGGAGAATACATCAGTGTAACCGTGCCGGTAAAAGCAGGCTATACATATTCTATTGAGCACCTTCTTGACAATGGCGCTATGGAAACGATCATCCCGAGTGTGGATGGAGATACCATGACTTTCAGTACGCATTCTTTCAGTCCGTTCGGTATTGCGGGAAGTAAATCTCTGGTAGGACCGGATGCGGGAAGCGACAGCAGTGTGACAGTGACACCGGCAGCGGATACTTCTTCCACAGATACGGGAGCAGGCAGTTCGACTGATACTTCCAATGACAGCGGTGAAAGCACAGATGAAATGGATACATCCAAAGATCTGTCTTCCGGAACAGCAGAGTTGACAGACTCTTCTTCACAGAACGGTACTGAGAGCAGTGAGTCCGAAGACCAGTCTTCACAGGCGAAATCCAAGAAACAGGTAAATACCGGAGATACGACACAGATTCTTCCTTTTGTAATTCTGTTTGTGGCAGCGACAGTTGTAGCCGGTGTGGCGGTATTCCTCAAAAAGAGAAAGAAATAAAATTAATAAGAATAAGAGTAAAAGTCCTCCCGTATAATGAGACTGGGAGGGCTTTTTATGCGTGTAAAAACAGTGTTGTGGTCATTATTACTGTCTTATGGGCTGACAGGACTTTTTCTTTTGCTTCTGGCTTTTCTGCTTTTTCAGTTTGAGCTGGGCGAAGGAGCGGCAGCTGCAGGAATTGTTTTTATTTATGTGGTGTCCTGCCTGGCCGGAGGTTTTGCCGCCGGCAGAATTATGCGTAAGAACCGTTATCTGTGGGGAATTGTTACAGGGCTGTCTTATTATGTTCTACTGCTTCTGGTATCTTTTCTGGCACAGGGAAAATGGGATATGACTTTTATCCATGCAGTGACTACTTTTTTTATGTGCCTGGGCGGCGGAGCCATCGGGGGAATGCTGTCGTAAAAGCTTGCAAAAAAATGCTTTGAAAATCGACAATTTTATGCTATACTAGGCGGAGAATAGAATACATAAAGGAGGATATATCATGGAACATATCAAGACATTAAATACAAAGAACCTTCAGAACACGGTTAAGAAGGGTGGATGTGGCGAATGTCAGACATCCTGTCAGTCTGCTTGCAAGACTTCCTGTACAGTAGGAAACCAGAGCTGCGAGCATAAATAAGAAGCAGCCGTTGAATGAGTGGAAAGCAGCGGGAGACCCGCTGCTTCACTTGTTTTATCTGAAAGTAACAGGTATCCAGCAAAACGCGCCGGAGGGCGCGTTTTGTCGGGTTATAAAAGATTTTTAGAAAGGATTGCGGGAAGATGAGTCTGATTCACCGTTATCAGAGTAATGGATATAATATCGTGCTGGACATCAACAGCGGCTGTATCCACCTTGTAGATGAAGTAACCTACGAGGTACTGCCGTATCTGGAAGAAGGCATGGAAGCGGATGCTATTGCCGAGAAGCTTGGCGACCGTTTTAAGAAAGAAGATGTGGAAACATCAGTAACTGAATGTAAGAAGCTAAAGGAACAGGGAATGCTTTTTACAAAGGATATTTATGAGAATATCATTGACGAATTTACCAAGAACCGTCAGACCGTTGTAAAGGCTCTCTGCCTTCATATTGCCCATGACTGTAATCTGGCATGCAGATACTGTTTTGCGGAAGAAGGAGAGTATCATGGAAGACGTGCGCTGATGTCCTTTGAAGTTGGAAAGAAGGCACTGGATTTCCTGATCGCCAATTCCGGTTCCAGAAAGAATCTGGAAGTGGATTTCTTTGGTGGCGAGCCGCTTATGAACTGGCAGGTTGTAAAGGATCTTGTGAAATATGGAAGAGAGCAGGAGAAGCTTCATAATAAGAAATTCCGTTTCACACTGACAACCAATGGCGTTCTTTTAAATGATGAGGTTATGGAATTCTGTAACAAAGAGATGGGAAATGTAGTTTTAAGTGTGGACGGAAGAAAAGAAGTCCATGATTACATGCGCCCGTTCCGTAAAGGTGCAGGAAGTTATGATCTGATCATGCCGAAATTCGAGAAATTTGCGGAGTCCAGAAATCAGGACAAGTATTATGTAAGAGGAACCTTTACCCATCATAATCTTGATTTTTCCCAGGATGTTCTTCATCTGGCTGACCTTGGCTTCAAACAGATCTCTGTGGAGCCGGTTGTAGCAGCAGATACAGAAGAGTATGCCATCCGTGAGGAGGATATTCCTCAGATCCTGGAACAGTATGACATTCTTGCAAAAGAAATGATCAAAAGAGAAAAAGAGGGAAAAGGATTCAACTTCTTCCACTTTATGATCGACCTTACCGGTGGTCCGTGTGTATACAAACGTCTTTCCGGATGTGGCTCAGGAACTGAGTACCTGGCTGTCACACCGTGGGGAGATTTTTATCCATGCCATCAGTTTGTCGGTGAGGAACAGTACCTCATGGGTAATGTAGACGAGGGAATCACAAAACCTGAAATCGTAAAAGATTTCGGAAGATGTAACGTCTACACCAAACCGGACTGTAAAGACTGTTTTGCCAGATTCTACTGCAGCGGCGGCTGTGCGGCAAACGGCTATCATTTCGGGGGAGATATCCGGGGAAATTATAAGATCGGATGCGAACTCCAGAGGAAGCGTGTGGAGTGCGCTATCATGATAAAAGCCGCTTTGGCGGAATAAGAGAGGAAAAAGAAAATGAAGAAAAGTAGAGGAATTGCAGTGCTGCTTCTGACAGCGATTGTCACAGTATTCTTCTGCTATGTGGCTGCGGTAGGCATTGGCCCTACAGGTACAGGTTCGGCTAAGAACATCAACACCGGACTTGATCTTGCCGGCGGTGTCAGCATCACATACCAGGCCAAGGACAGCAATCCGAGCAAGGAAGACATGTCCGATACTGTTTACAAGATGCAGCAGCGTGTTTCTCAGTACAGTACTGAGGCACAGGCGTATCAGGAAGGTTCCAACCGTATTACCATTGAGATTCCGGGAGTATCAGATGCAAATGCGATCCTGGAAGAACTTGGAAAACCAGGTTCCCTGTATTTCATCGATCAGACAGATGCAGACGGAAACCAGAACTTTACAACAGGAAACAGCGAGAGCGGATATGTCCTTGCAAGAAGCATCGAGGATATCCAGAAGGCCGGTTCTGTTGTACTGGAAGGTACAGACGTTGCAGATGCTGAGGGAGGTGCTTATCAGGATTCATCCACAAGCTCCCAGAAATACGCAGTCAGCCTGACTCTTACAAAAGATGGAAAAACCAAATTTGCGGAAGCTACCAAGGCAAATGTTGGCAAGCAGATCGCAATTGTATATGACAATCAGGTTTTAAGTGCTCCGAATGTAAATGAGGAGATCTCCGGCGGAAAAGCTCAGATCACCGGAATGGCAAGCACAGAAGAGGCACAGAACCTTGCTTCTTACATAAGAATCGGTTCCTTAAGCCTTGAGCTTACCGAGCTTCGTTCCAGCGTAGTTGCTGCACAGCTTGGTGAGGAAGCTATTGCTACAAGTGTGAAAGCCGGAGCAATCGGTCTTGTGATCGTTATGCTGATCATGATCATCGCATACCGCATTCCTGGTCTGGTTGCATCTGTTGCCCTGGTCCTTTATACAACTTTAATGCTGATCACACTGAATGCCTTTGATATCACCCTTACGCTTCCGGGTATTGCAGGTATCATTCTGGGCATTGGTATGGCGGTGGATGCCAACGTTATCATCTACGCCAGAATCCGTGAGGAGATCGCGGCAGGTCTTTCGGTCCATGCAGCGATCAAGAGTGGATTTAGCAAAGCGTTTTCCGCTATTTTTGATGGAAACATCACAACATTGATCGCAGCCTGCGTGCTGATGTGGCTGGGCTCCGGTTCCGTTAAGGGATTTGCTTATACACTGGCAATGGGTATCGTGATCTCCATGTTTACAGCACTGGTTGTGTCCAGATTTGTGATCAATGCAGTATACGCAGTTGGTGTCCGTGATCCGAAATTCTACGGCGTTGCCAAAGAGCGTAAGGTTGTGGATTTTGTTGGAAAGAGAAAGATCTTCTTTACCATTTCCATTATCCTGATCCTCTGCGGACCTGTGGGAATGCTGATCCACAGCAATGTGATCGGTGATAAAGCCATGAATTACAGTCTGGAGTTCTCCGGCGGTACTTCTACCAATGTAACCTTCAACAAAGAGATGGATATCAAGGAGATCGACTCTGAGGTAACACCGGTTGTTGAGGCCGTGACAGGAGATAAGAACGTACAGCCGACCAAAGTTCAGGGAACCAATCAGGTAGTGATCAAAACACGTTCTCTGGACCTTAAGGAACGTGAAGCACTGAACAAGGCACTGGAAGAAAACTTTGATGTAGACACAAGCCTGATCACATCTGAGAATATTTCCGCTACCGTTAGCAATGAGATGAGAAGAGATGCTATCGTAGCCGTTATCGTAGCTGCGATCTTCATGCTTCTTTACATCTGGTTCCGTTTCAAGGATATCCGCTTTGCAAGCAGTGCGGTACTTGCACTTCTTCATGATGTCCTGGTTGTACTTGCATTTTATGTTATTTCCAGAACATCTGTAGGAAATACATTTATCGCGTGTATGCTGACGATCGTAGGTTATTCTATCAATGCCACCATCGTCATCTTCGACCGTATCCGTGAGAATATGAAGGGCAGAAAGAAAGTCGAAGATGAGAAGTTGAAAGAGATCGTAAACACCAGTGTTACAGAAACTCTGACACGAAGCATTTACACATCTCTTACAACTTTCGTTATGGTTGCGATTCTTTATGTGATGGGCGTTTCCTCTATTAAAGAATTTGCAGCACCTCTGATGGTAGGTATCATTGGCGGAGCATATTCTTCTGTATGCATCACAGGTGCTCTGTGGTACACCATGAAGACTTTCAGAAAGAACCGTACTGCCGCACCGGCAGCTGCAGCAGCGTCCGTTCAGACTTCCTCTGAGAAAAAGGCAAAACAGCCATCCGGACAGCCGGCAGCCCCGCAGCAGCCAAAGAAGAAAAACCGTAAAAGAGTTGCTGAGCGTCTTGCGGCGCAGGAAGCAGCAAAACAGCAGAGCGACGAGGAGAAATCCGAGTAAAACTGCCAAATAACAGAAACGTTCCGTATCGGGAAAGATAATTTCCCGGCGGAACGTTTTTTTTATGCGGTGTTTTCTTGTGCGTCACAAAAAACTTGCAGCCAGACGGGATTATGGGTTACAATATTATTATTGTGTCGCTTTGAAGGAAGAAAGCGACAAAGCATCGAGGAGGAAACAACATGGAACGATGGGTTGTTGCCGCAAAACGGGCGGATTTTACGGCAATTGGGAAAGAGTTTGGAATTGATCCGGTGATCGCCAGACTGATCCGGAACCGGGATGTACAGGACAGAGAGGAGATCCGCAGATACCTTTACGGAACCGTAGAAGAACTGGCTTCCCCACATTTAATGAAAGATGTGGATAAAGCAGTGGAAATCCTGCGAAATAAAATAAAAGAAAAAAAGCGTATCCGTATTATCGGAGATTATGATATTGATGGTGTAGTGTCCACGTTCATCCTCATTAAAGGACTGAAGCGAGTAGGTGCACTGGCAGATACATATATTCCGGACAGGGTGGCTGACGGATATGGGATCCACGAGCACCTGATCGAAAGAGCAGTGAACGATGGGATTGACGTAATTGTTACCTGTGATAACGGAATTGCGGCGTACAATGAGATTGCGATGGCAAAGGAAAAAGGAATAACAGTGATCATAACCGATCATCATGAGATTCCCTATAAAGAAACAGAAGCCGGCAGAGAGCTGATCCTTCCGCCAGCCGATGCCATTGTAAATCCCAAACAGCCGGACTGTAATTATCCGGAAAAAAGACTCTGCGGGGCAGTGGTTGCCCTGAAACTTGTGACAGCTCTCTATGAAGCCTGCGGTATTCCCTCAAAAGAGCTGGAGGACTTTCTGGAACTGGGGGCCATTGCCACAGTAGGAGATGTCATGGATCTTCAGGGGGAAAACCGTATCCTCGTAAAAGAAGGGCTGAGAAGACTTTCTCACACTTCCAACAAAGGTCTCAGTGAACTGATCCGTGCCAACGGTCTGGAAGATGGGCCGATCACTGCTTATCATGTGGGATTTGTGCTGGGGCCATGTATCAATGCCAGCGGAAGACTGGATACCGCTGCACGCTCTTTGAAACTTCTCTGTGCGGAGACGGAAGAGGAAGCGGCAAAACTTGCCGGTGATCTGACCGCGTTGAATCAGAGCAGAAAAGCTCTTACCGAAGAAGGAAAAGAAGAAGCGATCCGTATTGTGGAAGAGACAGAAATCGGACAGGACCGTGTTCTTGTGATCTATTTACCGGACTGTCACGAAAGCCTTGCCGGAATTATCGCAGGACGTATCCGGGAAAAGTACAATAAACCGGTCTTTGTTCTGACAAAAGGGGAAACAATGGTAAAGGGCAGCGGCCGTTCCATAGAAAGCTATTCCATGTTTGAGGAACTGGTAAAATGTGGGGATCTGATGGAGCAGTATGGAGGACACCCCATGGCTGCCGGACTTTCTATCAAAGAAGAAAATGTGGAAGAATTCCGCAGACGGTTAAACGAAAACTGTACGCTGACAGAAAAAGATCTGATGCCAAAGATTGTTATTGATGTGCCAATGCCGGTTTCTTATATTAATAAGGAACTTGTGGAAGAGATATCGCTGCTGGAGCCTTTTGGAAAAGGAAATACCAAGCCGATCTTTGCCCAGAAAGGACTTCATGTTTTAAGCAGCCGTGTTCTTGGTAAAAATAGGAATGTGGCCAAACTTCAGCTCTCAGACAGCACCGGCTGTGTGATGGAAGCGGTCTATTTTGGAGAAGCAGATGAATTTGTAAATCAGGTAAAAAACAGCAGCTCTATTGCGGTAACCTATTATCCGGAGATCAACAGATACCAGGGAAGAGAGACTTTGCAGATTGTGATCCGAAATTATCTTACGGAATAAAAGGAGATTCGGCTGTACACTGGGCAATATGCAATCCAAAGCCTGTCGGAATTCTGCGAGTTCTGTCGGGTTGCACATTGATTCCCTACAGAAAAAGTGCTATACTATCTATCATCTGATTGACAAATTAAACCATTGGAGGTTATTATGAAAAAAATAGAAGAATATGTAAGAAGTATCCCGGACTTTCCAGAGCCAGGGATTATTTTCCGTGACGTCACCAGTGTCATCCAGGATGCGGATGGATTACAGCTTGCGATCGATTCCATGCAGGACTGTCTGAAAGGTGTGGATTTCGATGTGATCACAGGCCTTGAATCCAGAGGATTTATCTTTGGTATGCCGATCGCATACAATCTCCATAAACCATTCGTTCTGGTACGTAAAGCAGGAAAGCTCCCATGTGAGACCATTTCCAGAACTTACGATCTGGAATATGGAAGTGCAACGATCGAGATGCATAAGGATTCTATCAAGCCAGGACAGAAGGTTGTAATCGTAGATGACCTGATCGCTACAGGCGGAAGCGTGGAAGCAGCTATTAAGCTTGTGGAAGAGCTTGGCGGCATCGTTGTGAAAGTTGTTTTCCTCATGGAGCTTGCAGGCCTGAAAGGACGTGAGCGTCTGAAAGGCTATGATGTAGCATCTGTGATCTGTTACGACGGAAAGTAATTTTTGTCGGTGGAAGGGGATGTGAACTGTTGTAGTCATACGGCAGTATGAAATTGTGCACAGGCAGGTGGGATTTAATGGCAGAGACAAAAAATACGGAAAAACAGAACATTGAAATACAGAAGGAAGAAGAAAAAGAAAAAATGGAATCTGTCCGGAAGGCAGATGCGGCGGTAAAATCCATGCATGATTTTACAAGCCCTGAGGTTCTTTATCAGGAGCTGATAAAAAGCGTGAAGAAATATCATCCGTCTACAGATATCTCCATGATCGAAAAGGCCTATAAAGTGGCTAGTGAGGCACACAAGGATCAGAAACGTAAATCCGGTGAGCCCTATATCATTCATCCTCTCTGTGTAGCGATCATCCTTGCGGATCTTGAGCTGGATAAGGAGACCATTGTGGCAGGTCTTCTTCATGATGCAGTAGAAGATACCTGGATGACTTATGAAGAAGTGGAAAAGGAATTCGGTTCTGAGGTAGCACTTCTGGTAGATGGTGTTACCAAGCTGGGACAGCTGTCCTATTCCAAGGATAAGGTAGAGGTCCAGGCTGAGAACTTAAGGAAGATGTTCCTTGCAATGGCCAAAGATATCCGCGTTATTCTGATCAAACTTGCAGACCGTCTTCATAATATGCGTACCTTGCAGTATATGAGACCGGAGAAACAGCAGGAGAAGGCAAGAGAGACCATGGATATTTATGCTCCCATTGCCATGCGTCTTGGTATTTCCAAGATCAAGGTAGAGCTGGATGATCTTTCACTTAAATATCTGAAACCAGATGTTTATTATGACCTTGTAGAAAAAGTAGCCCTTCGTAAAAGTGCCCGTGAAGCGTTTGTCAATTCTATTGTGAAGCAGGTAAAGCAGCACATGGAAGATGCCAACATCAAGGCGCAGGTGGATGGCCGTGTGAAACATTTCTTCAGTATTTATAAGAAAATGGTTAACCAGGACAAGACCATTGATCAGATCTATGATCTGTTTGCCGTGCGTATCATTGTGGACACCGTAAAAGACTGTTATGCAGCACTTGGTGTTATCCATGAGATGTACAAGCCGATCCCGGGCAGATTTAAAGATTATATCGCAATGCCGAAAGCCAATATGTATCAGTCTCTGCATACAACACTGATTGGCCCCAACGGACAGCCTTTCGAGATCCAGATCCGTACATTCGAAATGCATAAAACCGCAGAATATGGTATTGCAGCCCACTGGAAATATAAGGAAACTTCCGATGGCAAGAAACCTGGCAAGAGCGAGGAGGAGAAGCTGAACTGGCTGCGCCAGATCCTGGAGTGGCAGCGAGACATGTCCGATAACCGGGAGTTCATGAGCCTTCTGAAAAACGACCTGGATCTTTTTGCAGACAGTGTTTACTGTTTCACTCCCCAGGGTGATGTTAAGACTCTTCCCAATGGTTCCACACCGATTGACTTTGCATACAGCGTGCACAGTGCAGTAGGAAATAAGATGGTAGGCGCCAGAGTCAATGGTAAACTGGTTCCTATTGAGTACAAGATCAAAAACGGCGACCGTATTGAGATCATCACATCCCAGAATTCTCAAGGCCCAAGCCGTGACTGGCTGAAGATTGTAAAGAGTACACAGGCTAAGAACAAGATCAACCAGTGGTTTAAGAAAGAACTGAAAGAAGATAATATCCTGAAAGGTAAAGACATGCTGAACCAGTATGCCAAGACCAAAGGATTTAAACCAGGCCTGTACACCAAGCCGCAGTATATGGAATCCGTAATGCATAAATACGGTTTCCGTGACTGGGATTCCGTACTGGCAGCTATCGGACATGGCGGCCTGAAGGAAGGCCAGGTGTTCAATAAACTGGTAGAAGCCTATGAGCGGGAGCACAAGAAGAATCTTACAGATGAGCAGGTTCTGGAAGCTGCTTCCGAGTCACAGGAGAAGCTGCACATTGCCAAGAGCAAGAGCGGCATTGTGGTAAAAGGTATCCACGATGTGGCAGTCCGCTTTTCCAAATGTTGCAGTCCAATTCCCGGAGATGAGATCGTGGGCTTTGTTACAAGAGGACGAGGAATCACCATTCATCGTACGGATTGTGTGAATGTCCTCAATATGCCGGAGATCGACAGGAAACGTCTCATTGAGGCAGAGTGGCAGATGCCGGATAAGGCAGATTCTGAGAAATACGAAGCAGAGATCCAGGTTTACGCAAACAACCGTACCGGACTTCTGGTAGATATTTCCAAGATCTTTACAGAGCGGAAGATCGATCTTCGTTCCATCAACAGCCGTACCAACAAGCAGGAACGTGCGACGATCTCCATGTCCTTTAATGTATGCAGTAAACAGGAACTGAATTCCCTGATCGAGAAGATCCGTCAGGTTGAAAGTGTTCTTGACGTAGAAAGAACAACGGGCTGACCCGATAAACGGAGGAAATTTTATGAGTAAGCTTGAAATGCAGCAGTGCGTGCTGGGGCAGGTGTTTACCAATTGCTATTTTCTGAAGAATAAGAAGACCGGAGAGCTGCTGATCGTAGATCCGGGAGACTATGCGGAGAAGGTTTTTCAGAAAGTAGCTCTTATGCAGGGAAAACCGGTGGGAATCCTTCTGACCCATGGCCATTTTGATCATATCATGGCTGTGAAGGAAGTGAAGGAAAAATATCAGATCCCGGTTTATGCCTGCAGACAGGAAGAAGCAATGCTGGCTGAGCCCACAGTAAATATGACTGCTGTTTATGGAAGATCCTGTTCCATTAAGCCGGATGTTCTTCTGGATGACGGTCAGATTTTTGAAGCAGCCGGATTTTCCATCCAGATGTTCCATACACCGGGACACACCAAGGGAAGCTGCTGCTACTATATTGAGGATGAGGGCGTACTTTTCAGCGGAGATACATTGTTCTGTGGCTCTGTTGGAAGAACCGATTTTCCGGGCGGAAGTTCTGCGGAGATCGTAAGGAGTCTTCATAAGCTTGTGGACGCATTGCCGGAAGATACAGAGGTATTTCCGGGACATGACACATCCACAACCATTGGTTACGAAAAGAGGTATAATCCATTTGTATAAGATTGGCATTTTGTTTCAGAACAGAGATTTTGAACATGATGTGTATGAGCTGATCAAAGCGTTTTATCCCGGAAATGAGATCACTTCTCTTTATGAGGAGGATGATGCGGATTATGATATCCGCTTCCGGGTTTCCCGTGATGAAGAAGGTTATACCATCAGTTACGATAACGGAATAGAGAAAAAGACAGCTCACGGGGCTGTGATGGAAGGGCAATCCAGTGGAGAAGCTTCGGATGCCCTTATTTCTTGCGATGATGCCCATGATACCCGCAGAAAAAATAAAGACGCTATCAAATATGCCCTTTATCAGATGCTTTCCAAAGCTACAGGAAAGACACTTCCATGGGGAAATCTTACGGGTATCCGTCCTGTAAAAATGGCGATGGGTATGCTGGAATCCGGAATGAAGAATACAGAGATCGCCAGATATATGAGAGAACAGTATCTGGTAAGCCCGGAAAAAACAGCCCTTGCAGTTACCATTGCCAACCGTGAGCGGGATATCCTGAAAAATATCGATTATGAGAACGGTTACAGCCTTTATGTGGGAATTCCTTTCTGTCCAAGTATCTGTCTGTACTGTTCTTTCAGTTCCTATCCACTGGAAAAATGGCGTAAATATGTAGAAGATTATCTGGATGCACTGGTCAAAGAAATCCAGGCTGTTTCCCAGATGATGAAAAATCGGAAACTGGATACGGTTTATATTGGCGGTGGAACACCTACCACTCTGGAACCGGATCAGCTTCGGAGACTTCTTGGCGCGATCACGGAATATTTTCCCTGTGAGGAACTGGAGGAATTTACAGTTGAGGCAGGAAGACCGGATAGTATCACTCTGGAAAAACTTCAGGCGATCCGGGAATTTCCGGTTACCAGAATTTCCGTAAATCCACAGACCATGAATCAGGAAACCCTGGATATTATCGGCAGACGTCACACGGTAGAGCAGACAAAAAATGCATTTCATCTGGCAAGAGAAGCCGGGTTTGACAACATTAACATGGATCTGATCGTGGGCCTTCCAGGTGAGGATATCACGAAAGTGCAGCATACACTGGACGAGGTAAAAGCTCTCGGGCCGGATAGCCTGACTGTACATTCTCTTGCTGTGAAGCGTGCGGCAAGACTGAATATCTTCCGCGACAAATACCAGGAGATGACTTTCGAAAATAATCAGGAGATCATGAACCTGACCATGAAAACTGCCTATGAGATGGGAATGGGCCCTTATTATCTGTATAGACAGAAGAATATGAAGGGAAATTTCGAGAATGTAGGTTATTCTGAGGTTGACAAAGCAGGGATTTACAATATACTGATTATGGAGGAAAAGCAGCCGATCATCGCACTGGGTGCTGGTGGTTCCTCCAAGCTGGTGTTTGATCACGGACAGCGGATCGAGCGTGTGGAGAACGTAAAGGATGTTACCAATTATATCGCACGTATTGATGAGATGATCGAGAGAAAACGCACAGGCATTGAAAAATGGCTGTAGACGGAAAGGAGAGACAGATCCTTGAAAAGCGTACAGAAGATAAATGAGACTACGCAGGACCGGATTCTGGAAATGGATCTTTCCGCAGAACTGAAACATGGAGTTGTTGTCAGCAATCTTGCTTATGATGTGGCAAAGGAGCTTGGCCTTGGTAAGGAAGAATGTTATCAGCTGGCCATTGCCGGAATGCTTCATGATATCGGCAAGCTGAAGCTGGAAGGATATATCAACGGACAGGAACAGAATCCGATGGTCATTGAAGAACTGAAGTATGTCCGTATGCATTCCACATTAGGTTATGAGATCCTGAAGGACCAGGGATATTCCGATTATGTTCTGGAAAGTATTCTTTACCATCATGAGAATTTTGACGGCAGCGGATATCCCAGCAACAGAAGCGGAAAGGATATTCCTATGGGTGCAAGGATACTGAGAGTATGTGATGTATATGCGGCTTTGAGTATGGACAGACCATATCGGAAAGCTCTGGAAAAAGATGAAGTTTTAAGACTGATGATCGATGAGATTAAAAACTTTGACATGCAGGTGTTTCTTGCATTTCAGAGGGTGATTCATAAAGGAGGAAACTATGGCATTAAAAAAGAAACCGGTTACAGGAATGAAGGACATTTTACCGAAGGAAATGGCAATCCGTAACTATGTGATGAATATGATCAGAGAGACGTACGGAACCTTTGGTTTTTCCGCGATCGAGACTCCCTGTGTAGAACATATTGAGAATCTCTGCAGCAAGCAGGGCGGTGAAAATGAAAAACTGATCTTCAAGATCATGAAGAGAGGTGAAAAACTGAAACTGGATACTGCAAAAACAGAGAACGATCTGACAGATTCCGGTCTCCGCTATGACCTGACTGTACCGCTTTCCAGATATTATTCCAACAATGCCAATGAGCTTCCGGCTCCGTTTAAGGCACTTCAGATGGGAAATGTATGGAGAGCTGACCGTCCGCAGAGAGGTCGTTTCCGTCAGTTTATGCAGTGCGATATCGATATCCTGGGTGAGCCGACTTACCTGGCTGAAATTGAGCTTGTACTTGCAACAACAACACTTCTCGGAAAACTGGATTTCCACAACTTTACCATCCGTATCAATGACAGAAGAATCCTGAAGGCAATGGCTCAGTACAGCGGATTCCCGGCAGAGAGCTTTGACACTGTATTTATCATCCTTGACAAGATGGATAAGATCGGCATTGAGGGTGTTGCTGAGGAGCTTGAGAAAGAGGGATTTGCAAAAGAGAGCATTGACACTTATCTGGGACTTTTCCGTGAGATCACCAACGATGTTGAGGGTGTCCGTTATATTAAAGAGAAACTTTCCGATGTTCTGGAGGCAGGTATCGCCGAGGACCTTGAGACCATTATCAATACGGTAGAATCTGTAAAAACTGCAGATTTCAAGATGTCCTTTGACCCGACACTGGTACGTGGAATGTCCTATTACACAGGCCCGATCTTCGAGATCTCCATGGACGAGTTCGGTGGAAGCGTCGGCGGTGGCGGACGTTACGATGAGATGATCGGCAAGTTCACAGGAAATAATACCTGTGCCTGCGGTTTCTCCATCGGATTTGAGAGAATCGTTATGCTGCTTCTTGAGAGAGGTTATGAGATCCCGACCAAGAATGGCAAGAAAGCATACCTGATCGAGAAGAATATGCCTGCAGACAAACTTCTGAACATCCTGAAACAGGCAACAGAGGAGAGAAGTGCCGGTACACAGATCAATATCTCTATTATGAAGAAGAACAAAAAGTTCCAGAAAGACCAGCTGGCAGCAGATGGTTATACAGAGTTTGTAGAATTTTTCAACAGAGACTAAATATCTGTTGATGAACAAAGATATCAGAGTAAAATAAAAAGACTGCGATCAGAGTAGTCTGAGGAGGATAAAGAGATGGCTGAAAGCATGCAGGGACTGCACAGAACCTGCCGATGTGCAGAAGTGACCACAGAGATGGTCGGAAAAGAAGTAACATTAATGGGATGGGTGGCAAAAGCCAGAAATAAAGGAGGTCTTGTATTTGTAGACCTTCGTGATCGTTCCGGAATCATGCAGCTGATTTTTGAGAATGGCAGCATTGACGAGGAAGGCTTTACAAAAGCTGGCAAGCTCCGTAGCGAGTTTGTCATTGCCGTAACCGGTACTGTAGAAAAACGTGGAGGAGCTGTAAACGAGAATCTTGCAACAGGCGAGATCGAGCTTCGCGTAAAATCCCTCCGTGTTCTTGCTGAGGCAGATGTACCGCCATTCCCGATCGAGGAGAATAGCAAGACAAAAGATGAGATCCGTCTGAAATACCGTTATCTTGACTTAAGAAGACCGGATCTTCAGAGAAACATCATGATGAAGAGCAAGGTTGCTCAGCTTACAAGACAGTTCTTCACAAACGAGGGATTTCTTGAGATCGAGACACCGATGCTTGGAAAGAGTACTCCTGAGGGAGCCAGAGACTACCTGGTACCATCCCGTGTTCATCCGGGAAGCTTCTACGGACTTCCACAGTCTCCGCAGCTGTACAAACAGCTTCTGATGTGCTCCGGATTTGACCGTTATATCCAGATCGCAAGATGTTTCCGTGATGAGGACCTTCGTGCTGACCGTCAGCCGGAGTTCACACAGATCGATATGGAGCTTTCTTTCGTAGACGTAGACGATGTTATCGATGTTAATGAGAGATATCTTGCATTCCTGTTCAAAGAAGTTCTGGACATCGATGTAAAACTTCCGATCCAGAGAATTACCTGGCAGGAAGCTATGGACCGTTTCGGTTCTGATAAGCCGGATATGCGTTTCGGCATGGAGCTTCATGATGTCAGCGATATCGTAAAAGACTGCGGTTTCGGTGTATTCACAGGTGCTCTTGAGAATGGCGGAAGCGTTCGTGGTATCAACGCAGAAGGCCAGGGCGCAATGCCGAGAAAGAAGATCGACAAACTTGTTGAGTTCGTAAAAGGCTACGGTGCAAAAGGCCTTGCATACATTGCCATCGCAGAGGACGGAACCAGAAAATCGTCCTTTGCCAAATTTATGAAGGATGAGGAAATGGATGCCCTTGTAAAAGCCATGGACGGTAAGCCGGGAGACCTGCTCCTTTTCGCAGCAGACAAGACAAAACTGGTATACGATGTACTTGGTGCCCTTCGTCTTGAGCTTGCAAAACAGATGGATCTTCTTGACAAGAACGAGTACCGTTTTGTATGGGTAACAGAGTTCCCGCTTCTTGAGTGGAGCGAGGAGGAGAACCGTTTCACAGCGATGCACCATCCGTTCACTATGCTTATGGAAGAGGATCTGCCGCTTCTTGACACAGATCCGGGAAAGGTCCGTGCAAAAGCATACGACATCGTTCTTAACGGAAATGAGATCGGTGGCGGTAGTGTACGTATCCATCAGGATGATATTCAGGAGAGAATGTTTGAGGCACTTGGCTTCACAAAAGAAGCTGCACATGAGCAGTTCGGCTTCCTTCTGGATGCCTTCAAATACGGAGTTCCGCCTCACGCAGGACTGGCATACGGTCTTGACAGACTTGTTATGCTTATGGCAAAAGCAGATACCATCCGTGATGTTATCGCATTCCCGAAGGTTAAGGATGCTTCCTGTCTGATGACTCAGTCACCAAGTCAGGTAAGTGAGGCACAGCTTCACGAGCTGGGACTTGATCTTGAGCCTGCGAAGGAAGAAGAGGAAGAATAAAAATCATGCAGCCGACAATCTATACATTTCTGATCGTTTGTCCACTTGTATTTCTTGCCGGATTTGTAGATGCTGTAGCAGGCGGGGGAGGCTTGATCTCCCTGCCTGCTTATCTTTTGGCCGGAGTTCCCATACATAATGCCGTTGCTACTAACAAACTGTCATCAGCAACGGGAACTCTGATCTCTACGGTACGTCTGTGTAAGAATAAATTTGTAGACTGGATTCTGGTACTCCCGTGTATCCCGATGGCGCTTCTGGGATCAACAATGGGAGCACATGTAGCACTTGTTGCCAGTGATAAAATCTTGCGTTATATGCTGATCCCGGTACTTCCGGTAGTTGCTTTTTATGTATTGCGTAAGAAGAATATGGATGAAAAAGGCGGAGAGATCGCCAGAAAGAAACAGATTCTGATCTGTGCCCTGTGTTCTCTTGCTGTGGGCTGCTATGATGGTTTTTATGGCCCCGGGACAGGAACCTTTCTCCTGCTTCTGTATACAGGACTTGGAAAAATGAGTGTGGCAAAAGCGTCCGGTACCATGAAGGTTACCAACCTTTCTTCCAATGTAGCGGCTCTTGTGGTATTTCTGCTCAGCGGAAAGATCGTGATCATGCTTGGAATTGCAGCATCTGTATTTTCTATTGCAGGACATTATACAGGGGCAGGCATGGTTATGAAAAACGGAAGCCGGATCATCCGGCCTATTATTCTTATAGTACTTGCACTGCTTTTTATAAAAATCATATCCGGAGTATAAAAAAACTCTCATTTGTTTTCCGTTTCAGTCTGTATGACCAGGAAATTCAAATGGGAGTTTTTTACTGGATCAGCGAAGTCCCCTGTATAGTTGCGAACATCTGCCGGATTAATTTTATTCGTCACTGTCGGAATCATCGACATTATCATCGACTTCTTCTGTTTCCGTTTCATTGTCACCGGAATTATTGTCTTCATCAGAGACCTCTTCGTTTCCGGTGCCCTGATCGTCAGAAATATCCTCTGTCATATCTTCAGGGACAGGAGATGCGGTAAGTGTTCCAAAAATAGCATTGCCAAGTTCGGTTCCGGCATCTTCGAGTTTCCAGGAAGCGCCGTCATTTATCAGGTGAAAAACAGCGTTGGCAGTTATGGTTGATTCGTTGTTCTTGATACTGTCAAGAAGAAGTTCGTGAGATTTGTCATATCTTTTCTGAGAGCCGTCAATCACTGCATCAGCGGAACCAAGATAGGTATTTAGTTCTTTTTCATATTGAGAGAGAATCGAATCACTGTCAAAAGTAGTCAGCTGTGCACTGACCTGAGCAAGATAGCCCGAGATGGAACTGTCTGTTATTTTATAGTTAAAACAGGAGTGAAACTGTTCCATAAGTGCGGATGCAATGGCATTTTTTGCTGGGTCTGAAGTGTTCAGGATGGAGTCCAGACCAAGGTAATTGGACATCTGCTGAACATCCATTTCCTGCAGGGTTTTCAGATAAATTGCCAGGGTTTCATCAGCTGGGACAAGATCCGGATCGGATAAATAGGTGATCAGACCTCCAACCAGGTCATTTTCCAGAGAAGAACTGTGTGTGATATCCCAGTCCGGTTCGGAAGAGGAACCATGATTGATCAGCTGAATGGAAGCATTTCGGTCTATGGTTTTATAGGAACCTTTTTTTAGGAGTTTGTGGAGATGCAGATAACGCTGCTCCAGAGAATTCCCATCATTATCTGTGCTTTTTTCACTGGAAGCGGCTTTTAAGATTTCATCTTTAAGGCTCTGGGTAATGAAATCTTTCGCAAGCGCCTGGGAATCCAGAGTGGTAAGCCGCAGGTGTGCAGAAGCAGTTTCCTGATCCTGGTCAATGGATATATCCAGTATTTTGTAATCAAAATTCTGGAAGAAGAGGGAAAAGACTTCTTTTATATCATCAGAAAGTTCCGTATTATCATCAGAATCTGGAAACAGTTCCTGATACGATATGTATTTCATGGTCGTTTCGGAATCCAGATTTTTAAGAAGATCCAGATCCTTTTTGATCGCTTTCTCCGCAGATGTTTTTGCCAGGTGGGAACAGCCGGTTATGGAGACTGCCAGAAAAACAAAGAAGAAAGCCAGCAGATATTTCACTGTCTTCATATCGTTCTTTCCTTTCAAAAAAATTTACATCTTATTTTATCAGATATCGCCTCAAAAGTCAAAAATCGCATAAAACTATACTATTTTTATAAAAAAATGGTGAAAAATTTGTGAAATTTGCATCGTTTTCCTCAAAGACTTTTCTTTTTCTCTTTAATCTGCTATGATGTTTGAAGCAACTTGTAGTTTCGGCATAATGCTGAGAAAAGAGGAAATATATGAAAAAACGTATTTTAATTGCCCTGGGAATTATTATACTGGCAGCCGGTATTGGAGCAGGTGGCTGGTATTACTACAGTCATCATATGGGGACTGTAAGCGGCAGTGATACCGTATATGTAACGAAGATAAGCAAGCTTTCAGAAATGGATTCCGGTGTGGAGAATCGTTATGCAGGCGTGGTGGAACCGCAGGAAACTGTGCAGGTAAAGATCGAGAGCGGGCGAAAAGTAAAAGAAGTACAGGTAAAGACCGGTGAAGAAGTGAAAAAGGGTCAGCTCCTTTTTCAGTATGATCTGGGAAGTATCCAGCAGAGTCTGCAGGAAGCACAGCTGGCACTGGACCGGCTGAAAAACGAAGCTTTAAGCATTTCGGATCAGATTACGACTCTGGAAGCTGAGAAAAAGAAAGCTACAGCTGATAACCAGCTTTCTTATACAATAGAGATCGAAACTCAGAAAATGAATCTCAAGAAGAATGAGTATGATCAGAAGAGTAAACAGGCAGAAATCGAAAAGCTTTCCCAGGCAACGCAGAATACTGAGGTGCGAAGTGAAATTGATGGTGTAGTCCAGAAGATCGATACTTCCAAGATGGGGGGCGACAGTTCTGATGGGGTAGATGATACTTTGACGGAAGGAACTGCGGATTCATCGGACTCAGGCTCTGGAGATAGTTCCAGCAATGCATTTATTACGATCCTGAGTACAGGGGCTTACCGTGTAAAGGGAACGGTAAATGAAGTAAACCGGGATTCGATCATAGAGGGAACGCCAGTGATCATCCGCTCCAGGGTAGACGCATCAAAAACCTGGAAAGGGACAATGGGGTCCGTTGATATGGATAATTCGGCTACTAACAGCAGCTCAGATGCTGCAATGTTTGGAATGTCCAGTACTGGTGATGATCAGACTTCCTCCAGTACATATCCGTTTTATGTGAATCTGGATTCTTCGGATGGTCTGATGCTTGGACAGCATGTTTATATTGAACCGGATGAGGGACAGGATGATAATAAAGCAGGTATCTGGCTGAATGATTACTTTATTGTGGATGCGGATACAGATAGCCCTTATGTATGGGTTGCAGGCAGTGGGAACAAACTGGAAAAGAGAGATGTTGTACTTGGACAGTATGATGAAAATCTAGCGGAATACGAGATTGCGGACGGGCTTACAGAGAAAGACAGGATCGCATTCCCGACAGAGGAACTTAAAGAGGGAATGTCTGTTGTAGAGGGAACCGCTGATCAGACAACTGCGGCTATGTGGGATACTTCTGATGAAGATTCCCAGGATGTTTCTGATGAAGATTACAGCGATATGGAAAGCGATGGATCAGAACCTGATATGGTCGAAGACAGCGGTCTGGATGGAGATATGAGCACAACGGAAGGGCTTTCTCCGGAAGATGACCTCGTTCCAATGGAAGGAGCACCGACGGAATGATTTTGGATTTAAAGGGAATATATAAAGATTACCAGCAGGGGAAAATGACAGTTCCAGTATTGAAAGATGTGAATTTTTCGATGGAAGAGGGTGAATATGTAGCAATCATGGGACCATCCGGTTCTGGAAAAACCACACTGATGAATATTATCGGCTGTCTGGATAAACCTACGAAAGGAACTTTTCTCCTGAATGGAGAGGATATTGCAAAGTGCACGGAGAATGAAATGTCAGATCTTCGTTTGAAAACCATAGGCTTTGTGTTCCAGAGTTTTCACTTGCTTCCAAGACAGAGTGCGCTGACAAATGTTGAGCTGCCTCTGAATTATGCAAAAGTCCCAAAGAAAGAACGCAGGGAACGTGCTTTGAAAGCGCTGGAGCGTGTAGGACTTGCTGACAGGGTTAATTTTAAGCCGAATCAGCTTTCCGGTGGTCAGATGCAGCGAGTTGCCATTGCAAGGGCGATTGTAAACAATCCCAAACTTTTGCTTGCAGACGAACCTACGGGAGCATTGGATACAAAATCCGGAGCACAGGTCATGGAACTTTTTCAGAAGCTGAATGATGAGGGAGTATCTGTACTGATGATCACGCATGATCCGGAAATTGCGGCACACGCCAAGAGAGTTGTTATGATCCGTGATGGTGAGCTGCAGGAAAAGAGGTGATAACATGAAAGTGGTGAAGAGAATAATTGTCGGTGTATTGATCGCAGCACTGGCATCAGCTGGTATTTATACAGGTCTTATGCATGTAAAAGAATCCAAGGTGACAGAAGTACCGGTAACAAGTGTCAGCAACCTTATGACAGACTGGTATTCGGAAACAACGCTGGATGGAACCATCACCACAAATGTTGCGCAGAATGTAAATATGGATAAAGATATGATCATTGAGAAGATTTACGTTTCTCAGGGTGATGATGTAAAAAAAGGAGACAATCTGATCTCCTTTGATATGACGCTTGTAGAGATGGAACTGAATATTGCAAAGCTGAAACTGCAGAAACAGGAACAGGATCTTACAAAAGCCCAGAACCGTCTGACAAGTCTTCAGAACGGAGGACCTATTGAGGACAGTACGGACAGCACAGATGATACAGAGCTGAATTCTACAGATGGAAATACCGGTGACAGTAATATGACAAGCACGGATATTCCTTCTGATGGAAGCGGTGATGATGAGATGCAGTCCACAACCGGTTCTCTGGGAACTGCAGTAGATGGAAGTTATCTTGCGTCGGCATCTCAGCCGTTGCTTCTCAGTGCGTTTACAGATACAGCTTCCGCATCAGAAGAGTCTCAGGAAGCAGATGTCATTGCTGGGGAAGAGGCAGCAGCAGGGGAAACTTCAGACGGTGAGCAGCTGGATGAAGATGAGGATTCTTCTGATGATGGTCTTATCATGGATCCGTCTTATCAGGATCCTGCGGTAGATGATATTACAGATGGTGAAACGCCGGATCTGAATGCAGGAGATGACAGTACACCTTCCGTATCACCTACGCCGACACCGACACTGGGGCCGAATGAACTTCCTGATCCGAATGCAACAGAAGAAGAAATTCCGGGAATCACAGATGGAGAACCGCAGTTTTATCAGAAACTGGATTATACATCTCAGCCATTTACAGGAACCGGAACAGAAGATGATCCGTATGTTTTTCTGGTGAGCAGTGCAAAAGGCAAGGTTACTGTCATGGGTTCATTTTTTAACCGGATGGCAGGATACAGTGAAGACGGAACAAAAGTAGTTCAGAAAGGTGGCAGCTGGTTTCAGCTGGAATTTCATGAGAATGATACCATTGCGGATTTTGAAGACAGAAAACTTTCCTGTACAGGATATTATCTGATCGATGGAAGTCTTCTGGAAAATCCTGTTTATATGTATGCAGAGACAGAATTTACTTTGGATGATGCAATGAAGTACGATGATACTGGTGATGACGATGAAATTCCGGATGACAGTGGTGACGGAGATGACAGTACGGACAGTACGACCATGACCAGAGAAGATGCCATCAAGATCCAGAAAAATAAGGTTTCAAGCCTGAAACTGGATATTGAAGAGAGTAATCTGAATATCACCAAACTGGAAAATAAAGTAAAAAATAAACTTGTGACAAGCAAGCTGGATGGAACCGTTGCCTATATTGGAGATGAAGCAACCGGTTCCTATAATGGAGATGCTTTTTTGAAGGTAAAGAGCAAAGATGGTTTCTATGTTACCGGAACAGTCAGTGAGCTGATGCGGGATCAGATGAAAGAGGGGACTCTTCTCCAGTGTACCAGTTATGATTCCGGCAGTTTTGAGGCAAAGGTATTAAATGTTTCAGACTATCCGGTGGATTCTTCCAATAATTTTTATTATGGAGGAGATTCCAATCCCAATGTATCTTACTATACCTTTAATGCAGAGATCACTGATCAGTCGCTTCAGTTTACAGATCAGGATTATGTGACAATATCTCTGAAATCAAATAAACTGTCCAAAGGCAGCCTGGTTGTGATGAAGGCCTTTATCCGCACAGAAAATGGAACCAGTTATGTTTATAAAGATGTAAAAGGAACTCTGAAAAAACAGCAGGTTACTGTGGGCAGTATCGTAAACAGCGGATACTATGCCATTGTAACTTCAGGTCTGAAGTCGGATGATCTTCTTGCGTTTCCTTACGGAAATACGGTACAGGAAGGTGCCAAGACAAAAGAAGTAACATTGGATGATATGTATAATGAATAACAGGAAGGAGAAATTTCATGCTTGAAAATATACGCCTGGCATTTCAGGGAATATGGTCACATAAGATGAGATCCTTTCTGACCATGCTTGGTATTATTATTGGTATTGCATCTATTATTGCAATTGTATCTACGATTAAGGGCACCAGTGAACAGATAAAGGAAGACCTGATCGGTTCCGGAAACAATACTGTGCAGGTGCTGCTCTATGACGGAGACAGCACTTATGACATGGACTATGGCTCCTATGGAAGTTCTGCCACACCGCCCGTCATTTCCGATTCGCAGAAAACAGCCATTGGAGATCTGGACCATGTGATCAGTTCTACATTTTACTACAGCAGTCAGTCCGCAAGTGTTTATTATAAAAATACAAGTTTTCAGGGCGGAACAGTATATGGTATTGATAACAGTTATCTGAAAACGATGGGATATTTGGTCCAGTCCGGACGTGGTTTTGTGCAGAAGGATTATGACAGCTATCGAAAGGTTGCACTGGTGGACTCCAATGCTGCGCAGAATATTTTTGGAAGTGAAAATCCGGTAGGAAAGACCATCGAGATCGGAGCAGAACCTTATATCATCGTAGGCGTGATCACTCAGAGCGAGGATAATATGCCTAAGATCAATACATTGTCCGAGTATGAGGAATATTCTCAGACTATTATGGGAAGTGTGATGATCCCGGATACAACCTGGCCTGTGGCATTTAAGTTTGATCAGCCTCAGAATGTGACAGTCCGTGCGGACAGTACAGATAATATGAGTTCAGTGGGAAAAGCGGCAGAAGATGTCCTGAATACAGGAATCCAGAATGAGAAGAATAAATCCAATTTCAAATATAAAGCAGAAGATATCATGGAGAAGGTCAAAAATCTGCAGAAACTCAGTGAAAGCACAAATCAGCAGCTGATCTGGATCGCAAGTATCTCCCTTCTTGTCGGTGGTATCGGTGTTATGAATATCATGCTGGTATCTGTCACAGAGCGTACCAGTGAGATTGGTCTGAAAAAGGCCATTGGAGCAAGAAAAAATATTATTCTCGGGCAGTTTCTGACGGAGGCTTCGGTGCTGACCAGTATCGGAGGAATCATAGGAGTGGTACTTGGTATCATCCTGTCAAAAGTAGTGGCGCAGGTGTCCGGGGCACCAACGGCCATCAGCATACCAGCCATTATTGGTTCTGTAGTATTTTCCATGCTGATCGGCCTGATCTTCGGACTTCTTCCATCTGTGAAAGCAGCCAACCTGAATCCTATCGATGCACTTCGAAGTGAGTAAATACAAATAAAAAAACGCATACATTTTTACAGCAATGTACCGGCTTCCAAAAGTCAGATCTGAAGATCTGACGATTGGAGGCCGGTATTTTTATGCCTCAATATTTTATGGATTCAAGAAAGTGACTGTTCTGGAAGGATTACTGTAAATGTGGCGCCGCCTCCGGGAGTCTCTGAGACAGTGATCTTTCCCTTCTGGAGAGAAATGATTTCATTTGCAATGGAAAGCCCCAGCCCAAAAGCTGCTCTTTGAGAAAATATCTGATGTTCCAGTGTATCCAGAGGGTGGAGGATAACAAGACCCAGAGAACCGTTTTTATTCGGGATCTGAGCTGTACAGGCATAAAAAGACTGGATTCCGGATCAGTGGTTAGATTTTGGCTTCTGGACGAAAAAATGGAAAGAAGTTAAAAAAAATTTCCAGTGGTATCTGGTACTTCCGAAGACACCCATCCAGGCAGAACAGGTACAATGTGTTTTTCGCGGAATGGCAGCGTTTATTTTGTCACTTTTGCTGTATATATGGCAAAAAAAGAAAGCATAAATGGAATTTTTACAGGTTTTTTCCAGATCATAAAAAAATCATGGCAGAATCTTTGGATAGTGTGATATAATACACCATAAGTGGGCAAATATTAAAACAGAAGGAGATAATTTCATGAAGGTTTTGGAAGGTAAATCTGTATTTTCCGGTATTGCAATCGGCAAGATCTCAATCCTCCAGAAGGTTGACACCAGTGTAAAACGTGTTCACGTGGAGGATCCGGAAGAAGAGGTAAAGCGTGTGGAGGCAGCCAAGGAGCAGGCTGTGGCACAGCTTCAGAAGCTTTATGACAAGGCTCTTCAGGAGGTTGGAGAGTCCGGAGCGGCAATCTTTGAAGTTCATCAGATGATGCTTGATGATGATGACTATCTTGATTCCATCCACAACATTATCCGCACAGAGTCTGTAAACGCAGAATATGCGGTTGCAACAACTGGCGACAACTTCTCATCAATGTTCGCACAGATGGACGATGATTATATGAAAGCAAGAGCGGCTGATGTGAAGGATATTTCTGACCGTCTGGTACGTGTACTTTCCGGCCATGGAGATGGAGAACTTGAGGCATCTGAACCGGTGATCGTAGTTGCTGAGGATCTTGCACCAAGTGAGACCGTACAGATGGATAAGAGCAAAGTACTTGCATTTGTTACAAGAAAAGGTTCTTCCAACTCACATACCGCCATTCTTGCAAGAACTATGAACATTCCGGCACTGATCAATATCGAATACGACGAGTCCATGGACGGAAAAATGGCAGTTGTAGACGGAAAGAGCGGAAATCTGATCGTTGATCCGGATGCGGAAACCCTTAAGAAATACGAAGACCTGCGTGCAGATGAACTTGCACAGCGTGCAATGCTCAAAGAACTGAAAGGAAAAGAGACTGTTACCAAGAGCGGCCGTAAGCTTCATCTTTATGCAAACATCGGAAGTACCGGCGATGTTGCCAACGTACTTGCCAATGATGCGGAAGGTATCGGACTTTTCCGAAGCGAATTTGTATATCTGGAGAAAGAAGATTATCCGACAGAGGAAGAGCAGTTCCAGGTTTATAAGACAGTAGCACAGAACATGGCCGGTAAGAAAGTCATCATCCGTACCCTTGATATCGGAGCAGACAAGCAGATCGATTATTTCAATATGGCACATGAGGAGAACCCGGCTATGGGATATCGTGCGATCCGTATCTGTCTGGACCGTCCGGAAGTATTCAAGACACAGCTGCGTGCACTTTTCCGTGCAAGCATGTTCGGAAATATTTCCATCATGTATCCGATGATCATCTCCGTAACAGAAGTAAAACAGATCAAAGCGATCGTAGCAGAAGTGAAAGCAGAGCTTACGGAGCAGGGTATCCCGTTCCGTGATGATGTGGAGCAGGGTATCATGATCGAGACACCGGCTGCTGTTATGATCAGTGACCTTCTTGCAAAAGAAGTTGATTTCTTCAGTATCGGAACTAACGACCTGACTCAGTACACTCTGGCAATCGACCGTCAGAACGCAAAACTGGACAACATTTATGATTCTCATCATGAGGCTGTCCTCCGTATGATCCAGATGGTTGTGGACAATGCACATAAAGAAGGTATCTGGGCAGGAATCTGCGGTGAGCTTGGCGCAGACACCACACTTACTGAAAGATTCGTGGAGATGGGACTGGATGAACTGTCCGTATCTCCGACCTTTGTTCTTCCGGTCAGAAAGATCGTAAGAGAGATGGAATAGAATATTATTGTTGCAAAAAAAGCTGTCACTTTAGTTAAAAGTGGCAGTTTTTTATAAAAAAAATTTCGTCTGCTTTTTTATAGTGCATTAAAAAAGTAAAAGGCATAATTTGTTCGAAATAAGGCATAAATAGTCGAAAATAATAGCACTGTAACATTGCGTGGCAATTGAGGATGAAGTATAATTAAGTATATATATTATATCAGTATTCAAAAATATGCTGTTTATTTGTGCAATATTGATAATTTTAAAGAAAAATAGGCACAGATAAAAGGGAAAATGGAGGGAAAACATGAAAAAGACAGCGCGTTTTTTAGTAATGCTTTTGCTGTTGGTTGTTACCTGTGTGACAGGAATACCGGTAAAAGCAGAAGAAGCAACACCGTCGACAGAAGACAATCTGAATCTGGATGTCATTTATGTCATCGACGGAAGTGGTTCCATGGAGCGGGCAGACCCGGAATACATGGCACCGACTGCCGGAAAGCTCTTTACAGAACTGTGTGCATCCAGTGCAGAGGGCACAAGAGCCGGTTATGTATATTATTCCCATGTTATTCTTGACAGTGTGGGACTTACCGATCTGAGCACCGGAAAAGATACACTCAAAAAAGGCATGGAAGCGATCAAATATGATATCAATAATGATACCGATATCGCACTGGGACTTACAGAAGCCGTAAAACTTCTGAAAGAGGGAAAGGCTTTTAATTCCGGACGAAATCCGATGGTCGTTCTGCTCAGCGACGGAAGAACAGATCTTCCAAAAGGACCACGTACAGTAGAAGAATCCCAGAAAGAACTGAGCAAGACTCTCAAAGAGGCAGTATCTCTGAACCTTCCGGTATATACCATCGGACTGAATTATGATGGTTCTCTGGATTCCGCTACAATGAACGATATTGCCGAGAAGACAGGCGGTAAATTCTATGAAACAAAATCTTCAGATCAGCTGAATGGTATTATTGAAGACATTTATAATGACCACACAAAGGGCGGCAGTGCGGAACTTCCTTCCCAGTATGATTCCAAAACAGGAAGATATACAACAAACTTTACTGTTGACAATGCAAGCGTTTACGCGGCTAATATTGTAATTCTTACAGAAAAAGGTGTGTCAGATCCGAAGATCATCGATCCTTCCGGAAAAGAAGTACCTCAGGATGAAGAACACAATATCACGGTATCTTCTGATAAACGTTATATGACCATTAAGGTTAAGAATCCGCAGAAAGGTGAATGGACTGTAAGTGTGGCAGGCGACGCAAAGGATTCGATCAAGATCAATCTGCTGACCACATTTGATATGAACCTTACTCTGGATGTGGATAAATCTTCACCGAAAACAGGTGATGATATCAATATGACAGCACTTCTGAAATGCGGAGATCAGATAATTTCAGATGATGATCTTCTGTATGGTGCAACTGCTACCTGTATTATCACAGATGCCAGTGGAAAAGAACAGCAGATCCCTATGGATACAGACAGCTACAGGTTCAAATACACCATGAAGGCAGAGAAGCCGGGTGATTATACAGTAAAAGTAGTTCTTAATGGAAGAAATGAAAGTTTCTCAAAAGAAACAACCCCATACAAGATGATCATAAAAAGTACTCCGTTATCTGTAAAAAGCGGAGATGTGAAAAAAGTATCACTGTTGGGAAAACCATTCGGAAAGACCAAGGAAATTCCTCTGGACGAGATCACTACATACGACGCAACATCCAAGATTAACTGTGATATTGAAGAAGACAGTGAAATAAATGCGAAGGTTTCCTTTAATCCAGATACCAAAACATTCCAGATCGTTCCGTTAAAAAATGGTAGTCAGGATGTAAATCTCCGTATTGCGGATGAATATGGACAGAGCGCACGATTTACAATGCGGGTAAACGTAAAATCCGTATGGACGATCGTTATCGGAGTACTGGTATTGATCCTTGCAGTGATCGCTGCAATTTTCTTCATTTTCCGTGCAATGAAACCGAAATTCCGTGATCTGCTCACTATGCAGCTCACATTGCCGCCTGCTCTTCAGAGCCTGACACCAGGCAGCGTATCTATGACTTTGCCGGGCAAAAAATCCGAAGTGCTGTTAGGGACTGTGATCAATGAGGATCAGGTAGCAAGAAATACATATAATGAAGTGTTTATGCGTACAGGCCTTCAGGCTCTGGTACAGAATATCAAGCTGAAAGCATTAAAAGATGGAATTGAAGTCTGTGTGCTTCCAAAGACAACAGGCATGATCCAGATTGATAATCAGAAGATCGACACTGAAAAGGGTGTAAAAAAATCTGTCAGAAAAGGCGACAGAATTTCCATTCAGTATGTCAGCCCATCTGAGCAGGGTGGAAGTGTGCTGACATTGATCGTCGGAAAAGAACAGAAAATGTCCGGATCTATTTATGGATCTGGAGGAAGTGATTTTGATATCAGCCATACTGGCAGTCCATATGGTGGCCAGAGAGGAAATGGTTTCGGTGGAGGAAACGGTTTCGGAAGTGGAAATGGTTTCGGAGACGGAAACGGTTTCGGAGGCGGAAATGGCTTT
>NZ_QTYB01000009.1:0-60778 GCF_003461955.1 Ruminococcus sp. AM36-2AA | reverse complement strand
GGCTTCGGAAGCGGAAACGGTTTCGGAGGAGGAAATGACTTCGGCGGAGGAAACAGCCAGGGAGGAAATGGCTTCGGAAGCGGAAACGGTTTCGGAGGAGGAAATGACTTCGGCGGAGGAAACAGCCAGGGAGGAAATGGCTTCGGAAGCGGAAACGGTTTCGGAGGAGGAAATGACTTCGGCGGAGGAAACAGCCAGGGAGGAAATGGCTTCGGAAGTGGAAACGGCTTCGGAGGAGGAAATGACTTTGGCGGAGGAAACAGCCAGGGAGGAAATGGCTTCGGAAGTGGAAACGGCTTCGGAAACGGAAATGACTTCGGCGGAGGAAACAGCCAGGGAGGAAACGGTTTCGGAGGCGGAAACAACCAGGGAGGAAACGACTTCGGAAGTGGCAGCTTTGGTGGCGACAGCCAGGGAAATACCCAGCCGGGAGGAAACGGCGGATTTAACTTTGGCGGTTCCGGAAGTGACGGAAGCGGAGATGACTTTTTCTGATCGCAGTTATTTTTTATAAACAGTATAAAATAATCCTTAAACGGAGGACATGTTATGGCAAAAGAAAAAAGAACGATCAGCTTACTGGAGCAGGCACTGAGCCTTGGCCAGAATGGCGGTATTTATTACGCAGGCGCACGAGTTGCGCCTGAGGAAAAACAGGCAGTGCTGTTTGTAGGACTTGGAGGAAGTGGTGCGGATGCACTGATCCGCATTAAGGATCAGATCACCAATAGAATGATCCTTCCTACTGATGAAAGTAACACACCTGTTGCGGACACACCGAAAAATATTGGATTTCTGGAAATTGATACCGATAAGAAAACCAAAAATCTTGCATATGGTACCGCACATTTTGACAGACGTGGAACAGAGTTCTGTGATATTTCTGTGGATGCGGTAGACAAGGTTATCGAGAATGTCCTGAAACAGAAAGACAATGGTGTAGAATACTGGCAGTGGTTTGATAAAGATGTAAATGCTATTGCAGGTGCGGATGGTGCAGGTGGAATCCGCCAGATCGGACGTATGCTTCTGGCAAATAACATCTTAAAAGTAGTTGCAGATATTAAGGGCAAGATCAGCAGTCTTATCAGCAATACACAGATCAATGATATCCGAATCATCTTATTCAGCGGTATTTCCGGTGGTACCGGTGCAGGTACATTTCTGGATATGGCCTATATTTTAAGAAAAGTGGCTAAAGAATCCATACCAAATGTAAATATCCTGGGCTATCTGATCATGACAGATGTCAATGAGTTAAATGGTGGTGCAGATACATCTCTGCGTGCAAACGGTTTTGCCTGCCTGAAAGAACTGGATTACTGGATGAACTCCAGTGAGCATATGGAACGTTACCATCAGAAATTTCCTGGCTATGAATTAAATGAATTTGCAGCACCATTTGATTTCTGCCATCTTCTGGATGCTTCAGATATCCACGGTCACCAGTTCAGTTACAAAAAGATCCTGCGTTCTGTTGCGGAGAATATTTTTGCTTACGTTGCGGGAGAAGCCGGTGGCGGTGATGGTGGTAATACCGCAATGACACAGATGTACAATAACATTCAGGGATATATGACCGCACTGGAGACAAGGGCTCCGTATCCGGCATGCTATAAATACCTGTCCGTTGGTGCCGCAAAGATTGAAATTCCTTATACAGAGATTTCAACGTTGGTTGCTGCACGTGTATTTGAACGTCTGGATCAGGGAATGTTCAGAAATCGTCCAACGCAGGAAGAATTTAATGTCACAGTATATCGTGATCTGGAAATGACAGAAGATAATATCCGAAGTCTGCTGTACAGAGAGGTTATTCCGAGACCGGCACTGCAGCAGTTTGACTATAAGGATATCTGGCCAAATAACACACCGTATAATGCCGCTTATAACTGGCTTGCGGATTTTCAGCGTGCGGTAGTAAAACAATCCGGAAATCTTCCAAGCTATCTGGAAGGAAAACTGAAAAATTACATTAAATCAAATCTTCAGAATAAGAAAACAGGTCCTGTATATCTGAGATACTTTGTGAAATCAGAGGAAAGTTATTCTCTCTATCATATGCTGGAAGGATTTAAGAATTACTGCAATGAACTGAAAGGCCAGTGTGCAGGCCAGTCCCAGAGAATGAAGGAAGAAATGCAGCAGATGTATGTCATGGGAACGAATGCGGGATTTGGAAAGAAAAAACAGGCTGCAAAAGATTATCTGGATTCTGTTGAAAGATGGTACAGAAATGAAGAATCTGCATTTTTAAATGAAGAGATCGTAAAAGTTATAGAGATTCTTCAGGGACGGTTGAAATTATACTATGATAATATTCTGAAACCTCTGACAGATACACTGTTTGAGCTTCCAAAGATATTCCATGACAATGTGGAGATCATCAAGGCACAGGAAGCTGTTGTGCAGGAAGATACGGATGTTCTGATCCGCCCATTGCAGTTTGAACATACGAAGCAGATGGAATTCAATGCGGCGGTTCTTGCGGCAGAAAATTCTTTCCTTGGAAGTCTGGCAGAAAATATCCACAAGTGGATCGGCAGAGATATTGACAACGTTGATGAGAACATTGCAGGAACTGTAGATGTTCCAGGATTTATTTCCGGATTTATTTCTGAGCATTTCAGCAAACTTCTTACGATCAACATGGAAAATATTATGTCTACGAAACTGAAATCAGGACAGAGCCTGAACCAATATATCGGTGACTGCATCGATCATCTTCTTGACAAGTCCTATGCCATGTATAAAAAAAGTGCACAGTTTGATGGAAAGACAGATGAATTTTCCATTCTGTCCATTCCAAGTGACTGCCCGGTAATCTATCAGACCGCAGTGGCACATATTAGAGCAAAAAATTTAAGTACAAAAGTCATTATCAAGCAGAGTGATGAGAGAAGCAGATTTTATATTGTCAAGGTTGCCAGCGGATTTCCACTGTATTCCAATGATTTCCTTGAAAAGATGGAAGAGGCATATGAGGAACAGATGCTTGGTAAAGCAGGAATGGGTAAACATCTGATCAGAGAGTGGCGTGATTATCTGCCGTCTCCGTATGTAGAACCTTCCTGGCATGGAATTTATACCTGTGAACGGACCAGAAAAAATAATAAAAAATACAGAGAACTTTTTGATGAAGCAGTAAAGCTGGACCTGATCACAGAACATAATGGAAATATTGTCCTCAAAAAAGCCAATGAAAAAGTTGCCGCATCTGTAAGCAAGGCCAATTTAAATGCGCCGACAATTCTTAAGAAGATCGAGCAGCTGACAAAGATCAAGATGGCAGTATGGGATTCCGGAGAAGAGCTGGTTCTGAAACCATTTGGTACGTATCTGCGCAGCATCGGAAATTCCGAAAACAATCAGGTACAGGGAAATAAGCTGGAAAGAGAAAAAGATAATATCCGTGAAAATATCCTGAGATATCCGCAGGTAATGAGACAGCTGGAACGAGAATGCCAGCTTGCAGAAAAGATCCAGCAGCTGGAAGATGAACTTTATTATCCGAAATATTATGCATACGCAAAAGTAGCTCATATGATCTATGAAAATGAGATCATGGATGTGGTATATAAAAGATCAGACATGGATCCGATGCCGATCACGCTGATGGTTGGACAGGAAATGGCTCCGGACTACCGGGAATATCAGGTGTATCGGAAACTCTGTAAACTTCTGGATAAGAAGATGCGTGCAGAAATTGATACACAGTATACAAATCTGAGAGCGCGTATCAAAGACAGTATGGGACAGAGAGAGGAACATTATAAAGAAATCCGGGAGCAGTATATTCCGGAATATAAGGAACAGGTAGAAACGGTACGTCAGGAACTCTATAATGCAGGACCGGATGAAAAAGCAGAATGTATCAATAAACTGGATTTTTATCAGGGAATCATTGAGGAAATGACCAGAATGCTTCCAATAGACGAGCAGTCAAAGCTGAGTGACCACCATCAGGAGTGGGATCATCATGATATTCATCGGACAGAAGAACAGCAGCCTGTAAATCATCAGGCAGAGCCGCCGAGATATCTGGATCCAACAACCTATCAGCCGATCGCACAGCCACAGCCAGGCCAGCTTGTTTTTGATACGAAGGTGCGCCAGCAGGTTATGTATCAGCCGGAAGTGCCGAGATATCTGGACCCGATGACCTATCAGCCGATCGCACAGCCGCAGCCGGGCCAGCTTGTTTTTGATACGAAGATGCGCCAGCAGGTTATGTATCAGCCGGAAGTGCCGAGATATCTGGATCCGATGACCTATCAGCCGATCGCACAGCCGCAGCCAGGTCAGCAGGTTTTTGATACAAAAATGCAGCAGATGATCGTATATTATCCTGCAGGAGCCGGAATGCCGGGAAGCCAGCCAGGCTATCCGGGAGGAACCGGAATGCCAGGAATGCCGGGAGGTCAGCCAGGTTATCCAGGAGGAACCGGAATGCCGGGAATGCCAGGAAGCCAGCCAGGCTATCCGGGAGGAAATGGAATGCCAGGAATGCCGGGAAGCCAGCCAGGCTATCCGGGAGGAAACGGAATGCCAGGAATGCCGGGAGGCCAGCCAGGCTATCCGGGAGGAACCGGAATGCCAGGAGTACCGGGAGGTCAGCCAGGTTATCCAGGAGGAATCGGAATGCCGGGAATGCCGGGAAGTCAGCCGGGCTATCCTCAGGGAGGAAATGGAATGCCAGGAAGCCAGCCGGTTTCTCAGTCGGGAGATGCCGGAATGCCATCATGGGGAAATCCTTCCGGAGAAGATCCAAATAATAATATCTGAGAAGAGAAAGGAGATCCGGCTTAGGCCGGATTTCCTTGAAATATAACATAAGTGGGAGGAGACTTGAATGGAAGAAAGTCTGTATCAGGCAGAAAAAAATACAGAAGTGATCGAAAAAAAACTGGAGAGTATTCTTAATGATGCAGAAGAACAGAAAACTTTTAACAGCCAGAACTTTGTATCTCTGAAAACACTGGTGTTTATCTGGGTGATAGGAAGCGAGACAAGCTGCAGAAAAGCAGAGCTGCTTTTTAAAGAGGAAATAAAAAAGATCGTATCGGATATCAGAACTGTCCAGATCATCAGTGACTGGGAAAGAACAACAGGAGAAGAGGCATTTCATGCTTTTGCAGGCAGGATCAATCAGGCATCGCAGGATTATCTGGATGTCCGATTTGACAAAATCCTGATATGTCCGGTATTTCTTATGGACTGTCTGTGTCAGAGAGAAGATGAACAGAGAGTGGCGGATTCCTGGATCATGATGCAGACAGAAATGAGAAAACGCCAGATTTCTGTGGAATGGCATCCGTTTCTGATGGTGGAAAGTTATAATGTAGATCTCACAAAATATAAAGTACAGATGCTGCGCCGCCAAATGGACCGGATCATGGAAAACGGCCGCAAAAATTATCTGGAATGCTGCTGTCCATGCTGCGTACTTTCTGATGTCAATGAGAACGGACATAAGATCAATCTGGAACAGAAGATCAAAACGATAATCATGCTTATGATATTTCAGGATACAGACTGTGAAGATAAAGAAAAAACCCAGGGTGTTCTTCTTCCGGTCAGGAGTAATGAAAAAGAATATTTTTTTACGGCAAGAGCCATTTCTGTATGTGAACCGGTAAAATCTCTTACACTGAATCGCTTACTGGCAGTACATGAATATTATAAAAGTGCCGGCAGAAGGCGGACTACAGCATTTGATAAAATGAAGTACGAGTATTTTGAAAGTGCATCCTGGAAAAAGCGAATGGAAAAAATACCTCATGGACCAGATGGAAAAATATGTACATCACCAATATACAGTGTGATTCCTGGCAATGATATGCAGAAACTGGAAAAACGGCTGAAAAAGTTTGCCAACGATTATTATCTTCATCCCATTAAGGCTACAGCAGAGGTGGTACAGGAATGGTGGGATTCGTTTGTTGATGAATATCTGCTGGAACTCAATGGGGCAGTAAATCATCTTGGCATTCTGGAAGAAAGATCACAGAAGATCCTGGAAAACAGTCCGGTGATTGATGTACGTCAGGGGATGTTTTATCCGGACATGAGACAGTCCTGTGAACAGTGGCTTGCAGGAGAGATCCGTCAGGCTCCAAGGAAGATCATTGCAGAAGGACTGGCGCCGGAGAAAGAAAACATGAAAAGGTTCCGCCAGAAAAAGAAAGTGCTGGATGATGTCTTTCAATCTATGGAGCAGGCTGTCAGCAACCAGGAAAAAAGACTGGGACAGACAGAACTTCTTTTTAACACCGGCGGAGGATTTGTGGCAGATGCACAGGAAGAAGCCAGACGATGGATGGAAGAATATAATAATAATCATCCCCATGAAGTGATCCATATATTTTATAAATATCAGAAGATCATAGCAGGCTTTTTTAAGGATCATGAAAAAGATCAGAAAAACAGAACCGGAAATGATCTGCTGGAGATCTGTAACCGGATCGTTGCGGGAAGTCTTGAAAACCGTGAAGAATATATGAAGGTACGCCTGACAAATCTTGTACAGGGAGATTCCACACAGTTTTTTAAAAAACTGGAAGAGAACTGGAAATTTCCTGTGAGACTTATCGGAGGATTTCAGGCAAGCAGTCATCAGACATTATTTGTGATGGGAAATGAAGAAAATCTCCTGTGCCGCTGTCTGCGGAATCAGCCCACTTATGATATCAGTTTTAAAGGCTGCCCTCAGGATGACCGTATCGAGATCGTCCGTATTTCCGGGCGTTTTGCAGAGAACCGCATATACTCTGAGTAACAAAGGAGAAAGTAATGGTAATAGCATTAAAAGACTTAAAAGGAAGACAGATGGATTATGGCCGGTTCCGCTTCTCATGGACAATATCTGAAAATGAAGAAAATGCATATTTCGTGTGGATTTATAAAGAGAATGTGAGTATTCCGGTAATGATCAGTTATTCGCAGTGCATCAATCATTGCATGGAAGTCTCTTTTCAGTCGGATAATCTGGATATGGAAAGTATCAACAGTACACGTTTTCTTATATTTGTGACAGACTCCAGAAGAGAACTTTCCGGAAGAGAGATCATGGCACTTGCGTCACAGGAACAGTATCTTATAAATGTATACTGTGGAATTGCCACAGTGAAATGGAACTGGGTTTGTACAAATACAGGGTACACTTTACTGCTTCAGAGTGACAAAGAAATCCCGGAGGGACTATTGTATTATGAATATTTCTGGGGAGGAACGATCCTGAGATTTGAAATTCCAAATGAGATCCGCGCGGGAATCAATGAATACAGAAATCTTTATTTCCCGGAACTGCCGGGATTGCCACAGGTGCAGACAAAAGAAAAAAATATAAAACTGAGTGGAGAAGCGATTCAGATACCACGTTCGAAACAGGACACAGGAGGAAAATTTTCACTGTTTTCGATTTTTCATAAAAAATAAAAGGAGCAGGAGGCAGATATGAGTTATTATCCGATAAAATGTATACAGTGCCTGCGTCCCATCAGAGAAGCAGAACGATGCGTGAAGCTTACGAAGGATGAGATCAGGTCAGATAATTTTGAGGGAATCCGGCAGTCTGATGATATTCAGCTTAATGACAGAAAATCTGGAGCAAATAAATTTGTGCTGAAAGAGAAGCATATTGAAATTCAGTACAAAAGTCTTGCACAGCTTCGAAGTGAGAGCGTGATCACAAATGAAGAGGTGTATCCGGTAACCATTTCTCCGGAGTATGCAGTCAGTGATGAGTGCAGAAATACAGAACTGGTGCAGGCTGTAGAGGTGAAAGATCTGGAGATCGGTGAGGAAAAGGTAAGTGGAATCGTGAGAAAGTTCTACTGTCCGCATTGTCATTCACAGTTGATCCCTCAGGCAGGAAAAATGCCGATGTACCTGGTGAGCCTTATGGGACCCAGCTCCGCAGGAAAAACAGTATATCTTACAGTTTTACACATGATGTTGAGCGGAGGAAATTTTGGACTTCCGCAGGGCTTTGTTCATTTTGAGACTCTGGGAGTTACAGGAAGGGAATATGAACAGTTTGCTTCACACATAAGAAGAGAGAACAGACTTCCGGCGACAACACAGGAGGACAGAAAAACTCCGTATCTTCTTCAGGCGGATTATACCGCAATGCCAGGATCTGCACAGTCTAATAAGAAATGTATTCTGGGTCTGATTGATATGCGAGGCGAGATGTTCAACGGAGAACGAAATGAGGATCTTTCCAATATCAATGTTCCCCAGTTTAAGGAGTCGGATGGATTTATCATGATGGTTGATCCGGAGACTCTGGAGGGTGTGTACAATCGGCTTCCGGAACAGTATATGAACCGTGATATCGATCAGCTGGAAGAAGCGATTTCCGGCATGAAAACATCAATCCTGGATTGTGTTACCGGAGATATGGGACAGATTCAGAGGCCAAGTGTTGTTGCACTGACCAAAACTGATCTTCTGTACAAAAATTACCAGCAGCTGGGAATTCCGCTGAATCAGCCAGTGATCGCACCGAGATTTCAGATGATTCCGGATTCCAATCTGGAGGATACTTATTTTAATCCTATGAATCAGTCTACCAGAGCGTGTATCCAGTATCTTTCCAGAGGATTATCAAATTTCCTGGATCAGACATTTTTCAGTCCATATTATATTTCTGTATCCGCTCTGGGAGCAGCTGTAAAGGTAAGCGGAGATAATCTTGATAATTTCCGTCTGATCCATCCGATCCGTGTGGAAGAACCGTTGCTTTATCTTCTGATGAGACTGAATTTTGTACCTCCTTTCTTCAGAGGAGAATTTTATGATGCACCACAGAGGGTGGTTAATGAATGGGGAAGAAATTTTGCGGAAAACTGGGATGAGCAGATTCCGGAACCGCCAAAAAAACATTCCTGGTTTCATAGACGTTAGGAGGAAACAGCATGATAGGACAACATATATATTCCCGATGTACAGAAGGATATTTTTCACGTTCCGGTTCAAAGGGAGACAGTACGACAGTCACCATCAGCAGAGATATGTTTGCCAGAGAAGATCAGGCGAAGCTTGTAGCCAGAGAATGTGAAGCAGTAGGAACACTGGAGGATATCCGGCCTGTTCCTTCGGAGATCACCGGAACATATCGAGGCGTTCTGAAGATCAAGAGGCTGAATCAGCAGCTTACAGTAGTAAGTCGTGCATACAGACTGAAAGCAGAAGGAAATATGTCCGGTGAAAGAAGTTCCGGCGAGTTCCGTGATTTTACATACAGCAGCAGTTACATTCTGGCAGAGGAAGATAAGGGACGCTTTTTACGAGAACCGGAATATGCACTCAATCTGCAGAATTTTGAACCTTATCCATCGGTACAGGCGCGAATTGAAGAGTCAAAAAGAAATGGTGCCCGTGGGCGTATCGAAGCAAATCCGGAGTATTCCCTGTTTAAAAATCCACAGAAAAAAACGGAAATTTCTGTTTTTGAACGTGCAGGTTTTACACAGGAACTTTTTATTGATTATATCAGCAGCATTGTCCAGAGAGTTGGATATATGGATTACAGGGGCCATGAAAATGACAAAGTTCTGGTTGTACTGCCAGATCAGTTCCGCCCTGCATGGAATGCAGCCGGTGGAAATGGTTATGCTGAGCAGATCATTGCGGCAACTTTGAAAGTTCTGCCGGATTTCATCAGTCAGAATATCAGTGCAGTATCCTGCGGAGGAGCAAATCCGGAGGCTTCTGTCCTGAAGGGGTATCAGCTGATATTTATGGAAAGTGGATTTGCAAAAGAATGGGTAAACAGTGAATATTCTATCATTGACCTTCAGAACAAAAAAAGTTATGTGAGTGGAGATCTGGATACATCCTATGGCAGATTCATATGGGATACCCTGCAGAAGGAAGAAGAAAAAGCGGAATTTAACAGGCAATACATTCAGTTTTTCGGACAGGAACGGATTTATGAAAATGCCAATACACCGGAAATGTTTAACCTTATATTTGGACTGAATGATAATCGGAAGCAGAATTTTGCAGACAAAAGATCCAGAGAACAGCTTATACTTGGAGTATCCTACTATATAGCAGGATACTGGACAGAATATGCTGCATCGATATTCAGGGAAATGCTCAGCTGCGAAGCACAGGACCCGGGATATTCGGATAACATAAAGAAGGATCTCATAGAACTGGTCCAGCAGAATATCTATCCTGAAAACTGTCAGGATGAGATCATGGTATGCCTGATACAGGATCTGGCATCTGACCAGACAGATGAAGTTCTTGCACAGCTTCTGAGGGAGCTTCTTGAGAGCGAAAATGCTCTGGCAGAAGAGAAATTCCTGGATTTTCTGAAGAATGTCAGAGAGCAGACAGAGGCAGAATGGTACAAAAAAGATTTCCTCAGAACGTTTTTGATCGAAATATGTGAAGATGATCAGATTTCCCATTCCAGTCCGGTGAAAGCAAATATTTTTGCACTGTTGAAGGACTGGTACAGAAAGTGTGTGAGCACAGATGAATGGGAGTATACTTCACAGCTGATGGGAGCATTAAGCCGTCCGTTAAATTATTCTGAGATCACAGATGAAAACATGGAAGAAATTTATGGAAATCTGTTTTTTCAGCTGTTTTATGGAAACGGCAATCTGCGTAAACAGGCGCATGGTCTTTTAAGCCAGGAAGAGAAGAAACTGAAAAAAACTCCAGGACAGGAACACAGATCCGATGTGCTGTGGAATTGTTTTAAAGAGCAGTGCAGTTCAAAAGAAACGGTTCTGAATACAGAAGCAGTATGGCACCTGATCTATTTTGCCACATTCAGAGACCGACAGTTCCTGAACGTAGAATGGAGACCTCTGTTTGAATACATCGTTGCGGAGCTGGGAGAAAAATGCGAGGCAATGGTATTCCATGAAACAGGAAAGTATTTGCACGAATGGCTGATGCATGTGCCGGCAAAAAAGGCGATCATACAGGAAGCGATTTATGTATCGGAATGTGCAAAAATCTATAATTGCCGGAAACCAGGCGGATATTCGGATATGGAAGAGATCCAGCAGGCACTTTCTGACCTGGCAGATTGTCCGGAACCTTATGTATCCATGATTCTGTACGAGTTATATGCGCATGCGGAAGATGACAGAAAGGGACTCCTTCTGGAACAGCTGACAGTAGAACAGCGATGGGCGATCATTACAGAGTGGTTTATCCATGGTGGACAGGAAATGGTTCTTTCCGAATATGTCCTTGCCAATCTGGATCAGACAGCAGTATTTTTAAGCGGTGTGAAAGAAAATCAGTGGCTGAATGAACAGACATACAGTGTGATCGTAAATGCATATTTCAATATGCTGAGACATCAGTGCCAAAAAAAGCAGGGAAATAATGAACTTGCTGCCTGGTGTGAAGTATTTCAGGATGAGGTTTTAAATTATAAGAAGATATTTGGTGAGAATTCAGGAATTGAGCGGAAGCTGAAGAATAAATTTTTATCTCTGATCGCAAAGATGAATGCAATACAGGTGTTCGGATTAAATGCAGCGCAGGTTGGCTTCCTTAAAAATATGATCCAGGAATGTGATCGCCGGAAGATTTTCCCGAAAGACTGGAAGCGTCTTAATGTTCTGTGGTGCATTTATTACAGTCAGGATATGGAAAATCTGGAAAAAATGCAGAATATAATCCTGAAAAGCCAGGATATCTCAGCGTATCTGACGCCAGTTGATGAAAGACTTAAGAGAGAAGAACGGCCAGAGTATCGTTACTTTTTTGCCCTGCTCCAGGAGCAGCTGATCATGATGATGGAAGGAAAAAAAGACTTTAATCTGGAGAATGTGCTGCGGAAGATTTATGGTACAGAGTATACGCCTGTCCAGGCTGTTCGTGCAGCTCTGGAATTACTGCTTTATACAGAAAGGCTTCAGCTTTTTGAAGCAGATGCCATAAGAAATGCAGCCGGCAATGGAATTTTACGTCTGGCAGCAAGAGAACCCGAAGCTTTTGCAAACAATGATGTTGCGGCATCTTACCAGCTTTTGAAGGAGGATACTGCCAGAGAACTTAATCTTGGAAGATTTTTGAACCGTCTTGACGATGAGTGGAAGAGTATTTACTGCAAGAGATACGGTGGAAGAGTGTCCAGGAGAGAGTACCGGGAATCTTATGACAGACCGGAGCAGAGAAGACCATATCCGGGTTCGGCAAGGACACGGTATGAGCTCGATGAAGATGAAGAAATGGATGAAGAGGATGAGAGTTCACCGATAATTCTGATCATAGCGGCTGTAGTCGCACTTCTGGTCGGCGTTGCCATATCTCTGGTACTTTGTCTTCTGGTTCCTGACAAGATTACCATGGCTATCAGTATTGGACTGATCCTGGTTGGAATCACAGGTGATATTGTTATCATTATCCATAACATTATTGCGTCAAAAAGAAGAGAGAGATAAAGAACTGTATATTCGATACAGATAAAAAAAGGAGGAAGAGTATGGCAAAGTTCTGCAGATTTTGTGGAAGAAAACTGCGGACCGGATCAGAGCGATTCTGTCCGGGCTGTGGCTCAGATCTGCTTGGCGGAAATAACCAGGCCTCCCAGGATAATGGAAATGGATGGGGGCAGCCATCCGATGACCAGGGAATCTGGGGACGCCAGGCTGCAAGCAGTCAGGGATACTGGAGACCACCGCAGGGAAGTAGCCAGGGAAATCAAAACCGGCAGCCAGAAAATGTTCAGAATAACTGGACCCCACAGCCGGAAAATGTTCAGAATAGCTGGACTTCACAACCGGAAAATAATCAGAATAACTGGGGTACACAGGCAGAAAATAATCAGAATAACTGGGGTACACAGCTGGAAAGTACTCAGAATAACCGTAGCCAACAGTCACCGGAAGGCCAGGAAATACATAATCAGTCTTCCCAAAGCAGACCCCGGAACCATAAACTCCGGCAGATCAATGTACAGGGAAACTGGAATCAGCAGAGAAATCCGGGTCCGTCAGGAGTGGATCAGAACAGCCCGAACCAGCAGATGGCAGACACGGGAATCAATACTTCGCAGCCAACAAAAAGCCAGACAAATAAAAAACCTGTAAAAACAAAGAATACATCAAATGCAGGTGTCAGCGTAAGCAGCGGATCCAGTGGATTTTATCTTTTTGATTTCCTTACAAGGATGTTTCGAAAGTCCAATATTTCCGTGATCATTTATCTGATCCTGAATGTGGCACTTGTCTGCGGATTTACGGTGTTGTTTGTACCAGACAATATTCCGCTTGGAATTGTGATCGGAATTGTTTTATATCTTGTATCTGTTACGATCGCACTGTCACCGATCGGAGAATGGTACCTTCGTTTTCAGACAAGATGTAAAAAACTGAAACGTGCAGAGGATATCAACCGTCTGGAACCGATATTCCGGGAAGTTTATGCGAAAGCAAAACAGAAAGATCCTTCTCTGAATTCCAGCATTCAGCTGTATATCACAGATGATGACAGTCCGAACGCTTTTGCAACGGGACGAAAGACAGTATGTGTTACAAGAGGCCTTCTGAATATGCCGGATGAGCAGATCCGGGCGACACTGGGACATGAATTCGGACATCTTGCACATAAAGATACAGATCTTATCCTGCTGATCTCGGTTGGTAATATGTTTGTAAATATGCTTGTTACATTCTTTAATATCGGCCTTTGGTTCTTTGATATCATTACTACGATCATGTGTCTGTTTATGGGTGGCGAAGATGGTTTTATTACGCATTTATTTATGATCTTTTCAAGATTTCTCGCTGTAATAACAGTGAATCTTCTTCTCAGGATATGGACAGGTCTTGGAACACTGCTTGTCATGAAATCCAGCCGTGGAAATGAGTTTGAGGCCGATGAGTTTGCATTTCAGCTTGGATATGGAGACCAGCTGTGTGCATTACTTGATTATTTCAGTACACATGAGCAGAAAGCTTCCGGGCTGTTTGCCGCACTGGCAAGCTCACATCCGGACAGCCACGACAGAATTGCCAGACTTCAGCAGTTAGGGGCAGGATATTACCGTTAATAAACGGATACAGCAAAAAGAAAAGGACGTAAAGGAGGCTGGTATGAAATGAGAGAGAATAAAGTAACAAACATTCTGTTTATTGTGTTTACTGTAATGGCACTTGCAGGTACTGCAAGTCTGGTAAAAACCGCGATCGCCCCAAAGGAGAACATGCAGGAAACAGAGCAGAAAGTTATTCCGGAAAAACCGACAGGAGAGCCGGTACCTGCGCAGGCAGGCAATGACAAAAAGAAAGATACGGCAGATAAAAAGAAACAGCAGCCATCAGATAAGCAGGGAAAAAATGATCCTGATGCTGCAGTGCAGAAGAAACCTGAGGGAAAGAATCCGGCAGATTCCAACGGCCAGGGAGAACCAGTGAATGAACCGGAGAACCCGGATCAGGGAACACCAGGTGATGAAACAGCAGCGCCAGATGGTCAGGAAACAAACAATGATGAAAGCGCGGATAATGTCACAGATGATGGTAATTCTGAGGATTCACAAGTGACCGAAGAAAGTGATGAAAGCGGAGTGGATGACGCCGGAGCCGCAGAATCGGATTCCGGGGAGGAAGAAAACTCAGAGGAAACTACTTCTGATGGAAACGCATAACAGGCAGAGGAATAAACTATGAAATGTCCAAGATGCAGAAAAAACATACCGGATGACAGCATCTTTTGTCCGGAATGTGGAGTAAAGATAAGACAGACAGGTTTTCCCCAAAGTGGTGGGAATTATGCGGCTCCACAAAAAAAGAAGTTTCCTGTTGCTGTAGCAGTTGCGGCAGTGGCAGGCGTTGCTGTGATCGCAGGCGGAGCAGTATATGCAGTAAAAACAGACAGGATCGCTTTGCCCGGCGCGCTTTCAGCGAAGCAGAAACAGCTGGATGATATGTCCGTAGCAGAAGCGGCGAAAAATTCAGAAGTGACAAAAAATGCAAAGACGCCAGAACCTACATTGATTCCAACATCGGTGAGTACGTCGACACCTTCACCTGAACCAACAAACACCCCAGTACCGACCAATACGCCGGTACCGACCAACACCCCTGTTCCGACACCGACAGAAGCTCCGGATACAGAAAAACAGATACATACTTATGAAGTTGTCATAGAAGACTGTACCTGGACGCAGGCATTTGACCGGTGCAGACAAAAAGGTGGATATCTTGTAAGGATCAATACCCAGGAGGAATATGCAGCAATCATAAATCTTCTCCAGTCAAATACGAACTATGCGAAAAAACAGTTCTATATAGGTGGAAGGCGTGAGATGGATCAGTATGAATACTACTGGGCAGACAATGATAATAAACTGTTCGGAGAAGCACTGAATTCCGGTGCAAGCTGGACGGCTCATACAACTTCCTGCTGGTTTGCCGGTGAACCGAGCTTTTATGGTGACGGAGTAGAAGAACATGTACTGGATCTCTTATCCAATGATGGAGGCTGGTATATGAATGATGTGCCGGATGATATTTTAAGTGTTGTTCCATCTTTTTCAGGTAAAATAGGATATATATGTGAATATGAATAGCAGAAAAAAAAGATTCGCAGCGATTTTGCTGGCAGGTATCACTTTCATCTGTACATCCGGGATTACCCATGTGCAGGTGAAAGCAGACCCGGTACAGGAAGAAAACGTTGAAGAGAAAATACAGCAGATGTCTCTGGCAGAAAAAATAGCACAGCTTTTTTTTATCACCCCGGAAACTCTGGCAGGGAATGCAGTCAGCGCAGGAGATACAACAAGAGGAGCCTATGAGGCTTATCCGGTGGGAGGAATAATTCTGATGTCTGCCAATATTGAAAGTTATGATCAGGTAAAAAATCTGATCGCAGGCTATCAGCAGATGTCACAGGAGACAGGTGGAGTACCGATCTTTGTGGGAGTAGACGAAGAAGGCGGTATTGTAAGCCGGATTGCAAAAAGTGGAATTATGGAAACACCGGTATATGATTCCATGCAGGCGATCGGACAGACTGGAGACAGCCTGAAAGCGTATGAGACCGGATGTCAGATTGGCAGTTATTTAAGTGAACTGGGATTTAATGTAGACTTCGCTCCGGTTGCGGATGTACTGACAAATCCGCAGAATACAGTAATAGGCAGCCGTTCTTTTGGAAGTGACCCTTCAATCGATGGGGCTATGGTAGCTTCAGAGGTAAAAGGGCTGCATACGAAAGGAATGCTGTCTACCCTGAAACATTTTCCGGGACATGGGGATACTTATGAAGACAGTCATGAAGGAAAATCCTATGTCTATAAAACAAGGGAAGAACTGGAAAACTGTGAGTGGATTCCATTTAAGAAAGGTATAGAAGCAGGCTCTGATTTTGTGATGATGGGACATATTTCCTGCCCGGGTATCACAGGAGATGACACGCCTGCAAGTCTGTCTTATACCATATGTACAGAAATTCTGAGAGATCAGCTGGGATTTCAGGGGCTGGTCATTACGGATGCAATGAATATGGGAGCAGTTGCCAATGAGTATGCATCAGGAGATGCCGCTGTAAGAGCGGTACAGGCGGGCGCAGATATGATCCTGATGCCTGCTGATTTTTCGGCGGCATATGCGGGTGTCAGAAATGCTGTGCAGAATGGAACAATAACAGAAGAAAGAATCAACGAATCTGTCAGACGTATTCTGGCAGTAAAAAACAAAATAAACACAGCGGAATAAATATCCGATTGACCCAGAACAGCAGAGCAGTTATGTGCTTATGAGCAGACAGTGAAGGTAAATTGCGAATATCCGCTTGATATGTTAGGAGGAAGAGTATGAGATGTCCTAATTGCAATTGCGACGTTCCGGAAGGAAGTCTTTTCTGTCCGGAATGTGGACAAAAGCTTGAAGGTGTAAATGGCAGTCAGGCAGAAAATTCCGGAGAAACATATAATGATCAGCAGCAGGATGCGGAAGATGTATATGGAGATCAGCAGCGGAATAAAGAGGATACATACAATGATCGGTCTGAGGATACGGAAGATTCTCTTTGGGATCAGCCTCAGAATTCTTCAGATATTTATGGAACCTCACCTCGAAATTATGGAAATCCTTATGGGAATCAGTCTCAGAATCAGGGAGGCTTCTATGGAAATCCTTCTCAGAATCAGAATTTTGGAGGTTCCTATGGAAATCAGTCCCAGAATTTCGGCGGGCCCTATCCGGGGCAGCAAAATGGCGGGAATACATACTGGAGACAGCCTCAGTCTCAGAATAATGAACCGGAGCGAATGGCAGCAGGGAATCATTTTGATAACAGCATGCAGGGTGGAAGAAAAAACAAGAATCCGCTCATTATCATAATTGCGGTTGTTGCCATTGTGGCTTCTGTAGGTGGCGCAGCATTTTTTGCACTGAGAAGCAGGGCGAAGGATGAGACCATACAGAAAGTTGCGGACAGTTCGGATTACAGTATTGGAAATACAGATGTTTCGGGGAGTGATACAGAAGCTGAATCAGTTGAGAAGGATGCTGAAGAGTCACCGGTGACGGAAGAAGAAGTAGCAGTAACGCCGGAACCAACAGCAACGCCAAAACCGACATCTACACCGAAACCTACTCCTACGCCTGATGCTTATCCTGCGTCAGCAATAACAGCTTCTCTTGTGAGTGAATCTTCTGTAGATTTCAGCAGTATCCATGAAGCATATATAGAATCTGCAAGTGCAACATCAGAGATCAAACAGGCAAGCGGAGTTTCCAATGATCCGTTGCTTGCATTTGACAATAATACCGATACGAACTGGGAAGAAGGTGTTGACGGGTCAGGAATCGGGGAGAGCATTACAGCAAATTTCAAATATGAAAATGAAAAAGTGAGATGTATTGCTCTTAAACTTGGAAACTGGAAATCTGGTAAATATTATTATGGAAATAACAGACCTTCAAAGTTAACGATCACACTGGATGATCTTTCGTTTCAGATGGATTTTCCGGATTCCTGGGAAGAATTTTATGTAATGCTGAATCATCCGTTTAAGGCATCTTCCATACAGGTAAGGATTGATGATGTGCATAAAGGTACCAGCTGGGATGACACATGTATTACAGATATCCGTGTACTGGTAGAATGATGAAACAGGCTGAGGAAAAATATGAAGAAAAATAAAACAATCGTTATACAGATCATTGTGCTGAGCATTCTGATCCTTATACTGATCGTCTGTGGGGTGAGTATCTTTGGCAGACAGAGTAAAATCGGAGCAGAAGAGACAACAGAAAAAACGGAGCCAACGGAGGTACCAGTTCCGACCGTGACTCCGACAGAAACACCAGAAGAACCGTCCCCAACACCAACGGAGGCTCCGGAAGAAAAAAAAGAAGCTGCTACACAGACCGGGGAGGTGGCAGGACCGCCACTGGCACCGGAGACAACGCCAACACCTCAGACAGAAGAGAACGGTGCACTTACACCCGGAGAAACAAGTGCGGGAATTACAGATCTGGCAGTGAAGGAAATTGTAGATCCGTCACAGATTTCCGCAACGGATCTGGATAAATATTTTCAGGCATATGAGATCGTGGAGGGCGATGAGATCTACAACCGTATCATCGGGAAATCTTACTATGCCAATGATTATGTCGCATTATCGGATCTTCGGTATCTGAAAGTCCTCCACTATAATTTTGAGGGACAGGTACAGGTTGGAGAATTGATCGTAAATGCTCAGATTGTAGATGATTTTCTCAGTGCATTCAAGCAGTTGTATGAAAACCAATATCAGATCCAGGAGATGGTCCTGATCGACAATTACTGGGCAGGAGATGGTGACAGCAGCGATTACAACTCCATAGAACACAATAATACTTCCGCATTCTGTTTCCGAAACGCCACAGGTAGCGGAAATCTGTCAAAACATGCGTATGGACGGGCTATCGATATTAATTCCCAGCAAAATCCATATGTAACATATAACAACGGCTATGGTAGCTGTGCACACGGAAATGCCCAGCAGTATCTGGATCGATCCAGCGGTCTGCCTCATGTGATCACCCATGATGACATCTGTTATCAGATCTTTACACAGCTTGGCTTCACCTGGGGAGGAGACTGGGGTAATCCAAAAGACTTCCAGCATTTTGAGAAAAGTGCAAATTAACCTGAGGAAACAGAGAAAAATTTTGGATTGAGAAGCTGTGAAAAATATGTTACACTGATTTTATGACTTTTTTTAGAGATAAGATGGATACTGGGAGGAATAGAGAATGGGCAGAATCGCCATTGTGACAGACAGCAACAGCGGTATCACACAGGCACAGGCCGAAGAGCTTGGCGTTTATGTGATACCGATGCCGTTTTATATTAATGAAAAAATGTATCTTGAAGGTGTAACTCTCACACAGGAAGAGTTTTATGAGAAGCTTAAGAAGGATGAACCGATCTCCACATCTCAGCCAAGTCCGGCTGATCTCTGTGATCTGTGGGACAAGCTTCTGAGAGATTATGAGGAAATCGTTCATATTCCGATGTCAAGCGGATTGAGTGCATCCTGTTCTACTGCAATGGGACTGGCTATTGATTATAATGGTCGTGTTCAGGTAGTGGACAATCAGCGGATTTCCGTAACACAGAGACAGTCTGTAATGGATGCTAAGATGCTTGCCGAGGCAGGAAAAAGTGCCGCAGAGATCAAAAAGATCCTTACAGATCAGAAACTCGATTCCAGTATTTATATCACACTTGACACCCTGAAATATCTGAAAAAAGGTGGCAGGATCACACCGGCAGCAGCAGCCATCGGAACGGTTCTGAACCTGAAGCCTGTACTTCAGATCCAGGGAGAGAAGCTGGATGCCTACGCCAAGGTCCGTGGCAAGAAGCAGGCCAAACGTGCCATGCTGAAGGCAATGAAGAATGATTGGGAAACACGTTTTAAGGAATACGCATCTGACGGTGAGATGTGTCTTCAGGCTGCTTATACAGGAAATCTGGAAGAAGCAGAAGAATTTAAAAAAGAGATCCAGGAGGTATTTCCGGGAATGGAGATACATATGGATCCCCTTTCCTTAAGTGTTGCCTGCCATATCGGTTATGGTGCCCTTGCAGTCGCATGTTCAAGAAAAGTGACGTTATAAGCATAAAATACAGAAACAAAGATATGAGGAGTTTGAAACATGAAGAAGATTATGGAACAGATGGCGGAAGAACTTTCCGCAGCATTTGAAAAAGCAGGTTATGATCCGTCTTACGGAAAAGTTACTGTTTCCAACAGACCGGACTTATGTGAATATCAGTGTAACGGTGCCATGGCAGGAGCCAAAACATACCACAAGGCTCCGTTTATGATCGCGGATGATGTGGTAGCACAGCTCTCAGACAGCCGGATCTTTTCCAGAGCAGAAGTTGTAAAGCCTGGATTTATCAACTTGGATGTGAAGCCGGAATTCGTTGCGGAATATATGAATAAGATGGCAGAAGATGAGAAGCTTTCCGTTGAAACTGCCAAGAACCCGAAGACGATCATCATCGACTACGGCGGACCAAACGTAGCCAAACCCCTTCACGTAGGACATCTCCGTTCTGCGATCATCGGCGAGAGTATCAAGCGTATCGGACGTTTTGTAGGACATAAGGTCATCGGCGATGTGCATCTTGGAGACTGGGGCCTTCAGATGGGACTGATCATCACAGAGCTGAAACACCGGAAACCGGAGCTGGTATATTTTGATGACAGCTTTACAGGTGAATATCCCACAGAAGCACCATTTACTATCAGCGAACTGGAAGAGATCTATCCATGTGCCAGCGGCAAGTCCAAAGAGGACGAGGCTTATCGTAATGAGGCACTGGAGGCAACACATCTCCTTCAGCAGGGCAAACCTGGATACATGGCTCTCTGGAACCACATTATGAATGTATCTGTAACAGACCTTAAGAGAAACTACGCAAACCTGAACGTAGACTTTGACCTCTGGAAAAAAGAATCCGATGCACAGCCGTACATTCCGGATATGGTAGAGGATATGAAGAAACGTGGATTTGCCTATGAGGATCAGGGTGCTCTTGTTGTAGATGTAAAAGAAGAGAGCGACACCAAGGAGATCCCTCCGTGCATGCTTCTGAAATCTGACGGAGCTTCCCTTTATACGACCACAGACCTTGCTACCATCGTAGAGCGTATGAAACTTTTCCAGCCGGATGAGATCCTTTATGTTGTAGATAAACGTCAGGAACTCCACTTTATTCAGGTATTCCGCTGCGCAAGAAAGACCGGTCTTGTAAAACCGGAGACCAAGCTTTCCTTCCTTGGTTTTGGTACCATGAACGGAAAAGACGGCAAGCCTTTTAAGACAAGAGAAGGCGGCGTTATGCGTCTGGAAAATCTGATCGCAGATATTGATGAGGAAATGTACCGCAAGATCGTGGAGAACCGTAGTGTAAAAGATAAAGATGCCAAAGAGACTGCCAAGATCGTAGGACTTTCCGCAATCAAATACGGCGATCTTTCCAACCAGGCAACCAAGGATTATATCTTTGATGTAGACCGCTTTACTTCCTTTGAGGGAAATACAGGTCCGTACATCCTTTATACCATCGTGCGTATCAAATCCATTCTCAACCGCTATGTACAGGAGGGAGGAGATTTAAGCGCAGGTAAGATCCTTCCGGCAGTTAATGCCAGCGAGAAGAACCTGATGCTTCAGCTTTCCGGCTTTGCAGCAATGGTTGAGAATGCTTTTGAGGAGAAAGCACCCCATAAGATCTGTGCGTATATCTATGAGGTATCCAACGCATTCAACAGCTTCTATCATGAGACAAAAATCTTAAGCGAAGAAGATCAGGCACAGAAGGAATCTTTCCTTCAGCTGCTCCAGCTTACAAGAAGAGTGCTTGAAACAAGCATTGATCTTCTTGGATTCTCTGCACCGGATCGTATGTAAAGTACAGTTTTGAAGATCCAGGTATAAGCATTATAAATAATGACAGCCCGCCAGGATACAGGGACAGGAAGAAAATTTTTTGTCAGCTGTATCCGGCGGGCTGTTTTTTTATTCTGTTTTTATTGGGTAAAAGCTCTTTGCAAAAGAAACATGACATGCTATAATGAAATCCATCCTGAATGAATATGAATCGTACATGTTCGTTTGCGGTTATTTGTCTAATTTTATTTATCTCAAACCGGAATTCACCGGATAATCCCAAACTAATAAGAAATATGATCACAATTATTATCTGACAGAAATGAGAGGAAGGTGATCTGTCTGATCGGAACGATACTGAAAGAACGTTATTACGTTATAGAACGGATTGGACATGGCGGAGGCGGAAGTCTGTATCTGGCCAGGGACATGGAACTCGGTATTTTTCGCGCTGTGAAGGAAATACCCATCATAAAGAAAAAAGAAGTTATGCTAATGCAGCGTCTGGATCATCCTGCAATCCCAAAGATTGTAGATTGTGTGGAAACAGAAGAAGATTGCTATCTGATTATGGAGTATATTAAGGGGCAGTCTCTGGAAGAAATTCTTTGTTCAGAAAAAAATTTTTCCATACAGGAAACGCTTGCAAGAGGAAAGGAGATTACCAGAGTACTGGAATATCTCCATAACCGTAAACCGCCGGTCTGCTACGGAGATCTGAAACCGGATAATCTGATGCTTTCTGAAACCGGGCACCTGTATCTGGTCGATCTTGGAAGCGCCATGTTCGATCATGGAAAAAGAAAACGGATCTGTGAAGGAACGAAAGGATATGCGGCACCGGAGCAGTATCAGGGTTACTTAAGCCCCAGAAGTGATATTTATGCCCTGGGAAAAACCATGGAAAAGCTTTGTGGAAAAAAGAAATGGCAGTGTTTTTTATATCCGGAATTTTTCTGGTTTCTGTTTCGATGTACCAGAAAACAGGAAAAATACAGATATTTGGATATGTCAGCAGTTCAGAAAAGAATCCAGAAACTGGAAATCCGATATCGAACAGTTACCTGGCGAAAACGTTTTCTGGAAGCAGTTGCTGCAGGGGTTCTGATAGGAATATTGTTTCTGACAGCTGGATTACTGAAACGGGAAGAGTTTTCTGTGGCGATTTCAGAAGTAACAGATCTGTATTACGAGGCCAGACAGTATCCGGAAAACTCGGGGGAACGGAAAAAGTACTGTGCAACAGCGGAAAAGAAACTGCAGGATTTAAGCAGGAATTATAGGGAAAAAGAACAGCAGCGCCGTATTGAGCTGTTGCTGGCATGGAATGCGGAGTTTTTGGATGAAACGGAAAAAGCGGCTTTGTATTATGAAAATCTTCTTCTGTATGATGCGGAATATCGTGTGGCTTATGGAGAGTATGGAATGTTTCTTCTTCGAATCGGTCAGAAAGAAGCCAGCCAAAAGCTGTGGAAAGATTACAAAAAGAAAGAAAAAACAGAATTGCTGGAGGAAGGCGAAAGCAGGAATCTGAAACTTTGGGAGGAGATCAATGAGAAAAAATGATCAGCGAAAATCGAAAAAAAACGGAAAATCCTGTGGGAGAATCTGTCCTGCTGTTTTGTCGCTGCTGATTTTATGCAGCTGGATGATCAGTTCCATTCTTGTTTATGGATTTGATATGTCGGAGATGAATAGTCTTGATACCGGTGGATTTGATATGGATGTGGGAGAAGGAACCGGACAGCTGCCGGAAGACTGGGAAAAAAGTTATGGAGGAACAGAAAAAAATGACGGTAATGAGAACCGGGAAGATGAAAATCTGATGGAAGATTCCTCTGTTTGGGCAGGAACAGAAAATGGACAGGAGGATTCAGCGCGATGGAGTTCGGACTTCCAGGCAGAAGAAGTACATTCTCCGGAAGAGAACTCTGTGGGAAACGGAAATACTGCAGCAGAAAATTCCGGTGGCAGCGAAGAAAGATACGAATTTCAGGAACCGGATATTCGGGAAAATGAAAATCCGGGGATAACTATTGTGAATGAAGCAAATCTTACGGAAACGCCGGTACCAACAAAAACGCCAGTGCCGACAAAATCACCGGTTCTCACACAGACATTGGCGGCAAGTCCATCTGCAATACCGACTCCGGGATTAATTCGAAAACCGGCTTCAGGTGCATCAAAAAAAGCAAAGGACCAGAATCCGGCATTATCTTACTACCAGACAGAACCAACAGAAATGCCTGATAAAGAGAAAAAAGAGCAAAAACCAACGATTCATACAAAAACAGATGGCAACAGGATTCAGATAGAAATCCGCCCGGATATTCCGTTTCAGATCCTTTCATTTCGGATCAACGGAAAAGAGTGCGATTTTTACTGGCATGGGAAAAAACTTCTGGCAGAATTACCGGAAAAAACCAGGAAACCCTGGAAAGCAGAACTTCTGGGTTTTGTGAAATCCGGGAAGCTGTATTATGAAAGCATGGACTTAACAGAAAAACAGTGATACAATAGGCATACTTACTGATTTTTTACACAACAGGAGGAATTTATGTATAAGGCAATCTTTTTTGACCTGGACGGAACGCTGACAGAATCCGGAGAGGGAATTACAAAATCTGTACAGTATGCACTGGAGAAACTTGGTGTTTCAGCGCCGGATCTGGAGCCGCTGAAAGTTTTTGTGGGACCGCCACTTCTGGATCAGTTTATGAAATATGCGGGATTTGATAAAGAGACAGCGCAGAAAGGAATCGAATACTACAGGGAACGGTATTCCGAAAAAGGAATGTATGAGAATACAGTTTATCCAGGCGTGGAAAATGCCCTGGCGGAGCTGAAACGCCGTGGCTACCGGCTGGCAGTAGCTTCTGCGAAACCTACTTTTTATGTAACACAGATCATGGATCATTTTAATCTGAGCCGTTATTTTGAAGTGATCGCGGGAACAGATCTCAATGGGTCGAAAGTTTCCAAATCCCAGGTGATCGAGGAAGCTCTGGAGAGAATGAATCTTTCCGATCACCGTGACCAGGTGATCATGGTGGGAGACCGGGAACATGATATTCTTGGAGCCAGACGATGTGGGATCCAGTGTGTGGCGGTATCTTATGGATATGGCAGCAGAGAAGAACTGGAAGCGGCCCAGCCTCTTCAGATCGTAGCTTCTGCAGATGAGCTTCTGAATTTTTTCGACTGACCCCTCTGCATAGACAGAATATTTTTCGACTGGTGTGGAGGGAACTTTATCCGGTAGGAATCCATTATCTTATCGGACAGATCCTGGGAAGTGCCGTGCTTCTCTGGCTGGTGGATCATGTCAGCAACGCACAGGAATCCTATTACAGTTATACTCTGGTGATCACCGGACTTACCGGAGTGCTGGTTATGTTTCCGGCAGTATATTTTTACCGGAAAGACCGCATAGGAAGGCTGATCGGTGGGTTAACTTCTATTGAAGAGCAGAGGCTTTCTGTTCCTGAAATGCTGCTTCTTCTCGGGGCAGGAGCAGGATTTGCCCAGTATGCCAATGTGCTGGTGGCGATCTTGCAGAACTGGATCTCGTCCAGTTACGGGGAGACCATGACGAAGATCACTTCAGGGAAAAGCCTTTTTATGATGGTCTTCTGGATGGGAATCGTAGCGCCTGTCGCGGAAGAAATGATCTTTCGCTGGCTGGTTTATCTCAGGCTTCGGGATCATTTTTCCGTACTGGTTTCCGCTGTGATCTCTGCCGCGTTTTTCGGGATCTATCATGGAAATGTCCTGCAGGCTGTGTATGCGTTTATCCTGGGAGCTCTTTTTGCGTGGTTTCTGGAGATGGGCGGCAATAAGTGGACCAGTGTGCTGATGCATATCGGGGCCAATACCTGGATCCTTATTTTCAGTGAATATGCCCAGACGCTGGTGGAAAAAACAGGAGCAGGAAGTCTTCTGATGATCTATGGGATCTTCGCAGTGGTGATGATCGGAGGATATCAGTATTTTGTACGCAGAGGAGAAAAGCGTGGTTACCGGGCTGTTTAACCAAATCAAGCAAGTAGCGAAGCGGATTGCGAATATCCGCTTGACCCGAATGGGGATTGCAAATATTCCCCTGACCCCGGATCAGACAGGGTGAAATATAAATAACTGCTTCGCAGAGAATCTGTAGTGGGATCATAGTAGAAGTGATGCCGCTGCAGATTCTTTTTTTTATGAAAAATACAGGAAGTCTTTTACGGGGAATAAGTTTATACAGATTTTATATTTATTTAAGAGACCATTTCTTGTACAGGCGGGTATCACGTGCTATCATAACTGTATTAAAAGAATTAATACACTTAATACACAGATTACAGAGAAAGGAGCGTCGTATGTTATTCTTGGACTATCAGGACAGCCGTCCCATTTACGAGCAGATCGTAGAGAAATTCCGGATGCTGATCCTGTCAGGAGCTGTGGAGCCATCTTCCAAGATGCCGTCTGTGCGGCAGCTGGCCGTGGAATTATCCATCAATCCCAATACCATCCAGCGGGCATATATGGAACTGGAGCAGCAGGGGCTGATCTATCCGGTGAAAGGAAAAGGCAGTTTTGTCACAGACAGCAGCAGGATCAGGCAGATCGGTATGGAAGAAACCTTAAGTGAGCTGAAAAAGATCACAGAAAAGGGAATGGCTCTGGGAGTAGGGGAGGAAGAAATGATCGGTGTGATCCGCTTATGCTATAAGGAGGGAAACAATGATTGAGATAAAAAACTGCAGCAAAGCTTTTGGTAAGATACAGGCAGTAAATAAGGTCACCATGGATATCGGGGAACGGGAGGTTTTTGGACTGATCGGTTCCAACGGTGCGGGAAAAAGTACTCTGCTCCGTATCATGGCCGGGATCATCCGTCAGGACAGAGGAGAGGTGCTGATGGATGAAGAACCGGTTTTTGAAAATGAAAGGATCAAAGAGCATTTTTTCTACATCCCGGACGATGCATATATTCCGGCAAATTACAATGCTCTGGACATGGCAGAATTTTACCGTTGTATTTATCCGAGATTTCAGCAGGCACGTTTTGAGACAATGATGAAGCAGTTTCATCTGGATGGAAAACGAAAAATCAGCACTTTTTCCAAGGGAATGAAGAAACAACTTCTGGTGATCCTGGGAATCAGTACAGGAACGAAATATCTGTTTTGTGATGAAACCTTTGATGGCCTGGACCCGGTAATGCGCCAGGCAGTAAAAAGTATTTTTGCATCGGAGATCATGAGTCGTGAATTTACGCCGGTGATCGCTTCCCATAATCTCCGTGAGCTGGAAGATATCTGCGATCACATCGGGCTTCTTCATCAGGGAGGAATTCTCCTTTCTAGAGATCTGGAGGATATGAAATTCCACATCCATAAGATCCAGTGTGTACTTACTGACAAAAAGAAAGAAGAAGAATTAAAGAAAGAGCTGGAGGTTTTGAAAACAGAGCATCAGGGCTCCCTGCTGCTTATTACTGCAAGGGGAACAAGAAGAGAGATCATGGAGAAGATACAGGCAAAAAATCCTCTTTTCTGCGAAGTGCTCCCACTGACTCTGGAAGAAATATTTATCAGCGAAACGGAGGTGGCAGGCTATGAAGTCAAAAATTTATTCCAGTGAGTATATGAAATCTTCTTCTAAAGGACAAAGATGGATCCCGGCATTTGCCATGATCGCATTTCTCCTTGCATTTCCGGTAGCGGAACTTATTTTGATAGGAAAATGGAATGAGCGCAGTTATACTCAGAGTCAGCTTTCCTATCTGTATTCCAGCCTGTGGAGCAGTGACTTTCTCACAATGGGAGCAGCTGTGGCTGCGGTAACAGCATTTTTTGCAGCAGTAAGCGGCTTCTGGTATCTGTATTCCCCGAGAAAAGTGGATTTCTATCACAGCCTTCCGGTAAAGCGAAGTGCACTGTTTCTGCACAGAGTATTGTTGGCTGTTCTTTATTATCTGGTGCCATATGTGATCATGGAATTTGCTGCGGTATGCATCGGGGCAGCCAGAGGATATTACAGCCTTTCTATTATGAAAAAGGCACTGATCCTGCTGGTGCTCCATCTCCTGATGTATCTTCTGGTGTATTTTTCCACAGTGCTGGTGATCGCCTGCACCGGTACCATGCTGATGGGAGCCCTTGCATGGGCAGGATTGTTTACCTACAGTATCATTCTGGCAGTGATGCTGCAGTTAAGCGGACATTTATTTTTTGATACCTGGTACGAGGGCAGTTACGGAATTCTGGCAGCAGTGCGGAATCTGGGATCTCCTCTTATGGTGATCGTAAGCTTTATAGATAGATACAGCAGCGGAAGCTTTGGAAAGCAGTTGTTGATACTGATCCTTACGCTGTTTATCATGGCAGCACTTTCCTGGATGGCATTTTGCAGACGAAGGTCAGAGAATACCGGAAAAGCTCTGGTATATACCTGGATGGAGCCGGTCTTAAGTGCCCTGATCACAATACCATCCGGACTGGGGATCGGTCTGATCTTTTATATGATTCCGGAAGATTCATCCAAAACAGCATGGTGGATCTTCGGAATGATACTGGGAACGATCCTGGTCCATGGAATTTTGGAAGTGATCTATGAAATGGATTTTCGCAGATTTTTCCGCAGAAAAGTGCAGCTTATGATCTTTGGAGGTGTTGTGGCAATCTGTGCGCTGACCATGAAAATGGATCTTCTGGGATATGACAGTTATTTTCCGGCCTATGACAATCTTCAGGGAGTTGTGATAAATGTAAGCAATCTTTCATATACAGAGCAGCTTTGCAATGTGGAAAAAAAAGAAGACGGAATCTATAAGATCCGGTATACTGCCACCTCAGACAATAGTTCTGGTCTGCTGGATCAGCCGGTGATGAAAAGTAAAGCATTATATAACAGTCTGGAGGATATCAGGCTTCAGAATGAAAAAGGAAAAAAATCAGGAAGGCGCGTGTATGTGCGCTACATAAATAAACAGGGATTCAGTGTATGCAGAGGTTATATTGTATCCTCTGCACAGGCACAGAATCTTATGGAAGCCCTGTATGATGAGCAGACATGGAAAGAAGACAGATATTCATTTTTCCAGCTGGACAAACAGTATCTGAAAGAGGTCACCGGTACTTTCTGTGACGGAGATATTCAAACATTATTTGAGAAAAATGCAGAGAAGCGTCAGGCGCTGGCAGAGGCGCTGAGAAAGGACATTTTGGAAAACGGCGGTCAGACAGTAAAAGACCAGCCATGCGCAATGCTGATGTTCGATTATGCGGGAATTCCGTCAGAAGGATACATGGATGAATGGGGAATGAATGTACCGGCTGTTCAGGAAGGAGAGAGGGTGTCTACCTCCGTTCTGGTGTATCCGGCATATAAGAGAACACTTGCAATTTTGGAAGAAACAGGATATCCTCTTTCCATGGATGAGCTGTCTGTTGAGTATATTGATGTTTATTACTTCAGCTCCGAAGCTGCCGGCGAAGATGATGAGGTTTTTTCCGACATTGAGCCTGTTTCGGATCTTGAAGAAACAGAGAACGGTTATAAAGTCCGTTACGATAAAAAGGAACAGCTGGAAACCCTGAAAAAGTGTATCCGCCCATCACAGCTGGTAAACGGATGGACTATCTGGAATGCAGATGTCACAATGGAAGTGGTTTTGGAAGGACAGGAGAGCACCGACGGGGATTCCGGACTTTATATGACATTTGCCGGTGAAATCCCGGATTTCATCAGAGCAGATGCAAAGGCAGCCCATGTAACAGAATGGGAGGTAAATGATTAATGGAAAAACCAGTCCGGCTGGATAAATTTCTGGCAGATGCCGGCGCAGGTACACGAAGCGAGGTAAAAAAATACATACAGAAGGGTCAGGTAGAGGTTAACGGGAAATCTGTGAAGAAACCGGAACTGAAAGTAACAAAAGAAGATCAGGTGGTTATGAACGGGCAGGAAATCCATGCTGCATCGGAATATGTATACTATCTTTTTAACAAGCCGGCAGGCTGTGTCAGCGCAACGGAGGACTCCAGAGATAAAACGGTTCTCGACTATATTGAAGAGAAAGATAGAAGAAAGGGACTTTTTCCGGTAGGGCGTCTGGATAAAGATACAGAAGGTTTCCTTCTGATCACAGACGACGGTCCTCTTGCACATGAGCTTCTTTCTCCGAAGAAACACGTGGATAAGACTTACTATGCAAAGGTATCCGGAAAAGTGACAGAAGAAGATGCCAGGGCGCTGGCAGAAGGAGTGGATATCGGGGAAAAGGATCTCACACGCCCGGCAAGGCTTGAGATCCTTTCCACCTGGGAATCCGACACAGGATCGGAGGAAAACGGTAAGAGATGGGAATCCGAGATCCGCCTTACCATCCATGAAGGAAAATTTCATCAGGTGAAACGGATGATGGAAGCACTGGGAAAAAAAGTTACCTATCTCAAAAGGCTTTCCATGGGACCACTGGCGCTCCCGGCGGATCTTCCGACAGGAAAATATCGTCTGCTCACCGAAAAAGAGCTAGAGCTTCTGAAATCTGCCGGGAACCGCTGAAAAACAGAAAAAAATTGGAAAAATCCCCTTTACATAAGGGGATTTCCTATGCTATAATTCAGAAGTTGCAAAAATAAGCACGCACGGCGATTCTATAAGGATGGTGCCCTACGGTGTGAGGATGGGTCCAGAGAGAAGGCGACCTGTGCGGAAGAATTTAACCAAAAAGGAGAAAAGACATGAGCGTTATTTCAATGAAGCAGCTTTTAGAGGCAGGTGTTCATTTCGGACATCAGACAAGAAGATGGAACCCTAAAATGGCTCCGTACATCTACACAGAGAGAAATGGTATCTATATCATCGATCTTCAGCAGTCTGTAGGAATGGTTGACGATGCTTACAATGCAGTAGCAGATATCGTTGCCAACGGTGGACACATCCTTTTCGTAGGAACTAAGAAACAGGCTCAGGATGCTATCCGTACAGAGGCAGAGCGCTGTGGAGAGTTCTTCGTAAATGAGAGATGGCTTGGTGGTATGCTTACAAACTTCAAGACAATCCAGAGCCGTATCGCAAGACTGAAAGAGATCGAGACAATGGAAGCTGACGGAACATTCGACGTACTTCCTAAGAAAGAGGTTATCGAGCTTCGTAAAGAGCTTGTTAAGCTTCAGAAGAACCTTGGCGGAATCAAAGAGATGAAGAGAATCCCGGATGCTATCTTTATCGTAGATCCTAAGAAAGAGAGAATCTGCGTACAGGAGGCTCATACACTTGGAATCCCGCTTATCGGTATCTGCGATACTAACTGTGATCCGGAAGAGCTTGACTATGTGATCCCGGGAAATGACGATGCTATCCGTGCAGTAAAACTCATCGTTTCCAAGATGGCTGACGCTGTTATCGAGGCTAAGCAGGGAACTGCTGAGGCAGATGGCGAGATCGAGGCTGAGTCTGAGGAGTTTGCAGCTACAGAGGAATAATTCGTATAAACAGAATATTTCAGGAGGAAACGAACAATGGCTATTACAGCAGCACAGGTAAAAGAGTTAAGAGAGATGACCGGCGCCGGAATGATGGATTGTAAGAAAGCTCTTACATCTACAGATGGTGATATGGATAAAGCAGTTGAGTTTCTGCGTGAGAAGGGTCTTGCTACAGCACAGAAGAAAGCAAGCCGTATCGCAGCAGAGGGTCTTTGCAAAACTCTGGTAACAGAGGATGGAAAGAAAGCAGTCGTTGTTGAGGTTAATGCTGAGACAGACTTCGTTGCAAAGAACGAGAAGTTCCAGGGCTATGTTGCAGATGTTGCAGCACAGGCACTTAACACAACAGCAGCTGATATCGATGCTTTCCTTGCTGAGGCATGGGCACTTGATACAACTAAGACTGTAAAAGAGGCTCTTGCAGCTCAGATCGCAGTAATCGGCGAGAACATGAACATCCGTAGATTTGCTCAGGTTGAGGAGCAGAACGGATTCATCGCTTCCTACACACATATGGGTGGAAAGATCGGCGTTCTTGTAGACGTTGAGACAGATGTTGTTAACGATGCTGTTAAAGAGATGGCTAAGAACGTAGCTATGCAGATCGCAGCTCTGAAACCGCAGTACACAAGCGACAAGGAAGTAAGCGCTGACTACATCGAGCATGAGAAAGAGATCCTTATGGCTCAGATCCAGAACGATCCGAAGGAGTCCCAGAAACCGGCTAAGGTTATCGAGGGAATGATCACAGGACGTATCAAGAAAGAGCTTAAAGAGATCTGCCTTCTTGACCAGACATACGTAAAAGCAGAGGACGGAAAACAGTCCGTTGCCAAATACGTAGAGCAGGTAGCAAAAGAGAACGGCGCTAAGATCCAGATCAAAGGCTTCGTTCGCTACGAGACAGGCGATGGTCTTGAGAAGAAAGAAGAGAACTTCGCTGAGGAAGTTGCAAAACAGATGGGTAAATAATCCATTAACTTAAGTTTTCATTATATTATTTTAATAAGTCTGAATTTAAGTATTTAAAAACCTTGAAAGCCGATGGTGTAGATTGATAACAGTCAAAGCCATCGGTTTTCTTTATCCAAATATCTTGGACACTCTGTCAAATATATTCTCTGGTTCTTCCAGCCACATCAAAATAAGTATGCTCATGCATTGACAGAGATAATCGATACTTTCAAAACGCCTAAATGTCACGGCCTGCGCCTGTTTCCGCTTATAATTCCTCACTATTTGTGCCGCCAGCCAAAGGCGGCGGAATGGAGATTTTTATGAAATATACCCAGGATAATGGAAAAATTAAATTATGTGAAACTGATAATATGGATCATCTCGTGCGGTTAACACAAGCGTTGAATGAAAATAATATTCTTTACGAAACGAGATTGAAAAAAAGAACATTTATCAATAATCTTTTTTTCTTGATTTTTTATCATACTTTTGCATCGGGAATTGATCATAAGAATGAAACAACATGTATTTATGTACTAGAAAAAGATTTTGCTGCTGCCCAAAAAGCAATAGTAAACTGCAGATAAAAAAATTCATCTTCCAAGGCACAGGCTCTGTGTGCTGGCCATCGGTCATTGCCTGCGTGCCTGTTTGTCAACCAAAGCCTGAGAATAGTAATACGACGATTGCCTGCCAGTAATTAATATTCCGCATGGAATGAGTAAAATAAAAATTCCGCTTTACAAATAACAGATAAAGTATTAAAATAAACAAAAAGATATCTTCAGGGCAGGGTGTGATTCCCTACCGGCGGTAGAGCCCGCGAGCCGAAAGGCATGATCCGGTGAGATTCCGGAGCCGACAGTACAGTCTGGATGGAAGAAGATGATAGTACAGTTGATTTTTGTATGAATGAATGTAGTATCAGAGCTCTGAGATGGTAATCCATTTCAGAGCTTTTTATGTAGGAAATCAGACATTCATTTATCGATCAGATGTAACAGATCAATTCCACCCTGCAGATATTTCTGCAGGATTTTTTTGTATCTGGTACATCGTTTTCGAAATAAATATACCACTCACTTGTCTGTGAATCCGATTGCACAGGGCTAAAAGCCTCGGCCTACCAGGCAAAGAACAGGAATAAGAAAGAAGGAATAAAAATGACGGATCAGGAATATATGCTTCGAGCGATCCAGCTGGCTAAAAAAGGAGAAGGTTGGACGAATCCCAATCCGATGGTAGGGGCAGTGATCGTAAAAGATGGAAGGATCATCGGGGAAGGCTATCATAAAAAGTATGGAGAACTTCATGCAGAACGTAATGCTATTGCTTCTCTTACAGAATCAGCAGAAGGTGCGGTGATTTATGTTACGCTTGAGCCTTGCTGTCATCATGGAAAAACACCTCCATGTACGGAAGCGATCATTGAACAGAAGATAAGAAAAGTGGTGATCGGTTCCCGGGATCCGAATCCGAAAGTGGCGGGAAAAGGTGTACAGATGTTAAGGGAAGCCGGTGTAACAGTAGTTGAAGATTTTATGAGAGAAGAATGTGATCAGCTGAATCCGGTGTTTTTTCATTATATTACTATGAAGACTCCTTATGTAGTGATGAAGTATGCCATGACACTGGATGGGAAGATCGCAACGAAGACAGGAGCATCAAAATGGATAACCGGAGAAGCGGCACGAAAAGAAGTACAGCATATGCGGCATCAGTACATGGGAATTATGGCAGGCATTGGAACTGTGCTTGCAGATGATCCGATGTTAAACGTCCGGGTAGAAGGATGGAAAAGTCCTGTCAGGATTGTGTGCGACAGTAAGCTCAGGATCCCGCCGGACAGTCAGATCGTAAAAAGTGCGGAAAAGTACCGGACGATCGTGGCTTATGCAGATCAGAAAAATACAGAAGAAAAAATAAAAATATTACATACCATGGGAGTTGAGACCATTTACTGTCCGGATGAAAAGAATCAGATAGACCTTAAGAAGCTGATGACAGATCTTGGAAGCAAAGGCATTGACAGTATTCTCCTGGAAGGAGGCGGTACGTTAAATGACAGTGCCCTGCGAGCCGGAATTGTAAAGGAAGTACAGGCTTTTGTGGCACCAAAGCTGTTTGGCGGTGTGGCCGGGAAGACACCGGTAGAAGGTATCGGAGTTGAATTCCCGTCTGAAGCAGTGGAACTGAAATATACAGATATCTGCCAGATTGGTGAGGACATCCGGATAAGATGTCAGGTGTGTGAGAAAAAACAGGAGGAATCATGTTTACAGGAATCGTAGAAGAGAAAGGAAAAGTCCGTTATATACAGCTGACAGGAGAATCAGGGATCCTGGCAGTGAAAGCCCGGAAGGTCCTGGAAGGAACAAGGATCGGTGACAGTATTGCGGTGAATGGTGTGTGTCTGACAGTTACGTCGATCCAGCCGGACGGATTTACCGCCGATGTGATGGCAGAGACTATCAGAAGAAGCAGTCTTGGAAGCTGCAAGGCCGGAAGCCAGGTAAACCTGGAACGTGCAATGGCTGCAGACGGCAGGTTCGGAGGACACATAGTAAGCGGCCATATTGATGGGACTGGCGTGATACGTTCCATGCTCCGGGAAGAAAATGCCATCTGGGTATCGATTGAGACATCGCCACAGATTTTGCATCTGATCGTGGAAAAAGGATCCGTTTGTATTGATGGGATCAGCCTGACGGTTGCAAGGATTGATGAAGCTGGTTTTCAGGTGTCGGTCATTCCACATACAGGAGAAGAAACCACCCTTTTGGAAAAGGTGCCGGGGGATCTGGTTAATCTGGAAAATGATGTGATCGGAAAATATGTAGAAAAACTGCTTGGCATCAGAAAAAATGAAGAAGAGAAAAAAGAATCCGGAATTACGATGGAGTTTCTTGAAGAATTCGGGTTTTAGAACAGGAGGATATACAGTATGTCACAAAATTATCAGTACAACACAATTGAAGAGGCACTCAGGGATCTTAAGAAAGGAAAAATAGTTCTGGTCACAGATGATCCGGACAGAGAAAATGAGGGAGATCTGATATGTGCGGCAGAGTTTGCAACCCGGGAAAATATTAATTTCATGGCGACCTATGCAAAGGGTCTTATCTGTACACCGATGAGTGCGGAACTTGCGGCGAGATTGAACTTTCCTCCGATGGTTGCTGAGAACACGGACAATCACAGTACAGCATTTACCGTGGCAGTGGATCACGTAGATACAACCACCGGTATCTCTGCGGCAGAACGCTCCTATACCATTATGAAGTGTGTGGATGATCAGTCAAAACCGGAGGATTTCAGAAGACCGGGACATGTATTTCCGCTTATTTCCAGAAAAGGCGGGGTTCTGGTACGGAATGGCCATACGGAGGCAACAACAGATCTTATGAGACTTGCCGGACTGAAGGAATGCGGCGTGTGCTGTGAAGTTATGAAAGAAGATGGCACTATGATGCGTACATCACAGCTATGGGAAATGGCAAAAGAGCATAACCTTACATTTATTACGATCCGTGATCTGCAGGATTATATAAGAATACATGAAAAGCATGTAAAGGAGGAAGCAGCTGCAAACCTCCCAACGCAGTACGGTGATTTTAAAATGTATGGCTATATCAATGACATTACAGGAGAACATCATCTGGCACTGGTAAAAGGTGATATAGGAGATGGTGAGGATGTGCTTTGCCGTGTACATTCGGAGTGTCTGACAGGAGATGCATTCGGATCGCTCAGATGTGACTGCGGCCTGCAGCTGCAGACAGCGATGCGCCAGGTAGAGGCAGAAGGCAGAGGGATCATTCTGTATATGAGACAGGAAGGCAGAGGAATCGGACTGATCAACAAGATCAAAGCTTATGCGCTTCAGGAACAGGGATACGATACCGTGGAGGCTAATGTGAAGTTAGGGTTTGCACCGGATCTCAGAGAGTACTGGGTCGGGGCACAGATACTGTCAGACCTTGGTGTGAAATCATTAAGATTACTGACCAATAACCCGGATAAAGTCTATGGGCTTGGTGAATTCGGGCTGAAGATCAATGAGAGAGTACCTCTGGAGATTCCGGTACAAAAATATGACCGGAAATATATGAAGACGAAACAGGAAAAGATGGGTCATATTTTTAAAGAAATAAATTTATAAAAAACAGCAAATAGCAGGAGGAAGAAAAAATGAGACAGATCAATTTAGTAGAAGGAAAAGTAGTAGCACCGGAGGGAATGAAGGTTGGTATCGTGGCAGCGAGATTCAATGAGATCATTGTGAATAAATTATTGGGAGGAGCAGTCGACGGACTGGTAAGACATGGTGTAGAAGAAGAGAATATTACTGCAGCATGGGTACCGGGAGCATTTGAGATTCCGCTTACAGCACAGAAAATGGCACAGTCAGGAAAATATGATGCAGTTATCTGCGTGGGAGCTGTCATCCGTGGAGATACTTCACATTATGATCTGGTGTGCAATGAATCTGCCAAAGGGATCGCACAGGTTGAACTTGCAACAGGGATCCCTGTCTTATTCGGAGTGATCACGACTGAGAATATCGAGCAGGCTATTGCGCGTGCAGGAAGCAAAGCCGGGAATAAAGGCTATGACTGTGCGTTATCTGCGATCGAGATGGTTAATCTGATGAAGCAGCTCTAAAAGACAGGAAAATAAATGATGACAAAAACGATCATATTCGATTATGATGGAACGATCCATCATACCCTTGGAATCTATGAACCGGCATTTCGTGAAACCTATCAGTGGCTGACAGAGCAGAAGGCTGCAGAAGAACGGGAGATAAGCTCATCGGAAATTGCCGGCTGGCTGGGATTTAACAGTAAGGAGATGTGGAATACATTTTTGCCGGAGCTGGATCAGAGCTATAAAGAGCAGGCAAGCAGGATGGTAGGAGACCTGATGGTCAGACAGATCAGGAAACATAAGGCTGTGTGGTATCCGGGAGCAGAGGAGATGCTTACAGCTTTGAAGAACCGGGGATATCATCTTGTGATCTTAAGTAACTGTAAAGCTTCCTATCGTGAGGCGCACTGGAAGGAATTTGGGATGGAACGATGGTTCGATCATTTTTATGACTGCGAATCGTATGGATTCCGTCCAAAGACAGAGATTGTGCAGGAAATCATTCGGGAATATACAGGTCCTTATCTGGTGGTCGGAGACAGGAGGCAGGATCTGGAATGTGCCAGAGCCTGCAAAAGCCCATTTATAGGATGCCTGTATGGATATGGTGAGAGAGGGGAGCTGAACGGGGCAGATCATCTTGCAGAACATATAGAGGATATACCACAGTTGGTGATATGAGGATGAGCTCAGCTTTATCCGAAAGCAGAAGCTGTACACTGACAGAAGGTATAGGACTGATGGGAATGGCATAAATATTATAAAAATCCGAAGGATCCTGAAATATGATTTCCCTCAGTCTCTGTATGATCGTAAAAAATGAAGAAGCAGTTCTTGAGAGAATCTTGAAGCCGGTTTCTCAGGTAATGGATGCGATCCTGATCGCAGATACCGGTTCTTCAGACAGAACAAAAGAGATTGCGGAGCAGTATACGTCGCTGGTGTATGATTTTCCCTGGTGTGACGATTTTTCTGCTCCGCGTAATTTTCTTCTGGAAAAAGTCCGCACCGATTACTGGATGTGGATGGATGCGGATGATGTCCTGAATGAAGAAAATCTGGAAAAACTGAAGAGTCTTAAAGAAGCTCTGGATCCCGGAACAGATGTTGTAATGATGGAATATGCGGCAGGGTTTGACCAGAGCGGGAGAACAACATTTTCTTATTTTCGGGAGCGGATAATGAAAACATCCAGAAATTTCAGATGGAATGGGGCAGTTCATGAAACTGTGATTCCGGAGGGAAACATCATCTATTCAGATGTGGTGATCCGGCACCGGAAATGTGGAAAAGGTGATCCGGACCGTAATCTCCGCATTTATGAAAAAATGCTGGCAGGAGGAGAAAAGCTGGAACCCAGACATCAGCTTTATTATGGGAGAGAACTGTATTATCATCAGCGATATCCGGAGGCAGAGGCTGTGTTGGTGGAGTTCCTGAAAAATCCGTCCGGATGGCTGGAAAATAAGATCGATGCCTGTTTTGTACTTGGACAGTGTTACCGGAAAATGGGAGAGAAAAAGTCCGCACTGGAAGCTTTTTTGTACAGTCTGACTATGGATGTGCCGAGGGCGGAAATCTGCTGTGAGGTCGGTAAGATCTTTCTGGAAAGAGAGCTGCCCAGACAGGCTGCCTACTGGTACGGGCAGGCGCTTACTGTGCCTTCAGATAAGAAAAAGGGTGGATTTTTTATGGCTGAGTATCATGGGTTTGTGCCATATATGCAGCTTTGCGTTTGTTATGATAAAATGGGATGCCCGGAGCAGGCATTCTTTTTTCATAAGAAAGCAATGGAGCTGAAGCCGGAAGATTCGGGAGTATTGTATGACCAGAAATATTTCCGGGAAAAATATGGTCTGGCATAAAAAGAAAGACATATTTATTATATTTTCCTGGCAGGGTACAGGCTTGCGGGGATCCTATGCACAGGTAAAAGCTGTTGTCATATACTGTAGGGAAAGTTATTTTCCTATGAGGTGATCGAAGAATGCTGTTCAGGCATCGAAAACGTAAGGAAATGGAAATGCAGCAGGACAGTCATGAGGATTTGTCCTGTATGTCCTGTTATGGAAATCATAGTTCCTGTGGATGTGACAGATGTGGAACAAGAGGCTGCCCAGGCCCTGTGGGACCAACCGGCCCCAGAGGCTGTCCGGGAGTCCCTGGTCCTATGGGCCCTCAGGGGCCGCAGGGGGAACCGGGAATACAGGGATATACGGGAGCCACGGGTCCGGCAGGAGCAACAGGTCCAGCCGGAGTCATCGGTCCGACGGGAGCAACAGGAGCCACCGGTCCGGCAGGAGCAACAGGGGCAACAGGAGCAACAGGAGCAACGGGTCCGGCGGGAGTCATCGGTCCGGCTGGAACAACGGGAGCCACCGGTCCGGTGGGAGCAACAGGTCCGGCTGGTGCAATCGGAGCCACTGGCCCAGCGGGAGCAATCGGCCCAACAGGAGCCACTGGTCCAGCAGGAGCAGCGGGAGCCACCGGCCCTGCCGGAACAGTAACCCCGGCAGCTGCTGTTGGAAATGCAACAACAGTAGATGATATCGTGGAGGATTTTAATGCACTTCTTGCAAACCTTCGTGATGCAGGACTCTTGGAAAGATAGTGAAATGATAAACACACGTTACTGTGCGGCTGCGTATTTTATGCAGCCGCTGCATATTCTCCATAAAAATATTTCATTGTAGCTTTCCGACGAAAGGTGCTATAATATTCCTATGTAAGTATGAACATGGGGGATGAAATCGTGAAAAAAAACAAGTATGAGATCGATATGTGTAATGGGTCGATCATGGACAAGTTGATTTCGTTTTCACTGCCGCTGATGCTGTCCGGTATCCTGCAGCTGATGTTCAATGCAGTGGATATCGTGGTAGTGGGACGTTTCAGCGGAAGTGAGGCACTGGCGGCAGTAGGCTCCACTACCGCACTGATCAATGTGTTTACCAACCTTTTTATCGGAATCTCTCTTGGTGCCAATGTGCTGGCAGCCAGATTTTATGCTGCCGGTAAGGATGAAGAAATGTCAGAAACAGTACATACATCGATCTTACTGGCTCTGGTCAGCGGGGTCATCATGGCATTTCTGGGAGTGCTCTTTGCCAGGATCTGCCTGGAACTGATGGATACACCGGACGATGTGATCGATCTTTCTACTCTTTATATGCGTATTTATTTCCTGGGAATGCCGTTTTTTATGCTGTATAACTATGGTGCGGCGATCCTGCGTGCTGTGGGAGATACCAAGCGGCCGCTGGTCTTTCTGATCATTTCCGGCTGTGCCAATGCGATTTTGAATCTGTTTTTCGTGATCGTGTGTCATTTAAGCGTGGCCGGTGTGGGAATCGGAACGGTGATCTCTCAGCTGATCTCCTGCATTCTTGTCCTTCGGTGTCTGTATCAGACAGAGGGAAGCTATCAGCTGCGTTTTTCAAAACTGTCCATAAAGGGAGAGTACCTGAAGCAGATCTTCCAGGTGGGACTGCCTGCCGGGATTCAGAGTACAGTGATCAATTTTTCCAATGTACTTCTTCAGTCTTCTGTAAACTCCTTTGGTTCCATTGCTATGGCAGGATATACAGCAGCCAATAATATTTTTGGATTTCTGTATGTGTCCGTGAATTCGGTTACCCAGGCATGTATGAGTTTTACCAGCCAGAATTACGGTGTTCGGAAACCGAAACGTATGGACCGGGTGCTGGTGGATTGTCTGATCCTGTCCTTTGTGGTGTCCTTTGCCATGGGATGTGGAGCATATTTCTTTGGCCCGCAGCTTCTGAAAATCTATACGGAAGATCCGGAGGTTATCCAGTGCGGAATGGAGATCCTTGCCTATACCACAGTTACTTATTTCCTCTGCGGACAGATGGATCTGTTTCCGGGAGCACTGCGTGGAATGGGACGCTCCGGTGTGCCGATGATCCTGTCTATTATCGGAACGGTCGGCCTTCGAATTGTGTGGATCTTCGGAATCTTCCCGGTTCACAGATCATTGAAAGTACTGTTTATTTCCTATCCGGCATCCTGGATCCTTACGATCATCATGCAGGTGATCTGTTTCTGGTTTGTAAGGCGGAAGGTGCACAGACAACTTTTGGGAGAGAATGCAGAATAAAAACGAATACACAGAATATCAGAGAAAGCGGATAGAATTCCGCTTTTCTGTGTTTATGGGGAAAAATAAAACATGTCAGCTCATGTCCATTTTGCAAACAGGAGACATTGGAGCTGAAAAATAAAGAATATGGAGGAAACATGGAATTATTAAAACCTGATTATTACGACGAATTTACCTGTATTGCAGACAAATGCACCATCAGCTGCTGCAGGGAATGGAAGATCAACATAGATGATGAAACCTACAGAAACTGGAAAACCATCCAGCCGCCGTCAGAGGTGCCCGGACACAGAAGCTGCCTGCAGGCCTATACCATGAAAAAGGACGGCAGCCGGATCATGAAGATGACGGAAGAGCACGACTGTCCTTTCCTGGCAAAGAACAGACTGTGCTATCTGGTAAGTGCTTATGGGGATTCGATGCTTTCAGAGACCTGCCAGATTTTTCCAAGGGAGATCCATGAATTTCAGGATCATAAGGAAGCGACCATGATGCCCTGTTGCCCGGCTGTCCTGGACATCTGGAAGGAGAAGAAAAGAATCGCTTTTCCGGAAACTCCAAAAGAAAAGGAACAGCCGCTTTTTCTTGTGCGCCGGAAGGTTATGGATCTTATAATGGATCCTGAAAAAACACCGGAGGAAACCCTTCTTGAAAGTTTTTATGTTCTGAAGGAACTTCACCGGAACACGCCGCTTACCACAGAGCTTGTGGAAGATTATTTTTCAGAGAAGACAATTCACCAGCTGGAAAGAGCTATCAGCGAGATAGACCTGCCTGTTCTGGATACTATGGACGAATGCAATGAACTTTTGCAGGATCTGGCTGTAAATTACTGGAAAGAAGGACTTTACCGGAAGTATCTGGAGCCGGTGACGGAGTTGGCGGAGGAATTATCGGAAGAGTATGAGGAAGAGGAAATGACGGAAGCCTGGGAGGATTTTTACCGGGAACTTCGTGCATATGAAAATCTTCTCCGAAGCTTTCTTACCAACGAAGTATATTCGGATCTTCTGACATCAGAAGGAGATCTGGAAGATGCCCTGGTTCATATGCAGTGGATCGGTATGGAATATGCCACCATTCGCCAGGCTGTTTTTCTCCGGTGGCAGAAAGAGGGACGGGGAGCACTTCCCTACGAAACACTCCGGGATTATATGGTGGTGATCTCCAGAATGACCGGATATGAGGAAGAAGATATCCGGGAATATCTTGAGAACAGTTTTGAAGAACTTCTGTGGGAGTGGGGATATTTTGCGCTGATCACAGGAAAATGACTTTATAACTTGAAGTTATATTAAGTATTAAAAATATACATTTTAATTATATGACGTTTTGTGTTAGAATATAGGACGAAAAGGGTAACAGAGGAATGTTAACCCGGAAATGGATAACAATCAGAAAGGAACTTGTTTTATGGATAAGGGAACAATTTTTAAATTTCATAATGACCTCGATACCGATCAGATCATTGCATCCCAGTACCTGCTTCTGCCGAATCTGGATGAGATGAAGAGTCACACATTTGAGTCACTGGATCCGGATTTTTCCAAGAAGGTGAAACCGGGAGATTTTGTAGTGGGAGGAGAGAACTTCGGATGCGGATCTTCCAGAGAACAGGCACCGGGCGTTCTTAAGGCACTTGGAGTAAAGGCAGTCATTGCGAAATCTTTTGCCCGTATTTTCTTCCGCAATGCCATCAATATCGGACTTCCGGCAATTGTCTGTAAGGACCTCCCGGATGATGTGAAGACCGGAGATACCATGGAGCTTCATATGTCCGAGGGAACAGCGGTTGCCAACGGAAAGACTTATTCCTGCACAAAACTGCCGGAATACATGCAGAATATACTGAATCAGGGAGGACTTATCGCTTCTCTGAACCGTGAGGAGGAATAAGAGATGGGAATGACGATCGCAGAAAAAATCATCGCGGCAGCAGCCGGTGTGGACAGCGTAAAACCTGGAGATATCTATACAGTTCAGCTGGATCATCTGATGAGCAATGACGGAACCACACATCTGACTGTTGACATGTACAACAACAAATTAAAAAATCCACATATCGCAGACACAAAGAAACTGGTATTTATCGTAGACCACAACGTACCGTCTGACAGCCCGAAAACAGCAGCGTCCCAGAAAAAAATGAGAGATTTTGCAAGAGAGAACAACATTGATTTCTGGGAAGGAAAAGGCGTGTGTCATCAGATCATGATCGAGAATTATGTCCGTCCGGGACAGCTGATCTTTGGTGCAGACAGCCATACCTGTTCTTATGGAGCACTTGGCGCTTTCGGTACCGGTGTAGGATGTACAGACTTTCTTTATGGAATGGTAACCGGAACTTCCTGGGTTATGGTACCGGAAACTGTGAAATTCAACCTGACAGGGAAACTTCCTGAGGGTGTTTATGCAAGAGATCTGATCCTTACCATTATCGGAGAGATCGGAGCAAACGGATGTAATTATCAGGCAATGGAGTTTACCGGCGAAGGCGCCAAAACATTAAGCATCAGCGACCGTATGGCTCTCTGCAACATGGCTGTTGAGGCCGGTGCGAAGACCGGAATCTTTGAGGCAGATGACAAGGCTCTGGAATATCTGAAAGAGCATGGCCGTGAACCAAAAGCTGTATATCACAGCGATCCGGATGCTGTTTACGCAAGAGAGTACACCTTCGATCTTTCCAAAGTACGCCCGGTTGTAGCGAAACCGGACTTCGTTGACAATGTAGTTCCGGCTGAGGAAACCTGCGGCATCAAGATCAACGAGGCATTTCTTGGCTCCTGTAACAACGGCCGTATTGAAGACCTCCGTGTAGGCGCAGAGGTGATCAAGGGTAAAAAAGTTGCAGAAGGCGTTCGTTTCCTGGTCGTTCCTGCAAGCCAGACCATCTACCGCCAGGCATTAAAAGAAGGCCTGATCGATATCTTCATGGAAGCAGGCGCTATTGTGATGAACCCGAACTGCAGTGTATGCTGGGGAAGCTGCCAGGGTGTGATCGGTGAGAACGAGGTTCTTATCAGCACCGGAACACGTAACTTCAAGGGACGTGCCGGACATCCGAGCTCCAAGGTTTATCTGGGATCTGCGGCAACGGTTACCGCATCTGCCATTGCAGGTGAGATCGCAACTGCAGACAGAGTATAAAAACCTCAGAAAAGATATTCAGGAATAAACAGGAGAATATACATATGGAAGCATTTACAGGAAAAGTGTGGGTACTGGGCGATGATATTGACACCGATATCATCATTCCGACCGAGTATCTGGCGCTGAAAACCATTGACGATATGAAACAGTACGGATTCAGTCCCCTTCGCCCGGAGCTGGCAGGACAGATCCAGAAAGGTGACATTATTGTAGCAGGAAAGAACTTCGGCTGCGGTTCCTCCAGAGAGCAGGCACCGGAGATCATTAAAGCACTGGGCGTACAGTGTGTTATTGCGAAATCTTTTGCCCGGATCTTTTTCCGCAACTCCATCAACAACGGCCTTCTTCTTATCGAACAGCCGGATCTTCACGACAATGTGAAAGAGGGAGATGAAGTTACAGTTGTGATGAACGAGCATGTAGACCATAACGGAAAACAGTACCCGATTGCTTCTCTTCCGGAGAATCTGATGGATATTATTCAGGCTGGCGGACTTGTAAAAGCCATGCGCAAACTGAACGGTCTGGACTAAGACGGAAAGGAGAGAAATAATGGGTGAGACGATCATTGAGAAAATTATCAGACATAACACAGGCAAAGCAGTAAAGCCTGGCGATATCGTGACGGTCAATGTTGACAGAGTGATGATCCATGATATCTTTATTCCGTTTGTAGCGGACAAATTCGAGGAGATGGGCTTTCAGAAACTATGGGATCCGGACAAAGTTGTTCTGATCTATGACCATCTTGTACCTGCAAGCCAGCAGGACGACACCAGACATTTCCATGTGGGAGATGCTTTTGCAGCCAAATATGGTATGAAAAACGTGCACAGAAGTGACGGTATCTGCCACCAGTTGATGACAGAGGCCGGTTACGTAAAACCTGGCAATATCGTATTTGGTACAGATAGCCACACTACCACTTACGGATGTGTCGGTGCATTTTCTTCCGGTATCGGATATACAGAGATGGCCAGCATCCTGGGAACAGGAACCATGTGGATCAAAGTTCCGGAAACCATTAAAGTTGTGATCGACGGAGAACTTCCGGAGAATGTGATGTCCAAGGATATCATCCTCCGCCTGATTGGCGACCTTCGTGCAGATGGTGCAACTTATCGTGCACTGGAATTTTCCGGAAGCACCATTGAGAACATGTCTGTGGCAAGTCGTATGACCATGGCAAACATGGCGATCGAGGCAGGTGCAAAATGTGCACTTTTCACACCGGATGAGAAGACTGCCGCTTACTGTGAGACAGAGCTTGATGAGTTCCAGAAGAGTCTTGTAGGCGATGAGGATGCCGTTTATATGAAGACCATGACTTATAAGGCAGAGGATTTTGTACCGGTTATGGCTTGTCCGTCACAGGTGGACAAGATCCGTGATGTCAGCGAGCTTCAGGGTGAGACCATCGATCAGGTATTTATCGGTTCCTGTACAAACGGACGTCTGGAAGATCTGATGGCAGCAGCAGAAGTCCTGAAGGGCAAAAAAGTTGCAGACTTTGTAAAACTGATCGTAACTCCTGCAAGCCGCAAGATCTACCGTCAGGCCATTGAACTTGGTATTCTGGATACGCTTGCTGAGGCAGGTGCCATCATCACACATCCGGGATGCGGACTTTGCTGTGGAAGAACCGGCGGAATCCTGACAGACGGGGAGAAGGTTGTGGCAACCAACAACCGTAATTTCCTGGGACGTATGGGAACTTCCAAGGTTCAGATCTATCTGGCATCTCCGAAAACTGCAGCAGCCTGTGCGATCGCAGGTAAGATCGTAATGCCGGAATAAGCAGCAGAAGATCCGTTCGGAAATACTGCTGACAGAAACATAAAAAAGAAACGTATGAAAGGACAGATTTTCGCGAGGAGTGGCAGTCTGTCTTTTTTTACCGGTTCAGGCGGATCCTGGATAAATCATTTTTACAGAAGAGGGGGATTCGTTGTATTATAATAACAGCCAATGTGACAACATAACATATAATACATAAGACTCGAGGGATAAGGGTATGGAGAAAAAATCAACCATCAGTAAAAAGACACTGAAGATCATACTTGGGATCTGTATTGCCGCAGCAATCCTGGCTGTGGCCGGGTTATTTGGCTACACATACATGGCAGATCACAACACACTGGGCCGGAAAATTTCCGTGTGGGGAGTGGAGGTTTCCAGGCTGGACGCAAAGCAGGCAGAAGAAAAAATTGCTGCGGAATTTGAAAACCGGCCGGTATCTTTTCAGGAAAATGACAAGGAGGTTTACAGCATGACGCTCAAAGATCTGGGGTACAGCCTCAATGAGGAAGATCTTCTGAATAAGCTTACAGACCTTCAGAAACAGAGAGAAGAGAACCGGAAGATTTTTCCAAAGGAAGAAAACGTAAATCTGGAATGCCAGATCGAGGAAGATGAGGAGCAGGAAAAACAGGCTCTGGATCTTTCCAATTTCGGAACGGAAGAAAGAAAATCTTCCACCGATGCATCCATTCAGTACAATGAGGAGAAAAAAGAATTCATCCTTGTGAAACAGGTACAGGGCACGGAGATTGATCCGGATAAACTGGAGACCACCGTGGACACAAATCTGAATGCGGCATTTGATACAGCTCTTCTTGGAGATACAATCACAATCCCGTTGAACAAACATGTATATATCAGCCCGGCAGTGACAGCAACAGAAGATATGGAAAATAAAGTTACAAGTCTGAACAGTCAGCTGAAAAAATACCGGAGTACTACAGTTACATACACATTTGGAAGTGAAACGGTTGTGCTGGATGCAGACACCATCAGTTCCTGGCTGAAAGCGGAAGGTGAGACCCTGACTCTGGATGAAGATGCCATCAAAACCTATATCAGCGATCTTGCCAACAAATACAATACCATTTATGTTCCCCGTACTTTCCATACCTCAACGGGAACGGACGTGACCATTGAGGGGAATGAGTATGGATACCGGATCGACCAGGACGGAGAGTACGCACAGCTTGTGGAAGATCTGAAAAGTGGTACTGCAGTTACCCGTGATCCCGTTTACAGCAAAACCGGTTATCAGAGAAACGGAACTGACGATCTTGCAGGCAGCTACATAGAAGTCAGCCTGGATGCCCAGCATCTGTGGCTTTATAAAGATGGAAACCTTGTGACAGAAACGGATATTGTCAGCGGAAAACCGGTGAAGGGCCGGGAAACATACCGTGGTGCATGGCCCATTGCTTATAAGGCAAGTCCTTTTAATCTGACCAGCGCGGAATATGGATATGATGTAAAGGTCAATTACTGGATGCCTTTTGTCTACGGACAGGGACTTCATGATGCTTCCTGGCAGTCCTCTTTTGGTGGAAACCGGTATAAGACCAACGGAAGCCACGGATGTATCAACCTGCCAAAGGATCAGGCGGCACTGATCTATGAGACGATTGATGCGGGATACCCGATCATTATTTACTGATTGAAAAAGAAAACAGTCACCTGGTCTAAAGCCGGGTAATCTGGCCGGATGAGTCAGATAGACTTAAAAAAGCTTCGGAGAAATCCGGAGCTTTTTTATGCCACAGGAAATTACAACACCGTGTCAGTAATGAGAAGAATTTTTAAAAGTGTGTTAAAAAAAACACAAGAAATTACTGGAAATGACTTGTAGAAATAAGAATATCGTGTTATGATGATTTAAGAAATCGAGCTAATACACTTCTTAATTGCGGAGGAAGAGTGTTTTACCTCTTTTATTTGAGCACTTTTAAGAAAAAATCTCAAGTAAGTGTTAGTCAGGTTTCCTTTTTTTATGTATATATTGTTAAAAAATAAACAATATTTAGATAAAAAAGATGCATTTAAACCGTCAGATTTTAGACTAAGAAAGGATAATGAAAAGTATGAAGTACAGTTATTATCCGGGTTGCACCCTGAGAACAAAGGCCAAAGATCTGGATGAGTATGCCAGAGCCAGTGCCACAGCCCTTGGGTTTGAGCTTGAGGAGATCGAGGATTGGCAGTGTTGTGGTGGTGTTTATCCGCTTGGCACAGACGAGATCGCCACAAAGCTTTCTTCCGTCCGTGCGTTAAACCAGGCAAAAGAAAAAGGCCAGGATCTGGTGACGATCTGTTCAGCCTGTCATCATGTGATCAAGCGTGTCAATGATGATATGAAAAATGTGGAAGATATCCGGACCAGAGCCAACAATTATATGCAGCTGGAAGCTCCCTATGAAGGAGAGACAACCGTTCTCCATTATCTGGAGGTTCTCCGGGACAGAGTCGGTTTTGATAAACTGAAAGAAAAAGTAGTAAATCCTTTTACCGGAAAGAAGATCGGAGCCTATTACGGATGTCTGCTTCTGAGACCTGGAAAGATCATGGCATTTGATGATCCGGAAAATCCAAGGATCATGGAGGATTTTATCCGTGCCCTTGGCGCTGAGCCTGTGATCTATCCTTACAGAAATGAATGCTGTGGAGGATATATATCCCTGAAAGAAAAAGAAATGTCACAGAATATGTGTGAAAAGATCGAAGAAAGTGCAGCCGGATTTGGCGCAGATATGCTGATCACTGCCTGTCCACTGTGCAAATATAATCTGAATAAAAATGCCGGAAACAGACTGCCGGTTTACTATTTTACAGAGCTTCTGGCAGAAGCCCTTGGCGTCAAAGAGGAGGTGGCAAAATGAGAGATAACCATTCTGCTGCGGAAAAAATAAAGGAGATCAGCGGGACCAATCCTCTGAAATGTATGAAGTGTGGCAAATGCTCTGCTACCTGCCCATCCTTTGACGAGATGGATATCAAGCCTCATCAGTTTGTGTCCTACGTGATCAATGAAAATATCGAAGCACTTGTAAATTCAGCATCCCTGTGGAAATGTCTTTCCTGTTTTGCCTGTGTGGAGCGCTGTCCGCGAGACGTAAAACCCGGAAAGATCATTGACGGGGCAAGACAGCTGGTTGTTCGGGAAAAAGGCGGAGACTATCTTTCACCAAATGAAATTCCGGAGCTTCTTGATCCGGAGCTTCCTCAGCAGCTGCTTGTAAGTGCGTTCAGAAGATACAGGAGGTGAGAAAGTGCAGAGAATCGGTGTATTTGTCTGTCATTGCGGAAGTAATATTGCCGCTACGGTAGACGTGAAAAAGGTTGTGGAGATCATTGCAAAAGAGCCAGGAGTTGTCCATGCAGAAGATTATCAGTATATGTGTTCCGAAGCAGGACAGTCCAGGATCCAGGAAGCTATCCGTGAAAAAAATCTCACAGGAGTGGTTGTCTGTTCCTGTTCTCCGCGTATGCATGAGGCAACTTTCCGTAAAGCAGCGGAAAAGGCCGGCCTGAATCCATACATGGTGGAGATCGCAAATATTCGTGAGCACTGTTCCTGGATCCACAAGGATATGCAGGAGGCTACGGAGAAGGCCGTGATCCTTGCAAGAGCAGCAGTAGCAAAAGTCAATTTAAATGCTCCTCTTCAGCCGGGAGAAAGCCAGGTTACAAAGAGAGCCCTGATCATCGGAGGCGGTATCGCCGGAATCCAGACGGCTCTTGATATTGCCGATGCAGGCTATGAAGTTGATATTGTGGAAAAAACACCAAGTATCGGCGGAAGAATGTCACAGCTTGACAAAACCTTCCCTACTCTGGATTGCTCCGCATGTATCCTTACTCCAAAAATGGTGGAGGCTGCAGCTCACGAAAAGATCAATATCTATACATACAGTGAAGTAGAAAAAGTTGCAGGTTTTGTAGGAGATTTTACTGTTGATATCCGCAAAAAAGCGCGAAGTGTCAACATGGACAAATGTACAGGCTGTGGAGTCTGCCAGGAAAAATGTCCTTCCAAAAAGATTCCCAATGAGTTCAACAGAGGGCTGAACAACCGGTCAGCTATCTATACTCCGTTTGCACAGGCAATTCCAAATGTTCCTGTGATCGACAGAGAGCATTGCCTGAAATTTAAGACAGGCAAATGTGGTGTCTGCTCCAAAGTATGTCAGGCAGGAGCCATTGATTACGATCAGCAGGATGAGATCGTAACACAGAAATACGGAGCGATCGTGGTGGCAACCGGATTTGATACCATCAAGCTTGACAAATATGATGAATATGCATACAGCCAGAGCAAGGATGTGATCACATCTCTGGAGCTGGAGCGTATCATGAATGCTGCAGGACCTACAAAAGGACATCTTGAGCGCCTCTCCGATGGAAAAGCACCGAAGGAGATCGTATTTATCCAGTGTGTTGGAAGCCGTTGCTCCGATGACCGTGGAAAGCCATACTGTTCCAAGATCTGCTGTATGTACACAGCTAAGCATGCCATGCTGATCCGTGATAAATATCCGGATACCAATGTGACGGTATTTTATATTGATGTCCGTACACCTGGTAAAAACTTCGATGAGTTTTACAGAAGAGCAGTTGAGCAGTATAACGTAAACTACATCAAAGGTCAGGTAGGAAAAGTAATCCCGCAGCCGGATGGAACACTTCTTGTTCAGGGCTCGGATCTTCTTGATAATAAGCAGATCTTTAAGAAAGCAGATATGGTAGTTCTTGCAACAGCCATTGAACCGAATCCGGATGTACGTAAGATCGCTACCATGCTTACTGCAAGTATTGACACCAACAATTTCCTTACAGAAGCCCATGCAAAGCTTCGTCCTGTAGAATCACCGACAGCAGGAATTTTCCTTTCCGGTGTATGCCAGGGACCAAAGGATATCCCGGAGACAGTTGCCCAGGCAGGAGCTGCGGCTGTAAAGGCTATAGGACTTCTTGCAAAGGACAAGCTGACCACCAATCCATGTACGGCAAAATCCGACGAGCTTCTCTGTAACGGATGCTCTACCTGTGCAAATGTATGTCCTTACGGAGCGATTTCCTATGAGGAGAAACAGGTCAACGATCACGGTATCCGTGAGACAAGAAGAGTTGCGGTTGTCAATACAGCACTTTGCCAGGGCTGCGGTGCCTGCACAGTAGCCTGCCCGTCAGGAGCCATGGACCTTCAGGGCTTCTCCAACAGACAGATTATCGCGGAGGTGGATGCAATATGTCGATAGAAACAAAGGAAGAATTCAGACCAAAGATCGTGGCATTCTGCTGTAACTGGTGTAGTTACGCCGGAGCAGACCTTGCAGGAAGCAGCCGTTTGAGCTATCCGGCGGATGTAAAGATCATCCGTGTTCCATGTTCCTGCCGTGTCAATCCCATGTTCATCCTCCGTGCCTTTGAAAAAGGAGCCGATGGTGTGATCATGTGCGGATGCCATCCGGGAGACTGTCATTACAGTACCGGAAACTATTATGCAAGAAGACGTATGACACTTCTGTTTTCAATGCTGGATTATATTGGTGTGGAAAACGGAAGAACACGTGTGGAATGGGTATCTGCCGCAGAGGGCGTGAAATTTTCACAGACTATGAATGAGTTTGTTGAAAAGATCCATTCACTTGGTAAAAACGTGAGATTGGAGGATATAAGATGCAGGAGCTGATAAAACGTGCAAAAGAACTGCTTGCAGATGGCACGGTAGCCCGGGTTCTTGGGTGGAAAGCCGGAGATCTTGCCTTTAATCCGGAACCGGCCTATTTTGAGACACCGGAATCTCTGGAGGATTTTGTCTATGATGGATTCTGCGGTGCCAATTTAAGCAAATATATGATCGAAGCTTCCAAGCTGGAAGGAAAAACCATGGTCTGTCTGAAGCCCTGCGATACATACAGCTTTAACCAGCTTTTAAAAGAGCATCGCGTGGACAGAGAGAAAGCCTATATCGTAGGTGTTGGCTGTAAAGGAAAGCTGGATATTGAAAAGATCCGCAAAATGGGGATCAAGGGTATCCGGGGAATTTCCGGAGCAGAGATTACCGGAGATGCAGAGACATTGACTGTGGATACTGTTTACGGAGAAAAAACCTGTGCATACAAAGATGCCATGCTGGAACGCTGCCATGTATGTAAAGGAAAAGAGCATAAAATTTACGATGAACTGATCGGTGAGTCAAAGGAGACAAAGGACGCTGACCGTTTCGCAGAAGTTGAGCGGATCGAGGCAATGAGTCCGGAAGAAAAATTTGCATTCTGGCAGAGCGAGCTGAGTAAATGTATCCGCTGTAATGCCTGTCGTAATGTATGTCCGGCCTGTAGCTGCCGCAAATGCGTTTTTGACAGCAACAAATTCGACAGCGCCCAGAAGGCAAATGTGGATTCCTTTGAGGAAAAGATGTTCCATGTGATCCGTGCCTTCCATGTAGCCGGAAGATGTACGGACTGTGGCGAGTGCAGCAGAGTCTGCCCGCAGGGAATTCCCCTTCATCTGTTTAACCGTAAGTTTATCAAGGATATTGATGCGTTTTACGGTGAGTATCAGGCAGGCGAGGATGCGGAGTCAAAGGGTCCGCTTACCAGCTTTACCTTTGAGGATGTAGAGCCAGGGATCGTGGCAGAAAGGGGATAATGTATGTATAAGATCGCAGTAGAAAATCTGCCGGCATTATTCCGGAAAATTGCCGCAGACCAGGAATTATATTTACCGGTAAAGGTAAGTGAGCAGGTGAACTTCAAGGCATGGAGCGAGGATGCAGAAGTTTCCCTTGAAACACTGAAAACCGTGAAATCACCGAAGGATGCTTTCTTTCCGCAGAGTGAAAATCTCTATACCTGTAAAAAAGATGGGAAAAATATCAGCATTGAGCCTCAGGCACTAAAAGACCAGAATTTTGTCGTATTCGGAATGAGAGCCTGTGATGTACAGGGCGTGAAAGTTCTCGACAATGTGTTCCTTGGGGATCCGGTGGATACTTTTTACCAGGCAAGAAGAGAACATGGAACTATTGTAGCGCTTGCCTGTCATGAACCGGAGGAAAGCTGCTTCTGTAAAGTATTTGGCATTGATGCTGCAGATCCGGAAGCAGATGTTGCAGCCTGGATCATCGAGGGAGAGCTTTTCTGGAAGCCTCTCACAGAAAAGGGAAATGCTCTGACAGAAGCTGTGAAGGAGCTTTTGGCAGATGCTGATGAGACAAAGGTAGAAGAGGAGAAGAAGGCGATCCGTGGTATTATCGAGCTTCTTCCATATACACATCTTTCACTGGAAGGATGGGCGCAGGAAGAATACATGGACCGTTTCAATTCTCCTGTATGGGAGAAACTGTACAAGCCTTGTCTTGCCTGCGGAACCTGTACCTTCGTATGTCCGACCTGTCAGTGCTATGACATTAAGGATTACGACACAGGGCACGGTGTTCACCGTTACCGCTGCTGGGATTCCTGCATGTACTCTGATTTTACCATGATGGCTCACGGAAACAACCGTACCAGCCAGATGCAGAGATTCCGTCAGAGATTTATGCATAAGCTTGTTTATTATCCGTTAAATAATGACGGCATGTTCTCCTGTGTTGGCTGCGGCCGCTGCGTGGAGAAATGTCCGGAATCTTTAAATATCGTAAAAGTCATCAAGGCCTTTGAAAAACAGGGAGGTGAAAAGAATGAGTGAATGTACCTGTCATAAAAATTATACACTGGATACGCTGATCCCCAAGGTTGGCGTGATCACAGATATCCGTCAGGAGACACCGGATGTAAAAACCTTCCGTGTGGAAGCTCCGGAGGGTGGAAAGCTTTTCGAGCATATGCCAGGACAGTGTGCCATGGTCTGTGTACCGGGAGTCAGTGAAGGTATGTTTTCCATTACTTCTTCTCCGACTGTAAAGGATTATCAGGAATTCAGCATCAAAAAATGCGGATCCCTTACTGATCATCTCCACAGCCTTCAGGTTGGAGATGAGATCGCAGTCCGCGGACCATACGGAAATCATTTTCCGGTGGAAGATAAGTTAAAGGGAAAAAATCTCCTGTTCATCGCAGGTGGAATCGGTCTGGCACCTCTTCGTTCCGTGATCAATTATGTGCTGGATAACCGTGAGGATTACGGAACAGTAGATATTCTCTATGGTTCCCGTTCCGCAGATGATCTGGTGCAGCTTAAGGAAATCCAGGAAGTATGGATGAAAACAGAAGGTGTAAATGTATATCTTACCATTGACCGCGAGCAGGAAGGCTGGGACGGTCATGTGGGATTTGTTCCGAATTATCTGAAGGAGATTGGTTTTGATACCAATAAGACCGCTCTGGTCTGCGGCCCGCCGATCATGATCAAATTCGTTCTGGCAGGACTGGAAGAGCTGGGCTTCTCCAGAGATCAGGTATATACCACACTGGAGCTTCGTATGAAATGCGGTGTCGGAAAATGCGGCCGCTGCAACATCGGAGACAAATACGTCTGCAAAGACGGCCCGGTATTTCGATGTGATGAGGTGGATGAATTACCTAATGAGTACTAAGTTATAGATTGCACCTAAGAAACTTTCAAATATATGCGCTGGTTATAGCCAGTACACAGCCATGTGAAACAGCCATCTCGCTAAGATGCCCATTTTAGGAGCGGTTTTAGCGGCGCTGAAATCCAGTACTTACGAAGACTTAGGAGTGAAGGCTCTCCTGAACTCCTTAGTCGCAGTTAGTACTTAGTTCAGCAGAGCGTTGCGACGGGCACGTGTGAGATGGCTGTTCCACATGGCGTACGATTTGGATAAAAGAAAGGACACCAACATGGAAAATAATATGGTAAACGTATATTTTTTCGGTAAAAAATACAGCGTTCCCGGTGATCTGACCATTATGACAGCTATGGAATATGCCGGTTATACATTAAAAAGAGGATGCGGCTGCAGACACGGATTCTGCGGTGCCTGCGCGACCATCTACAGGATCAAGGGACAGAATGAGCTGAAAACCTGTCTCGCCTGTCAGACACAGGTGCAGGAGGGAATGTATGTGGCAAGTATCCCGTTCTTCCCTACAGACAAGAGACTTTATAATATAGAAGATCTTAAGCCGAACCAGCAGGTAATGATGGAGCTTTATCCGGAGATCTACAGCTGTATCGGATGCAATGCCTGCACAAAGGCCTGTACACAGGACTTAAATGTCATGCAGTATATTGCATATGCGCAGAGAGGCGAGCTTGAAAAATGTGCAGAGGAATCCTTTGACTGTGTAAGCTGCGGCTGCTGTTCCGTAAGATGCCCGGCAGGAATTTCCCATCCGATGGTAGGCCTTCTGGCAAGACGTCTCACCGGCAAATACATCGCACCAAAAAGTGAGCATCTGGAGAAACGTGTGGAAGAGATCCACGAAGGTAAATTTGATGACATGATTGAGCAGATCATGCAGAAACCCATCACAGAGATGCAGGAACTTTACAACAGCAGAGAAATCGAGAAGTAGGAGGGCGTAAAACATGTATGCACCATATCCAGAAAATATGATGGAATCCATCAAAAAGGTAGAGGCTACAAGAGCGGAGCGTATGGCAACAGAGCCAAGACGTCTGAGTGCAGATGAGAAAGATGCTCTTCTCAAAAAATTCCATCCGGATTATAACCCGGATGCATTTGCAGAGATCAAGGTAGGACCGAACAAGGGACAGAAAGCACCACTGGAACTGACAAAAATGCTCCATTCGGAAAGCCGTCTGCTCAACGAAAAAATCGATCTTACAAAAATCGATTATGATGTAGATGTACTGATCATCGGCGGTGGCGGAGCAGGCTCTTCCTGTGCCATCGAGGCTCACAACGCAGGTGCCAACGTTATGATCGTTACAAAACTCCGTATCGGTGATGCCAACACCATGATGGCAGAAGGCGGGATCCAGGCAGCAGATAAAGAAAATGATTCTCCGGTACAGCATTATCTGGACTGCTTTGGAGGCGGACATTTTGCAGCAAAACCGGAGCTGGTAAAAAGACTGGTAATGGAAGCCCCGGATGCGATCAAATGGCTCAACGACCTTGGTGTTGAGTTTGATAAAGCAGAAGACGGAACCATGGTCACTACACATGGCGGCGGTACCTCCAGAAAGAGAATGCATGCTGCAAAGGATTATTCCGGATCAGAGATCATGCGTACTATCCGTGATGAGGTCTTAAATCTTAAGATCCCGGTAGTGGAATTCACCTCCGCTGTAGAACTTCTGAAGGATGAAAAAGGTCAGACTGCCGGTGCAGTTCTTCTCAACATGGAAACCGGAGACTATTCCGTTGCAAGAGCAAAAACGGTTGTCATTGCAACCGGCGGTGCAGGAAGAATGCATTATCAGGGATTCCCAACCTCCAATCACTACGGAGCAACTGCTGACGGACTCGTACTTGGATACAGAGCAGGCGCTTCCCTTCTTTACCAGGATTCTATCCAGTATCATCCAACAGGTGCGATCTATCCGTCACAGATCCTTGGTGCCCTGGTAACAGAGAAGGTTCGTTCCGTTGGTGCACAGCTTGTAAATGCAAACGGAGAAGCTTATATCCATCCGCTGGAAACCCGTGACGTAAATGCTTCCGGTGTTATCCGTGAGTGTGAGGAAGGCCGTGGCGTTGAAGTTCCAGGTGGACGAAAAGGTGTATGGCTGGATACTCCGATGATCGAGATCCTGGGCGGTGAGGGAACTATCGAAAAGAGGATCCCTGCCATGTTCCGTATGTACATGAACTACGGCATTGATATGAGAAAAGTCCCGATCGTGATCTACCCGACCCTTCATTATCAGAACGGTGGACTTGAGATCAACGGAGACGGCTTTACAAAAGAAATCCCGAACCTTCTGGTTGCAGGAGAGGCAGCAGGCGGAATCCACGGAAGAAACCGACTGATGGGCAACTCTCTTCTTGATGTAATTGTATTCGGACGAAATGCAGGTAAAAAAGCAGCTGCCAAATGCAAAGAGGTAGAGCTTGGCACAATGAACCTGGATCATATCAGAAAATATGAAGAGGAACTGAAAAATGCAGGAGTTGATACAGGAGACGTATCTCCTATGCTTCTGCCGAAATATGCCCGCCACGAACGTTAACAATATGTTATGATAATAAAAACATATGAGATAAGCGAAAGGAGTCTATTATGAGAGAAATCGAAGTAAGCAGACTTACAGAGGTTATCGAAAAACTCTGTATCGAAGCCAATGAACATCTCCCGGAAGATGTGAAGGATGCTATCAAAACCTGCCGTGCCTGCGAGGACGGCGAGATCGCAAAAGGTGTCCTTGATAACATTATCGAGAATTTTGATATTGCGGACAGTGAGAATGTTCCGATCTGTCAGGATACCGGAATGGCATGCGTATTCCTTGAAATTGGTCAGGATGTCCACTTTACAGGCGGAGATTTAAATGATGCCATCAATGAAGGTGTACGCCGCGGATACGACAAAGGTTACCTGAGAAAATCCGTTGTCAAAGATCCTGTCCGTCGTGGAAATACAGGCGATAATACACCGGCAATGATCTACACAGAGATCGTTCCCGGAGATCAGGTAAAAGTTACTGTAGGACCAAAAGGTTTCGGAAGCGAGAACATGAGCCAGATCCGTATGTTCAAACCATCCGCAGGTCTTCAGGGAATCAAGGATTTCATTCTTGAGGTTGTAGAAACTGCAGGTCCGAATCCATGTCCGCCTATGGTAGTTGGTGTTGGTATCGGAGGAACTTTTGACAAATGTGCGCTTCTTGCAAAGAAAGCGCTGATGCGCCCTCTGAATACAGAGAATCCGGATCCTTACTATGCAGATCTTGAGAAAGAGATGCTGGAGAAGATCAACAAGCTTGGTATCGGACCTCAGGGCTTTGGCGGAAAGACCACAGCTATCGGTCTGAACATCGAGACTATGCCTACCCATATCGCAGGTATGCCATGTGCAGTTAACATCAACTGCCATGTAACACGTCATAAAACGGAGGTGCTTTAATATGGAAAGAAGAAAGATCACACTGCCTCTGACAAGAGAGCTGGCAAGAACTCTCCATGCAGGCGACCAGGTTTTATTGACAGGAACCATCTATACATCCCGTGACGCAGGTCACAAGAGAATGTGCGAGGCCCTTGCAAAAGGAGAAAAGATTCCTTTTGACCCTACAGACGCTACCATATACTATGTAGGTCCGACTCCTGCAAAGCCAGGTGAAGTCATCGGCTCCGCAGGCCCTACAACCAGCGGCCGTATGGATGCCTATGCACCGACCATGATGTCCGTAGGCGCCAGAGGAATGATCGGAAAAGGTGCCCGCCTTCCGGAAGTCGTAGATGCAATGAAAAAATATGACGGCGTATATTTCGGAGCCATCGGCGGTGCAGGTGCACTTCTTGCAAAATGCATCAAAAAAGCAGAGCTTATCGCTTACGAAGACCTTGGAGCAGAAGCACTCCGCAAGCTTTATGTGGAAGACATGCCGCTTGTAGTCATCATTGACAGCGAGGGAAATAACCTCTACGAAGAGGGACGTGCAGAGTACCTGAAAGAGCACGCAGAATAATCTTTTGCTCTACAATATGATATTGTGATATATTTCAAAAAGGAATAAAAGGATAAAAGTCCGACAGTAAATGCTGAAGATCCGTGCAGAAGCATTTATTGTTGGACTTTTTAATTTAACCGAAACTGCTTCGGATGTAAAAGTGTAATTTGATTTCAAAATTGGAAATGGCTGAGCTAAAAACAAGAGATACTTTGCAGAGCGGGGAATTTTACCCGGATTTACGATAAATTTAACCATAAACACGGTTGACATACCCGGCCGGGGACGTTATAATGGCCGGGTTGAAAAAAATATTTTAAGAAAAAAGGCAGGTGAACAGAATGGACAGTTGTGATTCTCATGGGCGAAGTTGTAGCTCTCGGAATGGAAGATGGAAGGCGCAGAGAGGGACGGGATTGTTCCATTCTGTTTTAATAGTGTCATAATATACATTTTTTCATTCTTCTCATTCTGAGAATTCATACAGTAAAACGGACGTATATTATTTCTTTCCGTTTTACATTCAAATCCCAAGGAAACACAATCGAAAATCAAACAGCACATAGACATGCTTTAACATGTCTGTTTTTGGTGTGCGTGTTTTGTGCGAAACTATGTGAGGAGGATGAGAAAATGACAAAAAGAAATCAGGATTTTTCAAAAGATATTCTGAGTCTGATCCGAAGTAGTGTTTCTCCGGCAGTTTTAAGTGAAAGGCTGCAGGATTTCCACGAAAACGATCTGGCGGAAGTATTAAGAGAATTAAGCACTGCGGAGCGCAGCAGACTATACCGTATCCTGGAAAGCAGTATGCTGGCAGATGTTTTTGAATATCTGGAGGAAGAAGAAACTGTACAATATCTGGAAGAGATGGATGTAAAAAAAGCGGCAGCCATTCTTTCCAAAATGGAAACCGATGCCCTGGCAGATGTTTTAAAGCAGATCGATAAAGAAAAACGCAAGCTTCTGATCCAGCTTCTGGATGAACAGGTGCGGAAAGATATTGAAATGATCCGCTCCTTTGATGAGGATGAGATCGGAAGCAGAATGACAACGAACTGCATTGTGATCCGTGAAAACCTGACCGTAAAGCAGGCTATGAGTGAGCTGGTTTCCCAGGCGGCAGATAATGATAATATTTCTACGATCTTTGCAGTGACGGACAGAGGGGAGTTTTATGGAGCTCTAGATCTGAAGGACCTGATCACAGCAAGACAGGACCATCCTATGGAAGAGCTGATCGTAACTTCCTATCCATATGTGTATGGTACTGAGCAGATCGACGACTGTATGGAACGGCTGAAGGATTATTCTGAAGATTCTATTCCTGTATTGGACGATGACAATCGTTTCCTTGGAGTGATCACATCCGCAGGGATCATCGATCTGGTAGACGATGAGATGGGAGAGGATTATGCAAAGCTGGCTGGTCTGACTGCAGAGGAAGATCTGAAAGAACCTCTTTTTGAAAGCATGAAAAAAAGAATGCCCTGGCTGATCGTTCTTCTGGGTCTTGGTATGGTGGTATCTTCTGTTGTGGGAATATTTGAAAAAGTAGTTACCTGTCTGCCGATCATCATGTGTTTCCAGTCTCTGATCCTGGATATGGCAGGAAATGTTGGAACCCAGTCCCTGGCTGTAACCATCCGTGTACTGATGGATGAGACACTGACGGGCAGACAGAAAGCAGAGCTTGTGCTGAAGGAAATGCGGATCGGCCTTTGCAACGGTGGTCTGCTCGGAATTCTGTCTTTTGTACTGATCGGATTGTATATTTTCTTATTCAAAGGAAAAACTCTCGTATTTGCCTATGCGGTATCCGGCTGTATCGGATTATCCCTGCTGGTGGCCATGCTGGTATCCAGTGCAGTGGGAACCTGCATACCGCTGTTTTTCAAAAAGGTTGGTGTGGATCCGGCAGTAGCCTCAGGTCCGCTGATCACTACGGTGAACGATCTTGTAGCCGTGATAACATACTATGGAATGAGCTGGATCTTCCTGATCGAGATGTTCCACCTGGCTGGCTGAGAGTAAAATGCAGCTATGCTTATAAAAACAGACAGATATCAGAAATCTGTCGGATAACAGAAAAGTTACCGATACAAAAAAATTCCGGATCGAAAGATTCGCACGACAAACGCATGAGTAAATAAATTGTGAACACACCCCTTTTC
>NZ_QTYB01000008.1:95826-188282 GCF_003461955.1 Ruminococcus sp. AM36-2AA | reverse complement strand
AAAAAAATAGAATTTGCAGTTGCTAACCATTCATGCGTTTGTCGTGGAGGAACATTAAGAAATGATGTGACATTCTCAAAAAAATGATACGATGTTTTGGTAATACTATGTTATACTTATATCTTCAGGATTACCACAAACAACCATGGAAGTGAGAACAACAAAAATGAACAATAAAATCGTAGTCTGCCTTGGAAAGGGTGGACAAAGGGATCAGGCAGAGTCTTTTGCCAGGAGGACGGATGCGCCGATTCAGGATAAGCCGGGGGATTATCTTACTGTCCGGTTTGATTCTAAAGGGGTATCTCTGTCGGGATTTGGTTTGACCTATCAGGGGGATTTCGTAGAGTCTATGCTGCACAGAGTGACCAATGGACGGCTGCAGCATGAGATGCTGGTGAAAGCTGCCAAGTCTGATAAAGAGGGCAGGAAGGCCATTGATGCCACAGCCGGAATGGGGGAAGATGCCTTTCTTCTGGCTGCTCAGGGGTATGAAGTTACTTTGTATGAGCAGAATCCGGTGATCGCAGCTCTTCTGAAAGATGCGATTCGCCGTGCGAAGAAAAATATAGATCTGAAAGACATTGCCAGTCGTATGAAAGTGATCGAAGGAAACAGTGTGGAATGCATGTCAAAACTTCTTGATCCGGTGGACGTGATCTATCTGGACCCTATGTTTCCGGCAAGACAGAAATCCAGCCTGATCAATAAGAAACTTCAGCTGATCCAGAAACTGGAACCACCGTGTTCTGAGGAAACGGATCTTTTTGATGCAGCGATCAAGGCGAATCCGGATAAGATCATTGTCAAACGTCCGCTGAAAAGTGAATGTCTTGCCGGTCGGGAACCGTCTTATACATTGAAGGGGAAAGCAATACGATATGACTGCTATGTGTTATAAAGTTACACATTATCAATACAAAGACCGCATTGGAAACCTTAAAGCTGAAGCAGTAGGTGTGGTAAGCGGGGAAAAGCATTTCCCCATATTTCCAGGGAACATGATCTTTAAACCACTGACGAAATCCAAGCCATTTTCGACACCACTATATGCTTATGCAGAGGTATTCTGGTCAACGGTCATCAATAAATATTTTATGCCTGCGCCTCAGTACGAGCTGGCGACCTGTGAAGGTTATGAGGAAGTAAATGAGAAATATCTTGATTATGGAACCGCAGTTCCTGTGGCATATAAGGAGGGAGAGTCCCTTCAGAATCTTCTGGAGTTTTTCCGAAAATATCCGGATAAAAAAGTCGACATAGATAATTATGTAAACTATTGCCAGATGTTTTACGATTACCGGGACATCTTTGAATCGGAATTTTTCCAGAAACACGAAGATCTGGCAGAGCAGCTTGCCATGCAGGTACTGATCTCTGTTCTGAAGGGAGACCAGAATTATCATTATGAGAATGTAGCTTTTCTCTGTGATAAAGAGGGCGAGATTATCAGCCTTGCGCCGATGATCGATCATGAATTTTCTACCTATTTCATGTTCCCGGATGATGTTTCTCGACATGTGTACTGGCTGATGGAACTGAGTAAGTCTATCCGTGGCTGGGAAGTGAAACCAGGGGAATATGATAATTTTAAGAATCCGGAAGAACGGAAACTGATGGAAAAAAGTGCCACCTGCATTCACAAAAATCTCTTCTATATAAAAGAACATTACCCGCAGGTAACGGAAGAATTTCGGAATAAAGCAGAAAAACTGAAAACAGCATTGACAGAAACGCCGAAGGATTTTCTGATCCAGGGAAGTACGGAATATCCGGATCATGCGGATTCCAATGCCTGGTGGATTGGAAAAGCCAGATATAAGGACAAAGATGAAGAGAAAGCCAGAACTTATGAATCGGAACTTCGCGGAAAAGAGAAAAAGATTGATTTTCGAGATGTCAGCATCAGTGCAATAAATGAAATAAGATCCATCTTAAGTCAGATGGAAGAAGTTTTGGGAAAGAGAGAATAAACAAATGGAACAAACAAAAACAACGTTGACAAAAACCTGGGTGGTGGCGGCACTTGCCTGTGTCTGCTGTCTTCTCTGGGGAAGTGCGATCCCGCTGATCAAGACAGGATATCGTCTGATGCAGGTGGATTCTGCAGATACCGCAAGCCAGATCGTTTTTGCGGGAGTGCGTTTTGCACTGGCAGGGATTCTGGTACTGATCTTTGCGTCCATCAGTGAACGGAAAGTGATGATCCCGGACCGGACGATCCTGAAATATGCAGTACCGGTCTGCCTGGCGCAGACGGTGTGTCAGTATTTCTTCTTTTATATCGGAGTGGCGCATACTTCCGGAGTAAAAGGTGCGATCATCACAGGCCTTGGAAACTTTATCGCAATTCTGTTATCCTGTTTTATTTTCCGTAAGGAGCGTATGACAGGAAGAAAGATGATCGGATGTATCTTGGGTTTTGCAGGCGTCGTTGTGATCAACCTGATGGGAAATTCCCTGGATGTAGGATTTAAGCTTACGGGAGAAGGATTTATCCTGATCGCGCAGTTTTCTTATGGAATGTCTACAGTACTGATTAATATTTTTTCCAGAAAAGTGTCGCCGGTAATACTCAGCGGAACACAGTTTACCATGGGAGGAATTGTTCTGTTCCTTATCGGAAAAATAATGGGCGGACATCTGGGAGTGGTGAATGCAGCAGGAATCGGAATTATTTTTTATCTTGCGATGGTTTCCGCTGTGGCTTATACGCTGTGGTCAGTGCTGCTTGCATGGAATGATGTATCCAGAGTTGCCATTTTTGGATTTGTAAATCCGCTGTTCAGTGTGATTTTGTCTGCACTGGTCCTGGGAGAAGTACGTCAGGCATTTAATCTGGGAAGCCTGATCGCACTGTTCCTTGTCTGCGTGGGAATTTATGTGGTAAATCGTAAAGATAAAGCGTCTGTTAATTGACAACTTTTTTCGGAAAAATCATATTTATTAGTGAAACTTGGATATATTGCCAAGATATGGGAGGGATAAAACATGGCAAAGATCAAAGTGATCAAAAAGAATGACGAGTATTCTTCCGACTATAAAGTAGGAGATATCCTAGAGGTGACAGGAACCTGGTACGGTGGATTTAATGTAAACAGCGTAACAGGAATCCCACTGTGCCTGGATAAAGATGAATGTGAGGAGATTCTGGAAAAAACAGATCTTTCCCATGAAGAATATGAGGCGGCTGCGTCCTACTGGAAGAAAAAAGACGCAGAAAGTGTAAAGCTGGATGAAGCGAAACTGAAGAAAGAAGTGGAAAAGTATATCCTGGCTAATAAAACCTGTGCACTGGCAACGGGTGCGGGAGAGTTTGTGCGCTGCACACCTATCGAGTATACGTATCATCACGGTGCATTCTGGATGTTTTCCGAAGGCGGCGAGAAGTTTGCCGCACTGGAAAAGAATAAGCATGTGTGTCTGGCCATTTTTGATAAATATGAGGGCTTTGGCAAACTGAAGGGAATGCAGGTGACAGGAGAGGCAGAGCTTGTGGCACCGTTTTCTGATGAGTATAATGCAGCGGCAGAGTTTCGGAAGATCCCGCTGGATGCGCTGAAAAAAATGCCGCATACCATGAACCTGATCAAGGTGCAGCCGAAGAAGATTGAGTTTCTGAATTCTGATTTTAAGAAGGAGGGTGCAGATTCCAGACAGATGCTGGAATTCTGAGAAGAAAGCTTGTGATTTTGCGAACAGCAGTGTTCAATGTTTACAGTATGTGCGTTGTTCATAGTACAAATTGATTTCAACACAGTATTGTGCTAAAATTATTTCATGAAAAATATGAACATATAAATCAGCATACCAATAACCGCAGAACTTAATAATAATTACACAAATTCTGCATCACCAGGCGAGGAGGATCAATATGGAATTTCAGAAACTGATCGAAGAGAGAAGAACCATCCGTAAATACAGCCCGGAGGGAAAGATCACAAAAGATGAGCTGCTTACCATAATCAGGGCGGCACAGGAAGCACCAAGCTGGAAGAACTCCCAGACAGGAAGATATTACTGTGTGACATCTGAAGATATGGTAGAGAAGATCAGCAAAGAATGCCTTCCGGAAATGAACCAGCCCAAGGCAGAGAATGCGGCTCTGATCATTACTACTTTTGTACAGAACCGTTCCGGTTTCCAGAAAGACGGTACACCGGATAATGAACTTGGAAATGGCTGGGGCTGCTATGATCTGGGACTTCAGAATGAGAACCTGGTTCTTAAAGCATGGGAGCTTGGTTATGGAACTGTGATCATGGGACTCCGTACAGGAGATAAGCTCCGTGAGATCCTTTCCATTCCGGAAACAGAGACCGTAGTTGCAGTGATTGCAATCGGAAAAGCAGCAGAGGAGCCTGCACGCCCGAAACGTAAAGATGTGGAAGACATTGTGAAATTCTTTTAACCGAATCAGGGAAGTCCTTTTCGGGATTGCGAATATTCGCTTGACACAACAGAAATCATAATAGAAATCATAACAGAAATGCCCGGTACATGCGAAAATGTCCGGGTATTTTTTAACAGAAATTAAAGAGCAAAATGGACTAAAAAATATTGCCGGAAGAAGTGAATTCTGTTATCCTGTAAGAAGACAGAAATCAACGATCATTCAAAAATCTTACAAAGGATAAACATAAATTGCAGAGAAAAAAGCAATACACCAAAAGTAAAGGAGGTTTTTAATCAATATGCAAATCATACATGAAACTGAATACGAAGAAACCATGAAAAATACCGTAGAGCCATATCTGTCAGCCCGGAGAAGAGAACTATATGTACCGGGAGCAGACTACCCATTTCGTAATGAAAACAAACGGATCACAGGTAAGATCCACATGCTGCAGTATCTGTCTGATGCGCCAAAAGGTGTGGTGGTCATCAGTCACGGTTTTACAGAATCCGCAGCGAAATACGATGAAGTGGCTTACTATTTTCTGAAAGAAGGCTACCACGTGTATATTCCGGAACACTGTGGTCACGGCCGGAGTTACCGCCTTACTGCAGATCCGTTCCTGGTACACATCGATACCTGGAGACGTTATGTCCGTGATTTCCTGAAAGCATGCCGCTACATAAAAAAAGCTCACCCGGATCTGCCACTGGATCTTTTTGCACATTCCATGGGAGGCGCCATTGGCGGTATTGCGGCAGCCTGGGAGCCGGACTGGTTTCACAAAGTAATTCTTTCCTCCCCGATGATCCGGCCTCTTACCGGAAATGTTCCGTGGCCTGCAGCCACCGGAATCGCTCTGGAGAAGTGCATTCTGGGAAAAGATGAAGAATACGTAGCAGGCAAAAAACCATATGATGGCGGCGGTTCTTTTGAGACAAGTTCCGCAACATCAAAACCAAGATATGAGCGTTACAAAAATCTCCGCGCAGAGCACAAAGAACTCCAGACCTGGTCTCCGTCCTATGGCTGGCTCTGGGCTTCCGCAGAGATGAGCTGGTATCTGCGTCTCTACGGCTGGAAAAAGTATACGGCACCAATGCTGCTCATCCAGGCCCAGACCGAAGATCTGGTGTCTGTCCGTGCCCTGAAAAATTTTGCCGGAAAGATCAACCGTCAGGGAAAAACCACCTGCGATTATATCCATATGATCGGAACAAAACATGAGATCTACGGAAGCCGTGGCAAGATCCTGGAGAAATACTGGGGATATATGCTTGCATTCCTGGATGACGAGGAAAATGATACTGACCGCAGATGAGTGCTTTATTCACTTCCTTTGTTTATCGCAGTAAAATTATAAAGCTTTTCTCTTATACATTCGACAGAAAATGTGCTATAATTTGGAGAATCGTCTTTTTTGTACAAACAAACGTACTGACCGAAAAGACAAAATTAAATAAGGGAAGGATTATAGAATGTTATCTGTTATTGAATCAGTGAATGCTGCTGTAAACAATTTTATCTGGGGCGTTCCTGCGATGATCTGTATTATTGGTGTAGGTCTTTATTTAAGTATCCGCACGAATTTTCTCCAGATCCGGAAATTCCCCTATGCCATCAAGGTCACTATCGGACGTATGCTTCGGAAAAGAGAAGCTTCCGATGGAAGTCTGACACCGTTTCAGGCTGTTTGCACCGCATTGGCGGCTACCGTGGGAACCGGAAATATTGCAGGTGTGGCAGGTGCCATCGCCATCGGAGGACCGGGAGCCGTATTCTGGATGTGGATTTCCGCAATTCTGGGAATGTGTACAAAGTTTTCCGAGGTAACACTTGCAGTACATTTCCGCGAAACCAATGCCAACGGAGATCTGGTTGGAGGACCAATGTATTACATTAAGAATGGTCTTAAAAAACACTGGCACTGGCTGGCCTATCTGTTTTCCGCCTTCGGTGTGCTCACTGTTTTCGGAACCGGAAATGCAACTCAGGTTAATACCATTACAACAGCCATTGATTCTGCACTGATCAATTACAATGTGATCACTGCAGACAATACTTCTACGGTAAACCTTGTTATGGGGATCATCCTTGCGATTCTTGTGGCAATGATCCTGCTTGGCGGAATCAAAAGGATCGGCCAGGTTACAGAAAAGCTGGTACCGTTTATGGCATTGTTTTATATTATTCTTGCCGTCGGTGTAGTTATCATCAACTGGAAAAATGTTCCGGGGGTTTTCAGCGCTATCATCAGAGGGGCATTTAATCCGGCATCTGTGACAGGCGGCGTAGTAGGAAGCTTTTTCATGAGTATGAAAAAAGGTGTTTCCAGAGGTATTTTTTCCAATGAGGCAGGTCTTGGTACCGGTTCCATCGCACATGCCTGTGCAGACACCAGAAAACCTGTAAAACAGGGATTTTTCGGGATCTTTGAGGTATTCACGGACACGATCGTGATCTGTACGCTGACAGCGCTTGTCATCCTCTGCAGCGGGGTGCCGGTTGGTTATGGCGCAGCAGCAGGAGCGGAGCTTACCATCAGCGGTTTTACCAGTACATACGGAAACTGGGTTTCCATCTTTACAGCAGTTGCCATGTGCTGCTTCGCATTTTCCACTATCATTGGATGGGGACTTTACGGAGCCAGATGTGCGGAGTTCCTTTTTAAGGAAAAAGCTATCAGGCCTTTTATGGTACTGTACTCTCTGGTAGCGATCATCGGCGCAACTGTTGATCTCGGACTTCTCTGGAGTATCGCAGAGACCTTCAACGGTCTGATGGCAATCCCTAACCTTATCGCAGTATTCCTGCTTTCCGGTGTGGTTGTAAAGCTTGTGAAGGAGTACTTCGCCGGAGAAGGAAAGAACGCCTGAAGGAGTTTTTGAAAAAAAAACTTGACTATCAAAACAAACAGAGTTAGAATTGGTTTAACTCATTAAAGAGTTAACACATAACAGAAGTAAATTCCATGAAGGGAATCAGTAAAGACAGAGGAACCGTCTTCAGAGAGCTGTGACTGGTGTGATGCAGCGTCGGAACTGCCTTGAATATCATCCCTGAGAAGGAAAGCCGAAAGTTTCAGACAAGTAAGTAGGTTTTCACGGGTACTTCCCGTTACAGAAGTCGCGTATGCCGGTACGTTGCAGAATCGTGCTTGTTTCAATGGAGAAACAGGGTGGTTGCGGAATTTTATATCCGTCCCTGAGAGGGGACGGATTTTTTTTATCCAAAACATTTTAAACCACGCGGTAAGGATCTGAAACCGGAAAAATATACAAAAGGGGAAAGAGTATGAAAGTGTACAAAAAACTCATGAATGCACTTGCAGCAGTAGAAAAAATCGTACTGGTCATTTCCACACTGCTGATCCTTGTGCTGACTGTGGGAAATGTTTTTTCCCGTAAAGTCATCCACCGCTCATGGTCTTTTACAGAAGAACTTGTTGTAGCGGTGTTCGTTCTCATCACACTTCTGGCAGCAGCACTTGCCTGCCGCGAAAAAGGAGGACTGGTAAGTCTGACATTGTTTACAGACCGTCTTCCGAAAAAACTGGAAAAACCATCTGTGATCCTGATCACGGTTCTCAGCATTGTTTTTTCCGCAATCCTGTTTAAATACGGAATGGACAAAGTTCTTACACAGCTGGCAAACGGCAAGAGAACTTTCGTACTGAACTGGCCGGAGTGGATCTTCTGGTCCTTCGTACCGATCGGAGCAGGCTGTATGATCCTTCATTTTATTGAGTACTGTCTGGACTTCTGCCTGAAAAAAGATGATGAAAAGGAGGAAAAATAAATGATCAGTGCAATCTTATTTATCTCCTTCTTTATTTTCCTGATCCTGGGACTTCCCATTGCGATCTGCCTGGGTCTGTCATCTGTATGTGCCATCCTTTATTCCGGCACATCACTGACCATCGTAGCTACAAACATGTACTCAGGAATCAGTAAATTCCTGCTTCTTGCCATCCCGTTCTTTGTTCTGTCCGGAAACATCATGGCAAAAGCCGGTATTTCCAAACGATTGATCAACTTCGTAGACACCTGCGTAGGACACAAAAAAGGTGGTATCGCTATCGTATGTGTTATCGTAGCATGTTTCTTCGGAGCGATCTCCGGTTCCGGTCCTGCAACGGTTGCAGCACTTGGAGCAGTACTGATCCCGGCTATGGTTGAGCAGGGCGGTTTCTCCGCACCGTTCTCCACAGCGTTGATGGCAACGTCCAGTTCCATTGCCATTGTCATACCGCCAAGTATCGCATTCGTTGTATACGCTTCCATCACAGGTGTATCCATCGCAGATATGTTTATGGCAGGTATCGTTCCTGGACTTCTTATGGGTGTTGCCCTTGTGATCATCGTTATGATCGAGGCAAAGAAACACAATATCCAGCCATCTCGTGAAAAAGCCTCCGCAAAAGAGCACTGGGATACATTTAAAGATGCATTCTGGGGATTCCTGATGCCGGTTATCATCCTCGGAGGAATTTACGGCGGTATCTTTACACCAACTGAGGCTGCAGCCGTATCTGTTGTTTACGGTCTGTTTGTTGGTATGGTGATCTACCGTGAGGTTAAGCTCAAAGATCTGTTTGACATTCTTGTGGATTCTGCAAAGACAACAGGCGGAATCATGCTGATCGTAGCGAGTGCTTCCCTGTTCTCTTTTGTATGTACCAAGTTTGGTATTGCAAATGCGGCATCGGAGCTTCTTGCCGGCATTGCACATAATCAGTTTACCTTCCTTCTGATCGTAAACATCATTTTCCTGATCGCAGGATGCTTCATTGATGCAAACTCTGCAATGTATATTTTTGTACCGATCATGCTTCCGGTATGTAAGGCTCTGGGCTATGATGTGGTAGCATTCGGTGTTATGGCAACAGTTAACCTTGCGATCGGACAGGTAACACCTCCTGTAGGTGTAAACCTTTTCGTTGCCATCAGTATCAAGATCAAAAAAGGTCTGGAGGTTACTCTTCAGCAGATCTCCAGAGCAGTTATGCCGATGATCGCTGCATCCGTTGCAGTTCTTCTGATCATCACTTATATTCCGGCTGTTTCCACAGCTCTTCCGAAGGCGCTTGCAAAAGAGGGCTCCTATACAGGAGACCAGTCTTCTGACACAGGAAGCCAGAGCTCCAAGGATGCCGGAGACGGAAGTGATTCCTTTAATACCATCGCAGATTACAGTGATCTTGACTGGCCGGAGATGACATGGAACTTCGCATGCTCTACAACGGAGACAAGTACCTGGGCTGACGGCGGACGTAAATTCGGTGAGCTTATGGAAAAAGCAACCGGCGGAAAAGTCAAGGTTAATATTTATGCAGCAGACCAGCTGACAAACGGAAATCAGTCCGAGGGAATCCAGGCACTGATGAACGGAGACCCGGTACAGATTTCCATGCATTCCAATCTGATCTACTCTGCATTTGACCCGAGATTCAATGTAGTATCCCTGCCGTTTATCTATGATTCCTACGATGACGCAGATGCAAAATTTGACGGTGAGGCCGGAGAAAAGCTGAAAGAAATCCTTGGTGAGTACGGACTTCATTGTATGGGAATCGCAGAGAATGGTTTCCGTGAGCTGACAAACAGCAAGCATGAAGTAAAAACAGTAGACGACATGAAGAACCTGAAGGTTCGTGTGGCCGGTTCCAACCTTCTTATGGAATGCTATAAGAGATGGGGGGCAGATGCCACAAATATGAACTGGTCTGAGACATACACAGCACTTCAGCAGAATACGGTAGAGGGTGAGGAGAACCCGTTGCCTGCGATCGACGCAGCCAGTGTACAGGAGGTACAGCCGTACTGCTCCATGTGGGATGCAATCTATGATTGTCTGTTCTTCTGTATCAACCAGGATATCTATGACAGCCTGACACCGGAACAGCAGCAGGTTGTTGATGAGGCAGGCCAGAAGGCTGTTGAGTATGAGCGTTATATCAACCGTTCCGGCGACGAGGAGATCATGAGCCGCTGGGAGAAGAGCAACGGTGTGACCTTTACAAAGAAAGAGGATATGGATATCGATTCCTTCAAGAAAGCAGTAGACGGAATCGACGACTGGTTTGTAAAGGAGCTTAAGAGTGAAGGCTATGACGATGCACAGGATCTTGTAGATCTGTTTACAGAGGATTCGGTAGATACCGTGGAGGATTACAGTGATCTGAACTGGCCTGAGACAACCTGGAACTTTGCATGCTCCACAACGGAGACAAGTACCTGGGCTGATGGAGGACGTAAGTTCGGTGAACTCATGGAAAAGGCTACCGGAGGAAAGGTCAAGGTTAACATTTACGCAGCGGATCAGCTGACAAACGGAAATCAGTCCGAGGGAATCCAGGCATTGATGAACGGAGACCCGGTACAGATCTCCATGCATTCCAATCTGATCTATTCTGCATTTGATCCACGCTTCAATGTGGTATCCCTGCCGTTCATCTATGATTCCTACGATGATGCAGATGCGAAGTTTGACGGAGAGGCCGGAGACAAGCTGAAGGAGATCCTTAACGGCTACGGACTTCACTGTATGGGTATTGCAGAGAACGGATTTCGTGAGTTGACAAACAGCAAGCATGAGGTAAAATCTGTAGATGATATGAAGAATCTGAAGGTTCGTGTAGCAGGCTCTAATCTTCTTATGGAGTGTTATAAGAGATGGGGGGCAGATGCTACAAATATGAACTGGTCCGAGACCTACACAGCACTTCAGCAGAATACGGTAGAGGGCGAGGAGAATCCGTTGCCCGCCATCGATGCAGCCAGTGTACAGGAGGTACAGCCATATTGCTCCATGTGGGATGCAATCTATGACTGCCTGTTCTTCTGCATCAACCAGGATATTTATGATGCGCTGACACCGGAGCAGCAGGCTGTTGTTGACGAGTGTGGTCAGAAAGCTGTTGAGTATGAGCGTTACATCAACCGTTCCAGTGATGATGAGATCAAAGCACGCTGGGCAGACAAAAACGGTGTGACTTTCACAGAGAAAGCTGACATGGATATCGATTCCTTCAAAGAAGCGGTAGACGGCGTAGATGAGTGGTTTGTTCAGGAGCTGAAAGATCAGGGCTATGACGATGGCCAGGATCTGGTAGATCTGTTTACAAAGTAATCTTCATACATAATCATAAAAGGGTAAAATAGCCGGAAAGAGGCAGTTCTGAGAAGATTTTTCAGGGCCGCCTCTTTTCTTTGTGGGCAAAAGATTATATACTGGTAACAGTCCGGTGTCTGCCGGACAGGAGTATTATTGAGATAAAGTAAAGGAAGAAATATGATAAAAATTGATCTGATAACCGGATTTCTCGGATCCGGGAAGACAACATTTATAAAAAAATATGCCTCCTATCTTCTGAAAAAAGGCATGAACATCGGTATCCTGGAAAATGATTTCGGGGCAGTAAATGTGGATATGATGCTGCTTCAGGATCTGATGGGAGACAACTGTGAGCTGGAGATGGTTTCTGGTGGATGTGATGCGGACTGTCACAGACGTCGATTTAAGACAAAACTGATCGCCATGGGAATGTGCGGTTATGACCGTGTGATCGTGGAACCATCCGGAATCTTTGATGTGGATGAATTTTTTGATGCGCTGCATGAAGAACCGCTGGATAAATGGTATGAGATCGGAAATGTGATCGCTATTGTGGATGCCAAGCTTGCGGAGGATTTTTCTGCGGAAGCGGATTATCTGCTGGCTTCTGAGGTGGCAGATGCAGGTTGCGTACTTCTGAGCAGGAGTCAGGAAGCTACAGAGGAAGAGATCCACAGCACAAAGGAACATCTCAACCGTGCACTTGGTCAGATCCAGTGTAAGCGCCGTCTGGACAGCGAAATCATGGATAAAAACTGGGATGATTTTACAGACGAAGATTTGGAAAAGATCTTGAACTGCAGGTATGTGGCAGAAGATTATGTGAAAGAATCCTATGCAGAAGGCGGTGGATTTGATTCCCTGTTTTTTATGAATGTTCATAAGAGCGAAGAGGAACTTCGGGAAACAGCAGAAAAGATCTTGAACGACCCGTCCTGCGGAGATGTTTTACGCGTAAAAGGTTTTCTTAAGAAAGAAGACGGACAGTGGCTGGAGCTGAATGCCACCCGCCATGAGATCTGTATCCAGCCAACGAAACTTGGCCAGGAGATCATGATCGTCATCGGAGAAAAACTGAACAAAGAGGTAATTGATGAATACTGGAAATAATACTGCGGGAAAAACAGCGCCGGAGAGATACGTTTCCGAGAAGGCTTTTGAAGAGTTGCCAGATGCTTTTCAGAAGCTTGCAGAGCTGCTTGGTGAAGATCAGTTTGAGCTGGTTGCAGTGAATGATGAGAAAGATCCGCAGGATCAGAAAGCAGGATCAGAAAGTGCTTTTTCGGAAGCAATTGCGGAAAAGTCCGATGACAATATGTACAGAGTGGATTCTTATGTAAAAAACGGCGAAATCCGTCTTGTGTATCTTATGAATGATGCGGTAGAAAGCTTTCTTGTTTTTGGAAATGCCCGTATGACAGGTGTATACAAACCGGATTACGAGGGCGAGATCCTGGCAGATTTAAGCCGGCAGGGGAGAGAATATATCCTTGTGGTCCACCAGGATGATTCGGTGGTGACTTTGTTTTTTGAAACCCTGACTCTGGAAAAACATCTCTATGATTACAGTCAGATCGGTCATTTCTGGGTGAAAGGATATGAATACTTGCGGCAGCTGGAGTACCGTCTGGCCATCCTCCGTGACAAATATGATTATATTGGCGGGGACAGCTGCAATGCTCTGGAGGAGAAACTTTCTGCACTGGTGGAGTTTCCGCCGCTGAATTATTGCTGTTATCCGGCTGTTCCGGAGAAATATATTGTCCCCAGGGAAGATCCGTGGATTCCTTCAGAAAGCGCTGTTTCGGTAATGGAAGAAATTGCACATGAGGCAGGAGACCGCACTTTTGTGAGATGGCTTGGAATCTATCGGAGATTTCCGTTTAAATGGGTAGCACGGAAGCTGGCAGGAATGCTTCACTGCACAAAACACATCCAGGTGACAATGTGCCTTTCCGGGAAACTGCAGGAGGCTTCTGCCGGATACGGAGATCGTTCTTTTGGAAAAGAAGCGGATGAACAGTTGAAAGTTCTGGTGGAAAAAGCCCGGGGAAAACAGGCAGAACTGAAAAAACAGGGAACAGAGTCGGAAGTGCTCAGGGAGGAACCTTTTACCATTGCCAGAGATTCTCTTGGATTTAAAGTTTATCTTATGAAATGGAACAAAGGAAGAAAAGACTGTACCGTTGAGATTGAAGAAATGTGACAAAGGAATTTGTTATTTACAGGAAATATCTGTGAAGTGTTTTTGCCCGGCGGGGATTGCTTTTTTAAAAACACTGGGGTATAATCTAACGGAAAGAGTTAAGAACAGCCCTTTAATTAAGAAAGGAGATTTTGAAAATGAAAGTAACACATATTACAGATATCGATAAATTTTTTGAGGTAATTGACAGCTGTAAAGGAAGAGTAGAGCTTGTAACAGGAGAGGGAGACAGACTGAACCTGAAATCCAAGCTTTCCCAGTATGTATCTCTTGCAAACATCTTTTCCGCTGGTGAGATCCCGGAACTTGAGATCGTTGCAGCAGAGAAAGAGGATATCGACAAGCTTATGAACTTTATGATCAACGGCTGATAAGAGGAACGATTTTCAGGGATGTGAGCTTTTCACATCCCTGTCTTAATCTGGATGCAAAACAGAACATAAATGTCTGTTTTACAAATTGGATATAATGATAGCAGAGAAAGAAACACGAATTTTTCTCTGTAATCATGATCATAACAGGATACAACCAGGGGGTATAAACGCTTCCTGGTCAAACTACGTTAAAAGGAGTGTATACAAAATGGTAAAAATTGATATTATCTCCGGTTTCCTTGGCGCCGGAAAAACAACTCTGATCAAAAAACTTCTGAAAGACGGATTTCAGGGTGAGCAGGTCGTGCTGATCGAGAACGAGTTTGGTGAGATCGGTATTGACGGCGGCTTCCTGAAAGAGGCCGGAATCCAGATCCGTGAGATGAATTCCGGATGTATCTGCTGCTCACTGGTTGGAGATTTCGGTACTTCCCTGAAAGAAGTTGTTACCAAATACAACCCGGACAGAATCCTCATCGAGCCATCCGGAGTTGGTAAACTTTCTGACGTTATCAAAGCTGTACAGGGTGTTCAGGATGAGGTTGACATCAAACTGAACAGCTATACAACTGTTGTTGATGCCAAGAAATGCAAGATGTACATGAAGAACTTCGGTGAGTTCTTTGACAATCAGATCCAGTATGCAGGCGCCATCATCATGAGCCGTACAGATATCGCAACTGAGAAGAAAGTTCAGGAGTCCCTGGAGCTTCTTCGCAGCCTGAATAAAGATGCAGCCATCATCACAACTCCGATTGAGAACCTTGACGGAAAGAAACTGGTAGAGGTTATGGAGCATCCGGTATCTCTGGAGCAGGAAATGCTTGAGGAAGAGCATGAGCATCATCACCATCATCATGATGACGAGTGTGGCTGCGGTCATGACCATGATCACGAGGAGCATGAGCATCACCATGACCACGACCATGATGAGGAGTGCGGCTGTGGCCATGACCATGATCACGAAGAGCATGAGCACCATCATCACCATGACGAGGAGTGCGGCTGCGGCCATGACCACGACCATGACGAGCACGAGCATCATCATCACGACCATGACGGCGAGTGTGGCTGCGGCCATGATCATGACCATGAGCACCATCATCACCACGACGGTGAGTGCGGCTGTGGACATGACCATCATCACCATCATGCAGATGAGGTCTTCACAAGCTGGGGCCGTGAGACAATTAAAAAATTCACACGTGAGGGACTTGAGAAGATCCTTGAGGCACTTTCCGAGTCTGACAAATATGGTATCATCCTCCGTGCAAAAGGAATGCTTCCGGCAGAGGACGGAACATGGATCTATTTTGATATGGTTCCGGAAGAAACCGAGATCCGTGAGGGCGCACCGGAATATACAGGCCGTCTGTGCGTGATCGGTTCCAAACTTGACGAGCATGCTCTGGAAGAGCTTTTTGGAATCGCATAAAAACAGAACATAAGAGAAATTTTTCAGATTTTATATTACAGAAAGGAAATGGATACTGTCCGGATTAACGGATAGTATCTTACAGGATAAATTTATGGAAGAGATCAAAGTTCCCATTTATCTGATCACAGGTTTTCTGGAAAGTGGCAAGACCTCTTTCCTGAGCTTTACCCTGCAGCAGGATTATTTTCAGGTTGAGGGAAAAACACTTCTTATCCTCTGCGAAGAAGGAGAAGAGGAGTATGATGAGGAAGCCCTGAAAAAGAGCAACACCGTTGTGGAGGTTATCGACAGCGAGGAAGAACTGACACCGGAGAGACTTGCGGCAATGGATATCCTGCATCAGCCGGAACGTGTGATTATTGAGTACAATGGCATGTGGCTGGTAAGCAAGTTTGAAGAGATGGAAAAACCGGCGGGCTGGGGTGTGGAACAGCACATTACCTGTGTGGATGCCAGCACATTCCAGGTTTATATGGCCAACATGAAGTCCCTTTTTATGGACATGGTCCGTAATGCAGATATGGTTATCTTTAACCGCTGTCAGGAAGAGGATCCGCTTCCTTCCTACAGAAGAAGCATCAAGGTGGTAAACCAGCGTGCAGAGATCATCTTTGAGGATGAAGAAGGCGAGCTTGGTGATCTTTTTGAAGATGAGATGCCGTTTGATATTGATGCACCGGTGATCGATATCCTTCCGGAGGATTACGGCATCTGGTTTGTAGATTCCATGGATCATCCGGACCGTTACGTCGGAAAAACTGTCCATTTCAAGGCACGTGCCCTGAAACCGCGTGGAATGGGAAGCAAATTCTTTGTTCCAGGAAGAACAGCCATGACATGTTGTGCAGATGATACCACATTCCTGGGATATATCTGCAAAAGCGCTTTTGCCCCGAAGATTGCAGAAGGACAGTGGGTGGAAGTTACCGCGAAGGTTGCTTTTGAGAAGAGAATGGAATATCAGGGAGAGGGTATTGTACTTTATGCAGAGCATGTGGAAGTGTGTGAGCCTCTTGCTGATGAGATGGTATATTTCAACTAACTGAGGAGTTTTTATGTATTTAATTGCAGGTTTGGGAAATCCGGGAAAGCAGTATGAGGCTACCCGCCATAACATGGGATTTGACACCATCGACTGCCTTGTGGAGAAGCATAATATCCCACAGGGCGGCGTAAAATTTAATGCCATGTATGGAAAAAGCATCATCGGCGGTGAAAAAGCCATTCTGATGAAACCGCTTTCCTATATGAATTTAAGCGGCGGTCCGATTCAGGAGATGTCCAGCTATTTCAAGATCGATCCGGAGACAGAGCTGATCGTGATCTACGATGATATCGATCTGGAACCGGGACAGCTTCGTATCCGCAAAAAAGGCAGTGCAGGCGGACATAACGGGATCAAGGATATTATCCGTCGTCTTGGAACTGAGAAGTTTATCCGTATCCGTGTTGGTGTTGGTGCGAAACCGAAAGACTGGGATCTGGCAGATTTTGTGCTGGGTCATTTTTCGGACAGCGACCGCAAGCTTGTGGACGAGGGAATCAACGATGCGGCGGAAGCCGTGGAAATGATCCTGTCCGAGGGCGTGGATGCGGCGATGAATAAGTATAACAGGAAAAAGCCTAAGAATTGAGGTTTGTATGGAAGCATTTTTGCAGCCTCTGCAGGGCCTTGCAGAGTTTGAAGAAATAAAAAAGCGCTGTGGCGCAAACCGCGGAATTCTTAATGTTTCCGGATGTATGGAGTCCCAGAAAGTCCATCTGATGTATGGACTTTCCGGGCTTTTTCCATGTCATCTGATCCTTGCGGATGATGAACGTAACGCAAAGGAAATTTATGAGGATTACCGCTTCTATGACAAAAATGTATATTTTTATCCGGCAAAAGATCTTCTGTTTTTTCAGGCAGACATTCATGGAAATCTTCTGATCCGGCAGCGGATGCGTGTGATCCGGGCACTTCTGGAGCAGGAAGAAGTGACGGTGGTTACCAGCATAGACGGATGCATGGATTTTTTGATGCCTCTGGAAAAGATCAAAAGCAGCCTTCTTCATTTTAAAAGTGACAGTGTGATCGATCTGGATCAGCTGAAAGCAGATCTGGTGGATCTGGGATATGAGCGGGTTGGCCAGGTGGAGCTTCCGGGACAGTTTTCCGTGCGGGGAGGGATCATTGATATCTATCCGCTGACGGAGGAGAATCCATGGCGTATTGAACTCTGGGATGATGAGATCGATTCCATCCGGAGTTTTGATGCAGAAAGCCAGAGATCTCTGGAAAATATAGATGAGATCACCATTTATCCGGCTACAGAAAAGATGGACTGCGAGGATATGGTATCTTTCCTGGATTATTTTCCGGAAGAAAAAACACTGCTGTTTCTGGATGAGCTGAACCATCTGGCAGAAAACGGCGAAGGTGTGGAGGAAGAGTACCGTCAGAGCCGCATGCACAGGGAGGAAAAAGGCGAGGCAAATCTTCCGGAACAGTGGCTCTGTGGTTTTCAGGAAGTGCAGAAGAAACTGAACAGACGGAACTGCGTGGCTGTGTCCGCACTTTCTCCGAGACGTTCCGGCTGGAAGATCAATGAGGAATTTGATCTCACGGTGAAATCTGTGGATTCTTACAACAGCAGTTTTGAACTTCTGGTAAAAGATCTTCTCCAGTATAAAAGCCAGGGGTACCGGATCGCCCTGCTTTCCGGTTCCAGGACAAGGGCAGAGCGTCTGGCAAAGGATCTCTCAGAGGAAGGCCTGAATGCTTTTTACAGACAGGATACAGACCGTATCATAAGCCCCGGTGAGATCATGGTTGTTTATGGCCATGCGCGCCGTGGTTTCCAGTATCCGCTGATCAAATTTGCGGTGATGACGGAAACAGACATTTTCGGCAAAGAGCAGAAGAAGCGCAAAAAGAAGAAAAAGTACAGTGGAAACCGTATCCAGGATTTTGCGGAGCTTTCCATCGGGGATCTTGTTGTCCACGAAAAACATGGACTTGGAATTTATCGTGGAATCGAAAAAGTGGAAGTGGACCGAGTTGTAAAAGATTACATCAAGATTGAGTACCGTGGTGGCAGCAATCTCTACATCCTGGCAACCCAGTTGGATGCTTTGCAGAAATATTCCGGATCTTCCGAAAATGCAAAAACACCCAAGCTGAATAAACTTGGCGGACAGGAGTGGAACAAGACCAAGAGCCGTGTCCGGGGTGCGGTTAAAAATATCGCAAAAGAGTTGGTGGAGCTTTATGCGGTCCGCCAGGAAAAAGAGGGCTATGTCTGTGGCCCGGATACGGTCTGGCAGAAGGAATTTGAAGAAATGTTTCCTTATGAGGAGACAGAGGATCAGCTGGCAGCCATCGAGGATACCAAGAAGGACATGGAAAGTACCAAGATCATGGACCGTCTTGTGTGTGGTGACGTTGGTTACGGTAAGACGGAGGTTGCTTTGAGAGCTGCGTTTAAGGCAGTTCAGGAAAGCCGCCAGGTCGTTTATCTGGTGCCCACTACCATTCTTGCCCAACAGCATTACAACACCTTTGTGCAGCGTATGAAGGAATTTCCGGTGAAAGTGGATCTTCTCTGCCGGTTCCGTACTTCTGCCCAGCAGAAAAAGACCATCGAGGGGATCAAAAAAGGCCAGGTGGACATTGTGATCGGTACTCACAGGGTTCTTTCCAAAGATGTGGAATTTAAGAATCTGGGACTTCTGATCATTGATGAGGAACAGCGTTTCGGTGTCACTCATAAAGAAAAGATCAAGCAGATGAAAAAAGATGTGGATGTGCTGACACTGACTGCAACTCCGATTCCCCGAACTCTTCATATGAGTCTCATTGGTATCCGTGACATGAGTGTTCTGGAAGAGCCGCCTATGGACCGTGTGCCGATCCAGACGTATGTTATGGAATATGATGAGGAGACTGTCCGGGAGGCTATCCGCAGGGAACTTCGACGTGGCGGCCAGGTTTATTATGTATACAATCGGGTTAATGATATTGCGGAGGTAGCTCTTCGCATATCGAAGCTGGTGCCGGAAGCCAGGGTGGATTTTGCCCATGGTCAGATGAGCCAGAGGGAACTGGAGCAGGTGATGTATGATTTTATCAACGGAGATGTGGATGTACTGGTTTCCACTACCATTATTGAGACGGGACTGGATATCTCCAATGTAAATACCATGATCATCCATGATTCCGACCGATATGGTCTTTCTCAGCTGTATCAGCTTCGCGGACGTGTAGGACGTTCTAACCGTACTGCCTATGCGTTTCTGATGTATACGAAGAATAAGATGCTTCAGGAGACAGCGGAAAAGCGACTCAGCGCCATGCGGGAATATTCGGATCTTGGAAGCGGCTTTAAGATCGCCATGAAGGATCTGGAGCTCCGTGGAGCAGGAAATCTTCTTGGAGCTCAGCAGCATGGCCATATGAACGCGGTGGGCTATGACCTTTACTGCAAAATGCTCAGTGAGGCTGTCAAGGAGGCTAAGGGAATCCAGACTATGGATGATTTTGAGACGACCATTGATCTTAATATCGATGCATTTATTCCGGATTCCTACATCAGCAACGAATTTCAGAAACTGGATATTTACAAGCGAATTGCCGGTATTGAGAGTCAGCAGGAGTATGACGATATGCTGGAAGAGCTGATCGACCGTTTTGGTGAGCCGACGAAAGCAGTACTGAATCTTCTTGCCATTGCAAGACTGAAGGCCCTTGCTCATCAGGGATATGTGACGGAGATCAAGCAGCTTGGAAAAGATGTGCGGATCACGCTCTACGAAAAAGCGAAGTTGGATCCAGCAGGTATTCCTGCGATTCTGGCGCAGTACCGGAGAGGACTGCAGTTTAAGGCGGATCAGGAGCCGAAATTTATCCTGACACCACAGGGAAGGCTGATCGAAGAGTTGATGAAGTTTGCGGGGGAGTTGGCAAAACTGGCAGAGCCACTGGAGTAAAGGGAAGAATCAGCTAAGCTTAGGGTTATCCACGGGAAAAAACATCCGGTCTGTGGATACCGGATATTTTCCCGGAAAGACTTGTGGATAATTTGTGAAATGTCGTGTAAGTTCGTGAAATTCCTTGCTCTTAAAGAGGAAAACGTTTATAATTAAGCATTATGGAATAAGAGCCGGACCGTGATTTTTATGGACGGATAGATGGAGGATGAAATGAAAAATTCAGTAAAAAAAGCGGCAGTTACCGCTCTTGTCTGCGTTACAGCAGCAGGAATGATGGCAGGCTGCGGAAATAAAAAACTCGACGGCACAAAGACTGCAGTGACAGTGAATAAGCAGGAGATCCCGCTTGGTGTTGTAAGTCTTGCGGCACGTATGCAGCAGGCACAGGCTGAGGCTATGTACAGGATGTATCTTGGCGGCGGAAGCGACATGTCTATCTGGAGTACCAAGATGGGTGATGATTCCGATGAGACTTACGGTGAGAATGCGGTAACAACATCCGTTGAGACTGTTGAGAAAATGTGCCTGGAGAAGGAGCACGCTTCCGAGTATAATGTGGAGATCTCCGAGGATGAGCAGAAGGCTCTTGAGGAAGCTGCCAAGAACTTTATTGCAGCAAACTCTGATGAGACAATTGCAGAGCTTGCAGTTGATGAAGATATGGTGAAAACTTTCCTGGAGCTTGAGACTTACGATGTGAAAATGAAAGACGCCATTGAGGCCAAGGCAGACGTGAAGCTGGATGAGAAAGAATATCAGCAGATGTCTTTCAGCTATGCAAGCGCGAAGGTCAGCGGAGATGATCTTTCTGATGATGATATCAAGACAAATAAAGAGAATCTCCAGAAATTCTTTGACAAGGTTAAAGAAGATCCTACTGCAGACTTCAATACTCTTGGAGATGAGATTTCTAAAGATATGACAGCAACAACCGGTACCTGTCCGACTTATGAGGAAGGCGATGACAGTGCGGCTAACGGAACTACTTATCCGGATGAGGTCCGTACCGCATTAAGAAAACTGGATGAAGGTGCACTGAACGAGGAGATTATCAAGACAGATTCCGTATGGTATGTGGTAAGACTGGATTCCAAGAATGATGAAACAGCAACAGAGAGTAAGAAAGAGTCTCTGACAAATACCAAGAAGGATGATTTTTATAACGATACTACAGATGGATGGAAGAAAAAAGCCGACATCAAAGAAGAGAAAAAACTGATCAAGAAGATTAAGATCACAGATAATCACAGCTTTACAATCCAGACTCCGACACCTACACCGGATCCGAATGTGACAGAGACACCGGCAGCTGAGGACTCCGCAGCAGCAGATTCCACAGCAGTAACCGAAACACCGGCAGCATCTGAGGCTGAAACAGAGGCAACGGAGACACCGGCGGCTGAGGAGAGTGAGACTACGGTTGCAGCAGAGGATGAGACTGCAGAGACAGATACTGAGGCGGAGACTACAGCTACACCTGAGGCAGAGAAATAAAATACGGAATATGACAAGATAAAAGAACGGGAAGTGTACGATTTATAGTACACTTCCCGTTTTGCGTTCATGAGCGGGATGTAATTATCAGATCAGATTCAGATGCTCTAATGCATGATAAATGCCATCTTTATCAACTGCGCTTGTCTGCCAGGTGCAGTCTTTTTCGATGCCCCCATAAGCATTTCCCATGGCGACGCTGATACCGGCTGCTTTCAGCATGGGGAGATCGTTTGGGCTGTCTCCGAATGCATAGCAGTTTTCTTTCGGGATGGAAAAACGATCCAGGAGAAATTCCATTCCGGTTGCCTTGCTGGTGCCTTTCTGGGTTACTTCCCAGATGCCATCTTCATGATCAAAAACAGTATAATGATCGTTACAGAATTTACGGAATTTTTCTACGTCAGAGTCCGGCAGCATACGTGCGAGGAATTTATCATAGGAATATGTGCAGGCGTCCTCACGGTTAAATTTGGTGATGTCAGTCATTGGAATCTCTTTTCGCATTCTAGCTCCGAATTCGGACTGTGCGGGAGAGGCTCCGTCATACAGGATCGCAGTGTTGGATTCGAACATTGCCTCGATCTTACATTTTCGGAGAAGATCTACGGTCTCCTTGCACAGAAGGTTGGGGACTGTACGGAAAAAAAGAAGTTTGTTATCCATGTAAATGTGGGTTCCACAGCCATATACATAGCCATCAAAATGGAGTTCGGAAATTTCTTCCGGCATCATGGCTTTGGTGCGGCCGGTGTTGATGAAGAGAAGATGGCCGTTTTCGTGTGCTTTTTTGAGAGCGAGCTTTGTACTTTCCGGAACTGTGAAAGGATGTGGAGTGAGCAGAGTTCCATCTATGTCGAAGAATAAGATTTTTTTATTGTTCATAAGATCCTCCTTATGGTCAAGCGGATATTCGCAATCCGCTTCGCTATGTAGCTCTACACCAAATAACTGCTCCGCAGTTTATCAGGAGGAGCTTCTTGCACTCCTCCTGATACAAGCAAGTCCCCACCCACTGCTTATTGCTTTTCGCAACCCCGCAGGGGACTTACTTGATTTGGTTAAAAAGGTATTTCTTCTGATTCGTTTTCAGCGTTGGAGAGAGAGATGTCAGAAATTTCTTCCGGCGGATTCAGTGCGCTGACACGGATTCCATTGAGCTCTACCTCACTTTCCATTGGGATGACCAGGCATTTCCGTCCGTCAATGATGCGGGTCTCGACCAGGTCTGCACGGTCAGGTGCTACGTGGATCACGACATCCGGAGTTTTGATCTCGAATTTTCTGGTGTTGGTGATGTTGGAAGCTACCAGAGAAGATTTTTCCCCGGCGGCAAGCTCGTATTGTTCGTCAAAATTCTGAAGCTTGTCGTCCTCCACACCGCATTCTTCAAAGAGACGCTTTACTTCGGACTTGGTGAGAACAACTGGTTCCGGTTCGTCTTTTTGGGATTCAATGAGATCGTTGAGCTTTTCGTGGATCTCAAGAACTGTATCGTAGGCACAGTCATCGCCAAGGGTTTCTTCTACCAGAGCATTGAAGGAGTCACGCTGGGTTGCTGCGGACAGTGGTGTGGTGCAGCCGAAGACTTCTTCCATCATGGTGGAACGGAGGTTTTCGGCGTTTTTGGTGTAGTAGAGGAGCCCGTGGATGTCGGTGCTGCGGTCGTTGAACTGCGGGAAAAGGAATCCCCAGTCAGGCATTTCCACCAGCCAGTCACGGATACGGTCTTCGATATTGTTGGTCTCTGCGTTGTAGTGCAGGCCTGCCTTGGAGAGCTTGACCGGGCAGATGCTGCAGAGGATATGGTCGTAGATCTCATCGGAGGCGTCGAACATTTCGGCTCCGTCGGAGGATTTGCCGGGAATATCGTAGACTGCGTGGATGAGGATGATGTAGTAGTTTTCACCATAGTCGTAGTTTTCGATGATTTTGTCGTAGAAGGCTTCGGTGAGGGTGTCGTCGGTGAGTTTGCTTTCACGAAGCTTCATAAGGAAGTTCTGGGTTCCGCCTTCCGCTTCCTGGTCCAGAGGAAATTCCATGTTGATGAGGTTTTTTCCGATGGTGCCGGTGAGGGTTTTTCGGAAGATGTCGAAGTATTTAAAAGTTTCTTCTTCTGATAAGGATAAAAAGGCTTCTTTGAGTTCGGTTTTTTTGTTTTTTTCGCCGTCTACGTAACAGCCGCAGATGCGGGTGATGGAACATCGGTCGGGGGTGAACTGTTTTTTTATTTCTGCGATTTCTTTTTTATTCATGTGTGGTTTACCTCGGTTTTTTGATTAGTTTGATTATAGCACAGGTGTTTGGTGGGGGCAAGGTGACGCAGACGGACGTGTGAGATTTGCAGCAGAAGTCCGGGTGCCGTCGTTTCGCCTGGTCATACTAAGCGTCTGAGGTGTCTCACGGAGCGGCCGGCCCATAACTCGCCATGTACGCTGATGCGTACCTGGTTCAGACAGATGGGCCTTACCCTGCGGCTTGTGGCTGCCGGGTACCTCTCCGTGAGCCACCTCACACGCTAAGTATGAACCAAGGCTCACTCCAAAGCACCTGGACTTCTGCTGCAAATCTCGCACTGTGCTGGATGGCTGGGAGGAAAGGCTGAGATTGTTTGTGGTTTGACGGGAGGTTGAGAGCGTCGCCGCGTTGCTGGACGCCTGGAGGGATGTCGAATTTTTGGGATGGTTTTTTGTGGTGTTGTGATGGGATGTGTGGTATGATTTATGTATCTTATAAGATCTGGCCATTTATTTGGTTTCTTTTGGCTTCAATGTCTGAAGCGTTTTTTCAAAAATATTTATAAAAACTGTATACAGGGTTTCTGCAGTGTTTGTTTGATGGTATAATTATAGATACCAGAAGGAGTATTGTTTGAGTGATAATACGATTTTTGATGATGTTTTTCGTACTATGATGGAGAAGATGACGTTTCTGGTCGTGCCTTTGATCAATGATGTTTTTCATACGTCGTATCCGGCTGATGTGGAGATTGTGCAGTTGCGTAATGAGTATCAGCGGGTGGATGGTGAGATTATTACGGATTCGCGGTTGTTGATCGGAAATAAGATTTATCACATAGAATGTCAGAGTACGGATGACACGACGATGGCTGTACGGATGATTGAGTATGATTTTGCAACTGCTGTTGAATTTGCAAGGAAGCAGGGACGGAGGTATCGGATGGAGTTTCCACGTTCTTGTGTGTTGTATCTGAGAAGTGGTAGCAATACGCCGGATTTTCTGGAAGTGGATGTGGTTTTTCCGGATGGAGAATGTCATTTGTACAGAGTGCCCACGATTAAAGTTGATAATTATACAAAAGATAAGATATTTGAGAAGAGTCTTCTCATGCTGCTTCCTTTTTATATCATGAGATATGAGAAAAGAGGGCATGAGATGAGTGAGGATCCGCAACTTTTTCAGGAATTGCTGAATGAATATGAGGTGATCCGGAGTAAACTGGAAGTGGAGATTACTGAAGCTGGAAGGTCTGAACTGTTCAGTGATCTGATTGGACTGATCACTCGGATATCTGATTATATTTTCAGAAACGAGGAGAAAGTCCGGAAAGGAATAGGTGAGGTTATGGGCGGACATGTTCTGGAACTGGAATCTGAGAAAAGGGCAAGATTGCTTGCGGAAGCTAAAGAACAGGCTGAAGCATTGGGATTAGAACGAGGAATGGCTCAAGGAATGGCTCAAGGAATGGCCCAAGGAATGGCCCAGGGTGAGGAGCGTCTTAGTGTTCTGATCAACAGGCTTATCCTTGATGGCCGGGGTGATGAGATTCAGAAGGTTGTTACGGATAAAGAAATGCGTGAAGCCATGTACAGAGAATATCAATTATAAGCAGAAATCATAAAGAGGAAGCCATAGGGATATCGATGTTATCTATGAAGCATTGGTTAATATATGGCTTCCTCTTTGTTTGCAGATTCGGGTCAAGCGGATATTCGCAATCCGCTTCGCTACGTAGCTCTACACCAAATAACTGCTCCGCAGTTTATAAGGAGAAGCTTGCACTCCTCCTGATACAAGCAAGTCCCCACCCACTGCTTATTGCTTTTCGCAACCCCGCAGGGGACTTACTTGATTTGGTTAAACTTATAATACAGAATATCCATAGCTGCTGACAATGGCATCGATCTTTTGACGGCTTTTGCACAGTGGGCAGTTATCGGAGCGGTAGGAGTGGTAGTCCGGGATGTCTCTGGCCTGGAAAATAGAGTGGACAGGGAGGGTGGCTACGCTGTCTACGCTGCTGTAGATGGCTGCGACACCGCGAATCTTGCCACCGTAATAGAGAATGCTTTCGATGGCACGGTTCAGTGTGGAACCGGTGGTAATGGAACCGTTGAGGATGAGGATGTTTTTACCATTGATCATCGGCTCATAGTTGTCGCGGAAGATCATCTGTCCGGTGCTGTTGAATTCCGGTGTGATGACGTAAATGGTCTGGTGAGCGTTCATGGAAAGTACACCGGCTTTGGTCAGTTCTTCAGCGAGATAGGCACCGATCACTTCAAGTCCGTCCATGCAGACGATGGTGTCTACCGGAATGGATGCTTCATAATTTGTTGCGAGAGTGGCTGCGATACGTTGCGCTTCGGCGCATCTGGATTTCATGGTGGTGAGGTCCAGATAATGCGTGATATGAGACTGAGAAGTTACGAAATGTCCCGGAATCATTTTCAGCTGAATGCGGCTGTCACTACGTGCATAGATTTTAATCATTTTGTCCTGATCCATAATAAAAACCTCCTGTCATGATCGTGTTTTACGTGGCTGTTCAGGAGTATTGTCCTGAAAGATTGCGAAACAGATTTAGTTAATGTGCATATTATACCATTAACTTCAAAAAAATGGAATAATGTACTGCAAAATATACAAAAAAATATTCTGAAATACTAATAACTTTGTTAAAAAATGCCCGATATTATGAATTTTTTGACAATGAGAATGCAGCGAAGTGGAATGCGAGTGGCTGGTGTTATGTATAAAAAGAGGAGGAGGGGAATCACTGTGGATTCCCCTCCTCCTGTGAAAGTGAGTCATTGTTATCCTTCAATAGATACATATTTGTCAGCTTCGATTTCTTCGGCTGCTTTTTTCGGAACGGAAAGTCTCAGAACACCATTCTCGAATTTAGCATGAACATCTTCGGTCTTTACGCCATTACCAACATAGAAGCTTCTGCTTGTGCTGCCTGCATAACGCTCACGGCGGATATAATTGCCTTTTTTATCTTCCTCATCTTTATCAAGGCCTTTGGCAGCGGAGATAGTAAGATAACCATCTTTCAGCTGTACCTGAACTTCATCTTTCTTAAATCCAGGAAGATCTACATCCAGTTCATAGCCTTTATCAGTCTCACGTACATCAGTTTTCATAATATTTTTGGCATGTTTGCCATAAAGAGGATTCTTGCCGCCAAAGAAGTTATCTCTGAAACCAAAATCATCCATCCAGTCATCAAATAAGTTTTCTCCAAATACACTCGGGAACATCATAAGTCATTTCTCCTTTCAAATTGAAACGCCGTTCCGGCGGATCGGATCAAGGGGATCCAGCTGTTGTCGGTCTTACCATTGCGGTTTATTCCGCTGTGGTGATGTCTTAGTTATCTGGAACATCCGGAAGCTCTTCTTTTTTTCTCTCTTCCTTTGTTCTATATGTACTATAACACGTATTATTAGCACTGTCAAGCCTTGAGCGCTAATTTTTTTGTGAAGAATTTGTGAACGGTAAAATGAAAAAGTAACTTCCACCCTTAGTCATATCAAAGACACGGATTGAACATTCTGCAATGTTATAGAAACTTTAAAGCATAGAAAAAAGAAAAAAAATCAATATAATAAGGCATATAGATGACATGCGTTGAAGAAAAATTTTAACCAAATCAAGTAAGTCCCCTGCGGGGTTGCGAAAAGCAATAAGCAGTGGGTGGGGACTTGCTTGTATCAGGAGGAGTGCAAGCTCCTCCTGATAAACTGCGGAGCAGTTATTTGGTGTAGAGCTACGTAGCAAAGCGGATTGCGAATATCCGCTTGACTATGTCATTTTGGATTGGACTGACAATAAAAGGATGTGCTGAATAGTTGGAAAAATGCAGGAGGAGAAAGAAATGAAGAAAAAATATGCAGATTTTAAACTGGGTGTACCGGATTATGTAACTGTGGAGACAGAAGATGAGAGACTGGTATGCCAGGGAGGACAGCCGACAGTAACGGCCGGTGCGACTACCGTGGAATTTCAGGATGCAGGTGAACATGAGGATATATTTGTCACCTCAGAGGATGCAGTGAGATGTGTAAAACTGAGATGGAATTACAAGATCCCAAAATCCGCCAGATTCCTGGGAGATGCCTGGGAACGTACCTATGGTGATGTGGAATGGCATGGAATGAGCGGTAATCGTTATCTGCCATGGTATTTTTTGGCGAAGCTTTCTGAGAAAGTCCTTTGCTTTGGTGTAAAGGTCCGCCCTTCCGCTATGTGCTGCTGGCAGGCAGATACAAAGGGAATCACATTATTTCTGGATGTTCGCTGCGGTAATACAGGAGTACAGCTGAAAGGAAGAAAGCTGCATGCCGCACAGATCGTCTGCATGGAATCAGAAGGAGCAGATACTTTTGAGACTGCACAGGAATTCTGCAAAAAAATGTGTACAGATCCGATTTTCCCGGAGTTCCCGGTATATGGAAGCAACAACTGGTACTATGCTTACGGCGACAGCTCTGAAGAGGAGATCTTAAGTGATACCGATTACATCCTGAAACTGACCGAAGGGGTAAAAAATCCTCCATTCATGGTTATTGATGACTGCTGGCAGGAGCATCACCGCCTGGACGAATACAACGGAGGACCATGGACAAAAGGTAACGCCAAGTTCCCGGATATGAAAGGCCTTGCAGACAAGCTGAAAGAAAAAGGTGTCCGCCCGGGAATCTGGGTACGTCTGCTTCTTAATGAGGATGAGAACATCCCGGATGAGTGGAGGATTTCCTATAATGACTGTCTCGACCCGTCCCATCCGGACGCACTGGCATATATCCGAAGAGATATCGAACGGATCTGCGACTGGGGATACACTCTGATCAAACATGATTTTTCAACTTTTGATCTTTTTGGAAAATGGGGATTTGAGGCAAATTTAAGAGATAATTCCATGGAGAAATGGCATTTCTACGACCAGACCAAAACCAGTGCAGAAATTGTAAAAATGCTTTATCAGGAAGTTTACGATGCTTCCCGCAGTAATAACGCAGTGATCATCGGCTGCAACACTATCGGACACCTGGGCGCAGGTCTGATGCACCTGAACCGGACCGGTGACGATACCAGCGGACGTATCTGGGAGCGTACCAGAAGAATGGGAGTAAATACACTGGCATTCCGTCTCCCACAGCACAATGCTTTTTATCATATTGATGCAGACTGTGTAGGTATTTTCGGAATGATCCCGTGGGATAAAAACCGTCAGTGGGCAGACGTTCTTGCAAAGAGCGGCACACCACTGTTTGTATCCGCAAAACCTGGAGTTCTGAACCCGGAAGAATTTGAGGAGCTTCATCAGATCATGCTGCGGGCATCAGAACAGAAAGAGCATTTTGTTCCACTTGACTGGGAGGAGATCGACTGCCCGGAAGTATGGGGAGAAAACGGCGAGACCATCACGTACGACTGGTATGATAACGAAGGTCCGACCATGGATGCGACAGTAGAATACTACAATGCAAAGGTAGTTGTTCCGTAAATCCGAAGAAGTGATTCAGCAATCCAGAAGATCCTCGGCATGATGATATTTTTCCCGGTATTCCCGGGGCGTCATGCCGGTTTCTTTTTTGAAGGCGCGGGAAAAGGCAAAAGGATTCTGATATCCGCAGGAGATCGCCACGCTGGATACAGGGATATCTGTGATCGTCAGAAGTTCCCGGGCATTGATGATCTTGGCTGAAGTCAGGAAAGCCTGGGGCGTGGTTCCAAGATGTTTTTTAAAAAGTCCGTAAAGGTGACTGCGGCTGATATGCAGATAGTCAGCAACATCGGTCACAGTAATATCCTGAAGCGGACTTTTTTTGATGTAATCAACAGCCTGTGTGATATAAAAATTTTCGTTGGATTCCATGGTCGTGTAGGAAGCGTGAAATTCTTCCTCCAGCATGGCGATGATCCGGTAAAGACCGCTCTGGATATAAGCTTCGCTGGAAGGTGTCAGCTGTGGATGGGTCATCATTTCAAGAATGGTTTCCTGATAGGGAAGAACAGAATCCAGCTGCTGGATCGGAGTTTCCTCGGTAAGATGGCAGTGTTCACAAAGCATGGGAGCATTTTCTCCGTTGAAACAGATCCAGATATAAGTCCAGGGATCAGAAGGTTCTGCCTTATAGAGAGAGCTGGTCACAGGAGGAATGAAAAAGCACTGTCCGGCTTTTATGGTATATTTCCGGTTATTCATGTAGAAATAACCCTGTCCGCTCAGCACAAAGTGAATGGTATAATACCGCCGGACACCCGGACCATAGGATTGTTCTGGTGTACATTTTTCCCAGCCGCAGGAAATAAGATGAAGTTCTTTTGATGAAGTCTGATGGTTCAGGACCTGTTTGTTTTCCATGGGAGTTTTCTGCCTTTCGATGCATGGTTATAGGGTAATATCAGTTTAAAATATTTGAACAGAGGTGTAAAGAAGAAAGATGAATTCATTAACGGTAAAAAGAGTTCTCATGACATTTGCAGGGATTTTTCTGGCGGGGGTCAGTGTGGCCATTTTCAAGGCATCAGATTTTGGAACAGATCCCAATTCCTGTTTTGTGATGGGGGTGTGGAATCTTGCGGGAATAAAATACAGTTATGTTTATATTGCCATCAATGCACTGATGTTGCTGGGTGTGTTCTTTCTGGACCGGCATTTTATCGGACTTGGAACTGTGTTGAACCTGTTTTTTATGGGAATTATCGTGGAAAAAGGTATGCAGCTTTTTGACAGGTATCTGCCGGAGAGGACATTTGGAGTGAGAGTACTTCTGATGTGCATCGCTGTTGTAATGATGTGTTTTGCGTCAGCGCTGTATTTTACCGCAGATATGGGTGTTTCCGCCTATGATGCCTATGCACTGATCCTGGATAAAAGAACCCGGATCCCTTTCCGCATGTGCAGGATCGGGACGGATGTGATCACAACTGCGGCCGGATTTTTTATGGGGGCGGTTGTTGGGGCCGGAACTCTTGTTACCGCATTTTTTATGGGCCCACTGATCGAGTTTTTCAACCGGACAGTGGCAAGGCCGTTTCTTTATGGAAAAGAGAAGAAACAGATACGGAAGCAGTAAAACAAAAGGCAGTTGTCGTGCGATAAACGTGCGGCAGCTGTTTTTTTGTATAAAACTCCGCAGTGAATGTAGCCTGCAAATATCTGCCTGACCGGAAAAAATCTTTATCTGCGAGGGGAAGATCGGACCAGTTGGCCAGACACAATTAAGGCATTGTCTTGACACTTGTAAAAGAAAAAGGTTTACCACCGGGAGAAATACCGTTATAATAGGAGAAACGCAGGTTTTTTTCCTGCAGTAAAAATATAACAGTCCGGGAGATATCCGTGTCGGAAATATTGCTTATCTGATGATATTGATATGGAGAATTTTCCGGGATGTAATAAGAAGGGAGGAAAAATATGGCATATTTAGGCGAAGAAATTAAAAAACTTGGTTTTGGTCTCATGAGACTTCCGCAGAAATCCGAAGGTGTGATCGATGTGGAGCAGACCAAAGTCATGGTAGACAAATTTATGGAAGCCGGATTTACTTACTTTGACACTGCGTGGGCTTATGCAGGAAGTGAAGATGCTATCCGCGAAGCTCTGGTAGAGCGTTACCCGAGAGAAAAATATCAGCTTGCAACCAAGATGGCAGCCTGGATCAACTGCAAGATAAGAGACGAAGCTCTTGCACAGTTTAAAACATCTCTGGAGAGAACAAAAGCCGGATATTTCGATTTCTATCTTCTCCACAATCTTGGAGAACACAGAACAAAATATTTCGATGAGTACGGTTTATGGGACTGGATCCGTGAGCAGAAAGAGGCCGGACTGATCAAACATGCAGGATTTTCTTTCCATTCCACACCGGAAGAACTGGAAGCAATCCTTATCGCACATCCGGAGATGGAGTTTGTACAGCTGCAGATCAACTATGCAGACTGGGAAAATCCGGCAATCCAGTCAAAAGCCTGCTACGAAGTTGCCAGAAAACACGGCAAACCGGTAGTGATCATGGAGCCTGTAAAAGGCGGCATGCTGGCAACGCCTCCGGAATCTGTGGAAAAGATCTTAAAGGCAGCAGAGCCGGAAGCATCCACAGCATCCTGGGCGATCCGTTTTGCGGCAAACCTGGAGGGCGTGATCACCGTACTTTCCGGAATGAGCAACATCGCGCAGATGGAAGACAACCTTTCCTTTATGAAGGACTTTAACGGTCTTACGGAAAGCGAGAAGGAAACTCTGGACAAGGCAAGAGAGGCGATGAGCAAAATTCCTCTGATCCCATGTACAACCTGTAATTACTGTGCAAAGGTATGCCCGATGGAAATCGGAATCTCCGGTTCTTTCACAGCGATGAATTACCTGACACTGTACGGAAACAAAGCTGCTGCAGCGCATCAGGAAGAATGGCTGGTAGGAGGCCGTGGCAGAAAGCGCGCAGACGAATGTGTAAAATGTGGACAGTGCGAGGAAGTCTGTCCGCAGCATATCTCTATCCGTGAGGAACTGGAGAAAGTCAGCGAGACTTTTTGCAAATAAAAGAACTGATCCGACGGGAAACGGATCAGGGTAAGGAGAGAGTTTTAAAATGGAAAAATTCAAAGCATTTCTGAAACGGAAGGATATCGAGATCTCCCTGAAGAGATACGGTATCGATGCACTGGGCGCCATGGCGCAGGGACTTTTCTGTTCCCTGCTGATCGGTACGATCATCAACACCCTTGGCACACAATTCCACATTCCGTTTCTGACTATGGCAGTTGCCACAGTCAATGACACCCAGTACACGGTAGGTTCTCTGGCCTCTGCCATGAGCGGACCTGCCATGGCAGTAGCGATCGGCTATGCCCTGCATTGTCCGCCGCTGGTGCTGTTTTCGCTGATCACGGTTGGTTTTGCATCCAATGCACTTGGCGGAGCAGGCGGACCTCTGGCAGTACTGTTTGTTGCGATACTTGCAGCTGAGATCGGCAAGGCCGTTTCCAAGGAGACCAAGATAGATATTCTTGTAACGCCTCTTGTAACCATCGGGGTGGGTGTAGGCCTTTCCGCATGGTGGGCACCTGCCCTTGGAAAAGCTGCCATGAAAGTGGGAAGTATAATTATGTGGGCAACGGACCTGCAGCCGTTCTTTATGGGAATCCTGGTTTCTGTATTTGTGGGAATTGCACTGACACTGCCGATTTCCTCCGCTGCGATCTGTGCGGCTCTGGGACTTACCGGACTGGCAGGCGGTGCCGCAGTAGCAGGATGCTGTGCACAGATGGTAGGTTTTGCGGTTATGTCCTTTAAAGAAAACAAATGGGGCGGCCTGGTTTCTCAGGGAATCGGAACATCCATGCTCCAGATGGGAAATATCGTCAGAAATCCGAGGATCTGGATCGCACCCATCGTAACCTCTGCCATCACAGGTCCGATCGCTACCTGTCTGTTCAAGCTTCAGATGAACGGAACAGCAGTATCCTCAGGAATGGGTACCTGCGGTTTTGTGGGACAGATCGGTGTGTATACAGGATGGATGAATGACATTGCGGCAGGAACCAAGACAGCTGTCACAGCTATGGACTGGGCGGGACTTTTCCTGATCTCCTTCATTCTTCCGGCAGTTCTCTGCCCGCTCATCAATATGTTTGTACGTAAACTTGGATGGGTAAAAGACGGAGATATGACATTGTCATAAATGAAGAGTAACTTATATCAGATTACCTTGTAAAATCAAAAAAAGAGTATCACAGAAACTCCCTGATAAAGATGAGATCTGTGATACTTTTTTTATTTAACCGATATTCACTATTTACGCTACATGTGACCCGGTGGCATTACTCCGTTCCAGTCCACATGCCTTCGCATATTCATGAAGTTTCTCCTTCGCGGTATAATTCAGATTCTGTGGAACCTGGATCTGGATGGTTACATACTGATCACCACGGACGGACGGGTTCTTCATGGAAACGATGCCTTTTCCTCTGAGACGGATCTTGGAGCCGGACTGCATGCCTTCACGGATCTTGCAGATAACATTTCCATAAAGTGTTGGAACAGTAGCTTCACCGCCGAAAACAGCTGTTGTGTACGGGATGGAAATGGTAGTGTAAACATCGGAGCCCTTTCGTTCATATCCAGGACGGGTTCCTACGGTAACCTTCAGAAGCAGATCACCAGGCTCGCCGCCACCGGTTCCTGGCATACCTTTTCCTTTCAGGCGGATGCTCTTGCCGGTATCGATACCTGCCGGAATGTGAACCTGTAATGTCTGCGGTGCACCGGAGCTTCCGTCCGGGCTGGACAGAGAAATCCTTTTATCTGCACCAAAAGCGGCCTCATCGAAGGTAACGTTGATGCTGGCCTTCACATCGGAGCCTTTCTGAGGGAAATCCTGCTGATGGAATCCGCCAAAGCCGCCGCCACTGTGAAATCCGCTTCCTCCAAAGCCGCCGTGGAATCCGCCACCGTTACCGGTGAAGTGCTCATAAGTGCTGTTTCCGCCAAAGCCATGGCCTGTGCTGTGACCGCCGTGGAACATATTTCCAAAGATATCACCAAAGATATCATCCATGTTTTCACCATTAAAGTGAAATTCCTGATAGCTGCCATTGCCACCACTCTGGAATCCGCCGAATCCACCGGCACCTGCACCGGCTCCCGGATCAGCGCCCGCCTCAAAAGCAGCGTGACCAAACTGATCATACATTTTTTTCTTCTTGGGATCTCCAAGAACGTCATAGGCTTCATTTACTTCCTTAAATTTATCTGCGGCATCCGGATTACCGGCGTTGGTATCCGGGTGATATTTTTTTGCCAGTTTACGGTATGCTTTTTTTATTGTTTTCTCATCTGCGTTCCGGTCAATGCCCAGAACATCGTAATAATCTCTTTTTACTGCCATGGTATTCACCTTCCCTTATATAATTATAGATTATAGTCTGCAGCATTCCAGGTGAGTAATATCCTTCTTAAGGAATAGACTTTCCGGAGTGCCATATATCGAACATATGCGTACAAAATTCCCCGGGAAGATTCCCGGGGGTATTACTTTTATCCTGTTCTACATGTAATATAACACTACTAATTAAAAGTGTCAATACCTGCACTGTGGAAAGACCATTTTGGACTGTAATGAGAGATATGATTCTTACAGATGTCAGCACAAAATATGATATAATATTGCCATAAATTCCGGCGGTGGTCCATAAAATAAAAAGCAGACAGAACCGCAGAACAAAGAACGATACAAAAAAGAAAAGGAGGCGTAAAATATGAAAAAAAGAACTCTTCTGTCCAGGAGAAAGGCAGTGAAATGCCTGACTATTCTGGCTGTTATGTTTGCAGCAGCTATTCCGGCAACAGCCCGGGAGGCGAAGGCAGCAGCAGGAACTACCTTTAAAGTTAAAGTCTCTGACGGCTATCTGGCTCTCAGGAGTGAGAAGGCTTTTGACAAAAGTAATGAAATTGGTCAGTTGAACACTGGAGATCTGGTGGAAGTTACAGACCGGAAGGACCCAACCTACTGGTATGCATATGTTCCAAGATTGGATAGATCCGGATATCTGGACAAAAATTATATCCAGGTAGCAGAGAGTACCGCTGCATCCAATGATTCCTGGACTGTGAAAGTAAAGAGTGGCTATCTGGCACTTCGAAACACTGCTGCATATAATGACAGTAATGAGATTGGGCGTCTGAATACCGGAGATATGGTGCTTGTAAAGGACAGCAGTGATTCAACCTACTGGTATGTATATGTGCCGAAGCTTGATAAATCCGGTTACGTAGATAATCGGTATATTTATAACAGCGGACTGTGGACCGTAAAAATAGAAAAAGGTTATCTGGCACTCAGAAATCAGGCTGCCTATAATGACAGTAATGAAATTGGCCAGTTAAATACCGGGGATACCGTACAGGTAAAAGATACAGCCGATGAACATTACTGGTATGTATATGTACCGAAGCTTGATAAAACTGGTTATGTTGATAAGGAATATCTTCTTGGAGGAGCCGGAACGGCGATCCAGTCTATGACTGTTAAAGTAGACAAAGGCTATCTGGCACTTCGAAGTGAAAAAGCTTATGATAAAAATAATGAGATTGGCCAGTTAAATACCGGAGATACGGTTGAGCTCATTGAAAAAGAAGACAGTACCTACTGGTATGTGTTTGTTCCGAAACTTGGAAAAGAAGGATATGTAGATAAAAATTATCTTAAATAAATGTTTTACACCAGGCGGATCAGAAATGTCCGCCTGATATAAAGTACAGGGAGGCAGACAGATGACTCTGGCACAGCTCAGATATACCATAGCAATTGCAAAAGCCGGATCTATGAACGAGGCAGCCAAAAGCCTTTATATTTCCCAGCCAAGTCTTTCCACGGCGATCCGGGAACTGGAGGCAGAAACCGGGGTTGAGATCTTCAGAAGAACAAACCGTGGAATTGCCGTGACACCGGCGGGTGAAGAATTCCTGGGGTATGCAAGGCAGGTAGTAGAACAGTACGAACTGATGGAAGCCAAATATATCTCCAAAGAACAGTCCCGAAAAAAATTCAGTGTTTCCATGCAGCATTATACTTTCGCGGTCAATGCCTTTGTGGAGCTGGTAAAACAGTTTGGCATGGATGAGTACGAATTTGCAGTCCATGAGACCAAGACATATCAGGTGATCGAGGATGTGCGGAACTTTAAAAGTGAGATCGGGATCCTCTATGTGAATGATTTTAACCGCAAAGTACTTACAAAAATGTTTCACGAGTATGGATTGGAGTTTCACGAACTTCTCAACTGCAGGATCTACGTTTATATGTGGAAAGGCCATCCCCTGGCGAAACGCGAGAAGATCACACTGGAAGAATTGAAGGAATACCCCTGTCTGTCTTTTGAACAGGGAGGAAATAACTCCTTTTATTTTGCGGAGGAGGTTTTGAGCACATATGAGTATAAACGGCTGATCAAGGCCGATGACAGGGCCACGATGCTGAACCTGATGGTAGGTCTGGGCGGATATACCTTGTGTTCCGGTATTATCTGTGAAGATCTGAACGGTTCCGATTACTGTGCGGTTAAGCTGGATTCCGATGAGATCATGACCATCGGGTATATCGCAAGAAAAGGTGTTAACATCAGTGCTCTTGGGAAAAAATATCTCGAGGAGATTTCCAGATATAAAGATAAGGCGCTGAAATAAGAGAAAATAAAATCTGACAGATTTCTGCATAATACACGGCGATGTGTAAAATGCAGATCTGTCAGATTTTTTGTACATATTCAGACGATCAAACGCGGATCACAAAGCCCTCTTTACGAGGTTTTGCAGCCGGATACTCGCAGTCGCGGTATCCCAGAACACAGTGGCCGACACCGATATATTCATCCGGAACTCCCCATTGTTTCTTCAGTTCTTTTCCCTCTTCGGAATCAAAAACTTCTTTTGCACGGTGGATCCAGCAGGAATCTACGTCAAGAGCATGTGCGGCATTCATGAGATTTCCCATCACAAGGCTTCCGTTTTCCACGCAGGTGCCCATTTTGCTGTCGGAGAAGACGATGATCACAGTTGGGGCACCGTAGAACGGATCTGAGGTACTGCCCATAACAGCTGCGTTCATTTTGGAAAGTTTTGCAACCAGTTCCGGATTCTGTGTTACTACCATAAGGGTACTCTGCTGTCCCATGCCACTTGGTGAATATTCTCCGGCTTCCAGGATCATATCCAGAGTTTCCTGTGGAACAAGGTCTTTTTTGTAGGCGCGGATACTTCTGCGCTCCAGCATGTTTTTGATGCTTTCGTTCATAATGATTACCTCCTGATGCTAAATTCTGTTGAAAATATTTCCTGCAAAAGAAAGCAGTTTTCTTTTTATCCTGATAGAAATTATTATAACGCAAATGTTTATGGTTTCCAATAGATAGAAGGATATAACTTTACAACTTATAAAGAATTATTATATAATCGGGATAAGATATTCCTGCGGTGGGCAGGAGAATTTTGGGTGGAGATACAGAGACGGAATAGTTGAGACAGAAGATACGAGGTGCCAGATGGAGAAGATACGAAAACATTTTTATTTTTCAGGAAGAGTACAGGGAGTGGGATTTCGTTACCGCTCTTATTATATTGCACAGTCCATGGGGCTGACCGGCTGGGTAAAAAATCTCTGGGATGATCGTGTGGAGATGGAAGTGCAGGGAACCAGAGAGGAGATCCGGGAGATGGTAGAGCGCCTTTCTCAGCAGAGTTTTGTGGAGATCGAGGGTATTGAATCGAAAGAGATCCCCCTTGAGGATGAGTTTGGATTTCATGTGAAAGGATAGTGAAATGATCAGAGCTGTTTTTATGGATATTGATAATACGTTGCTGGATTTTGATGCGGCGGCACAGGAAGGCATGGCCCATTGTTTTGAAGATGCAGGCCTCATCTATAAGCCGGAGATGTTTTCGGTTTTTAAAGAGGAGAATGACCGGATCTGGAAAAAGATCGAACAGGGGATCCTGACCATGGATGATCTTCCCTATGTGCGCTGGCAGGCGATTCTTAAGAAGCTTGGGCTTGAGGCAGATGGCGTAGCTATGGAGATGCTGTTCCGGAAATGTCTGTTTTACAGCGCGGTTCCTGTGGAAGGGGCAAAGGAGATCCTTGATCATTTACAGGGAAAGTATATCCTGTGCACGGCCAGCAACGGCCCTTATGAGCAGCAGATCTGCAGGCTGAAAAAAGCCGATATGCTGAAAGATTTCGATCATTGTTTTGTATCTGAGAAGATCGGTGTGGACAAGCCGGATGTACGTTTTTTTGAACGATGTCTGGAACAGCTTCCGGGAATCAGGGCAGAGAAATGTATGATCATAGGGGATTCCCTGACTGCTGATATCGCAGGCGGACAGGCAGCAGGGATGGAGACCTGCTGGTTTTGCCGGGAGAAGATGGAAGAGTCGGAACTGGAAAATGTGAGAAGAACGCATAAAGCAGATCATGTGATAAAGCGGCTGGAGGAACTGAAAGACCTTCTGTAAAAATGGGCCTTTTATTCCAGCTCCAGCGCCAGATACAACAGAACAGCGTCCCGGAATTTCCGGGGATTGAGACCACATTTTTTATAAATGTGGTTTAATTTATATTGAAGAGTATTTTTGTGGAGAAAAAGTTTCTCTGCGGTATCAGCCAGAGACATTTCCAGGGAAAAATAAGTTCGCAGAAGTTCCTTTTCATCCAGAGACAGCTGATGAATGGTTTTTCCGGAAAATTCTTCACGGTCATCCGGAGACACAGAAGAGAGAACGATTTCCAGAGTGAGATCATCGAAAACGGCATAATTTTCTGCACAGACATGGTCAGTAAGAGGCCGGTGAAAGTTAAGGTTTCGCAGGGCAGTTTCCGCAGTAGTCAGGGAAAGACCAAGCTGATACAGTGGTACGGACCGGCCAACAGCAACGGCCAGAGTGCCAGCATGCTTTTTCGCAAAATCACGAAGTGTTCCGGAAAGAGCAGAAAAACCGGAACTGTCTGTAACAGCGAGATAATCTCCGGGATAGCGGAAGGTGTACAGCATGATCCCGATGGTCTTGAAAAAATTCTGGATCTGATGTTCTGAAAGAACAGACCCAATGCCGGAATCTGAGTCATGAGTTTCTGCCTGGAGAGAAGATTCCCGTGAGAGATTTGGATTTTCGGTATCTGTCCGGGAAGCAGGAGTTTCCTGGGATTCCAAAATTCTGTGGTCAATCTTTACGGAGAGATTTTGACTGGAAGCAGCCGGATACGTATGGAGCAATATCAGTCGCTTGGGTGTATCCGGATCGATCTGAAATTCCCTCAGACATTTCAGAAGATATTCCGGATTCTGGGTGTCTCCGTGGAGCAGGGAACTGATGACAAACTGTTTTTTGTCCGCCTGATGCCGGCTGTACTGGCCAAGTTCCTGTTCACGGATCAGAAGGCTGGTGATACGCTGTGCCAGAAAGGCGTACTTGCGTACTTTTTCCGGGGAACCGGTGATCCCGATCACAGCCAGAAGACGGTCTTCATGATAAAGAGGCATGTTGATCCCCTGTCGGGTTCCTGTAAAATTGTCAGATTCAGCCACTTCGATGGTAGTACCGGTTACAGCTGCCTTCCGTCCAATCTCATGAAAAGCTCCGATCCGGGCAGCGTTGGTGCTGGCAATAATGGTGCCGGACGGATTGATGAAGTTGATATCATAACTGCAGACGTCCTTGATCGTGTTGACGATCTGCTGGGCGAGCGTGTGGCTGATGTGTGTGATCATGGAATCCTCCTGGAAAAGTTAACCAAATCAAGTAAGTCCCCTGCGGGGTTGCGAAAAGCAATAAGCAGTGGGTGGGGACTTGCTTGTATCAGGAGGAGTGCAAGCTCCTCCTGATAAACTGCGGAGCAGTTATTTGGTGTAGAGCTACGTAGCGAAGCGGATTGCGAATATCCTTTTGACTGTGCTTTCTTTGAGTCAGTATATCATATATGGTTTATAGCTTCAATTTGAATATGTTATTTATAACGATAAAATATAAAAATTATTTAAAAATATAGTATATATAATATATACATACAGGCTTAATTTTATTATGATTAAAAACAAAAGCAGGTTCACCCGAACTGTAAACGAGGATATTTGATTTATATAAAAATTTTCACAGGAGGAAAATACAATGAAGGTAGTAACAGCAATCGATTCTTTTAAAGGCAGCATGACATCCATGGAGGCAGGGTTTGCAGCAGCAGAAGGCATCCATCGTGTAGACGCAGAGGCTGAGGTTCTTGTAAGACCTCTGGCAGATGGCGGAGAGGGAACAGTAGAAGCTCTTGTTGCGGGAATGAATGGAAAAACAGAGCATGTAAAAGTTACAGGTCCTCTTGGAGAGCCGGTGATCTGTGAGTACGGCATTATTGAAAGTACAAAGACCGCAGTGATCGAGATGGCCGGTGCAGCAGGAATCACACAGGTTCCGGACGAAAAAAGAAATCCTCTTTATACTACAACCTACGGCGTCGGTGAGGTGATCAAAGATGCCATCGAAAAAGGCTGCCGCAGATTTATCGTGGGTATCGGCGGAAGTGCCACCAATGACGGTGGTGTGGGAATGCTTCAGGCACTTGGCTATGCATTTCTGGACAAAGATGGAAAACAGGTTCTTCCAGGCGCAAGAGGACTGAAAGATATCACAGAGATCACAGATGCCTATGTAATTCCGGAGCTTGCAGAATGTAAATTCCGTGTTGCCTGCGATGTAACCAATCCTCTTTGCGGAGAGCTTGGATGCAGTGCCATCTACGGACCGCAAAAAGGAGCCACACCTGAGATGATCCAGGATATGGATCAGTGGCTGGGCGCTTATGCAGAGCTTGCAAAAGAGCGTTTTCCAAAAGCAGATCCAAAGTATCCGGGAACAGGAGCAGCCGGTGGAATGGGATTTGCGTTTCTTACATTTACCGATGCAGTTCTGGAATCCGGAATCAACATCGTACTGGATGAGACAAAACTTGAGGACTACATCAAAGACGCGGATCTTGTGATCACAGGTGAGGGACGCATGGATGGACAGACAGCCATGGGAAAAGCTCCGGTAGGTGTTGCAAAACTTGCAAAGAAATATGGCAAAAAAGTGATCGCTTTTGCAGGCGCCGTACAGCGTGACGCAAGAGCCTGCAACGATGCGGGAATCGATGCATTTTTCCCGATCCTCCGTGGAGTGGTAACTCTGGAGGAGGCCATGAAAAGTGAGAACGCAAAACGGAATCTGGCAGATACCGCAGAGCAGGTTATCAGACTGATGAAATAAGAGAAAGCCGATCTGCAAAGCACAAAAATCCGTCAGATAAAAGATGCTGAAAAGATATCAGATGATAACGCAAAAAAAGACAGGCCATGAATGTCTGTCTTTTTTTGATGGTTTATAATTTGTAAAAACAAGGGAGTTGTAACCGGATAAGATCAGTTGATCGGGATTTTTATCTTATCCTTCGATAGGTTCAAAATCCACAGCGCCATGTTTGCACAGTGGGCAGATGATATCTTCCGGAAGTTCATCGCCTTCATAGATATATCCGCAGACTTTGCATACCCAGCCTTTTTTGCCTTCAGTCTGTGGCTGTGGTTTTACATGTTTCTGATAGTAGGTGTAAGTCATGGTCTCCTGATCGTTCATGACACGGGCCTCTGTGACGCTGCAGATGAACATTCCGTGAGTACCAAGATCTACGTAATTTTCCACTTTCAGAGACATGAAAGCATTGATATATTTGTCCAGGAATACCAGTCCATTGTCAGAGTGGTTCACTTTCTGGCCTGCAAATTTATCGGTGCTTCTGCCGGACTGGAATCCGAACTGTTCAAAAACAGAGAACGGAGCTTCTATAGACAGACAGTTTACGTTCATGATACCGGTCTGCTGGATCACGTGGTGAGAGTAGTTGGCCTTGTTGATGTTGACAGCTACGCGGTATGGATTGTCAGTAAGCTGTGTAACGGTGTTGACGATCAGGCCGTTGTCCTTTTTGCCATCGTTGGAAGTTACCACATAGAGGCCGTAACCGATGCGGAACAGAGCGGTCATATCACTCTTGTTGGCAAGATCATCGCTTTTGGCAATGTATTCCTGGCAGAGTTCATCAGCCATGGATTCCATCTGTTTGCGGTTTTCTTCGTTTACTGCGGACATGATCTTAACGGTGGTATTCAGCCAGTTGATCTTTTTGCACTTGGAAAGCATCTCTTTCATGACTTTTGCTGCCAGCGGTGCCCAGGTTCCGTTTTCGATCAGACCTACGGTACGGTTCTGGAAGTTGTGCTCTACCAGACGGGTGATAAAGTCGTTCATAAACGGATAGATGCTTGCGTTGTATGTGGTGGTTGCCAGAACCAGTTTGGAGTAGCGGAAAGCGTCGCTCAGTGCCTGAGACATGTCATCTCTTGCAAGGTCATAGATCAGAACACGCGGACATCCTTTGGCACGGAATTTATCGGCAAGCTGTGCGACTGCTGTTCTTGTGTGGCCGTAAACGGAAGTGTAGGCGATCACGATTCCGTCATCCTCCGGTGTATAGGAAGACCAGGTATCATAGAGACTGATATAATGTCCAAGATCTTCAGTAAGAACCGGTCCGTGAAGCGGGCAGATGGTCTGGATATCCAGAGTTGCGGCTACTTTCAGAAGGTTCTGCACCTGTACGCCATATTTTCCAACGATACCGATAAAGTATCTTCTTGCCTCATCGTCCCATGGTTCTTCCACATCCAGGGCACCGAATTTTCCGAAACCGTCTGCGGAGAAAAGAACCTTTTCTGTGCTGTCATAAGTAACCATAACTTCCGGCCAGTGAACCATCGGCGCAAATACAAAAGTCAGGTTGTGCTTTCCAAGAGAAAGAGTTCCACCATTATCTACGATAACCTGCTGGCCTTCCAGATCCAGGTCAAAGAAATTCTGCATCATGGCGAAGGCTTTTTTGTTGGAGACAACGATGGTGTCCGGATAAACTTTCATGAAGTTGGCGATGTTGGCTGCGTGGTCCGGTTCCATATGCTGTACGATCAGATAATCCGGTTTCCGGTCACCCAGAACCTGCTGAATATTATCCAGCCATTCGTGGGTAAAATTGGCATCTACGGTATCCATAACTGCAACTTTTTCGTCCAGGATCACATAGGAGTTATAGGACATGCCGTTTGGCACTTTGTACTGGCCTTCAAAAAGGTCAACCTGATGATCATTAACGCCTACATATTTGATAGTATCTGTGATTTTCATGAGCAATTCCTCTTTTCTTTCTATGGTGGATTTATTTATGTGACTGTGTTTTGTTTGTTCCTTAACTTTGATAAAAATATAACAGATTTTACTGACAAAAACTGTTGCAAATACAACAAAACAGGGGAAATTTTCCAGACTTTACATTTTTTCTGTGCTGGTATAAAATCAGAAACATGTACGGTTCATCTGGCTGGTGAGGAGGGGAGGAAAAACATGGAGCACATTACTTTATTTACGGATATTTTGCCCGAAGAACAGGAAAGAATGCGTGTCTGTTTCAAAGTCCGGGAGGCTGTTTTTCAGAATGGAGAAACCATTATGGAATATTCCGGTTCTATGAAAAAAATCGGGCTGATCCAGGAGGGACGGGCGGTGCTTTACTGCTGTGATGAAGATGGAAATGAGTATGTCATCGATGAACTGAATAAGGACAGTGTATTTGGTGAACCGTTTTTGCTTCCGTCGGATTCCCAGCATTATTATGTGTGCGCTGCCACGGAGACGAGGGTGATGTTCATTGATTATGAGCATGTGATCAAACGCTGTGAAAATGCCTGTCATCATCACAGCCAGATGGTCAGCAATCTTCTGCAGATGACGGCCCTTCACTCCAGACAGCAGACGGACCGGATCTATATGCTTTCCAGATCTTCCACCAGGAAGAAGCTGATGGCTTATCTGCATTCCCTGGCTGCGGAGAAAAATACCGGGAAGTTTAAACTGCCCATGTCCTATACCGCACTGGCCCAGTATTTAAGTGTGGACCGAAGCGCCATGATGCGTGAGATCAAAAACCTGTCTGATGAGGGTGTGATCAAAAGAGACGGCCGGAATGTGGAATTACGATAAACGGGCGGGTTGACTGAGAATGTATGCTTTACAGAGATAAAACCGGGTCATGATTTTTGGAAGAGTCCCGGAGCCTGACCGGAGAGGAGATAATTATGAATATTACAGTAAGAAAATACGAGGAAAAAGATCTTTCGGATCTGATCCGGATCTGGAATGAAGTGGTGGAAGATGGCGTGGCTTTTCCACAGGAAGAATATCTGAATGAGGAAACCGGAAAGGTATTCTTTGCGGAGCAGACCTATACAGCGGCTGCAGTGGATGAGGAGAGCGGAAAAGTTTACGGCCTTTATATCCTTCATCCGAATAATATCGGAAGATGTGGACATATCTGCAATGCCAGCTATGCGGTAAGCAGAGATTCCAGAGGACTTCATATCGGAGAAAAACTGGTATCCGACTGTCTGATCCAGGGAAAAGAGCACGGTTTTGGTGTTCTCCAGTTTAATGCAGTTGTGGCATGTAATGTCCATGCAAGACATCTTTATGAGAGACTTGGATTTACACAGCTTGGGGTGATCCCGAAGGGCTTCCGTATGAAGGACGGACATTATGAGGATATCTGCCCGTATTATCATGAACTGTAAAAAATCTTGAAAGGATTTTTGTATGAAAAATCTTCAGATCACCGCATACACGCAACATTTTATCCGGCAGCAGGTCATGCCGGGAGATATTTGTATTGATGCAACGATGGGAAATGGTAACGACACTGTATTGTTGAGCAGACTTGCGGGAGAAAATGGACGTGTTCTGGCATTTGACATTCAAAAACAGGCATTGGAACACACAGAAGAACGCCTGAAAAAGGATGACTGTCCGGAGAATTATCAGCTGTTCCTGGATTCCCATGAGAACATGGCAGCCTATGCAGAAGCAGAAACCGTATCCTGTATCACCTTTAATCTGGGATATCTTCCAGGGGGAGACCATTCTGTGGCAACCAGAGCGGACAGCAGCAAAAGAGCAGTGGAAAGCGGCCTTACGCTTCTGAAAAAAGGCGGCCTTATGACGATTTGTATTTACAGCGGTGGGGATACCGGATTTCAGGAACGGGATGCGATGCTTTCATTTATCCGTCAGCTGGATCCTCATAAGTATCTGGTGATCCAGTCGGAATATGTAAACCGGCCAAATAATCCGCCCATACCGGTGCTGATCATTAAACTGCAGTGAATACAAGAATCTGCTACTGTCCGAAATATAGGACACAGAGCTCGGAGGGAGATATCATGAACGATTACATATATTATTATCTGCTTGCAGTGAATATCCTGGCTTTTGTACTTTTCGGAGCCGACAAGCAGAAAGCCCGGCGTAATGCCTGGCGGATTCCGGAGAAAACTCTGATCCTGAGTGCTGTCATCGGTGGCAGCGTTGGAGCTATCCTGGGCATGCGTTTTTTTCACCACAAAACCCGCAAAGCCAAATTTGCGATTGGTGTACCGGTAATACTGTTGGTGCAGATCGGTGCAATGTGCCTGGTGCAGTGGGCGATGAAGTAAAATAAAACAGCTACCGTATGGCAGTGGAGATCAATACTCCACGCCTGCGGCAGCTGTCATTTTTTTCATAAAAAGGCGATTGAAGACCGCGATAACACGGCCTACGCCAAGTACAGCGATCACAGTTCCAAGGCCGATGCCGATCAGCTTATGAGCGAAGAGCAGGCCAATGGAAGTGGTAAGGCAGATATTAAAGAGGTCGAAACAGTTCTTGGTGAACCCAACAGATTTCCCGATACAGTCGGAAATGGCCTGTACGATCCCGTCTCCCGGGTTGGGGATGATACGCATGTTCAGAGACATGGCGGCACCAATCCCGGTAAGGATGATTCCGGCGGCAAGGACCAGAAGTCTGGATGACATATTGTCAGAGGGTGTCGGAAGCAGTGCGGAAAACAGATTCATAAAACGTGTAAACACAAGGCTTAAAGGCAGCTGAAGAAGGTCCATTATAAGCACCAGCTTCAGATCCCGGTGTGCTGCCGGAGCAATGGCACCGCCTGCTTCCCCGGAATATCTGTGGTTTCGGAAGATATGTAAAACAATCTCAACTACAACAAATGCGGAATATAAAAGGAAGGTAATATTACCAAAATTAAATCCTCCAATGGTGGCGATGCTGTAGGCCACAGAAATGATCGGGGAGACACCCAGGCCCGATTTGGTGTTCAGGATGATCCCCAGCGCCAGGATCAGAAGACCGGCAACGTAGAAGACGATCCGAAGGAACAAGTTCTTTTTCATTTCTTATCACACTCTCTTTTAGCAAAATATAAGATATCAGATGCAAAGAGGTTAAAAGTTGTTCATGTCTGCACGATAAGAGCAGGCTTTTACTTCTGATTTTGCATTATAACAATCATAGCACAAAATTCCATTCATACCAAACCATAGTCCCATCTGACAGGATATCCACGATTTTTATAAGAAATTTCCTTCTTGACAAATACTTTTATGATGATATAATTTGATAATCAAAATATTTTAAGATAAAAGATAAATCAGAGAACAGCAGTATAGATTAATCCAGCCAGGAGGCCATTGCAGAAAAGCATAAAAGCAATGTTCACCGGATGAGATCTTTTACAGGCTGATGTAAGACAGATATCATGGAGAAAAAGATGACAGGTAAAATATGTGGAACAGGTTCCTGGGTCCCGGATAAGGTGTGGGATAACAACGATCTTGCCAGAATGGTGGAAACCAGCGATGCGTGGATCCGTGAGAGAACCGGCGTGGTACAGAGACATATTGCAAAAGAAAACGAGGATACCGTGACAATGGCAGCCCGGGCAGCGCAGAAGGCGCTGGAAGATGCAGGTATGAAGGCGGAAGAAATCGACCTGATTATTGTAGCAACGATCTCTCCTACAGAGATCATGCCCTGTGTGGCATGTGGTGTACAGGAGCAGATCGGAGCGGAAAATGCTACCTGCTTTGATCTGAATGGAGCCTGTACGGGATCTCTTCTGGCACTGAACACAGCGCAGGCATACCTGGCCCAGGGAATTTACCGGAGTGCCCTTGTGATCGGTGCAGAAAAACTGTCCGGTTTAACGGACTGGACGGACCGTGGTACCTGCATCCTTTTCGGGGACGGCGCAGGAGCAGTTGTGCTGAAAGCAGAAGAGGGTGGCAGATATGCACAGGTAACCCATTCCATTGGAAAAAAAGGCGGGGCACTTACCTTGCAGAGCAGAAATCAGATCTGTTACGAAAATAATCCCAAAGCAAAGGAAACCTACATACAGATGAATGGAAAAGAAGTGTTTACCTTTGCGGTATCCAAAGTACCGGAAGCGGTGAAGGAGCTTCTTTCCAGAGAGCAGGTTCCCTGTGGGGATATCCGCTATTATCTTCTCCACCAGGCAAACGAGCGGATCATCCGTTCTGCGGCAAGGCGGCTGGGCGAAGACATTTCCAGGTTTCCCATGAACATGGACAGATATGGAAATACGTCTTCCGCAAGCCTTCTGATCCTTCTGGATGAGGTGAAGAGAAGCGGAGAACTGCAGAGAGGTGATAAACTGGTCCTTGCAGGATTCGGCGGCGGACTGACGTATGGAGCGAGTCTGATCGAGTATTAAATGAGAAAATCAAAGTCCCGATTAACGGACTGTTAAAACTATGAGCAAGTAGAAAAGTGGATTGCAAATATCCGCCTGACTCAATTTCCCGGAGGTAAAAAATGAAAACAAGAGTTACAGAATTACTTGGTATCGAATATCCAATCATTCAGGGTGGTATGGCCTGGGTGGCAGACCATCACATTGCGGCAGCAGTATCCGAAGCAGGAGGCCTGGGACTGATCGCGGCAGCAAACGCACCGGCAGAATGGGTACGTGAGCAGATCCGCGAAGCAAAAAAACTGACAGATAAGCCTTTCGGTGTAAATATCATGCTGATGAGTCCAAACGCCGATGAGGTTGCGAAGATCGTAGTGGAAGAAGGCATCAAAGTGATAACAACCGGTGCCGGAAGCCCGGAGAAATACATGGAAGCATGGAAAGCTGCAGGAGTAAAAGTGATCCCGGTCGTTGCATCCGTAGCTCTTGCAAGAAGAATGGAGCGCTGCGGCGCAGATGCGGTGGTAGCTGAGGGAACCGAGTCCGGTGGACATATCGGTGAGACAACTACCATGGCGCTGGTACCACAGGTTGTGGATGCGGTAAAGATCCCGGTGATCGCGGCAGGTGGAATCGCAGATGGCCGTGGGATTGCGGCGGCTTTTATGCTGGGTGCAGAGGCTGTACAGATGGGAACCCGTTTTGTTGCCACACAGGAATGTAATGTACATGAAAACTATAAGCAGTTTGTCCTGAAGGCAAAAGATATCGACACAAGAGTAACCGGACGTACCACAGGTCATCCGGTCCGTACCTTAAGAAATCCCATGACAAAGGAATATCTGGAAAAAGAAGCAGCAGGAGCATCTTTTGAAGAGCTGGAGCTTCTCACACTGGGAGGCCTTCGAAAGGCGGTTGTCGACGGTGATGTAAAAACCGGAAGCGTGATGTCTGGACAGATCGCAGGTATGGTAAAAGACATTCCCACCTGTAAAGATCTGATGGCAAGACTGATGGCGGAGACAAAAGAAACAGTCAGAAAAAACAGTTTTCTTGCGGAGGAATAAACAGATGGGAAAAACAGCATTCATCTTTCCAGGACAGGGCGCACAGAAAGCCGGGATGGGAAAAGATTTTTATGAGAAATATGATACTGCAAAAAAGGTTTTTGATTCTGCCAGTAAGTGGCTGGATCTGGACATGAAAGCACTCTGTTTTGAAGAAAATGACAAGCTTGATCTGACGGAGTATACACAGGCAGCGCTGGTCACCACCTGCCTCGCCATGGAAAAGGTCGTAGAGGAGATGGGACTTCATCCGGATGTAACTGCAGGCTTAAGCCTTGGTGAGTATTGTGCCATCGAAGCAGCAGGCGGCATGGAGCTTTGTGATGCCATTACAACCGTAAGAAAAAGAGGAATCCTGATGGAACAGGCAGTTCCGGCAGGAAAAGGAAGCATGGCGGCAGTTATGGGAATGGAAACAGAGAAGATCGAGGAAGTGATCGCAGACATTTCAGATGTCAGCATTGCCAATTATAACTGTCCTGGTCAGATCGTGATCACAGGACTTGCAGAGGCAGTTGCAGAAGCTTCTGAAAAACTGAAATCAGCTGGCGCAAGAAGAGTGATCCCGTTAAATGTCAGCGGTCCCTTCCACTCCGCAATGCTTATTACAGCAGGAAAAGAGCTGGGGAAGGTTCTGGAGGGTATCACACTCCACCAGCTTAAAATTCCATATGTAACAAACGTAACCGCAGAGTATGTGGAAGATCCATCCGAAACAAAGGCACTTCTGGAAAAACAGATCTCATCTTCCGTGCGCTGGCAGCAGAGTGTGGAAAACATGATCCGCCAGGGAGTGGATACCTTCGTGGAGATCGGACCTGGAAGAACACTGGCCGGGTTTATGAGAAAGATCGACAGAAATGTAAAGGTATATAACATCCAGACTGTAGAAGACGCAGAAAAAGTCTGCCAGGAACTTAAGTGATCAGAAAGGAATTCATATGTCAGAGAAAAAAATCGCAGTGGTAACAGGCGGTGCACGTGGAATCGGAAAAGCCATCGCCCTGGAACTTGCAAAAGCAGGAAATTTTGTAGTGATCAATTATAACGGCTCAGAAGAAAAAGCCCGGGAAACAAAAGCAGAGATCGAGGCAGCTGGCGGCCAGGCAGATATCCTGCAGTGTAATGTGGCAGATTTTGATGCATGCGAAGCTTTTTTCAAAGCCATTGCAGGAAAATACGGACGTGTTGACATTCTGGTAAACAATGCCGGAGTTACGAAGGACGGACTTCTCATGAAGATGAGCGAGGAAGATTTTTCCAGAGTTGTTGACACCAACCTGAAAGGAACGTTTAACTGCATCCGCCATGTGTCCAGAATGATGCTGAGACAGAGAAGCGGCAGGATCATCAGTCTTTCATCGGTGGTAGGCCTTCGTGGAAATGCGGGACAGGCCAATTATGCAGCATCCAAAGCGGGAATCATCGGCCTTACAAAATCCGCCGCAAAAGAGCTGGCATCCAGAGGAATCACGGTCAACGCCATTGCACCGGGATTTATCAAAACCGATATGACAGACGTGCTTTCCGACAAAGTGAAAGAAAATATTTCGGCATCCATTCCCATGGGAAGCATGGGAACTGCAGAAGATGTGGCAAAAGCAGCCGCTTTTCTGGCATCGGACGGCGCACGTTATATTACAGGACAGGTACTTCGTGTAGACGGCGGAATGGCAATGTAAAAAAGGCTCCCCGGAGTCAGGAGGATAGATTGATGAAAAGACGAGTAGTAGTAACAGGACTTGGAGCAGTAACACCGATCGGAAACGATGTGGAAAGCTTCTGGAACGGAGTGAAAGAAGGAAAAGTGGGGATCGGACCGATCACCCGTTTTGATACAACCGGATATAAGGCAACACTGGCAGCGGAGCTGAAAGGCTTCGTAGCAAAAGACCGCATGGATCCCAGAACCGCAAGAAGAATGGAGCCCTTTTCCCAGTATGCGGTGGCAGCCGCACTGGAAGCTGTGGAAAATGCAGGTCTTAAGATGGAAGAGGAAGATCCGTACATGGTAGGCGTGATCATCGGTTCCGGTGTGGGAAGCCTTCAGGCTACGGAGCTGAATGAGAAGAAGCTTGTGGAAAAAGGTCCTTCAAGGGTTGATCCCCTTCTTGTTCCCAAGATGATCACAAACATGGCAGCAGGAAATGTTTCCATTGCCACCGGTGCAAAAGGAAAGTGTACAAACGTGGTAACTGCATGTGCAACAGGAACTCACTGTATCGGAGACGCTTTCCGTGCCATCCAGTACGGCGATGCAGATGTAATGCTTGCAGGCGGTACAGAAGGTGCTATCTGCCCCATCGGAATTGCAGGATTTGCAAGCCTTACCGCACTGAGCACAAGCGAGGATCCGCTGCGTGCTTCCATTCCTTTTGACAAAGACAGAGGTGGTTTTGTCATGGGTGAAGGCGCAGGTGTGGTTGTTCTGGAAGAACTGGAACATGCGAAAAAGAGAAATGCCAATATCCTGGCAGAGGTTGTGGGATATGGTGCAACTGCAGATGCTTTTCATATCACATCTCCGGCCGAGGACGGAAGCGGCGCCGCACGTGCCATGGAAAACGCCATGAAAGAAGCAGGTGTTGCACCGGAGCAGGTAGATTATATCAATGCACACGGAACCGGAACCCACCACAACGATCTGTTTGAGACAAGAGCCATCAAGCTTGCGTTCAAAGACGCGGCAAAAGATGTAAAGATCAACTCCACAAAATCCATGGTAGGACATCTTCTTGGCGCAGCAGGTGCTGTTGAGTTTATCGTGTGTGTAAAATCCATTCTGGACGGATTTATCCATCAGACTGTGGGAACTACGGAAACAGAGGAGGAGCTGGATCTCAACTATATGATCGGCGCTCCGGCAGAACAGGAAGTACGCTATGCAATGAGCAATTCCCTTGGCTTTGGAGGCCATAACGGAACCTTGCTTGTAAAGAAGTATGAGGAGGAGTGAAATCATGGAATTTAACCAGATCCTTGAGCTCATCGATCACGTATCCGCATCAGAACTTACTGCTTTTACTTACGAGACAGCAGATCTGATCTTAAGCATGGAACACGGAAAACCACAGATCATCCAGGGAGTTATGGGGGAAACTGTGGAAAACATTCCGGCGGCAGGAATGGCCGGTGGAAAAGTCCGCAGGGCAGTGCATACAGTGCCGATGGCAGGTGCAGGTTCCGTGGCGGCGACAGTATCAGATCCGGCAGATGAAATGGCAGCGGCAGACAAAAATGCAGCAGAAACACAGGGCGTGCAGAATACAGTACCTGTGCAAAATATAGAGCAGCCGGAAAACGTATCACAGAAATCAGATGACCAGACCGGCAGCCTGGTAACTTCTCCGCTGGTCGGAACTTTCTACGCAGCACCATCCCAGGATCTTCCGCCATACGTCCAGGTAGGAGATAAAGTAAAAAAAGGCCAGGTTCTTGCAATCGTGGAAGCAATGAAACTGATGAATGAGATCGAAAGTGATTTTGACGGCGAGATCGCGGAAATCTATGTGGAAAACGGACAGCCGGTAGAGTATGGACAGAAACTTTTCCGTATCCGATAAAATATCTTCAGGTCAGAATTAAAGAATAAGAAAGAGAATGTTTCGGAGAAAAAGAATACAGATTATGTAATCGGTCGTTTTCTCCGTGATTTTTCAGGAGGATAGAGAATGAAACATCTTGACGTAAAACAGATCGAAGAGATCATCCCGCACAGACATCCGTTTCTGCTTGTGGACTATATCGAAGATTATGAACCAGGTGAATTTGCTGTTGGATATAAATGCGTGACTTTCCGCGAGGACTTTTTCCGGGGACATTTTCCGAAGGAGCCGGTAATGCCGGGCGTCCTTATGGTAGAGGCTCTGGCACAGGTTGGTGCGGTAGCTATTCTTTCCCTGGAGGATATGAAGGGAAAAACTGCTTATTTTGGCGGCATCAACAAGTGTAAATTCCGCAGAAAGGTAGTTCCCGGAGATAAACTCCGTCTTGAGACAAAGATCATCCGCAGAAAGGGCCCCGTGGGAATCGGTTCCGCAGTGGCATCTGTAGATGGAGAGGTTGCCGTAGAGGCAGAACTTACATTTATGATCGGGTAAGGTGATTGTATGATTCGAAAGTTACTGATCGCCAACAGAGGCGAGATCGCGGTGCGTATTATCCGTGCCTGCAGGGAAATGGGAATTGCCACAGTGGCAGTTTATTCCGAGGCAGATGAGGAAAGCCTTCACACACAGCTGGCAGACGAAGCAATCTGTATCGGTCCGGGACCTTCCGCACAGAGCTATCTGAATATGGAGCAGATCATCAGCGCCACCATGGTTTCCGGTGCGGATGCCATCCATCCGGGATTTGGTTTCCTTTCGGAAAATGCCAGATTTGCGGAGCTTTGTGAAAAATGCGGAATTACATTTGTGGGACCGCCATCGAAGGTCATCCGCATGCTTGGAAACAAAAAGATCGCAAGAAGCACCATGATCGCAGCAGGTGTTCCGGTAGTTCCAGGCAGTGAAGGGGATGTGGAGGATATTGAAACCGGCCTTAAGGAAGCAGAGCGGATCGGCTACCCGGTGATCATCAAGGCAGCTCTTGGCGGCGGTGGAAAAGGTATGCGTGTGGCAAATACCCCGGAGGAATTTCCAGAGGCCTACGCAACTGCCAGAAAAGAGTCTGAGATCGCTTTTGGCGACGGTACCATGTATATTGAACATTTTGTGGTAAATCCCAGACATATTGAATTTCAGATCCTTGCGGACAACCAGGGAAATGTCATTCATCTGGGAGAACGTGACTGCTCCATTCAGAGAAATCATCAGAAGATGATAGAGGAATCTCCAAGCGCCGCAGTTTCGCCGGAATTAAGAGAAAAAATGGGTCATGCGGCAGTGACGGCAGCAAAAGCGGCCGGCTATGTCAATGCGGGAACCATTGAATTTCTGCTGGAGCCGGATGGAAAATTCTGGTTTATGGAAATGAACACAAGAATTCAGGTAGAACATCCGGTGACAGAATGGGTAACCGGAATCGATCTTGTGAAAGAGCAGCTGAAGATCGCTTCGGGGATGCCTCTTGAAATATCACAGGATGATGTCCATATTATGGGACATGCCATCGAGTGCAGGATCAACGCCGAGAATCCTCAGAAAAACTTCCGGCCTTCACCGGGAACTATCCAGGGGGCACATTTTCCGGGAGGAAACGGGATCCGTGTGGATACCTGCGTTTATAACGGCTGTAAGATCCCACCGTATTATGATTCCATGCTTGCCAAGCTGATCGTTCATGCAGACAGCCGTGAGGCAGCCATTGCAAAAATGCAGAGTGCCCTTGGTGAGGTGATCATTGACGGAATCGATACAAACATTGACTATCAGTATGAAATCTTGAAAAATGAGGATTATCAGTCCGGAAATTTTGACACCGGTTTTCTGGCAAGTCATATCATTGCGGGAGTGAAGATCAATGAGAATTAAGCATATGTTCAAAAAAACAGTACGGGATATCCGGGGGGAGGAGTACGGGAACACTCCGGAGGTTCCGGATAACCTGATGCGAAAATGCAATGCCTGCAAGGCTGCCGTTTTTGCAGATGAGGTAAAACAGAATCATTACATCTGCCCACATTGTGGAAATTATTTTCATGTACCGGCTTACCGGCGGATCAAGATGGTCGTAGATCGAAAGAGTTTCACAGAGTGGGACGTACATATGGAAGAACAGAATCCGCTTCAGTACAAAGGATATGAGGAAAAAATCAGATCACTCCGTGAAAAGACAGGACTTGACGAGGCTGTGGTTACCGGTAAGTGTACGATAAAAGGGACACCGACAGCGCTTGGTGTCTGTGACTGCCGTTTCATGATGTCCAGTATGGGAGAGGTTGTTGGGGAAAAGATCACCCGGGTTTTTGAACGTGCCACAAAGGAGAGACTTCCGGTGATTCTCTATATCTGTTCCGGCGGTGCCAGAATGCAGGAGGGACTGGTATCCCTGATGCAGATGGCAAAAACCAGTATGGCCATTCGAAAACACAGTGATGCAGGGCTTCTCTATGTGCCGGTTCTTACAGACCCGACGACAGGTGGTGTGACTGCAAGCTTTGCCATGCTGGGAGATATTATCCTGGCAGAGCCAAAAGCACTGATCGGATTTGCCGGCCCCAGAGTCATTGAGCAGACCATCGGTCAGAAACTTCCCAAAGGATTCCAGAGAGCGGAATTTCTTCTGGAACACGGTTTTGTGGATAAGATCGTGGAACGTGAGGAGCAGAGAAGCGTGCTGGCGGATATCCTGAAGTTACATGAAAATAAAATACCAGATTATGGACAGTCCGATAATTCGGACATGGAAATGAAATATAAATCTGATAATGCGGAATCGACAGAAACTGCCGTGGGAGATAAACGGGAATCAGAGAATACAATCTGGCCGGAATTCATCCCATCAGGAAATTACACTCCCTGGGAACATGTCCAGCTTGCCAGAGCAAAAACACGTCCCACGGGAAAAGACTACATCGAGGCACTCTTTGACGATTTCATGGAATTTCACGGTGACCGCCACTGTGGTGATGATCCGGCAGTGATCGGCGGTGTGGCATTTTTTCACGGAAAGCCGGTGACGGTTCTTGCACAGGAAAAAGGTGAGGGCACCAGGGAAAATATTGCCCGGAATTTTGGAATGGTTTCTCCGGAAGGCTACTGGAAATCTCTGCGTCTGATGCAGCAGGCAGAGAAATTTCACCGACCGGTGATCTGCCTTGTGGATACGCCAGGTGCATTCTGCGGACTGGAAGCAGAAGAACGAGGACAGGGTGAAGCTATTGCGAAAAATCTCTATACGCTGGCGGGACTTACCGTTCCTGTACTTTCCATTGTGATCGGTGAGGGAGGAAGCGGCGGTGCGCTCGCTTTTGCTGTAGCGGATGAGGTATGGATGCTGGAGCATTCCGTCTATTCCATCTTGTCTCCGGAGGGCTTTGCCTCTATTCTCTGGAAAGACAGCAAAAAGGCAAAGGAGGCTGCCGCAGTGATGAAACTTACTGCTGCGGATCTTTATCAGATGGGAATGATCGAGCATGTGATCCCGGAAGCTGAGCCTGTAAGCCGTGAGAACATAAACGATGCTGCGGCTTATCTGGAAAACGGAATAGAAGATTTCCTTGGAAAATATGGCAAGACAGAGCCAGAGAAGCTTCTGGAACACCGCTACGAACGTTTTCGGAAAATGTAGAAATTTTAAGCGCAGTGATTTTGTATCCGCAAAGCAAAAATCCAGTGGAAAAAATCCTATATTTATGTTACGATGGCTTCATAAACAGAGAACCGGAGAAGCTTTTTGGCTCCGGAGAAACAGGAGCGGGGTAGAGTGGACAATCGGGAAGTTATAAATGACGTGCTGGTGAATCTGTTCAACGAGATCCTCCGGCTGGAGGAAGAAGCCATCATCACAGATAAATATAAAGATATTTCCAACAATGATATGCACATTATCGAGGCAGTAGGCCTTGGCGGAGGAAATATGTCTTCCATCGCAGCCAAGCTGAAGATCACGGTAGGCTCCCTCACAACATCCATGAACAGCCTTGTAAAAAAGGGCTATGTGAAGAGAGAACGAAGTGAAAAGGACCGGAGAGTGGTATTTATCCAGCTTACCAACAAGGGACGTATGGCATATCACCATCATGCGGAATTTCACAGACAGATGACAGAAGCTGTGCTTGCGGAGCTTAATGAGGATGAGACAGAAGTACTGGTAAAAGCACTGGATGGACTGCGTAAATTTTTCAGGCAGTATCATGAACAATAAAGAAATGCACAATAAAAGCATCTGAATCGGTAACGAAAGAATGTTTCCGATTCAGATGCTTTTTAGCTGTGAACAGATATTTTCTGTATTGCCATATATGGAAAATGATGGCAAACAGTGGTTTTATTCCAGGTGAGAGCTTTATTCGTCCCATCCATCCTGGAAACGGATATTTACAGAAATATTGCGGACAACGTCACCCTCCTGAAGATCCAGATCGCTTTCCTCGGAAACCGGAGGAAGCTTGCCCTCAAATTCCATAAGCTCTGTGTAGATCCAGTCATATGCGGCAGCATTGGCATTTTCGATGGCGTCGTCCAGCGTGTCACCACTGGCTTCGCAGCAGGCAAGATCCGGGAAAAAAGCGTTGTATTTTTTGTCCTCTGTGGGACGGAAAACTGCGGGATATATAAATTTCATTGGTAAGATTCCTTTCTGTATTATCACCAGATCAGTGGTGATTTGCTCATTTAGAAGTAGTATATACCAATTTCAGAATGAGGGCAAGCGAGTTCATGATCGAATGAAAGATCCAGGTAAGAACAGCAGTATTTCCGGGAATGCTATAATCAGAAAATTGTCGTATATAAGGAAAAATGATAGATATATAAGACTTTTTATCCTTGTAGGAAGGAAAATCAGATGCTATACTGTGTTATACAGGGTACAGGATTGCTGTAGGCGTAAAAGGTATACAGTGATCTGAATGGCGGTTCAGAGAACCCAACGGGAGGCGCGGTTATGATTTATACAGCTTTGACGAAAAAAGCTATGAAGGTGGCATACGAGGCACATCATGGACAGACAGATCGAAGCGGGACACCTTATATTTTTCATCCATTTCATGTAGCAGAGCAGATGGATGATGAACTCAGTGTATGTACGGCACTTCTTCACGATGTGGTGGAAGATACAGAGATCACATTTGAAGATCTTACCGGAGAATTTCCGGAAGAAGTTGTGGAGGCCTTACGTTATCTTACAAGAGATAAGAGTATGAATTATTTCGACTATATCCGGAATATCCGGAAGAATCCGATCGCAAAAAAAGTGAAGCAGGCTGATCTGCTCCACAATTCTGATGTAACACGTCTTTCTGACTGCGAAAATATATCTGTGGAACAGATCTCACGTCTACATGGAAGATATAAACGGGCATTGGAAATCCTTCATGATGCCAGGTGAATTTATTTTCGCACAGGTCATTTTATTTTCCTCTTCTGCTTTTCTTTACTTTATAAATGTCTTATAATAAACCATCGAAAATGATACGTGATAAAAATACAGAAAAATACTTACGAGAGGAACCAACATGATCACAGTAGAGCTGGAACATTTCAGCCTTGATAAAATATGCGATTCCGGGCAGTGCTTCCGGATGAAGAAACTTGGAGATGGACACTTTTCCATGGTGGCGGGAGATCAGTATCTGGAAATGCGCCAGAAGGGGGGAGTGGTAGATTTTTACTGCTCTCAGGAAGAATTTATCTGTTACTGGGTGCTGTATTTTGACCTGGATACGGATTATGAAACTTACATGAATGCAGCCAATCCACGGGATAAATATCTGGGTGCCGCCATAAAGGCAGGAGACGGGATCCGGATCTTAAGACAGGATCTCTGGGAAATGATCGTCACGTTTCTGATTTCCCAGCAGAATAATATCAAACGCATCCGCAAATGTATCGAAACTATCTGTCGGAAATATGGAGAGCGAAAAGTTTCATCAACAGGTGTGGAATATTATGCGTTTCCAACTGTGGAGGCGCTGAGTCAGGTAACGGAAGAGAACTTAAGAGACTGCGGCCTTGGATATCGGGCAAAATATATCGCAGTGACAGCCAGGACTATCGCATCCGGCGAAATCTCCCTGGAAAAAATCTATGATATGCGTTACCATCAGGCAAAGAAAGAATTGATGAAACTCTGTGGCGTTGGAGAAAAGGTAGCAGAGTGTATCTGCCTGTTTGCATTGCATCATATGGATGCTTTTCCCATAGATACCCATATCCGCCAGGTCATGGATGTGCATTATAAAAGAGGATTTCCAAACCGCAGATATAAGGGAATGCGTGGAATTATGCAGCAGTATATTTTTTACTACGACTTGTACTCGTAAGCTGCGGATGCTATCATAGTTCACAACAAAGAAAAAATTCATGGAGGTGAGGACGCGATCAGAAAGCATTTACTGAGATTAAGACGACCACAGATAAAGAAAAAAGAAAACAGTTATTACATCCGGGGCTATAAAGGAACAGAAGTAGTTATCCGTACCGATCATGAAATCCTGAAGAGGATTTCCTATGAACGAACCTGCGTGAAACGCATCCATATCCTCAGGAAGTATGAAACTGAGACGAAATATATTTATACAAGCAAAGGAAAAAGAAGAAGCCGACGTATCGTGATTCCGGGGATCCCTGTGAAAGACGGAAGTTCTATGCCACGTGCAGTACGGACAGTTCTGCAGGCTCTTTCCTATGGAGGAATTGAGGTAGACGCTTCCAGAAAGCTGGCAGATATTAAAAAAATGGATCCTATGAGTATTTTTTACAAAACACTGGATGCGGAAGTTTATAATGGGGACTATAAAGTGCCGATCCGTCTGTTTTTTCCAACAGAAGAGGCCATGGAGAATGGGGCTGCTTCCGGCAGAAAACCTCCGGTGATCCTGTTTTTCCACGGTGGTGGATGGGTTACAGAAAGCGTGGAGAATTATCAGCGTGTATGTGCCAGAATGGCGCAGTCCACCGGTCAGATCGTGGCATCTGTGGAGTACAGGCTGGCACCGGAATACCGTTTCCCGGTGGGGTTGATGGACTGCTATGCGGCAGCGAAGGCTTTTTATACCAACCGATTTCTTCTGAATACCGATCCGGATCGTATTACCATTATGGGAGACAGTGCCGGCGGAAATCTGGCTGCGGCTGTGTGCATGATGGCCAGAGACAGGGGAGAATTTTATCCGAAAAAACAGATCCTGATCTATCCGGCACTGAACAACTGTTATACAGAAGAATCGCCTTTTGAATCCGTAAAAACAAACGGGACCGGTTATCTTCTCACAGCAGAGAAGATGGAAGATTATCTGAAGCTTTATGAGAGCTGCCCGGAAGACAGAAAGAATCCGTATTTTGCGCCGATCTTGGAGAAAGATCTCCGAAATATGCCGGATACACTGATCCTTACCGCTGAGTTTGATCCTCTTCGGGATGAAGGAGAGGCATTTGGTGAACGCTTAAAAGCCGCAGGGAATCGAGTGGAAGTACACAGGATCGCGGGTGCGTTTCACGGGTACTTTGCACTGGGAATCAAATTTCTGCATGTGCAGGAGAGCTTTACGTATGTGAACCGTTTTCTGGAAACAGAAGAGCAGGAGCAGTTGTGAAAGGGCAAAATGTCTGCGGACAGGAAACAGAAATCTCAGAAAAGTCCCGGATAATGGACAGTAAATATCTCGCAGGAAGAAGGAAAACATCATGAAGAACGAATATGCACAGTGGAGAAAACTGGATAATGCGGCACTGGCGTTCCCGGCGGTGACAGGAAAAAATGACACCAGGGTATTTCGTTTTTACTGTGAACTGAAAGAAGAGATAAAAGAAGAAACGCTGCAGAAAGCGTTGGATCGTACCATGGAAAAATACCCTCTTTTCCGTGCGGTTTTAAGAAAGGGACTGTTCTGGTTTTACCTGGAGAGACGGGATATTCCGGCGGTAGTAAAGGAAGAAGCAGGTGCACCCTGCAGCGGACTTTACATTCCGGACAAAAAAACGCTTCTTTTTCGGGTGAGTTACTATAAGAACCGGATCAATTTTGAGGTATTTCACGCGCTGACGGATGGAACGGGAGCCATGCATTTCCTGATGGAACTTGTAAAAGATTATCTTCAGGAGGCACATCCGGAGAAAGAACTTCCGGAGCTTTTTCCAGACGAAAATATCACCGGAAGAGATATGGAAGAGGACAGTTTTTCCCAGTATTATTCCTCAGATGCGCCAAGAAAGAGAGAGTCCAAGAAGCCGGCTTTTCAGCTGAAAGGTGAGAAACTCAGACAGGAAGATATGAGTATCACGGAAGTATGCATTCCGGTGAAAGAGATCCACGCCCGGGCAAAAGCAGCCGGTGTGTCGATCACGGTTTTTCTTACGGCGGCTCTTATCTGGGCGATCCATGAGGAGGTGCCCCAGAATCAGGCGAAAAAACCCATTGGCCTTATGATCCCGGTAAATTTAAGGAACTATTTTCCGTCCCGGTCCATGGCGAATTTTTTCGGGTGGATCGAGATCAGCTGTTATTTTTCTGCGGAAACGACTTTTGAGGATATTCTTGGATCCGTAAAGGAGCAGTTTGCAAAAGAACTGAGCAAAGATGTGATCGAGGCGAAGCTGAATGATCTGGTAAGCCTGGAAAAGAATCCGATCCTGCGTCTGGTGCCGCTGGAGATCAAAACGCCGTTCCTTCTTGCAGGGACAACTCTTGGAGGAAGGTCCATTACCGCGATCTATTCCAATGTGGGAATTATACGGATGCCGGAGGAATACCGGAAATATATTCAGAGATTCGGGCTTTTTGCAAGTACGGACAGCCTGCAGCTGTGCTCCTGTTCTTTTGGGGATGAGATGGTTTTAAGTTTTTCGTCCAAGATCCCCAATGGAAATATTGAGCGGAATTTTGTGGAGAAGCTGAAAAAAGAGCAGGTGTCCTGTGAGATCCGGGAGAATGATTTTCCGGGACAGAAAGAGGAACGGAAAGCTCCGGCGAAGCTTTTTGAGAGTTTTACGTTTCTGTGCATCGTGCTGGCTGTGGTATGTAATCTGATCGATTATCTGGTGGACGGCCATATGGGATGGGCCTGGTTTGTGACTGCAGGAGCGTTCTGCACCTGGCTGATGGTTTCGGTGGCGTATGTGAAGCGGCGGAATCTATTGAAGAATGAAATGTGGCAGCTGGTGATCGTAACGGTAGCAGGTGTGCTCTGGGATATGTTTACCGGCTGGCGGGGCTGGTCTGTGGATTATCTTCTTCCTCTTGCGGCCCTTGCTGTGATCTGCTCCATGTGGGTGATCACAGCGGCACAGAGGCTGGAAGTTGCGGAATATATGATCTATCTTCTGGAAGCAGGAGCTTTCGGCGTGGTGATCCCGTTGATCCTTCTGGCCTTCAGAGCGGTGAATGTTCTGTATCCTTCGCTGATCTGTGTCTGTGTCAGCTTTCTGATGCTGGTTTGGCTGTTTCTGTTTAAGAGAAAAGATATGGTACGGGAGATGCAGAAGAAGTTCCGGGTGTAGAGAATAAAAAGAACCGTCGGTTTACAGAAGATTTTTTTGAAAATCTGTCTGCAGACCGGCGGTTTTTTATAATGGCGTTCGGATATCAGAATTCAAAGTCCTCATAATCTTCCGGCGTGAACTTATGATAGATCATATGCTCACCTTCCAGGGACAGGCAGTACCGGTAATCGTCCGGAATACCGTCTTCAAAATATACAAGGTAGTCGAAGCCTGTGCCGGTTGTTTTTTCCATATGCACATGTTTGGAATAACTATGGAAAACATTCATCACTTCATCCAGAGTACAGCCGTGGCGGGCAACGGTGTTAATGAAACGTACCAGAAATTCACTTGGTTTCCGGTTCTCGTGAACATAGTCGGATGCCTGTGGCGGCAGAGTGATGCAGAAACGTTCGTTTTTGGAAGAAGCCTTTACTTTCCCAAGGCGGTCACAGGCATGATCGGAAAATTCTTCCAGCGCATGCTGCATTTCTTCTTCTGTAAGCTCTGTGCCGAGGAGACGGTTCAGAGACTGCAGCGGATAATAAAAACGGGTAACTCCGCTCATGTATCCGATCTTTACCTGCTGTTCCTGGATCATATCCAGAAGATTATTTTCCAGTTTTTTAAAATTCATAATGTTGTCCTTTCCGGGGTGTGAATGTTTATTGGACTACATACATTCATATCCCATTTTTTTCGCAGATATCACTGAGACAGCAGCGGTCACAGTAAGGCTTTGTCCGTGCTGTACAGACTTCTCTTCCGTGGTTTACAAGGCGGTGGCAGAGATCGTTGCCTTCTTCCGGAGGAATGATCTTCCAGAGTGCCATTTCCACCTTTTTCGGATCTTTTGTGTCATGGACAAGACCGATGCGGTTGGAAAGACGGATGCAGTGGGTATCTGTCACAATGGCAGGTTTGCCAAATACGTCGCCCATGATCAGGTTGGCACTTTTGCGCCCCACGCCGGGAAGTTTCAGAAGTGCGTTGAAGTCTTCCGGAACTTTGTCCTGGTACTGTTCGTGGAGGATCCGCATGCAGGCGCTGATATCCCGGGCTTTGCTTTTTCCAAGGCCGCAGGGACGTACGATTGCTTCGATATCTTCCGGTTCCGCGGCTGCCAGGGCTGCCACATCCGGGTATTTTGCGTAGAGATCCTGAACCACCACATTGACCCGGGCATCGGTACACTGGGCGGCCAGGCGGACACTTACAAGAAGTTTCCAGGCATCATCATAATCCAGGGTACAGTCTGCGTCCGGATATTCTTTTTTTAAACGGCTGATGACTTCATAAGCCAGTTCCTGTGTTGTCATTTGTATATAAACCATCCTTTCGATTTCGATGTGTTGAGATTTTTATTGTTGCCCCGATGCAGCGAATGCAGATCGCCAGTATCCGCTTAACTTTCAGGGATCATTACTGAATTACTACAGGTAGGATGATACCACAGCATTTAAAGAATTACAAGGCAGGCAGAAGTGCCGGCGCAGTGTACGGATGCGGGAATTTTACCGGCGGAATCTGTAAATATTCCTGTCGTACAGACGAGCGGGAATCCCCCCCAGGGGCTTGTTAAAACCCTGACAATTTGGTACATTAAACATAACCTATGGGGGTATGGAAAAAGTTAGGAAAACCTTATCAGATCAGGCCCCCACATAAATAAAAAAGCGCGGAGGAATCAACGTGGAAAAACTTCTCGACGAAATCGAATCTTACTGGAGCACCCGTACAGAAGGGTACTCCGAAGTGAATCATAAAGAGCTTGCAGGAACGCAGAAAAACGCATGGCTTAAGGTGCTGACCAGCCAGTTTCCAGACAAGCCAAAGGAAGAGATCCGTATCCTGGATATCGGAACAGGCCCCGGATTTTTTCCAGTGATCCTGGCAGAAGCCGGATATCACGTGGATGCTGTGGATTACACCGAAGGAATGCTGGAAAAGGCAAAGGAGAATGCGGGAGAACTTTGCCGGAACATTCATTTCCAGCGGATGGATGCACAGAAACTGGAATTTGAAGACAATACCTTTGATGTGGTTATTTCCCGAAATCTTACCTGGAATCTGGAGCATCCGGATGTTGCCTACAGGGAGTGGGTCCGTGTACTGAAAGTGGGCGGAAAACTTCTGAATTTTGACGCCAACTGGTACGGCTATCTCTATGAGGAAGAGCAGCGGAAAGCCTACGAAAATGACCGGAAAAATGTGGAGAGCAACAGTCTGGACGACCATTATCTCTGTACCGATATTGAGCGTATGGAGCGGATCGCCCTTCAGGTACCGCTGTCAAAGATCCGCCGGCCTGAGTGGGATGTAAAAACTCTCCGGGAAGCAGGACTTCTTGGAATCCACACTGATACGGAAATTTGGAAAACAGTCTGGAGTGAGGAGGAGAGACTGAATTATCAGTCCACCCCAATGTTTATGGTAACCGGCGTAAAACCGGATCATTTCCTGAATCTTCCGGTTGTGGAAGGAGAAAAAACCGAAGGATTCCTGGAGATTGGAGACGGAGAATTTACTCTTCCGGCAACCATTATCCGTGGAAAAAATCCGGGAAAAACCGTCCTTGTCACAGCTGGACTTCATGCAGGAGAATATGTGGGGATCCAGACCCTGATCGAGCTGTCAAAAAAACTGAATCCGGAAAAAGTTAACGGACAGCTGGTTCTGGTAAAAGTGCTGAACAGGCAAGACTTTGAGAAGCGAGCAGGCAGCATCAGCTGGGAAGACGGAAAAAATCTGAACCGTGTTTTCCCTGGCAAAAAAGATGGCACAAGAATGGAGCGCCTGGCAGCAGCCATCACAGAATCCCTGATCAAAAAAGCAGATTATTATATCGACCTTCACGGCGGTGACGATTACGAGGAACTGACTCCGTATGTATATTTTGCAGGCGTTGCAAAACCGGAGATCGTGGAAGCATCCCGGAAAATGGCAGAACAGGTAGATGTCCCATATATGGTACAGTCAAATGTAAGCACAGGCGGCGCCTACAATTACGCGGCAAGTACCTGTGACATTCCGGCAGTCCTTCTGGAACGTGGCTGCATGGGAACCTGGGAGCGTGAAGAAGTAGACTCCATGCGCCGCGATGTGCGAAACATTCTCTGCAGCATTGGAGCTTACAACGGAATCCGTTCTCACAGCACCTACTATCCGCTGAAAATGGATGATGTCCGATATCAGTGCGCCAGCGTCAACGGCCTCTGGTACCCGGTGAAAAAGCCAGGAGATATCATTCACAGGGACGAGTATCTTGGCGAGATCCGTGATTATGAGGGAAATGTTCAGGAAATCTGCCGTGCGGACATGGATGGTGTGATCCTCTATCAGGTATCCAGTCTTCAGGTTGTGGAAGGTGGCCCTGTGATCACTTACGGAAATATCGTAAGAGAAAAAGACGAGCGGAAAACAAGGATCGCCCAGTACTGGACCAAGCGCAGCGACAGCTTCCTGGAACAGAGAAGAGCGGAACTTCACAGCGCACTTGCAGGCAGATGGATGACCGAGCTTAAGAAACACCTGCCAAAGAAAAAGAATCTCAGGATCCTGGATGTTGGATGCGGGACTGGATTTTTTACCATTCTTCTTGCAAAAGAAGGCCATCAGGTAACCGGTATCGACCTGACACCGGATATGATCACCCATGCAAAAAAGCTGGCAGAGGAAGAAAAAGCAGACTGCCAGTTTGCGGTCATGGATGCGGAAAATCCGGATTTTCCGGATGAGGAATTTGATGTGATCGTATCCCGAAACCTTACCTGGACACTGCCGGATGCGGAACACGCTTACCAGGAATGGTTCCGTGTGCTGAAACCTGGCGGAGTGATGATCAACCTGGACGCTAACTATGGAGCAGCAGATTTTGCGGATACTGCAGATCTTCCGGAAAATCATGCCCATCATCAGATCCAGGATGAACTGATGCAGGAGTGCGAGGATATCAAGCGTCAGCTTCCGATCAGTTCTTTCCTGCGCCCGGCCTGGGATCTGGAAACACTGGGACGTATGGGCGTGGAAGAATTTTCCTTTGACCTTGGAATCAGTAAGCGTATTTATATCGAAAAAGATGAGTTTTACAATCCGACCCCGATGTTTTTGATCTTTGCAAAGAAACAGGGGTAAGGTTATGCTGAATATCAAACAGATCCAGTATTTTGCGGCCTGCGCAAAAACAGGTTCTTTCAGCCAGGCCGCAGAGCTGCTTTTTACTACCCAGTCCAATGTAAGCAAGGTGATCCGTTCCATGGAAGACGATATGCGTACCCAGCTGTTTGTCCGCCATGCAAAAGGGATCGAGCTGACACCGGAGGGAGAACGGGCCTATATTCATGTGCAGAAGATCCTGGAAAATATAGATGAACTGGAAATGCAGGCACAGCCACTTGCAAAAAGCAGCCTGTGTGTATGCTTTCATCCCAGCTCCTGGTTTGCGGATACCTTCGTAACGTATTATGAAGCACATAAGTGCGATGATCTTCATTATCAGGTTTACGCAGCAGATACCCATGAGATCATAAAACGTGTGAAAGGCAGACAGGATGATATGGGATTCGCCTATGTGATGCAGAATCAGCTGGCAGCATTCCAGTATTTTCTTTCCCGAAATTACCTGGAATTTGAGCTGCTGACGGAAACCGAGGTAAATATTTATACCGGGAAAGGGAAAGCAGATACAGCAGATGAGGGAGATTTTAATATGTCCCAGCTCAGGCTGATCCAGAGATTTCCCGATGAATTTTCCCCAGATAATTACCGGAACCTTGTAGAGGAAAACGGTCATTCCGCAGTGGAGGCAGAGACCGTAGTCGTAACAAACAGTGATTATATCGTGGAACGTCTTCTTGGGTCCGGAGAGTTGTGTAATATCAGTGGTGCGGATCTTTCCGGCCGTGATCCGGGATATTCCTCCGTGAAATATACATTTCCGGGAGAAGGCCAGAAACTTGTTTACGGGTGCATTTGCCGGAGAGGTGAAGAGCTCAGTGAACAGGGAAAGGATTTTCTGGGATTCGTGAAGGAAAGACTTCAGATTTCCGGGAAGTGATAAAAGAATAAAGCAAAAGACCAGACGGGATTTTTCTGCACGGGACACAGGTTCCTGATACAGAAAAGTCCCGTTTTTTATATGGAATACACATCCATGCCAAACCCGACTGTCCAATATCCCCATACCGGGGTTGTCCGAAAGCTGTTAAATGATAAAATAATATCAGCAGCACACTCCGCGTGCTGAATATAAAAACACTGTGATGCACATAACCTCCGCGCACTCCTATTTGTGCATACAAATGTTTTGTCGAATAATAACACGACCCTTTCAAAAGCAGTTATGGTTTTGGATGCCATAACTGCTTTTGAAATATGAACACAAATCGCGAAGCGATTGTGTTCATGAGCATGCAGCAGAGCGGAATGCGAATGTTTGCCTGAACTGTAAAGGGCAGTGGGAAAGGAAAATTATGAACAAAGAAAATAAACTCGTCATTCGGATCCTGAAGCGGCTCCTTCTGCTTGCAGTGGTTATGTTTCTGCTGTCTGTGGTGGTGTTCTGGCTGGCGAGACTGGCACCGGGAGATCCCCTGCAGTCCTTTTACGGAGATTCCCTGGAAATGATGACCAGCGATGAGGTGGCTGCGGCCAGAACGAGACTAGGACTGGATCAGGGGATCGGGGTACAGTATGTAAGGTGGTTTACCAATGTAGTCCATGGTGATTTCGGATTGTCGCTGAAATACAGGCAGCCGGTTATGAATGTGATCAAACCGCTGATCGGAAATACTCTGATGCTGGGAGGAATTGCTTATATTGTGATCTTTCTACTGGCAGTTCTGATCGCCATATTCTGTACGCTCCATGAGGATCAGTGGATTGACCGGCTGATCTGCAAGATCGGAACAGCAGCCTATTATGTGCCGGCTTTCTGGCTTGGTGTGGTACTGATCCTGATCTTCAGTGTAAATCTTGGATGGTTCCCAAGCAGCGGTGCCTATGATGTGGGAATGGCAGATAGTATCGGCAATCGTATGAAGCATATGATCCTTCCGCTGGTAGTAATGATCTTCAGCCATCTCTGGTATTACGCATATATGATACGCAACAAATTCCTGGATGAGGTGCGGAAGGATTATGTACTTCTTGCCAGATCCAAGGGACTTTCCAAAAGAAAGATCCTGTGGAAGCATTGTCTTCGAAATGTATTGCCGACGATCGTGAGTATCATGGCAGTTTCGGTACCCCATGTAACCGGTGGGACTGTAACTGTGGAAGCTGTTTTCAATTATGCGGGAATTGGAAACCTTGCAGTGGAATCTGCAAAATATCACGATTATAACCTGCTGATGATCGATGTGCTGATTACGGGATTTATCGTATTTTTAAGCAGCTTTGTTGCACAGACTGTCAATGAAGAGATCGATCCAAGAATGAAGGATTCGGAGGTGAGGGTATGGTAGCTGACCGGAAGCTTTCAGAAGCTGAGCTTTTTCAGGTAGTTGGTGCCGGGTGGAAGCAGCAAGGATCTGAAAAACGAAAAAAAACATTTCGGGAAAAGCTGAAGGGGAAACCGGTATTTTCCATGGTCCTGCTTTTTCTGATCGTTTTGGGCTGTGTATTTGCAAATGTTGTTGCAAATCATGATCCCTCAGGTTTTTATCTCCAGAATCTGAATACACCGCCGGGAAAGGAATTTATCTTTGGAACGGATTCGCTTGGAAGAGATATTTATTCACTGATCTGGTATGGTGGACGGGTTTCTCTGGTGATCGGGCTTCTGGGAGCTGCGATCATTACTGTGATCGGTGTTACCTACGGATGCATCAGCGGAACAGCAGGTCCAAAGGTGGATTCGGTTATGATGCGGTTTACGGAAATGTGCGGAAGTATTCCGACCCTTCTGCTGATCCTGATCCTGTCTGCGGTCCTTCAGGCCAATGATGTGATCAGCATATCTGTGATCATCGGTATTACCGGGTGGTTTGCACTGGCACGTATTGTAAGAAGTGAAGTGCGGCAGATAAGGAACAGTGATTATGTGATGTATGCAAGACTTTGTGGAGGAAGTTTTGGATATGTGATGTATCACCATTTGATCCCGAATTTTGTTTCGGCGATCATGTTTGTGGTGATCTCTTCGATAAGCAGCTGTATTACCATGGAATCTACTTTAAGCTTTCTTGGGCTTGGGCTTCCGGCAGATGTAGTTTCCTGGGGAAGTATGCTCTCGCTGGCAAATAAAGCACTGATCATGAATACCTGGTGGGTGATCGTGATCCCAGGAGTTTTTCTGGTCATTACTTTAATGTGCATTACCAGTATGGGAAGCTTTGTGAGAAGTGAGGTAAATAACCATTACAGCAATCTCTGATGCAGTCAGAAAAAAATTTGGACGCAAACCGTGATAAAACATTCCGAAGTGTGGATAACCGGTTTGAAAATAAGGAAAGATGAGGAAAACAGAATGAAAAAGAGAACAGGAATCAACTATGGAAGAAAATATGCGGCGATAACACTGGCAGCAGTGACCGCAGCATGTACAGGAGCATCGGCAGGCAGTGCGGTAACCGTAGCTGCGGCAGAAGAAAACAAAACTCTGGTATATGCAGGTGAGTCAGAAAGTACGATCAATCCCCTTCTGAATAACCATGATGAACTTCCGGATCTTATTTTTTCAGGACTGATGAAATATGATGCCAATGGAAAGCCGGTAGAGGATCTTGCAGAGAGCTATACCTTTGACAAGGATACCAATACCTATACTTTTAAGCTTCGAGATGGTGTTAAGTGGCATGATGGAGAAGATTTCAATGCAGAGGATGTTGTATACACCTATAAGGAGCTTACAGAGGATGAAACCCTGGGAGCCAGCATCACCAGCAACTATCAGGACATTACAAGTATTGAGGCACCGGATGATCAGACTGTGATCTTTACACTGGATCAGTATGATGCTGCCATGCTGGATTACTTTACCATGGGAATCCTTCCAGAGCATCTTCTGGAAGGGGAGGACATAAATACTACATCCTTTAACCAGAATCCGGTGGGAACAGGCCGTTATAAATTTGAAGACTGGGATGCTACCGGCGGAATGATCATACTGAAACGAAATGAAGATTATTACGGAAAGGTTCCGAATATTGAAACCGTTGTATACCGTACAGTGTCGGATGAGACTACAAAGGCAACCATGCTCCAGTCCGGCGAGGCGGATCTTGCATGGCTGAATTCCAACTATGCTTCTCAGTTCAAGGATAAGGACGGATATAATTACTGGGAGTTCACCACAGCAGATTACCGTGGAGCTGCCATGGATATGAGTACAGATTTCTGGAAGGAAAACGGAGATTCCATCGGCGTTCTGAATTATGCGCTGGATAAGGATTCCATTATTGCAGGTGTTCTTGCAGGACAGGGAGAGCCGGCATACAGCCCGATCCAGAGAAACCCTCTCGGAACAGATAAGGAAGCCAATATCTACTCCTATGATCTGGATACCTTTGCAAAGAAGATGGAAGAGCTGGGATGGAAAAAAGGTGATGATGGGATCTATGAGAGAAACGGACAGAAATTCCACTTTACCATCCAGGTACGTGATTACGAAGAAGAGCGTGTGGATATTGCCAATGTCATGTCTGATATGCTGAAGCAGGCTGGTGTGGAAATGGAAGTAAAGCTTGTTACCAAATTTGACTGGGATGCAGGATACAATGGATTTCTTGCCGGCTATGCAACACAGTTTGACCCGGATATGGCATATGTAAACTTTGTAACCGACGCAAGTGGAAACAACATGCATTATTCCAATGCAGATGTGGATAAATATCTTGAGGAAGGCCGTCACGGTGAGACTGAGGAAGCCAGAAAAGAAGCATATAGTGAATTCGAAAAGGCATATGCCAAGGCACCTGGAATCCTTCTGGTTGCTTATCTTCAGGGAGATTATGTAGGCGTTTCCGGACTTGACGGACTGGATACCACACGTGTTCTGGGACATCATTCCGTAGGTGTTATGTGGAATATTGAAGACTGGACCATTACAAAATAAGGAAAAGATCATGCAGGAAACCGTTTTGGAATTAAAAAACTATTCGGTAAGCTTTGACACACCGGACGGCGAGGTACAGGCCGTCCGGAATGTTGATCTCACAGTAAAAAAAGGAGAGATACTTTGTATCGTAGGTGAGTCCGGATGTGGAAAAACCGTTATGTGCCGTAGCGTGATGAAGCTTCTGCCACCGAATGCACATGTAAAAAGCGGAGAGATCAGTCTCTGCGGAGAGAATATCACAGCCTATAAAAGAAAAAAAATGGAAAAGCTGTGCGGAAGTAAGGTAAGCATGGTGTTCCAGGATCCTATGCTGACGCTGAATCCGACGATCCCGGTTGGCAAACAGATCACAGAGGCTATTATCAAAAATCAGAAAGTATCCGGGGATGAGGCGAAAAAAAGAGCTGTAGAAATGCTGAAGCTGGTAGGGATTCCGGATGCAGAACAGCGCTATGGACTGCAGCCTCATTTTTTTTCCGGAGGAATGCGTCAGCGTTGTGTGCTGGCTATTGCACTGGCCTGTGATCCGGAAATATTATTTGCCGATGAGGCGACTACAGCACTGGATGCAACCGTGGAAGCAAAGATTCTGGATCTGCTTCTTGAGCTGAGAGAAAAAACAGGGATCAGTATTGTGTTTATATCTCATGATCTGGGAGCTGTTGCAAGGATCGCAGACAGAGTTGCAGTTATGTATGCAGGAAAGATCATTGAGATCGGGACAGCAGAAGAGGTTTATTATGATCCCCGGCATCCTTATACCTGGGGACTTCTGTCTTCTCTGCCTGTATTTGCAGGTGAAAAAGGGGAGCTGAATCCGATCCCCGGAATGCCGCCCTCTCTTTTGAATCCTCCGCCGGGAGATGCGTTTGCCGTTCGGAATCCTCAGGCGCTGGCAATCGATTATGAACAGACTCCTCCGATGTTTAAAGTCAGTGATACGCATTATGCAGCCACATGGCTTCTGGATGAAAGAGCTCCGAAAATAGAAAAGCCTTCCATTTTGAAGGACAGATTACAGGAAAACAGCGGCCGTAAACAGAAACCGGATAAAAAGGAAACGTCATTTTTACAGAAAACAGAACAGAAACAGGCGCCTGTACTGATCGAAGCCAGAAATCTGAAGCAGCATTTCCGTATCCGTTCCGATTATACGATCCATGCAGTGGATGATGTTTCCTTCAGTATCCGGGAAGGTGAGATCATGGCACTGGTGGGTGAGACCGGCTGCGGGAAATCCACGACAGCCAGAACGCTTGCAGGAATCTACCGGCCCACAGGCGGGGAGATCTTTTATCAGGGAGAAAGAGTGCCGGATAAAAAGGATCCTTTCGGAATGCGGAAGAAAATGCAGACTGAGATCCAGATGATCTTTCAGGATTCGGGCGCTGCACTGAATCCCCGAATGAGCATACGGCAGATCATGCTGGAGCCTGTAAAGATCAGCCGCAGGATCCGTGACAGAGAAATGCTGGAGAACAGGCTTCGGGAAATCCTGAAGGAGACAGGATTGGATGAAAGCATTCTGTCGAAAAAGCCGGGAGAGCTTTCCGGCGGACAGAGACAGAGAGTTGCCATAGGAAGAAGCCTTCTCATGGAACCGCGTCTTATCATTGCAGATGAACCGATCGCATCGTTGGATATTTCTATCCAGGCACAGATCGTCATGCTTTTTAAAAAGCTTCAGCAGGAAAAAAGATTCTCGTTTCTTTTTATTGCCCATGATCTGTCCATGGTACGTTTTTTAAGTGATACAACCGGTGTGATGAAAAACGGAAAACTGGTAGAAATGGCACCTACAAAAGAGCTTTTTGAAAATCCGCAGCATCCTTATACACAGTCCCTGCTTTCTGCGATCCATATCCCGGATCCGCTGGAAGAGAGAAAACGGAGGCTGATCGAGTATGAAGAGCCACAGTCTCTTGGAGAGGGCTGGAAAGAATTATCCGCATGTCACTGTGTGAGAATATAAGAACATGATGGAATGCATATGCATGACAAAATGGAATATGTAAAATCCCCCCGCCGGGGTTGTGGCAGAACAGCCGTGTTGTTAAACTTTTGTTATTCGAAATACTGAGAAACAAAGTGCGGAGAGGAAAATATGGGAAAATATATAATAAAACGGTTGCTGCAGCTGATCCCGGTCCTGATCGGGATCACATTTCTTTCTTTTGCCATGATGCGGCTTGCCGGCGGAGATGCAGTAACTTATATGTATGAAAATGCAGGCTCTGCAGTATCTCAGGAGGTCATTGATAATGCAAAGGCAGAATATGGCCTTGATAAACCATTCCTTGTACAATATGCTGCCTGGTTTGCGGGAATGGTAACCGGAGATATGGGAGAGAGCTATGTGTCTCACAGAGATGTCTATGAAACCTTTATTTCAAAGCTTCCGGCAACGATGATGCTGACTCTGTCATCGATCCTTCTTACGATTGTTCTTGCGATCCCGCTGGGAATCCTGTCAGCAGTAAAGCACAACAAATGGGTAGATTATCTGATAAGATTTTTAAGCTTTATCGGCAATTCCATGCCGAATTTTTTTGCTGCCATGGTCCTGATGTATTTTCTGTCCATCAGGCTGGGCGTTTTACCGGTAGTCACAAATACAGATCTCGGACAGAGTATTATTTTGCCAACACTGACACTGGCAATCTCCATGGCCGCAAAATATACCAGACAGGTGCGTGCCACGGTTCTGGAAGAACTGAATAAGGATTATGTGACCGGAGCCCGGGCAAGAGGGATCCGCAGTCGTGTGATCATCTGGAAGAGTGTAATGAAGGCTTCCATGCTGACGATCATCACACTGCTGGCTCTGTCCATCGGCAATCTTCTGGGAGGAACTGCCATTGTGGAAAATATCTTTATGTGGGATGGTGTCGGAAAACTGGCGGTAGATGCGATCACCATGCGTGACTATCCGATCATCCAGGCTTATGTGGCCTGGATGGCGGTTATTTATGTTCTGGTAAATCTGGTGACAGATATTATTTACCACTATCTGGATCCGAGAGTACGACTTGGAGGTGACAGAGCATGAGTGGAAAAAATAATATCACAGTCCGGAAGCAGAAGATCCGGAAAAATCATACAAAAGCAAAGCTTGTCTTTTTTCTTGTGCTTACAGCATTGCTTCTGTTTGTAGCGGCATTTGCAAAATATCTCTGCCCTTATGATCCTTATGCCCAGGATCTGGCACTTGCCCAGAAACCGCCGGGACCGGAGCATCTGCTCGGGACAGACCGTTATGGAAGAGATATGCTTTCCCGTGTGATCATAGGAAGTACGACCAGTATTTATGCAACGCTGCTCCTAGTTGCAGTGATCACTGTGGTGGGAACGGCTATTGGTATTTTCTGTGGCTGGAAGGGCGGCAAAGCCGATACTGTTCTGATGCGTATCTCCGATCTGTTCCTGGCTTTTCCGGGACTGGTATTTGCCCTGGCAGTAGCAGGTGTTCTGGGAGGCGGTATCCAGAATGCGATCATTGCCCTGGCAGTGATCAGCTGGCCGAAGTTTGCAAGACTTGCCAGAGGGCTTACTCTGACTCAGAAGGACTCTGCATATCTTATGGCGGCAAAGCTTTCCGGGAGCAGTACAGGAAAGCTTCTGCTCAAACATATCCTTCCAAATATTGCAGGCCCCATACTTGTTACGTCAGTTCTTGATATTGGAACCATGATGATGGAGCTGGCAGGACTTTCCTTTCTCGGGCTTGGGGTAAAGCCTCCAATGGCAGAATGGGGAAGTATGATCAACGATGGAAGAAGTATGCTGCAGATTTCACCGTGGATGGTACTTGCGCCGGGACTGGCGATTTTTGTTACAGTAATGATCTTTAATCTTCTGGGAGATACGATCCGTGATTATATGGATCCGAAGGAACGAAACAGGAGAAGAGGATAACAGGCACTTATAAATAAGCATAACAGAGAAAGTGAGAGCGGAGATTATGAAGAAAAAGATTCTGGCAGCAGTGCTTGCAGCGGCAATGGTCATGAGCATGACAGGAGTTTCGGCAGCAGCAAAAAGCAAAGAAAAGAGTGAAGGAACTACCTTTGTTTACGGAACTACCGGATATAGTGAAGAAATGGGAGATGCAGGATTAAACCCTCACGACAATTATTCCGGATGGAGCTGTCTTCGTTATGGCGTAGGAGAAACACTGTTTAAGTACAATGACAACATGGAGGTAGAGCCGTGGCTTGCTACAGACTATGAATTTACAGACGATAATACAGTAAAGATCACCCTTCGTGATGGTGTGAAATTTTCCAGCGGAAGAACCATGGATGGAGAAGCGGTAAAAGAATGCCTGGATGATCTGATCGCAAACCATGACCGTGCACCTTACGATATGAAGATCGATAAGATCGAAGCGGATGGAATGACGGTAACGATCCATACTTCCGAACCATGTCCGGCACTGATCAATTATCTGGGGGATCCGTATGGTGCCATTATTGACATGGATTATGGCGTACAGGGAGAAGGTGGTTCTGCAAATGTGGCAGGAACAGGCCCCTATGTTGCAACGGAAGTATCTCCGACGGAGATCAAACTGGTAAAAAATGATGATTACTGGGGCGGAGATGTAAAGGTAGATAACGTGATCGTAAAATCTTTCTCAGACGGAAGTGCTCTGACAGCAGCATTGCAGACAGGAGATATACAGGGAACTTACGGGCTTCAGTACGATAATTATGCCCTGTTTGACGGAAATCCGGATTATCAGATCAGCTCCGTGGCAACAAGCCGCTGTTTCTTCGGACAGTTTAACATGGAATCAGAGCTGATGCAGGATCAGAATGTGAGAAAAGCCATTGAGATGGGAATCGATAAAGAGGGATTTTGCAGCGTGATCATGCAGGAACGGGGCGTTCCGGCAGTGGGTGCTTTCCCGGGCAGTTTTTCTTATGGAAATGATGCAGTGAAGGCACCGTCTTATGATCCGGAAGAGGCAAAAAAACTTCTGGAAGAATCCGGATGGAAGGATACAGATGGTGACGGATATGTAGATAAGGATGGAAAAAAACTTTCTATTACATGGCTGACCTATCCTACACGTCTGGAGCAGCCGAAGCTTGCCGAATATGCACAGTCCACTTTAAAGGACATTGGAATTGAGGTAAATGTAAACAATACAGCAGATCATGCAACTTATGCGAAGAACGGTGATTTTGACGTATATGTAAGTTCTCTTACAACGGCACCTACCGGTGATCCGGAGTATTTTTTCACAAGTACGGTTGTATCTGACGCTGCCAAGAATTATGGTAAATACAGCAATGCTGCGCTGGATGATATCGTAACGAAGATGCATGAGACTTTTGATACTGATGAGAGAAGTAAACTTGCCATTGAAGCACAGCAGACGATCCTGGATGATGATGCGTATTTCTTTGTTTCCCATCTGAATATGGGGCTTGTATCGAAGGCAAATGTGTCAGGGCTGGCTGCGCATCCCTGCGATTATTATGAGATCACGGCGGATCTGGAAGTGAAATAATGACAGGGACAGAAGAATGTGAGCCCAAACGAAGATAAATGTACAGCAGAATGTAATATAAATGTCTGCGGTATCTGTCGGGAAAAAACGAGGAGTTAAGATGGAACCATTGTTGAAATTTGAACATGTAACGATCTGCTATAATGGAGAAAACGTTGTACAGGATATAAATCTGGAACTGAACAGGGGAGAGATCCTGGGAGTGGTAGGAGAGTCCGGAAGCGGAAAAAGCACCATCATCAAGGCAGTCATGGGACTTCTGGGAAACGAAGGCATGGTGACAGAAGGAGATATCTGGTACAAAGGAAAAAATGTAGTGGATATGCAGGAAAAAGAACTCCGCACACTTCTGGGACCGGAGATCGCCATGATCTTTCAGGATTCAGGAGCAGCTCTTTGCCCCATCCGTACCGTAGGTGACCAGATTTATGAAAGTCTCCGTGAACACGAAAAGATCAGCCGCCATGAATGCGACAGACGTGCGTTGGAAATGATGGCGAAGATCGGGCTCAAAGATGGAGGGCGTGTTTTAAAGAGCTATCCTTTTGAACTGTCCGGTGGTATGAACCAGCGGGTGGGAATCTGCATTTCCATGCTGCAGAATCCATCACTTCTTCTGGCAGATGAGCCTACCAGCGCGTTGGATGTAACAGTACAGAAACAGGTGGTTGAGGAAATGCTGCTGATGCGCCGGGAGTATGAAACAGCCATGGTCGTTGTCACACACAACATCGGCGTAGTAGAAAAAATGGCAGATCAGGTTCTGGTACTGAAAAACGGAGAAGTGAGAGAATATGGAAAAACAGCTCAGGTCCTGACAGCTCCGACAGATCCTTATACAAAAGAACTTATGCGTTCGGTACTTCGCCTGAAACGTGCAGGCACCGGAAATGGAGGCAGATGATGGCAGAAAAAATCCTGGAAGTGCAGAATCTGAAAAAGACATTTTTATCCGGGAAAAAATCCTTCACGGCTGTGGAAGATGTGAGCTTTTTTCTGAACGCGGGAGAAGTTCTTGGTATCGTGGGCGAATCCGGTTCCGGAAAAAGTACAGTGGCAAAAATGATCACGCATCTGACGGATATTACAGATGGAAAGATTTTTTTCCTGGGAAAAGATATCACACATGCGAAGGGAAAAGCTCTCCGGGAAACTTACCGGGAACTTCAGATGGTATTTCAGACACCGGCAGGATCCTTTGATCCCAGGTGCACCATTGGGGACGGAATCGGGGAAAGTCTCCGGAATATGGGGATAAGTAAGAAGGAAACCAGGAACCGTGTGGAAAAACTTCTTCTTACCTGCGGCCTGACTCCGGAATATGCAGACCGTTATCCTCATCAGGTCAGCGGAGGGGAGTGCCAGAGAGCGGCCATTGCCAGAGCCCTGGCTGTAGAACCCAAAGTTCTGATCTGTGATGAGGCAACCAGTGCCCTGGATGTGACGGTACAGAAACAGATCATGGAGCTTCTCATGAAGCTTAAAAAAGAAAACCAGCTGTCCTTTCTTTTTATCTGCCATGACCTGGCCCTTGTCCAGATGTTCTGCGACCGGGTGATCGTGATGCATGACGGACATGTGGAAGAAGAAGGAACACCGGAAGAGATCATTGAAAATCCGAAGACGGAGTATACGAAGCGGCTGATCGAGTCAGTGCTGTGATGCCGCATACAAAGACGAAAGAATGAAGCCCTCAGTAGTGCGAATACTGAGGGCTTTTTTGTATGTTACACGTTGACGCAGTTTCCCTCACCCGATATAATTAAAAAAGAATCAAAACCGGATGAAAACGGAATAAATAATATAGAGGAGACCACAAAAAATGGCAGAAAATTTACAGATCAGACTTGCAGATCCAAAGGAGGCAGACCGTCTGGCAGAAATCGAGGCAATCTGTTTCCCGCCTGCGGAGGCAGCAAGTCATGAGGACGTTGTGAACCGTATGGGAGCATTCCCGGAGAATTTTGTAGTAGCAGTAAAGGACGATCAGATTGTAGGATTTATCAACGGAGGAACTACAGATAAACCGGTACTTCCGGATGAGTTTTATCATGATATCACCCTTCACAAAAAAGACGGAGAGATCCAGACCGTATTCGGGCTGAATGTGATCCCGGAATACCGTCATCAGGGGATTGCAGGAGAACTTGTGGAATACTTCAAGGATCTTGCGAAAGAACGTGGAAAAAAAGCTCTGATCCTTACCTGCAAGGAACATATGATCCCATTTTATGAGAGTCATGGAATGAAGAAACTGGGAGTTGCAGATTCCTGCCATGGTGGAGCAACCTGGTATGATATGCAGATCTGGTTCTGAGAAATAATGACAGGAACAGAAGAAAAAAAGACAGCTGAATAAGAAACCAGAGGAAAAATAAATGAGAATACGAATGTACAATGTAGGATTCGGGGACTGTTTCTGCATTCGTGACAGAAAAAGCAGCCTGCTTGTGGATTTCGGGGCAGCCAACAGCAAGATCGAGGGACGGCCGCGAAGAGAAGTCTTTGACGTGATCATTTCAGATCTTACCACCATCCGCAAAAAAAATCTGCTTCTGACACATTTTCATCCAGATCATGTTTCCGGACTTCTTTATATGATGCGTTATCGAAGAGATGCCTACGAATTTGAAAAAATCTATCTTCCGGATGTGTTTTCCGGTCCGGAAATGAAATACACACTGGCACTTCTGCTCCTTGCGGATGTGACAAAAAAAGCCAGCCTTCCGGGAAGACGTGTCAGCCTTTTTGCCCTGGCAGAAGCCCTTTGTGCCAGAAAGGTAAAGATCGATCTTTTATCCAGAGGTTCAGAATTTGAAGGAAAATATACAGCACTCTGGCCGGATGTCAGTGAAGTCAGCCGGGAGACAGAGGAGGTATTTAATTCTCTGATCGAGAATCACGAAAATGCAATGACAGAGCTTGTGAACATTGCGGAGGAAGTAAGAGAGCTGTTTCTGTCCATGACAGAGGAGACACTGGAAGCAGAGGAGAAATCGGAGCCGCTGTCTGTGCCAGAAGATACAGATGGGCCAGAGAGCTCTTTGAAAGACCCGAGAGAGTACAGCGGGGAAAACGAAGAATATACACAGGAAAAACTGGTGCTTGCAAATGAAGATGCAGGCGCAGCAATAGAAGATACAGCAGAAGATCCGGAAGAAACCGAAAAAGAGAGAGTACGTCGTCTCAACCCGGAAAAACTGGAAAAGAAATTTCGTGAATTACAGGCAACAGAAGAATTTCAGGCACTTCTGGAGAGTGCGGAAAAACAGGGCCATTCCCTGCGACAGTTCCGCCACAAGATCAGCCTGGCATTCCAGAACACCATTGACGGCGAACTGAACCTTCTGTTCACCGGAGATGTACAGCCACAGTATATGAAGATGATCGCAGAGAATTATGACGGAAAGATCCAGCTTCACGAACATTACTGGTGCATCAAGGTACCTCATCATGGAACAGAATCTCATTTCTTCGATTTCAGCGGTTTTTCCCCGGAAAACATGATGATCCCCAACGGGGCGTACTACGATAACAGCAAGAAGAAATCCAAGAACCAGAGAACTTCCATGCAGTATGGCGGCCTGTTTTATATTAATGATGCTCATATGTACTGTTCCAACTGTGACTGCTGCGACAGTTATGAAAATGGATGTTCCTGCAGAGAGTACGATGTAATTTCACCATCATATTATAAAGATATCTGATCTGTAAAAAAAAGGGGGCACACTAGGTGTCACATATTGAAAGAATTGTGTAAATGTAATAAAATTTTTGGAAAAGAAAAGATTTATCGCAATACCAGATAAATTCAAACAAATTGGACAATTAAGATCTAATATCAATCCAGAGGAAGGAGCGGGAATGTATGTATTGCGGAAGATGCGGTGCAGAAATAAAAGATAAAACAGCCAGATTCTGCGACAACTGCGGAGCACCGCTGGAAACGGGCGGCGGTCAGAATGACTATGGCAGTGAAGATACATATAATGGAAGAGGTAATCGCAGAAACGGTACTTACAGTGGAACGGGTACCTATAATGATGGCGGAAATGGGACATACGGAACTTATGATCAGCCGTATAATAACGGAGGAAACGGAACCTATAACCGCTCACATAATAACAGAGGAAACGGAACTTATAATGGGACTTACAACAGGCGCACCGGTCAGAACCAGCAGGATGACAATCTGATCTGGGATGACGGACTGCCGGAAGTGCCAGATAACAGAGGAAACAAGGGCGATCAGAAAAAATGGCTGATCAGTATTGGATGTACAGTTGGAATCCTCGTGATAACAGTTGTCGTACTTGCTCTTCTCCTCGGAAAAAATTCCGGAGGAAGCGCCTCGGATATTGTAGTGAATATCACACAGGCACCAAAGGCTGAAACCTCACAGAACAGCACCAAAACAGCAAAAGCTGATACAGAAGAGAAACAGAATACAACAGCATCCAATCAGTCCACAACAAAAAACAGCAGTACACAGAAAAGTGTAAAAATTGCGACACCTACACCGTCAGCTGCAACAGATGCACAGGAGCTGCAGATCACAAATGAGCAGAAACCCCAGAGCTCATCTGCACAGAAAAAACAGTCAACGGTGCAGCCATCAAAAAAAAGTACACAGAAAAACACACAGTCTGCGAATACACAAAGTCAGCAGTCCCAGCAGACACAGCAGTCTGCTTCCCAGAACCAGGCAGATAAAGATCTGGAGGCACTTCGAAATGCGCCGGTACAGGAATATACCATGCCGGAAGAAAGCACAAACAGCAGTACACAGAGTTCTCAGAACTCTACAGCAGGTACAACATCCGGATCTTCTTCAACGGCAACAACTGCAGGCTCAGGAGATTATATTTTTCCGGAGAGCAATTCCGCATATCTGACCAGGGATCAGCTGGAAGGCCTTTCCAAAGACCAGCTGGCGTATGCAAGAAATGAGATTTACGCGAGACATGGAAGAAGATTCCAAGACCAGATGTTCCAGGATTATTTCAATGCGAAATCATGGTATGTACCGCAATACGATCCAGACCAGTTCGATGCCATGCAGGATACGATCTTTAATGAATATGAAAAAGCAAACGCCAAGTTGATCCTTGAGGTAGAACAGGAACATGGATACACATACTGATCCGGTGAAAATGAGGTGATATTATGCTTTCAGAAGAGATGACAGGACGTCTTGTCAATGAGATCCGGCGTTTTCTTATAGCAGATGCGGCGACTTTGAGTAAGGCAAACGATGAACAGCTGCGAAGAAGAATTGCGGATATTGTAGACCATAAGCTGGTGAATTACAGGATAAGCCCTCAGGAGCGCTCCAGGATCGTACGTCTGGTATTCAGTTCCATCCGTGGAATGGGAATCCTGGATGAGATCCTTGCAGATGACAGTATTACAGAGATCATGATCAACGGACCATTCCACATTTTTGTGGAGCGTGCAGGAAGACTGGAAGCTCTGAACAAAAAATTTGCCAGCGAAAATGAGCTGAGAAATATCATTCAAAAGATGGTAGGGTCTGTTGGAAAAGAGGTCAATGAAGCCAATCCGATCGTAGATACACGACTGGCAGACGGCTCCCGTGTAAACGTGGTCCTGCCGCCGCTTTCCCTGTCGGGCCCCATTGTGACCATCCGAAAGTTTTCCAGAACTCCGATGACGGTAGACCAGCTTTTGAAATATGGTTCCATTACACCGGAAGCAGCGGATTTTCTGGGAAAACTGGTAAGAGCCAAGTATAATATCTTTATCAGTGGGGGTACAGGCTCTGGAAAAACAACGTTTCTCAACGCCATGTCGAATTTCATTCCACGGGATGAACGTATCATAACGATCGAGGACTCTGCGGAGCTTCAGATCGCAAATATTGATAATATCGTAAGTCTGGAAACAAGAAATGCCAACACTTCCGGAAAAGGTGAGGTAACCATCCGTGATCTTATCAAATCCGCACTGCGAATGCGACCGGAGAGGATCATTGTTGGAGAGGTTCGAGGCGCGGAAGCACTGGATATGCTGCAGGCAATGAACACAGGCCATGACGGAAGCCTTTCCACGGGCCATGCCAACTCGACCAGAGATATGCTGAGTCGTCTGGAAACCATGGTGCTGCAGGGAAATGCAGGCCTGCCACTTCCGGCTATCCGCCAGCAGATTTCCTCCGCACTGGATATCATCATCCATCTTTCCAGACTGCGTGATAAATCCAGACGAACCATGGAGATCACAGAAGTTCTGGGCTGTAAAAACGGAGAAATCCAGCTGAATCCATTATTTGTATTCAAGGAAACCCAGGGAAGTACGCTGGAAAAAGTGCAGGGACGACTGGTACGCACAGGAAATCCTCTGTATAATGATTATAAACTGCGGCTTTCCGGAATGCATTCAGGCCTGTAGATCATCAGGCCAAAAGGAAGATTATGAAAAAAGAAAAAAAACCAAAAACAAAAACTGTAAAACAAAAGAAAGTAAAACCTCAGAAAATAAAACAGAAGAAGGTTAAAGCTCCCAAATATATACCTGTAAAACCTGTTTTCGGAACAGCGGAGGATTATTATATTTATCGTCTGAATCCGGTGGAAACCGCAACAGGTGCGCTATTGGGCGGAATCGTGGGATTTTTCTTCAGTATGGTATTTTTCAGAAATGTGATTTTTTCCCTGATCGTAGGGCTGCTCCTTGTTGTTCCGGGAATCCGGAAATACCGGGATTATCTGAAAGACAAAAGAATGAAAAATCTTCTGTACCAGTTCCGTGATATGATGGAATCTCTTTCCGCATCCTATTCCGCAGGTAAAAATACCCAGGGAGCTTTTTTGGATGCCTGCGGAGATCTGATCGGAATCTATGGAGAAAAAGCAGATATTGTAAAAGAACTGAAACTGATCGTAGATGGTATTTACAACGGACAGAGCGTTGAAGAGATGCTGAGTAATTTTGCGGCACGAAGCCATCTGGACGATATCGAAAGTTTTGCCACGATCTTTGAGGTGACCAACCGCTATGGTGGTGATATGAGACGAGTGGTTGGTGAGACCAGAGAGATCATTAATGATAAGATCGAGATGGAAATGGAGATTCGGACTTTACTTACGGCGAATAAGAACGATTTGAATATTATGATTATCCTGCCGGTATTGCTTATGTTAATGTTGAATGGAATGGGAAATATGTCCATTGTGCAGAATACACCATTAAATGTAATAGTAAAGATTGGAGTACTTATTCTTTTCGGAGTTGCTTACTATATGGGAAGAAAAATTGTAGATATCAAGATATAGGGAGAGAAAAGCAGTGGATTATTTTCAGTTGATTTTACTTGCACTGGCAACACCATTTACACTGATCTGGATATATCTGGCCATAACCGGTGGGAAAAAATATCAGAAATATACAGACAGTTCTTTTGCAAAAGAATTTCAGATGAGTGAGCTTTTGTGTGTGGGATTTTCGGTTATGAGAATTCTGCATATCAGTACAAAGACAAGAGCTGCACAGGCTAAAATACGTGAAATTGCCGAGATCAAAGGGAAAAAATATGCGGAGTATTACTATTATATGCTTCTTGGGGCAAAAACAACGTATACATATACGATTGTTATAGTTGTAATGCTTCTTTCTGCAATGTCAAACAACAAAGGTCTGTTATTTATGGGATTAATTGTGGGAGGGCTTTTGATTTTATACCTGGATCTTGCACTTTTTGATAAGCTGACGGCAAGAAGACAGGAAATCTTACTGGATCTTCCACAGGTCTTATCAAAATTAACTTTGTTGGTTAATTCAGGAATGGTGCTCAGGGATGCATGGAAAAGAGTCTCCATAACAGGAGAGAGGGTACTTTACCAGGAAATGCAGAATACTAATCTCGAAATGGAAAATGGTGTTGCAGAAATTGACGCATACAGAAATTTTGCAGAACGATGTAATGTGAAGGAGATACGTAAGTTTACTTCTCTGATCATACAGAATCTGAATAAAGGTAACGAGGAACTTGCTTATTTCATGAAAGATCTTTCTGATGAAATGTGGGAGGTCAAAAAAAGTCAAGTGAAGCAGAAAGGTGAGAAAGCAAATACACAATTGCTTTTGCCGATGATGCTGATTCTTATCGGAATTCTGATTATGGTTATGGTTCCGGTAATGCAACAGGTATGATAATAAACGGCATAAGCCGATTATTATAAAAATATTGCACAATGCAAACGAAAATGGAGGACAAGAGTATGACTAGAAAACTTAATTTACTTTGGATCAGCGCAGGAAACAAAATCCGCAATTTTGTGGAAGAGTTTAAGAATGAAGAGGAGGGAATTGCTGAGATTGTTGCGATTGTTCTGATTATTCTTATTGTTGTTGGCGTGGCGGCTACATTTAATACTAATATAGGCAATGTTGTAGAAAACGTATTTGGTAAACTGACAAATTTTGTAGATAATAACTAAAATATGAACAGGGAAAACAATAACTCCGAAACAGGCGCCATCATGGTAGAAGCCGCCATCTATTTTCCCATCACCATTGGCATTGTCATGGTGGTGCTCTATTTCGGATTATTCAAGTTGCAGGAGAGCTACTTTTTCTTTCAGGTAGAAAGAGCAGCTACAGAGCTGGCGAGAGAAGCGTCTTACCCTGGCTATGACAGTTTTACAGATGAAAATCCTCTGAAAAACAGCAAGGTGGATTTTGACTGGGAAAACGGTCCGTCGGAATCACAGACGAAATCTTACTATGCTGCATATAAAGGCAGTGCTTCGAAGATCTACCGATGGGGAGTGGACAGTAAGCTTGCCAGTCGGGCAGCAGATTACCAGCAGGCGCTTCAGAAAAACAGTGCATTGTTTTCCATGGGGCGCACAGAAGCCTATGTAAAGGTCAACAGTTCCTTTTTGTCCAAGTCGGTACAGGCAGAACTCAGGTATGTTGTTTCCACGCCCGGGATACTGAAGTATCTGGGACTACGGGACAGCCTGACGATCTATACGGCGGCATATCAGCCGGCAATCAACAGCACGGACTTTGTGAGAAATGTGGATCTGGCCTGGGACATGGGAAACTTTTTCCTGAAAAAGCTGGGACTGGACGGAAAGGCTCAGAAACTGGGAGAAACCTTTGATAAGGTGAAAAATTTTTTGTTTTAACTGGGGAGGGAAGTGTATGCAGTTATTTTGCGGGAAACAGAGAGGATCGATCTGCGTACTTCTGACGTTGATATTGGTACCGGTCTTGATGTTTAGCGGAATTATTGTAGATGCTTCCCGCCTTTTTGCGTCAAAGACAGTAGTATCCGGTGCCGGAGATCTGACCATGAATGCGGCACTGGCACAGTATGATAAGAAACTGAAGGATACATATGGACTGACAGCCATGGCAAAAACTCCGGATTCACCGGACGAACAGCAGAAGCTGGAGCAGATGTTCAAAGAATCCATCAACGCAAAAAATCTGACAGGCGAAAGCAGCGATGGCTTAAGTTCACTGATACAGCTGGAAGAAACTGGCTTTGAGGCAAAAGGGGTGGCATCTTCATCCCTGGCAGAAAACGATGTTTTCCGTCAGCAGGTTATGGAATATATGAAATTCCGGGGACCTGTCTATATGGCGGATGATATTGTGGGGAAGATCAAGAAGCTTCCTTTCAACAATGTAAAAAAACAGCAGAAATATGTAAAAGCAAAGTCAGAATACGCCCTGAAAGCGTCAGAACTCAGCGAGCCTATACAGGAGGCAAAGGAAGCTGTGGAAGCACAGACGGGTGCGGTAGATCAGTTGTCAAATACAGATACTGGTTTTGCGGAGGAATATCAGAAAAAAACAGTATTTCGTCTGGCTGCGAAATCACTGCAGAAATATCTGAACGAAGAGATTGATGCACCGTTTCCGGAGGAAGCACCTGATCCGTTGACGTATGATGTGATTGAAGAATATCTGAATTATCCATTCAGATGGGACAGCGGGAATACTACATTTGATGATCAGATGTATAAAAATATGGTAACTTTACTTGCTGTGTATCAGGTAGCAGAAGCTGATTCAGAAGTGAGAGCTGAAATCAGTGAAAGATTTACTTCAGAAGAAATACAGACATTTAATTCCATCAAATCTGTGATCAACGGAAATATCAGCAGTATGAATAAAATCTATTCTGATGCGGCCAAAACATATCAGGCCTGCATTAAGGCTTTGGAGAAAAAAGCGGATGAGATCATAGATAATGGGAAAAAAGCCAACTCAGCGCTGGATGACGTGCTGAAATGCTGGAGGAAGGTTGCTTCTAAAAAAGAAGCATATAACAAGGCAAAAGAAGATCTGATCGCAGCCGGAGAAACGGTTGAGGAAAGTGCCGGAGAAGATATTGAAATTAATGAAACAGATCTTAAAGAACTGAAAGAAACGATTCAGAATAATATAGATACAGCGAAAGCCTTTAAAGAAATGATAAAGAAATTCAAAAAGGTAACGAGAAATTTTGAAAAACTTTCTGTGGATGAGGAAGAGGCATCATATATAAGAAGTATGGGCGGCACAGCAGCTACAGAAACATTCTGGGCCCAGCATGAGGAGGAAATCGGTGGAAGTCTGTTAAATGAACAGTTCAGGGGAGGATCTTTTTATAATCCTGAGGATACAACCTTTTATCAGACCACCCTTTCCGGTGTAAAAAATGAAGACAGTGACACGACGCAGGAAGATACCAGAGCGCAGAACAGAGAAGCGGCAAAAGAGGCCAGCGGAAATTATACACAGACGAAAGACTCTCTGAATAATTCCGGAAAAGAGCAAAACCTTTCAGAAAAAGAAGGGTATCCTTCCAAGTATCCGAGCGGAATCGCCAAAACATCAGCAAGTGCAACGGGAAACAGTCCGGCAGAAGTAGATGTAAGTGCAGATAAAAAAGCAGTAGAAAGTTCCAAGGATAATGTGGATCTTCTGAACAGTGTTCTGACCTGCCTGGACAATCTGTCCGGCGGGATAATGGAACAGGCATATCTCATGGAATACACCACAGAAATGTTTAACTGTATCACGACCAAAGACGAAGATACGTCGCTCAGCAATGACAAACTTTCCGGACATGTGATCTGGAATGGGGAAATTGAATATATCCTTTATGGAAATGCTTTTACCGGCAAGAACAAAACACTGGCAGTAGCACAGCTCTATGGAACAAGGCTTGCCATTGACAGTTTATATGTTTTTATGGATTCAACTCTGAATGCAGAAGCAGATACAGTGGCAACGGTTGTATGCGGAGCAACCGGGCAGCCATGGCTTTATCCGGTTGTAAAATATGGATATCTTTTCTGTAATGCGCTGAGAATGGCAGCAACGGAAACCGTAGCGCTGGTTAACGGAGAAGAGTCGGCAGTATGGCCGGGAAAAGCGGATGGCCTTAAGTTCACTTACAAAGATTACATGAAATTATTTGTTCTGGTTAAGCTTGCAGATGAGAATGGTAAAAAGGATCTCTCCGTCCGTGCGGCAGACTGTATCCAGCTGAACACCGGCTCAACGCTAAGTCAGAAATATACCATGCTGACGCTGAACGCGAAGGTACAGACATCAACCACATTCCTTCCGAAAGTTCCGGAATTTCTGGGAAAAGGAAAGAGTACAGATGATGGCAGGAGAATCATAGATTACAAGAGTGTTTTGGCTTATTAACAGGAGGGGCAATGTCAGACAGAAAAGAAAATGGTTCGATCACTGTGGAGGCAGCACTGTTTATTCCCATGTTCCTGTTCGCGTTTATGTGCATATTCAGTCTGATCTCCTGTGTGAGGGCACAGGTACTGATCCAGTATTCTGTGGATCAGGCAGCGAAAGAGGTTGCGGAATACAGTTACATACTGGAAAAGACAGGCGTTCTGGACGCATATAAAGGACTTAATACAAAATCAGAAGAATTCTCAAAACAGATGGAGGACATTAAATCCAATCTGGAAGTGATCGAGAATACAGCCAAAAGTGTTACAAACGGACAGGGAACCATACAGGATGTGGCAGATGCCGGAAAGGCGGGAAAAGCTACATATGATCAGCTGAAAGAATATAAGAAAAATCCCAAGGAGTTTGTGAACGGTGTTCTGAACTATGTGAAAAACGGCGCATGGAACAAGCTTGCCAGTTATATGACAGGAGTCGTTGCAAAATCCTGTGTGAAGCAGCAGCTGAGTGTGGCTTCCGGAGGACAGGATGCAGACGAATATCTGGAAAAACTGGGAGTTTCCAATATGAAATTCAGCAAAAGTTCCTGGTGTGCAAAAGGTACCAATGACATAAAGATCGTTGTGGATTATGATATCAAAACGGAATTCCCGTTCTTTGATCTGGGAACAAGACATTACCGTGTCTGCGCTTCAACCCGCGTATGGGCAGGCAGCTGACGGATTGACCAAGGAGAAAAAATGGAACATATAAAAAGTCTTATAAAAGAAAAAAAATATATCCTTCTGATCATAGCAGCACTTGTTTTAGCCGAGATATTTTTTTTCAGCAAATATGGCTATCACTGGCTGAAAGCAGTCCGATATATGATATTGACGGTTTTTATGGTTTTTCTCGGATTTATCGATCAGCAGAAAACCATTATACCCAATAAGCTTCTGCTTTTCATGTTTGTCATAAGGGCAGTGATACTGGCAGGAGAAATTACAGTGAAGCCTTCTTACTGGCTGGATATCCTGAAATCAGCAGGAGGTGGAATGCTGCTGGGATTTCTGATCTTTTTTCTGGCCAGGATCTTTTCCAGAAAAAGTGTCGGAATGGGAGATGTGAAGCTGGCAGCCGTGCTGGGATGGTATCTTGGAGGCTCTCTGATATGGTTTGACATTGTTGTGAGTTTATCGCTTGCGGCACTTTATTCGATCGTACAGCTGATCCTCAAAAAACTGAACATGAAGGATTCCATTCCTCTTGCTCCGTTTTTTTCTGTGGGAACGATCCTGATTTTGTTACTTGGCTTTTGATTCGTAGAGGTGCGTATGAAAAAATTAATGGTTCTGATGATGACCGGTCTGCTTGTGGGAGCATGGTATACAACATTTACTTCTGCAGTGGAAAAACCGATGGAATATAAAAAATGTCTCCAGCAGGCTCAGAAAAATGAAGAAAAAGGAATTTATTACGATGCAATCCTGGAATATAAGAAAGCATTGGAGTATGATGGAGATAACCGAAATATCTATATGAAGATCGCGGAAGATTACAGAAATATGGGAGATGATTCCGGTTTTGTGGATGCATGCAACAGTGCGATCTCTCTTAACGGAGATAATGAACAGGCAATCCTGACACTGGCAGATTATTACGTGGAGCAGGATGAGAAACAGGACGCCATTGCCCTTCTGAAAAAACACATCAAAAAGAAAAAAAACAGTGGCGCGCTGAAGGCAAAGCTGGATTCTCTGGCAGGAGATTTCCAGTTTATCGGAGATGAATACGATAATATTTCAGAAACCTGCAACCATTATATGAGGATCACATCCGGAGAAGATGTGGGTATCCTGGATGAAGATGGAAATTCTGTGATCCGTGCGGAATATCAATATATCGGAATGTTTGGTGAAAACGGTTTCGCGCCGGTTGAGAAAGACGGCGAATGGTATTATATAGATACAAACGGTTATAAGCGGCGACAGCCGGACGAGACTTATGAATATCTGGGAACCTTCAATGAAGGGGTACTTCCTGCAAAAAAGAACGGGAAATATGGATTCCTGGATGAAGATTTCAATGAAAAGACGGAATTTGAATATGATGCGGCGACACCTATGCTTAATGGTATTGCAGCAGTAAAAAAAGATGAAAAGTGGGCTCTTATTGATAAGGACCTGAAGAGTATTACAGATTTCGGATTTGACGATGTAGTCAGGGATGCCTGGGGCTTCTGCTCCAGAAATGGTGTCGTATTTGTAAAAACCGGTGAGCAGTATCAGCTGCTTAACAGTTCCGGTGTACAGATCGGCGAAAATTATGAAGCAGTTTCTCCGTTTATTTCCAAAAATCCCGCAGCAGTTCAGCAGGCTGGAAAATGGGGATTTGTTTCATCAGAAGGAGAAAAAGTTCTGGACTGTATGTTTGAAAAAGCAAGAAGCTTTTCTGCCATTGGATATGCGGCAGTTCAGTCGGATGAAAGTTGGGGATTTATTAAGAGCAATGGTGATTTTGTGGTAAATCCGCAATTTGCAGATGCCAAGAATTTTAACAGCAGTGGAATTGCACCAGTACTGTCAGAAGGAAAATGGAAACTGATCCAGCTGGATATATACTAAGAAAAGGAGATAAAGAGTATGAATTTTGAGTATGATTTCAAAGACGGACACACAAGATTTTCCTACAGATCCAAGCCGGGAGAGGTCCTGGACGAAAAAACGTGGAGCATTTTGACACAGGGAACCGCAAATCAGTTTCTGTTGCCGGCAAATGCGAATCAGGATGGCAATGGTTTTATTTTTACATATGATATAGCCGGAACCATGAACATAATGGCATGGATGAGCGAAGCACCTCAGGAAAAGCAGATCGAAATTCAGCAGAAGGTGAATTATGTGCTTACTTTCTTTGAAGAACTGGGTGTTCCAAAGCAGGAAATCGTATCAGAGATGCAGAATATCTATGTGGATACACGAACAGAAGAAGTAAAGGTCGTTTGCATTCCGCTGAGATCAGAGTCCGGTGGATTTGGCGGCGGAGCAGACGGATTTAGTCATGAGCAGACCGGACAGACTGCCAATTATGATGAAGGTGGCCCACTGGTTCCTCCTACACCGGGTGGCGGTTTTGTAGATATGGATGGTGACGTTGAAGAAAAGAAACCGAAGAAAAAGAAGGCGTTGTTGAAGGGACTGTTCCATCGAATGGAGAAAAAACAGGAGGTACAGGAAGAAATTCCATTTCCACAGGAAATGCCACCAATGCCGCCGGAAATGCCACCACAGAGACCGGAGAATATCTGGGCGAATACTCCAAATGAGGGAGGCTGGGATAATCCGCCAGAAGAAAACAGAAAAACATATCCTTCACCAGGGGAAGGCTTCGGAGAGGACCCGGGAAGAGGTTATGAGCCAGATCCGGCGTCAGGTTTCGGAGAGACACCGGGAAGAGGTTATGAACCAGATCCGGCGCCAGGTTTCGGAGAGACATCGGGAAGAGGTTATGAACCAGATCTGGCGTCAGGTTTTGGAGAGGACCCGGGAAGAGGCTATGAGCCAGATCCGGCGCCAGGTTTTGGAGAGACACCGGGAAGAGGCTATGAGCCAGATCCGGCGCCAGGCTT
>NZ_QTYB01000008.1:0-95784 GCF_003461955.1 Ruminococcus sp. AM36-2AA | reverse complement strand
CCGGGAAGAGGCTATGAGCCAGATCCGGCGCCAGGCTTCGGAGAGACACCGGGAAGAGGCTATGAGCCAGATCCGGCGCCAGGCTTCGGAGAAGCACCGGGAAGAGGTTATGAACCAGATCCGGCGTCAGGTTTCGGAGAGGACCCGGGAAGAGGTTATGAACCAGATCCGGCGTCAGGTTTTGGAGAGGACCCGGCAGGAGGTTATGAGCCAGATCCAACACCAGGTTTCTGGGACAAACCGGCAGGGGGCTATAACCCAGATCCAATGCCAGGGAATGACGGAGCTCAGGGAAGAGGCTACACTCCGAATCCAACGTCAGGTTTTGGCGAAGAACAGAGAAAAAGTTTTACTCCGAATCCGGGAACCGGTTTTGCATCAGACGATGATGACGGCAATGACGCAACTGTAATGCTGAGGGATGACGGAAGTGAAGCAACGATACTTCTGAAAGCAAGAGTTAAACCAAATGCTACATTGATCCGTCTGCATACACAGGAGAAGTTCCATATCACGACGGAGATCTGCAAGATCGGTAAGCGTGCACTTATGGTAGATATCTGCATCCGCAATAACCCGACCATCAGCAGGGAACACTGTGCGATCCATTTTGAAGAAGGTAAATATTACCTGGAAGATAAGGATTCCAGCAACTATACATACCTGAACGGAAACAGAGCAATGCCAGGCCAGAAACTGCTTCTCAATGACGGAGATCAGATCCGCCTGTCTGATGAAGAGTTTATTTTCCGAAAGGGGGATGTGAAATGAATCCAAACAATAATTCCGGAAAAAAATTATCACCGCAGATATTAGTTCCGATGATCGCAGGAATTGTCTGCGTACTCGTGATTCTGGCAGTTGTGATTTTTGTCACACCTAAAAAGGCAACTGCAAGCCAGTTACAGGAAAATCTGAACCTGGGCTCCAAATATCTGGATGCAGGAGAATACGACAAAGCAGAAGTTGCATTTAATGATGCTCTGAAGATTGATAAAAAATCCACAGATGCGACTCTGGGACTTGCAAAAGTATACAATGGAAAGAAACAGCCGGAAAAGGCACTGGATATGCTGAAAAAGACCGGCGAAAATATGAAAAATGTTTCCACATCTTCTGTGAAAAAGGATTCCGCTGCATGGAATTCCCGTGTAAACGATTATCAGAACGCTTTTGAAAATACAAAGAGCATTTTTAAAGAACAGGGAAAAACTTCTCAGGTAGAAGAGACAGAAAAAGAAGAACAGGATACAACAAAATATATCACTCTTATTATTAATATTATAAATCCAACGGCAACGCCAACGCCGACAACAGATCCGAATGAACTGGATGACGGAAGCAATAACAGTGCGGGTGGTGCAGGTCTGGATTCTGGAAAAGTTGGTGAAGTAACTGCGGCACCGCATCCTGGAGATCAGACTGATCCGACAAGTGCTCCAGATCGGGATAACACGGAATCAGAAGACGGGGCAGATCAGAACGCCGCGGATGATACGGATTCAACAGATGATGGAGATTCAACAGATGATACGGATTCCACGGATGCTTCTGATTATGCGGAAGATACAGAAAATCCATATGACAGTTCAGACTATCCGGAAGATCCGGATTCGGAAACATATGATAATCCGTCAGATGAAGCAGGAACAACAGAAGTGACCAATGAGGATGTCCCATCCGGAGGTTCAGAAGTTTCCAACGGAGAACAGGATGAGAACTCATACGACAATCCGGGTGAAGCCTCCAATGAAGATACAGATGATAATGCATATGAAGATCCAGCGGAAACTTCTGATGAAAACCAGGATGGAAATTACAGCGAACCGGATACAGAAACAGCTGATGATCCGGCAATACCGACACCTGGTCCGGCAGAGACTTATACGGAGACAACAGAGACCTCACAAACGGATGAGACAGGTACAGAGCAGACAGATAGCAATACCGCAGAAACTGCAGATGACGATGCTGTACTGGCTGCATATGTAGCACAGGTGGAAATCTCCAAATATACAGGAGGAAGCATTTCCTACACAGACAGTACCAGCATGGCATCTGTAAATGGCGTTCTTGCAACAGATCAGAGAGATTTTAACAGTGATGGAAGACCGGAACTTCTGGTGATTTCTATTTCCGGAGGAAAACTGCAGTTTGAACTTTACAGGGCAGAAAACGGAGAGGCACAGCAGATTGCCAGTGAATCAGCAGATCCGGGCTTTGGTGATCCAGTCGAGGGAATCACATACAGCGGAACACAGGAATGCTTTGTAAAAGATAATGGAACTTCTGTTGATATCGGAATCGCAGGCTATTATTCCGGAATGAGCGGCGAAAATGCAATGCCGGAAGCAAGGCTGGCTATCGCCCTTTATACAGTTAACAGTGACGGAACAGTAAGCCAGACAGGAAATGCGGCACTGGTAAACGGCACACAGCTTTACCTGAATGGAACGACTCCACAGGAGGGCGGAAAGGATGCCTTTATCAGCGAGATTTCCAAAATGGGATTAAGCGGATCCTGGGTTGCTGAAAGCGCAGATATGTTAGCCGGAATGGATCTTCTCAATAATCCGATGCAGGATACAGCAGGAGTACCAAATCCGATCAATACCGGTCTTTCCGCAAAAGAAACAGGAGTCCAGGACCTGGCAGTGATCAATGTGGGAATGCAGCCAGGAAGCAGCAGCATGGATTTTAGCGTAAAATAAGATAAAAAGAGGTTTGAATATATGCCAATTCCACATACTTATCGGGTTATAGGTAAGATTGGAGCTGGAAACAGCGGTGAAATCTACAAGGCTTATCAGATAAACCTTGGAAAATATGTAGTACTGAAAAAAATAAAAACAGAGATCAAAGATTTTCTGAACAACAGAGCGGAAGTTGATGTACTGAAAAACCTCAGACATTCCTGTCTGCCTCAGGTTCTTGACTTTTTTGAGGCGGACGGGGATGTGTATACAGTTATGGATTTTATCCCGGGGAATTCATTTAAGGATTATCTGGATTCCGGAACTGTTTTTGAAGAGAAATCAGTCATTATCTGGGCAAAGCAGATAGCTGCAACACTGGGCTATCTGCACAGCCAGAAACCACCGATCATCCACAGTGACCTGAAACCTGGGAATATCATGCTGACACCGGAAGGAAATATCTGTCTGATAGATTTTAACATTTCTGCCACGCTGGATGGAGATACTGCCTGGGTAACCGGATATACCAATGGATATGCGGCTCCGGAACAGATCGAGGCACTGCATTACAACCAGAACGAACTGGACCATTCACTCTGGAAAACCATAGATGCCAGAGCGGATATTTACAGTCTGGGAGCAACTTTATACCACATCATGACCGGCAGGAAGCCGAAACCGGATGAAAACGGAAATGTCAGTGATATCAGGCTTACCGGTATAAAGATCAATGATATCTTTGCACATATTATCATGAAATGCCTGGAGCCGGACCCGAACAGGCGATATCAGAGTGCGGAAGAGCTTCTGAATGATCTGAAGAATATCCAGACAAAGGACAAGAGGTATAAAGATCTCTGCGCAAAACAGCACATGGCCTATGTTCTGGTTGCAGGTCTGATGATCGGAAGTGCAGCGCTGACGATCAGTGGATATTTCAAACGGGATGTTGGGAAACAGAAAAACTATGAATCTTATGTACGTCAGGAAGCGCAGTGTATCAGCTCCGGAGATTATCAGAATTTTGAAACATATTATGAAAAAGCCACGGATCTTATTCCGGACAGGCTGGATGCCTATTATCAGAAGGCGCTGGCGCTGAACAAGCAGCAGTATGGTGACAGTATTGATTTTATCAATAAAGTGATCCTTTCCAATGATGCGATCCTGAAAAGCGGATCGTCTCTGAATGATATTTATTACCTTCTCGGAAATTCCTATGAGAGAATGGAAAATTATGAGAATGCGGCAGAATGCTACAAAAAAGCCATTGATATCAAGCCGGATAACAGTGCTTACTACAGAGATTATGCCATTGCGATGGCATACACCGGAAATATGGAGGAAGCGGAAAAAGCGCTGGAGACGGCACGTGAGAATGGCCTGGATTCCATAGATATTGATTATGTTGAAGGAGAAATCTCATATAATAATGGGGACTATTCCGGTGCAAAGGATATCTTTGCAGATTGTATCCAGAAAACAGATGACGATTATCTCCGAATGCGTGCCTACATTATGGAGTGCAAATGCATTGACGGGCAGGATGACGGTGTGAGCGGATCGGATGAAAAGATCCAGATTCTGGAGAAGGCCCGTAAAGAGCTTCCAAAAGAATACAATATTGGAATCCTTGAACAGCTGGCGCAGACATACAGTGATCTTGGAAATGATACCTCAGATATGTCCTATTATCAGGAGGCCGCGAAGGTTTTTGAGCAGATCCAGAGTCAGGGCATGGGAACTTATGATACAGATTATAATCTGTCTGTTTTATATCAGAATATGCAGCAGTACGATCAGGAGGAAACGGTACTGAACCAGATGCTGGAGAAGTATGGTGATAATTATAAGACCTATAAGGCGCTGGCATATCTGGAAGTTGCAAAGCAGTCTCAGGCTGATAATGAAGGCAGAGATTACACAAAATTCCAGGAATACTATCTGAAAGCAAAGGAACTTTATCAGTCACAGCCGGATAACAATGCCAATGATATGGAGATGGATAATCTTCAGGATCTGTACGAGCAGGCAGTAGCAAACGGCTGGTTGTCTGCATCATAAGGAGAAAGAAATGGAGATAGGAACGATCATGATGATCATAGGGATCATGGGAATTATAGCAGGCATGGTCCTTTTGTTTCTGCTTCCGGGGATTTTCAGAAAGCAGAGAAAAAAAATGATGGAAGAAATCGGAGAGGATTTATAAAAAAGAGAGGCGTGTGAAAAAAATTCACACGCCTTATTATATATTTTATTTTGTTCTGCTGAGACTGCTGGATTCTACATATCCGGCAGAACTGTAGGGGTTACCGTTTCCGATTCGGGTCATAGAACTGGTATCTTTCAGATTCAGACGATATCCGAAATAGCAGTTATGACTTAATTCTATTTTGAAATAATAGCCGTAACTGGTTTTGATGATCTCATCGATATCAAAAATCCAGTATGGTTCATTTTCGGAGTCGGAGAAATAATAATTTACTTTCTTTCCGGAGAAAACAACTTTATCTCCGTCTGGTGTGTACCAGGTACCTTTGACCAGATTTAATGCTTTCTTATCTGTAGCAGAAGCCGGAATACTGGAAACACGTTTGCCATCTTTCAGACGGTAAATAACGGTTGTCTTATTGGCATCATAAGAACCGCAGCCGTGCCATGCAAAACGGTATGCGAATCGGATGTATCCATCCTTGTTGTAATCGCAGGTGCATTTGGTACTTACATAAAGTCTTATACTTCTTTTGTTTAATGTACCGTTCTTTTTGTAATCGTTGAATTCCTTAAAAAGTGTTTTTTTCAGAGAAAGATCATTGTTGTAGGAAGATTTTAAGGATTGGTTGATCCGTTTAACTGCAGTGCTGTTTCCTTTTAACTGTGGCAGCTCGTAGGAATATGTGGCACTGGAACTCTTATAGGTTTTCTTTTCCTGGATTTTTTTGATCGTATAAGTAGCTTTGGTGGCTGCCTGTACATTCTGTGTAGTTCCCACACCGGCTGTGATGCAGAACGCACACATGGCGATCAGAAATCCTGTAATTCTTTTTTTCCATATTCTCATTTTAGGGTCCTCCTTGTCTGACAGGTGGATAAGCTTATCCACTCTGGTTTCTATAGTATTTCAGAAGTTCTGTTTATAAATTTATGTAAGACGGTTCCGGAGGAGAACAGTCTTTTAAGCGGTTGATTTTATTATGGACTTCTTCCTGTGGATTTTCAAGAGTTCTCAATAAAAAAAATTTTTAAAAAATTTTTCATTTTTTTAAAACCTGCCGGTATTCTTAGTCGTCTGTATAGTGAAAGGAGGAAAGAGGACAGGTTTTAAGCGGAAAAATATACTTATTAAAAAAATAATATTTAACACAGGAGGAAAAGAATATGGATACTATGTCAGCAAAAAATTTCTTACAGAACACAGAGGTAAAATTTAAAGTAAAAATGATCGCAACGATCATACCTGCGGCAATTTTTCTTATTACGATTCTGATTGAAGGAATAACCGGAACGGGAATACAGATCATGCAGAATATTTATCTTATTTCAGGACTGATTTTGCTGGTAGCAACAGGCGCAGTTGTGAAACTTCTGAAGATTGCTTTAACTGCGTTCAAATGGGGATGGCTGCTCACACCGTTTACACTGTTTGATCTGGTGATCGCTGTGATCGCAGGTGGATTTGTCCTGGGAGTGGGACTTCTGTTCCCATTTGGCCCTATGGCACTGGATACCTGGGATCTTTATATGGAACGTCGCAATGCGAAAGCGTATCTGTGATTTTTTCAGGTTTTTGACTGGGTTATGAGCTTTACAGATGCAGAATGAAAAATTATAATATAAATATATGCAATATAAAAAGGAGGAAATGAAATGAAGAAAAAACTTTCAATCGCAGGTATGTTGTTAATGGTTTGTATGTTGTTCTGTATTTCGAAAACAACGTATGCAGCTAGCCGTACGATTACGACGAATAAGAGTTATGATGTGATTCTTGGGAATGAGACAAAGAATTATACGGTTATTGTTCCTAATTCAGGATATTTTTATTATACGGTTATACCAATTAAATATATTGAAAATGGTATTGAATCATCTTCCAGTTCCTGGTATTTGCCATCGACAAAAATGAAAGTTGGATATAAATTATACGAAGAACAATCTGTATATTATGGCAGACCGTTTACGTCCGCGGCATATTCTTTTAAAAAGGGAACTCGGGTTAATATTTCTTTAACTGACACAAATTCTTCTAACACATATGCTTATTATAGATTGAAAGTAATTACAAAAAATCCTGAAAATTTTGAAAAAGAAAATAACAATTCAAGAAACACCGCAACGAAGATTTTATGTAATAAGACGTATAGTGGCTTGAGCCAGCAGGATGATAAAGACTGGTGGTGTTTTACTGCTCCTAAAACCGGGAAATATAAATTTTACTGCGTTGAAATTAAGGACAATAAATATCAGACTGTAAAAGCGTATTATGGAGCCAGACTTATTTCAGCGACTACAATGAGAAGTAATCAGGGCTGGGCAACATTATACAGAGGAACCTTAAAAAAAGGTCAGAAAATTTATATACTATTAGATAATGGAAGTAAGAATGAGTTCTACAGATTAAAAGTAAAGCAAATAGGGTAGTTTTTGTGTATATCTGACTATTATTAATACAGGCGAAGAATACAATAGATTCTTTTGCCTGTATTTTTTGCCATTGAGAATAAACAGAAAAGAGGATGTACATATGAAACAGAGGAAATTATAATATAAGATGTACAAATGGCATACAGGAGGAAAAATTTTGAAGCAGATCGCAGATTTACACATACATTCCAGATATTCCATGGCGACAAGCAAGGACGGAACACCGGAGATGCTGGATCTCTGGGCACGGAAGAAAGGGATCACACTTCTTGGAACCGGAGATATGACACATCCTCTCTGGCGGCAGGAATTAAAGGATAAACTGATTCCTGCGGAACCGGGGCTTTTCCGGTTGAAAGATGAATTCGTTTTGCCAGAGGCGGCACATTATCCTGGAAAATCTCCCAGATTTGTATTGTCCGGAGAAATCAGTTCCATTTATAAAAAGGATGGAAAAACCAGGAAGGTGCACAGTCTGATCCTGCTCCCGGGATTTCGGGAAGCAGATGCTTTTGCCGCAAGGCTGGAAAAAATTGGGAATATCCATTCAGACGGACGCCCTATCCTGGGGCTGCCCTGTCGTGACCTTCTGGAAATTATGCTGGAGATCAGCGAGAAAGGCATGTATATCCCGGCACACATCTGGACACCACATTTTTCTCTGTTTGGGGCAAAATCCGGATTTGATACCATAGAAGAGTGCTTCGAGGAACTGACACCATATATTCATGCGCTGGAGACGGGATTATCTTCAGACCCGGTGATGAACTGGCAGATTTCCGCGCTGGACAGATATCAGCTGGTATCCCACTCGGATGCTCATTCACCTTCCAAACTGGGAAGAGAGGCAGACCTTCTGGATATCGAGCTTTCCTATCAGGGCCTGTTTAATGCAGTTCAGAAAGGAACAGGACTTGAAGGTACGATCGAATTTTTTCCGGAAGAGGGAAAGTATCATTATGACGGCCATCGAAAATGCGGCGTGTGTTTAAGCCCGCGTGAAGCAGAAAAATATAACGGCATCTGCCCGGTATGCGGAAAGAAGTTGACAATGGGCGTGGATCACAGGATCTTACAGCTTTCAGACAGGGATGAAGGTGCGGCTGCCATGCCGGAAAGCGGACGTCCTTACGAAAGTCTGGTGCCGTTGCCGGAAGTGATTTCTGCCTGCGTGGGATTTTCCACAGCAAGCAAAAAAGTGCAGGGCCGGTATGAAATGTTGCTTAAGAAACTTGGGGCAGAATTTTCCATATTAAGAGAGGTGCCACAGGAGGATATCAGGACAGTTGGAGGAGAGGCTCTGGCAGAAGGAATCCGGCGGCTGCGTGCAGGAGAAGTTGTGCGAAAACCTGGCTTTGACGGAGAATACGGAAAGATAGAATTATTCTGACGGAGGAAAATATGAAAGAAAAAATAGGTATTATCTCAGACACTCATGGCCTTCTCCGACCGGAGGTCCTGGAAATCTTAAAAGACTGTAAATACATTCTTCACGCCGGAGATGTAAATAAAGATGAAATCTTGAATGTGTTACGTTCCATGGGAAATCTTTACGTAGTACGTGGAAATAATGACAAAGACTGGGCAGAAAATCTCCGTATCAGTTTAAACTTTACAATTGGCGGGGTGAAATTTTTCATGGTCCACAACAAAAAAGACGTGACCTGGGATCTGGATGATACCCAGGTGGTGATCTTCGGACATACCCATAAATATTTTGAAAAGATCATTGATGATCGTCTGTGGCTTAATCCGGGAAGCTGCGGCAGAAGTCGCTTTGGAGGTGAAGTTACTATGGCCGTTATGACTGTTGAAGACGGACGGTATCAGGTAGAAAAAATCATTTTGACAGAGAATTCCGAAAAATGATCAGAACGTTATTTACAGATCCTTTTATGCAGAGATGTTTCCGGAAATTACTGGAATACGCTGATGTATAAAAGGATTTTTTGTATTTTATGGGATACAATCCTTGTAATTTAGGATTTGTAGCGTATAATTAGAAAACGTTTAAAACCAAAAGTGGTCTTACCACTTTTGAAATATTGCTTAAACGTATGTCAAAAAGCGGAATATGAATGTTCGCTTTACATGAATGAATCAGGAGGGATGCAGTATGAAGTACGTGCAGCAGTTCAGCATCATCCTGCTGATTTCCGTCATTGGAGAAATCTTAAAAACCTTTCTTCCACTTCCGGTACCGGCCAGTGTTTATGGACTGGTGATCATGCTGGTGGCACTGCTCACAGGCATCCTGAAGTTGGATCAGGTAAAAGGTGCGGCAGATTTTCTGGTTGAGATCATGCCGGTGATGTTTGTGCCGGCAGGTGCAGGACTGATCACAGCATGGAGTTCTCTGAAACCGATCTGTGTACCGGTTCTTATTATGACGTTTATCAGCACGGTAATTGTAATGGTCGTAACAGGAAAAGTGACACAGGGAGTGATCCGAATGGGAAAGAGAGGAACTGAAAAATGATGGAATTCATAAAAAACTCCGCATTTTTTGGAGCGATGATAAGTCTGATCGCCTACGAGATCGGACTTATCCTGAAAAAGAAATTCAAAATGGCGATTTTTAATCCTCTTTTGATTTCGATCATCTGTGTTATCGGTGTTCTTCTGATATTCCATATTGATTACAATGATTATAACGAAGGTGGCAAATATATCAGCTATCTTCTGACACCGGCAACCGTGTGCCTGGCAGTACCTCTTTATGAACAGATCCATCTGCTGAAAAAAAATCTCAAGGCAGTGGCAGCCGGGATTATTTCCGGAACACTGGCAGGCCTTTGCAGTATTCTGCTTATGTCCAAACTGTTTGGTTTTAACCATCAGGAATATGTCACCATGCTTCCGAAGTCCATCACAACAGCTATCGGAATGGGCGTTTCCGAAGAACTTGGCGGTATTGTGACGATTACAGTTGCTGTGATCATTATCACAGGAGTTCTTGGAAATATGATCGCTGAAGTTGTCTACAAGATCGCAAAGATAGAAGAGCCGATCGCAAGAGGCCTTGGCCTTGGAACTTCAGCCCATGCCATCGGAACGGCCAAAGCTATGGAGCTTGGTCCTGTAGAAGGTGCCATGAGCAGTCTTGCCATTGCAGTAGCCGGTCTGCTTACGGTTGTAGGTGCATCGGTATTTGCCGGAATGATGTAATCCTGCTTCCATAGAAAAAAAGTGTATGAAAGGTCTGCTGTTATCGGCAGACTTTTTTTCTTACCACGAAATCGAACATATTTTTGTACAAAATAAACAAATGTTCGAAAAAGACACATTCATACCGTTTTATCGGACTTATAATGCGCTATAATACCAACATATAGAAAATATGTTTGGAAAATATGTTCGGTAGATTGTAAATGGGCATATAACAGGGAGGATGGATCTTATGTGGAATACAGAGAACAGCAGGAAGGTTGCACTGGCAGAAGGAAGATACATGGAGACAGAGCACAGACACACCGGGAAGCAGAAGCTTTCTTCTGGAATGGCTATGATCCTGGGAGCGCTTCTGACAATAGAGATCATGATCGGTGGAGCGATGATCCTTAATTTTGATTTTAAGGGAGCGGATATCATTGCTGTTGTACTTGCATTCATGGTATTATACTTTGCAGTGGTTGCCTCACTGACAGATAAATAGAACGGAGGAGTCGGAATGCCCAGGGTTTTTAACCAGAAAATAAAAATTTTATATCTGATGCGCGTTTTTCTGGAACGGACAGATGAAGAACATCCCATGTCTGTGAAGGAACTGATCATCTATCTGAACAGTCTGGGAATCAGCGCAGAGCGCAAAACTGTATACGATGATATCGAAACATTACGGAATTTTGGAATGGACATTCTGAATCGCAGAGAGCAGCCGGCAGGCTTTTATGTGGCCAGCCGGAAATTTGAACTTCCTGAACTGAAACTTCTGGTTGATGCAGTACAGTCGTCCAGATTTATTACCAGTGGGAAATCCCGTCAGCTGATCGGGAAGCTGGAGAGTCTTGCAAGTGTCCATGAGGCCAGACAGCTGCGGCGCCAGGTTTTTGTACAGAATCGGGTGCGAACCATGAATGAGAGTGTGTATTACAGTATTGATGAGATTCAGAGAGCGCTTACCGAGGACAGGCAAATCTCATTTCAGTATTGTGAATGGACAGTGGAGAAGGAGCTGCGGCTGAAGAAGAACGGAGAACGGTATCGTGTCAGTCCCTGGGGACTTGTGTGGCAGAATGAGAATTATTATCTGGTCGCCTGTGATGAGAAGTGTGGCAGAGTGAAGCACTACCGGGTGGACAAGATTATGCAGATCCGGCTTGAAGAGGCGGCCCGCAGCGGCAGGGAACTTTTTGAGAATTATGATGCGGGAGAGCTGACATCCAGAACCTTCGGGATGTTTGGCGGAAAAGAGGAAACCATATGTCTGGAAGCGCATAACCGTCTGGTCGGAGTTGTACTGGACCGGTTTGGCAGGGACATTATGATTCAGAGGAAGGATCATGAACATTTCAAAACGCTGGTTCGTGTCAACGTCAGCGATCAGTTTTTTGGCTGGATAGCCAGTCTTGGCCCGGATGCGGTAATTGCATCACCCGATGATGTACGCGACAGGTACCGGGAATTTCTTGAGAAGAGTCTTTCTAATTACAAATGATAAATATATGATAAAGAAAATCTGCATATAACAGAGATTCAGGAAAATTTGCTCCTGAATCTACAGGTTTTCTACAGAAATAATTCCCAAAAAAGTTAATGAGAACAGATAAAAATGGGAAAAATTATATAATAAACATATCTGAAATATAAAAATAATATAGACAGCATATGTAAAAAAGATAATAGACATCGCGATGTTTAAGTGCTATAATGCTTTCGTCTCTTGGAAGGGAACAAATTTTGCCATTTCAGGCAGATTATGGACGGTGAAGATATGACTGTAAAAGCAAGAATGCTGAAGCTTCTGGAGCAGCACGAGAATGAGCTGATATCCGGAGAAGCGGCGGCAGCAGAACTGAACTGCACAAGAGCAGCCATCTGGAAAGCTGTGAAATCCCTTCGGGAAGAGGGATATACCATAGAAGCGGGACCAAACAAAGGCTATGTGCTCCGGGGTGGCAGCCGTTTATCGGAAGAAGGAATACGGCTTTACCTCGATCATCCGGATGTACCTGTAAAAATATACAGGGAACTGGATTCCACAAACCGTGCAGCCAAGGAGGCTGCATTTTCAGGAGAAGCAGGTCATGGCGCACTGATACTGGCGCGCAGACAGAAAAGCGGAAGGGGCCGCAGAGGCAGAAGTTTTTATTCCCCTGAAAATGCAGGACTTTATATGAGTATCGTTCTAAGACCGGACCGGACTCTGAAGGAAGGACTCCTGATCACTACGGCGGCGGCAACTGCAGTGTACCGTGCAGTGAAGAAAATCTGCGGGATTGATCTGGGGATTAAGTGGGTCAATGACCTGTATCTTCACGACAGGAAAGTGTGTGGAATACTGACTGAGGCTGTTACAGACTTTGAAAGTGGAAACATTGAGTTTGCGGTTGTTGGAATCGGATTGAATCTGTATGTACCGGAAGAGGGATTTCCAGAAGACATACAGGAAACGGCGGGTGCATTGTTTGGAAGCAGGAAGGATGCAGAACATGTAAACTGCAGTATTCTTGTGGCGGAGATTGCCAATCAGCTTCTTATGGAAGTGGAAACTCCGGGACTTTCCAGAGAATATACAGAAAATAATATCATTCCTGGAAATATGATCGTGATCGCAGACGGAGCGCGTACAAGGGAAGCATATGCCGAGGCGATAGCATCGGATGGAAGGCTTCTTGTAAGAGAACAGGATGGTTCAGAGACCTTGCTTTCCTATGGGGAAGTTTCCGTACGCAGGAAGCCGGATAAGGATCAGTCAAAATAAATTGTTTATTTTGTATAAAAAAAAGATTCTTTTTTGTGCAAAACGGGCAAAAATAATATTGACATTCTGGAAATGCGGAGTAAAATAAAGTCAACTACAAGGCGTGGTCATACCAATTGGCAAATGCAGTGATCACAGCCAGGAGAAAAGGAGGGAGAAAAACGGGAGATTTATCAAGTACACTGGCAGAAGAACTGAACAGTAAGACGGCTTTTACCATTCCGGTATTTGGTGGAATACCCATCGCGGAATGTGTGGTAGTCACATGGGTCATTATGGCGGTTCTTGTGGTTCTGTCACTGATTCTGGTTCGGAATCTCAGTGTGGAAAATCCGGGTAAGAAGCAGCTGCTTCTGGAATCCGGAGTAAGTTTTCTTCAGGATTTCTTCATGGGTATCCTTGGAGAAGAAGGCAAACAGTATGTGCCTTATTTGATGTCAACCGTAATTTACATCGGAATAGCCAACATCGCAGGCGTGTTTGGTTTTACACCACCAACGAAGGACATGAACGTAACCATTGCGCTGGCATTGATGAGCATTATTCTGATCGAATATGCAGGCTTTCATAAGAAGGGACTGAAAGGTTTCCTGAAAAGCTTTGCGGAGCCGGTTCCGATCATGCTTCCAATCAATATTCTGGAAATCGCGATCAGACCTACATCTCTCTGCATGCGGTTGTTTGGTAATGTTCTGGGAAGTTTCGTAGTCATGAAGCTGCTGGAGTTTGTTTGTCCGGCCATTCTTCCCATACCATTCAGTCTGTATTTTGATTTCTTCGACGGATTCATACAGGCATATGTATTTGTATTCTTAACATCCTTGTTTATCAAGGAAGCAATTGAGTAATGAAGCAGAGTATCTGCTTGATTCAAAAATGAAAAAAATTGTATTTTACAGGAGGAAAAAACTATGTTAATCGCAATTGGTGCAGCTATCGCAGTTCTTACAGGTATCGGAGCAGGTATTGGTATCGGTCTTGCAACATCCAAAGCAGTAGAAGCTATCGCAAGACAGCCGGAGGCAGAGAGCAAGATCAGTAAAGCACTTCTTCTTGGATGTGCTCTTGCAGAGGCAACAGCTATTTACGGTTTCGTAATCGGTCTTCTGATCATCATCATGCTTGGCTAATAGGTAAAGACGAGATACTAATTCAGGATTAAGAGAGGCAGGTGGACCAGGTGATTAAAATTGATATCAACCTTGTCTTTACTATTATAAACCTGATCGTTCTTTATCTTTTAATGAAGAAGTTCCTTTTCGGCCCGATCATTGGTGTTATGGAGAAGAGAAAATCCATGATCGATGAGCAGTTTGCTTCAGCAGAGAAGACAACCACTGAAGCAAACCAGCTGAAAGGACAGTATGAGGATGCACTGAAATCTGCGAAGGAGGAATCCTTCAGTATTGTAGAGCAGGCTAAGGACGAGGCAAAAGTACAGGCAGACAGCATCGTGAAGAGAGCTAATGATCAGGCCGGTCAGATTCTTGAGAAAGCAAGAAGAGATATCAGCACTGAGCAGGAAGCTGCTATGAAAGCGATGGAAGGCAAAGTGGCTGAGCTGGCAATGGATGCAGCATCCAGAATCATGGGAAAAAAGAACGACGAAGCACAGGATATGTCCCTATATGACCAGTTTTTAGAAGGAGCAGGTGATCCTCATGACAGAGACGTCCATTAATTATGCAAAAGCATTATACGGTCTTTCTGTCCCGGGGGAGGCAATCTGCGAAACAGGAAGGATTTTTAAGAATACACCTGAGATAGGTAAGATGCTTGAAAATCCACTTGTTTCCCTCAAAGAAAAAGAACAGGTAATAGAGCGGGTTTTTCCGCAGGAAATGAAGAGTTTTCTTAAAGTAACGTGTAAGTATCAGAAGATTGACAGAATCGGAGAGATCCTTGAAGCTTATGATGCTTACAGCCGGGAACAGAAAGGAATTCTCAAGGCAGAGCTTCTTTATGTAACACGTCCTGCCGAAGAGCAGGAAAATAAGATGAAGGAGTTTCTCCGTAGCCAGTTTTCTGCCAGAGAAGTGGAACTTACCCTTACAGAGGATAAAAGCCTTGTAGGTGGATTTGTTCTCAGGGCAGGAGATCGTGAGTACGACTGGAGCCTCATCGGACGTTATAAGAAACTGAAACAGAAATTAACCCGGAGGTGAAATTGAATTGGGTGCAATAAATCCAGATGAAATCATTTCGATTCTCAAGGAAGAAATAAAGAACTATGACGAAATCAGCAAGGACCAGGAAGTAGGCACTGTCATCTCCGTGGGAGATGGTATCGCAACTGTTTATGGCATCGATCATGCCATGTACGGTGAGGTCGTGACCTTCGAGAATGGTCTGAAAGGTATGGTACAGGATGTCCGTGCCAACAGCATGGGATGTATTCTTTTCGGAAAGGATACAGGAATCAAGGAAGGCACCAAGGTTGCCAGAACTGGCAAGCAGGCAGGTATTCCGGTAGGGGATAAATTTATCGGAAGAATCGTGAACGCACTTGGTGAGCCTATTGATGGAAAGGGAGAGATCCAGGCAGAGGAATACCGCCCGATCGAGAACCCGGCTCCTGGAATCATCGACCGTAAGTCTGTAACTGTACCTCTGGAAACGGGAATCCTTTCTATTGATTCCATGTTCCCGATCGGCCGTGGACAGCGAGAGCTGATCATCGGCGACAGACAGACAGGTAAAACATCCATCGCAACCGATACGATCATCAACCAGAAAGGTAAGAATGTGATCTGTATCTATGTTGCCATCGGACAGAAAGCTTCTACCGTTGCAAAGGTAGTTTCCAATCTTGAAAAATACGGTGCAATGGAGTATACAACCGTATTCTCCGCAACAGCCAGCGACTGTGCACCGCTTCAGTATATTGCTCCTTATGCTGGTACTGCTCTTGCAGAGTATTTCATGTATCAGGGTAAAGATGTACTGATCGTATATGATGATCTTTCCAAGCATGCAGTGGCATACCGTGCGCTGTCACTTCTGCTTGAGCGTTCTCCGGGACGTGAAGCTTATCCTGGTGACGTATTCTACCTCCATTCCAGACTTCTGGAGCGTTCCAGCCGTCTGAGTGAAGAGGCAGGTGGCGGATCCATCACAGCACTTCCGATCATTGAGACTCAGGCCGGTGATGTATCTGCATATATTCCTACAAACGTAATTTCCATCACAGATGGTCAGATTTTCCTGGAAAGTGATCTGTTCTTCTCAGGTATGCGTCCGGCAGTCAATGTTGGTCTTTCTGTATCCCGTGTTGGTGGTGCGGCACAGACCAAGGCTATGAAGAAAGCTTCCGGTAGCGTACGTATCGATCTGGCACAGTACAGAGAAATGGAAGTATTTACCCAGTTCAGTTCTGATCTGGATGAGGCTACAACTGCACAGCTGAAATACGGAAGCTGTCTGATGGAACTTCTGAAACAGCCTCTTTGCAGTCCGTTAAGTCTTCATCAGCAGGTAATTACTCTCTGTGTTGCAACTCACAAGCTGATGGTCGACGTAGAAAAGAAAGAGATCAAGAAATATCAGAAAGACCTTCTGGAGTATTTTGATAATGTATATCCAGAGATCGGCAAAGAGATCGAAACTACAAAACAGCTCTCTGATGAGCTTGTAGAGAAAATCATAAAGGCGGCAGAAGAATTCAGAGATAAGAGCAGGTAGGTGTTGATATGGCAAATGCAAAAGAAATACAGACTCGTATGAAAAGCATTCAGGACACCATGAAGATCACCAATGCGATGTACATGATTTCTTCTTCCAAGATGCAGAAGGCCAAGAAGATCCTGCAGGATACGGAACCATATTTCTATAATATGCAGGCTGCCATTGCCAGGATCCTCCGTCATATGCCGGACATCCAGCATCCTTTCTTCAGTGAGCGCCATCTTGTTCCGAAGGATGAAAGAAAGGTAGGTACCATTGTCATTACAGGTGATAAAGGTATGGCTGGTGCATACAATCATAATGTACAGAAAATGACAGAAGATTTCATGGAAGAGGTACCGGGATATCACAAGCTGTATGTCCTTGGTATGGTAGGGCGTCAGTATTTCGGCAAGAGAGATGTGGATATGGACGGCAGTTTCCAGTATACAGTACAGAAGCCGACTATGCACAGAGCACGTCTTATCACAGAAGAGATCGTACGGGCATTTCTGGAAAGAGAGCTGGATGAAATTCACATTGTTTATACCCAGATGCAGAATGCAATGGCAATGGAGAATGTGAATATGCAGCTTTTACCGCTGAAAAAAGCCGACTTTAAAGTGGGTCAGGTTCCGGCAGATATTTATCAGGAGGAGATCGAGTTATCTCCGTCTGCAGATGTGCTTCTGGATACTATGATCCCCAACTACCTTACAGGTGTGATCTATGGATGTCTTGTAGAGGCATATGCCAGTGAGAACAGTGCGAGAATGACAGCAATGCAGTCCTCTACAGATAGTGCGAAGGCGATGCTGAAGGATCTTTCCATTCAGTATAATCGTGCACGTCAGGCTGCGATCACCCAGGAGATCACTGAGGTTATCAGCGGTGCTAAAGCACAAAAAAGGAAGTGATGACTATGAATAAAGGTAAGATCGTACAGGTTATGGGACCTGTTGTAGACGTTGTTTTTGAAGACGGACAGCTTCCGGATATCAAGGATGCCCTTGAAGTCGAGAACAACGGTAAGAGATGCGTTATGGAGGTGTCCCAGCACCTTGGAAATAATATCGTACGCTGCATCATGCTGGGAGCAAGTGAGGGCTTGCAGCGAGACAGAGAAGTAACAGCTACCGGAAGCGGTATCAAGGTTCCGGTTGGAGATAAAACACTTGGTCGTCTGTTCAACGTTCTTGGAGATACCGTAGATGGCGGTGATTCCCTGGACGGTGAAGAGCATTGGGTCATCCATCGTGATCCGCCTTCATTTGAAGAGCAGAAACCGGCCGTAGAGATCCTGGAGACAGGTATCAAAGTTATCGACCTTCTTGCCCCATATGCCAAAGGTGGTAAGATTGGTCTGTTCGGTGGTGCCGGTGTTGGTAAGACAGTCCTTATTCAGGAGCTGATCCAGAACATTGCTACCGAGCATGGTGGATATTCCATTTTCACAGGTGTTGGAGAGCGTTCCCGTGAAGGTAATGACCTCTGGACAGAGATGAAAGAATCAGGCGTTCTTGAAAAAACAGCCTTAGTGTTCGGACAGATGAACGAGCCGCCTGGAGCACGTATGCGTGTTGCTGAGACAGGACTTACCATGGCAGAGTATTTCCGTGATCAGGAGCACAGAGACGTACTTCTTTTCATTGATAATATCTTCCGTTTTGTACAGGCAGGATCAGAGGTTTCCGCTCTGCTCGGACGTATGCCGTCCGCAGTAGGATATCAGCCGACTCTGGCAACTGAGATGGGTGAGCTTCAGGAGCGAATCGCATCTACCAAGGAAGGATCTGTTACTTCTGTACAGGCTGTATATGTACCGGCCGATGACTTAACTGACCCGGCTCCGGCTACAACATTCGCCCATCTGGATGCAACAACCGTTCTTTCCCGTAAGATCGTTGAGCAGGGTATTTACCCGGCTGTAGATCCGCTGGAATCTACTTCCCGTATTCTGGAGGCAGATATTGTCGGTGAGGAACATTACGAAGTAGCACGTAGAGTACAGGAGATTCTTCAGAAATATAAAGAGCTGCAGGACATCATTGCTATTCTTGGTATGGAGGAGCTCTCAGAGGAAGACAAGCAGACCGTATTCCGTGCAAGAAAGATCCAGAAATTCCTTTCCCAGCCATTCCATGTAGCTGAGAATTTCACCGGTATCAAAGGTAAATATGTACCGCTGAAAGAGACAATCCGTGGATTTAAGGCAATCATCGACGGTGAGATGGATGACTATCCTGAGAACGCATTCTTTAATGTTGGAACCATTGATGACGTAATTGCAAAAGCAAAAGCCGAGGAGAACCGGCAGTAAGGAGCGGCTATGAGTGAGACATTTGGCCTGGAAATTTATGCCAGCAATAAACTGGCTTATGCAGGACGTGCTCAGAAGCTCATTATTCCGGCAGTGGATGGTGAGCGTGGATTTCTTGCTCATCATGCAAATGTCGTAGAAGCTATCATTCCTGGTGAGATGCGTTTTGCGGATGCAGAGGGCAATGAGCATATTTTTGCGGTGAGCAGCGGTTTTGTTGAGATGATCAACAACCGTGCCAAGCTGTTCTGCCTCAGCGTAGAGAGTCCGGAGGAGATTGATATCCGCCGTGCACAGGAAGCAAAAGACCGTGCAGAAGAGCAGCTTCGTCAGAAGCAGAGCATTATGGAATATCATAGAAATCAGCTGGCGCTTGCGAGAGCAATGACACGTCTTAAAGTAACACATAAGCAGTAAAAAATATATTACAGAAAGCACCTGTTGAATAGTAAAATAAACGTAGATCATAAGTTGGTTACTTTTATGACCATGTGACAGAGCGGAATGAGAACAGCCGCTTTGTACAGAGAATATTCAAAAGGTGCTTTTTTATTATACTGATATAAAAAAGCCAGAGTATGCAAAGAAAAAGGAGGAGAAAAAATGAAGAAAGGAAGAGCAAAAAAATTACTGGGTATCTGTATATTTCTTATGGGTCTCATGATCTTTTCCGTACTGCCAGTGCAGGCGGCAGCACCCAGGATGTATACAATTCAGCCGGGAAAAACCTGGACAAGGTATGATATTACCGGCGATGGAAAGAAAGACAGGATTAAGGTTGTCCGGAAAAAAAGTCAGTATGATGGGTGCTGGAACGGTGCAGATATTTATGTAAATAATACAAAAGTCTGTGCAATAAATAAAGCTTTTATGGGTATGTCCATTCGTATTATTACATTATCTAATGGAAAACCTTTCCTGTGTCTGAGAGGTGGTACGGATAATGATATCAGTGTATTCCACGGACTTTATCAGTACCGTAACGGAAAAATCGTTCAGGTTGTAAATTTCATTAATGAAACATATGGACGACCGGTAAATGAAGCGAAAATTTACCTGAGTGGTAATACAGTTCGTGTAAGAACGGAGGCTATGTCATATTCTCTTGGATATTGTACAACAGAATTTACGTACAAATATCAGAAAGGAACATTACTTCGTACATCCAATTACGGAAAATATATAAAACTTAATGCTGCTAACAAGAGAACAGGACTTTTTTCAGCGGCAAAGAACATACAGGCGTACACAACTCCCACTTCCGGAAGTAAAGCATTTGTGATCCGCAAGAATACTGGCGTGAAAATCCTGAATTTCTGGACTGCTGGGAATAAGATGTATATCCGTGTAAAAAATGGTTCCAAAACAGGCTGGATCAAAGCCGTAACATTTAAGGAATCACAGGGCTATGCAGGGTCACCGCAGTTTTTCGGGGTTATGTATACAGGCTGATGAAAATAAAAAGATCCGTTGTCGAAAGACTTCGGATCTTTTTTTGGAAGTTACTGATTATTCAGAGGAAGAGGTATCTTCCTTATTTTCGGAAAGGACAGTATTTTCAGAAGGAATACTATTTTCAGAAGAAGTATTGTCCTGAGAAGAAAAGGTCTCAGGATTTTTTTCAGCAGCTTCTGAATTATCATCCGGGGAAGCTATTTGCTGATATGGACGGTACGGTTCCCAGTAATGCTCATCTTTATTTTTTTCTTCCTCCAGTTTCTTTTTTTGTTGAGTGAGCAGATAAATACCTGCAGCAATGATACCGATAGCAATGGCAATCTGAGGAAGATTGTTGCAGATATTGTATACATAGTCTTCCAGATCATACGGTACAATGAGGTACAGAAGACTTGTGAAACGACTCCACAGGATACAGATACCAAACAGGATCAGGATCCAGGCAGTTGTATTTCGATGCTTCTGTAAGAATTTTCTGATATCACCGGAAAACTGATCCATGTGAAGAATGTAATTATCATCTACTGAGTAAAATTCTTCTTCTGACAGTGACTTCAGATTATGGACATTGAAAAAACTGTAGAACCATATCACAGGGAGAAACATGGCCAGCCATCCAAGTCCGGTAATGGAAGCCAGCGCAATCGATCCCCAGAACAGCAGCATAATGCTGATGCCCTGTTTCTTGAATCCCATGTACATTTCCCCGGCACCGGGGATCAGGGAAAAGATAAATACCCAGAAACCATGTTTTTGTTTTTTCATAAATTATTTGCCTCCGTTTATAATTTTATTCGTAAGATCACTCAGATTATCACTGATATTCTGAGAATTTTCACTGAGCTGGGAACCTACCTTCCTGGAAAGCTGGCTCAGATTGAAACCAATGTCAAGGGATGAAGATATCTTAGCTTTTGTTTCCGGTGAAGTATGAAGAGCTGTAAAATCTGTCTGCGATACAGAAAAAAGCATGATCAGCGCAACACCCATACCCACTGCAGTACGTAAGCTTGTGCAGAGAAGCTTCATCCAGTAAGCAGTTTCATGTATTTTTCTGGAAGTTTGTACTTCAGGAGAAGCTGCTTTTTTCAGAATTTTATCCTGAAGATAGGCAGGAGCATGTTCAGAAGAAGTTTCCTCATCCTGAAGCAGCTGTTCCAGGCAGAAATCACATTGATCTATATGTTCCAGAAAATGGATCATTTCGTCTGTATTCATAGCTCCGTCTTGAAATTTCTGTAATTTATCCTGTGGTATATGCATCTAATCGCTCCTTTCCAGCAGTGCCTTCAGCATGGATCTTGCACGGTAAATCTGCGTCTGGACTGTTTTGGTATTTTTGTTCTGTGCTTTTGCAATCTCTGCGGCGGTTTTTTCTTCACAGAAATGAGCGGTGGCCACTTCCCTGTAGGGACTTTTCAGATCCGAGCACAAGTGACGGACCCGATTCTGGAAATCTTTGTCCAGGAATGCTTCTTCGGGGGAGGATTCTTTATCATGGAGCTGTTCGAAATAAGTATCCTCGGTAGGGATGGTACGTCTACCGGCGGCTTTCAGATGATCCAGGCACTTGTGGACTGCGATCTTGCTGAGCCAGGCTTTTTCATAGGTACCATCAAAACGGGAGAGATTTTTGTAGGCGGAAAGAAAAACATCCTGTGTCAGATCCTCGGCGTCAAAAGGATTGCCCACCGATTTCAGACAAATGGAAAATATTAAATTTTGGTATGTATGAATCAGATATTCCAGATATTCTTCCCGTGTGATGTGATCAGCTCCTTTCTCTGCCCGTTCATTTATTATAACGCGAAACAGGGGAGAAAGACTTCAGATCTTCTGGAAAAATATGAAAATCATTGGATAAATCGCTTTTTTATATAGCAGGGAAAGGAAATTTGGTCTATACTATAAGACGTTAAAGCAGAGATGCAGAAAGGATGAGACAGATGACAGAGACCAGACGTTTATATTATGAAGATGTATATAAAAAAGAATTCACAGCCAAAGTCCTGGAGTGCAGAGAAGCGAAAAAAGGCTTTCATATTATTCTGAATGAGAGTGCTTTTTACCCGGAAGGTGGCGGACAGCCAAGTGATATCGGATATCTGGGCGATGTGAAAGTAAAGGAAGTTCACGAAAAAGACGGAGAACTTCTTCATTATACAGATAAACCGCTGGAAGCCGGAACCGAAGTACAGGGGCGTATCAACTGGGCAAGAAGATTTGATCTGATGCAGCAGCATTCCGGTGAGCATATGGTCAGCGGCCTGATCCATGAGGCCTATGGATATGATAATGTGGGCTTTCATATGGGCAGCGATACCATCACTGTAGACCTGAATGGTCCATTGGATGAGACACAGCTTGCCGAGATCGAGCAGAAAACAAATGAAAAGATCTGGGAAGACACTGAGGTGAAAATCTTATATCCTACAGCTGAAGAACTGGAAAAAATTGATTACCGAAGCAAAAAAGAACTCACCGGTCAGGTTCGTATTGTTGAATTTCCAGGGGTGGATATCTGTGCATGCTGTGGAACTCATGTGACACATACCGGAGAGATCGGCATGCTGAAGCTTCTTTCCGTAGAAAAATTCCGTGAGGGTGTCCGTATCGAGATGATCTGTGGAAAACGTGTGCTGGATTACCTGAATATGGTCAATGACCAGAACCATCAGATTTCCGTAAAACTTTCCGCAAAGATGGACAAGACCGCGCAGGCAGTGGAACGTCTTCAGGAAGAGAATTTCCGCCTGAAGGGACAGGTTGGCCAGATGGTGGATGACATGTGCCGTAAAGAGGCAGAGCGCTATGCAGGAAGCGGAAGTGTTCTTATCTTTATGGACGGAATGGATGCGGACAGTGTGCGGAAACTTGCGGATGCCGTAACACAGACCTGTCAGGGCTGCTGTGCGGTATTCTCCAAAAATGCAGATGGAAGTTTCAAGTACGCAATGGGTGAAAAAGACGGCGATCTCCGCCAATTTACAAAAGAAATGAATGCAAAATTAAACGGACGGGGAGGCGGAAAGCCATTCTTTGTACAGGGATCTGTACAGGCAACAGAGGAAGAGATTCGAAGATTTTTTGAGCAGTGATGAAAATGTTTGGAGAATGTCATGCACATATATTTCTTAACGGCTACGATTACCGGAAAGCCGTTGAGACACAGAAAAACGGGCCCCAGGATGCGCTGATCCGAAGTCATCTTAAGGAATATCAGAAAAGAGGAATCCGTTTTGTAAGAGACGGAGGAGATCATTATGGTGTTTCCAGAAGAACCGCACAGCTGGCCGGTGAATATGGAATTGATTACCGCACGCCGGTTTTTGCCATTTATAAAGAAGGGCATTATGGAAAAATTGTCGGAAAAAGTTTTTCGAATATGAAGGAATATCACCGCAGGGTTCTGGAAGCTGCTGAGGAAGGGGCGGATTTTATCAAGATCATGACTACCGGCCTTCTGGATTTTGAGGATCATGGAAAGATCACGGGAACTCCGCTTTCAGCGGCAGAAGTAAAAGAAATGGTACATATTGCACATGAAGAAGGCTTTGCAGTGATGAGCCATACCAATGGGAATTATGGAGTGCAGGCTGCAGTTGAAGCCGGTGTTGACAGCATTGAACACGCCAATTACATGGATGAAGAAACGCTTTCCATGCTGGCAGACAGCAGAAGTGTGTGGGTACCTACTCTTGTGACGGTCCGGAATCTGATGGATTGTGGAAGATTCGAAAATGAGATTCTGTCCTCTATTATCCGGACAGGCGAGGAAAATCTGAAAAAAGCTTTCAGGAAAAAAGTGCATGTGGCAGTAGGCAGTGATGCCGGTGCATTTAAGGTTCTTCACGGAAAAGGTACGGAAGATGAATGCAGAGCTTTTTTTGACATTTTGGGTGAGACACCGGAGGTATGCGCCTGGATGGAAGAGGGGGAAGAAAGAATCCGAACTCTCTTCCGTCACGGGTCTTCGAATTTAATACAGGTATAAATATTGGAGGTGCGTGATTTCGCAGGGTTAAAGGTAACCCGGAGATCCGCACCTTCTTCCATTCCGCTTGTGGAAAGATCCTGGACATTTTCACGGCTGCAGAGGATTTTTACTCCATCATAAGTCTGGATCAGCACAGTATTGGCGGTTGTACCGAGGATTGTACCGGTTACAGTGGAAGAAATATTGCGGATAGAAAGTGTATCCGGATCTTCACCTGTAATTCCGCGGATTTTCATGCCGTTAGTGGATTCCCCATTAAATTTACCGGTATAAATAATATTTACATAAGAACCAGGAGCCATGCCGCCTTTAAAGTATACAGGAACAGAAGTGAGTGGAACAGTCAGTTCCGACCCCGTAGTCTGAGGGACAACAGTCATGGTACTGGTGCTGACACTTACAATTTTTGCCCGGAGATGCTGTTCTTTTTTCTTCGGTGCCGGAGAAGGGGTGGGAGTTGCCGCAGGTACTTTCAGTGGATCGGTATCAGAGACACTGATTACTTTTGTGAAACTGCCATCGTACTGTTTATCACCAACTATGGTTTCGTTAATGAATTTGCCGCGAAAATGGACATAGACCCACCTGCCGGCTTTGATTCCTTTTTTATAGTATTGTCTGACACCGGTGACAGGAAAAGTTACGGTATTTCCTTTTTCTGTAACGATAACGAGTGCATTGGAAGTAAGTTTTTTTACTTTTCCCTTCAGTGTGCGATTTTCCAGAGGGGTTTCGTTATGATATTTGTCAGTTACTTTGATCGGAGAAATGGTGCTGATATCTGTTCCGGAAAGCTGCCCCTGATAGATTACGCTGACCTGGTCGCTGAATACAACACCGTATTTACATTCCAGTCTTGTCCTGGAAACGTCAAATACATAAGTTTCTCCGTCGCTGGAAATAGTCATATTTGTGCCGTCAAAATTCTGCAGTGTGCCGGTAATTTCATCCATATAAACCCGTTCTTCCAGGGAAGAATCCGATGCTTCCCGGGAGGTGGGATCTGAAGATGTGGCATCTGAAATTTTATCCTGAAGGGAAATAATGTGATCATCGATCTGATCATTGCTGCAGCCGCCCACAAACAGGGAAAGGCCCAGAATCATACATGCAGCAGACAGTTTTTTCATTTGTGTCCTCCGACCTGGGATAACGGTCAGTCCTGTTTATCTGTAAGGTCCTGGGATTCCGGTACCGGCATAAAATCAAAGATCTGGCGGAAGGATTCCCATTGCTCACGGCTGTCTATTCCATGGTTGATCAGACCCGTGCATTCAGTACAGGCATTGGTATCCAGATAATTTTTGTAATTAATATGATAGGGATTTTTTGTGTTTTTTTCCTGCGGATCGTTCATGGAATCAGTCTCCTTATTGATTGATAAGGATCAGTATATGAAAGCAGGAAAGATTTTATACATGTTAAAAGTATTATAGCAAAAAGATTTTTTGATTTCTACAGGGATTTTTGGAAAATCCCTGTATTTACTGAAAGCGTGTTCCAACAGGTTGTACGCGGAACCAGTAAGTATAAAAATACTGGAAACCAAGAGAGCTGTAAAGCTTTTCTGCAGAATCATTATTTTTTACCACCTGAAGATAGGCGTGGCTTGCGCCTCTTTTTTTGCCTTCATTAAGTAGACCGGTGCAGATCTGACGGGCGTATCCTCTGCGGCGGTAATCTTCACGCACATGGATCGCATAGATACCGATATAATCACGATCCAGAATTCCAAGCCCTGTGGCAATGATCTGGCCGTTTTTTGTGATGGAAGCACAGACGGTTTCTTTAAGAATTGCACGGTACATGGAAGGAACCACACTCCTGTGGATCGGATTCGTAGTTTTTTTCAGGTCAAAAAGACTGTGGATCCAGAAATCAGGAATTTCATTGGTAAAGAGCACATCGGTGACAGGCGTGTCCAGAACAGCCTGGGCCAGATCTACAGTCATGACATTGGTCACATGCTGAATGGAATAGCCACGGTTTTCCAGCATGTAGTCAAAATCCTGAGATACAAGTGGACTGATCTTGAAGATCGCAGGAGTTCCAAGGCGCTTATAGACCTGCTCGCAGTAGGGGATTTTTTCCCGCCATGGAAGGGTGGACGTTCCAAACTGTTCCACGCTGTTGGTTCTGTGAGTATAAAAGTAAGAAAAACGTAGAATCCATCCGTCATAAAGTTCCATTTTATGGGAGGGCCATGCATTCAGTGACATATCTTCAATTTTTTTGATTGCTTTTTCCATAACATTACCTTTCTGCTGTAATCAATGTATAAAGTTTTTCAGCCAGAATCCGGTGTCCCTGCCTGGTAAGATGAATGCCGTCTTCCGTTATGGCTGACATTCCATGCAGAGAAGCTTTCTGATTCAGATCGTCTTGCAGCGGGACAAAAACGGCGCCGTATTTTTGACTGATTGTTCGGATATGGACGGACATCTGAGAAAGAAGGGGGAACCAGGAAGCGTAGCAGCGTGGCCATGGGAAAACAAATGGCTCCAGGAAAAAAAGCTTCCGTTTCCGGGAGCCTGTGCCGGAGAGCTTTCGGGCAAGCTGTTCATACCGGGCTGCGAATATTTCCATTAAATCCTGCTGTTGTGCGGACGAACGGCGGGTGTTCATCATGATTCCAATATCGTTGATTCCGATCAGCACAGTAACAATATCCGGATCAGAGGCTTCCAGCCAGGAATCCATGTTCTGAAGAAGCCGTTCCAGGGTAAAACCATCAATTCCTCTGTTTTCCATGGAAAAATCATAGCCGGCATTATGAAGGAGGCCGGAGAGAATCTTCACATATCCGTTTCCAGACGGATCTGCGGAAAAAAGTCGGCCACAGTCTGTGATGCTGTCGCCAAGACACAGGAGACGGGGCATAAAAAATCCTTCTTTCTGTAACATTTAGTGCTTTGATAGTAGCACTTACACCCACGGTGGTCAAGCGCATGAAATACCGGAAAATGGGTAAAAAACGAATAAACATGAAAAACATGAAATTTTTTAAAAAAAATTAAAAAAAGTACTTGCATTTTGAAAAGAAGTGTTATATACTAACGAAGTCGGTTGAGGGAAACAACTTAAACGACAGAAACAAATGAACAGGGCCAGTTGGTCAAGGGGCTAAGACGCCGCCCTCTCACGGCGGAAACACGGGTTCGATTCCCGTACTGGCTATTAGCTGAAAGCAGTTAGAAACCTTATTCTAACTGCTTTTTTCGTTATTTGGAAAGCGTTAAAGAACCAGGGTGTCATCAAAAATGTCATCAGGATATCCGGCGCAGAGGTGTGTTGCAGAGATCTGTCCGAATGTCAGAATTTGTCGAACGAAAATGCTGGACAAAAGCTTTTAAGAATCCTATAATAAGTTTCACCAGAGATCTTCTGGTATCGATCACCGCCAGGTCAGGCGGGAAATTCCACATTTATGATAACTGAATAAACATATATTTTATGGAAGGAGGCATGTATATCTTTGGGTGGTTTTTTATCCGTAGTAATCTCTGCGATGGCCGTCTGGATGGATCTCAGAGAGGAAGCTGTGGATAATAGCTGGGTACTTTTTTCGATTATGGCAGGTTTTTTACTACAGCTTTTGGAAAAGGGGCCGAAAGGCATGATCATATTCCTGACAGGAGCAGCAGTTCCACTTATTCTTCTCGGAATTCTGTTTATATTCCGGATGCTTGGAGCGGGAGATGTTAAGATTTTGTGTGCTCTGGGTGGAATCATGGGTCCACGGACAGTTACAGAATGTATCGTTTATTCATTGCTTGCAGGTGCAGGCATTTCTCTGGCAATTCTTATTTCTACAGGCGGTATCCGCCAGCGAATCCTCTATTTATATCAGTATATGAATGAATTTTACTGTACAGGCGAAATCCGTCCTTATTACAGAAGAGGAATGAAGCATCCGGAGAATTTTCATTTTACAGTGCCGATCTTTTTGAGTGCATTGCTTTATGCAGGAGGTGTGTATTGAAGAAAAATATATTTGCAGTCTGTGATCTGGAGGTGGATTATGCATTCAATTTCATGGACTATCTGAACCAGAAAAGAAATCTTCCTTTTGAAATCCAGGCATTTACAACAGCGGAGAGTCTGCTTGCCTATGGAAAAGAAAATCATATTGAGTTGCTGCTGATTTCCGATAAGGCTATGCGGAAAGAAATCCGTGAGATCGGAATAGGGAAGATCATCATTCTTTCGGAGGGAGTACACCCACCGGAACTGGATCAGTATTCAAGTGTGTATAAATACCAGTCTTCTGCAGATGTAATACGGGAAGTAATGGCCTGTTATGGAGAAGAGAAAGTGCTGAATCCGGTAGCGTTTCCGGCCCTGAAGAAAACAATGGAGATCGTAGGTGTTTTTTCACCCCTTGGAAGATGTCTGAAGACATCGTTTTCTCTTGCGCTTGGACAGATTTTGGCCAGAGAACGAGCTGTTCTTTATTTGAATCTTGAAGAGTATTCCGGATTTGAAGAACTGCTTGGGAAATCATTTTCCACGAATCTGAGCGATCTTTTTTACTATGTAAGACAGGGAAACGAGAATCTGATCCACAGGATGAACGGAATGATCCAGACGATCAATAATCTGGACTTTATACCTCCTGTGCGGATGCCTTCAGATATCCGTACGGTATGCTGGGAAGACTGGGAACGTCTTCTGCAGGAAATAACGTTGCACAGTTCCTACGAAGTGCTGATCCTGGATATGGGAGGAAATGTAGATGAAAATTTTCAGCTTCTGGATCTGTGCAGCAGAATTTATATGCCGGTCCTGAATGATACAGTTTCTGTATGCAAAATGACGCAGTTTGAAAATCTGCTGAAGATCTGGAATAAAGAAAAAATTCTGGAAAAAACAGAAAAAGTGCATTTGCCTTTTCATATGGATAACATATCTTCCGAGACTTATGTAGAACAGCTGGTCTGGAGTGAACTGGGAGATTATATCCGTAGTCTTCTGAGAAAGGAGCGGTCATGAACAGAGAAAAATTCAGAGAAATACATGATCTGCTTATGGAGCAGCTGGATGTATCCAGGGAACTGTCTGATGAGGAAATCCTGGAGGTGATCGATGAACTGATACTGAATCAGTCAAAAGAGTTGTTTTTTTCCCTGAAAGAAAAAGTGGGGCTTCGGCAGGAACTGTTCTGTTCTGTGCGAAAGCTGGATGTTCTACAGGAACTGATCGAAGATGAAAGCGTAACGGAGATCATGGTAAACGGACCGGACAATATCTTTGTGGAGAGGGCCGGAAAACTTACCAGATGGAATAAAACTTTCACCTCGAAAGAAAAGCTGGAGGACGTGATACAGCAGATTGTGGGGAGGTGTAACCGTGTTGTAAATGAATCCATGCCGATTGTGGATGCAAGACTGGAAAACGGCGCACGTGTCAATGTAGTTGTTTATCCGGTAGCGTTAAATGGTCCGATCCTGACGATCCGGCGTTTTCCTGACGATCCGATAACTATGGAAAAGCTGATTTCTTTGGGTAGTATTACAGAGGAATGTGCACAATTTCTGAAAAAACTGGTGCAGGCCAGATATTCCATTGTGATCGGTGGTGGTACAGGCAGCGGAAAAACAACCTTTCTTGGTGCTGTTGCGGAATATATCCCGAAAGATGAACGACTGATCACAATTGAAGATAATGCGGAACTTAAGATCCGAGGAATTGACAATCTTGTGTGTCTGGAAGCAAAGATGGCGAATATGACAGGGGCTGTATCTGTAACAATTCGTGATCTGATCAAATCGGCTCTTCGAATGAGGCCGGACCGGATAATAGTCGGAGAAGTACGAGGCGGAGAGGCCATGGATATGCTGCAGAGTCTGAATACTGGCCATGATGGGAGTCTTTCCACACTTCATGCAAACAGCAGCCGTGATATGTTGTCCAGAATTGAAACAATGACACTGATGGGAATTGATCTTCCGCTGGAAGCAATACGGCGACAGATTGCATCAGGGGTGGATATTCTGGTACATCTCGGACGTATGAGGGACAGAAGCAGAAAACTGCTGGAAGTTACAGAGGTGTGTGGATTCCAGAACGGAGAGATTCAGACCAGACCTCTTTACCGTTGGGAAGAAGGAAAAGGGCTTGTAAAGGCCGGAGAACTTTTACATCGTGAAAAAATGGAACGGGCGGGAATCAGATTATGAAAAAGCAGAAAGGAAAGAATCAGAAATGGGAATTTACGAGGAAAGATTACAGGAAGTATCAATTTACGGTGAAAGAAGCAGCGAAATATCTTCTGGAAGGAGCTGTCATCTGCGCAGCAGTCGATTATCTGTTTTATCAGAGCCTGCTGGTACTGCTGTTTATGCTTCCCCTGCCGGTACTTTTTCTGAAAATACAGAAAAAGAAATGCATTGTTCGCCAGAAAAGAAATCTGAATTATCAGTTCCGTGATGCACTGACGTCCATGAATGTGGCGGTGCAGGCAGGGTATTCCGCAGAAAACGCGGTACGTGCTACAGTGAAGGATCTGGCAAGACTTTATGAAAAAGGAAGTGATATTCTGGATGAATTCCGCTATATTGAAAGTCAGCTGCGTTTAAGCGTTCCGGTTGAAGAATTATTTCTGGACCTGGGAAAGCGCAGTGGAGTGGAAGATATTGAAAATTTTGCGGCAGTATTTTATACCGCGAAACGGACAGGAGGAGATATGACACAGGTGCTTCAGAAAGTAGCACGAATGCTTGGAGACAAGATTGAAGTTAAAAAAGAAATTGAGGCAACACTGGCTACAAAAAAAGCAGAACAGATGGTTATGAGCATTATGCCGGCAGGAATCATCTGTTATCTGAAACTGACATCGCCAGGATTTCTGGATGTGCTTTATGGAAATCCTTTTGGTATCTGTGCAATGACAGTATGTATGGGAATCTATGGGTTGTCATACTGGCTGGGTGTGAAAATTGTAGATATAGAAGTGTAGGTGTGTGAGATGTGGGTACATATTGTGATATTTATGGTTATTCTGGGGGCAGTTCTTGCCGGAAAACTGGGGCGGCTTCCGCCATGGGCAGAAAATACGGAAGGACAGAAACTTTTTATCCTGGTGGCACTTGCCGGAAACATCGTCGGAATGCTCCTGACATTACAAAGTGGAGGAGGCACGGTGTATTCATCCGGTTACCGTATGGAAAAAGAGGAGACAGGTGCTTACGAAGAGAAATTCATAGTATCTGTAGACGGAAAAGAATCTGGTTCTCTGTATGTACAGGTACCGGAGAAAGAAACGGAAGATACCGGAGAAGAGACAGAGCCGGAAAAAGAACTGAGCGAAGAACAGCAGCGCGAGAAAGAACTGCAGGATATGATCGCACAGTATAACCAGAAAAAGAATGATCCGGAATATTATTATCTCCCGGATACGTGGAATGGAAAACATCTGGAATGGGAGCAGCCGAAAGATACGAAAGGAAATCTGATCGCCGCACTTGGCCTGGTAGCCGCACTTGCGGTGGTAATTGGCAAAGAGAGGGAAAAGCAGACTGTCCAGGCAAAAAGAAAAGAGCAGATGCTGATGGATTATCCCGGTCTGATCATGAAATTTACACTTCTGGTACAGGCTGGTTTAACTGCAAGAAAGGCATTTCAGAAGATCGCTCTGGACTATGGAAAAAAAGAAAATGGAAAAGAGCGGGCGGCTTATGAAGAAATCCGGACAACATGTTATGAAATGGACAGTGGAATTTCTGAGGCAGAGGCATATCGAAGATTTGGAGAGCGATGTGGACAGGTAAAATATAAAACACTTGCAACACTGCTGATCCAGAATCTTCAGAAAGGAAGCAGGCATCTGTCGGATCTGCTGGAAAAAGAATCTGTGGAAGCATGGGAAGAAAGAAAAAGAAAAGCAAGAGTACTTGGCGAAGCGGCAGCAACGAAACTGCTTTTGCCAATGGTACTGATGCTGCTGGTGGTAATGGCAGTAATTATGCTGCCTGCGGGTCTTTCCTTTTATGGAGGATAAAAAAGCACAGGGCAACAGAAATGCGAGGTGACAAATGAAAAATATATGGAGATGTGTGAAAGAATTTGCGATAGAAGAAGATGCGGTAGGAGTTGTGGAAATTATCCTGATTCTGGTGGTTCTGATCAGTCTGGTCGTCATCTTTAAGGAACAGCTTACCGCTCTTGTCAAAAAAATTCTTGCAAAAATCACAAAACAAAGTAATGCAATCTGAGAATAAGAAAAAACGGTAGAATATCCTGACGTTTTGGAAAGGAGAGTACCCTCTTGGTGAAAACAGTGAAAAAGGGCAGTATCACGATTTTTCTGGCACTGATCTTAAGTCTGATCCTGTCTCTTGTAAGCGCAAGTATTGAATCAGTACGCATGTCAGCTGCCAGAACGCAGATCCTGAACAGTATGGATATCGGTCTGTATTCTCTGTTCGGACAGTATGACCGGACACTTCTGGAGGATTATGACCTGTTTGCATTATATGCAGGCGGGAAAGAGGAACCGGATATGGCATCCGTATATGAGAATTTTCAGTCCTATATGAAGCCTGTGTTAAAACAGAACAGCCAGAAACTGGAACTTCTGCAGGGTGGCTTTAACGGATATCGTATGCTGACTGATGGAAACGGCGAAGTGTTTTTTGGGCAGGCGGTCAGATATATGCGTGAAACACTGGGAAGTCAGGGGGTACAGATCCTTCTTGGAAAATTACAGGACCAGGAAGAGAAAACAGAAGCAGCAGAACGAAAAGGAGAGCAGGCGGAAAATGAAGATACAATGAATTCTTATGACTCAGAGATTTCGGATGCTGCACAGAAAAGTGAAGAAGCCGAAAAGAACCAGGAAAATCAGAAAGATTCGGACGATTTTGGAGATGGAGGAAGCAGTGAAGATTTTACCGGTGGTGTAAACAAAGATGTGGAAAATCCTATTCCTGTGATTCGAAGAGTACGAAAAATGGGACTGATCGATCTGGTAGTTCCGACAGAACGTGGGATTTCAGATGCTGTTACGGACAAAAGAACACTGACATCTGGAAGAACGCTTCAAACAGGAATGCTGATGGATTCCGGCATACAGACCGATAATTCGTACACTTCGGGAATTCTTTTCGGACAGTATCTACTGAAAAAACTGGGAAATTACCGAAAGCCGGCTGCATCAGGGCTGAATTATCAGGTGGAATATATTCTTGGTGGAAAAAACAGTGACAGAGAAAATCTCAAATCTGTAGCTGCAAAACTTCTCCTGATCCGGCAGGGCGTTAATATGGCACATCTATTAGCTGATGGAGGAAAACGAATTCAGCTGGAGACATTGTCACTGGCGATCGCATCCAGCTTTCTGGTTCCGCCGGCAGCTGCAGTGATCGAAGCGGCATTGCTCGTATGCTGGGCTTTTGCGGAGAGCGTACTGGATGTCCGGGAACTTTTTGCGGGCGGTCATGTTCCTCTTGTAAAAAATGCGTCAGACTGGCAGTTGTCATTAAGCAACCTGTCTCACATTCTGGATCATCTGGACACATCGAGGAAAGACTCTAAAGGGGGAATGTCCTATGAAGATTATCTGCGTGTGCTTCTTATTGCCAAGGGAAAGCAGGAAAAGGTGATAAGAGGAATGGATATGATTGAATGTTCGATCCGCGAAAAAGGGAAAAGACCGGGATTTCGGATGGATCACTGTATTGTTGCCCTGGAAGCTTCTGCAGATGTAAAAGCAAATAACAAGAAAACATTTACAGTCACACGACAGTATGCATATGAATAGAAAGAGAGGTGTACAGGGATGCTTTTTCAGAAAGAAAAAGAAGATAAAAATCAGATAAACAGACTGGATCAGAAAAGAGAAAGGCGCTCTCCGAGAAGGTTTTTTCTGCTTTCCCCGATGAGCAGGAAACCACTTTCTGGAAAGGCATCCCTGTGCACCTTTTTGAAAAGGGCAAGTCTTACCGTGGAAGCTGCTCTGGTTCTTCCGATATTTTTGTTTGGTGTGATCACTTTGATCTCGTTTATGGATATTTATAAAGTGCAGACAGAGCATCTGACAGAATTGTGCCAGAAGGCCAAGGAGGCGGGAATGTATGCATATGGAGCCGGTAATTCCGGAGCGGAGAATATCGTATTGCCAGATGTATATTCCTGCCAGCCTGTAGGCGGTTTACTGCCGTTACCAAGGGTCTGTTTCCACAATACAGTAAAAGTTCATGCGTGGACAGGTGTGAAATATGAAGAAGAAAACACGGCGGCAGAAAATCAGCCAATGGTATATGTCACAGAGTCAGGAACTGTATATCACAGAAAACTGGGATGTAGCTATCTGAATCTGTCGGTACAGCAGGTATCAGGATCAGCTGTGAAAAATATGAAAAATACATACGGCGAAAAGTATCAGGCATGTGAACTGTGCAGCCGTGGTCAGGAACCCGCAGGTGTTGTATATATCACAAAAAAGAGCAATCGTTTTCATAACAGAGAAAGCTGCAGTGCATTGAAACGATCTGTCCGTATGGTGAAAGAATCGGAAGTATCCGGAGAAATGAATGCGTGTGGACGTTGTGGATGAGAGGAGAAGCTATGAGCAGAGGCGAAATATGTATGATGGCATTTCTTGGAATTAATACATGGACAGATATCCGGAAAAAAGAGATTTGTTTTCCGGTGTTTTGTCTGTTCCTGGTGGGAGGTATATTGTGGAGGATAACAGAAGGAAGTTTGTGGCCGGATGGGCTGATTTCAATGGGAATCGGGATATTTGCCGCAATAATATCTGCGCTCACAGGAGGAGAGATCGGAGCAGGAGACGGTCTCCTTATAATAGCAATGGGGTCTGTGATGACAGCAGGAGAGCTGATCGGAATACTTTTTGCTGCGCTTTTGCTGTGTGGGATATATTCCGGAATTCAGCTTCTCGTGTTAAAAAAACAGAGGGATATTGAAATACCGTTTGTACCATTTTTGCTTGCAGGATATCTTGGAGGTGTATTTTTGTGAAAAAACTGAAAAAAGGAAGTTTTACGTTGGAAGCGGCACTGCTGATGCCGTTATTGCTCACGGTTATTATGAGTATGTTGTATCTGGATTTTTTTGTACATAATAGGGCGTGGTTGACAGCAGCTGCATATGAGGCGGCAGTAAGTGGCAGTATGGAAGGATATAAAAAAGAAGCAAATATATATGAGACAGCGGATATTCAGGGACGGATGCTTGGAAGCCAGGGACTGCCTGGAGGGGAAAACCTGAGTATGCAGACAAATGCGGGAAAAAATGTGCAGGTAACTTATCGTATGGAGATACCGGCAGGGTTTCTCGGACAAAAATGGAATATTACAGTCAGCGGAACAGCGAAACCGTTACGTCCTGTAGGATGGATACGCAGGATAAAGGGAGCGGCAGATGCGCTGAAAGAGGTGAAAAATTAAAATGAGATCAGAATATAAAAGAGATATGAATCATAATTATCTGATACTGACAGGAGAAGATACGATTAATACGGATTCTTATCAGGTGAGGATGATTGTGGCAAATGTGGTACCTGATCTTCTGCAATGCCGTATTCAGGGAATCGATGGAAAATTTATGGTGTATTATGATGTGACTTCCAGACATTCGATGACTGCACTTTTCGAAAACAGAAAAATCGGAATGGAAGAACTTCAGGTAATTCTTGGCGGTTTTATTCAGGTGATGGAAGCGATGTCGGAATATCTTCTGAATCCCTGTCAGCTGATCCTGGAGCCGGAATATATTTATCTGGATGCGGAAAAGAACAATGTTCGCTTTTGCTATATGCCCGGATTTCATGGAGAGATACAGGAGCAGTTTCAGAATCTTGCAGAATATCTTCTTCCAAAACTGGATCATGAGGATGGAAAGGCAGTTATGCTGGGGTACAGTGTATACAGAAGGGCACTGGAGGACAGCTTTCATCTGGAATATATCAAGGAAGAATTGTATAAAGTAAGCAATGGAAATCAGGAAGATTTTGAAGCATATGAAAAAAAACAGGCAACTGTATCAGTACAGAAGAAAGTAACATCGGAGAAAGAACAGAAAGAATTGTGGGATATGGAAAACTGGGAACGGGACTCTGAAGCAGAAACAGAAAAATCAAAAAAGGCAGGAAAGAGAAAAAAGAAAAAGTCGAAAGAGGATGCAGAAAAGAAAACAGATATAGGGAAAAAAGCAGCGGGATTTGCGGCAGCTGTTCTGGTTCTGCTGGGAGCTGCCATGGGAATGGCAACAGGATACCTGCCCAGGGTAAGCACTGAAATTTTTCTGTGTGGAGTTCTGGGAATAATGATCCTGGGGATGTTATCTTTCTGGCTGATAAAAAGATTTTCCAGGAAAGAACAGGATCTTCCGGTGAAAATATCAGAAAAGAAAAAATCTGTGAAAAAAGATTCTGCATATTCAGAAGAAAAGAATATGGATACGGATATAGAGGAAGGAATAGAAACGGAATGGGAAGAGAAAATGGAAAAAACATCAAAGAAACACGGAGAAAAACAGGAAATGATAAGAGAGGCAGAAGAGGGATTCGGAGAAACCATGGTTCTTACGTCAGGCTTGGTGAAGGGTCCGGCCACACTGGTAAGCCGTGAACCGGGAGAACTGGCAACGATATATCTTGAACAGGAGATTGTTGTGATCGGAAAACTGGAGACAGCATCAGACGCTGTGATCAATATGCCTACGGTCAGCCGGATTCATGCCAAGATCAGAAAAAGAGACGGAGAATATTATCTGACAGATCTGAATTCCAGAAATGGAACATCTGTTAATGGGCAGATGTTGAAAGCTGGAGAAGAACATCTATTGAAAGATGAGGATGAAGTAGATTTTGCACAGGCCCGCTATATTTTTTTGAGATAACAAAGCGAAAAAACAGGGTTTATGTCGTATTATATAGAAGACCGCAGGTTGTTTATATAATGAAAATCTGATAAAATAGTCCAATAAACTGACCACAAACTGGAAATGATTTTCCGGAGATGTTACAGAAAAGAGGACTTAAGTGGAAGAAATAAAAAAAGAACCTGTGACGATATTGCTGATTCTGTTAAATGCATTAATTTTTCTCATTGTAGAGATTACCGGTGGCTCTGAGAATGGACAGCATATGCTGGAATGTGGTGCGGTTTATGCACCTCTGATCTTTGAACAGGGACAGTGGTATCGTATGTTTACCAGCATGTTCCTGCATTTCGGAGCTCCCCATCTGATCAATAATATGTTGGTACTGTTTGTTCTCGGACAACGGCTGGAACCTGTTGTTGGAAAAATAAAATTTATTCTGATTTATATTCTTGGAGGTCTTGGAGGAAATCTGCTCTCTTTGTTTTTTGATATGCAGACAGAAAAATACACATTATCCGCAGGAGCATCTGGTGCGGTATTTGCAGTTATGGGAGGAATGATCTATGTGATAATCCGTCACAGAGGAAAAGTTTCAGATCTGACCATAAGACAAATGCTGATCATGGCTGCGTTTTCTCTGTATTTTGGTTTTGCAAGTGAAGGTGTTGATAATATAGCTCATATTGGCGGTTTGCTGTGCGGTTTTCTGACTGCAGTGATATTCTATCATCCAAGAAAAATATGGAAAACGGTTCCCTGACCAGGGGTACTTTCTATGGAAATACTGCCATGGTGCGCTTCAGCTACCTGTCTGGAAATAGCAAGCACCAGACCGGTGCCGTTTTCTTTTGTTGTAAAAAACGGCTGGAAGATACTTGCAAGCTGTTCTTTGGAAATTCCACATCCATTATCCTGAATATTGATACAAATACCAGATTTTTCAGTAAAAGCTGTCACAGAGATCTGTCCGCCGGGAACAGGAACTGCTTCCCAGGCATTCTTAAGAAGGTTCAGAAGCATCTGCCGGATTTGGATTCTGTCTAGCATCAGTGTCGGAAGATCATTGGGAATGTCTGTCACAAGACGGATATCCAGATAGTCCAGAGTAGGTTTGACAGAAGAAAGAACTGTTTTCAGATACATACCGGTATCGGTTGCTTCGGGTTTGACCCGTCCTGCGTTATTAAATGCAGAAAGTTCATCAAGAAGTTCCCGCACATAACTGAGATTATCCATAACATCATCCCAGTGTTCATAATCCTCAACTTCTGGATGGGCGGATGCGATCATCTGAAGTCCGCTGTTGATCAGAGTCAGCGGATTACGGATTTCATGAGAAAATTTAGAAAGTGTGTAATGAAAATCTTTTTTTAATTCATTAACTGTGTCGTCGTTGCACATGTTATCACCTCAAAAAAATATTAACATCAGAAATTCCAAATATCAACAAGAACAGTATTGAAAAAATCGAGAAAATACGACAAAATAAGAATAACAACTATTTAAGCTAGGAGGATAAAACAATGGGAGATTGTATATTTTGTAAAATTGCAAATGGAGAAATTCCAGCAGCAACACTTTATGAGGATGAGGATTTTCGTGTAATTCTTGATCTGGGTCCGGCAAGTAAAGGTCATTCTCTGATCTTACCGAAAAAACATGCAGCTAATATTTATGAGCTTCCAGATGAGACAGCAGGAAAGGCAATGATCCTCGCAAAAAAAATGGCTGGAAAGCTGACAGATGCATTAAACTGTGATGGATTTAATATTGTCCAGAATAATGGAGAGATTGCAGGACAGACTGTATTTCATTTTCATATGCACCTGATTCCGAGATATAAAGGTGATGAAGTTGGACTGACCTGGAAAGCCGGAGAGCTCAGCGATGAGGTGAGAGATGAAATTCTGAAAAAGGTCAGAGACTGATAAATACCTACTAAAGAGGAAAAATGAAAAATCAGACATACGAAGAGTTTTACCTTAAATATCGAAAAATATCCAAAGCATACGCATACGGAATCCTGCACGACTGGAATATGGCAGACGATGTCAGCCAGGATGTACTTTATAAAATGTACAACATGAGAAAAGGACTGAATGTTGACAATGAAAAAATGATGTATTCCCTGATACGCAGATCTTCCGTGAATAAAGCAATGGATTATAAAAAGAAGTCCAGTTCCAGACATGAGTTTGTCTGTACAGAAGATATTTCGGAAATTCTGGAAGTTCGGAGATCTGTTGATGCGGAAGAAGTAATTCTGCGTAAAGAGAAGAAAGAATTTATGTACATGGTGTTGGAAAGATTTCGTGAAGAACAGCCTCTTAATTATGAAATCCTGATTCAGGTCAAATATCTGGATATTCCAGTTGAGATAGTTGCAGAAGAGTTTGGATTGACAAAGAGTGGTGTGAATAACAGGATATATAAGGCAAAGCGCTGGCTGAAAGAAGAGTTTCGTAAAGTTTACGAATAAAAAGAAACCCTGCCATTTCCTGGAAATGGCAGAGTTTTTTACAGAAAGTGAATGATCAGGAACGGGCGCATTCTTCAATAAGCTCTGTGATCTTGCTGATAGAATCTACACGACCGTTTCCAGCCATGGCTTCTGTATATTTCTGACGGTCAGTATAAAGCTGGTGGATGGTGTCCAGAAGTTTTGTTTCTGTGATTTCTTCTTCCTCCAGGACCATGCTGAATCCCTGGCGTTCAAAAGAACGTGCATTGAGAATCTGATCACCACGACTTGCTTTTGCGGAAAGTGGAATCAGAAGATTCGGTTTATGCAGCTCGCGGATTTCGCAGATTGCATTGGCACCTGCACGTGAAATCACAACATCAGCCATAGCGAACAGATCCGGAAGTTCATCCTGGATATATTCATACTGGACATACCTGGTGGTACCTTTAAGACTTTCATCGGTTTTACCTTTTCCGCAAAGATGAACAACCTGGAAATCTTTCAGAAGTTCCGGAAGAATCTTACGGACATTGTCGTTTACAGAAGCTGCGCCGAGACTGCCGCCAATAACCATAATTACTGGCTTGTCAGCAGTGAAACCACAGAATTTACGACCAGCGTCCGCATTTCCGGAAAGAAGTTCCTGACGGATCGGAGTTCCGGTAAGAACTGCTTTGTCAGCAGGAAGATTATTGACAGTTTCCGGGAAGTTACAGCATATTTTTGATGCAGATGAGAGACAGAGTTTATTGGCGAGTCCGGGAGTCATATCTGATTCATGGATAAGTGCTGGGATTTTCAGGCGTTTTGCCGCAATTACAACAGGAACTGTAACGAATCCGCCTTTGGAAAAAACAACGTCCGGTTTCAGATCTTTCAGAATTTTTCTGGCCTGGCTGAAGCCTTTCAGGACACGAAACGGGTCAGAAAAGTTTTTTAGATCGAAGTAGCGTCTCAGTTTTCCAGATGAAATTCCATAATAAGGGATTCCAAGTTCTTCGATCAGTTTTTTTTCGATTCCTTCATAGGAACCGATATAGGAAATTGTATAACCCAGCTCCTTAAGTCTTGGGATCAGGGCAATATTTGGAGTTACATGGCCGGCAGTACCACCGCCGGTAAGTACGATGTGTTTCATTTGGATTCCTCCTGAATAGTCATATACTATCATTAAATATGAACTCTAACGGAGGAATTGTCAAGGAAAGATAGGATTACAGGAGAAAAATAATGGAAGATTTCAGGGATGATGAACTGAAAAAATGGTTGGCAGAAGAATACGAAAAAGAAATAGACGAGATGGAGGAAGTTCTGTTTCCGAACGGAGTTCTTCCTGATGATGGAGAAACGGAAGAAGAGGCAAAAGCTGCCTACAAAAAACTTGTGGACCGACTGAAAGCAGATGGCGTTTATGAAGAAGATGAACCTGAAAAAGTAAAAATTGTCTACCTCCCTGAGAAAAAAAGGCATAAAGCAGCAAAGGTGGCAGCGGCGGTGCTCGTGTGTGCAGCAGGCGTATTCGCCGCAAGCATGACCAGCCAGGCTAACAGGAGTTATTTTATTGATTCGGTGAAGGTTTGGACGGGGAATGATACGAAGATTGTGGTGGATAATGATAAAACTAACGATCCTTTTAGTGATGATGAGGATAGTGCCATTTCAGATATAGAAGAACAATTAGATGTTCATGTTCCATATATAATGTATCGTCCAAAGAATTTTGAGTTTAAAGACTATAATGTAAGCAAGGTGTCTGGATATGCAGTGTTACAATATAGATATAAAGATTCAATTTTATCAATATATATTAACAGATATAATGATGAAAGTAAAAGCAGCGGAGCAAGCTTAGATGGAAAAGAGATTAAAACTATCAAATTGAAAGAGGACAATATTGAAGTACAAATAAAAAAAATAATGTCGAACGGAGATAAAAAAGCCAGCTATGTAGCATATTGGAATACGGATACCGAATTCTATCAAATAGAATGTCAAATGCCAGAAAAAGAATTTATAAAAGTGATTGAAAATATGAAATTTTAAGAGAGTATTATGACGTATGTTCGTATTATTATTGTAATGAAAGTTTACATATAAGAAAGGAATATGTATGAAAAGAAAAATTGGAAAAATAATATGGACACTTTTTTTGGTAATCTGTCTCAGCATGTCAATGGGATTAGTTACAACATTGGCTGATGAATTGGAAATTACAGATTTGGAAACAAATGAAGATTATTCTGAAGATACAGTTTACAGCATGTTGCGAGGCAATAATTTAAGTTTTGGTACAACGACTGTTAAAAAGATAGCTAGTAATAAGGTTGGAGTATCTGGAATAACACAGTGTCATCATAATTGTGCTACAGTATATTTAACTTTATATTTAGAGCGTAAAGTAAATGGAACATATTCTACATACAAGAGCTGGACTTTTACAGCATCTAATGTATCCAATCTCGTTAAAGATCTCACAGTTATCGTTCCAAGGGGCTACTACTACAGAGTCCGTGGCTACCATGCAGCAAAAGATGGAAGTAAAGAAGCAGTTAGAACAGTAACCAAGGGAGTCCTGGTAAAATAATTTTATAGCATAAGCTCATCCCATCCCCAGCGATGTCAACAAACCAAAAAAATCCAGTAAACTTACATTACCTTCGCTGGGGAATCTTAAAATTCTGAAAAATCTAACAATCTTTCTAAAGATAAATTCTTAAAATTCCATATATTTCACAAAAAGACTGTCAAAATCCAAACATTTCGTGTATAATAAATACAATAAAACTGTTAATAAACAGAAAGTCGATTATTTCTGCTTAAACGTAAGTCGATTGCGTTTATGAACATATAGCAGAGCGGAAAAGGGGGCTTGTGCATGAAGATAACATTTATCGGTGCAACACACGAAGTGACCGGAAGCTGCTATTATCTGGAAGCAGCAGGGCGGAAGTTTCTGGTGGATTATGGAATGGAGCAGGGACCAGATTATTACGAGAATAAAGAGTTACCGGTAGCTCCGGGTGACCTGGACTTTGTGCTCCTGACACATGCTCATATGGATCATTCCGGTAATCTTCCGGCATTATATGCAAAAGGCTATCAGGGACCAATCTACGCCACAGAAGCAACCTGTAATCTCTGTGATATCATGCTCCGTGACAGCGCACATATCCAGATGTTTGAGGCTGAATGGAGAAATCGTAAGGGGCGCAGAGAAGGAAAACCGGAATTTATTCCTGCATATACGATGGAAGACGCAATGGGTGTTCTTCGAAACTTTGTCAGATGTCCATACGATAAAATTATCAAACCTGCTGAAGGAATCGAGGTTCGTTTTGTGGATGCGGGACATCTCCTGGGATCAAGCAGTATTGAAATCTGGCTTACCGAAGATGATAAGAAAGAGAAAATCGTATTTTCCGGAGACATCGGAAATCTTAATCAGCCTCTGATCAAGGATCCTGTATATATTAAAGAGGCAGATTATGTTGTGATGGAGTCTACTTATGGAGACAGAAGTCATGGAGAACGACCGGATTATCCAGTCATGCTTGCGGAAATCATTCAGAAAACTTTTGACAGAGGCGGTAATCTGGTGATTCCATCCTTTGCTGTGGGCCGTACGCAGGAAATGCTGTATTTTATCCGTCAGATCAAAGAACAGGGGCTTGTTCACGGGCATGATGGCTTTACTGTGTATGTAGACAGTCCTCTTGCCAATGAGGCAACTACGATTTTCAGTGAAAATGCCTATACCTGCTACGATGAAGAAGCAATGGATCTTTTGAACAAAGGAATCAATCCACTGTCATTCCCGGGCTTGAAGACATCCGTTACTACCGATGATTCCAGAGCGATTAATTTCGATGAAGACTGCAAGGTGATCATTTCTGCCAGCGGTATGTGTGATGCCGGACGTATCAAACATCATCTGAAACATAATCTGTGGGATCCAAGAAATACCATTCTTTTTGTTGGATATCAGGCGATAGGAACCCCTGGCCGGGCACTTCTGGAAGGGGCCACAGAGATGAAACTGTTTGGAGAGACGGTGCAGGTTGCAGCGGAAATCAGCAGAATGCCCGGAATCAGTGGTCATGCAGATGTAAATGGCCTTCTGAACTGGGCAAGAGCATTTGAAACGAAGCCGAAGCATGTCTTTGTTACTCACGGAGATGATACGGTAACGGAGGTTTTTGCCCAGAGACTGAAAGAAGAGCTGGGATATGACGCAACGGCGCCGTTCAGCGGAACAGAATATGATCTTCTGGAGAACAAATGTATCCACGAAGCTGTTGGTGTCCGCATTGTGAAAGCCACTGCTTCACCCAAAACGACCAAAGCCGCCCGTGCATATGAGAAGCTTCTGGCTATGGGACGCCGCCTGATGACGATTATCCGTAAGAATGAAGGCTGCCCAAACAAAGATCTGGACCGTTTTGCAAGAGATATCCAGTCATTGTGTGATAAATGGGACAGAACAGATATCTGACAGAAGAAACAAATATAAAAAACACCCTGCAGAAAAAAGATTCTGCAGGGTGGCGATTGATCTTACAGATCAGCCTTCGTTTAATGCCTGACGGATTGCCTTTGCAAGCTGATCCGGACATGAAGTTGGTTTGAAACCACAGCGGATACCTTCCAGGCGGCTGATCACTTCATCAGCATCCATTCCTTCTGCAAGATGTGCAACGCCCTGTGTATTTCCGGAGCATCCACCTGTAAATTTAATATTGTGTACTTTCTTATTGTCGTCGATCTCGAACTCAATTCCCTGAGCACAGACACCTTTTGTTTTATATGTCATAAAAATTCCTCCTGTATTTATTTGCCGTCCGGTACAGAGAATATCTATATGGTTTAATATCTATATGGTTTTGTACCGGAGAGCAGTATCATATCTACCGATTATATCATCTCTTAAAAAAAGTTTCCATAAAAAATAAAATTTGTTATAATGAACGTTGTAGAAAAAGAAAAAGTACTGTTGAACAGAAGAAAAATGAAAATTCAGCAGGATATTATATTGAAAGAGAGGACTTACAGATCATGAAATGTGTTGGAATTATAGGCGCAATGGAACAGGAAGTTGCAAGACTGAAAGAAGTGATGGAAGATGTGTCCATCACTACAAGAGCAAACATGGACTTTTATGAGGGAGTTCTGGAAGGAAAGAAAGTTGTTGTAGTGCAGTCCGGAATCGGTAAAGTAAATGCAGGTATGTGTACCCAGATCCTGGCAGATCTTTTTCAGGTGGAAGCTGTGATCAATACCGGTATTGCAGGAAGCCTGAATAACGACATCAATATCGGAGATATCGTACTTTCTACAGATGTTCTTCATCATGATATGGATGCTACAGGATTTGGATATCCGAAGGGACAGATTCCTCAGATGAAAGAATTTTCTTTCCAGGCAGATGAGGGTCTTCGTAAGATCGCCCGTGATGTATGCGAGGAAGTGAATCCGGAGATCCAGGTTTTTGAAGGAAGAATTGCTTCTGGAGACCAGTTTGTATGTGATCAGGGTGTAAAGGACAACATTGTAAAAGAGTTCAGCGCATATGCAGTTGAGATGGAGGGTGCGGCGATCGGACAGGCAGCAGCTCTTAACGGAATCCCGTTCCTGATCATCAGAGCGATTTCTGACAAGGCTGATAACAGCGCAAACATGGATTATCCGGCATTTGAGAAACTTGCCATTGAGCATAGCGTGCGCCTGACTCAGGGAATGCTGAAACGCATGGCATAATTGCAGAAACAGGGGAACCGTCATATCTTTTCTGCATATACTGTAAGAGATAGCAGAGAGAGGACAGCAGCGATTATGCTTTATCGAGACTTTTATCCGTTTTATGCTGCACAGGGAAATCCTGTTTTTTATAATGAGGAGCGGGAACAGGAGAGAGAGTTTGACCTGATGAAATCCTATTACCCAGATACAGCCAGAAAGATCCAGGAGAAGGCGGAAATGCAGTGTCAGCTTCTGGACTATGAGGGAAGCCGCCTGTATGACGAGTATCCGGATCGTTTTATGCTGTATCATATCTGCAGTCTGGTGAAAGATGAGATGACCAAAGATGCCAGTGCCCAGGAAATGCCGGGCGGATTTCTGGATGATCTTATCCAGGTATTGGTATATCAGGAAATTTCCCGGAGAAGATGCCGACGCCGGAGATGTCGACAGTATTTTCCGCGATAACAGTAATGACAGAATATGAATGACAGGTTCCTCCAACATCTGTCCATATACAAGAAAAACGAAAATGAATATAATGGAAGTATGATGAAGACAATAAGGGAATTTTTAGAAGAACAGATCAATGAACAGCTGATCCAGGCTGTTGTAAGTGGCCGCAGGACTGGTGAGGGACCTTCCAAGGTGAAGCTTCGTCCTGTGGAACTGAAAGGGAAACTTTGTTACCAGGCGTCTGTGACAGAGGGAACGAAGGTTTACCATAAAAATTATTCAAGGGAAGAGATTATCGATTATCTGGAGCAGGCAATGGAAGAATTCCGTCAGCTTCAGGTAACCGGACGCAGCCAGGATGGAAGCATCCTCATAAGCAAAAAAGGCAAGGCAACGATCAAAACAAAAAATCATAAAGCTGTTCAGAATGAAAGTGTAAAAATCGCACCGCATAACCGTGTGAAACAGTATATTCTGAAAGAGGGAACCGCAGCTCCGTTTCTGGTGGATCTGGGAGTTATGACAAAAGATGGAAAGATTGTTGCTTCCCGATATGATAAATTCAGGCAGATCAACCGTTTTCTGGAATTTATTCGGGATATTCTTCCCAAACTTCCGAAAGACCGGGAGATTACAATCCTGGATTTTGGCTGTGGAAAGTCCTATCTTACATTTGCGATGTATTATTATCTCAGAGAGCTTGAGGGTTTTGATGTGAACATCATAGGCCTTGATCTTAAAGAAGATGTGATCCGACACTGCAGCGAGCTTGCCAGATCTTATGGGTATGATAAACTGCATTTCTATCAGGGAGATATTGCCGGCTATGAAGGAGTTTCTTCCGTAGATATGGTGGTGACACTTCATGCCTGTGATACAGCAACAGATTTTGCCCTGGCGAAAGCCGTGGAATGGGGGGCACAGGTGATCCTGTCTGTTCCATGCTGCCAGCATGAACTGAACCGCCAGATCAAAAATGAAATGCTGCAGCCGATCATGCGTTACGGAATTTTGAAAGAACGTATGGCTGCGCTGATCACAGATGGCCTGCGGGCAGAGCTTCTGGAAAGTAAAGGCTATGAGACACAGCTTCTTGAGTTTATTGATATGGAGCATACACCAAAGAATATCCTGATCCGCGCAGTAAAAACCGGAAAGAAAAAGAACAGAGAAAGTTTTGCGGATTCCATGAAGGCGCTTCATGTAAATCCTACACTGGACAGGCTTCTTTATCCGGAAGAGTCGATCTCACAGAAGGGAGAATGACATGAAAAAGATCCTACGTAAAGGAGCTATACTTCTGGTGATCTTCGTAGCAGTAGTGGCCTGTACATCACTTCTGATGAACAGTCAGTCTACGGATAACCGTTCAGATATGAATGACGCCACGCTTCCGGAAGTTATGGTAAAGCTGGGAAGTACACAGGCAAATAAAATGTATGGATACAGGCAGCAGATGCAGACCGATTTCATGCGAGGCAGTATTACACCTCTGGATACGACGAAAAAGCTGACATTTGAGATCAATCCATACACAGATACAGTAACAGGCCTTGCGTATGAGGTGCGTACTTCAGATGGAAGCAAGGTTATGGAGAACCGTAAGATCAAGAATCTTACCAAAGAAGAAAACGGATATTTAAGTACAGAGATCGAAATTGGCAGTGATCTTCGTATGAACCAGGAATATTCTCTTCAGATCACGCTGGATACCAGCGAGGGGGAAGTTTATTACTATACAAGAGTTGTTTCCAGAACGCAGTTAAATACAGAGGCGTATTTGCAGTTTGTAAAAGATTTTTCCTCCAAATGTCTGGATAAAGAGCAGGCAGATACTCTGACGGGATATCTGGAGGCAGAAGATACGACCAGTGGAACCAATTTCAATAATATTACCATCTCTTCAGGCCTTTCCAATATCAGTTGGGGATCACTTTCACCCAAAATGTATATGGAAGGTGTGCCTTTGATCGATGATATCAACGAAACAACCGCAAGTATTACTTTGAATTATCAGGTTTCTGCACAGGATGATGAGGATAAAGCAGAAATTTATGATGTTACGGAATTTTATCGTATGCGTTATACGGAGACCAGGATCATGCTGTTGGACTTCAAACGTTCTGCAACAAAAGTTTTTGATCCTTCTCAGACGGTTGTTTCCGATGCGGGACTTCTTCTGGGAATCCGAAATAAAAATGTCACCTATGCATCTAACAGTGATGGAAAGATCGTTGTTTTTGAGCAGGATGGTGATCTCTGGTCTTATGCACCGTCCAGCGGTAAGATCACAAGGATCTTCAGTTTCCGTAAAGATGAAAATAATGATTCCAGATATGTGAGAACGGAACATGATATTAAGATCATCCGCGTGTCAGACAGTGGAGATGTGGATTTTGTACTTTATGGTTATATGAACCGTGGTGTTCATGAAGGATACAGCGGAGTCTGTGTTTATCATTACAACAGTGACCGTAATGTAGTGGAAGAAAAGGTTTTCATACCGAGCACAGAATCCTACGAATTCCTGAAGGAAGATCTCGGAACACTTACTTATGTAAACAAAAATAATCAGCTGTTTCTTCTTTTTGCACAGAAGCTGTATCAGGTAGATATTGAAACAGGAACTTCTGAGATCCTGGAAGATGGTATTAAACAGAATTATTTTGTAGTATCTGAGACCAAGGCACATGCGGCATGGCTGATCACTTCCGGAGATGATAAAGGAAAGATCAGAGAAATCGAGTTTGATTCACTGAAAACAAGAGATCTCCTGCCGGAAAGCGGGCAGAAACTGAGAACTCTGGGATTTATGAATGAAGATCTGGTATATGGAATCCTTTCTGATGAGGATATTCTTACAGATGCCAACGGACATGAAACAGAAGGACTCAGTACATTCCGCATTGAGAGCTTTAAGGGTAAAGTAAAGAAAGAATATCATCAGGATGGCCTTTATGTCACAAATGTGACGGTTGGAAGTACCATGATGGAATTTGAGCTTTCCGCAAAATCAGGAAATACTTATACAGTCCAGAAAAAAGATAATATCATGAATAACAAAAAGGCATCCGGAAGTCAGGTAGATGTGGCTCTGATCACTACAAACCGCGCAGGAACACTGATCCGCCTGACCATGACCCGGAAGCCGGAGACGGACAGCCCGCTGCTTGTTTATTCCAAGATCGAGAGTACAGAAGATTCACCGGTGACACTGGATACGACTGTTCCGCAGGGAGAACTTTATTATGTTTATGCATATGGATCTCTTGACCGGATTTATACAGATCCGGCAGCAGCCGTAAAACGTGCGGATAATCAGACCGGAGTTGTCCTGAACCGTGCTCAGCAGTATGTCTGGGAACGTGGAAATAAAAAGACAAAGATTCAGATGGATATAGAAGATGTACCGGATACGATCCTGACAGCTAACTGGAAGAAGAAGGAACTTCAGGATGGACTGGGAGATACAGGAACTGTGATCGATCTGACCGGATGCAGTCTTGATAATGTCCTTTATGAGGTCAGCGCCCAGAGGCCGGTAGTGGCCAAAACCGGAGAGAATTCCAGCGTTGTGATCGTAGGCTATGATGAATATAATACGTATCTTTATGACCCGTCTACAGGACAGACAAGCCCATATGGAATGAATGACAGTACAGCATTATTTGAAAGTGCGGGAAATGTATTCCTGACCTATATAGAAAACGTTACAGAGTGACGCAGATAAATGGCCAGATAAAAGCCGTGGGGTAACAGCAGAGATGACAAATCGGGAAGACCCGTTTGGCATAAATCAGAAAAGGACAGGTGTATTTGTCCTTTTTTGGAAAAAGCGCGACAGGAAAGGGGAAAATGTAATGTTAAGTGAAAGTATCAAAAAACTGGTGCAGTATGGAGTGGAGACAGGAATAACACCAGAATGTGAAAGAATCTATGCGACGAATCTTCTTCTGGATGCCTTTGGGGAAAGTGAATATACAGAACCCGAGACAGAGTATGCTAAAATTGATCTTGAGGCGACTCTCGATGAGCTTCTGGATGAAGCTGTAAAGAGAGGGATTATTGAGGACAGCGTTGTATACAGAGATCTCTTCGATACAAAACTTATGAACTGTCTGATGCCGCGTCCGGCGCAGGTGCAGAAAGAATTCTGGGATGCTTATAAAGAAGATCCGGAGAAAGCGACGGATTATTTTTATAAACTGAGTCAGGACAGCAACTATATCAGACGCTACCGTGTAAAAAAAGATCAGAAGTGGACAGTAGACAGTGAATATGGTAAGATCGATATCACCATCAACCTTTCCAAACCGGAAAAAGATCCGAAAGCCATCGCAGCTGCCAAACTTGTGAAATCCAGTAGTTACCCGAAATGTCTGCTTTGTCCGGAGAATGAAGGTTACGCAGGAAGAGTAAATCATCCGGCAAGAGAAAATCACAGAATTATCCCGATCACGATCAATGACAGTCCGTGGGGCTTTCAGTATTCTCCATATGTTTATTACAATGAACACTGTATTGTATTTAACAGTAAACATACACCTATGAAGATCGAGAGAAACACGTTTATCAAGCTGTTTGATTTTGTAAAACTGTTTCCGCATTATTTTCTTGGCTCCAATGCGGATCTTCCGATCGTTGGTGGTTCTATCCTGAGCCATGATCACTTCCAGGGCGGACATTATATATTTGCCATGGCGAAGGCTGAGATCGAGAAGCATGTGACGATTCCAGGATATGAAGATGTAGAAGCCGGTATCGTGAAATGGCCGCTTTCTGTTTTGCGTATCCGGAGTAAAGATGAGAAGAGACTGATCGATCTGGCGACACATGTGCTGGAAAACTGGAGAGGCTATACAGACGAAGCTGCATTTGTTTTTGCAGAGACAGACGGTGAGCCTCATAATACCATCACGCCGATCGCACGTAAGGTGGGAGATACTTTTGAGCTGGATCTGACACTTCGAAACAATATTACAACAGAAGAGAATCCGCTTGGCGTTTATCATCCACATGCATGTTACCATCACATCAAGAAGGAAAATATTGGTCTCATTGAAGTTATGGGCCTGGCCGTTCTTCCGGCACGTCTGAAAGAAGAACTGGAACTTCTGGAAGAGTATATTTTGAGCGGCAAGGATATCGCTTCTAATGAAAAGATCGAGAAACATGCTGCATGGGTTGCAGAATTTCTGCCGAAATACGAGAAACTTGACAAAGATAATATTCAGGATGTTCTCCGCAAAGAGGTGGGCAATGTATTTGTTCATGTTCTGGAGGATGCCGGTGTTTATAAATGCACACCAGAGGGCAGGGATGCATTTATGAGATTTATCAGCACTCTGTAAAAAAGGAGGCACACCGGGACTGGATATGGATTTCAGAAGGAGTTTGTTTAAATGAAAAAAACAGAAAGAACCGGAAAAGCCTTTTACATGAAGTGGCTTTTGCTGGCACTTTTCGCAGCAGCACTGATCATAATGCCGGCAGCTTCCCAGAAAGTATCGGCAGCCAAAATGGTCTATACTGTGAAGTTTAATAATAATTCAGGTACCAGCAAAAGCAAAACATATACAGCGTTGACAAGAAACGTAACATTAAATACCACGATTAAGCTTCCAAGTGTTCCGAATGCAGTCGGATATCAGAATCTTGGGTGGACGACACAGAAAGGCAGTACCAAAGTGGTATATAAAGCCGGAGCAAGTGTAAAAGTCACCAGGGATATGAATCTGTACGCAGTCCGCAGAAAAAGCAGGTATTATACAGTAAGCTTTTATCTGGGAAATGGAAGCAGTAATTCCACATATCGGAAACTTCAGAAAAAAGTAGAAGAGGGCACTTATTATACTCTCCCGACAGTGCCATCCAGATCGGGCTATGTGAACCTTGGATGGTCTACGACAGTAAATGGAAAGACATCCACTGCAAAGAAGGCTGGAACAAAGATTAAGATCAGTAGAAATATCAAGTACTATGCAGTACAGATGCAGTCTGTAAGTGTGAATCTCTGTAAAGCAAATGGAAGCGTATGGAAAACAGTAACACTTGGTAAAGACGGATACCTGAAGCTTCCGTCAGCTTCCAATGCAACGGGTTATACATTCATGGGATGGTCAAAAACCAGACGTACAGGATCTGCAACATCGCCGGATTATGAAGCCGGAGAGCTGGTTAAAATAAGCAAGACTACGACCCTTTATGCAACGGTGTTCAACCGTACAATGGAAAAAGATATCAGTTCTGCAAATATGTCAAAACCTGCCATTGGAATGAAGTACAGTAAGGTGATCTTCGTAGGAGATTCCCGTACTGCAGGAATGAAGGCAACTCTGAATAAACAGGTAAGCAGTTCCGTGACCAGCGATGTTTCTTTTATTGCAAAAGCCGGACAGGGACTTAGCTGGTTTCAGAGCACAGGATATACTCAGCTTATAAACGAAATCAACAAAACCAAAGGAAGCAAACCGATTGCGGTTGTTTTCAATCTGGGCATCAACGACATGGCAAACATCAGCAATTACATCAGTTATATGTCCGACATTGCTTCTACACTGAAGAGCAAAAACTGTAAACTGTTTTACATGTCTGTCAATCCGATCAACAGTGTTATGATCACGAAAGCAGGAAAAGGTGCACGTACAGAAGCGCAGGTAAGAGAGTTTAACAGTAAGATCCACTCCGGACTTTCACTGAATTATAAGTATATTGATACTTACAGTGTACTGATGAAGAAGGGCTACGGAACGAATTCCTCTTATTCCGGAACGGATGCTGCTTCTGATGACGGACTGCATTACACGACCAAAACATTTAAGAGAATTTATTATTACTGTATCACATATCTGAACACAGGAAGCATTGATGCATCAATCTACTGATCAGGCATATGATCCCGTGTACCGGACTGCTTCCGGTATGCGGGATTTTTCTGTGTATCAGGGCAATTACTCCTTGCACGAACCATAAGAATAGTCTATACTTAATTCGATACGGACATTTGGAGGTCCGCAGGGACGTGTAATCCTGAATATGAGGAATGAGGTATAGATTATGGAACTGACAACAGTGAAAGAAATTTACAGAAACCGTGAGCAGTATCTTGATAAAGAGATCACGGTAGGCGGATGGGTACGAAGCGTTCGTGATTCCAAGGCTTTTGGATTCATCGTACTCCATGATGGAAGCTTTTTTGAAACTCTTCAGATCGTATATCATGATAACATGGAGAATTTCGCAGAGGTTTCCAAGCTGAACGTTGGAGCAGCCATCATTGTAAAAGGTACACTGGTAGCTACCCCACAGGCAAAGCAGCCATTTGAAATCCAGGCGACAGAGGTATTTGTAGAGGGTAGCTCCGCACCGGATTATCCGCTGCAGAAGAAACGTCACAGCCTTGAGTATTTAAGAACCATGACACATTTAAGACCGAGAACAAACACCTTCCAGGCTGTATTCCGTGTGCGTTCTCTCTGTGCATATGCAATCCATAAATTCTTCCAGGAAAGAGGATTTGTTTATGTGCATACACCACTGATCACAGGAAGTGACTGTGAGGGTGCTGGAGAGATGTTCCAGGTAACGACACTGGATCCTGCGAATATGCCGATGACAGAAGACGGAAAGGTTGATTATTCACAGGATTTCTTTGGAAAGGAGACCAATCTTACCGTAAGTGGACAGCTGAATGGTGAGACTTTTGCACAGGCATTTCGTAATATTTATACATTCGGACCGACTTTCCGTGCAGAGAACTCCAATACAACCCGTCATGCTGCTGAGTTCTGGATGATCGAGCCGGAGTGTGCGTTTGCGGATCTTCAGGATGACATGGAACTTGCGGAGGCTATGCTGAAATATGTGATCCGTTACGTTCTTGAGAATGCACCGGAGGAAATGAACTTCTTCAATTCCTTCGTGGACAAGGGGCTTCTTGACAGACTGAACCATGTGCTTAATTCTGAATTCGCACATGTAACTTATACAGAAGCTGTTGAGATCCTTGAGAAGAACAACGACAAATTTGATTACAAGGTATTCTGGGGATGCGATCTTCAGACAGAGCATGAGCGCTATCTGACAGAGCAGATTTATAAGAGACCGGTATTTGTTACCGATTATCCGAAGGAAATCAAAGCCTTCTATATGAAACTCAATGAGGATGGAAAGACTGTTGCTGCTATGGATTGCCTGGTACCGGGAATCGGAGAGATTATCGGAGGAAGCCAGAGAGAGGATGACTATGGTAAGCTGAAAGCACGTATGGACGAGCTTGGCCTGAAACCGGAGGATTATGATTTCTATCTGGATCTCCGTAAATATGGTTCTACACGTCATTCCGGATTTGGTCTTGGTTTTGAGAGATGTGTAATGTACCTTACAGGTATGGGTAACATCCGCGACGTAATTCCATTCCCGAGAACTGTAAAGAACTGCGATCTTTGATCACAGACCTCAGAGAGGAACTGACAATAAGTATTGACTATGTGTAACTGATACACAGGGGAGAACATCATGAGATTTATTCATCTTGCAGACGTGCATCTGGGAGCTGTTCCTGACAGGGGATGCCCATGGAGCAAAGAGCGGGAGGAAGAGATCTGGAGCACTTTCCGCCGGGTTATTGCGGGTATCCGCGAAGACCCGGTGGATTTGTTATTTATATCCGGAGATCTGTTCCACCGTCAGCCGCTTATGAGAGAACTTAAGGAAGTGAATTATCTGTTTTCTACTATTCCGGATACCAGAGTGTATCTTATGGCAGGAAACCATGATTTTATCAGCCGTGATTCTTTTTATCGTACTTTTGAGTGGAATTCCAATGTGACTTTTTTCAAAAACAGAGAACTGACCTGTGTCAAGGACCCGGAGCTGGATGTCTATGTGTATGGACTCAGCTATTACGACCGTGAGATCAGAGAAGGCCTGTATGACAAGGCGGTACCGGTGCAGGAGGAGGGAATCCATATTCTTCTTGCACATGGCGGAGATGAGAAACACATTCCGCTTAGTGCAGCTTCCCTGGCAGCAGCAGGCTTTGATTATGTGGCACTGGGACACATTCACAAGCCACAGATCCTGATCCGCGATCAGGCTGCTTTTTCCGGAGCTCTGGAACCGATAGACAGAAATGATACCGGAGAACATGGATATATGGAGGGACGGGTAGTAAACGGTCGTATCCGCACAGAATTTGTACCTTTTGCCTGCCGGTCTTATCAGCAGCTTGTGATGCCGCTTCATGAAGAGACGACACAGATATCGCTGGAAGAGGCTGTGAAATCTCAGATATTCCGCCGGGGAGGGCGTAATATTTACCGCATTATTCTGCAGGGAATGCGTTCGCCGGATCTTCTGCTGATTCCGGAGAAATTAAAGAGTCTGGGTAATATTACCGATGTTGTGGATGAGTCCTGGCCTGCATATGATCTGGAAGAGCTTTATAAACGCTACAGTGGTACGCTGATCGGTGATTATATCGGCTATTTTCTCGCAAAGGGCAGAATGGATACGGTAGAAAAAAAGGCACTGTATTATGGTCTTCAGGCATTGCTTGAAACCGGAAGCAGGCGGTAAAAGGGACAGCACGGGAGGATAGCGCAAGATGGTTATCAGACGTTTGAAAATAAAAAATTTCGGGAAGATCCGGAACAGGGATATGGAGCTTATTCCCGGGATCAATGTGCTTTACGGAGAAAACGAGAGCGGTAAGACAACGACGCATACATTTATACGATCCATGTTTTACGGTGTCCGCAGACTCCGTGGCAAAGCTGCACAGAATGATACTTATACGAAATATGAACCCTGGGAAAATCCTGCCGAATATGGTGGGATCATGTGGTTTACAAGTAAAGGAAAGAATTATCGCCTTACAAGAAATTTTTATAAAGAAAAGAAAATGGGAGAACTTCTCTGTGAAGATGACGGAAGCCTTGTGGATGCGGAACAGGGAGCTCTTGAGTCTGTTCTCGGAAATGTAAGTGAGGCGGTCTATGATAATACCGTATCCGTGGCACAGCTGAAAAGTGTTACCGGAAAGGATCTTGTCCGTGAATTGCAGAATTATATGGCCAGCTATCAGGGAACCGGCGACAGCTCTGTTGATATGGGACGTGCCATGCAGATGTTGAAAATGTCCAGAAAAGGATATCTGACAGAGGCGGCCCGCCGTAAAAAAGACCTCGAAAAAGAAAAAGAAAAAATTTCTGCAAATATAGAGTATATCCGTAAAGAAATCAGGGAGCTGGATGAAAAAAGAGACAGGATCACGCAGCAGCAGGATGGAATGAATATGGGAACCAGAGATAAGAGTACCGAAGATCTTCTGGAACTCCGGATCGATCGGGTAAAAAGACGACGGGAGCTTAACGGGGCGGTTCTGGCAGTTGTATTGCTGGCAGGTATTGCCGGAACCGGATGTCTGGCCGCTTTTTCCAGCCAGCTGATCCTGAGTATCCTTACCGGTGTGCTGACAGCGGGGATAACGGTAGCTGCTCTGTTCTTCCGTGTTCGTCTGAGCAGGGAGCTGAACAGGAGGGAACGCCAGAGAGAACGATGGCTTTCCAGACACGATGAGCTGACCTGGAACCGGAACAGTCTGGACAGTGATCACGAAGAAAAACATACTGCACTTTCCAATCTTCAGGCAGAACTTCAGGAGTGTGAAGAGAATACAGAGGTACTTACTCCGGAAGAAACAGAGATTCAGGCTTTAAATATGGCTATGGAAACGATAGAGGCACTTTCCGGGAATATTACAGATCAGGTGGGAGTTCGCCTGAAACAGCGCACTTCACAGATCTTAAGTGAGATTACGGGAGGAAAGTACCGGGAAGTTCTGATGGATGAGGAATTACATATGTCTGTGAATACCGGAGAGAGGACGGTTTCCATTGAACGTCTGAGCAGAGGTACTCTTGAACAGATCTATTTTGCCCTTCGTATGGCGGCAGGTGAACTTTTCTGCAAAGAAGAACCGTTTCCGGTGATCCTGGATGATGTGTTTGGGATGTATGATGAAGAACGTCTTGCAGCAGCTCTTCGCTGGCTTCACAAAGAAGAACGACAGGTGATCATAAGTACCTGCCACAAGAGAGAAATGGAGATCCTGGATAAGGAAGGAATTCCATATCAGAAACTTCTCATGTAGATTTTTATGAAATTTTATGGAATATATGGCAAAGCGGGGAATAAATATCCGCTTTGCTTTTTTTATGCAGAAGTCAGGTGGATATTCGTAAAAGCCACAGGGGACTTACTTGATTTGGTTAAAAAGCGGCTGCGTTTCCAGCGGATCAGTCTGTGATCCTGAAAATGCAGCCGCCTGTAAATTATTATTTATTTCTCATACTGGCTCATGTAGTTTGCTACACAGCGTTTAATTCTGTCTACCGGATTCAGGAGGTGGCTGACAGAAGTATCATGATTCAGGGTATCAATGATCAGTGCGATGTATTTGCTCATATCACAGCTGATGTAGTATGGCTTCTCAAGAAGCTCCGGTGCCTGGTAAACCAGGTTGGTAGTGAGGAGTTTGTCGAAGTAGCCTTTTTTGTAAGCATCATCGAATTTATCAAGACCGTCTGTGAAGAATCCGAATGTAGAGCAGATGTAAACCTTACCTGCACCTTTCTCTTTCAGAAGAGAAGCGATTTTCAGGATTGTATCACCGGAAGAGATCATATCATCGATGAGGATCATATCCTTGCCTTCGATCTTCGGTCCGAGGAATTCATATGCAGCGATCGGATGACGGCCGTTTACATATTTTGAGTAATCCAGACGTTTGTAGTACATACCCATATCAACACCCAGAACGTTGGCAAGATAGATTGCACGGCTCATGCTTCCCTCGTCCGGGCTGATCGTCATGAAATGATCCTTGTCGATGTGGAGACCCTTTTCATTTTTAAGAAGAGCCTTGATGAACTGGTAGGATGGCTGTACAGTCTCAAATCCGTGAAGAGGAGTTGCGTTCTGTACACGGGAATCATGTGCATCAAAGGTAATGATATTCTCAACACCCATATCGATCAGCTCATGAAGTGCATTGGCACAGTCAAGAGACTCTCTTCCGACACGTTTGTCCTGGCGGCTCTCATAGAGATATGGCATGATCACATTGACTCTGCGGGCTTTTCCGCCGACAGCGGCGATAACACGCTTCATATCCTGGAAATGATCATCCGGGGACATAAGATTCGTGTAAGGTCCGATCGGATAGGACAAGCTATAGTTAGTTACATCTACCATAACGTAGATGTCATCACCGCGGACAGACTCATTGATGGTACATTTACCTTCGCCGGAGCCGAAACGTGGAGTCTTGGCATCGATGATGTAAGAATCACGTTTGTATCCCTCGAATGCGAAGGAATCCATTCCAGGATACTGTCTTTCGGCACGCCATTTAACCAGCCAATCGTTCACCTTCGCACCTAATGAGCTGCAGCTCTGAAGGGGAATCAGTCCAAGTCTTCCTACCGGGAGTGTGGAAAAATCTTTTGTAGTTACCTGTGCCATTTTAATTTCCTCCTAAAAATATTTTCTGTATACGGATGTCTTTCCCGATCAGCGATATCATCTGATAGTTGCTGGCAATTCGGGAAAATGTTCTCTCGGAATAGGTATCCGAGAAATTTTTGAGCGTCAGATTCGTGGAAATGATCGTGGATTTCCTGCGCATGATCCGTTCATTGAGACAGAGAAAAAGCTGCGAGGATACGAAACTGTTGGTAAGTTCCGTTCCCAGGTCATCAATGATCAGAAGATCACAGTCATAGATCAGTTCCTCATCCGTGCCGGTATCTTTTCTGGAAAAAGAATTTGCAGCCATCATATCAAAAAGATCATAGGCTGAAAAGTACAGGACGCAGTGTGTGGATCTGAGAAGCTCCCGTGCGATGCAGTGTGAAAGAAAAGTTTTTCCAACACCGGTATCGCCATACAAAAACAGGTTTTCAAATTTATGGTCGAAGTTCTGCACAAAACGCTGTGCAGTATCATAGGCCCGTCTGGCTGTTTCCAGGGCAGACAGTCCTGTGGCTTCATTTTTTATTGTAGCAGAATAATAGTCAAATGAAAAGCTGTCAAAATTTTCTTTTTCGAGAATTTCGTTCAGATTGGACTGTGCATAGAGCAGTTCGATCTCGGCTTTCTTGAAACAGGTGCATTTTTTGCTGCCAATATAGCCGGTGTCCTGGCAGGCAGGACAGGTATAAGGCATCTCCAGATAATCTCCGGGGAAGCCGTTGGCAACAAGAAGGGTGATGCGCTCATCGGAAAGTTCCTGAATGGCGGCTTTCAGATCTGCGGTACCCTTTTCTTCTCTGTTCAGGAGACGCCGTACTTTATCAGCACTTAATGTAGCCACCTCGTCATCAATTTCCTTCAGGCGGGGGATCTTTCCGTAGGCCTCGGCAGTGCGTTTCTCCAGAATCCGGTGATTCTGTGCCTGCCTGCGGCTGTATTCTCTCATTATAGTATCATACTGAAAATTCTGTAAAGGCATAAAAAGCTCCTTCCAGTTTCTGTTACTGGTTATTTAAAAGACGTTTCTCATATTCTGTAAAATCATAATCACGCTGGTGAAAGTTATTGAAGCGGTTATTGCTCTGGGACTGAGCCGCAGGCTGCTTCTTACGGGAAACTGCTTTCTCAAGCTGACGTTTCTTGTGTTCGGCATCCAGAAGCCGGACATCTTCCAGCGTATGTACGTTTTTCTTTTTCCAACCGGAAAGTATTTTGTCTGCATACTGGAAACTTGGCTGGCCGGTGGAGAGAACAGTACGGCTGCAGGCTTCCTGGATCAGTTCCAGATCAAAGCAGTAGGTCTTACGCCAGGTATCGATGTAACTGATCTCATTTTCTACAGGATTACGTCCACTGATTCCCATTGCTTTCAGGATCGTGTAATAATCTTTGGAAAAACGGGAGCTGGCATCACGGGCCATTTCAACTGTAGTGACACCGTCCCTGGTCCAGGCAAGGGCAACAGTTTCGATATAACGCATGCTCTTGCGGCCCCTGGAAACACAGTATTCCACCAGATATTCAATAAGGTCTGCGGACATATGGAGCTCATCGTAGAAGAAAAAAATCTTCTGCATTTCTGTAGGAGTCAGCGTCTTGGCCAGATATTGTTCGGCAATATAAAGCAGCTGACTGACCTCTTCATTCTGTTTCAGTTCGCTGATGTGGTCAGGTGTAAGGCTGCGGATGTAGTCCGCAGAGGTTGAAAGTTCTGAAGAAGTACTGCTGGAAACAGCAGAATTACTGGAACTGAGGGAGACATTTTTGGGGGCTGAACCGGTAAGAGCCACAGGTTGTGAAATGCCGGCTGCCATCTGGGCGGAAACTGGCGATGAGGAAGTTCCGGCGGTGGAAAAAATGTTCTCACTGGAAGCACTGCTTTCCATATGACCGGCATCCGCAAAAGGTTCCAGTAAAGTGATTCCGGAAAGCTGTCGGTCTGTGGTATAAGTTAATGAGAGTATTTTCTCACCTTCCCAGTATTTCAGTGCACGGAAAATATCCCTTTCTGTGCAGAAAAGGCGATCCGCCATATGCTCCAGACTGAAAGAAGAAGGAGAAGAAGATACTGCCCGGAGAAGATAGATATATACTTTCACGAATTCTCCATTGGCGCGAGGCATGAAATTGTCAATAAAACGATTGGAAAGAATCGTTACCTCCAGTTCAGAGGAATTCTGAAGTGAAATCAGGCTCATGATCAGCAGCTCCCTTTCTTTGTTTTCTTCAATGGTCATGTGGTATTTAAAAGTCCGCGTTTGCTAAAAAGGATTATAGCACAACCACTTTTACTTGAGAATAGTTTATTTTCACAGAGGTTGTGCACCAATTAGCATGTGGAAAATGTGGAAAATGTGGATAACCTTGAGGATAAAATTATTAGCAACTAATAAAAACCTCGATTTTACAGGGAAAATGCGGTATTTGTGGAAGTTGGCCGTTGAATTATGTCAAGTGGGTTATGCACAAAAAAATCCACATGCCAGGCACGTCTGGAATGTGCATAAGCATGTGGATAATGTGGATAACTATTTTCCGAGGAGGTGTTCTCCAATGTTTACAACGTCTCCGGCGCCCATAGTTATCAACAGATCACCATGTGCACAACTTTTTAAGAGGAAGCTCTCGATTTCATCAAAAGTCGGGAAATATTCGCAGGGGGTTCCAAGTTCCTGGATCTGTTTCTGGAGATCCTGGGAAGAAATACCAAGATCGTCTGTTTCACGTGCGGCATAAATATCAGCCAGCACAACATGGTCAGCCAGAGTCAGGGCTTTTGCAAATTCAGGAAGAAGAGCCTTGGTACGTGTGTAGGTATGAGGCTGGAATACACACCATAATTTCTGATGTGGGTAATTCTTCGCTGCATGAAGAGTAGCTTCAATTTCTGTCGGATGATGTGCGTAGTCATCAATGATGGTAACGCCGCCGATCTCGCCCTTGTACTGAAAACGACGGTCTGTACCTGTAAAGCTTCCGAGGCCTTTGACAATTACATCATCCGGAAGTTCCAGAAGGCGTCCTACGGCAATGGCAGCCAATGCGTTGGAAACATTGTGGATGCCCGGTACACGAAGGTAATAGCTGCCGATTTTTTTGCCCTGGAAGAGAACGGAGAAGGAAGGATGTCCGTATTTATCCCAGGTGATATCTGCGGCTGTATAATCTGCCTCATGCTCCAGACCATAGGTGAGAACATGACATGGAAGGCCACGGGTAATAGTCTCGTATTCCGGTGTATCAGCATTGATGATCAGAGTTCCGTCAGACGGAAGAAGCTCAGCAAATTTCCGGAAGGAATGACGGATATCGTCAATATCCTTGAAGAAGTCCAGATGGTCGGCATCCATGTTCAGGATCACGCTGATCTTAGGGAAGAAGCTCAGGAAGCTGTTGGTATATTCACATGCTTCTGTGACGAAAGTTTCAGAGTTGCCGACACGGATATTCCCGTGGATGGCAGGAAGGATTCCGCCTACACTGATAGTGGGGTCACAGTCGCCCTCAAGAAGGATGTGGGAAACCATGGAAGTTGTGGTGGTTTTTCCGTGGGTACCGGAAATGGCGATCGGTGTATCGTAGTTACGCATGATCTGGCCGAGAAGTTCCGCACGTGTGAGCATTGGGAGCCCTTTTTCTTTTGCACAGGCAAATTCCGGGTTGTCCGGATGGATCGCTGCTGTGTAGACAACCACATCGACATCATCTTTGATATTGGCTGCACGCTGTCCGTAGTAGATGACGGCACCACGTTCCTCGAGTGTACGTGTAAGAGGACTGGCTTTGGCATCGGAACCGGAGATACGGAAGTTTTCCTCAAGAAGGATCTCGGCAAGGCCGCTCATGCTGATGCCGCCGATACCGATAAAATGAATATGAAGCGGTTTATGAAAGTCTATCTGATACATAATAATCTCCTTATATATATGTTATTTTCGGGGTTCTTTTGTCTGCTTTATTATAACGCCAACAGAAACAATTGAAAAGTGGTACTTTTGGCTAAAAAAATGCTTCTCTGTGGAATATAAAAGTAACCAGAAAATAATATCAAAAAATGTTGAAAATTACCAGAAGAACGAAAAAAACGACAAGTCTTACCAATTCGTGGTATACAATAGCGATAAAAAAAGTAAAACACAATCAAAATAATTGTAAAAAATGTTCACTAATACGGTAAAGTATGCTATAATTAAATAATCATAACATACAAGAGGTGATCGCATGATTAAGAAAGAGATGATTGCCATGCTCTTGGCCGGTGGGCAAGGCAGCAGGTTAGGAGTTTTGACAGAAAAGGTTGCAAAGCCGGCAGTCGCTTTTGGTGGTAAATATCGTATCATCGATTTTCCACTGAGCAATTGTATTAACTCGGGAATTGATACGGTGGGTGTGCTGACACAGTACCAGCCGCTCCGCCTGAATACACATATTGGGATTGGTATTCCGTGGGATCTGGACCGCAATGAAGGTGGTGTTACAGTCCTTCCTCCATATGAGAAGAGTACAAGCAGTGAATGGTATACAGGAACTGCCAATGCGATTTATCAGAATCTGGCTTATATGGAGCAGTATAATCCAGACTACGTACTGATCCTTTCCGGTGACCATATTTATAAGATGGATTACGAAGTGATGCTGGATTTCCACAAGGCGAACAAGGCAGATATTACCATTGCATGTATGCCTGTTCCGATCGAGGAAGCCAGCCGTTTTGGTATTATGGTCACTGATGAGAGTAACCGTATTACTGAGTTTGAGGAGAAACCGGAGCATCCAAGCAGTAATCTTGCGTCTATGGGTATTTATATTTTCTCATGGCCGGTTCTTAAGGATGCGCTGATCGCATTGAAAGATCAGAACGGATGTGATTTTGGTAAACATATTCTTCCGTATTGTAAGGAAAAAGGCCAGCGTCTTTTTGCCTATGAGTACAATGGTTACTGGAAAGATGTCGGAACACTGGGTTCTTACTGGGAAGCAAATATGGAGCTGATCGATATCATTCCGGAGTTTAATCTCTATGAAGAATTCTGGAGAATTTACACCAAGGGTGATGTGATTCCTCCGCAGTATATTTCCGAAGATGCGGTTGTGGACAAATGTATCATTGGTGAGGGAACCGAAATCTACGGTGAAGTACATAATTCAGTAATCGGTCCGAATGTTGTTATTGGCAAGGGCAGTGTGATCCGTGATTCTATCATCATGAAGAACACATCTGTTGGTGAGAATGTTGTTATGGATAAAGCCATTGTGGCAGAGGACGTTGTTGTAGGAAACAATGTTGTGATCGGTTGTGGTGAGGAAGCACCGAATGTTCTGAAACCTGCCGTATATTCCTTCGGCCTTGCGGCAATCGGAGAAAACAGCGTGATTCCGGATAATGTTAAAATCGGTAAGAATACCGCCATCTCAGGCGTTACAACGAAAGAAGACTACCCTGACGGAGAGCTGGCAGCTGGCCAGGTAATTGCAGCAAAGGACGGTGGGAAAGAATGAGAGCGATAGGTATTATTTTGGCAGGCGGTAACAATAACCGTATGAGAGAATTATCAAACAAAAGAGCGATTGCGGCGATGCCTATTGCAGGAAGCTACCGCGCGATCGATTTTGCCCTCAGTAACATGGCGAATTCACATATCCAGAAGGTTGCTGTGCTGACACAGTATAATGCCCGTTCCCTCAATGAGCATTTAAGCTCATCCAAATGGTGGGATTTCGGAAGAAAGCAGGGAGGGCTTTATGTTTTTACGCCAACCATTACCAGAGACAACAGTTTATGGTATCAGGGAACTGCTGATGCGATTTATCAGAATCTGACTTTCCTTAAGAACAGCCATGAACCGTATGTTGTAATTGCTTCCGGCGATGGAATCTACAAGCTGGATTACAATAAAGTTCTGGAGTATCATATTGCAAAACGTGCAGACGTTACCGTTGTATGTACCACATGCCAGGATCAGAGTCAGGTTGAGAGATTTGGTGTCCTCCGCATGAATGAGGACTGCCGGATCGAGGAATTTGAGGAGAAACCGATTGTTTCTTCTTATAATACAGTGTCTACAGGTATCTATGTCATCCGCAGGAGACAGCTGATCGAGCTGATCGAACGTGCCGCCCAGGAGGGAAGACATGATTTTGTAAATGATATTCTCATCCGATATAAGAATCTGAAGAGAATTTATGGATATAAGATCGATACCTACTGGAATAACATCTCTACTGCAGAGGCTTATTACCAGACAAACATGGATTTTCTGAAACCGGAGATCCGCAATTATTTCTTCAAGCAGGAGCCTGCGATCAAAACCAAAATTGCAGACGTGCCACCGGCAAAATATAATCCGGGAGCAACTGTGAAGAACAGTCTGATATCCAGCGGATGTATTATCAATGGAACCGTGGAGAATTCTGTTCTGTTCAGAGATGTATTTGTAGGCAATAACTGTGTGATCAAAAACTCTGTGATCCTTAATGACGTATACCTTGGAGATAATACGCACATTGAGAATTGCATTGTTGAGAGCCGGGATACTATCCGGGCGAATTCATATTACTGCGGCGAAGAAGGAGAAGTAAAGATCGTCGTGGAGAAAAACGAGCGCTACGTATTGTAAATGCAGAAATTCCCGCAGATATGTTTAGCGAAATGAAAGGGGCAAGTAACAATGAATATTACAGATGTACGTGTGAGAAAGGTAGCAAAAGAAGGGAAAATGAAGGCCGTTGTGTCGGTTACTATAGATGATGAGTTTGTGGTACATGACATTAAGGTGATCGAAGGAGAGAAAGGTCTGTTTATCGCAATGCCAAGCCGTAAGGCAAGTGACGGAGAGTACCGCGATATCGCGCATCCGATTAACTCTGCAACAAGAGAGCGGATCCAGAAGCTCATCCTGGACAAGTATCAGGAAGTAATGGCTGAAGAAGCTGAGAATGAAGTTCTTATGGAGGCTGCAGAGTAGACACAGCCTTAGGGTGTATGGCAATGACAGCGGAGAAAGATCCGCATAGCTGACAACTTGGGAATTGAGACTGCATAGGATAAGATAAATAAAAGCTGCTGTTTTGCGTGGAAAATCTGCAAAACAGCAGCTTTTTTGGTGTGCTTTTGTTGCATAGAAATTTCAATTATTACGTATTTGTTACAGAAATAAAATAAAAGTATTGCTTTCTGTGAAAAATGTGTTATACTATAACCCATGAAAGGACGAAAGGTGTTTATATGAAGAATAGAAAAGTTTTCACATTACTGCTGACAGGTATGCTCACCCTTTCCATGGGAAGCACTGTATATGCATCAGGTACAGACGCTGCGATCGCAGAAGCTCAGGCGGAGAAACAGGCCGCACAGGAGGGACTTGCACAGGTACAGAACAGCATCGGAAGCCTTGAGAGCAAGAAGCAGGAGCTGGAGAGCTATCTGGCCGATTTAAACGCACAGTATGAAGATCTTACCAACAGCATTTCTGAACTGAGTATCCAGGCTGCTGAGAAGGAAGACGAATTAAATAAAGTAAAAACAGAACTTGAGAAGGCGAAGAAGGCTTCAGCGGATCAGTATGAATCCATGAAACTCCGAATCGCATATATGTATGAGAATGCAGGTACTTCTGCATTGGAGACACTGCTCTCATCCGAGAGCCTTGCAGAATTTCTGAACCGCGCGGAAAATGCGATCCAGATTTCTACATATGACAGAAATATGCTGGATAAATATGTCAGCCTCCAGAAGAATATCCAGGAGAATGAGAAGAAGGTCGAGACAGAGTCAGCAGAGATTGATAATCTGATGACTGAGCGTGCATCCAAGCAGCAGGAAGTACAGTCCATGGCGGCAAGTACAAGTGATGATATCAATTCTTATGTAGATCAGATCAGCGCCAGCCAGGAAGAGGCACAGCAGCTGATGGCAGATATCAGTAATGCGGACAGTAATATTACTGCACTGGTGCAGCAGGCAGAAGCTGAGAAAGCTGCAGAAGAGAAAGCCAGGGCCGAAGCGGCAGCGGAAGCTGAACGACAGGCTGCAGCGAAAGCGGCAGAAGAGGAAAAAGCGCAGAATACAGAAGATGCTTCTTCTGACAGCAGTTACGAAGATACAGACAATTCTTCTTCTGACAGCAGTTCTGAAGATGCAGGAGATAATTATGATGATTATGGATATGATCCGGATGAGGATACTACAGAATCTTCCAGCAGTTCTACAAGTTCCGATGTGGTTGTAGAGGAAGAGGATGCGGAGGAAGACGAGGCACAGGCTGGTGGCGCATCAGAAGATACAGATGAGAGTTATGAGGATACTTCTGATGCATCTGCAGATACTTCAGATACAGCGGCAGATACTTCAGATTCCGGTTCTTCCAGCCAGGGGACCTACCTTGGAAACTTTACACTGACAGCATACTGTAACTGTGCACAGTGCTGTGGTACAGCAGGCAATCTTACAGCCAGTGGTACCGTTCCGACAGCAGGACGTACAGTTGCAATGGCAGGAGTACCTTTTGGAACCAAGCTTCTGATCAATGGTAATGTGTATACGGTAGAGGATCTTGGAACTCCTTATGGACATGTGGATATCTACTGCGGAAGCCATGAGGAGGCATTAAGCTTCGGACTTCAGTCTGCAGATGTATATCAGGTTGGCTGATTCTGACAGAGGAGAAAATATATAAAACGAAAGCAGCGCCACAGGATCGTGTTACGATCTTCTGTGGCGCTTTTTGCAGTAATAAGGGTCAAGCGGATATTCGCAATCCGCTTCGCTACTTGCTTGATTTGGTTAAAAAATAAGAGGCCCTGTCTTGTTATCCGGGTGTTGAAAAAAGAATGCAGGAAATTTTTACAGGTATGGGATACCTGGAATCTCCGGATAGGTTCCCATGCCGATGAGGAGTTCAAGCCCTGTCTGACGGCCCTCCAGTACAGCTGCTTTTACAGCACTGGCGTCACCGGAGATGGCGATGATCACTTCGTTGGAATGGCTGGTACCGATATCTGGTGTCATGTATTTTGTGATGGATACAGCTGCAGATTTTACGGCATTGTCAGCCATAACAAGTCCGATCGCGGCGGGAGAGCCTGCCATAAATCCGAATGCTTCCCCAAGTGGTGTACCAAAGGCTTTATGAATCGCAGGGCCTGCGCTGGCAGAAAAAGCAAATTCCAGATGTCCGGATTCGCTGATGTAAACTTCGCCGGCATTTTTGTTGGTCAGTTCCAGGGCCATTGAAATGGCGTGGCGTACATCGGATACGTCATTTCCGCCAAGTACAATGTAGTTTCCGTGTCCGCCCCAGCCTTTCGTATCTCGTGGAAGTTCAATGGAAAGCACTTCTGTGTTGGTTGCTTTTACTGCATCGTCAATGGCGGTGATCTGGCCTGCAGCACCTGTACGGGAACTGAAAAGCCCGAGACAGTGGTATTTGGTGCCCACATTCATCTGCTGAAGAAGGGAATCGTCAACTCCGGAAATCACAAGTCCGATGGTGTCAAGGACTGCAGTTCCCACGAATTCTGTCCGGGTGCAGGTTGTGCTGATGTTGTGTATATCATGTATATCCATATGGAAAAATCCCCCTTTTTAGGCTGAAAAATCATTACTTTCAGTATAACATCGGAGAAGAAATTTTGAAAGCAGAAAAAACGTAAACTGTAAGAGAGAAAATTGGTTGACAATCCAAACACGCTGTGTTAAATTATTAACAGCAAAAGACGGAAATCATTAGGAAAAGATGTAAGACGTTTTTCCGTCAGGGAAAGCAGAAAAAGAAAGAGAGGACTTAGGTTATTATGACAACAGTGGCAGCAACCAGAAGTAAGACGTATGATCTTGTTTATATCGCGGTTTTTGCAGTAGTGATGGCAGTTTGCTCATGGATCTCCATTCCGGCACAGGTACCGTTTACTCTGCAGACATTCGGAGTATTTATGGCAGTTGGCGTACTTGGAGGAAAAAGAGGAACTCTGGCAGTCCTGGTTTACGTTCTCCTTGGAGCCGTAGGCGTTCCGGTATTTGCGGGATTTTCCGGAGGAATCGGATCTCTTCTTGGAAATGCAGGTGGATATATTATCGGATTTATCTTTTCCGCACTTGTTATGTGGGCCATTGAAAGTGTTTTTGGCAGAAAGCCGGTTGTTCAGATCATTTCCATGATCATTGGACTGATCGTATGCTATGCATTTGGAACCGCATGGTTTATGTTTGCTTACACAAGAAGCACAGGTCCGGTAGGTCTGATAGCAGTTCTTGGCTGGTGCGTATTCCCGTTTATCATTCCGGATCTTATCAAGATCGCACTGGCTTATGTTTTATCAGGAAAGGTACGTAAATATGCAAGATAAAAGCATTGCCACGGCATATGCTTCCGATGAGGGCACAGAGGGAAAGATTATTCCGCTGCGCCCTCATCATGGTATGTGCCTGGCATATTTTAAGGGGGAAGGCTACAGTAACGGTTTTACTGCACATATGTCCGAGATGCTGAAGATTTTTCTGGAGGGAAAGAAAATAAGGCTTCATGCGGATACGGATGAGATCTGCTCTGCCTGTCCGAATAATCGGGGCGGACATTGCGAAGCCGGAGATAAAGTGGCAGAGTATGACAATGCCGTGCTGAAAAAATGTGGACTGAAGGCCGGACAGACATTGCACTTCAGCGAATTTACAAAAAAAGTCCAGGAAAAAATCCTTGCGACGGATAAACGTAAGGAAATCTGTGGAAACTGCCAGTGGAACAGCATCTGCGAAGAACAGAAGAGCCGCTGGGCATAAAAAAAAGCAAAAATATAGAAATATAAAAAGTATATGATCTGAGAATGTCGGAGGAAATGGCAATGTCTGTTCCATTTCCTGAAATGATGTCTTGGGGTATATACTTTTTTTATTTTTTGGAATTATCAGATAATAATGTGAAATATTTTGAAAATAATTTTTACTTGAGAAAAAAACAACAATAACCGTGAGATGTTTTTGGCAGATATGTATAGACAAATAATTCCGGCATTGATAAAATAACGATATGTTAGTTTGAACAAACTAAAGTGTGCTTGACAGAGCACTTCTGCAGAAAATGACATATGTTGAATATTCTGCAGAAGAAATTTCAATTAACCAGAGCAGCTGTAAGGTCATGATCTGGTATAAAGTCGTGTAATATAAAAGACAAAGAGGAGGACAGGTATGCATAAGTGGAAGCTTTTTAAGAAGTCAGCTGCACTCGTTCTGAGTTCAGCGGTAATCGCGTCAGGAGTGCCGGTAACGGCAATGGCGTCTGAGGCGGAAGTTTTTAGTGATGTGTCAGGAGAAACACAAGGAGAGACAGCACAGGAAGAAGGAGAGAACGAGGATCAGGAGTCGGTTTCCCAGGACCAGTTGGAAGTTGGTGAAGCTGATATTCAGTCGGAAGAGCCGGAAGAAAGTGATGCAGAAGCTATTCAGGAAGAAGTAGCAGAAATTTCAGCAGAAGAGATTCAACAGGAAGAGGAACCGCAGATCCAGGAGGATACAGAAGAGGTATTCGGTGATGGAGAAGCATTTATGGCAGAAGCAGGCGAGGTTCTTCAGGATGCTTCTGAGATCACTGTTGCAGGAGTGAAATATCTCTGGTCCATGCAGCCGGCAGAGGGATATACACAGATAGGAACAACAGGCGTTTATGTAAAAGTGGCAGATGGACAGACCGCTCTGAACGGAAAACTGTACGGAACGACAACTTTAAGTTATTCGGAATTTTATGCCGGGGATACCACTCAGGAGAGCTATGACGCTATCACTTCGGCAACAACGAGTAAAAATCAGATTTTTGTTAATGAGGACAGCACAGAGGTGACCTCTTCCGGATATCAGATCCAAGGTGTGAAGAATGTAAGTGTTGCAGTGGACGCGGAAACCTATGTAGATGCACAGGCGCTGAAAGCTGCTTCCAAGCTTCCGAGAGAGGGTGTCTATACAGAGGCAGCAGATATTACATTGAATGAAGCGCCGTCACAGGAAACAGGACAGTATAAAACACTGAATACAGACGGAACATACAGTGCAACAAAATTCGATGTAAAAGCAACAGTCACAGATGCATCCGCTGAGATCCAGGCACCGTCGATCTGGGGGGATTACATGCTGGTAGTAAAAGAATCCAGCACAAAATATCTCCGTAATTCCAGACAAGATGATTTTGCAGTGGGTGGAAATACACTGGGAGTCATCCTTGAGACTGCAAGTGGGAAAAAAGTAGGACTTCGTCATACCTATGAAATCTGGGTACAGCCTTATGAACTTGCATTTTCAGCAGAGTCCGGGCTTATCGGGGAAAAAATTTCAAAAGTGACTTATATTACTCCGGATGGTTCCTACGTATATGAGTTTGGAGATAAAGCACCTCTTGTAAAAAAACAGCCTGAAGAGGGAATGAAAGTACAGGCGGCTTTTGTAAAAGAGAGTACAACCCAGATTAAAGTGGACGGACTTGACAAATATGAAAATCCTAAGGTTTCCGTATACTACACAACAGGAAGTGGTCATGGTAAAAAGACAACATATGTTGTAGATCATGCAGTGACAGAGAACGGGGTGGTAACCTTTGACAGCAGTGTATCCAGGGCCGGGGATGAGATCTATACGGTTATGATCTCTAGCGATAATTATGTGGATATGAAAAAAAATATCACACTGACAGGCCAGCCGATCACGGTTTCCAATGTTTCCTATTACTGGGTAAAGGGAGCGGTGGATGGATATACACAGATTCCGGGAACAGATATTTATTATAAGGTGGCAAATGGACATCAGGCACTGACAGGAACACTTTACGGTACGGCATCTCTGTCATACGAGGAATTTTATGCAGGAGATGCAACGAGCCGCAAATATGATTCCGTTACATCTGCCACAACCAGAAAAAGCACTGCTTTCGGAAATGCAGATGTTCAGAATCTGACAGAAAATGGCTATGAGATCGCAGGAGTAAAAAAGGTTAATGTAGCCACAGATGCAAAAACATACATAGAGGCGCAGATCCTTTCAGAAGCGGGAGAACTTCCGGAAAGCGGAGTATATACAGAAGCAGCAGGGATCACCCTGGGACGTACTCCGACGGTAGAGCCTGGGCAGTATAAAACACTGAATACAGATGGAACATATAGTGCTACAAAATTTAATGTAAAAGCAACTGTGACAGATGCGGAGGCAACACTCAAAACATCTTCTCGCTGGGGAGATTATGAGATTGATGTAAAAGAAACCAGCACAAAATATCTCCGCAATACAAAGAGTGATTCCGATTTTGCAGTTAACTCCGGGATTCAGGGAATGATCCTGGAAACAACAGACGGCGGAAAATATGGCATGCGTCATATGAACGAGATGTGGCTGAAGGTGTATAAGGTTGCCTTTGCAAAAGATACAGGTCTTGAGGGAAAAACCGTAAACAAGATCACGTACATTATGGCAGACGGCGCATATGTATATGAATTTGCAGATGGTATTTATGTTAAACCGCAGGCAACAGAAGAGATGGCTGTTTCTCCGGAATTTACGGACAGCACCCATGTTAAGCTTGCAAATCTTGATAAATACAAAAATCCGAAGGTATCTGTTTTCTATACAACAGGTGTCGGACATGCTTCAGAGACAACATATCTTGTACAGGATGCAGTAACTACAGATGGAGTGGTTGCTCTGGATTCCACTGTAGCGAGACCGGAAAATGAAACTTATACAGTAAAAGTTTCCAGTGATGATTATGCGGATGTTTCTGTTCAGCTGGTGTATGGAACAATTGCCTTTAAAGAAAAGTCGGGAATTCTTTACATTGGAAGTTCCAGACAGCTTGAAGCTACAGGTGAGAACTGCAAAGATGTAACATATTCTTCCAACAATGAAAAAGTTGCATCTGTGGACGCAAACGGAAAAGTAACTGCAAAGGCAGCGGGAACAGCCGTGATCATGGCAACATCTGCAGCAGGAAAGACTGCACAGTACAAACTTACGGTAAAAACTCCATCCGTGAAACTGAATGTTTCAGCAAAAACACTTTATGTAAAAGGAACTCCGGCTACTGTTACACTGAAAACAACAACAGCAGGTGTTACCGGAAAAGTAACTTATACAAGCAGTAAATCTTCCGTTGCTTCTGTAGACGCAAAAGGAAAAGTAACTGCTGCGTCAGCAGGAACTGCTGTAATTACAGCAAAATGTGGTAATTATAAAGCAACCTGCAAAATTACCGTTAAAAAACCAACTGTAAAAGCTACGGCATCCGTAAACACTTTATTTGTAGGCGGGACAAGTCAGGTTAAGGTGGACAGAACAGGGCTTACCGGAAAAGTAACTTATGGAAGCAGCAGTAAATCCGTTGCCACAGTAAGTACAAGCGGAAAGATAACAGCGAAAAAAGCCGGAACAACTACGATCACAGTAAAATGTGGAAGTTACAAAGCAACCTGCAAGATCACTGTTAAAAAAGGCAGCCTGAAGATCACGTCTAAAACTGCGGTAACTGTAAAGACAAAGAAAACAACAACCATCAAGGCGACAGCTACTTCAAAGGCAAAGATCACTTACAGAAGCAGCAATACAAAAATTGCAACGGTAAGCAGCAAGGGTGTTGTCAAAGGTGTGAAAAAAGGAAAAGCTGTTATCTATGTAAGCAGTAACGGAGTTACAAAGAAAGTGACAGTTACAGTAAAGTAATATCCGCTGATATTCCATCTGAAATATTATAACCGAAATATAAAAAACCTTTCCAGAAACCACTTCAGGTCTGCGAAAATACAGTCCTGAAGTGGTAAAAAATAAAAAATTCGATTTTTTTGAAAAATTTTAATTTTTTCTATTGACAAAGGACAGAAACTCTAATATAATAGCTCTTGCAGTTGAGCAACACACAAACAACTGAAAACAAAATAACGAAGCGTGGCTCAGTTTGGTAGAGCGCTGCGTTCGGGACGCAGAGGTCGCAGGTTCAAATCCTGTCGCTTCGACTAAAGCTTTGAGAATCCCTTGGTTGAGGGATTCTTTTTTTGCATATAAAGAAATACAGAACGTTATCTTCCAGAGAATCTTCTGTGCATGGCTGGTCTGAAGGTTTTGCTGTTAATGGAATGATTCCACGGAATTTTCATATATATTAACGAAACCGAAATACCGGAGGGACGTGTGTTGGCTGGATATCAGCGTTTTGTTGCGTATGTGTACGAGTATCGGAAAGGGAAAAAGGACGGCAGCAGTGGCTATGTGAGGGTGGAGGCCAGAGGTCAGGAGTGCCGGATCGAGGTTCATCTGCGCTGTGCAGGACTGGAACCGGGGAGCCGGTGCCGGGTGTATGGTTTTGTGCGGCGGGAAGGACTGATGGATGGAATCCTGATCGGAAGTTGTGTGACCGGGCGGGAGCAGATTGAGTGTATGCTGGAAACAGATACGGAGAATATTGGAGGTATGGGAAAAAATCTCCGGGAGCTTGGAGGTATGCTGCTGATCTCGGATGCAGGAGGATTCTGGGGAACGGAGTGGGATGATCAATCCATCCGGCCGGATAATTTCCGGGAGTGGAAGAAAGAAGAAACAGATGCTCATAAGGAAAAGAAAACGGAGAAAGGAGAAGGACAACGGGGAGAAACTGCAGAAGCAGAAGAAAATCAAAAAGCTGGTTTTTCTGCAGAAGTGCAGGAAAAACAGAATGCAGCAGACAAGATCATGACGGTGGAGGAAGTTCAGGAAGAAGTTGAGGGGATTTCCGTGAGCACGATGAACCAGGAGACAAAGAAAGGGCTGCAGGAGAACAGAGCTATTTTGGCAGAGGATGAACCGAAAATATCAGAAGCGGGACGCCCGCACCCGGGGCAGGCGCATCCAGAACCGGGATCGAGACCACCGGAATCACCGCGTCCAGGTTCCCCATCGCCAGGACCGGGCCCAAGACCACCGGAACCACCGAGGCCGCCCCGGCCAACTCCAGGCATCCCCTATGATCCATTCAATGACGGACAGTTTACAGACTGCCGTAAGATCAAACCATCCGACTGCAGTACCTTATGCAGAAAAAACGGCTGTTTCTGTAACAACCATTTTGTCATGTACGGATATCAGAATTTTGGCCATCTTCTGCTGTGCAGAAATCACCGGGGTCAGTACATACTGGGAGTCCCCGGCAGTTACAGCCAGCAGGAACGCTTCATGGCAAACATGTTTGGCTTTCCCTATTTTCGGGAAAGTCCGAAGATCCACATTCCGGGCGGAAAAGGTGGATACTGGTACTGCTTTATTAATATCTGAGTGGAAAATTGAGCATCTTTACAGATCTATACCACGGATTTCCACTACCGGGATCGTCCGAGACAGGATATCCCGGTAGTTTTTCATTTCTTCTTCGGAGCAGGAAGAAAATCCTGGCATCAGAACTCCCTCCGAATCACGGTAAGCCTGAAGATAATAAGCTTTTGCACCACGGAGCCACTGGCTGATCTCCAGAAAATCATTTTCCGAGTGAAGTTCACGGACAACTGTAGTACGGAACTCATAATCCAGATCTCCGGAACATAGCCATCCGGCAGTTTCACGGATCGCATCCAGATTAACATTTACACCGGTAAGTACGTGATAATTGGAAGGGCAGGCCTTGATATCCATGGCAACTTTGTTGATCAGCCCATCTGCTGCGAGCTTTTTTACCACAGAAGGACGGGAACCGTTGGTGTCAAGCTTTATGTCATAGCCAAGCGCCCTGATCCGGCCAAGAAATTCAGGGAGCTCCGGTGCAAGAGTCGGTTCTCCTCCGGAAACACAGACACCATCCAGAATTCCTTTGCGTTTTTTTAAAAAAGCCAAAATTTCATCCTCGGAATATCCGTACTGTGTGTCCGGCTCCACTACAAGAGCTCCGTTCTGACAGAAAGGGCATCGGAAATTGCAGCCGCCCAGGAATATGGTGCAGGCCACCCGCCCGGGATAATCCAGTAAAGTTGTTTTATTAAATCCACAGATCTTCATGTGTAAAATCCTTTCATTTTTACAGAAATATTCTATTATAAGAATACCCCAGTACGGAGTATGCCGCAAGTGGAATGTTGTCACTGTTCAGGCGATAAACAGCATGTTCTTTTGATATATGTGATGTGTAAAAAAATGTTGTTGCTTGACTTTCCGGAAAAAAGCAGATATAATTCATTCATTAACGCAGACGATGGAGTCCGTAAAAACTCCATTGCCTGCGTTTTTTATTGGACTAAATTAGTAAAGGCTAACAGGCGAAAAAGGAGGAAGAAACAATGAGACTTACCCCGAAGGAACAGGAAAAACTCATGCTCCATATGGCCGGAAATCTGGCGAAGGAGAGGAAGGAACGCGGACTGAAACTGAATTATGTGGAAGCACTGGCGTATATCAGTTCTGAACTTCTGGAACTGGCCCGTGATGGCAAAACTGTTGTAGAGCTGATGCAGCTTGGAACCACGATTCTTACAAAAGATGATGTGATGGAAGGCGTAGCAGACATGCTTGGTGAAGTGCAGGTCGAGGCAACATTTCCTGATGGAACAAAGCTTGTGACTGTACACAATCCGATTCAGTAAGGAGGAATTGACATGAAGGTTGGCGAAATTATCCCCGCAGACAGAGAAATCGTACTTAATGAAGGGAAAAAAACCACAAAGATCCTGGTTGCAAACAAAGGCGATCGTCCTGTACAGGTAGGCTCTCATTTCCATTTTTTTGAAGTAAACAAATGCCTCTCTTTTGACCGTGAGGCTGCATATGGATATCATCTGGATATTCCATCCGGTACTTCTGTCCGTTTTGAGCCAGGAGAAGAAAAAGAAGTGCAGCTGACCGAGATGGGCGGCAGAAAACGCGTATTTGGTCTGAACGACCTGACAAGAGCAAGAGCAGCAGAGGACACCAGGAAGGTTTCCATGGAAAAGGCAGCATTAAAGGGATTCTTATAAGGAGGGACACAAATGAGCGTAAAAATTTCCGGTGAAAAATATGCAATGATGTACGGCCCTACAACTGGTGACAAGGTAAGACTTGCGGATACCAGCCTTGTAGTGGAAGTTGAAAAAGATTACACCACATATGGCGATGAGGTAAAATTCGGCGGCGGTAAAACCATCCGTGACGGAATGGGCCAGTCAGTAAAAACATGCAGCCGTGATGGAGATCTGGATCTGGTGATCACCAACGCCCTGATCGTGGATACCACTGGGATCATCAAGGCAGATATCGGAATCAAAGACGGAAAGATCGCAGGGATCGGAAAAGCAGGAAACCCGGATATCATGGACGGGGTGACACCTGGAATGACCGTTGGTGCATCCACAGAGGCGCTGGCAGGAGAAGGAATGATCGTCACAGCAGGTGGTATTGATACCCATATCCATTTTATCAGTCCGCAGCAGATCGACTGTGCACTGTACAGTGGTGTTACAACCATGATCGGAGGAGGAACAGGCCCTGCAGACGGAACAAATGCGACTACCTGTACACCCGGACCGTGGAATCTCCGGATGATGCTGAAAGCAGCAGAAGAATATCCGATGAACCTTGGATTCCTCGGAAAAGGAAACTGCTCGGATGAGGCTCCGCTGATCGAACAGGTAAAAGCTGGCGCCATGGGACTGAAGATCCATGAGGACTGGGGTGCAACACCTGCAGTTATCGATCATTGTCTCAATGTTGCGGATGAATATGACGTGCAGGTTGCGATCCATACAGATACTTTAAATGAGGGTGGTTGTGTGGAGGATACTCTTGCAGCAATCGGCGGAAGAACGATCCATACTTATCATACAGAAGGAGCCGGCGGTGGACATGCACCGGATATCATCCGCGCTGCAGCGGCAGGAAATGTTCTGCCATCCTCCACAAACCCAACCATGCCATATACGGTAAATACCCTGGATGAGCATCTGGACATGCTGATGGTCTGCCATCACCTGGACAAAAAGATCCCGGAAGATGTGGCATTTGCAGATTCCCGAATCCGCCCTGAGACCATCGCGGCAGAGGATGTTCTTCATGACATGGGAATTTTCAGCATGATGAGTTCAGACTCTCAGGCTATGGGACGTGTAGGAGAAGTCATCACACGTACCTGGCAGACAGCCAGCAAAATGAAAGATGAGCGCGGGGCTCTTCCGGAAGATGAGGGAAAAGGAAATGACAACTTCCGTGTGAAACGTTACATTGCAAAATATACTATCAATCCGGCGATCACACATGGAATCGCAGATTATGTAGGTTCTGTTGAAAAAGGAAAATTCGCAGATCTTGTTCTGTGGAATCCGGCATTTTTTGGTGCAAAACCGGATATCATCATCAAAGGCGGAATGATCATCGCTTCCAAGATGGGCGATGCCAACGCATCCATCCCGACTACCCAGCCGGTAATGTATCAGCCGATGTTCGCAGCTCATGGAAAAGCAAAAAATGAAGCCTGCCTTACCTTTGTTTCCCAGGCTGCATATGATGCCGGAATTAAAGATATTTATGGTCTGGAAAAAACTGTGGTTCCTGTAAAGGGATGCAGAAATATTGCCAAAAAGGATATGGTGTTCAATAACCGTACACCAAAGATCACGGTAGATCCGGAAACTTATGAGGTAACGGTAGATGGAGAAGCCATTACATCCAAACCTGCGGAAAAACTTCCGCTTACACAGCTCTACAATCTGTTCTAAAACGACACAGCAATGATCTTTTGTCCGGGAAGCAGTCCCGTGGTGTTTATAAGAATGCTTCGGGACTGCCTTTCGGGCGGACTGACTTTACCATAAGGAGGAAAAACAGATGTTAGGAGTATGCCTTTTATTCGTAGGAATCGTTCTGATCAATAACGGAATGTGTACCTTATATAACGTAGACGGAAAATCCACGGCAGTTATGAATATCTTTACCGGTGGACTGTCACTGTTTATCAATTTTGTAAACCTGGTACAGGGAAATTATTATGCTGCAGGAACAGGACTTCTGTTCTGCTTTACCTACCTGTTTGTAGCTTTTTCCAGGATCTTAAAACTGAGTCCGATACCATTCGCGTGGTTTTCAACATTTGTAGCCATTAATGCGGTGGTATTTGGAACCATTGAGGGATTTCTGGGAAGTAAAACGCTGGGGATCACACCGGATATCCGCTGGGCGGGAATCTGGTATCTCTGGGCAATCCTCTGGGGAACTGCCTTTGTGGAAGACATCATGGGCAAAAAACTGGGAAAATTTGTTCCGGTGCTCCAGGTGATCGAAGGCGTAATCACAGCCTGGGTGCCAGGAGTGATGCTGCTCCTTGGAGTATGGTAAGAATAGAGGAGAAAATTTATGCTTTGTGAAAAAATTCTGGGAAAATTAAAGGATTTTGATCTTACTGGAAAAACGGTGGAATATGTGGATATTGAGTGGCATGAAGCATTCAAAAAGATCCACAGAAAAACCACAGACAGTGGTCGGGAAGTAGGGATCCGCCTGGATGATTCTGTACTCACAAGAGGACTTTTTCAGGACGATGTGATCTACGCAGATGAAAAACTGGTGATCGCGGTAAATACACCACCCTGTGAAGTGATCGAGGTATCTCTGGAGCCAGGACACGAAAAATATGTGGCAAAAGTCTGCTATGAGATCGGAAACCGCCATGCACCGCTTTTCTGGGGAGATCAGGAAAATACATTTATTACCATCTACAACGAGCCGATGATGGTCATGCTGGAAAAACTCCACGGGGTGAGAGCTGAGAAAAAGACTCTGAAACTGGATTTTGACCGCAGGATCTCAGCATCCATCCATAATCATCATCACTGAGGAAGGAATATGGATAAAATAAAAGAAATCCGCCGTTTTTTTCTGCTGCAGGTAAACGACGCTCTTTTTCCCATAGGAGGTTATTCCCATTCGCAGGGGCTGGAAACGTATATCCAGCAGGGGATTGTACATGATGAAGAAACAGCGGCAGAATATATCGGTAAAAAACTGAAACTGAACCTGGCCTGCACCGATCTTCTTGGTGTACGTCTGGCTTACGAATATGCATTGAAAGAAGATGTGGCGGCACTGGATATGCTGGAGGAGATCCTGGGGGCATCCAGGATTCCAATGGAACAGAGAGAAGCGTCCAGAAAAATGGGTTCCCGTTTTACAAAGACAATCTGTAAACTGCCTCAGGAAAATATTCCTATGGAAAAACGAGGTATTTTTGAAAAATATCTGGAAACGCGGAAAGGAAAACCGGTGAGTCACTGCTGTGCTTATGGAGTTTTCTGCGCAGCTCTCGGGATCGAAGAGGAGGAAACACTTTATCATTATCTCTATGCCCAGACCTCTGCAATGGTGACAAACTGTGTAAAAACCATTCCGCTGAGCCAGAGTGCGGGACAGAAACTTCTTTGTGGATGTTATGGGGAGTTTGAGGAAATACTGTCCTATATTTCGGACTGTACGGAGGATGACCTTTGTCTGTCGGCGCCGGGATTTGATATCCGGGGAATCCAGCATGAGAAGCTTTATTCCAGACTTTATATGTCGTAAACAGAGAGGAGTAATTTTTATGTCATATGTAAAAATTGGTGTCGCCGGACCGGTAGGTTCCGGAAAAACAGCGCTGATCGAAGCTCTATCAAGAAAGATGGCAGGTGATTACAGCATTGGTGTTATCACAAATGATATTTATACCAAGGAAGATGCACAGTTCCTTGCAAAAAACAGTGTGCTTCCGGTAGAACGTATCATTGGCGTGGAGACCGGTGGATGCCCGCATACCGCTATCCGCGAGGATGCTTCTATGAACCTTGAAGCTGTGGATGAGATGATGGAGCGTTTTCCGGATATCCAGATCCTTTTTATTGAAAGTGGTGGAGATAATCTTTCCGCAACATTCAGCCCGGAGCTTGTAGATGCAACTGTTTTTGTTATTGATGTGGCTGAGGGAGATAAGATCCCGCGAAAAGGCGGTCCTGGCATCACAAGGTCAGATCTGCTGGTGATCAATAAGATCGATCTTGCACCGTATGTAGGTGCGAGTCTGGAAGTTATGGAACGGGATTCCAGAAAAATGCGAGGGGAAAGACCCTTTGTTTTTACAAATATCCGAGGGGATGAACATGTGGATACTATTGTAGAATGGATCAAAAAGAATGTGCTTCTGGAAGATCTGCAGGAAAGGCGGAACAACCTTTGACGGAAAATAAATTTGGGAAACTGTCCAGACTGTCCCTTCGAACCGGTATCAGAAAAGGAAAAACGATTCTGGAAGACGTGGCTTTTACAGCGCCTTACAAGATTATGAATCCTTTTCCAAAGAAAGATGGGGGAATTTCCGTGATGCCTTTGTGTGCATCAGCCGGGATCATGGAAGGAGACAGGCAGGAATTTGATTTCTCTGTGACAGAAGGAACCAATCTGGAGTTTCTGTCACAGTCTTTTGATAAAGTCCACAAAATGAAGGAAGGGAAAGCTGTTCGCCACGTGAAGGCACAAGTGGAAAAGAATGCAGTTTTTTACTATTATCCGCAGCCGGTGATCCCCTATGCACAGTCGGCTTTTGAAAGTACGATGGAATTTGATCTGGCTGATAAAAGCTCCGGGTTGTTTCTGCTGGAGATCATTTCCTGCGGAAGAAAAGCATCCGATGAACGGTTTCAGTATCGGAAATTTGCCTCCAGGGTAAATATCAGACGGGGCGGGCAGCTGATATACCGGGATAATACCCGTTATGAGCCCGATAAAATGGACATGGAAGGGATTGGAATGTATGAAGGATATACCCACATGGCCAATATTTTTCTAAGCGGCCCGGTCATGGACATGCAGGAAAAGATATGGGAAGTTCTGGAAAGTGAAAAAGAATGCGAAGGCGGTGTAACGCAGCTGGTACAGGGAGATCTTGCTGTCCGTATTTTGGGACACCGGGCACAGAAACTGCAGGAAACAGCCGAAGAAATAAAAGCGATTTTTGAAGAAGTAAATAATAATAACAGATAAGAAAACGCTGCAGAAATGAGTATGTTTTGAGAAATTTCTGTGGCGTTTTTTTAATATTATCAAGAGTAAGCGTGCATCGGATTTACCGTAAATTGACACATCATACGTGGATGGCTATAATCAAACAGAAAGAACGCCGGAGGATTTCCGGGATATAAAGTTACAGGAGGAATAAAAACGTGACAGATCAGGAACGTTTTATGAAAGAGGCGATCCGCCAGGCGAAAAAAGCACGTGCCCTGGAAGAAGTCCCGATCGGCTGTGTGATCGTATACGAAGGAAAGATCATAGCCAGAGGCTACAACCGCCGCAATACAGACAAAAATACATTATCCCATGCAGAACTCAATGCTATCCGAAAAGCCAGCAGGAAACTGGGAGACTGGCGACTTGAGGGCTGCACCATGTATGTAACTCTGGAACCATGCCAGATGTGTTCAGGTGCACTGGTACAGTCCAGAATTGACGAAGTGGTGATTGGCTGTATGAATCCCAAAGCGGGTTGTGCAGGTTCCGTGATGAATCTCCTTCGGATCGATGGCTTTAATCATCAGGTGAAAATTACACAAGGAGTGCTGGAAGAGGAATGCTCCGAAATGCTTTCCACATTTTTTAAGGAATTGCGGGAAAAGAAAAAACAGGCGAAAATGCTGAAAAAACAGGAAGCAGAGCGCCTTGCCGGGCAGCAGGTACAGGAAGAAGATACGTAACAGAATAGGAGTCTGTCAAAAGTTCTGATATATTTTCTCTTGACAGAATTACGCGGAAATATCAAAATAAAATCATAAATGAAATTCCGGAGAAAAGGATTTCATTCAGACAAAACGAAAGCTGTTCAGAATGGAACAGCAGAAAATGGAGGACCACAAAATGGAACTTGAAGTTTTAAGAAAAGACATGGTAGCAGCAATGAAAGCCAAAGACAAAGTGACCAAGGAGGCCGTTTCCTCACTGATCGCAGCAGTAAAAAAAGTTGCCATTGATGAGGGATGCCGTGATGATATCAAAGGAGATCTGGTAGACAGAGTGATCCTGAAAGAGCTGAAAACAGCCAAAGAGCAGATCGACACCTGCCCGGCAGATCGCACAGATCTGAAAGAAGAGTATCAGGCAAGATATGATATCATTGCAAAATATGCTCCGAAGCAGATGGATGAGGCAGAGATCAAGGCCTATATCGAGGAGAAATTTGCAGATGTTCTTGCAACCGGAAATAAAGGTCAGATCATGAAAGCGGTTATGGGAGATCTGAAGGGCAAAGCCGATGGTAAACTGATCAACCAGGTAGTTGCCGGATATTGTAAATAATATACGTATGTAGGAAAATGCCGGGGTATTCTGTTCAGATCCTCGGCGTTTTTTTGCAGATAAAGCAAGTGGAAGCTGAGGGCGCTTTTTGTTTGTATGCCCGATAAAAAAATCCCGCCGGATCAGTCATAAATGACGAATCCGGCGGGAATGCTGTTTATATAGAGATCATATATATTATAACCTTTTTTACGCGCGCCGCACCTCGGAATGGTCTCACAGACGTTACCTTTACAGTTAACTCAGCCCAGGCACCCTCACGGCACACAAGAGCTTCTGCTTAGTGCTGCTGCATTCCTGCCCTGACACGGTTCACAGATTCCTGTTGCGTAAGACCCAGACGTCAACGCCACTTATAAAGGGCTGCTCCACAAGATACAAGCCTCAGATTGGCATCACCCCTGCTGTAGCGGATTGCAGGTACAGGGCACCGCTATCTCCCCGGCTGCGCGGAATTTAATTATAGACTCTTATGACGGATTTGTCAAGAAGCACGAAAAATTTTCTGCCGGATGAAAAAGGAGCATTTCATGTTGTATACAGCCGGAAAATGCTTTATAATATTATAATGTGTAAAACTCTGTGAAAAGAGAAAACAATGGAGCTGTTTTGCAGGAAAAGATCCGTCAGAATGCCGGATTCCTGTAATGGACAGCAACAAATAAAATGTGCACATAAGAGGGCACAGAATGGAGGACGCTATGATTAAAAGAATCGGCCTGCTGACAAGTGGCGGTGACTGTCAGGCATTGAACGCAACCATGAGAGGCGTTGTAAAGGGACTGAGCAACAGCGTTGAGAACCTTGAGGTTTATGGATTTGATGACGGATATAAGGGACTGATCTACGGAAAATATCGTATGCTCACAGCCAAGGATTTTTCCGGAATCCTGACTCAGGGTGGAACCATTCTCGGAACATCCAGACAGCCGTTTAAACTGATGCGGGTTCCGGATGAGAAGGGACTGGACAAGGTTGAGGCAATGAAGCAGACTTACTATAAACTCTGTCTTGACTGTCTTGTGATCCTTGGCGGAAACGGAACACAGAAAACAGCCAATCTTCTCCGTGAGGAAGGTCTGAATATCATCCATCTTCCGAAGACCATTGACAATGATATCTGGGGTACAGACATGACCTTTGGCTTCCAGAGTGCTCTGGAAATTGCAACCAATGCTATTGACTGCATCCATACAACAGCTGCATCCCACGGACGCGTATTTATTGTTGAGATCATGGGGCATAAGGTTGGAAGCCTGACGCTGAATGCTGGTGTTGCAGGTGGAGCAGATGTAATTCTGATCCCTGAGATCCCGTATGACATCAACAAGGTGGCGGAAGCCATCCAGAAACGTAACAAGGCAGGCAAGCGTTTCACCATTCTTGCAGTAGCTGAGGGAGCGATCTCGAAAGAAGACGCAGAGCTTCCGAAGAAAAAATACAAAGAGAAACTTGCGGAAAGAGCAAAGAAATATCCGTCTGTATCTTACGAGATCGCAGATCAGATCCAGCAGGTAACCGGAAGCGAAGTGCGTATCACAGTTCCGGGACATATGCAGCGAGGCGGAGAGCCATGTGCATATGACCGTGTCCTTTCCACAAGAATCGGTGCCGGTGCAGCACAGGCGATCATGGATGAGGAATATGGTGTTATGATCGGCGTTATCAACGGCAAGATCAAACGTGTTCCTCTTGCTGAATGTGCAGGCAAGCTGAAGATGGTATCCCCGAAAGATCAGCTTGTAAAAGCAGCCAAACAGATTGGAATCAGTTTTGGCGATTAATGAATCATAAGTCATCTGGCCGCCGCGGAAATTTTTCCGCGGCGACTGTGGCGAAGAGAAGGAGAGTTTTATGAGTTATACTGCTCTTTACCGTAAATTTCGTCCCGATAATTTTGACGATGTAAAAGGACAGGATCATATTGTGACAACACTGACCAACCAGATCAAGGCGAACCGTATCGGACACGCATACCTGTTCTGCGGAACGAGAGGTACCGGAAAGACTACGGTTGCAAAGATCCTGGCGAAGGCAGTAAACTGCGAACATCCTGTAAACGGCAGTCCCTGCAACGAATGTGCCATGTGCAAAGCCATTCAGGCAGGAACCGCCATGAATGTGATCGAGATCGATGCAGCATCCAACAACGGTGTTGACAACATCCGTGAGATCCGCGAGGAAGTAGCCTACCGTCCAACAGAGGGCAAATATAAGGTTTACATCATCGATGAGGTGCATATGCTCTCAACAGGAGCATTCAACGCTCTTCTGAAAACACTGGAAGAGCCGCCTTCCTATGTTATTTTTATCCTGGCGACCACGGAGGCCCATAAGATACCGATCACGATCCTGTCCAGATGCCAGCGTTACGATTTCCACAGGATCTCCATTGATACCATAGCTGCCAGGCTTTCGGAGCTTCTGGCTGCAGAAGGAGTGGAAGCGGAGGATAAAGCTGTGCGCTATGTGGCAAAAAAAGGCGACGGATCCATGCGAGATGCCCTGAGCCTTCTGGATCAGTGTATTTCTTTTTATCTGGGACAGGTGCTTACCTATGATAAAGTCCTGGACGTTCTGGGAGCTGTGGATACAGAGGTATTCAGCAAGCTCCTTCGGAAAGTGCTTTCCGGTGATGTGACCGGTTCCATCCATGTGCTGGAAGACCTGATCACAGGAGGCCGGGAACTGGGACAGTTTGTATCCGATTTTACCTGGTATATGCGAAATCTTCTCCTTGTGAAGACTTCCGAGAATCCGGAGGAGGCAATTGATGTTTCTTCCGAGAATCTGAAGCTTCTGAAGGAAGAAAGCGAGATGACAGATGTGGAAACCCTGATGCGGTATATCCGTATTTTTTCCGATCTGTCCAATCAGATCCGTTTTGCAAGCCAGAAACGTGTTTTGGTGGAGATCGCGCTGATCAAGCTTTGCAGACCGGCCATGGAGACCAATCTGGACTCAGTTCTTGACCGGCTCCGTGTTCTGGAAAAACAGATGGAAGAACGGCCGGTACAGCAGGTGATCGTCCGGGAAGGTGATGCCGGTGCAACCGTGGATCCAAGTGCGGTAGCGTCAGGCGCATCGCCGGTACAGCAGCCCAAGCCGCAGAAAGCAGCACCTGAAGATCTTCAGAAGATCGTGGCAGGATGGCGCGCCATTGTGGGGCAGACGACAGGGCTTTTCAAACAGTCCCTGCAGCGGGCGGTCCCCAAGTATAACGGGGAAACAGGAGATCCCATCCTTTATGTGGAATTCCAGGATTTCCTGGGAATGAATTATGTAGACAATCCGGAGGCGCAGAAAGAACTTAAGGACATTATTGCGGCCCGGACAGGCAAGAGCGTGGAGATACATATGCTGGTAGCCAACAAACGTCAGCACACCAATCTCGCGCAGATCACAGTAGACGATGCACTCCGGGAGAACATCCACATGGATATCGTAGTGGAAGAAGACCCGGATGATGAGTCATAAATCCGTAAAATAAAAGCAGGAGGAAAATATTATGGCAAAAAGAGGTGGATTCCCTGGCATGGGTATGCCGGGAAACATGAACAATCTTATGAAACAGGCGCAGAAAATGCAGCGTCAGATGGAAGAGAACCAGAAGGCTCTTGAGGAAAAAGAGTTTACAGCAACAGTAGGTGGCGGAGCTGTTTCCGTTACCGTTTCCGGTAAACGCGAAATAACAAAAGTCACACTTTCCGAGGAAGCGGTAGATCCGGATGATATCGAGATGCTTGAGGACATGATCGCAGCAGCAACAAATGAGGCACTCCGTCAGGTTGAGTCCGAGTCAGCAGCAGTAATGTCCAAACTGACAGGAGGCCTTGGCGGTCTTGGCGGAGGCCTTCCTTTCTGATGGAATATTACAGCAGCCATATCAATAAACTCATTGAGCAGCTTTCCCATCTTCCGGGGATCGGAGCCAAATCTGCCCAGCGACTTGCGTTTCATATTATGAATATGCCAAAAGATCAGGTGGAGCAGCTGACCGCTTCCATCACCGATGCAAGGCAGAATGTTCAGTACTGTAAATGCTGTTACACGCTGACAGATCAGGAACTCTGCCCGATCTGTGCCAATCCCAAACGGGATCACAGCACCATCATGGTCGTTGAGAATACCAGGGATCTGGCAGCATATGAGAAAACAGGCAAATTTGATGGTGTATATCATGTGCTTCACGGTGCGATCTCTCCAATGCTTGGAATCGGACCGGATGATATCAAGCTGAAGGAACTGATGAAGCGCCTTCAGGGAGATGTAAAGGAAGTCATTGTGGCAACCAATTCCAGCCTTGAGGGAGAAACTACAGCCATGTACATCAGTAAACTGATAAAACCGACCGGGATCAAAGTAAGCCGTATTGCCAGCGGAGTTCCGGTAGGCGGTGACCTGGAGTATATTGATGAAGTGACGCTTCTTCGCGCCCTGGAGGGAAGGGTAGAACTTTAACCGGATCAGGTAAAAAAATTTTTCCTAGGCAAAAAAGGAGGTGAGACTGGTGGCAAAAAAGAAAGCAACTTCGTCGGATGTGGCAGCACGTGCCGGGGTTTCCCAGGCAACAGTATCCATGGTGCTGAACCGGAAATACAATGTTTCTTTTTCGAGAGAAACCGTAGAACGGGTGGAACAGGCGGCCAGAGAACTTGGCTATGAGCTTCCGGGACGCCGGAAACATAAAGATGACAGAAAAGAAAAGCTGATCGTTGTTTTCTGCCCCACACTCACCAGTCCCTATTATGTACTGCTGCTTCAGGGGATCGAGGCTGTGGCCAATGAGCAGGGATATGGGGTATTTATCTGCAACACCCAGCGCGATGCGGGGCTGGAAGAAAAATATCTCCGTATGATGCAGACCATGCGGCCGGCAGGGATCATCTATACCTGCAATCCTCATCCGGATTTTCAGCATCAGGTAGAAAAAATCGCAAAAGAAACACCGCTGGTCATCATCAGTAACAAGGAAAAAACAACCACGGTAGATGCTATCAATCAGGACAACACAGTGGTAGGAAGGCTGATGGCCAGACATCTTCTTGATCTGGGGCACACGGATGTGGCATTTATCACGCCGCCACTTACCAGACGGCAGTGGCAGCGCTCCAAGCGTGTGGAGGGCTTTGTCCGCGAGTTTGAAAAAGAGGGAAAAAAAGACCACGTGATCATCAAGGCGGCAGATGAGTCCAATGACAGAAAGATCCCGCGGATGGATTCCGAGTATGCCATGGGCTACGAGCTGACTATGGAGCTCCTCCATGAGGGCAGAAAATTCACGGCTATCGCAGGCCAGAATGACATGATGGCCATAGGCGCCATTGATGCACTGCATGAGATGCGCCTCCATGTACCGAAGGATGTTTCAGTCATCGGATGTGATAATATTTTTTATTCCAGCATCCGCAGGATCTCACTGACGACCATTGATCATTTTGTTGCGCTGAAAGGAAGAGATGCCTGTGACATCATTATCCGCAAGATCGACACGAATGATAAATTTTACCTGGATGAAAGACCTGCCAGCCTGTATAATATCGAATATACCCCGAAACTGATCACGCGCCGGACAACGGGGTATGCAAGACTGGACAGAAACCAGCCTGATGAACAGAAAAATAAATAATGGCGCATAAATTATTAATAATAATATATAGAGAGAGTTTCCATGATACATTCGAATAAAAATCTTGATAGCCACGATAATTACGGCGATATTCGAATCGGATAAAAATGGAGATAAGCTGTTTTGGGTGAAAAAATTGACAGACACTATTAATAAAACAATATTTTATTAATAAAATATTTATTAATAAAAAAGAGGTGTCTTGACCCCCGCAATGAGTTTGTTATAATGGAATCATCAAGAAAAAGAACGAACGTAAACAGGAGGAAAAAACAATGAAATTTTTTATCGACACAGCGAAAGTAGAAGATATCAGAGAAGCAAATGACATGGGAGTTATCTGTGGTGTTACCACAAATCCGTCCCTGATCGCCAAAGAAGGAAGAGACTTCAACGAAGTGATCAAAGAGATCACAACCATCGTTGACGGACCGATCAGCGGTGAGGTTAAAGCTACCACAACAGATGCTGAGGGAATGATCCGTGAGGGACGTGAGATCGCAGCCATCCATCCGAACATGGTTGTTAAGATTCCTATGACAACAGAGGGACTGAAGGCAGTTAAGGTTCTTTCCTCTGAGGGGATCAAGACAAACGTTACTCTGATCTTTTCTGCTAACCAGGCACTTCTTGCAGCAAGAGCAGGTGCTACATATGTATCTCCGTTCCTTGGAAGACTGGATGACATCTCCACAGATGGCGTTGAGCTGATCCAGCAGATCGCTGAGATGTTTGCAGTTGCAGATATCCCGACAGAGATCATCGCAGCAAGCGTTCGTCATCCAATGCACGTAACTGCATGTGCACTTGCAGGTGCAGATATCGCTACTGTACCATTCAAAGTAATCGAGCAGATGACACATCATCCGCTGACCGATGCAGGTATTGCCAAATTCCAGGCTGATTACAAGGCAGTATTCGGTGAGTGATCGAAACCTCTTTTATATACAAATTCCCTGTGAACAGCAGGGCACTAAAAAGGAGACATTAATAACATGGATAAGTTAGAACTTCAGAAAGTTGCCAACGAAGTCCGCAAGGATATCGTAACAGCAGTCCATGCAGCAAAGGCCGGCCATCCGGGCGGATCCCTTTCTGCAGCAGACGTGTTCACCTATTTATATTTTGAAGAGATGAACATCGATCCGAAGGATCCTAAGAAGGCAGACCGTGACCGTTTTGTCCTTTCCAAAGGACATACAGCACCGGGACTCTATTCTGTACTTGCAGAGAGAGGATATTTTCCAAAAGAGGATCTGAAAACACTTCGTCATCTGGGCTCCTATCTTCAGGGACATCCGGATATGAAGCATATTCCGGGCGTTGATATGTCCAGTGGTTCTCTTGGTCAGGGAATCTCTGCAGCAGCAGGTATGGCTCTTTCTGCCAAACTCAGTAATGATGACTATCGAGTATATACATTGCTGGGTGATGGTGAGATCGAGGAAGGCCAGGTGTGGGAGGCAGCTATGTTCGCAGGCTTCCGTAAACTGGACAACCTGGTTGTGATCGTAGATAACAATGGACTTCAGATCGATGGTGACATTGCAGATGTATGCTCCCCGTATCCGATCGACAAGAAATTTGAAGCTTTCAATTTCCATGTGATCAATGTTGCGGACGGCAACGATATGGATCAGCTGAAGGCTGCTTTTGATGAGGCAAGAGCTACAAAGGGTATGCCGACAGCTATCATCATGAAAACAGTAAAAGGTAAAGGCGTTTCCTACATGGAGAACGCAGTAGGCTGGCACGGAAAAGCTCCGAATGATGAGCAGTATGCACAGGCAATGGAAGATCTGGAGAAGGTAGGTGAAGCATTATGTCAGAAGTAAAGAAAATCGCAACGAGAGCAAGCTACGGCAGTGCCCTCATAGAATTAGGAAAAAAACACGAGGATCTTATCGTTCTTGACGCTGACCTTGCTGCAGCTACACAGACAGGTATGTTTAAAAAAGAATTCCCGGAGCGTCACATTGACTGCGGTATCGCAGAGTGCAACATGATGGGTATTGCAGCAGGAATCGCTTCCACAGGTAAGGTTCCCTTTGCAAGTACTTTTGCAATGTTTGCAGCAGGACGTGCTTATGAGCAGGTTCGTAACTCCATCGGATATCCGAAGCTGAATGTAAAGATCGGAGCAACTCACGGCGGTATTTCTGTAGGTGAAGATGGCGCCACACATCAGTGCCTGGAGGATTTTGCCCTTATGAGAGTAATTCCAGGCATGGTTGTTGCAAGCCCTTCTGATGATATCGAGGCAAAGGCTATGGTTGCTGCTGCTTATGAGCATCAGGGACCTGTATACATGAGATTCGGACGTCTTGCCGTTCCGGTTATCAATGACAGACCGGATTATAAATTTGAACTTGGCAAAGGTATCGTTCTCCGCGAGGGAAAAGACCTTACCATCATCGCAAACGGACTTTGTGTTGCGCCGGCTCTTGAGGCAGCTGAGAAGCTTGCAGCGGACGGAATCGATGCAAAGGTGATCAACATCCATACCATCAAACCTCTGGATGAGGAGCTTGTTGTTGCAGCTGCCAAAGAAACAGGCAAAGTTGTAACAGTTGAGGAGCATTCCATTATCGGAGGCCTTGGCGGAGCTGTATGCGAGTGCCTGGCTGAGAAGGCACCGGTACCGGTAAAACGTATCGGAATTCATGATGTATTCGGTGAATCCGGTCCGGCTGTGGAACTTCTCCATAAATATGGTCTTGATGCTGAGGGTATCTACACACAGATCAAAGACTTTGCATAAAATTATGGAATGATTTTATGCATGAGCATGCAGCAGAGCGGAATGCGAATGTTCGCTGTGTGGATCTGATGCAGATAAGTCTGCTTCTGCAGGGAGGATCTTCAGGATTCCTCCGGCAATCACATCTGCCAGAGCGACCACGGTAGAGAGCCGTGTAGTCTGCAAGGTAAGATGCTCCATGAGTCCGGCAGTATTTACAATGCCGGTGATATGGATGTCACCTACAGGAGGCAGATTCTTCTGAACACCAGCACCTGGGTAAAGTGCACCATTTCCAATGGTCACATAGCCCAGGTGCTTTTTTTGTCCAAGAGAAGCATCTATGGCGATCACAAGAGCATGGGGATGAAACTTTTTGATAAGTGATGAGATTTTTTCCAGGTTTAAGGCATGAACCGGGCTGGAAAGTGTACCGTAGACAAAAATATGACCGGTTTCATGAGGCGTAAGCAGGTGTCCGATATATGGGCCTAAACAATCTCCGGTAACACGATCACTGCCGATACATAAAAATACGATTTCAGTCCATCTTTTGGGACAGTGAAGAATACATTTTTTCAGAAGATAAGCAATCTCTCCGGATGAACCGTTTTTTCCGGCATCAATGTAAAAAGCCATGGGGAACCTCGATTCTTTTTTCCCTCTATCATATCCTGAAAAAAGGAAAAATATGCATGGTGCGTAATCTGTCGTTAAATTCTGTGGATAGGCTCTTACATTCTGCTAAAATCCGCATTTTTACTGTGTTATGCTTGGGGCTGAAGGGGTGATATGAGATGATAGAGGTCATTTATAAGGAGGACAAGGAAGATCAGGGAACAGTACAGGAACCGTTTTCCATGCCGAGGAACGTAAGACAGATCGGGCTGGCAAACGGAGATTACAGGATCTATATAGAAGATTATGTATACACATTTCTCTGCAGTCTTGCAGAGGATGGAGAGACAGAAAGCCAGGGGAATGTGGCAGTGCTTACCGGTGAAATCCAATGGACGACAGATATGACCTGCATTTATGTAAAGGGTGCCCTGGCGGCAGATGGGATGGAGGCAACGGCGGAACATATTGATTTTTCGGAAAAAATCTGGCAGAAGATTCAGGATGACAAGGAACAATACTTCCAGGAACAGGAAATTGTGGGATGGTTTTTTGCACAGCCGCAGATAGCAATAGAGGTCACAGAACTCCTGGTGAAAGTACATCTCAGACATTTTGGGGGAGAAAAGATTCTGATGCTGATGGATCCGGGAGAACGGGAAGATGCATTTTTCCGTTATGATGGCGGCACAATGGCAAAACTGACCGGATATTATATTTATTATGAGAAAAATTCTCAGATGCAGACATATATGATCGAACGAAGCCAGAGAGAAGGCGGGAAGGCATCTGAAAAAGTAGAGGACAAGGCTGTCAGGAATTTTAGAAAGATCATAGACAGCAAGAAACCAGAGGAGCGGGAGGAGAAAACTTCCGTTTTTTCTTATGCGGCCACAGTGTGTCTGGCGCTGGCAGTTCTGGTAGCTGGTGTGAATCTTTACCGGAATCAGCAGGGGAAAAAAGGAGTTCCGGAAGATTATCGTGCGACTTCCGCTTCGGTGGTGCAGATAACGCCGGTGATAACGGAAGGAACAGCTGCCCGGGAGACTCAAACCCCGACGCCTTCTGTGAAAGCAGAAAGCAGGGAGAGAATCACAGTAACCCCGGCCGCAGATCCTAAAAAGAAAGAAACGGACAGTCCGGAAAATAATGTTGTGGAAACAACAGTAACAGAAATTCCACCCGGATCAGCAGATACAGAACAGGCAAAAAAACAGAAAAAAAAGGAAAGCTCTGAAGAAAAGAATGCGCTGGCAGATTCAACAGAAAAAAAATCAACAGAAGAAACTTCTGCAACTGCCGAAAATGTGCAGAAGACATATGTAATACGTCCGGGAGATACTTTGTATCAGATAAGCCTGAACCGCTATGGGACGGTGGAGGCTATGGAACAGATCTGTGCACTGAATGGAATTTCAGCCAATGAGATCATTTATCCGGGGCAGGTGATTGTTTTACCCTGATAAGCTGTGCTATAATAACTGGAAAATAAACAGATAAGGCAAGGAATACAATCGTGAATATCATAAAAAAAATACAAAAAAAACAAAAGCGTAAAAAGCTTATGAAACAAAAAGCCAAACTGGCACAGGAACAGGCTGTACAGGAAGGGACTCATCACGGAAAGAAGAGTTCTCATCGTCGGAAAATTTCCCGAGGCGGAAAAAAGGTGATCGTGGTTGCGGCAGTTGCTGCGGCTGTCTGCCTGGCTTTTGTTTTTGTGGAAAAGAGAAGTTATCATAGCTATAAAGTATTGAATACAAGTGAGCAGGAAGATGTTGTTTCTACACAGTATGTGGAAATGGACGGGGATATTTTAAGATACAGCCCGGATGGAGTTTCGGTGGTAGATGCCAGTATGAACACGGTATGGAACGAGACTTATACCATGCAGAATCCAATTGCAGATGTAAATGGAAGCAGAGCAGTAGTCGCTGACAGTGAAGGAACATCTCTGTATATCTGTGACAAAAAAGGTGTTACCGGAACAGTTACTACTTCTTATTCTATCGTGAAGGTACGAATAGCGGCGAATGGAATGGTTGCGGCGATTCTTGATAATGATGAGAATACCTGGATTAATTTTTATAATCCGGATGGAAGTCTGGTAGCGGAAAACCTTACCAAGATTGATGATCCGGGATATCCGCTGGATGTGGCGGTATCGGATAATGGTGTAATGATGGTTACATTCCAGTATGTTGATGGAAGCAAAACAACCAGTTATGTGGCCTTTTATAATTACGGAGATGTAGGGCAGAATGAAGATGACCGGATCGTAAGTGGCTATACTTACGAAAATGTTGTGATTCCACAGGTGGAATGTATTAATGAGAGCCAGTATATTGCTCTGCGTGATGACGGATTTTCTACTTATCAGGGAAATCAGATCCCGAAAGAAAGCAAGACTGTCAATGTGAAACAGGAGATTGTAAGCACATTTTTCGATGAAGACAGAATTGGTCTGGTATTTAAAAATAACAATAAGGACGACCTGTATACAATGGAAGTTTATAACATGAGTGGTCAGCTGAAGTTCCGTAAAAATTTCAATGTTCCATATACTACCATAAAAATGAGCGGCGGTAATATTGTTATGTATAACAGCTCTCAGATCTGTGTGATGAACAGTCGAGGGGTGCAGAAATATATGGGAAGCGTGGATGGCACGATCCGGGACTTTTTCAAGATCGGATGGAACAAATATCTTATGGTACTGGATACGGGAGTAAGTACCATAAAATTCAGTTAAGGAGGCGGACATGAGCTGGACATGGCTTGGACTGGCTGTTCTGGTCCTACTTGCCTTTTCTATGGTGGATGGATACCAAAAAGGTTTTGTGAAAGAAGTGGTATCCGCATTCCTTGTGCTGATCTCAGTTGTAATGGTATGGCTGATCAATCCTTATGTGAATCAGTTTATCCGTGAAAATACTGCCGTTTATGAAAAAATCCAGACATCCAGTGAATCATTTGTAAGTTCTCTGGTAGATGGAAGAGGAATCATGGATGAGGAAGGACAGAATGAACTGATAAGCAGTATGAATCTGCCGGAACTGCTTCAGAAAGGAATTGCTGAGAATAATACAGCATCTGTATATCAGCAGCTGGCGGCAAATACATTTGCGGAATATATATCCGGTTATCTGGCGAATGTGGCAGTGAACTGTCTGTCCTTTCTGGTATCGTATATATTATCGTCCATATTGATACATGTACTGGCTTATGCCCTGGATCTTCTGACAAAACTTCCAGTCATATGTGGCGTAAATAAACTGGCAGGAGCAGCAATTGGAGGAGGAAAATGTATTATTTTCGTATGGGTAGGAATGCTGGTCCTGACAGTTTTGTGCAATACAGAAATCGGTCAGAAGGGGCTGGGTCTGATCCGGGAAGATACAGTGTTGAATTTTCTCTACGGTAAAAACATCTTTATTCGTATTTTTACAGGAATATTCTATCAAAGTTAAATAAAACCGCATTTTGCACACAGAAGGATACCAAAATTCAGGTATTGCTCAGTTCGCAGAATGCGGTTTTTTACGCAAAAACGTGTTTTTTGAAAAAAATGTAAAATTATGTAAAAAACATGTTGACAGAGAAAAGAAAAGATGCTATTCTATCAGAGTTGTTGGGAACAAATTGTTTTTATGAAACTGATAAAGAAATCATGTTTCAGAAAAAATAAAAAAGTAGTTGACAAAAGACAGAAGATATGATAAAGTATCCAAGTCGTCGGCAAAACGACAACAAAATCTTAACTCAAAAATGTTTGAAAAAACTTGA
>NZ_QTYB01000007.1:154887-215175 GCF_003461955.1 Ruminococcus sp. AM36-2AA | reverse complement strand
GAAAAAAATAGAATTTGCAGTTGCTAACCATTCATGCGTTTGTCGTGTACGAATGCGAGTATCCGTTGACAGAAACAGAAAAAACGTGTAGAGTTTAAATAAATGTAATTACATAAAAAGAATCAGCAGGAGAAAAACCAGAATGGAAAAATCAACAGTTTATTTCACTGATTTTCGTTGTCCGGTGGGAACCAGCCAGCTGGACAAACTGAAAAAACTCTGCGTTGCCGCAGGAATCAAAGATATCGATATGGATGGAAAATTCGTAGCCATCAAGATGCATTTCGGAGAGCTTGGAAATATGGCATTCCTTCGTCCGAACTATGCAAAGGTAGTAGCAGATCTCTGTAAGGAGCAGGGCGGAATGCCGTTCCTGACAGATTGTAATACCCTTTATCCGGGAAGCAGAAAGAACGCACTGGAGCATCTGGACTGTGCAAATCTTAACGGATTTAACACGATCACAACCGGATGCCAGATCATCATCGGTGACGGAGTTCGAGGAACCGATGAAGTAGAAGTTCCGGTAGTAAACGGAGAATACTGCAAAACTGCCCTGATTGGACATGCTATCATGGACGCAGATATTTTTATCAGTCTCAGCCATTTCAAGGGACATGAGACAACCGGCTTTGGCGGTGCTCTGAAGAATATCGGTATGGGATGCGGAAGCCGTGCCGGAAAGATGCAGCAGCATGCCAGCGGAAAGCCGGCCATCCATGAAGATGTCTGTCGTGGTTGCCGCCGTTGTGCGAAAGAGTGCGGAAGTGATGCGATTACATATGTAAACAAGAAAGCAGTTATCGATTACGATAAATGCAAAGGCTGTGGCCGCTGTATCGGGGCCTGCAGCTATGATGCCGTATACAATCCGAATAGCAGTGCAAACGAGCTTCTTGATCGCAAGATGGCAGAGTATGCACAGGCTGTCTGTCACGGACGTCCCCATTTCCATATTGCGCTGGTACAGGATATCAGCCCTAACTGTGACTGCCATGGTGAAAATGATGCGCCGATCCTTCCGGATATCGGAATGTTCGCAAGCTTTGACCCGGTTGCACTGGATCAGGCCTGTGCAGATGCCTGCCTGAAGGCAACACCGATCGCCAACAGCCAGCTTGGAGAGCATCTGGCAGAGCCGGGATGGCACTGTCATCATGATCACTTTAAGGATTCCAATCCGAATATTGAGTGGAAGGCAACTCTGGATCAGGCAGAAAAGATCGGTCTGGGAACCAGGGAGTATGAGCTGAAGACAATCAAATAAGCTGAGAAATAAAGCTCAGAAAATATCAGAAAATCCGGGAACACAGTCCATATTACTCTGTGTTCCCGGATTTTTACATCTTTTTACAGGTGTGTCTGGTGGCATTCGTTTTCAGAAAACAATTTCATGTGATGAAAAGAGGCTGTTATCCCGGAATTTCAGCTTCAGGAATTACGGACGATTTCCAGAAATCTTTCATGGATCCGGGTGTCTTCATCCAGTTCCGGATGAAAAGAAAAGGCCAGCTGATTGTTGTACTGTACGCCAACGATCCGGTCTTCGACAGAAGCCAGAACCCTTGTACCATCGTGGACGTCAGACACATAAGGCGCACGGATAAAGGTCATGGGAACTTTGCCCACTGATTTAACCGTTTCTTCCGTATGAAAGCTTCCAAGCTGTCTTCCGTAGGCATTTCTGCGCACACACATGGGAATGGTGCCAAAATGACAGCTGTCCTGTCCTTCGATCTCAGAAGCTAGAAGGATCAGTCCGGCACAGGTAGCCAGAACGGGCATTCCGTTTTCGATTCTTTTTTTCAGGGGCTCAAACATATCAAGCTCTTTTAATAGCTTGCTCTGAACAGTGCTTTCCCCGCCCGGAAGGATCAGAGCGTCGAAAGGCTTTTTAAGATCACCTGCCTGGCGCAGCTCGATATGAGAAACGCCAAGGCGGTCAAGAACCTTTTCGTGTTCTGCAAAAGCACCCTGTAAAGCCAGTACCGCAATTGTCATTATTTGCCTCTTTCTGCCATCAGTAAGGCGATTTCCTGTTCATTGATCCCGACCATAGCTTCGCCAAGATCTCTGGAAAGTTCTGCGATCAGTCTGGCATCGGTGTAGTTGGTAACTGCTTTTACGATGGAAGCAGCTCTTTTTGCCGGATTTCCGGATTTAAAGATACCGGAACCGACGAAGACACCTTCGGCGCCAAGCTGCATCATAAGAGCGGCATCTGCAGGAGTGGCAACACCGCCGGCAGCAAAGTTTACAACCGGAAGTCTGCCGTTGTCATGTACATAGGATACCAGTTCATAAGGAACCTGGAGAGTTTTTGCAGCCTCAAAAAGTTCGTCTTTACGCATGCTGGTAAGCTTTGCAATCTCGCTGTTCATTTTTCGCATATGGCGGACTGCCTGAACGATATCACCGGTTCCGGGCTCACCCTTTGTACGGATCATGGAAGCACCTTCATTGATGCGGCGGAGTGCCTCTCCAAGATCTTTGGCACCGCATACAAAAGGAACTTTGAATTCTCTTTTATTGATATGATAAACATCATCAGCAGGAGAAAGAACTTCACTTTCATCAATATAGTCGATCTCAATGGCTTCCAGTACCTGTGCTTCCACAAAATGTCCGATACGGCATTTAGCCATAACTGGAATGGAAACTGCATTCTGGATCCCTTCGATCATTTTCGGGTCACTCATTCGGGAAACACCGCCTGCTGCACGGATATCGGCAGGAATACGCTCCAGAGCCATAACCGCACAGGCTCCGGCAGCCTCGGCAATTTTTGCCTGCTCAGGTGTTGTGACATCCATGATCACACCGCCCTTTAACATCTGTGCCAGTTCTTTGTTCAGTTTATATCTTTCGTTTGTTGCAGACATGATCTTTATCCTCCGTAATCATTGATTTTGTGTTTGATTTCTGTTGGTTCCAGATTATAAAACTTACTTGTGTATTTAAAAATATCCAATATAGATAATTTTTTAAGGGACAGTTATGGGGCTGTGAACAGATAAAGTGAAAAAGAGATAAAAAAACGGAAAAGCACGCCTGCTTAAAATGCGTGCTTTTTTGCTGCAGGAAAAGGATCAAAATTTGAAATATATTAGATGAAATAAGGATTTTATACAAGAATTAATGCGTGCACATGCGTGCATAAAACAACGCCGTTGTGAATAATATACAAAGAAATAACAGGAAACTTTGGACAAAAATGAGAAAACAGAAAAAGCTGTAAATTTATATTGCATAATAAGACTGCGTGTGATAACATACACACAACATAATTAACACGCATTTGACACGCAAATAAAAGATAATGGCACGCAAACAAAAGAATATCAAAGATAAGTGAAGCTAATGTGCAGGAAAACGTGCAGATCGTGTGTACAGAAACAGGCTGCATTCTGTGGGCAGAGAGTACAGAGCAGGCCGGAAATCTTTTTCAGAGGAGGAAATTATGACAGGAATACAGAAAAAACAGCGTCTGCTGACCATGATATTTGGAGCTTTTGCGATCTTTTTTACCGGATATCCCCATGTATGGTCTATTTATCAGCCCTATGTGATGGAGCAGGCAGGCTGGAGTCAGGGACAGGCATCCATGTGTTTTTATCTGGCACTTAGCACCTTTGTATTTGGAAACATCGTAGGCGGAAGGATGCAGAATCGCTTTAAGGAAAAGACGATTGTATGGATCGGAGGCGGGATCTTTGCGGCAGGAATCCTGGCATCTGCATTTCTGATCGTTCCCACACCGCTTCCTATGTATCTGTCCTATGGAGTGATGCAGGGATTTGGACAGGGAATGATCTACACGGTGATCCTGGCAACCGTGCAGAGATGGTTCCCGGACCGTACTGGATTTGCTTCCGGTGTTGTGGTAACTGCCAACGGACTTTGTGGATTTTTCCTGGCGCCGCTGAGTCGAAAGCTGCTGGAAGCGGAAGGTGTGCAGAAAACCCTTCTGATCGTTGGCGTGGCCATCACGATTTCCTGGATCCTGTGCGGTATCTTTTTTCAGGCACCCGATAAGAGTCTAGTGAACGCAGGTGGCTCTGCGGCAAAGTCCGGGACACCGGAGATGAAGCAGTATACATCCGGAGAGATGATGAGAACAAAGAATTTTTATCTTCTTCTTGCGACCATGTTCTTTGGACTGATTTCTTATTTTATGGTTTCACCGGTATCCCAGACCTACCAGATCGACCTTGGAATCCCGTCTGCAGTGGCAGTCAGTGCCGTTATGCTTGGATCCATTGTCAATGCGGGAGCAAGACTGGTGCTTCCGACACTGGCAGATAAAGTGGGCAGGATCGTCTGCATCAAAGGAGTGCTGATCGTGGCAGTGATCGCTATGGGAGTTCTCGCTGTATCAAGATCCCTGGCAGTAACGGTTGCCGTTGTGCTGATGTACGGCTGCTATGGCGGCATCATGGGAAGCTTTCCGTCTCTGACAAGCTCCATTTTCGGAATGAAACACACCGGAGAAAATTACGGATTTGTTATGTTCGGTATCGTATTCGCAACCTTTGGCGCACCGGCGATCTCCGGTCTGGTGAGCAGCAATGGTTATGAGATGAACGTGGTATTTGGGATCGGAGCTGTTTTTGCAGTGATCGCATTTGTATGCCTGACTTTGCTTGGACGAAATCTTGTGAAAGAGCATGCTGAAAAATCTGTCGGAGCAAAGAAGGGTACAGCACAGGTACGCAAACCACAGGCAGAATAAATCTGAATGTAACTGGATGCAGAGCTGTGCCGGCTGCCGGATCAAAAACAGCTGACTGAGAATCTGAAAACAGAAAAACCTGGAAGAAATAAAATGCCTGTGGCTGAGTTCTTCCAGGTTTTTTTATAAGTTGCCGAAATCCGATATTTCTGCTAGGATAACGGAAGGATGAGAAGATCAGATATTGTTTTGCCTGTTTATGGATGCGAGTGTGTGAAATACTGCAAAAATAAGGAGTTGATGCATATGATCACCTGTCAGGATATACTGGAGCTGCAGCTGGACGGAGTGGAGCTGATCGCCGGGGAAAAAGGCCTCACAAGACCTGTCACATGGACCTATATGGTGCAGACCCGGCCTTTTGAGGAGCATATGAACCAGGGGAATTTTGCTCTGTGTGTGGCAGACTATGTCCGGTTTGACCTGGAAGAAGCCGGGAAAGCCATGGAAGAACTGTATGGGCTTGGAATTTCCGGCTTTGGGATCTCTATCACCGATGACAAGGAGCCCGTCCCGAAGGAGATGATCGACAAAGCAAATGAACTGAAGCTTCCGCTGTTTTACATCCGGTGGGAAGGAGCTTCTTTTGTGGATATTGCCCAGAGTGTGGGAAAGATCATCCTGGAATATGAAATGCAGAATAAACGGATGGGAGATTATCTTTACAATCTTTTGTTTGGCTATGATATTAATGATCGCTATATCGAAAAAATCTCCCAGCAGTTCGGGATCAATTTTACTACACCCTGCAGAGTCGGGATCATTGTGGCTGACCGGAAGTACGGTATCAATCTGGAGCAGGATGAGCATATCTACGAGTATTATGCCAATTATCTGAACCAGGAAGTCATGGCAATGGAAGGTAAGCCCATGTTCCTCCGGTTTCTCAACAAATTTGTCCTTCTTTTTGAGGCAAAAAAAGACAAAAGCATTGAACATGAGCTGGAGAAGGTTCTGCAGAAGATCGATGCCAGTCCGCAGTTTCACGGAACCATCCGAAGCACCTGTATCCTGGGCGGTATCTACACCAATCCGGCAGATTTCGGCACCAGCTATCAGGAGGCAAAGCGTCTGATCCCCAAAAAAGACATACTTCCAAATCCCAAGCACAAGAAAGTTTTAAGTGCAACAGCCATGGGGATCTATCAGTATCTGTTCAATAACGACAACCATGATGAGATCCTGAATTACTGCAATGAACGGCTGGGAAAGCTGGAGGAATATGATCATGCAAACGGAACGTTTCTCCTGGATACCCTGCTTGCCTATTACATGAACGGGTTCAGCGTCGGAAAAACGGCGAAGGAGCTTTTTATCCACAGAAATTCCCTGCAGTACCGGCTGAATAAGATCCAGGAGCTGATAGATTTTGAACTGGATGACTATATGGAATATCTGGATATAATAAACTGTATCCTGATCAAACAGCTGATGTTTTCCTGAAGATCAGGTTCATATATTTACAACACTGTGCAAAATGAACAGTTTGTTTGTGCAAAATGAAAGTTGACGAAAAGCTTCTCCTGAGTATAATGAAGTCTATCAAACAACAAAGGCGTTGAAGGAAATGAAAAATTTCTTTCAGCGCCCTTTTTGTTTACAGGCGAAAACGTTCAGGTCGACCAGTTAAATATGTTTTGTGCCAGCTATGTAGAAGAGGAGGAAACGAATATGAAAAAAAATCTTTTAGGCAAAATGGTGATCACAGGTATTATTTCCGCAGCAATGTTAGCATCTACAGCAGCTTCCACATGGGCAGCAGACAAATCCGATAAGGATGTGTTAAGGGTTGGTATGGAATGTGCATATGCACCGTTCAACTGGACCCAGGATACAGACACAACCCCGGACGGAAGCAAGGCAGAACCTATTTACGGCAGTGATTATTACGCATATGGCTACGATGTGGCAGTAGCCCAGAAGCTTGCAGATCAGCTTGGAATGAAGCTGGAGATTCACAAGGTTGAGTGGTCCTCCATCGGAATCTCCATGGATGCCGGCGATTATGACTGTATCATCGCAGGTATGGGAAAAACGGCAGAAAGAGAAAAATCATATGCTTTTACAGAACCATATTATTACAGAGATAACTGTATCGTAGTAAAGGCAGGCGGCAAATATGACGATGTCAAAGGCCTTTCCGATCTTGCAGGAACAGGCTGCAAGGTTACCACACAGCTTGGAACCGGATGGGTACCGCTTCTGGATCAGATCGACGGTGCAGAGCAGTCCGGAAACTATGAGACAACCTCCGAGTGCTTTATGGCAATCTCCAACGGAGTTGCAGATGTCTGCGTTGTAGATGTTCCTACAGCAGAATCAGCAGCACTGACAAACAAGGATCTGAAGATCATCAACCTGGATGAGAAGGATACCTTTAAAGATGATGATGAAATGGTCAATGTCTGCATCGCAACAAGAAAAGATGACACAGAGCTGAGAGATAAGCTGCAGGGTGCCATGGATGACATCGGCTGGAACGATAAAGAGAAAATGGATGAGCTGATGGATACTGTTCTGACACAGCAGCCGGCAGCGAACTAGTCCAAGTGAGGTGGAGATATGTTAGGCTTTTCAATTACAGATCCGTCCAATTCCCTGGAATGGATGATCTTTCTGGCAAAAAAATATTCCAGTATGTTTCTGGAAGGAACCTGGCTGACTCTCTATATAGCTGTAGCAGGAACCATTCTTGGTTTCCTGCTGGGCTATATCATCGGTATCATCCAGGATATCCGTATCAATGAAGGCGACAGCATTCTGAAAAAAGGAATTTTTAAAATCTTAAAGGCAATCTGCAGGATCTATGTGGAGGTTTTCCGAGATACGCCTATGATCGTTCAGGCAATGGTCCTGTATTATGGTATCCGTCAGGCAAATGTGAATATTACACCATTGTTTGCAGGTGTTATGGTAACGGTACTGAACACCGGAGCCTACATGGCAGAAACTGTCAGAGCCGGTATCGGTTCCATTGATATGGGACAGAGGGAAGGCGCCTGGGCCATGGGAATGTCACCTATGAAGACTATGATCTATGTAGTACTTCCGCAGGCCTTCAAAAACATCATCCCTGAGATGGCAAATACATTTCTTACAAATCTGAAAATGACTTCCGTTCTGAATGTTATCGCAGTTCAGGAGCTGTTTATGGCAGCGAAAACTGTAGGCGGAAATTATTATAAATATTTTGAATCCTATCTTGTTATTGCAGTGATCTATTTTGTACTCTGCTTTGTATTCAACCGTCTGTTTACATTCCTTGAAAAGAAGATGAAGAAAACAGAGAACTACGCACTGGCAGTGGAATATATGGAAAATCCGTAAGGAGGGAAAAATAATGGGTGATGCAATCATATCCGTTGAGGAATTAAGTAAAGCATTCGGGCAGCATGAGGTACTGCGAAAAATCGATTTCAACGTGGAGCCGGGCGAGATCATCTGTATCGTTGGTTCCTCCGGTTCCGGAAAATCCACTCTGCTTCGCTGTATCAACAAGCTGGAAACCCAGACCAGCGGAAAGATCCGCTATCATGGAAAAGAGATCGGAGCAGTCCAGAAGGAGATCAATGAATACCGGTCAAAGGTGGGCATGGTATTTCAGTCCTTTAATCTCTTTAACAACATGACTGTTCTCCAGAACTGTATGCTCTGTACAAGAAAAGTCCTTCATCTGTCAAAGGAAGAAGCCTTTGACCGGGCGATCACACATCTGAAGCAGGTAGGAATGGCACCGTTTATCAATGCAAATCCCACACAGCTTTCAGGTGGGCAGAAGCAGAGGGTTGCCATTGCAAGATCGCTCTGCATGAATCCGGAGGTCCTGCTTTTTGATGAACCTACATCAGCGCTGGACCCGGAGATGGTAGGAGAGGTTTTAAATGTTATGAAGGAGCTGGCGACCACAGGCCTTACCATGATCATTGTGACTCATGAGATGGCATTTGCCAGAGATGTTTCCACCAGGACGATTTTTATGGATCAGGGTTACATTGTGGAGGACGCACCTCCGGCAGAGCTGTTTAAAAATCCTAAAAATGCCCGTACCAGAGAATTTTTGAGCCGTTATCTGGCAGGATAGGAAGGAGTATAAAATGGAAAATTTTATTGTAACCTTTGCCAGAGGTTTTGGAACCGGCGGAAAGGAAATCGCCTCCATGCTGGCAAAAGATCTGGGGATCCACTGCTATGAAAACCGTATCCTGACACTGGCAAGCCAGATGAGCGGACTGGATGAAAAGCTCTTCCTGGATATCAATGAGCGTATCCGGAACAACGGAGGATTTACAGGATTTCTTAAAGGGCTGCCCAGATCCAGGCAGTACATTGCAAGAAATGAGAAATTTGTTTCCGATGACCGGCTGTTTGAGTATCAGTCACAGATCATCAGAAACCTGGCAGATCAGGAATCCTGCGTGATCGTTGGAAAATGCGCGGATTATGTCTTAAAGGGCAGAAAAAATGTGGTAAGTATCTATATCGAAGCACCGCGTGCTTTCTGTCTGGAGCGGACCATGCAGAGGATGAAGGTATCCGCAGATGTGGCAGCAGCCACCATTGAGAACACAGATAAGTACAGAGCGGACTATTATAAATATTATACAAAAGGAAATTACTGGACCAATCCCGTCAATTACGATATGACGCTGAACAGTGAAAAAGTCGGAATTACAGGATGCGTAAAGATGATCGAAGAATATCTGGTGATGAAGGGTCTGATCACAAGGGAACAGATCTTATCAGAACAGATCACAAAAGGGGAGGAAAAGAAATGAAGCTGGAAGAAACAGGACTGACATTTGAGGATATCAAGGAAAAAGTAAACAAATACATGATCGAGACCTATGAGAGAATGGATTTTCTGGCAGAAAGTGCAAAAGACCAGTATATCTACAATGAGAAGGGCGAAAAATATCTGGATTTTTATGCAGGTATCGCAGTAAACTCCGCAGGAAGCTGCAATGAAAAGGTGGTAAAAGCGGTTGTAGACCAGGCGCAGACACTGATGCATACCTTCAACTATCCGTACACCATTCCCCAGGCACTTCTTGCTGAAAAGGTCTGCACAACCATCGGAATGGATAAGATCTTTTTCCAGAACTCCGGTACAGAGGCAAACGAGGCCATGATCAAAATGGCAAGAAAATACGGAATCGAAAAATATGGTCCGAACCGTTATCATATCGTAACTGCAAAAATGGGATTCCATGGAAGGACCTTTGGTGCCATGTCCGCCACCGGACAGCCGGGAAACGGATGCCAGGTCGGCTTCGGTCCCATGACCTACGGATTTTCCTATGCACCGTACAATGATCTTCAGGCTTTTAAAGATGCCTGCACGGAAAATACCATTGCCATCATGATAGAGCCTGTACAGGGCGAGGGCGGTGTCCATCCGGCAACCATGGAATTTATGAAGGGACTCCGGGAATTCTGTGATGAGAACGATATGCTCCTTCTTATTGATGAGGTCCAGACAGGCTGGTGCAGAACCGGTAATGTGATGAGCTATATGCATTACGGGATCAAACCGGATATCGTGTCCATGGCAAAAGCACTTGGAGGAGGTATGCCGATCGGTGCGATCTGTGCTACAGAGGAAGTGGCAAAAGCTTTCACACCTGGTTCTCACGGAACAACCTTCGGCGGACATCCGGTTTCCTGTGCTGCAGCATTGGCCGAGGTTGGTGAACTTCTTGACAGAGATCTGGCTGGCAATGCGGCAAAAATGGGCACCTATTTTATGGAAAAGCTTGCAAAGATCCCTCATATAAAAGAGGTTCGTGGTCAGGGTCTTCTGGTAGGCGTGGAGTTTGATGATACTATTTCCGGTGTGGATGTAAAGCATGGCTGTCTGGACAGACATCTCCTGATCACGGCCATCGGAGCACATACCATCCGTATGGTACCGCCGCTGATCATTACAGAGGAAGACTGTGATCAGGCGGCTGCCATCATTGAAGAGACAGTAAAAGCACTTTCAGAATAAGCGGAGGAGACGAACAGCATGAAAAGATTTACATTTTCCGTACCGCAGAATATTCTTTTTGGTGAAGGTGTATTAAAGGAGCTTCCCGGGGCAGCCGGGAAGCTTGGCGGAAAACATGGCTTTATCATTTCCGGCCCCACACTGAACAGACTTGGCGTAGTGGGGCAGTGTGAAGAAATCCTTACACAGGCAGGCATTGCAGTCAGCACCTTTTGTGATACAGAAGGAAATCCATCGGTGGAGACTGTGGAACGTGCAGCAGAAGCGTTCCAGGCAAGCGGAGCGGATTTTATTGTTGCTCTTGGCGGCGGTTCCCCGATGGATGTGGCAAAAGCCGTAGGCGTTGTGGCGAAATACGGCGGCAGCATCACAGAATATGAAGGTGCAGACAAGGTTCCGGGGGAGATCATCCCGCTGATCGCCATTCCTACAACTGCCGGAACCGGTTCAGAGGTTACGGCTTTTTCTGTTATTACCGATCACGAACGAAATTACAAGCTTACAGTATTTTCCTATAAGCTGATCCCGGCTTATGCACTTCTGGATCCGTTGCTTCTCACCTCCGCACCGGCTTCCGTGGCAGCTGCCTGCGGGATCGATGCACTGATCCATGCAGAGGAATCTTACGTTTCTCTGGACGCATCTCCATTTTCCGAGGCAATGAGCGAAAAAGCAATGGAGCTGATCGGGCGGAGCATCCGCACCTACGTGGCAGACCGCAGCAATCTGGAAGCAGCCTCCGATATGCTGGCAGGCTCTCTGTTTGCCGGGATTGCTTTTTCCTGGGCAAGACTTGGAAATATCCATGCCATGAGCCATCCGGTCAGTGCTTTTTTCAATGTGCCTCACGGTGTTGCAAACGGAATCCTGTTTCCGTATATCGTGAAATATAACGAAGAGGCAGCCTTCGGAAAATATCAGAAGATCTATAATTATATTTCCACGGAAGAGAAATGTGAGTCTGAGTTTTCAAAAGGAATGCTGGAGCAGGCAGTCCGTGAGCTGAATACACAGGTTGGGATCCCTGCGAAATTATCGGATGCAGGGGTTACGGATGAGTATTTTGCGCAGATGACAGAGGATGCCATGAAAAGCGGAAACATTGCGATAAATCCTCAGAAAACCGTTCGGGAGGATATCCTGGCACTGTATAAAGAGGCACTGTAGGAAGGTTCCGCTTCATCATGGAATAGAAGATTTTACGATAATTTTATACAAAAATCATAATAATGAGATAGTACCGAAAAAATAAGCATGCTACCATATTTTCTGAAAAAGGGACAGAAGTCAGAAAAGGAGCGCATGCATATATGATAAAAACCTATGTGATAGATACGAATGTACTGATCCAGGCTCCATATGCATTGGAGTGTTTTGAGGACAATAATCTGGTACTTCCGCTGGTGGTGCTGGAAGAACTGGATGGACTTAAAAAGGCAGAGGGCGAAAAAGGAATCAATGCAAGAGCCGCAGTCCGAAAGCTGGAATGGTACAGGCAGAAGGGTGATCTGTTACAGGGAGTAGCACTTTCCGGCGGTGGTATTCTTCGTATTGAAAAAAATTTTGTACACGTAGAGCTGCCGCCGGATCTTCCGGATGACAAACCGGATAACAGGATCCTGAAGGTATGCAGAGGTCTTGCGGAAACAGATGAGCAGGTTATTCTGGTGACAAAGGATATCGTACTTCGTCTGAAGGCACAGATCATGGGAATTCAGGCAGAGGATTTTGAGCGTGAGCAGATCTCAGATGATGATGCACAGTATACCGGTCGTACAGAAGTATACATTCCGGAAGATAAGGTCAAGGAGTTCAAGAAAAAAGGAATTTCTCTTGAAGAGGTTTATCAGAGTGACGAGGAAGGAAATCATACCATACCGGAATTTCATGAGAATGAATTTGTGATACTGAAGCCGGATCAGTCTACAAAAAAGACACTTCTTGGAAGAGTATCCTCAGGAAAGATAGTCCAGCTTGTTTACAAAAAAAGCAAGCCCTATGGAATATCACCGAGAAATGTCGGACAATATTTTATGCAGGAAGCCCTTATGACAGATGCAAAAGAAGCTCCCCTTGTTATCATCAAAGGAATGGCGGGAACCGCGAAAACATTTTATTCGCTTGCTGTTGGAATGGAAAAGGTATATAACAATCCGGCACAGGAATATCGCCGTGTGATCGTATGCAGACCCAACGCACAGTTTGACGATGATATAGGATTTCTGCCGGGCGATGAAAAGGAAAAAATAGCACCTTTGATGAGACCGGTGATCGATAATCTGGAACAGATCCTTGATTCGGATGAAAAGAAGAGATATGAAGATGAAGACGAGCTGAGTGATAAGATAGCGGAGATTTTTGAACGTGGAATCATTCAGACGGAAGCATTGAATTTCATCAGAGGAAGGTCTATTGCGAAGACATATCTGATCATTGATGAAGCTCAGAATATGACACCAAATCAGGTAAAGGGCATTATCACAAGAGCAGGCCAGGGAACGAAGATCATACTGCTGGGAGATCCGCAGCAGATCGACAGGCCCTTTCTGGATGAAAGGACAAATGGTTTAAGCTATGCGGCGAAACATATGGTGGATAGTCCTCTTTGCTGGCAGATCACATTGTCAGCTGAAGAATGCGAGAGATCATCGCTGGCAATGGACGCAATAAAGAGACTCTGACTATATGGCTAAGAAGCATAAGCAGAGTGGGAATATCTGCACGAAACACGTAGGGAGAGTAAAAAAACTTGAAGTATAAGGATGTAGCGAATAATAAGGAAATCAATGCATATCTGAAAAAGGGAAATTCAAACCTGGGACAGCTTGGATTTACAGATCATTCACAGGCACATTGTGTTCAGGTAGCACATCAGGCCGGGAAGATCCTGAAAAGACTAGGCTATCCGGAGCATGAGATCGAGCTTGCAAAAATCGCCGGATATATGCATGATATCGGAAATGCGATTAACAGAAACCATCATGCGGAATACGGTGCCCTTCTTGCAAATGATCTGCTGAAGGATACCAACATGTCTCTTGAGGACAGAGTAACTGTCATAGCTGCAATCGGAAATCACGATGAATCAACAGGAAGCCCGGAAGATGTTATATCAGCAGCACTTATCATTGCGGACAAAACTGATGTCAGAAGAAGCCGTGTACGCCAGAAGGAAAGATCTGCGTTTGATATTCACGATCGTGTGAATTATGCTGTGACAGATTCGAAGCTTAAGATTGATGAAGAAAAATCTGTGATCGCACTGAACCTTCAGATCGATGAAAATATCTGTTCCATGTATGACTATTTTGAGATTTTTCTTGATCGGATGATGTTCTGCAGAAAATCAGCAGAAATTTTGGGAACAACCTTCAAGCTGACTGTAAACGGACGAAAAGTACTTTGAACAGAGTAGCTTTCGGGAAAATCCGGACCAATATGATGGTAATGAGCTGGCAATTATAGAGAAGAAAGAAGAATCCCCTGGATACGGAAAATTATCCGCGTTCAGGGGAATTTTTATGGTGTGAAAATTATATTATCCAATGCGTCGTAAAACCCTTTGCTTCAGCTATGGGGATATAAGACGCGTCCATCGAATTTATGCAAGTAATTGAAGATGGACAAAATAGTAATTGTATCAACTAATAAACTATAGTATAATACAAATATGAACACAACATATAAATCAAACAACAATGTCGTCTATTCCTGTAAATACCATGTAGTATGGTGTCCAAAGTATAGACGAAAAGTATTAATTAATGGTGTGGACGTCCGGCTGAAGGAGCTGCTCACAGAGTATGCTGCAAATCTTTCTGTAGACATTCTGGAAATGGAGATCATGCCAGACCATGTTCATATGCTTTTGGAAGTAGATCCTCAGTTTGGCATCCACAAAGCTGTAAAGTCATTTAAAGGCTATACGTCCAGAATTTTAAGACAGGAATTTCCCTATCTTAAAACGAAAATGCCGACTCTCTGGACAAACAGCTATTTTGTATCGACGGTGGGCGGTGCTCCGCTGGAAACAGTAGAACAGTATATTGAAAACCAGAAAACATCGCAGAGACAAAAGGATAAGATGGGATAATGCAAAAAGGAATTAAATTCAGGATCTACCCGAACAGAGAACAGAAAAACTTCATCCATCAGACCCTGGGATGCTGCCGGTTCATCTACAACCGGGGACTTGCCATGCGTAAGGAAGGCTATGAAAATGGGGAAAAGATCGGCTATTCCCAGACTTCCGCCATGCTGACTGAATTGAAAAAGCAAGAGGAGTTTGCCTTTCTGAAAGCAGCAGATTCCATTGCATTACAGCAGTCTTTGCGGGATCTCGACCGGGGATTTGTGAATTTCTTTCAGAAACGGGCTTCCTATCCAACCTTCAAAAGTAAACATAACCGGTTCCAGTCATACAGAACGGTAAATCAAAAAGATAATATTCGTATTGTGGGAAGATATATCAAACTTCCGAAACTTGGATTTGTTAAAATACGGCAGTCGATGGAAGTGGAAAAGATTAATCACGTGATCATTGAGCACACACCGGCTGGAAAATATTTTGCGGTTTTAAATGTTGATTTTGAACCGGAACCACGCTCAAATGCTGGCGGAACGATAGGGATTGATGTCGGAATCAAAGCGTTCTACTCCGACAGTAATGGAAATACGGTATCAAATCCCAGATATCTGGAACGCTCAATGCGAAAACTCATAAGAGAACAGCGCAGGCTTTCCCGAAAACAAAAAGATTCCCATAACCGCGAGAAGCAGCGGATCAGGGTGGCAAGAGTGTATGAGAAAGTAACCAATCAGCGGAATGATTTCCTGCAGAAACAGTCAACGATGCTGGTGCGTGAAAACCAAACCATCTGTATTGAAGATCTGAATGTTAAGGGGATGATCCGGAATCATAAACTGTCAAAATCGATAGCGAGTGTTTCCTGGGCAAAATTTTTTGAAATGCTGGAATATAAAGCTGGCTGGTATGGAAATGAAATTCACAGAGTACCAACGATGTATCCGAGCAGTCAGACCTGCAGCTGTTGTGGCAACAGAAATCCACGGATAAAAAATCTGGGCATTCGTATCTGGGAGTGTCCCAAATGCCATGCGGTTCATGACCGGGATACGAATGCAAGTATCAATATTCTGAAAAAAGGACTGCAGATGCAGTCTGCATAAAGATAAAAACTGTACCGTAGGGCATACGGGAACAGTATAAATATAGCTTGTGGACACTGTGTAAGACATTGCAGTACCGTAAGGTGTTTGCCAATGCAGTAGTGGGAGAAGCAAGAATCCCCCTGCTTTAGCTGTGGGGAGTGTCAATTTGATCTGTCGTTTGAAGAAACCGTGAGACGACATAATACAAGAAACAGAGAATTTGGTGAAAAAGATATGCGCAGATGGTGGAGAGAAAAAGATTTTTCTTCAGTTCTCAGGGAACAGGCTATTACCTGCGAAATGGATACAGACAGTATTGTTGAGAAAATATACTCGGATTTGAACGCAGATCGCAAAGCGATTGCGTTCATGAGCATATAAAGTAAATGTAATACAAACATGTTCAGACTGGCAGAATAATTGCAATCATGCTGCCTTTTTTGCTGCTTTCCAGTACTTTTACCTGTCCGTTATGCTGTCTGACAATTTCACTGACAAGTGCAAGCCCCAGGCCGGCACCTCCCATAGCACGGCTTCTTGATTTGTCTACACGGAAGAACGGGGTGAAGATTTTTTCCTGATATTCAGGAGGAATGCCGATTCCGGTGTCGGAGACTTCAAGAAAGACGTAATTGACAGAGGTGGATGTATCTGTTATTTCTTCGGAAGGATGGATATTTACGGTTACTTTTCCACCGGAGTGATTGTATTTGATCGCATTTTCCACAAGATTGTACACAGCGCGATACAGCAGCAGATAGCTTCCGGTAATAATGCAGTCCCCTTCCTGTTGGATCAGTTCAACATCCTTCTGTTCCGCTACAGAAGCCAGGTCGCAGAAAACCTCATCCGTCAGTGCTGCCAGAGAGATCCTTTCGGAACGTTCAACAGTCTGTACACCGGTCATATCCAGGAGGATTTCAGCCAGATGGGAAAGTCGCCCGGTCTGTTCCTGGAGCATGGCAAAAATCTCCTGATAATCCTTTAAAGCAGGTGCTTCCCTGCGGGCAAAAACCTCCAGATTTGTCTGGATAACGGCAAGAGGAGTCCTAAGCTCATGGGCTGCATTGGCAGAAAACTGCTTCTGGGCAGTAAATGCCTCATCCAGGCGTGCGAGCATTTTGTTAAATGAAATGGTCAGGCGGGAAATCTCGTCATTGGTAGCAGGAACTTCCAGAGCCTCTGAAAGGTTCTGGACCTCTATTTGGTTTACCTCCTGGCTGAGTCTGCGAAGCGGAAGTAATGCCTGACGGCTGATAAAATAAGTGCAGATGCTGCTGAGAAGGATGATGATCCCTGTTACCATGAGTCCTTTGGTGAGAAACAGTTTTTTTGTTAGCTGCAGCTGATCGGAAAGCTCCGGAAATAAGACGGAGGGATCCATATTAAAGGTGATGGGAGCAGAGTCTGTGTTATCGATCCGTATCATGTAATCTCCCAGATTCTCCATTCCGGCAACTGCAGACTGGCTGATAAAAAAATACATCAGAATGCAGGTGACTGTCATAAGCAGCGCGGTGATCAGTGTCAGACGCCATTGAAGAGATAGCTTTCCGGTTATTTTTTTCATTGCATATCCTCCGTTAAAATGTAACCCTGGCCGATCTTATTCTGTATCGGATCAAAGCCGAGAGCCGTGCGCAGCTTTTTTCGAAGAGAAGAAATGTGGACACGAATGGAATTGCTGAGACTGTTGACGCTTCCGTCCCAGATATGCTCGATCATTTCTTCCGGACTTATGATACGGTTCTGATGAAGAAGGAAATATTCCAGAAGAGAACTTTCCTTTCGGGTCAGAGAAAGGGGAAGTCCATCGACACTGGCCTTTCTTGTACGGGTATCAAAGCTGATACGTCCGCATTGCAGACATACGTCCTGCTGGATAAATTTCCTTCGTGTCAGACTTCGGATCCGTGCCTCCAGCTCTTCAAAATGAAAAGGCTTTGTGAGATAGTCATTGGCACCGAGATCAAGCCCTTCAACCTTGTCCTGGATCTGTCCTCTGGCAGAGAGGATCAAAACGGGAGTGGAAGTATCGGATTCCCGAAACTGGCGCAGGATTTCCAGACCATCAACGCCTGGAAGGTTCAGATCAAGAAGGATGAGATCATAATTTTCCACCAGACATAATTCCAGTCCTTCATCCCCGTCAAAACATGTGTCCGCTTCATAGCCATCCATGCGAAGTCCCTCCGCAATAGACTGGCAGAGCTGCTTTTCATCTTCGATTATCAATATATGCATAATAAATTCTCCTAAAAAACAGTTGATTTTGCTTTGTTATCTATCATATCATGTATAGCATAAAATTCCTGTAAATTTTTTCACTTCTTAACAGAGATTTTATACAGGGGATGATATAGTAAGGCTACAGAGAGCAAGATTTACATATAAAATATACGTCGGTTCCGGATATGGGCCGGTGATATCAGAAGGGAGAATATAAACAATGAAATTAAGAACACAGAAAATAACAGCACTTATGGCAGCAGCGGTATTAGGAATATCTGCATTAGGAAGTGTGCCGGTAACAGCGGCAGAGAGCACGGAAACAGCAGATATCGGAGAGGCAATGGCGGTGGATGGAGAGGCAGTTTCATCAGATCTGGTAGCAGGTACATTTAAGCCTTCCGACGTAACCTGCAAGGCACAGGATTCTTATGAATATCCGTTTCTGGGACTGAAGCTTTCACTTTCGAAGGAGCTGTTAAATCAGATCAAGGATCAGAGCATTGCAATGCTTACTACGGAAGATTTTGAGAATCAGACCAATGCAGTGACATATGCCTACGTAAGCTGGAGCAAAATGACAGAGGAACAGAAAAATGCCGAAATACAGAAGATGGGAACAGGATATGACGACTGGGTGGCAGGTCTGGACAGAATCGGTACAATTGGCGTTTATGACGAAGCTTCACAGAAAAAGCTGGATGAGATCACCGGCTGTACAGAGCATAAAGAGCTTGGAAGCAGCAGTGACGGGAAATACAAATATTATCTGAGCACCAACAAAGATGCAGATGAAAAGCTGACAAAGGAGCTGGAAAAGATCAAAACCGATATTACGGAAATGACACCGTATCAGAATATTTCCGTGTTTGACCAGCCACAGGATACCAGCAGCAACCCGGAGGATGTAAAATCTGTAGGAAAATTTGAAACAACAGGAATAGATGGAAAAACATATACAGAAAAAGTGTTCAGTGACTATGACCTGACGTTGGTAAATGTTTTTACAACCTGGTGCTCACCATGCGTAAAAGAGATTCCGGAACTTCAGGAGCTCTATAAAGAAATGAAAGAGAAAGGCGTCGGAGTAGCAGGTGTGGTGCTTGATACTACAGATGAAAAGGGAAATCAGGACGAGGAGGCTGTAAAAAAAGCTGGCATTCTTCAGGAAAAAACAAAAGCAGAGTATCCGTTCCTGATACCGGATACTACTATGATGAACGGCCGTCTGCAGGGGATTTCCGCATTTCCTGAAACATTTTTTGTTGACAAAGATGGAAATATTGTAGGCGATACCTATACAGGAAGCCATACACTGGACGAATGGAAGGAAATCGTGGAAAAAGAGCTTAAAAACGTTTCAAAGTAAAAGATGATTATTATGGAGAGTGGAAAAATGATTCGGAAAATAACAGAATCCAGGTGGATCGGACCTGCTCTGGCAGTTTTGGGAATTTTACTGATGATACTGGGAATCTACAGAGGTGAGGCATCTGTAGTTTTTACAAAAGCGATCAACATCTGTATGGAGTGTATTGGCATTGGATAATAAGAAGATGAAAATAAATGAATGGCCGCGGCATGGGATCCAGGCATTGTGGGCGGCCCTTACAAACAGTCACATATCAGGTTTTGTGACTGGAAAGATCTATACCGGAAAAATGAAAAATGTCTGTGTTCCGGGGCTGAACTGTTATTCCTGCCCCGGAGCAAGAGGGGCCTGTCCCATTGGTTCCCTTCAGGCTGTGATCGGAAGCTGGAACTTCAAGATGGCATATTATGTAGCTGGATTTCTGATCTTTGTGGGAGCGTTGCTTGGAAGACTGGTGTGCGGATTTCTCTGCCCCTTTGGACTGATCCAGGATCTGTTGAACAAGATTCCTTTTCCAAAGAAGATCCGGACATTTCGGGGAGACAAGCTTCTGCGAAAACTGAAATATGTGATCTTTCTTGTATTTGTGATCCTACTTCCCATGTTTGTAGTAGATATCATGGGCCAGGGAGCACCATATTTCTGCAAGCTGATCTGCCCGGCAGGAACGCTGGAGGGAGGTATCCCGCTGGTGCTGCTGAACAAATCCATGCGAAGTGCAGTAGGCTGGCTGTACATGTGGAAAAATACGATCCTGGTGATCACCATTATCTTATCAATTATGATATACCGGCCATTCTGTAAGTATATCTGCCCGCTGGGAGCTTTTTATTCGGTATTTAATAAAGTTTCCGTTTTTCGTTACAGAGTAGAGAAAGAAAAATGTGTTCACTGCGGAAAATGCAGAAATATCTGCCAGATGGAGGTTGATCCGACAGAGGATCCTAACAGTGCAGAGTGCATCCGATGTGGAAGGTGTAAAAAGATATGTCCGACACAGGCGATCCGGTGTGGTTTTGCAGGCAAAGATCAGACATGAATTACGTTAATTGACGAAAAATAGAATTTTCCTTATAACATTCAGTATCTGATGAATAGTACGGAAAACTGAAATGATTCAGAAAATTAGACTTAGCTCACTTTAAAAGTGAAAAAATAATTTGATAATTTCTTGACAAGTACTAATAAATATGTTAGTATTCAATCATCAAATTAATAAAGTCTTCGGTGACTGACGGAGTTGTGGGATAACCACGAGGGAGCCGGAGATTCGATGAGTCGACCGTCTGGGCAGTATTTGAAAAAATTCAGATACTGCTCTTTTTTATGGGATAAAAGATGCAGACGGTTGCAGCGGAGAAAGGAGAACATTATGGGATTCAAAAGTGACATCGAGATTGCACAGGAGTGCACAATGGAGCCAATTACCAAGATTGCAGAGAAAGCAGGTATTGATGACAAATATCTGGAGCAGTATGGTAAATACAAAGCAAAGATCGACTATAATCTCCTGAAAGAAACAGACAAAAAAGACGGCAAACTGATTCTTGTGACAGCTATCAACCCGACACCGGCAGGTGAGGGAAAAACAACTACAACGGTAGGTCTTGCAGATGGAATGCAGAGACTTGGAAAAAATGTTATGGTAGCTCTTCGTGAGCCATCTCTGGGACCGGTATTCGGTGTCAAAGGTGGTGCAGCAGGCGGCGGCTATGCACAGGTAGTTCCTATGGAGGATATCAACCTTCATTTTACCGGTGATTTCCATGCGATCGGTGCAGCAAACAACCTTCTTGCTGCAATGATCGACAACCATATCTTCCAGGGTAATGAGCTGAACATCGACCCGAGAAAGATCACATGGAGACGTTGTGTGGATATGAACGACCGTCAGCTTCGTAATGTAGTAGACGGACTTGGCGGAAGAACAAACGGTATGCCGCGTGAAGACGGATACGACATCACAGTTGCATCTGAGATTATGGCAGTTCTCTGCCTTGCAAGCGATATCAAAGACCTGAAAGAGAGACTTTCCAGAATCATCATCGGATACACCTATGGCAAAGTTTCCGAGCAGAAACCGGTAACAGCAGGAGATCTTCATGCAGAGGGTGCTATGACAGCACTTCTGAAAGATGCCCTGAAACCAAACCTTGTTCAGACACTGGAGCATGTTCCAGCCATTGTTCATGGCGGACCATTCGCAAACATCGCTCACGGATGTAACTCCGTAACCGCTACAAAGATGGCTATGAAACTTGCAGATTATGCCATCACAGAGGCTGGTTTCGGTGCTGACCTTGGTGCTGAGAAGTTCCTGGATATCAAGTGCCGTATGGCAGGACTTACACCAAGTGCTGTTGTTATCGTAGCAACTGTACGTGCCCTGAAATACAACGGTGGTGTTGCAAAAGCAGATCTCAACAACGAGAACCTTGAGGCTCTTGAGAAAGGTATCCCGAACCTTCTGAAACATGTAAGCAATATCAAAAATGTATACAAGCTTCCATGTGTGGTAGCTATCAACGCATTCCCGACCGACACCAAGGCAGAGCTTGATTTTGTGGAAGCGAAATGTAAGGAGCTTGGCGTAAACGTTGCACTTTCCGAGGTATGGGCAAAAGGCGGCGAAGGCGGAATCAAGCTTGCTGAGGAAGTTCTCCGTCTGGTTGAAGAGCCTAATGATTTCACATATGCATACGAACTGGAAGGTTCCATTGAGGACAAACTGAACCAGATCGTACAGAAGGTTTACGGTGGAAAGAAAGTGGTTCTTACAGCAAATGCCCAGAAGCAGGCGAAACAGCTGGAGGCACTTGGATTTGGCAACTGCCCGATCTGTGTAGCTAAGACCCAGTACAGCTTAACAGACGACCAGACAAAGCTTGGTGCTCCGACAGATTTCGAGGTAACAGTAAGAAATCTTAAGATTTCCGCAGGTGCAGGATTTATTGTTGCACTGACAGGTGAGATCATGACCATGCCAGGTCTTCCAAAAGTGCCGGCTGCAACCAAGATTGACGTAGATGAGAGCGGTAAGATCACAGGACTGTTCTAAGCAGAACCGGAAACATATAATTATAAAGTATTTTTGAGGGGAATTCAGATAGAGACCTCCTCCGGCAATAAAAACCGGAGGAGGTTTTTTATGTAAAAATAAGAAAAAGACCTATAATCGAACAAATTTTCTGGTATAATAAGAAAAGAAAACACTCCGGAGGTGTATCCATGGATAAAAAAGAAGATCATATCTATATAGCCATCGATCTGAAATCATTCTACGCTTCCGTGGAATGTCAGGAGCGGAACTTAAATCCACTTACCACCAATCTTGTTGTGGCAGATAAAGAACGTACTGAAAAGACCATCTGCCTGGCAGTTTCTCCTTCTTTGAAGGCCTATGGAATACCAGGAAGAGCGAGACTTTTTGAAGTGGTCCAGCGTGTAAAAGAAGTCAATCAGGCACGTGTCACAAAAGCACCAAGAAGATGTTTTACCGGAGAATCCTGGTCTTCGGATGAACTGAAAGCGCATCCGGAACTGGCCGTTTCCTATGTGACAGCACCGCCGAGAATGGCGTTGTACATGGACTACAGCACCCGGATCTATAACGTTTACCTCCGTTATCTGGCACCGGAGGACATGCATGTCTATTCCATAGATGAGGTGTTTATGGACGTCACCCATTATCTTGGAATGTATCAGATGACAGCCAGAGAGCTTGCTGCAAAAATGATCTCCGATGTAATGAAAGAGACCGGGATCACGGCAACTGCCGGAATCGGAACCAATCTTTATCTGTGTAAGATTGCCATGGACATCGGGGCCAAACATGTAACACCAGACGAAAATGGTGTGCGTATCGCAGAACTGACGGAGCAGTCCTACCGGGAACTTTTATGGGATCACAGGCCGCTGACAGATTTCTGGCGGGTAGGCACAGGAATCAGGAAGAAGCTGGAAGAAGTAGGACTTTACACGATGGGAGACATTGCCAGATGCTCTTTGGGCGGTGTGCGTGATTACTATAATGAAGATCTTCTTTATAAAATATTCGGCATCAACGCGGAACTTCTGATTGATCATGCATGGGGATACGAACCGGTGACCATGGATCTGATCAAAGCCTACAAACCGGAAACAAACAGCATCGGTTCCGGTCAGGTACTGCACTGTCCCAGTGATTTTGAACAGGCGAAACTGATCGTACGTGAAATGACAGACATGCTGGTTCTTCAGCTTGTGGAAAAAAGGCTGGTAACCAGTCAGATAGTCCTTACCATAGGCTACGATATTGACAATCTGAAATCTTCCTCCGGCAGGAAAAAATATCAGGGCGAAATAAAAACAGACCGTTATGGAAGAAAAATTCCCAAACATGGTCACGGAACTGTAAATTTGGACAATCCAACCTCATCCACATCAACGATCATGAAGGCAGTCCTTGACCTGTATGAGCGTATCACGGATAAAACACTTCTGATCCGGCGTGTCTATATCACAGCCAATCAGCTCACAGATGAAAAACTGGCAGCGGCAGAGCCCGTATATCAGCAGATGAATCTGTTCACGGATTACCTTAAATCAGAAGTGTCAGAGGCAGAACAGAAAGCAGAAAAAGAAAAACAGGAAAAAGAGCGAAAGCTCCAAGAAGCTATGCTTTCCGTAAAAAAGAAATTCGGAAAAAATGCCATACTGAAAGGCAGCAGCTTACAGGAAGGTTCCACAACCATAGAGCGGAACAACCAGATCGGAGGTCACAGAGCATAAATGGAAAAGAAACCAAAAGGCAAATACCAGGACATCATAAACCTGCCTCACCATGTTTCAAAAACACACCCACAGATGCCCCTCTATGACCGAGCTGCACAGTTTTCCCCCTTTGCAGCCCTTACCGGCTATGAAGACGCAATCCGGGAAACAGCCAGACTCACCGATAACTGGGTACAGCTTTCCGAAGACAAAAAGCAGGAACTGGATGAAAAACTCCGGCAGCTGATAGCCGACAGGGAGAGAACAGAGTCCGTCACCATCATCTATTTCCAGCCGGATGACCGGAAAGAGGGAGGCTCCTATGTAACCGTCACCGGGCAGATAAAAAAGATTGACGACTGCAGCCAGAAAATCTTTCTGACAGATGGAACGAAGATTGACCTGGGAAGAATTGTGGATATAAAATAAAAAATGCTTCGGAGGAACAACAATGGGAAAAATACTGGATGAGGATCTGATCTACGAAATACTATCCGTGGTGGAAGAAATACCGGCAGGAAAAGTGGCTTCCTACGGGCAGATTGCACGTCTCATCGGCTGGGATAAAAATTCGAGGCTTGTAGGAAAAGTTTTAAGCATGGCAGAATTTTATGGGAAATATCCCTGCCACAGAGTTGTGAATCATGCAGGCCGTACTGCACCAGGATGGAGAGAACAGAGGGAACTTCTGGAAGACGAAGGTGTGGAATTTAAAGCAAATGGATGCGTGGATATGAAAAGGCACCAGTGGGAGGAATAGAACTTTATGAATTGTAAAGATATGATGCAGATTCCGGAGCTTACAGAGGTTCTGAAGCTGAAAGCCGGAAAAAACGGTTTGGAGCAATCTGTTCGATGGATTTATTTTGCAGACTGTCTGCAATGTGTAAAAAGTGAATATAAGATCGAAAACTATATCCACGGAGACGAATTTGTAGTTCTGACCAATCCCAGTGTTACGGATGACAGTCGGAAGCTGATGGAGATGATCCGGCAGATGTATGGGCATGGAATTACGGCTCTTGGAATCAATGAAGGCCAGATATCAGAGGAACTGATGCAATACTGTGAAGAGAAAGCGTTGCCTCTTTTTGAGCTTCCGGAGAAATATCCTCTGATCGATCTGTCTCAGATCATCTGCCGCAGGCTTGTTCTGGAAGAAAATGACCGAAATGCCGCAGAGCAGCTGTTTTCCTCTATTCTGGATGCAGAACATTTAAGCCGGGAGCGTGTGATGGCACAGGCCAGATATCTGAATATTGATCTGGAGGGGAGTTTTTTTGTAGCGGAATTTGCGTTTGCGTCCGGAAATATAGAAAGCGGATGGGAGAACGAGGATTCCCTGACAACCGGACGGAATGTGAAGCGTGTGATCTGTACTGAGTTTTCCAGTTACATAAAACAGGATATCCTTATCCTTCCACAGGCAGGCTCCATCCTTGCACTGCTTCCGGACAGAGAAGCGGAGGATAGCAATATAAAAGAAATTTTCGCCAGGATCGTGGACCGAACACAGCGGGAATATGGAATAGAGCTTCGGATCGGAGCCGGAAACAGTAGGGCGTATCTGGATGAGGTAAAAGACAGCCGGAACGAAGCTTCCTCAGCACTTCGGGCAGCAGAAGTTTCCGGATTGAAGGGGCAGATATTTTTTTACAGGGATCAGGGAATCTATACATTACTTTCCCATGTGGACGATTCCAGAATCCTGGATACTTATATGGAAGAAAAAATCGGAAAGCTGCTGCAGGCAGATGAACTGAACGATGGAAACTTAAGTGAAACTCTGGAAAATTATCTGAACTGCAGCTGCAATGCCAAAAAGACGGCAGAAGAGATGTTTCTTCACAGGAATACCTTAAATTACAGGTTGAAAAAGATCCGGGAGATCCTGGGATGCGATCTTGAAAACCTGGATACCTGCCTGGAGCTGAAGATGGCGTTTCTGATCAGGCGATATCGGTATCGCAGATAATAGAAATTGTGCACTGTGCACAAAAAACATACAACACCAGGCCTATTGATTTCGTACCGGAAAATGCTATAATCTACCTAAATCAAAAAACAAAATAACACAGCAGATAAACGACAAAGGCGTCGGATGATAACACATCCGGCGCCTGTTTTTTTGCTTCCGGAGAGAACTCCGAGAGGAGTCCGGCAGGCAGAAAAACCGTGACCAGATAAAGGAGGAGAATATTATGACAACAGCAGAATTAGCAACCGCATTACCGGAGATTGTAACAGAGCAGGTTCCAGGACCGAAATCAAAAGAACTTCTTGACAGAAGAGACGCAGCGATCCCGAAAGCACTTTGCGGAAAAACATATCCGATCTGTATCAAACAGGGATCAGGAGCCATGTTTGAAGATATGGACGGAAATAAATTCCTTGACTGGGTTGGCGGTGTCGGCGTCCTGAATATCGGATATTCCCATCCGGAAGTTATTGAGGCAGTAAAGAAACAGACTGAAAAATATTTCCACACAATTTTCAATGTATATGTGCATGACGGCTATGTAACACTGGCTGAGAGATTAAATGAGATCATGCCATGCAAAGGAGATGTGAAAAAAACATACTTTGCAAACTCCGGTGCAGAGTGTGATGAAAATGCCATCAAGATTGCAAAAGCCTTCACAAAAAGAAGCGGCGTGATCTGTTTCACAGGTGCTTTCCATGGAAGAACAAACCTGACCATGGCACTGACAGCCAAGAAAGTATATGCAGTGGGTATGGGACCGTTCCCGGCAGGAATCTTCCGTGCACCATATCCATATGTATACCGTGCACCAAAAGGATACACAGAGGCTGAAGCAATTCAGTATTATATTGATGAGCTTCAGAGAATCTTTGACGAAGGAGCACCTGCAAGTGAGATCGCCTGCATGATCGTTGAGCCGTTCCAGGGCGAGGGTGGATTCATCCCAGCACCGATCGAGTGGGTAAAAGCAGTCCGCAAGATCTGCGATGACAACGGAATTCTGATGATTGCAGATGAGGTTCAGTGTGGCAACTGCAGAACAGGAAGATATTATGCATCTGAGTACTGGGCAGAAGCAGGCGCAGCACCGGATATCATCACAACCGCAAAATCTCTTGGTGCAGGTCTTCCGATTTCCGCTATCACAGCAAGAGCAGAAGTTATGGATGCAGCACCGGCAGGAACCATCGGTGGAACCTTCTGTGGAAACCCGGTTTCCTGTGCAGCAGCACTGGCTGTTATGGATATCATGAAACGTGACGATTACGCAGGAAAAGCAAGACACATTGGCGAGGTTGTCATGAAACGCTACAAAGAGCTGCAGGAGAAATATCCGGTGATCGGTGATGTACGTGGACTTGGCGCTATGATCGGTATTGAGCTTGTAAAAGATAAAGAAACAAAAGAACCGGCAACAGAGCTTACAGCCAAGCTGATCCAGAATGCGATCCAGAAGGGACTCCTTCTTGAGAACTGTGGAACAGCAGGCAATGTAGTTCGTTTCCTTGCACCGCTCACTATGACCGATGAGCAGATGGAGAAAGGCCTGGAGATCTTTGAGGCATCTCTGAAAGAGGCAATGGAAGCTTAAAGAAAAAGAATACAAAAATTACAGATCCGCTGTTCTGCCTGCAAGGATGCAGGAAAAAGGACAGCGGATTTTTGCTTGTTAGAGTGGGAAAAGAGGAGGTTTTATATGGAACAGAAATCGAAGTTTGATAAAGTAATGGGAGCCTGGGACATCCTGGTCATTGCTTTTGGAGCCATGATCGGATGGGGCTGGGTCATCAACTCCGGAGACTGGATCACAACCGCCGGTTTTGCCGGATCTATGATTGCCATGCTGATCGGTGGTCTGATGGTATTTTTTGTAGGACTTACCTATGCGGAACTGACTTCTGCAATGCCGCAGTGCGGTGGTGAGCATGTATTCAGTTACCGTGCCATGGGTCCTACCGGATCTTTTGTATGTACCTGGATGATCATTCTCGGATATGTGGCAACCTCTGCGTTTGAGGCCACTGCACTTCCGACTGTTATTACCTATCTGTTTCCGGATTTCAATCAGGTGTACCTGTATTCCATTGCAGGAAAAGATATTTATCTGACAACGATCATCCTTGGCGTTGGTGTTGCAATCCTGATCACGATCATCAATATCAAGGGTGCAAAAACAGCGGCCATTCTTCAGACCGTTCTGACAGCGATCATTGCCATCGCCGGAATCCTTCTGGTAGTTGGTTCCGCAGTAAACGGTGATGCATCCAATATTACAGGACAGATGTGGGAAAGTGGCGCCGGAAATACACTGGGAAGTGTATTCAAAGTTGCCTGCATGACACCATTCCTTTTTATTGGTTTTGATGTTATCCCTCAGGCAGCTGAGGAAATCAGTGTTCCTTATAAAAAGATCGGAAAGATCATGCTGTTGTCTATTTTCCTTGCAGTAGCCTGGTATCTGCTGATCATCTTTGCAGTCTGCTACATCATGCCGCAGAGTGCCATTGCACAGGAAATGAATTCCCAGAACGGACTGGTCTCTGCAAAAGCCATTGAGATCGCGTTCCGGTCACCGCTGATGGGTAAGGTTCTGATCATCGGAGGTTTATGTGGAATCATCACATCCTGGAACTCTTTCCTGATGGGTGGAAGCCGTGCCCTGTATTCCATGGGTGAATCCCTGATGATCCCGAAGATGTTCGGAAAGCTTGGAAAAAACAAAACGCCGGAAGCAGCCATTATCCTCTGCGGAATTGCCTGTGTGGCAGCGCCGTTTTTTGGAAGAGGCGTTCTGGTATGGCTGGTTGATGCTGCATCTTTTGGCTGTGTTATTGCCTATATGTTCGTATCTATTTCCTTCTGTATTCTCCGAAAAAAGAAACCGGAGATGGAAAGGCCTTATAAGGTAAAAGCTGGCGGCTTTGTTGGAGCCATGGCAGTGATCATGGCCGGATTTATGACATTTCTGTATATTATTCCCGCATCTTTTTCCGCGGCACTTGTATGGCAGGAGTGGGTCGTAGTAGGAATCTGGCTTGCACTTGGAGTATTCTTTTACTTCTATTCCAAGAGAAAATACGGCGAGGAATTTGGCCGTGATATCTTTATTGTAGACGAAACAAAAGCAGTACCGGAAGAAACGGTTGCACTTCCGGATGCAAAATATCCGGACAGACACTTTGTTATTACCGTTGGCTGTGAATACGGAAGCGGCGGACCGGAGATCGCACGTATGGTTGCGGAATATTTCGGAATTGAGTACTATGACCGTGACCTGGTGGACAAAGTCGTACAGGAAATCGGTGTTGACAAAGGACTGGTAGAGGAAGCCGATACCAGGATCGGCGTCCGCTATGCTTTTGATACTTCTTATGGTGTCCGCTATGCAAACCTTTCCAATCGTGTTATTGACGCCCAGTTCCAGGCAATCCACGAATTTGCAAAAAATTCCTGCGTCATCGTAGGCCGAAGCAGTGATTATATCTTAAAAGACAGTTCCGATGTAATGAACGTGTTTATCTATGCACCAAAAGAAGATGAGATTGCTTCCGTTATGAAGAGATCAGGATTAAACCAGCACAAAGCAGAGGAAGAATGGGAAAATGTGGAAAAATCTCAGCATGCAAGACACGAGTACATCACCGGCAAAAAACGTGGCGACCGTCATACCCGTGACATTCTCTTAAACAGCAGCCTCCTGGGCTGGGAAGCAACGGCACAGTTTATTGAAGAACTGGTGGAACGGAAATTTAATCTGACAGAAAATCTGGAAAAAGAAGCTTAAAATGTGAAAAATTATATCGAAAAAATACTCCATATATGAAAATATGGGGTATTTTTTTTGATAAAGATTCTATATTTGTTTTATGAAACAATAAAAATAAGAGTATGCAGCGAGTATATAATCCGGAAGGATTTGGAACACTGAAGGGACTCAAAATACAGAGGAGAATTTATGCTTGAAAAAAATATGAAACAGGTCAATCAGCTTATGACCAGGATCTACCGGTTATGTACAGTAGCGATTCTGGCACTGGTTGTGTGTTCCTGGACAGGAATATACGATGATTATACTGATCGCTGAATTGATCATTGCTGTCACACCGGGAATTCTGATACGTTTTTTGCCGGATCGGCTGCTGAGAGACTATATGCTTTTTATGGCGGCGGTGTTTATCGGAATACTGGGAACGAATAATCATATAGGTGTATACATTACCTATGTGCTTGTTCCGATACTTGGGTGCCTGTATTTTGAACCGGAATTGGTGATAAAAACCGGAATTTTTTCGTATCTTGTGATGGTGGCTGCCGTATATATCAATTCTGCGGGAACTTATGACGTCCTGTATCTTGGAAGATCCCGCAATCAGATGTTTGTAGCTTATACTCTGGGTTTTACCATAGAATATGTGATCGTTATGGCTGTGCTGTATGATCTTGTAAAAAGGGCAAAGAAGATGATGGAGGAGCGGTACAGCGCAGAGGAAGAGAACCGTATGAAAACGGATATGTGGAAGATGATTACCGGATCGAGTATCTGAGAGAACATATCAAAGCTATGAAAGCAGCGGTGGAAGAAGATGGTGTAGACCTGCTGTGATACACTTCCTGGGGCTGTATTGACCTGGTAAGCGCATCTACAGGTGAAATGAAAAAACGCTATGGATTTATTTATGTAGATAAAGATGATGAGGGAAACGGTACCTTAAAACGGACACCGAAGAAATCCTTCTACTGGTATAAGAAAGTAATTGAATCAAACGGGGAAATTCTGTAAAGATTCCATAAAAAGTACCGGACAGAGATATTTTGATCTGTCCGGTACTTTTTATAGTTAGGTAATTGCGAAACATTACGCGTGAAAGTTTAAGAGAAGGGTACGACGGGTATCATACAGCAACTTTGCTGGAGCTAAAGTCAAAAGGCTTGACAAAATCAGAAATTCTTATATAATTATCAACGGTAATTAACGAAGATAATTATATAAGGAGTTTTTTTATGACAAATGAAAAGATCAAGCGGATGTTTGATGCATTTTATCAGGCAAAGCGGATCCGGGATATGCTTCCGCCACTGCCCCAGGGGGTGATGCCATCCTACATACAGTATCTGGATGTGATCCATTCTCTGCAGCGGGAAAAAAAGGATATCCGGCTCTCTGATATCAGTGATGCCATGAACCTTCCGCGTCCGGGTGTCACCAGAACAGTGAAAGAAATGGAGGCAAAGGGATATCTTCAGAAACTTACGTCTCCGGATGACGGGCGCGTTACTTACATTTCCATAACAGAAAAAGGAGAGAGGCTTTCCAGGAAGTATGATCAGGATTATTTCAGCAGTCTGGCGCCCTATCTTTCAGAGATTTCCGAAGAAGAAGCAGACAGTATGATCCGGACCATCGGGAAATTTTATCAGATCATGTGTGACAGGAGGGAACATTATGACAAATGATAAGGCAGATTTTACCCAGGGAAATATCCTGAAGAAGCTGGTTGCATTTATGATGCCGGTACTCGGTGCGCTGATCCTGCAGGCTGCCTATGGTGCGGTCGATCTTCTTGTAGTTGGAAGATTCGGTTCCACATCCGGACTGTCAGCGGTTTCCACCGGAAGTCAGATACTGAATCTGGTTACCTTTGTAGTGATCCAGTTTGCTATGGGTATCACAGTTCTGATCGCACGTTATCTTGGAGAAAAAAGACCGGAGCAGATTGGCTCCGTTATCGGTGGGGCTGCGATCGTCTTTACCATGATATCTGTCGTGCTGTTTATTGTTATGGTAGGTTTTGCACATCCGATCTCCGTGCTGATGCAGGCACCGGAAGAAGCGGTAGCGCTGACTGCATCTTATGTACGGATCTGTGGCAGCGGAATTTTCTTTATTGTTGCGTATAACCTACTGTCTGCTATTTTCCGTGGCCTTGGTGACAGTAAATCTCCGTTGCTGTTTGTGCTGGTGGCATGTATTGTAAATGTGATCGGAGATCTGGTACTGGTAGCCGGGTTACATATGGATGCAGCAGGAGCAGCTATTGCTACGGTTTCTGCTCAGGCCTTAAGTGTTGTATTTGCAGTAGTTCTGCTGATAAAGAAGAAGCTTCCGTTTACCATTACAAAAAAAGATTTCCGGCTGAATCCTCAGTGCAGACGTTTTCTTAAGATCGGACTGCCGCTGGCACTTCAGGAATTCCTGACCCAGATTTCATTCCTGGCCTTGTGCGCATTTGTCAATCGCCTGGGTCTGGAAGCATCCTCCGGTTACGGAGTTGCATGTAAGATCGTAAACTTTGCCATGCTGGTTCCAAGCTCCCTGATGCAGTCCATGGCCTCCTTTGTTTCACAGAACGTAGGAGCAGGAAAGCCGAAACGTGCGAGAAAATCCATGCTTACGGGAATTGGAGTTGGCCTGTCTGTGGGATGCTTGGTATTTATTCTGATCCTGCTGAAGGGTGATGTGCTGGCAGGATTCTTTTCAACAGATGCCGGCGTCATCCAAAAGGGCTTTGATTATCTGAAGGGGTTTGCTCCGGAGACATTGGTTACAGCTGTTCTGTTCAGTATGATAGGCTATTTCAACGGAAACAACCAGACCATATGGGTTATGGTCCAGGGCCTGATCCAGACGCTTCTGGTACGACTTCCAATGGCGTACTTTATGAGTATCCAGCCGGATGCCAGCCTGACAAAGATCGGTCTTGCAGCACCGGTATCTACCACAGTGGGAATCATTCTGAACATCGGATTCTTTCTGTACTTTACCCGTGTGAAAAAAGAAATTGTTTCGGAAGAATGACCGGATAAAGGGATGTAAATGAGAGGGGTGATATGATATAATCAAAATCACTCCGGCAGAGGTGATGGTACTGACCCCTGAAATAGCTGCCGGAATCTTGACGGCTGTAAAGGAGGAGTACAGGATGATTTGCGGGATGACGTATTTTCAGATATGTCTGTATTTTTTGTTTTATTCTTTTGGAGGATGGGTCGTTGAAGTTATCTTCCATGCAGTAACCTTAGGAAAGGTTATAAACCGGGGATTTCTCAACGGTCCGGTATGCCCGGTGTACGGATTTGGTGTACTTTCTGTGTTTGCATTGCTTAATACGCTTCAGAGCGGCGGACATCAGATGAGTGAGGGAATGATCTTTCTGTTTGGAATCGTTCTTGCAACTGCGGTAGAGCTGGTTGCCGGATGGCTTCTGGATGTATGCTTCCATGCAAGATGGTGGGATTATTCTAATAAGCCGCTGAATTTTCACGGCTATATCTGTCTTGAGTTTTCCCTGATATGGGGACTTGCCATTGTGATGGTGGTAAAGGTTTTTCAAAAGTATGTGGAGCGTCAGGCTTCTCATACACCTTCCACACTGGAATGGGTTGTTATGGTAATTCTGTATGCGGTGTATCTGGCAGATTTTATTGTAACAGTAGCGGTGATCCGCGGACTGAATAAGAAGCTTACCCGACTGGATAAGGTACGTGCAGATCTGCGGATCGTGAGCGATAAGCTCAGTGATACTCTGGCAACAACTACCATTGATACAGCACAGAAGGTGGGAGAGGGAAAAGTTCAGGTTGCTCTTGCTAAGGCAGAGCTCAGAGATGCGACTGTGGCTCAGAGAGAAAAATCTTCTGAAATGCTTCGGATGAAGAAAGCGGAGCTTCAGGCACAGTTTGATGAGCTGTCAAACTCTATCACAAACCATACCGTATTCGGTCAGGGAAGAATCATTAAGGCTTTCCCGGAGATGAAGCACAGAGATTATTTTGAACTGATCCAGGAACTGAAGAAAAAACTCAGATAAGAAAAATGAAATGCGATAAAGAGGCAGCAGGAAATGTTGGAAATTTCCTGCTGCCTCTTTTAAAATATCAGAGTTTCAGTTTATCGGATTCTTTTTTTTATCATTGGTCCGATGATCATGGCGATGATCATTTTTATGAGATCTGCCGGGATAAACGGAATTACACAGATTCCAAGAGCTGCTTTGAAAGTGGAATCTGCAACGATGCAGAACCATACAGTTCCGAAAAGATAGCATACAATTGTTCCTGCGATCATACCAACGAGCTGGATCAGAGGCTTATGGCAGTTGTCAATTACCAGTCCGGCAATAACAGCCATAACGATAAAGCCGATGATGTATCCGCCTGTAGGACCGGCCAGCTTTGCAGGACCGCCGGTAAATCCGGAAAATACCGGAAGACCTACAAGTCCAAGCAGAAGATAGATCAGATAGCTGATGGTTCCTTTTTTCCATCCGAGAAGATAAAGAGACAGATAGATGGCAAGATTGGTAAATGAGATCGGAACCGGACCGATTGGAATGGACAGCGGCGCAAGAATGCAGGTGACAGCTGCCATAAGAGCGGTCATGGTGATCTCGTAGGTTTTTGTACGTGGTGCAGAGACGGTATTTGTCTGATTCATATTGAAATAGCCTCCTTTGAAAAAGGTAATGTATTTACTGGTTTGGGTAAGCAATGAAATGCTGTAAGTGTGTATGAAAGATCATATGCCATAAGGATGCTTACGCAGATTCGATCTCATAGGTGAATCCTGCATCTGTAATGGTTTTCAGAGTGTCTTCGATTCCCTGGCCACCTTCTGTAAGATAACCGGAAGCAAAAATAGAATCCACAACACTGAGCAGTTTTTTTTCTTCGCCTTTAAAATAAACTTCTCTTCCGGCAGCACATCGGATATCTGCTTTGGGTACAAGAAGTCTTGCCAGGCAGAGGACTTTCATGCAGTATTCTGTTGTCAGCTGGGAAATATCTGCATTTCCGAGAGGAGTTCCCTTGATCGGAAGAAGAAAGTTGATCGGCAGTGCTTCCGGCTGGATCTCACGTAATTCCAGAAGCATGTCAACAACGTCTGCCTTGCTTTCACCCATGCCAATGATACCGCCGCTGCAGATCTCGAAACCAAGTCCCTGAAGCATATGGATATTCCGGACACGCTGGTCAAAGGTATGTGTACTGCAGATATTATGATAAAAGGAACGGCTGCTGTTCAGGTTATGGTTGATCCGGTCAAGACCAGCCTCTTTGAGCATTTTTGCCTGGTGTTCTGTGAGAAAGCCTATGGAGCAGCAGAGATGAGTTCCGTGTTCTTTCATTTTGCGGATCCTGCGGGCCAGCTCCTCGATCTCTTTATCTGTAAATTTCATGCCGCTCAGGCCGATACAATGTCTGGATAAATGATACTCATTTACGAAATCATTGTCCTGATATAATTTGTCTTCATCTACCCATTTGTATTTATCAATATCGGCAGTGGAACGACATGACTGGGCACAGTAGGCACAATCCTGGGAACAGTTGCCGCTGCGGGCATTGGTAAGGATGTGGATGCTTACCCGGTTTCCCTTATATTTGTAACGTAAACTGCTGGCACGGTCGATCAGTGCCTCGAGTTCTTCGTCCGGAGTATCTAAAATTGCAATGGCTTCATCTCTGGAAAGCGATGGAGCTTCTTTTTCGCATGATGCAGTGTTCATGTCAATACCTTCCTTTTGAGTTTTTTGTACGGGTATCACTTTATCACATAGAAATATTAATTGTCAACTATAAATACAGAATAGGTTTACGATTAAAAACTGTAGTATTAAGGTATTACTTAGCCTTATCGAAGCAGGGAATTTTCTTGATTCGGTTAAAATAATTCTCAAGAGAATATCATATCTTTATAAAATCTTAATACGGAAGCAGAGACTTTTATACTATCTTTGAAAGCAATTATATATAATAAAATGCGTTACGAAGATAGCACTGTTAAAAGTATTGATAAGGAGTTCTGATCATTTATGCCGGAAAAATCATATAAGAAAAAACATATGACATCTTTTCAGCTGATCATTCTGGGTTTTGCAGGAGTGATTTTGGTGGGAACCGTTCTGCTGATGCTTCCATTTTCTTCTGCGGAGAAAGTGATCACACCATTTCATGAGGCACTTTTTACAGCCACTTCGGCGGTATGTGTTACAGGTCTTGTGGTAAAGGACACTGGAAGCTACTGGTCCCTGGCAGGCCAGACGATCATTCTTGCACTCATACAAACAGGTGGGCTTGGAGTAGTGACTGTGGCTGCGTCTGTTTCCCTTCTTTCCGGAAAGAAAATATCACTCATGCAAAGAAGCACCATGCAGAATGCTATTTCAGCACCTAAAGTTGGAGGGATCGTCAGACTGACAAGGTTTATCTTAAAGGGAACATTTTTGATCGAAGCAGCGGGGGCGTTGCTGCTTCTGCCGGTTTTTCTGGTGGATTTTGGGAAAAAGGGAATCTGGATGTCAATTTTTCATTCAATCTCTGCTTTTTGTAATGCCGGCTTTGATATTCTGGGGACAGATTCCAGTATGTTTCCATCGCTGACTGGGTATTCCGGAAATATACTTATAAATCTGGTAATTATGTTGTTGATCATTACAGGAGGAATCGGTTTTCTCACATGGGATGATATTTATACAAATAAACTGAACTTTAAACGCTACCGCATGCAAAGCAAGATCATTCTCATGACTACCGCATGTCTGATCTTATTCCCGGCAGTCTTTTTCTATATCTGTGACCTGACAAATTTACCCATGGGAAAACGCCTGTTAGCAGCAGCGTTTCAATCGGTAACGACAAGAACTGCCGGATTTAATACTATAAACATTTCAGAGATGAGTGAGGCATCAAAAGCAGTTATGATATTGTTAATGCTAATTGGTGGTTCACCGGGATCTACAGCTGGTGGAATGAAAACAACAACGTTTTCAGTACTTATTTTAAATGCAATTGCGACATTTCGAAGTCAGGAAAATGCAGGAGCTTTTGGGCGAAGACTTGAATATCATGTAATAAAAAATGCAGCGACAATAGCTATGTTATATTTTGCCTTGTTCTTTGGCGGCGGAATAGCGATTAGTGTGTACGAAGGCCTTCCGCTTTTAGATTGTCTGTACGAAGCTGCTTCAGCTGTTGGTACGGTAGGTCTGACTCTGGGAATCACACCGGAACTTCATGTTTTTTCACAAGTCGTGTTGATCATACTGATGTATCTGGGACGTGTAGGTGGCCTGACCCTGATCTATGCGGTATTTTCCGGAAGAAATAAGGGAAATGCAAAGCTTCCTCTGGAAAAAATCACGGTTGGATAAGAAGGAGAAAAATAATATTATGAAAAATGTATTGCTTATTGGACTTGGAAGGTTTGGAAGACATATTGCCATGCAGCTCAATCAGCTGGGACATGAAGTTATGGCAGTTGACTGGAAGGAAGAAAGAGTGGACAAAGTACTGTCATTTGTGACGAATGCTCAGATTGGTGACAGCACCAATGCTGAATTTTTACAGTCCCTTGGAATTGGAAACTACGACATTTGTTTTGTGACCATTGGAGATAGCTTTCAAAATTCTCTTGAAACAACATCCCTTCTGAAAGAACTGGGTGCAAAATTGGTGATATCCAGAGCTGAACGTGATGTTCAGGAAAAATTTCTTTTACGCAATGGTGCCGATAAGGTAGTTTATCCGGAAAAGCAGGTGGCAAAATGGGCCTCCATCCGTTATACAGATGATCATATCCTGGATTATATGGAGGTGGATGCTTCCCATGCAATTTTTGAAGTGGAAGTGCCGGAAGAATGGGTTGGAAAAACAGTGGGTGGACTTGACATCAGAAAACGCTACAATATTAATATTCTGGCAGTAAAAAATGAAGAGGAATTCAGTATTGCAATTTCACCGGAAACATATTTTACAGAAAATGATAAATTACTGGTATTAGGAGAATACAGAGCTCTTCAGAAGTGCTTCCGCATATAGCTCATTGCCATGAAGAAAAAATTTTTGACCACAGAACTGCTGCGTGATATAATTCCAGTAAACAACAGCAGAAGGAGAATGAGCTTGAAAATGGAGGATACAGTAAAAAACAGAACCTGTCCGAAACGGCCATTTGCATGGTATGTGGAAAAACCGTCTGCAAAAGATTACTTGCTGACGGTTTTTATATTTGCAGTATGCACTTTGATTGGCCTGCTGTTTCAGAAGCTGGATTTTACAGATACGAATATTGTAACGATATACATTCTGGGTGTGTTGATCACTTCCATCGTGACAGATGGTTATCTTTGCAGTGTAGCAGGCTCCTTTTTAAGTGTATTCTTATTTTGTTTTTTCCTGACGGAGCCAAGGATGTCTTTTGAGACATATGCGGTGGGATATCCGGTGACATTTTTCATAATGCTTATTTCGTCCGTACTTACAGGAACCCTTGCGGCAAAGCTGAAAATGCATGCAAAGCTGTCTTCACAGATTGCCTTTCGCACACAGGTTCTGTTTGATACGGATCGTCTGCTGCAAAAGGCAAAAAGTGAGACAGAAATTCTCGGAGTTACCTGTACACAGCTGATACGCCTGTTAAACCGCAGCATCACGGCATATGTTGTGGAAAATGGAACTTTATCAGAAGGAAAGCTTTTTTCCGGGGAAAAAGAGAGCACAGAGGATTTTCTGACACAGGAAGAACAACAGGCGGCCAGATGGACTTATGAAAACAGACAGCGTGCCGGCGCATCCACACAGTATTTCTCACAGGCAAAATGCTTATATCTGGCAATTCGAAGCGGGAATAATGTTTATGGCGTAATCGGGATCCCTCTGCAGAAAGAAACACTGGACTCTTATGAATACAGCATCCTGCTGTCTGTAATAAATGAATGTGCACTTGCAATGGAGAATGTACAAAATGCCATAGAAAAAGAAAAAAATGCGGTTTTAGCAAAAAATGAACAGTTGCGTGGCGATCTTCTTCGGGCGATCTCCCATGACCTGCGTACTCCACTTTGTTCTATTTCCGGAAATGCAGATATGCTTCTCAGTAACAGTGACCGTCTGGATGAAGCTACAAGGTATCAGATCTACACGGACATTCATGAGGATTCAGAGTGGCTGATCGGAGTTGTGGAAAATCTGCTTTCCATTACCAGGCTCAATGATGGAAGATTGAAGTTTAAATTTACGGATCAGCTTTTGGATGAGGTAATAGCAGAGTCACTCCGGCATGTCAGCCGGAAGCATGATGCGTATAAGATCGTGGCGGACTGTGAAGAACTTGTTCTTACACGTATGGACGTGCATCTTATTATACAGGTTCTGGTAAATTTGATCGATAATGCGATAAAATATACGCCGTCAGGCTCTGTCATCAGCATTCGGGGGTTCAAAAAAGCCGGGAAAGCACAGGTAAGCGTGGAAGATAACGGCCCCGGGATCCCGGATGAAATGAAGCCACATATTTTTGAGATGTTTTATACAGGGAAAACAACCGTTGCAGACAGCCAACGGAGTCTGGGGCTTGGCCTGGCACTTTGCCGCTCTATCATAGAAGCTCACGATGGAACACTGGTTCTTTCGGATCATGCTCCGCATGGATGTAATTTTACTTTTACTTTACCATTAAGCGAGGTGACATTAAATGAATAAGACATTAATTCTGGTGGTTGAGGATGACAGACCCATACGGAACCTGATCGTTACCACTTTAAAAACACATGACTATAAATATCTGGCTGCAGAAAATGGGGCTTCAGCCATTTTGGAGGCTTCATCACATAATCCGGATATCGTTCTTCTGGATCTTGGTCTTCCTGATATGGAAGGAGTAGAGGTAATAAAGAAAATCCGTACCTGGTCGAATATGCCGATCATCGTGATCAGTGCCAGAAGTGAAGATATGGACAAAATAGAGGCACTGGATGCGGGTGCAGATGATTATATCACAAAACCATTTTCAGTAGAAGAATTACTTGCGCGTATCCGTGTCAGCCAAAGGCGGCTTGCCATAACGCAGTCAGGAAAACAGCCGGAAACATCTGTTTTTGAAAATGGTGGATTAAAGATAGATTACACGGCTGGCTGCACATTCCTGAAGGACAGAGAACTGCATCTGACGCCCATTGAGTATAAGCTGCTCTGCCTTTTATCCCGTAATGTTGGAAAAGTATTGACACATACATATATTACTCAGCAGATCTGGGGACGCTGCTCGGAAAACGATGTTGCTTCTCTCAGGGTTTTTATGGCAACACTGCGGAAAAAACTGGAGCTTGAAAAAAACGGTGTACAATATATCCAGACGCACATAGGAATTGGATATCGCATGCTCAGAATCGAGAAACCTGAGCAGGAAACCAAAAAAGATAGCATTAATCCTCAAACGATAATATAATCATCTCATATGATGACAGTTTTTTTCTATAGTAAAGATCACAGAAAAGGACGGAAACAGACGATGAAGATCATGGGGATTGATATCGGCACAACAACAGTCAGTGTCGTAATGACAGATACAGAAACGGGAAAACTGCTTGCAAAGGAAACAGTGGAGCATAATTCTTTTCTGCGGAGCAGTAAGCCGGAACAGAAGCTGCAGGATCCGGAACGGATCTATGAGATCGTCCGGGAGCTTCTTATAAAGCAGCAGAAGGAGAATGGTTTGCCAGATGGAATAGGGTTTACAGGGCAGATGCATGGAATGCTGTATGTGGATGCTTCCGGCAAGGCAGTGAGTCCTCTCTATACCTGGCAGGATGGAAGCGGAGAGATTCCGCTGGAAAACGGAAAAACCTGTGCAGAGCTTTTGCAGGGAGTAGGTGCGGCGGCGTCCGGATATGGTGTAGTGACACATTTTTATCTTCAGAAGAAAGATCAGATCCCGAAGGATGCTGTAAGGATGACGACGATCAGTGATTATATTGCTATGCGGCTGTGTGAAAATACTGTCCCTGTTATCGGACTTGACATGGCGGCAAGCTGGGGCTGCTTTGACCTGCGAAAACAGGAGTTTCTGTATGAAGCCCTGGAGCAGGCCGGCGTAGATACTTCTTATCTGCCGGAAGTAAGAAAGGGACATTTTTTAGTCGGAGAAACAAGAGCCGGTGTGCCGGTAATGGGATCAATCGGTGACAATCAGGCGAGTCTGTTTGGTTCCGTCCGGGATCTTAAAGATACCGTACTCCTGAATGTGGGAACCGGCAGCCAGGTTTCCTTAGTGACAGAGAGGTTTATAGAATGCAGCGGCAGTGTGGAGCTTCGCCCCTGTACCGAAAACAGCTATATCCTCGTGGGAGCTTCCCTGTGTGGTGGTCGTGCGTATGCGATGCTGGAACAGTTTTACAGAGAAGCTGCAGAAACTGAAGAAAGATTGTATTCCCGGATGCAGGAGCAGGCAGAAAAATTTATTGAAAAATACGGAAAAGAAGCTGCATGGAAAGTAGATACAGCTTTTTCAGGGACAAGAAGTGATCCGTCTCACACGGGCATGATCGCAGGAATCGGTGTAGAGAATTTTCATCCTGGTGCACTGACGGTCGGTGTGATCTGTGGGATCCTTAACGAACTGCATGAGCAGTATGAGCAGATGTGTCAGCTCACCGGAAAAAAGGCCACACGCCTGACTGGCTCCGGAAACGGAATTCGCCGAAACTCGCTGATGAGAAGACTGGCAGAAGAAATGTTCAAAATGCCGATGGAGATTCCTGAATATGAAGAAGAGGCTGCATATGGAGCTGCACTTACTGCGGGAAAGTTGGTTGCGGCAATGTGAGAAAAATTTTGTTTGACTTTTTGAAAAAGAGGCAATATAATTACAAGAAACGAGTAGCAAGTAAGCGTAAATCCAGTTTACCGGCTACTCGTTTTCATTTTGCAAAAATGAATATCGCCATGAAAAAGTGTGTAGCGTGTCAGCGTAAGTCCAGCTTATATGACAGGGTGCGCACTTTTTTTGTGCTAAAAAGAAAGGAGTTAAAACAAAATGGCGGAAAGCAACAAGATGAAGGAGATGCCGGTAAATAAGCTGATGGTCCAAATGGGAATCCCGATGATCCTATCTATGGCACTGCAGGCAGTCTATAACATTGTAGACAGTGCATTTGTGGGAAATATGAAAGCAGACAGTGAGGTAGCACTAAATGCTTTGACACTGGTATTTCCGGTGCAGATGCTTATGGTGGCAGTGGGGATTGGAACAGGTGTAGGAACCAATGCACTTCTTGCAAGGACACTTGGACAGGGGGACAGTAAAAAAGCTGCAAAGGTAGCAGGAAACAGTCTGTTTCTGGGAGTGATCATTTATGTGGTCTGTTTATTGTTTGGTATCTTTGGGGTGAAAGCATATATTTCATCGCAGACAGTAGATACAGAAGTACTTGAGATGGGGGTCAGCTATCTGAGGATATGCTGCGTGATTTCTTTTGGTATTATTTTCTTTTCTCTATTTGAAAAGTTACTTCAGGCAACAGGCCGTTCTCTTTATTCCACGATTGGTCAGGTGGTTGGAGCGGTTGTAAATATCATCCTTGATCCGATCATGATCTACGGTATTGGACCTTGTCCGGAAATGGGAGTGAAAGGCGCAGCCTACGCAACTGTAATTGGACAGGTAGCGTCAGCAGTATTACTGTTCATTTTTCATATCAAATTAAATAAGGAATTCGAGCATGGGGCGAAATACATGAAGCCAGATGGCGAAATTATCAAGGAAATCTATGCAATCGGACTTCCGGCAATCATTGCTCAGGCGCTGATGTCCATTATGGTTTATGTAATGAACCTGATCCTGAAGTTCGATCCGTCAGCACAGACGGCCTATGGTCTGTTCTATAAGGTACAGCAGTTTGTTTTGTTTCTTGCTTTTGGTCTGCGAGATGCAATCACCCCAATCATTGCATTTGCTTATGGAATGAGAAGCAAGAAGAGAATTCAGGATGGGATCAAATATGGTCTGATCTATACAATTGTGTTAATGATTCTGGGAATTGCAATCACAGAGATTTTCCCTGGGGCATTTGCAACGCTGTTTAATGCGGGACAGTCGAGAGAATATTTTATCGGAGCAATGAGAGTGATTTCTATAAGTTTCCTGTTCGCAGGAATCAATGTTGCTTATCAGGGCATTTATCAGGCACTGGATGGTGGTGTGGAATCGCTGGTTATTTCGCTTTTGAGACAGCTTATTATTATCCTGCCGCTGGCTGGAATCTTTTCTATGCTTGTCAGAAATGCTCAGATGGGAGTTTCACTGATCTGGTGGGCATTTCCGATCACTGAAATGGTTTCCTGTTTTGTAGGATATGTATTTTTAAAGAGAATCAGAAAAAATAAAGTAGATGTTTTGAATTAAGGAGGAACTGGAAATGGTGAAAAGAATCATTACGATCAGTAGAGAATTTGGAAGTGGCGGACGCTTTATCGGAGAAGAATTAGCGAAAAAATTGGGATTCGCTTATTATGATAAAAACATTATCAATGAGATCGCAGAAAAGTCTGGTTTATCTCCGGAATATATTCAGGAAAGTGCGGAACTGTCTCCGAAAAAAGGCTTGTTTGCATATGCATTTGCCGGACGTGATATCACAGGAAAATCAGTAGAAGACATGGTGTATGAGGCACAGAGAAAGGTTATCTTAGAACTGGCTGATAAGGAATCTTGTGTGATTATCGGAAGAAATGCAGATTATATTTTGAAAGATAGGGATGATGTACTGAATGTATTTATCCATGGGAATATGCCGGAAAAAACACAGCGTATTATGGGTTTGTATAATGTAGGAGAGAAGGAAGCTGTCAAAATGATGGCAGATACAGATAAAAGGCGTATGACGAATTATAATTTTTACACCGATCAGAAATGGGGAAAGGCCAGTAATTATACGTTGTGTCTGAATAGTTCACAGCTTGGATATGACAGATGTGAGAAGCTTGTTATAGAATGTAGTAAATAATGAAATCCTCATGGTGAAAGTGGATTAAAGAAAATGTGATGAGAGCATTCATGAGTAAGTAGCGAAAGCGGATTGCGAATGTCCTATTTATATAACGTACACGAATGTAAATGGATATCTGATCCTGAATCTCACCTATAAATCCAGTGAGCAGATGGAGCAACTTGGCAAGTATGGTTTTCTTCGCAGAGATTATCTGAAGAACCATCGAAATTTAATCTATCAGGTGATGCTTCTGCAGGACACCATTGGAGAACACCTTCTGGAAGTAGATAAGGCAGCCAGAGAACGGGAAGAAATGATTCTGAAACAGTTGGAAGAAAAAGAACCACTGCCGGATAAAGAAGCAGATCAAATGGCATGGGTAAGAGCTGCCAATCAGCACAGAACAATTGCGGAAGAGATTATTCTCAAGGAATTGATTTATGTTTAACAAAGTTGAAGTTTGTAACTGAGGATTGAACAGGTAATTGGACAGATTAAAAATTTATTGAAAAAAGAATAAAATGTTTAGAGAAGGCGTGAGTGATAGAGATATTACTTACGCTTTTTCTTTTGAACTGAAAAGGAGGATGGGAGTATGGCACAGATTTTTCGTGTAGAGAGAACTAAGAATTTTACGGTAATGAGTAATCACCATTTCAAGAATAAGAATCTGACATTGAAAGCGAAAGGTCTATTATCGTTGATGTTAAGTTTGCCAGATGACTGGAATTACAATATGCAAGTGCAGTGAATATAATGCGTATGAACATGAAATTTTAAATATTATGAAAACAAAATTTGGTTGATTAACCAGGTAAAAGTGATATACTGAATGCATAAGAAAAGAAACCGTGTGGAATTACAGTTTTGTTTTCACACGGTTTTTTAGAAAATAAGAGTTAGATATTACTAACATGAACACTGGCAGTTTTTTTGAAAATGAAAAAGAGGACGGATTTCTATGAGAATATTGATTTATGGTGCAGGTGTGATTGGATCCTTGTATGCGGTCTTATTTGCAGAAACTGGTTATGATACGAGTATTTATGCCAGAGGTAAAAGACTTGAGTTTTTAAAGAAAAATGGACTGCTTTATAAGAAAAACCAGAAGATAAGGCGGGCAGAAGCCACGATTCTTGGAGAATTGTCAGATAATGATGCTTACGATTTTATTTTGCTAACTGTCAGGGAAAATCAGCTATATGAAGCACTTGCTGAATTAAAAAATAATAAAAGCAATATAATTGTTACAATGGTAAATTCATTGGACAGTTATAAAAAATGGGAAGATATTGTTGGAAAAGGGAGAATATTGCCTGCTTTTCCAGGAGCGGGCGGAAGTATAAATAATGATGGTATCCTTGATGCAGCACTCACTCCAAGAATGATTCAACCGACAACATTTGCAGAAATATCAGGAAATAAATCCGAAAAGACAAAGCAGTTTTCGAAGATATTGAGGCATGCTCATATACCATATCAGAAAGTAGTGGATATGCATATGTGGCAATTATGTCATCTTGCCATGGTGGTGCCGATTGCAGATGCATATTACGAAGCAGATTGCCCGGAAAGAGCGGGAAAAGACTGGAAGATTATGAAGAAAACAGCAAAAAAATTGAAAAGAAATTTTAGCTTTTTGCGAAAACAGGCAGGTAGGCTGTCACCTTGTAAAATGAATATTTTTCGTTTTTTACCACTGCCAATTATGACGATTATGCTTGCTGTTACATTCGAAAGTAGCTTCGGAGATAAATTTATGTATCAACATGCCAGGAAGGCACCAGATGAAATGAGGGAGCTGCATAAGCAATTTTATGCTTATATGAAAAAACTAAAGGAGGCCAGATATGAAATTTTATGAAAGTGGAGACAGTAGTAAACCAGTGATATTTTTATTTCCTGGTACCTGTTGCCTGTATAGTAGCTTTGATCATATACTGGATAGATTACATTCTTATTTTTACACGGTAACAGTTTCTTATGATGGATTTGATCCAAATGAGAAAACAGAATTTTATTCAATGGAAGATGAATGCGAAAAGATTGAGCAGGAAATCAAGAAAAAGTATGATGGAAGAATTAAAGCAGCGTATGGGTGTTCCCTTGGAGGAAGTTTTGTATCCCTTTTGATTCAGCGAAAAAGAATTCATATAGATCATGGCATCATTGGGAGCAGTGATATGGATGAAGCTGGTCAGTTTATGGCAAAAATTCAGTCATCTGTAGTTGTGCCGATTATGTATAAAATGGTGCATACTGGTAAATTGCCTAAATTTATGCAAAAGAAAATAAATGAAGCAGATAAATCAAAGAAAGAAATGATTGATGGATTTTTAAATATGTTCGGCATTGAGCAGGGAGGAAATCCATGGATTACGAAACAGAGTGTTTATAATCAGTTTTATTCTGATCTGGTTACGAAAGTCCAGCATGAAATTGATGTGCCGGGAACTACGATACACGTGTTTTACGCAACAAAGATGGGCAGAAAATATGAAAAGAGATATTGTACTTATTTTAAAAATCCGGATATTCGGAGACATAACATGCAGCATGAAGAACTGTTTTGCTGTCATAGTGCAGAGTGGGTGGAAGAAGTAAGAAAGGCAGTGGAAGGCGACAGATAATGAAAGAAAAAGTGAATGTGACAGGTGTGCCGGAAACGATGGTACAGACCCTGTATGCAAGAGCAAAAGAAACAAAAAAACAAAATGCAAAGATCAAAGATGAGATTGCAGTAGAACTTGTGGAAAAGCTGGACTATGACTTTTCTATGGCAGATAAAGATAACGCTATGAACTATGGTGTGATTGCAAGAACAATTGTATTAGACCGGATGGTTGAGCAATATTTGAAGAAGCATGAAAATACAGTTGTTGTAAATATTGCATGCGGACTGGATACCAGATGCTACCGGATGAAGGGAAAATATCTGCGCTGGTATAATGTAGACCTTCCGGAAACAATGAAAATAAGGAGCCAGTTCCTTACCGAAACTGATCTGGTGTATCAGATTGCAAAGTCTGCAATGGATGATTCCTACATAGATGATATCGATTATCACGGTAAGAATATTCTGGTAATAATCGAAGGACTTACAATGTATTTGTATGAGAAAGATATCAGGAAGATGTTTTCTATTATTGATAAATCATTTCAGAAAGTTACAGTAATGGTCGAAACCATGTCACCCTTTGTTGTAAAGCATATGAAAGAGAAATCCATAGAGGGAAGCAATGCAAAATTCACATGGGGAGTTAAGAACAGAAAGGAGCTGCAAAGAATCATACCGGCATTTTCTGTTCGGCAGGAAGTCAGTCTTGTTGAAGGAATGAAAGAGCTTATGCCTGTTTATTGTGTAATAGGTAAGATTCCGGCTGTTCGGAATATCTCAAATAAAATAATAGTTTTGGAGAAACGTGGCCGATATTAAGGAGATGATACAAATGAAGAAAAGACATTTTGATGTGGAAACAGATGGATTTTATGGAGCATATTGGAAATGTAAAACAGGCTCAGACTGTGCAATGATAGCAATGATCGGAGATGATCCAGAGGATTATCTGGCGCGTACATCCGTGAAATGGCTACATAAACTCGGCGTAAATGTGATGACGATGTCACCTGGAAAAAAGGATTATGGACATCATAATTATCCATTGGAACGTATAGAGAAAGCAATCAATTGGTTAAAAATGAATAGTAATCAGAAGATAGGAATTGTCGGGGCATCTACTACAGGAACACTTGCATTGACTGCCGCTTCTTATTTTGAGGATATTACATTAACGATAGGTCTGACACCGAGTGATTTTATCTGGCAGGGGTTTATGCAGGGCAAAAAAGATGGCTGTAAGGAATGGCCGATTGAAGGAGAATCTCTTTTTTCTTACAAAGGAGAACCCCTTCCGTTTGCTACAAACATCCGGATTACTGGCATGTGATTAAGAAAGAAACAAAACGGACCGGTGATATGATTAATTCGAGAAAACTGTTTGATGATTCGGAAGCAGTTCATGCAATTACAGAAGAAATGATCAAGATTGAAAAAATTTATGGAACATTATTGTTAATTGGCGCTGAAGATGATGTGTTGTGGGATACTGCAAAATATATCCGACGTATGAAGCAGCGTATGAAAGAACATCCACACACATGCAGGCTGGAGTATGTTATTTATGAGCATGGAACCCATTTCGTTTTTCCGGAGAGTATGTTAAGGACGATGTTGCCAGTTGGTTCTGGAATTTTTATGAAACTGGCATTTCAGGCAGCAAGAAACATCCGACACCATACACGTTATAATCTCATCTTTGACAGTTGATTAGTTAAAAAAGTGCCACAAGCCCTGTAAGGGGTGTGGCACTTTTGTCTCGAGATTTTGCATTGTTTTGTTGCTTTTTTAGAAATTAAGAAAGTTCTGCCACATTCTTGTAGCCCAGATGGAATTAATCATCAATGCCGTATTTGTTTTCCAGCGCTTCTTCGGCTAATTCCAGTTCATCTTCCAGTTTTTCAATCGCGCGTTCTCTCGCTTTGTATATCTCGAAGCTAATCTCTTTCATCTGGTAAGCATACTCAAATTCATCATCAAGTTTATCCAGTTCGCCATCAACTGCGTCTACCTGTTTTTTCAAAGCGTAGAATTGTTCGTGATTCTCAGATGCATTTGTAGATGTTTTTGCATTGTTTACACTTTTTGTTATATTACGGATATCGTTTTCATAAGAAGAGAAATCATAATCCTTTTCGTTCGCATTCTCTACTGCGTTTTCTGTGTTACTGATATTATCATCATTGTCATCTGTATTTGATGTTACAACTTCCTGTGTCTTAATTTCTATATCTTCTGCTGCTCCATTATTGAATGAAGTGCATCCTGTAAAAGTAAATATTAATGTGAGAGATAATAAAACTACTAATATTTTTTTCATAACGTGTTCTCCTTCCGTCTCTTGGCTGTTTTGTTTTTGCTGTTATATGTATCATATAGGGGGAAGATTAAAAAAAGATTAAAACAAATAGTAATTTCAAAAAATGAAAAAAAGGACTCTAGCACACGAAAATGATTGGTATTATAATAATTACATTATGAGATTACTGATTGTAGAAGACGAGAATGATTTAAGAAACATTGTCAAAAAAAGGCTTGTCAAGGAACATTACAGTGTAGATGCCTGTGGGGATGGTCTGGAAGCGATGGATTATATCGATATGACTTCCTACGATGGTATTATTCTTGATATCATGTTGCCGGGAAAGGACGGATATGAAATCTTAAGAGAATTAAGGCAACGAGAAGATGATACACCGGTTCTGTTACTGACAGCAAAAGACAGCATTGAAGATCGTGTCAAAGGACTGGATCTTGGTGCCGATGATTACCTGATCAAACCATTTGCATTTGAAGAACTGCTTGCAAGAATCCGTGTCATGATGCGTAGAAAGCCACAATTTACATCCAATCAACTAAAAATAGCAGATCTTATTCTGGATCGTGACACAAGAAAGGTAACAAGAGCCGGAAATGAAATTGATCTTTCTGCAAAAGAATTTATGGTTCTGGAATGTCTTATGCGCAACAAAAATATCGTAATGACAAGACAGCAGATTGAACAGAATGCGTGGGACTTTGATTTTGAAGGTGGTTCCAATGTGATCGACGTATACATTCGCTATTTGCGAAAAAAAATCGATGCACAATATGAACAAAAACTCATCCACACTGTTCGCGGTGTCGGATATGTAATGAAGGAAAACGAATGAAACAGCTGACGATCAAGAAAAAAATTACGCTATGGTACACCGGAATCATTGCCGTAGTTCTTGGGACTATTTTAGTTCTCGTCCTTCTTTTTGTGGATAAGGTTGGAATTTCTGCGACAGAAGAAGAAATCAGTGCCGCAGTGACTGGTTTCTCTTCAAATATTAATTTTCAGGATGATTCCTTTTATCTTGACGGCGATACCGAATTTTACGATGACGGTATTATGTTTTGTATTTATGACAAAAACGGACGCTTACTTTATGGAACGATTCCAACCCAATTTCCAGAAGAAACTATCCTCAAGTCGAATACACCGCGAATGATAACCGGATCAAATCGAAAATGGATGATATATGACAGCGTTTACACTTACGGTGATGATGAGGAAATGTGGGTACGAGGAATTACCTCCGTACATTCTATAGAACTTTTCATGCAGACATCCGAGAAAATGCTGTTGATTGTATTCCCATTACTCATTATTCTGATCGGAGCCATCGGATATTTTATGATCAAGCGTGCATTGAGACAGGTGGATCTTATCTGCGATGAAGTTGAAAACATCAGCAATGGAAAAGATCTTTCCAAACGATTGTCTCCGCCAAAAGCAAAAGATGAATTATACGAATTGTCGGAGAAATTTAACGGAATGTTCGAGCGCTTGGAATTTTCGTTTGAGAAGGAACGTCAATTCACATCAGACGTATCTCATGAACTGCGGACTCCCGTTGCTGTTATCATTTCCCAGTGTGAGTACTTATTGGAAAATGAAAACTTATCTGCGGAAGATAAGGAAGAGATTGCAGTCATCTTAAGGCAGGCAAAACGAATGTCAAAGCTGACAAGCGAAATGTTAATGATCGCCAGAAACGAACAGGATGAGCAGCATCTGATGGAAAAACTGGATTTTGGATTATTAAGCGAACTTGTAATAGAAGAACTGCAGACAAAAGCACAGGAAAAAAATATCGAGATCACCCTGCAAAAGCAGGATGACTTATTTATGAACGGCGACCAGACATTGATTTTGCGTATGATGATAAATTTAATAACCAATGCCATCAATTACGGAAAAATAAATGGACATATCCATGTTATCCTAAAGGTCGAAAATGACCAGATTGTCGGTGAAGTAAAAGATGATGGTATTGGAATAAGTGAGGAACACCTGGACAGAATTTGGGAGCGTTTCTATCGCATAGACAAAAGCCGTTCCAGAGAAAATGGCGGTACCGGACTCGGCCTTTCTATGGTGCGCTGGATTGTAAATCTCCACAATGGAACCATTCACGTCGAAAGTATCGAAGGTATCGGAACGAGTTTTATTTTCCGATTTCCGAAAATATAAGGAGTTATCACTGTATATCCATCATGTAGAATGGTCGCTTTTTGATTTTCTATTCCCGTTCGTGTTATGAATAGGTTCTTTATATTTGGATTCGTGCATTACATAAAAATACGCATATACATTTTGTAATAGTAATAGGGAATAACCGCCAAAAGTCTGCTTGCAAAGCTGTATTGTTGAATGTGCAGATTTATACTAAGGCTGAATTTCGATATCTAATGGGGTGTCACTGGGGACAGTAAAAAAGCCATAAACACCGTCCCCATTATAGACTGTAACGAATATGCATATCTTCCCAATCCATGAACAATACGTAAAATACTTTTCCGTATTGCGGACTCTCTACAATTCTTCCATGATCAAGCACAGAAAAATAAGTTCCGTTAGCTTTTCGAAGATGGAAGTGAATATAGTCATTTTCATTACCACTGTCAATCTGTTCCCAGATACTTGCTTCTATCTGTTGCTGTTCATGTTTGTGGGCACCTGACCGAAGACCTTTCCTGTAGGCCATGCGGACTGGATACCAGATGTTATCGTATGAAGGGAAAATATCTGCGCTGGTACAATGTAGATTTGCAGGAGACTATGAAGATAAGGTAGCGGTTTCTCCCGGAAACAGGTCCAATCTATCAGATTGCAAAGTCTGCAATGGATGATTCCTACGTGGACGATCCACACACATGCAGGGTGGAGTCTGTTATTTACGAGCATGCGACCCATTTCGTTTTTCCGGAGAGTATGCTCGAAACAATTATTGAGACAGATAGATTATCGGAAGTTGTATTTTGAAAGAAGGTCTTTGTGAAAGACTTATAAAATGAGAATGTATCTGCTAAGTGGAAACTGAATACAAGGGAAAATAAAAAATCTAAACAGCAGACTTGACAAATTCCTGTAATGAGTTAAAATATAACAGTGCTATATAGCACTGTTATATTTTTGAAAAGAACTTTAGAGGATACGAAAAGAATGTCAACAAAAGCAGAAGATACACAAAAAAATATATTAAATACAGCCAGAAAACATTTCCTGAAAGATGGTCTGACCGGAGCATCTTTAAGAAACATTGTAAAAGATGCAGGACTTACTACTGGTGCATTTTACAAGTATTATCCGACGAAAGAGGCGCTTTTTGATGCGCTGACGGATCCCTATATGGAACACATTTATCAGATATATGATCAGATCGTTGAGGAATTTGAAAAGCTTTCTGCCAGTGATCAGACAAGGAATATGTCGGATACATCCAGTGATGGGATGGAGCAGATGGTTGATTATATCTATGATCATTATGATAATTTCAGATTATTGTTGAAATGCGGAGACAGTGGAAAATTTGAACTATTCATACACAATATGGTAGAGCGGGAAATGAAGTCCAGCCTGAAATATATGGAAAAGATGAAAGAGAACGGTGTGAAAATACCGATTGTAGAGGAAAGCCTTATGCATATGATCTATACGGGATTTTTTTCATCAGTATTTCAGATCATTGAGCATGATATAGATAGAGAGACTGCAAAGAAAAATGTGCATCAGCTGAAAGAATTCAATACAGGTGGCTGGGAACGATTGTGGAATATTGAGTTTCCGGTATAACTGATGTAAGAATCCGGAATAGAATGTATGTGTTGCATGTTCTGGATTTCTGAACGAGAATCCGACAGGATAATAATATCAGGTGGCTGGTGCCAATAGGCCGCCTGTTTTATTATATATAAGTTAGATAGAACTAACAAAAATAACAATAAAACGAAAGTAAGGAGTGAATGGATATGAAAGAAAAAAAGAAGTCGGCAGTCAGCTGGATCCTGACATGGGCCGGACAAAAAAGAATTGCCTATGTATGGAGTGTGTTACTTGCAATAGGAAATGTGATTTTTAAGATTTTGCCGTATTTTATTATTGCAGATGTAGTAAAGCTGTTTTTAAATGGTGAAAAGGAGTTTAAAACATATCTTGCAAAAGCGGTTCTGATTGCATTGTCGTTTATCATTGCAGAATTGCTTCATTCACTCTCGACAGCATTGTCGCATAAAGCGACGTTTGCAGTACTCGCAAATATAAGAAAATCCTGCTGTGACAAACTGATACGAGTACCTCTTGGTTATGTAAAGGATACATCCTCCGGCACATTTAAGAATATCATGGTGGAAAGAATCGACAGTATCGAGACAACACTGGCGCATATTGTCCCGGAATTCACGTCCAATCTGCTGGCGCCGGTTGTGATTTTAATTTATTTCTTTCTGACAGACTGGAGACTGGCACTTTGGTCTTTGGTTCCAGTTATCGTTGGACTTTTCTCTTATTTTGGAATGATGCTGGATTATAAGCCAAGTTTTGAAAGAACAGTTCAGACAACAAAAGATCTGAATGATGCGGCAGTGGAATATATTGACGGAATTGAAGTAATCAAGGCATTTGGAAAGACAGAAAGTTCTTATGCCAAATTTACAAAGGCGGCTTTTGAATATGCGGATTCCTTTATTTCCTGGATGAAACGGTGCTCGATTTTTCATGGACTGATGATGGTGGTCACACCTTATACGCTTCTTACGGTATTGCCGTTGGGGGCACATTATGTAGCGAATGGAACACTTGCGGTTCCTGATTTTGTCATCTGTATTATTTTATCACTTGGAATCGTTGGACCGTTGATTACAGTGGGATCTTACACAGATGATCTTGGAAAAATTGGAGTAATCGTCGGTGAAGTGGCGGGAATTCTGGAACAGCCGGAGCTTGAACGTCCGGAGAAAAGTGAAAGAGCTCCCAAAGATAATTCCGTTACGCTTGAAAAAGTCAGATTTGGTTATCACGACAAAGAGATTCTGCATGGAGTAACTATGGAGCTGAAAGCAGGAACGGTAAATGCAATCGTAGGACCTTCCGGAAGCGGCAAGTCGACCATCGCAAAGCTGATTGCGTCCTTGTGGGATGTGGATTCCGGAAGTATTAAAATCGGTGGAGTTGATGTCAAAGAAATGTCGCTTGCAGATTTTAATCGGAAAATTGCATATGTTGCACAGGATAATTATCTGTTCAATGAAACGGTACGTGAAAATATCAGACAGGGAAATCCGGAGGCTACAGATGAACAGATCATCGAGGTGACAAAGAAAAGCGGATGCTATGAATTTATCATGCAGCTTGAGAACGGATTTGATACGGTTGTAGGGGGTGCAGGAGGACATCTGTCAGGAGGCGAGAGACAGCGTATCTCGATTGCAAGAGCGATGCTGAAGGATGCTCCGATCGTGATCCTTGATGAGGCAACTGCTTACACGGATCCGGAAAACGAGGCGATTCTGCAGAATTCTATCGCAAAACTGGTAGCAGGGAAGACACTGATCGTAATTGCACACAGGCTATCTACCATTAAGGACAGTGATCAGATTTTTGTCGTAAATGATGGAAATGTAACAGCACATGGCACACATGAGGAACTATTGGTGTCATGCCCGCTTTATAAGGAAATGTGGGATGCCCATATTTCTGTAAAAGATACGGTGAAGGAGGGAGAATGATATGTTTGGAATTCTGGCAAAATTCTTTCGTTTTTCAGGCAGGGAAAATGGTAATAAATTTAAACTGTCGATAGTGATCGGACTCGTAGAGGCGCTTGCTTCAGCAATGAAGATACCGGCTATTATGTACATATTGATCGGTTTGCTGAGTGGAAAACCAATAGGAAAATATATTGGAGGCTCCGTTGCGATTATGGTTCTTGCAATTGTAGTCGACGTAATCTGCAAGAGATACTCTACAGTGCTTCAGACAGAGGGAGGATATAATGCAAGTGCTTTTATGAGAATCAAGATTGCAGAACATCTGCGATATCTGCCGATGGGGTATTTCAATTCCAATAGTATCGGGGAAATTTCTTCCATTACAACCAATACAATGGAAATACTTGGCGATGTGGCTGCGAGAGTGGTTATGCTGACCATGCAGGGAATTCTGGAAACATCCATGATCATTCTTATGCTGTTTCTTTTTGACTGGAGAATCGGACTGACAGCTGCAGCAGGAGTACTTATTTTCTTTGGGGTCAATTCTGTGATGCAGAATGCGGGTAAAAAAGATTCAGAGCAAAAAGTGGTATGCGATACGGAGCTTGTAAACCAGATCATGGAGTATCTGCAGGGAATATCAGAAGTTAAATCATATAACTTGCTTGGGAAACAGGCGAAAAGATTAAATGATGCAAATGAAGCATGCAAAAAGATTAATACAAAGATGGAGATGTTGTTTGTCCCTTATCATTTTCTGCAAAGCGTCATAACAAAAATCACAGGTGCGGTAATCGTAGCATGCAGTGCATATTTTTATATTAATGGAACTATGAGTGCGGTCTATGCAATTGGTATGACAATCTCAGCATTTATGCTTTATGCCAGTCTGGAATGTGCAGGGAATTATTCATCTCTTTTACATGTGGTAAGCGTATGTGTAGATAAAGCAAATGCAATATTGGAGCTGGATACCATGGATATCGACGGTAAAGAAATACAGCCGGAAAATTACGATATCAGACTTTCTAACGTTTCATTTTCCTATGACAAACGGAAGATTATTGATGATGTATCACTTTCTATCCCACAGAAAACGACGACAGCAATTGTTGGACCGTCTGGTGGAGGAAAATCAACACTTTGCAATCTGATTGCCAGATTCTGGGATGTGGATTTAGGGGAAGTGACACTTGGAGGCGTGAATGTAAAAGACTATAGTATGAACAGTCTGATGCGTAATTTTTCATTTGTATTTCAGTCTGTGTATTTGTTTGCAGATACCATTGAGAATAATATTAAATTCGGACGTCAGGATGCAAGCCATGAGGAAGTGATGGAAGCGGCGAAGAAAGCATGTTGTCATGATTTCATCAGCAAACTTCCGAATGGATATGACACAGTGATCGGAGAAGGAGGAGCCACACTTTCCGGTGGTGAGAAGCAGCGTATTTCGATAGCCAGAGCGATTATGAAGGATGCGCCAATCGTCATATTGGATGAAGCAACGGCAAATGTTGATCCGGAGAATGAAAAGGAGCTGATGGATGCAGTAGATGCACTTACAAAGGAAAAAACGATTATTATGATTGCCCACAGATTAAAAACAGTCAGACATGCAGACCAGATTGTGGTTGTTGAAAAAGGAAGAATTGCACAGCAGGGAACACATGAGCAATTAATGAAACAGGAAGGTATTTATAAGAGATTTGTGGATGCAAGGCAGCAGGCGGTAAGTTGGAAACTGGTGCACTGAGAAATAATCCACAGTTGGTGAATATCCAAATTGAATTGTCTGAAAGAGATTTAATTTAAGTTTCGCTAAGTTTCACTTATATAGGCAGAATGAGGGATATTCAATAAAGTAATATGAAAAAAGCACTGAAAACCGTTGGATTGATATGCTCCCCATATGGTAGACAATGGAAATATCCAAAAATCTATCATATGAGGAGCATATTTTTATGGCTAGGAAACAGTATAGTAAGGAGTTGAAACTTGAGCTCGTAAAGAAACACCTTCCAACAAAAGAACATAAAGGGCTAAAGGCGGAAATTAGTTTTTCATTTTACGGCTCACAAAATCTTCACAAAAAATTAGCACTCACCTCTTGACAGTGCTAACAAATAGTGTTATATTTCTCCTAGAACAAGAAAAAAGCACAGCATTTCCGGTATGAGAATATTGGAAATGTTTTTCATAGAATCATAGAATAGGAGGGAAGCCTATGAACATCAGTAAGTTTACACAGAAATCCGTACAGGCTGTCCAGGATCTTGAGAAGGTTGCTTATGAATATGGCAATCAGGAGATCGAGGAGGAACACCTTCTGTATGCATTGCTGACACAGGAGGACAGCCTGATTCTCAAACTGATCGAGAAGATGGAGATCCAGAAGGAATATTTTATTGACACAGTTAAGAAAGCACTGGATGCAAAGGTTAAGGTTTCCGGTGGTGAGCTTCGGTTTGGCCAGTATCTGAACAAGGCACTGGTCAGTGCTGAGGATGAAGCGAAGGCTATGGGAGATGAGTATGTCTCTGTTGAGCATCTGTTCCTTTCCATGCTGAAGAATCCAAGCCCCAGCATGAAGAAGATCTTTAATGAGTTTGGAATCACCAGAGAGCGTTTTCTTCAGGCATTATCTACAGTCAGAGGAAACCAGAGAGTTGTCAGCGATAACCCGGAGGCAACCTATGACACCCTGAATAAATATGGCGAGGATCTTGTGGAGAAAGCCAGAAATCAGAAGCTTGATCCGGTGATCGGCCGTGATATGGAGATCCGTAATATTATCCGTATCCTTTCCCGTAAGACCAAGAACAACCCGGTTCTCATCGGTGAGCCTGGTGTTGGTAAAACAGCAGCCATCGAGGGACTGGCACAGCGTATTGTGGCAGGGGATGTACCGGAAGGCCTGAAGAACAAGAAGATTTTTGCCCTGGATATGGGAGCACTGGTTGCAGGTGCCAAGTATCGTGGTGAGTTTGAGGAACGTCTGAAAGCAGTACTTGAGGAAGTGAAGAAGAGCGAAGGACAGATCATTCTGTTCATCGATGAGCTTCATCTGATCGTCGGTGCCGGTAAGACAGATGGTGCCATGGATGCAGGAAATATGCTGAAGCCTATGCTTGCCAGAGGTGAGCTGCACTGTATCGGTGCCACAACTCTGGATGAGTACCGCCAGTATATTGAGAAGGATGCAGCACTTGCCCGTCGTTTCCAGCCGGTTATGGTAAATGAGCCTACAGTGGAAGATACCATTTCCATCCTTCGTGGATTGAAGGAGAGATATGAGGTATTCCACGGTGTTAAGATCACAGACAGCGCACTGGTTGCAGCTGCCACACTTTCACACAGATACATTACAGACCGTTTCCTTCCGGATAAGGCCATCGACCTTGTTGATGAGGCCTGTGCACTGATCAAGACGGAACTGGATTCCATGCCTACAGAGCTGGATGAGCAGAGACGTAAGATCATGCAGCTGGAGATCGAGGAGTCTGCTCTGAAAAAAGAGACGGACAACTTAAGTAAGGAGCGTCTGGCAGATCTGCAGAAAGAGCTTGCAGAAATGCGGGATACCTTCAATACCCAGAAAGCACAGTGGGATAATGAGAAACATTCCGTAGAGAAGCTCCAGAAATTACGTGAGCAGATCGAGGATATCAATAAACAGATCCAGAAAGCAAAACAGAATTACGATCTGGAGAAAGCTGCCGAGCTGCAGTACGGCGAGCTGCCGAAGCTTCAGCAGCAGCTGGAAGTTGAAGAAAAACAGGTTAAAGAAAGTGACAGAAGTCTGGTACATGAGGCAGTTACAGATGATGAGATCGCACGTATCATTTCCAGATGGACCGGCATTCCGGTAACCAAGCTGACTGAGGGCGAGAGAACGAAGCTTCTGGGCCTTGAGGATGAGCTGCACAAACGTGTAGTAGGACAGGATGAAGGTGTACGTCTCGTAACAGATGCGATCCTTCGTTCCAAAGCCGGAATCAAAGATCCGACCAAACCAATTGGTTCCTTCCTGTTCCTTGGACCAACCGGCGTTGGTAAAACAGAGCTTGCCAAGACTCTGGCTGCCACACTGTTTGACGATGAGCAGAATATGGTGCGTATCGATATGAGTGAGTACATGGAGAAATATTCCGTGTCCCGTCTCATCGGAGCGCCTCCAGGATATGTTGGATATGAGGAAGGCGGTCAGCTGACAGAAGCTGTTCGAAGAAAACCGTACAGCGTTGTTCTTTTCGATGAGATCGAGAAGGCTCACCCGGATGTATTCAATGTGCTTCTGCAGGTACTGGATGATGGCCGTATCACAGATTCACAGGGACGTACCGTTGATTTCAAGAACACGATCCTGATCATGACATCCAACATTGGTTCTCCGTACCTTCTTGACGGTATCGATGAGAAGGGTGACATCAAGCCGGAGGCACAGGAGCAGGTTATGAATGACCTTCGTGGCCACTTCCGTCCGGAGTTTTTGAACCGTCTGGATGAGATCATCATGTTCAAGCCGCTGACCAAGGATAACGTTGGCAAGATCGTAGATCTTATGGTCAAAGAGCTCAGTGACCGTCTGGCTGACCAGGAGCTTTCCCTGGAGCTTACAGATGCTGCCAAACAGATGGTAGTGGACAACGGTTATGATCCGGTTTACGGTGCACGTCCTCTGAAGCGTTATCTCCAGAATTACGTGGAGACACTGACAGCCAAGAAGATCCTTTCCGGTGATGTACATGCCGGAGATACCATTGTGCTGGATGTGAAGGACGGAGAGTTTACCGTCAGCACGAAGTAAAAAATAACTCCATAAAGTTATGATAGATTGACAAAAAGAAGAACTGTCAGTTCTGATAGAAATCCATTTCAGGATGAAGATCAGAACCCGGCAGTTCTTTTTTTGCATAAAAACAGAGAGTGCCGGATGCAAAATATCTGCAAAGCAGGATACAGCCTGAGTGAGTACGATTTCACAAAAGCCTGAAAATCCTTTGAAAAACAGTCAGATTTACACAAAAATAATCGAAAAACAGCTAAAAACTATCTGAAAACGGATAACGATTTCGGAATCCTTTATTGAGAAAAAATATATGAAAAACTATAATCGGGGACAGATCAGAGAAAAGGATGTGAAAGGCAATGAAAAAGAATTACATGAAAATTTCAGTGCTCTCCGTAGCAGCAGTACTGGGAGTGTGGATCCTGGGAAGTGCGCTGAACTGTTTTAATCCTACATTTATTCCATCGGTAAAAGATGTGCTGAATGCTTTTTGGAATCTGTGGGAAAACGGTTATAAAGGTTATCCCCTTATGTATCATATAGTTGCAAGCATGAGACGACTTGGAATTGCGATGGTGCTGGTGTTTATAGCAGGAACAGCTCTCGGGATCGCCTGCGGAATGAACCGGAAGATCCTGTCAGCGTTAGATCCGTTTATCTTCTTCTAGCAAGAAGACTCCAACCTCTAAGGTGGGAGATGAATTGCGTCTGTTACCTACTTGATAGAGTATCCTAATCATAGTATAGTATATTTAGTCGAATAATAAAAATTAAAATACAATAAATTTAGATAATAACGCACATTTAGCATTCTTACTATACTATCATCTTGTGCTTGTGGTCGAGTATCGTAGATGATTTTTCT
>NZ_QTYB01000007.1:504-154877 GCF_003461955.1 Ruminococcus sp. AM36-2AA | reverse complement strand
TCTTACTATACTATCATCTTGTGCTTGTGGTCGAGTATCGTAGATGATTTTTCTAGGAAAAGGAAGTGGCATGGTGGCAAACAGAGCATATAAATTCAGAATATATCCCAATGGTGAGCAGAAGATTTTGTTTGCTAAGACTTTCGGTTGTGTCAGAATGGTATACAATCATTGGCTTGATAGAAAGATTCGGCAGTATGAGGAGAACAAGACCAATGTAACATATACTATTTGTGCAAAAGAAATGGCTGCAATGAAGAAAACGGAAGAATACGGATTTTTAAAGGAAGTAGATAGTATCGCATTACAACAATCGCTCAGGCACCTTGATATGGCATTTCAGAACTTTTTCAAACAGCTGAAAACAGGTTTTCCAAGGTTCAAATCAAAAAAGCGGAATAAAAACAGCTATTCTACGGTCTGCATCAATGGGAACATAACGATATCTAACGGATATTTGAAATTGCCTAAGATTGGACAAGTCCGCTTAAAACAGCACAGGATTATTCCAGAGGAATATAGACTGAAATCAGTAACAGTAAGTCAGACACCAAGCGGAAAATACTATGCAAGTATTCTTTTTGAGTATGAAGATCAAGTACAGGAAAGGGAAATGCAAAAGTTTTTAGGTATGGATTTTTCCATGCACGAATTGTATCGTGACAGTAACGGTAAGGAGCCAGCCTATCCGAAGTATTACAGAAATGCGGAGAAAAAATATAGGTGGGGGAGGATGTCACTGTATCGGATCATGGACTTCTTGTGGGAGAAAATGTTCCTCCGATCCTGGGTGAGTATGGCGGCCTGAATCTGGGCGTGATGGAAGAACTTGGATACACCGTGAGAAAGAAGGATGAAAACGGAGATCCGGTAGATGAGATCGACTGGGAAAAGACCAGAGCGGTTCAGATACGAAGCAATTATATTTATATCAACCTGAAGGGAAGAGATAAATACGGAATTGTAGAGGCGAAGGACAAGTATGATCTGGAGGAACAGATCATTTCGGATCTCTATTCTTACAGGGATAAGGCAACCGGAAAGCGTGTGGGGGGAATTGCCATGCGAAATAAGGACAGCGTTGTTCTGGGACTTGGGGGAGCAGAATGCGGGGATATTATCTTTACGATCAATGAAGGCTTTAACAGGCTTCATGGAGATGGGTTATCCACGGCGGAAGGATATGCACAGACATCGGTTACCCCTGTTTTCCTGGCTGCAGGGGAGGATATTAAAGAGGGAAAGATCACAGACAGGGTGATCCGGCAGGTGGATGTGGCGCCTACCATCGCGGAGATCCTCGATGTGAGAAAGCCTGAGCAGTGTGAGGGGGCCCCGGTTTATCAGATACTGAAGAAATAAAAGATCCTGAAAAATTTTCCTTCCTGGCTCTTGACAAAAGACAAAATTGGTAAGATAGTAAACTTCAGACAAATATCAGAGAAAAAGGATGGAAACAGATCATGATACCAAAGGACCCGGTAATGCTTTTAAGTTATGTAAATACACAGCTGAGGGATTTTTATAAATCTCTGGATGATTTCTGCGAGGAAAGAGGCCTTGTGCGAAAAGAGCTGGAGGATAAGCTCGATATGATTGATTATGCTTATGATCCGGCAGTGAACCAGTTTGTATAAAAAATCAGGAACAGGAAAACGATGTTATAAAGATAGCCGCAGTGTAGAGATATTGATCTGATATCGATTCTACGATGCGGCTATCTTTGATTTTATTTAACAGTTACTTTAACAGTTGCTTTCTTTTTGCCGGAGAGAATGGTAATGGTGGCCGTGCCTTTCTTTCGTGCAGTGATCATTCCCTGAGAATTCACAGATGCAATTTTTGAGTTGGAAGATTTATAAGTTATTTTTTCAACTGTGGTCAGTGGAGTGCGGGATATTTTTAATTTGTAGGTCTTTTTCAGTTTCAGAGAAAGACGGGATGGGGAAACAGTAAGTTTCTGAGTTGCGACTGTTTTTTGCTGGACTTTTATTTTGGCAGTAGCCTTTTTGCCGCTGGCAAGCGTGACGGTGATTTTTGTGCTGCCTGGACGGATTCCTTTGATCTTTCCGTGGGAATCAATGGTGGCAATTTTTTTGTTCGCAGAGCTGTAAGATTTTACTTTGTCACCTTTGGCTAGTCCGGTTACTTTGAATGCAGTAGTAGTCTGACCTGTTTGCAGAAGAATCGAGGTCATGTTGAGTTTAATGGTTGCTTTGAGCTGTGCTATAGCAGCTTTTTCTGTTTTTCCACAGTATGCACAGGTACGCTGTTTCTGGCCTGGCTGAAAAACTGTGGCGGATTTTACAGTTTTCCAGGAACTCCATTTATGAGATTTCTCCAGGATCTGAAAACTGATCTTGCGGGAGCCTGTATAGGAACCCATGCCTGTAACCGTAACGGAGGCAGTTCCTGGTTTGATGTTATTGGAGTATGTCAGTTTGTAATCTTTATCCAATGACAGAAGTGTGTCGCCATTTTTTACAGTTACTTCAGGAGTCTGTTCCCTGCCATCGCAATAAACATCATCAACTGTGACAGTAAGTGTATCTACAGAGATTTCAGGTGATGTGACAGTTACTGTGCAGGTGGCCAGAAAACCGCCGTCAAAAGTTTTGACTGTGATAATGGCTGTACCAGCGGAAACTGCTTTGACAGTACCGATATCGTCAACCGTGGCAACAGCTTCATTGTCGGATGCCCAGAGAACATCTTTGATCGTGGCATTTTCTGGTGATACGGATGGAATCAGGGAAAAAGTTTCTCCGGTCATCAGAGATTTTTCAGGCTGATCCAACCGGATGTTTTCTACGTAAATACGTTCCGGAGCTGTTTCCCTGGTGTCGGAAGAAGCTACTGTTTTTTCTCCGGATTCATCTACAGGAGAGTAGATTCCTGTATCAAGGTTCTGGCTTTCTGGAATGTAGGTATTGTAGGTTTTTCCGGAAGTCAGAGGAATATCATTGTAAACAATCTTTCTGGTGAGAGTATCTCCGTCGTACTCTTCTACTTCGTAGGTCATGGAGCCGGTATCGTTTCCTGTCAGTTTCAGATAATAATCATCTCCGCAGAAGGAAACATATTTGGAGTCGCCATCTACATACATAAATATGTCGTTGTAAGAGGTATCTACAATGTTGTTTACAATGGAACCGCATAAATTATGGCTGCCGTCGTATACGTATACATCTACCGGGCAGTGGATCTTTGCATTGGTGTTTCTTCTGGAAGAACTGGAGGATTCGACTGCTTTGGTGTACATAGTATAAACACAATTGGAAAAAGATCCAAACTTTGTACGGCTCATAAGGTCTGTTACGGTTTTGGTAAAGAGAATTTCAGCTACTTCATCAACGTGTTTGCCCCAGGTTTCATCATAGACATTTTTTACTGAAGCCTCGGCCACAGATTTTACCTGTTTTGCAAAAGCTTCCATATCTGCACTGGCTATACCGATGATTCCTGAACAGTTATCCTGACTGATAGTGTAATTCAATGTTCCGAAGGCCCCGAAGCTGATGTCACCCCAGCCATAGTTTGATACGGAATAGGTGAAGTTGATCGTACGGGCTCCTTTTTTGGTAGCAGCGGATATGGAGAAGGAGGCAGTTAAAGTTTGGCCAGTTATTGTGGCCTTTTTACTGATTCCCATTTTGTCAAAAAGTTTTTCCAGAATTTTTTGACTGACAGGATTATTCCGATCTCCAGTGTAGGAGAAGGAAGAGGAATTGATGGCCACAGCCATATATCCGGATAAGAAATCATACAGTTCATTTTGCTGCTTAGTAGTAAAATATTCGCCCAGTTTCGGATCTCTGGTGAGAATATTTTTGTTTTTAAGCATTTGCTGGGCTTTGGTCATGTTCTGGACGCGTTCTGTCTTTTCTTTACGTTTTTCTGCTTGTTGACGGGTGTAATCCTGGTTATAAATATACAGTGTGCTGTTTGTGGAATGCACATATGAGTCAGAGTCCCCATAACATATGGAGAATTCAGCAGTTAATTTTGTGGTGGATTTTTCTGGAACAAAATTGGATGTAATGCTGAATTCAGGCGTTAAGATAGTTTTGGTTTCGGGTGCTTTGATTCTTAAAGGAGTTGGATATTCTATGAATGAAGTAAATCCTGTTTCTTTAAAATGAGCTTTTAATGGGGAATTGGTATTCATTTTTATTCCCTTAACAGAGACTGTATAATCAGCAAGCAGCTTTTTTAGTTCAGCCTCAGAATAAGCAGAATTTTGGCTGAATTTGCATGCGATTTTTAATGTACCTGATTGGGAAGAATGGTTGTATTGGCCATTTTCATACGTAAAGGTGTTTGCACTTGGTATAAAGTTTACGATTATATAAGGAGTGACAAGGTTTGCTGCTTCTTCCATATGAGTAACTCTGCTGTTTTTGTAGGTGAAAACAACGATTTTGTCCTTGCTGTTAACAAGGATTGAGGTTGCCTGGGTAAGATTGAAATCAGAAGCAACAGTATAATTTTTTCCTTCTATATTAATTGTGCCTTTTTCTGCATTTACACCGTCAAGATGTCCACTGATATAAGTGGTTCCTTCCTGGATAATTTCATGAAATGGAATGTTGTTGGCATTTGCGTAGGTTTCGGCCGCAGAGCAGGAATAACCTTTGATCACAAGATTTTTCCAGCCCTGGAAAGCTGTATCTGCAATGGAAGTTACGGAACCAGGGATGAAGGTTTCTTCCAGAGCCTTGCAGTTGTAAAATGCGTAGTTTCCGATGGAGGTCACAGAATCCGGAATGGATACAGAAGCCATATGAGTGTTGGAAGTACTTTCTACCCTTGCCAGATTATCGGGAATATTTTCCATACCAGGTTCCAGAATCAGTTCGCTCAGAGCACTGGCAACGCCAAGAGGTCCGTATTTACTGTCATAAGTACTGGAGCCACCAGTTTCACAGGAAGTAAGATTAGCCGGAATGGTGAGACTGTTAACCTGTGTATTTGCAATGAAAGAGTATCCCAGTTTTTTCAGTTTGGAAGGAAGGGTGATAGATTTCAGTGAAGAACAGTTACAAAAAGCAAGTCGTTCAATGGTGGTAATAGCATCGTCAAGCTCTATACTAACCAGAGAAGAACATCCGGAAAAAGAGGAATCACCCAGGTATCTTACGTTTTTGGAAAAAGAGATATTTTTCAGAGCAGTACAGTTGCTGAACGCACTGGACTGAATATCGACATAAGCACCACCCTTATTGTTGTCCGTAAAAGAAATGGAAGAGAGGGAAGTACAGTTTGAAAACGCGAGGTTTCCGATTGTATTAACTGTTTTTGGAAAAGTAATCTCTTCAAGGGAAATACAGTTTTGAAAAGCTTCATAATTGATTTGTTCAAGATTTTCTGACCAGCGAATGGAAATCAGTTTTTTGCAGCCGGAAAAAGCATTGTCAGAAATGACAGTGACAGAATCCGGAAAGGAAATATTTGTTAATTTTGCATTGTTTTTAAATGCATATTGACCTATGGTGGTGACAGAGTCAGGTATAGAGATGGAGGTCAAATGTGTGCCGGAAGTACTTTCCACTCTTGCCAGATTATCGGGAATATATTCCATGCCGGGTTCCAGAATAAGTTCTTTTAGAGTGTTAGCACCGCCAAGAGGTCCGTATTGACTCTCGTAAGTACTGGAGCCGCCTGTTGTACAGGTAGTAAGCCCTGCCGGAATGGTGAGACTGGTGATCTGTGTATTTGCAATAAAAGAGTATCCCAGTTTTTTCAGTTTGGAAGGAAGGGTGATAGATTTCAGTGAGGAACAGTTGCAAAAAGCAAAGCGTTCAATGGTGGTAATAGCGTCGTCAAGCTCGACATTAGTCAGAGAGGAGCATCCGGAAAAAGAAGAATCACCCAGATATCGTACATTTTTAGAAAAAGAAATATTTTCCAGAGCAGTACAGTTGCTGAACGCACTGGACTGAATATCGACATAGGCACCACCTTTATTGTTGTCCGTAAAAGAAATGGAAGAGAGGGAAGTACAGTCTGAAAATGCGGAAGGCCCAATGGTATTGATTGTTTTTGGAAAGGTGATCGCTTCAAGGGAAACACAATTTTCAAAAGCTTCATAATTAATTTGTTCAAGACTTTCGGACCAATGAATGGAGATCAGTTTTTTGCAACCATAAAAAGCACCGTCGGAAATGACCGTGACAGAATCGGGAATGGAAATGTTTACTAACTTTACACAGTTTTTAAATGCATATTTACCGATGGAAGTGACAGAATCCGGGATAGATACGGAAGTCAGATGCGTATTGGAAACACTTTTTACCAGAGCCAGGTTGTCGGGAATACATTCCATTCCGGGCTCCAGAATTAGCTCTTTCAAAGTATTGGCATCGCCAAGAGGACCAAACATAGTGTCCGAACTGGAACCACCTGTCGCACAGTAAGTAAGTCCTGCCGGAATGGTAAGACTGGAGATCTGTGTATTTGCAATAAAAGAGTAGCCCAGTTTTTTTAATCTGGAAGGAAGCTTCACAGATTTCAGTTCATCACATCCATAGAATACAAAATTACCGATTTCCGTAACTGTGTTGGAAATGACTACACTGGTAATTACAGGGTTGTAGGCAAAGGCACTGTCAGAGATTTTTGTGACAGTATAGTTATCAATTTTGGAAGGTATCGTTACTTCTGAATCACCACCTGTATATTTTGTGATCGTGGCGTAAAGTCCGGAAGTAGTATACTGGAATCCATCATCAGTTACATTGCTGCCGGCTGAAAGTACACTTCCGTCATCAAAGTCATTATCGGTAACCGGTTCTGATACAACATCAGAATCGGGTTCCATCGGCAGACTATCTGAAAAATTATCAGAAAATTCCGGCGAGATTTCATCAGCAGGATATTCCGTATCTGCTTCAGGAATGTCTGTATTTGCAAGGTCAGGTTCTGCATCAGATACAGAAGAATCCTGTTCTTCATCAGAACTTATAAAGTCAGAAATATCTTCGGTGTTTTCTTCTGTGAGGAGATGGGATTCCTCGGTGATTCCGGTGGAGTCTTCTCCAAAATCCAGATCTTCAGCCAGAACAGCCGACGCAGGCTGCAGACACATCAGTGCCGCAAGTGTACAGGCAAGGAACTTCTTTTTCATAGTGTTGGTCCTCCTTATGATAATTTTTTGTGATCAGGGCATCAGCGCAATATACTGTTTCAGCAGATTCAGAGTTTCTTCTTTTGTGTAGACAAGAGGGCTTCCCGGCAGATTTTTAATAAATTCGCTGAAAATCTTGCACAGGGAATGTTCCTGAATATGGATATTGCAGCAATATGCTCCAAAAACAAAAGCGTTGGTTGTATAAATATGAATTCCGGTGGATGTGACATATATGGTTAAGTAGTCTGGCAACTGCAGGTGAGTGGGGCGAAGAATCAGTCCGGAAATAGTTTCATCGGAAATTTCTTTATACAGGGTTTTTAGCATTTGACGGATATCATCAGGATCCAGTGGTGGAACATACTGAGGTGGCATATCCTGCAGAACGCAGGTTTGTGTAAGATCAGACAGACCTTTTTCTGTAAAAACAGTAAGGTAAGTGATCTGATCCTGACGTAGTACGGAAAAATGCTGTTCCACAAGCTCGTACATAGGATGATAGGGCATATCGTTGCTGTTCAGATATTTTTTGATGATTGCAGGTGTTATATAGCGTCCGGGACAGGGCTGTGACATAAAAACCTGCATGGTATCCGGTGAAGTGCCGGCAATGTATTCCTGAAGGACTTCCATAATATTAGAACTGCACTGGATGAGGAGATCGCAGTTTTGCAGTTTCGTTTGAAAAAAATTGCGATAATAAGAAATTAATTCTGTGTTGTCACTGATCCTGGCAGTACTCAGATCTTCAGAAATCTGAAGCAGGCAGGATGGGGTAATGATATAGTAGATCAGAGGAGAAGCTGTAACTGCGTGCTGGTTTTCTGTAAAGTAATAAGGTTTATAACTGCCCCGGGAAGCAAGACACAGAGGAATTATGGAACCGAGCTTCTTTAGATTTCTGCGAGCCGGATTTGGAGACAGAGTGCTGACACGGTGCAGATAAAGAAGTTCACTGACTGAAAAATGATTCTCATTCAACCATAATTCCATAAATTCCATAGTAAGATCAAGTTTCTCTGGAAGGAACATCTGGATTTCTACATCTGTGTGATGAGATACTTCGTAGATTAATACTGAACGGATAATACTGCGAACAGCGTATTCTCCGTTGATCAGAGAATCGGTCAGAGGAAGCGAGTTTACTTTTGGGGGCGGAAACATGGAGAAATCAACAGATGCCAAAGTATTCAGAAAATCACAGACAGCCTGACGATTTTCATAGGCATCCTCACCCTGTAGACTGATGTCATGCAGGCGGAAAAATTCCTGACGTTCTTCTGTGCACAGACCAAAATAACGGGCCAGTATCTGCATGGCTTTATAAGAAAGAATCCGTTCATCTTTCAGGGCTTTGTGGATTGATGTCCTTTCAATTCCTGCATTGCGTGAAATTGAAGCAATGGATTCTCCACTTTGATCGATAAGTTTTCTGAGGTAGTTGCTGAATTTTGACATAAGGATCCTCCTGTTTATCGAGTTGTTAATCGTATTATAAAGCTGGAAAAAAGGATTTTCAATTTGTGACGGAAACTGTGACAGATGAATCTTATATTTGAGCACAAATATGAAAGTTTAACCAAATCAAGTAAGTCCCCTGCGGGGTTGCGAAAAGCAATAAGCAGTGGGTGGGGACTTGCTTGTATCAGGAAGAGTGCAAGATCCTCCTGATAAACTGCGGAGCAGTTATTTGGTGTAGAGCTACGTAGCGAAGAGGATTGCGAATATCCGCTTGACAATTATTCTTTTTAAATAGATTAGCCAGACAAAACAATTATAAGATTTTGTTTCCGGTTAAAAATGCTTGTAAATCTAAAAAAAGTGTAAAATTCACAAAAAACAGTTGCATTTTTTGTGCAGATGTATATTATGTATAGTTAGCCGACTAATTAAAATATATGGCGAATATATTTATGAACAGGCAGCAGAACGGAGTCAGAACAGCTGTTTTGTTTATGAAAGGGGTGACAGTGTGTTTTGTGAGAAGGAAGATGGGAAAGAAAAGCAGAGCAGCTTTTTAACTTTATTTATGAAGGTAGACCGACATTTTATGACGAAATGTTTTGGACAGATGCAGGAGCTTGGCATTTATCCGGGACAGATCCCGGTCCTGGGACTTGTTGCCAAGAAGGATGGCTTAAGCCAGAGGGAGCTTGCGAAGATCCTGAATATCAAGCCGCCCACGGTAAATGTTTCCGTACAGAGACTGGAGAAGGCAGGCTTTCTTTATAAAAAGCCGGATGAAAAAGACCAGCGTGTGACCAGGATCTACCTGACAGAAAAAGGAAAAGAGACCAAGGCAAAGGCACTGGAGCGGATCCATAAAAATGAAGCAGTGATGCTGGAAGGCTTCAGTGAGGCAGAACAGTGCCTGCTTCGGAGATTTCTGGAGCAGATCCTTGCAAATATTGAAAAGATCCAGCCGGAGGAATTTACAGGAAAGACTCCGATGGAGGAAATAACAGAAAAGGAGGAACAGAAACGTGATTAAACTGATGAAATATCTGAAACGTTCAGCGGGCTATATCGTGCTCATCATTGCGCTTCTTTTTCTTCAGGCATACTGTGATCTGTCGCTGCCGGATTATACATCCAAGATCATTAATGTAGGAATCCAGCAGAACGGTATTGAGGACAGTGTCCCTGAGAAGATCAGAAAAACATCCATGGACAACCTGAAATTGTTTATGGATGAAGCCGATGTGAAAACCGTTGATAAATTTTATGAGGAAGATGGAGACAATCTGGTATTAAAAGATAAGGTTTCCGAAGAAGACAGAGATAAGCTGAATGATATTTTCGGCAAACCGATGGTGATCGTTTCCACTCTGACCTCGGATAGTAAGGAAACCAAAGCAGCTCTTGCAAAAATGGACATTCCGGAAGGAACGGACCCCATGGAAGCACTTTCCCAGATGCCGCCAGAGGCACTTGCTGCAATGAAGGAACAGGTCAGTGAAAAGATCGACAAGATGCAGGATTCCATTATCACACAGGCAGGTGTTTCCTATGTCCGTGCAGAGTATGAAGCAATGGGTGAGGATGTGGATGCCATTCAGATGGATTATATGAAATCCACCGGCCTGCGGATGATCCTGATGGCGCTGATCACTATGATGGCAGCGGTCTGTGTGGTATTTCTTTCCTCCAGGGTTGCCGCTTCTCTTGGACATGATCTGAGAAACAGTGTTTACAATAAAGTAATCGGATTTTCCAGCAGAGAATACCATAAATTTTCAACCGCTTCCCTGATCACAAGATGTACCAATGATATCCAGCAGGTGCAGCAGGTAATGGCCATGCTGTTTCGAATCGTTCTGTACGCGCCGATCCTTGGTGTTGGCGGTGTGCTCCGTGTGCTGAATACGGATGCATCCATGACATGGATCCTTGGCGTAGCAGTGGCACTGATCCTGCTTGTGATCTTTGTGCTGTTCCAGGTGGCAATGCCCAAATTTACAATCCTGCAGACTCTGATCGACAAGCTGAATCTGGTTACCAGAGAGATCCTTACCGGTATCCCGGTAATCCGTGCGTTCAGTCGTGAGAAACATGAGGAAGAGCGTTTTGAGGAGGCCAATGCCACACTTACCAGAACAAACCTGTTTGTAAACAGATGTATGACTTTTATGATGCCGACCATGATGCTGATCATGAACGGAGTGTCGGTTCTTATCATCTACAGTGGCGCACATGCAGTTGACAACGGAACCATGCAGGTTGGAAATGTTATGGCGTTTATCCAGTATGCAATGCAGATCATTATGTCATTTTTGATGATCACCGCCATGTCCATTATGCTTCCAAGAGCCAATGTTGCAGCACTTCGTATTGATGAGGTCCTGAAAACAGAGGTCAGTGTCCATGATCCGGAGAATCCGGTGAAACCAGAGGCACAGACAAAAGGAACCGTAGAATTCGATCATGTAAGCTTTGCTTATCCGGAAGCCGGAGAGAATGTCCTGACTGACATTTCCTTTAAGGCAGAAAAAGGTGAGACCGTTGCCGTAATCGGAAGTACCGGAAGCGGAAAGAGTACTCTGGTAAATCTGATCCCGAGATTTTATGATGCAACAGAAGGTGCTGTTAAGATTGACGGTGTGGATGTCCGTGAAATGACGCAGAAGGATGTACGTGAGAGACTGGGATATGTTCCGCAGAAGGGAATCCTGTTCTCAGGAACCATCGATTCTAACATCCGTTATGGAAAAACGGATATTTCAGAGGAAGAAGTAAAGGAAGCTGCCCAGGTAGCACAGGCAGAAGAATTTATCGTTACAAAGCCGGAGGGCTATGAGTCACCGATCGCCCAGGGCGGAAGCAATGTTTCCGGTGGTCAGAAGCAGAGACTTTCCATTGCGAGAGCCATTGCCAAGAAACCGGAGATCTTTATCTTTGATGACAGCTTCTCAGCACTGGATTTCAAGACAGACAGTACATTACGTAAAGCACTGAAGGAGCATACAAAAGATACAACAACGATCATCGTTGCACAGCGTATCAGTACCATTCTCAATGCAGATAAGATCATTGTACTGGATGATGGCCGTATGGCAGGAATCGGAACACATAAAGAGCTTATGAAGAACTGTGAGGTATATCGTCAGATTGCCATGAGTCAGCTTTCAGAGGAGGAATTGGCATGAGTGAGCAGAGAAGACGAAAAGGGCCTATGGGAGGCCGTGGAATGCAGCCCACCGAAAAGGCCAAGGACTTTAAAGGGGCAATGGCCAAACTGTTCCGTTATATGGGACGCTACAAATTCCGTTTTATGCTGATGTTCGTATTTGCGGTAGCAGGTACGGTATTTAATATCGTAGGTCCGAAGATCCTTGGAAAAGCAACCACAGAGCTTTATAAAGGACTGGTTGCCAAGGTTAACGGAACCGGCGGAATTGATTTTGAGAAGATCGGAATGATCCTTCTGTGGACACTTGGATTATATCTGGCAAGTGCACTGTTTTCTTTTATACAGGGATTTGTAATGACCGGTATCTCCAACGATGTCACATATAATCTGAGAAAAGATATTTCAAAGAAGATCAACCGTCTTCCTATGAATTATTTTGAGAGCCGTACCAACGGTGAGATCCTTTCCAGAGTGACCAATGATGTGGATACGCTGCAGATGAGCCTGAACCAGAGTATGACACAGCTGATCACATCTGTGACAACACTGATCGGTGTCTTTATCATGATGCTGTCTATCAATGTATGGATGACACTGGCAGCACTTTTGATCCTGCCGGTTTCCATGCTTATCATCAACAAGGTAATGAAGCATTCCCAGAAATACTTCCAGGCACAGCAGGATTATCTGGGAAGAGTTAACGGCCAGATCGAGGAAAACTTCGGCGGACATGATGTTGTACGTGTATTTAACAAAGAGCAGGATGTTCTCACCGAGTTTGAACGTGATAACGGAAAGCTGTATGAGTCTGCATGGAAATCTCAGTTCTTTTCCGGAATGATGATGCCGATCATGCAGTTTGTGGGAAACCTGGGATATGTAATGGTTGCGCTTTTAGGTGGTATTTTTGTGATCAAAGGCAGGATCGAGGTTGGTGATATCCAGTCTTTCTTCCAGTACATCCGTAACTTTACACAGCCGATCCAGCAGATCGCACAGGTTACAAACCTTCTGCAGTCTTCCGCGGCAGCCTCCGAGCGTGTATTTGAATTCCTGGAGGAGCCGGAGGAAGAACTTCAGCCGGAGAATCCGGATTCTATTGAGGGACTGGAAGGAAATGTACAGTTTGAGCATGTAAAATTCGGCTACAACCCGGATAAGATCATTGTAAATGATTTTTCCGCGGATGTGCATGACGGTCAGAAGATCGCTATCGTAGGACCGACCGGTGCCGGAAAGACAACCATGGTCAAACTTCTGATGCGTTTCTATGATGTAAACGGCGGAAGTATCAAGGTTGACGGTCATGATGTCCGTAATTTCAACCGCAGTAATCTCCGTGAGATGTTTGGAATGGTACTGCAGGATACCTGGCTGTTCTCCGGAACCATTATGGAAAATATCCGGTACGGAAGACTGGATGCAACCGATGAAGAGGTGATCGCAGCTGCAAAAGCGGCTCATATCCACAACTTTATCATGCAACAGCCTGGCGGCTATCAGATGGTTCTGGATGAGGAGACCAGCAACGTTTCCCAGGGCCAGAAGCAGCTGCTCACCATTGCAAGGGCGATCCTGGCGGACAATAAGATCCTGATCTTGGATGAGGCCACATCTTCCGTAGATACCAGAACCGAGATGCAGATCCAGAAGGCCATGGATAACCTGATGAAGGGCAGAACCAGCTTTGTCATTGCCCATAGGCTTTCCACCATTAGAGATGCAGATCTGATCCTGGTTATGAAAGACGGAGATATTATCGAGCAGGGCAATCATGAAGAACTGCTGGCACGAAAAGGATTTTATGCAGATCTTTATAATAGTCAGTTCGAGAAAAAAGAGGCACAGGCATAAGCTGATAGAAAGACAAAGTGTTATTATATAAAAAAAGAGCGAAGCGGATTCCGAACGTCCGCTTCGCTTTTTTACTCTATACATCCGTTCCGCTTTCAGGTATAATTCTGTAGTAAGGACTCTGAAACAGGGCTTTCAAAAAAGGCTCCGGAGTATCTATAAAAAATGAAAGAAACGGGAGGATTTACCATGATCATAACAACAACACCATCGGTAGAGGGAAGAGCAATCCGTGAATATAAAGGAATCGCATTCGGGGAAGTGATCACAGGAGTGAATGTTATCAAGGACCTTGGCGCAGGTCTTCGGAATTTTTTCGGCGGAAGAAGTGCCGGATATGAGGAAGAGCTTCAGAAAGCCAGAGAAGAGGCACTGAAAGAGCTGGAGCAGCGCGCGGCAGCAATGGGAGCCAACGCAGTGATCGGTGTGGATATCGATTATGAGGTGCTTGGCGCAGACAATGGCATGCTGATGGTTACAGCAAGCGGAACAGCGGTAGTGGTGGATTAAGGCGTATGGCAGCAGTAAAAAACGGACGGGAATATCTTACACATGTGACAGAAACTCTGCGTCACCGGATCACTCAGCTGAATGATTCCATAGAAGCAGGTCAGAAAGAAATCGAAGGGATGCACGAGTACTACTGGGAAAACTACACAGAGATGGATCAGTACGGCTATGAGAACTTTGATAACCAGCAGGCACTTCTCCATGAGATTAATGCAAGCAATGAGAAGATTGAGCTGCGCCGCAGGTTCCGGAAAATGATGGATTCTCCATTTTTTGGAAGAGTAGATTTCTGTTATGAGGGCGACGATGAGCCTGAGATCTTTTATATCGGAATTGCAAACCTTGCGGAGGAAAACGGTGGCCTTCCACTGATCTATGACTGGAGAGCACCGGTGTCCGGACTGTTCTATGATTTTGACAAAGGGCCGGCATCCTATCAGGCACCTCTGGGGGAAATCCATGGAGACATTGCTGCCAAGTGGCAGTATAAGATCCGTGGTGGAAAAATGATCTATGAGTTTGAAAGTGATGTGAAGATCGATGATGAGATCCTGAAGGCAGAGCTTGGAAGTAACGGAGATGTACAGCTGAAAAACATTATCCGCACCATTCAGAAAGAGCAGAATGCCATTATCCGAAACACTTCGGACCGGATCATGGTGATCCAGGGAGCTGCAGGAAGCGGCAAGACATCCATCGCCCTGCACAGGATCGCCTATCTTCTCTATCATGACAGGAAAAATCTGAAATCTTCTTCTGTGCTGGTGCTTTCACCCAACGGAGTGTTCTCGGATTATATTTCCCATATTCTGCCGGAGCTTGGAGAAGAGAATATCCGGGAGATGAGCTTTGATCTTTTTGCCTATAAGAGACTGAAAAATACAGTGTCAGACTGCGAAGACCGCTACGATCTGATCGAGCGTCAGATCGCAGGATTGTGCGATGAGAAACTTCTGAAGGAAAAACAGTCCCGGGATTTTCTGGACCGCATGGAAGGGTATCTGGTAGAACTGGAAGACAGCCTTATGAATTTCCGGGATGTGGAACATCGTGGTGTAGTCAAAAAAGAACAGGAGATCATCGAGCTCTTTTACTTTAAATTTATGGATATCCCGCTGCTTTCCAGAATGGATGCAGTGGCGGAGTATTTCATTGATGAGGTGGAAACGCTGAAGGGATTTGACCTTTCGGAGGAAGAGCGGGAGGCAGTGAAGAGCCGTTTTTACCGGATGTATGAGACAAGAGACCTTTATGTGTTATACAATCGTTTCCTGAGGCAGGAGGGATTTCCGGCGCTTCCACAGGTACAGTACGAAAAAAGAAAGCTTCGTTATGAGGATGTGTATCCGGTTCTGTATCTGAAATACCGGTTGGAAACCCAGCAGGAGGACAGTGGTGTCCGTCACCTGATCGTAGATGAGATGCAGGATTATTCCAGGATCCAGTATCTGATCATCCAGAAGCTTTTTAAATGTAAGATGACGATCCTTGGAGACCGGGAGCAGACCATGGACGGGGATCAGCAGGATGTACTCACATTCCTTCCGAAGATCTTTGGAAAAGATATTCGCAGGATCGTGATGAACAAGAGCTACCGTAACACTATTGAGATCGCTTCTTATGCAAATCAGCTTGCCGGGATCACAGAAGTGGAACTGTTTGAGCGTCATGGAAAACCGGTGGAGGAAAAAGAATTTCCGGGGCTTATCGAGGCATTGGAGCGCGTGGTGAAGGAACTGAAACTGGAGAAGCAGGCAGTGACGGAAGCTGAAGCAGACAGAATGGAAATGGCAGATATGGAGACAGCCGGTGCGGAAGGCCAGGAAGAATTTTCTTACGAGACAGCAGCGGTGATAACGAGAACTGCAGATGAGGCAAGAGAAGCATACTATATCCTTCAGAAAAAACTGGAAGCAGAAGGATTTGATACAAAGGAGCGGCTGTCCTTGCTTCACAGAGACAGTACAAACTTCAAAAAAGGTCTTACGGTTACCACCTTTTATATGGCAAAAGGCCTGGAATTTGACCAGGTATTTTCGGTATTTCCGGGAGCAGACCGAAGCCCTATCGTGCAGAGAGCCAGATATATTGCGGCAACCAGAGCACTTCATGAATTGTATATGTATGAAATAACAGAATAAAAAATAATACAAAACGCTGTAAAAGGAAATCGTGGTACAAAATTCCTTTTACAGCGTTTTTTGATGATTTTTTGATAAAGAATCAAAAGATATAATAGAGTTGTTCTATTTCATGTTTTCACAGAAGATTTCTTCCATAGATCCGGTAAGCGGAACACCAAGTTTCCGTAAGGTTCCGTCCAGAGCGTGGAAAACGTCGCGTACATTGTAGAAAGTTGCATTGTTTCCCATGTGGCCGATGCGGATGACCTTGCCTGCGAGAACGTCGAAAGAACCTGCAAGCATGATGTTGTAGTCTTTTTTGACTCCGTCCAGGATCGCAGCGGCTGTGGTGCATTCCGGAACTTCAAAAACAGTTACAGTGCTGGAATAGCCGCTGTGGAGATACAGCTTAAGTCCGGCTCCTGTAATGGCCTTTCGGGAGGCTGCGGCGATTTTGGCATGGCGTGTAAGGATCCCGGGATCATCGGCAATGTTGTCAATAGCAGCCCGCAGGCCATAGATATCGCTGATCGGCATGGTATATGGAAACCATTTTTCTTCATAATAATGTGCAAAGGTTGTGAGATTTGCGTAGAAAGAAGCAATGGGTGTCTTTCTTTCAGTCATTGCCTTCTTTGCATCGCTGCTGACTACAACAAAGGTAAGTCCCGGAGGTGCGGATACCACTTTCTGTGATCCGCCGCACATGATATCAATCTGACATGCATCAATGTTCAGTGGTTCGCCGAAAGAAGCAGAGACAGAATCTACAACGGTAAGGATTCCATATTTTTTAAGAAGGGGACAGATGGCAGCGACATCGTTGAGCATACCACTTGGAGTATCGCCGTGAACTACGGTTGCATATTTGTAGTCATGGTTATCTGCAAGAAAATCTTCCAGTTCCTTCACATCGAGGGTATTCCGGTAATCTCGGGTATAAAGTTCCGGTTTGCCTCCGTACATGGAAACAAAATCGGCAAAGCCCTTTCCATAGATACCATTGTCGAGAACGAGAACCTTATCTCCAGGCTCAGTCATGGAAGCGATGGCAGCCTCCAGACCAAGAATACCCTCACCACTTAAGATGAGGGTTTCATTGGAGGTGTGGAGAAGAGCGCTGATCTTCTCACAGGTTTCTTTATAAAATTCGACAAAATCTTCGTCCAGATCCGGGTTGGTGCATTCCAGGCTTCTTGCCAGACGGACATTTTCTGCGACCTGTGTAGGTCCCGGTGTCATGATCTTATACATAAACTCACCTCTTGTTTTCTTTGGTTATTTATTTTTTTAATCCGGTTTTTCTTGCTGCAAGGTTTAATGGTGTGATCACTACGAGAACGATAACTGCTGCAACTCCAATCTGTACCAGGTTTCCAGGAATAGAAGATACAGGTGCCAGAGGGTTTCCGTAGATGATAACTTCTGCGATGTAGTAACCGACAACCTTGATCACGCAGGCTGCTGCGATGGCGATCACATACCATTTCATGTTCTGATGTTTGTGGTCTTCTGTGATTTTACCTACGGTGAATCCCATGATGCCTACGATGATAAGGGTAAATGGTGCCCAAAGGGTCCAGCCGGAGAGAAGGTCGAACAAGCCCATTCCGATTCCGCCTGCGATGGCTCCGGTTTTCTTTCCAAATAAAATGGCACCGATGAAGAGCGGTACATTTCCAAGGTGGATCAGTCCGCCGTTGGCTGCAATTGGAAGCTTGACATTAATAAATGCTGTGAAGATATAAGTCAGTGCAACAAATACGGCTGTGATGGTGAGAAACTGAACAGATGAAAGTTCCTGATCGGTTCCCTGAGATGTCTGAACTGCTTTTTCCATAGTTATGAATCCTTTCCCGAAAACATCTTTATATAGATGTCCTCTTTTCATATGTTTTTGGTTGGATATACTTTACAACATGAGTGTGTACGAATAAAGACACAATTATCGAAAAAAAAAAGGGGACAGATTAAAAGAAAACAGAAATTCCGCAGAGGCAGTGTAAAATCGGAAATACAGGATCAGAAGCAGAATAGAATAAGATAGGCACATCTGGGGAGATTATAATATAGGAAAAATTCTGTACGGAATGGGATATTTGTTTACAGGATATTCATAAAGTACAGGGAGAAATCAATTGACAAAGTTGTAATAAAATCGTAAAATGTAGCAAAGAGTGTGTTCAGGAGCGAATATTCCGGACACACTTTGTGACTGATGATGATTATGAGGAGGATACTATGAAGAATAAAAAATTTATCGCACTTTTAGCTATGACTGTTGCTCTCTCTGGTGTCATGACTGCATGTAGTTTCGGAGGTGGAAAAGAGGACAGCGTGGTTGTGGAGTCTACTCCTACTCCTACACCTGCGAAGAAAGCGACAGCTACACCGACTGTTGCGGCAGATGCACAGAACACAACCTACACATCCAAGGATAAATCCGTAGCGATTAAGCTTCCGGATGCAACCTGGGCTAATAAATCCGATGAGACAGATATGTTAAGCTTTGAGTCTCCGGATCAGGGTAAAATTCTGATCCTTCACGGTTCTGGTGCAGATCTGGAGTCTGCGGTAATTCCGAATTCACAGGATATGGCCGTTTCCATGACACAGGCAGAGAACATGGTCAATGGAACCGATTTTGAGATCCAGGATTATAAGTCAGACCAGAAAGATGGAATCAATATCTATTCCTACACTGTAAAATACAAGGATACAACCAAGAGTGATGGTTATGTATATGCCATCAATAAATATTTTGTAAATGACAGCGAGTATTACAGCCTTGTGGCATCTGTTAAAAAAGAGGATGCTCTGAAAAAGGTTCAGGAGTCTGTCGACAGCTTTGCAATCCTTGGTGATTCCACTCTGAAGAGTGCGGCAAATGGTTCCGCAGCCAAGACTGCCGGTAAAGGTAATGCAGCAGCTTCCTCTGACGGAAGTGCATCTGCAGATGGTAATGCAGCAGCTTCTTCTAACGGAACAGCAGCAGATGGAACTGCAGCTGCCGACGGAAGCACATCTACAGACGGAAGTGCAGCATCTGACGGAACATCTACAGACGGAAGCAGTACATCTGACGGTTCTTCCGATGGAACTGCATCCACTGACAGCAGCTCCTCCGGTGCTATTGTAAATGGCGGATTTACAGATGAGCAGCTTGGCAACACAGATGAGACAAGAACTATTTACAGAAACTCCGATGGTAAACCACGTGTTATCGTTCCGGACGGAAACGGTGCATGGATGGATAACGAAGGAAACCGTTTCACCTTCTCTTCTCAGTATGACTGTGATGTATATGAAGAGGATGGAACAAGCTTCTACTGGCACGGTGAGGCTGCAGACGTATACTATATGCCTGTACAGTAAAGCCTGGAGCAGCAGGAGATTCGGTTAGATAAGAAATCCGGGATCACAGCTTTTGTGGCTGCGGTCCCGGATTTTTTGTGTCATATTATGTCAGAGGCGTATACTTATACAGGAAGACATGGTATAATGTGAACGCTGCGGGCGATGGAACGCCCGGAAAATATTTGGAGGTTTTTATGGAAGCATACAGCGATTTTGCCAGAGTTTATGATATCTTCATGGACAATGTGGAATATGAAAAATGGGCGGAATATCTGATCGGAAGCCTTAAGGAATACGGAATTGAAGACGGGATCGTGCTGGAACTTGGCTGCGGGACCGGAGTGATGACGGAACTTCTGGCAGAGTCCGGTTATGATATGATCGGCGTAGATAATTCCGAGGAAATGCTGGGAGAGGCCATGGAAAAACGGGCAGAGTCCGGCCATGAGATCCTTTACCTGGAGCAGGATATGCGGGAGTTTGAACTTTACGGAACAGTGCGGGCTATCGTCAGCGTCTGTGACTGTATGAATTATATTACAGAGGAAGAAGATCTTCTTACTGTATTTAAACTGGTGAATAATTATCTTGATCCGGATGGAATTTTTATATTTGATATGAATACGCCGTATAAATACCGGGAAATACTTGGAAATACGACTATTGCGGAGAATCGGGAAGAGGGCAGTTTTATCTGGGAAAATGAATTTGACGAAGAGACAGGAATTAACGTTTATGATCTGACTCTGTTCCTTCCAAGAGAAGACGGACTTTATGAGAGAGATGAAGAAATCCATTACCAGAAGGCCTATGAGCCGGAGAAAATCCGGGAATTGCTTGAAAAGGCAGGCCTTATCCCTCTGGCAGTTTATGATGCATACACCAAGGATGCACCGAAACCGGACAGCGGAAGACTGACCTTTGTGGCAAGAGAACATGGCAAAGGAATTTCGGCAGAAGAGAAATAAAGGAGGAAATTTTTTTATATGAGTGATTATATTGTAAGAGCAACAGCGGCAAACAGCCAGATCCGTGCGTTTGCGGCTGTGACAACAGATATGGTGGAGACAGCGAGACAGAATCATAATACCAGCCCGGTGGCAACAGCGGCACTGGGACGTCTCCTTACCGGTGGTGCCATGATGGGAGCGATGATGAAAGGGGAAAAAGATCTTCTTACACTTCGTATCCACGCAGGCGGACCGCTGCAGGGGATTACGGTAACTGCGGATTCTCACGGAAATGTAAAAGGTTATGTAGGAAATCCGGATGTATGTATTCCGGCAAACAGCAAAGGCAAACTGGATGTTGCGGGAGCTGTCGGTGTAGGGTTTATGGATGTGATCAAGGATATGGGCTTGAAAGAGCCATATGTGGGTCAGGTTGCACTTCAGACCAGTGAGATTGCAGAAGACCTTACCTATTATTTTGCCACCAGTGAGCAGGTTCCGTCTGCAGTAGGACTGGGTGTGCTGATGAATAAGGATAATACGGTTCGTCAGGCCGGCGGCTTTATTGTGCAGCTGATGCCGTTTGCAGAGGAAGAAGTGATTGCAAAGCTTGAGGAAAACGTATCAAAGATCGATTCTGTTACCAGCCTTCTGGAGCAGGGCCATACACCGGAAAGCCTTCTTGAGAAAGTACTGGAAGGTTTTGATATCGAGATCAATGATACACTGCCCACACAGTTCCACTGCAACTGCTGCAGAGAACGTGTGGAAAAAGCGCTGATCAGCATTGGAAGAAAAGAACTCAACGAGATGGTCCAGGAAGGCAAGGACATTGAGATGAACTGCCATTTCTGCAATAAAAATTATAAATTCAGCGTGGAAGATCTTAAGAGAATCATAAAAGAGTGCAAGCGATAAGCCGCAGGAGGAAGAAAAAATGAAGCATGGTTTTATCAAGGTGGCAGCAGCAACGCCGAGAGTTACCGTTGCAGACTGCAAGGCAAACGGGGATGAAATCCTGAAGGCCATTCATGAAATGGAAAAAGAGCATGTCAAGCTGATGGTATTTCCGGAATTCTGTATCACAGGCTATACCTGCCACGATCTTTTTCTCCAGAGATGTCTTCTGGACAGTGCGTGGGATGAACTTCTGCATATTGCAGACGAGACAAAAGAGACGGATGCCCTGATCTTTGTGGGACTTCCGCTGCGTCACAGAGGCAAGCTCTATAATGTGGCAGCTGCCCTGAATCATGGCCGTATCGTGGGATTTGTGCCGAAGACCCATATTCCTAATTATAATGAGTTTTATGAACAGAGACAGTTTGCCGGTGCAGAGGAAGAAGATGTGGAATTTGTGGACTTCCTGAAGGGCGTGAAAAATGAGGAAGATGAGTTCTGGGATGAGATTCCTTTTGGAACAGACCTGATCTTTGAGTGTGAGGAATTCCCGGAATTCACTGTTGCGGCAGAGCTCTGTGAGGATCTCTGGGTTCCGGCACCGCCAAGTATCCGTCATGCCATCAACGGCGCCCATATTATCGTCAATCTTTCTGCCAGCGATGAGATGGTAGGGAAGGATTCCTACCGGAGAACTCTGGTAAGCGGGCAGTCCGCACGGCTGATCTGCGGATATATTTACGCAAGCGCAGGAGAGGGCGAGTCCACTCAGGATCTTGTGTTCGGCGGACAGAATATGATCGCGGAAAATGGCTCCATGCTTGCGGAAAGCAGACGTTTTGAGAACGGCATTATTTACAGTGAGATCGATGTACAGAGACTGGCTGATGAGAGAAGAAGAATGTCCACATATCCGGCAGTTTCCACCTGCAGTCATACAAGAGTTGGTTTTTCCGTAGAAGAGGAAGAAACCGAACTTACCAGAACGTATCCCCAGTATCCATTCGTTCCGTCTGTGAAGGAAGAACGTGATGAGCGTTGCGAGGAAATCCTGAATATTCAGGCCATGGGACTTAAGAAACGTATGGAACACATCCACAGCAAGAGTGCGGTGGTAGGACTTTCCGGCGGACTGGATTCCACCCTGGCGCTTCTTGTAATGGCCCGTGCTTTTGACCGGATGGGAATGCCGAGAGAGCAGATCCACTGTGTGACCATGCCGTGTTTTGGAACAACAGACAGAACCTATCAGAATGCATGTAAGTTAAGCCGCTGCCTTGGCGCAAAACTTACTGAGGTGAATATTAAAGAGGCGGTAAATGTCCACTTCCGGGATATCGGACATGATCCCAAGATCCACGATGTGACTTATGAAAACAGCCAGGCACGTGAGCGTACCCAGATTCTGATGGATACGGCAAACAAGGAAGGCGGCGTTCTTGTGGGAACGGGAGATCTTTCCGAGCTGGCTCTTGGATGGGCAACCTACAATGGTGACCATATGTCCATGTATGGCGTGAATGCTTCTGTCCCGAAGACACTGGTACGTCATCTGGTACGTTATTATGCGGATACCTGCGGGGATGAGGAGTTGAAAGAAGTTCTTCTGGATATTCTGGATACGCCGGTCAGCCCTGAGCTTCTGCCGCCGAAGGATGGCAAGATCGCCCAGAAGACCGAAGATCTGGTAGGACCTTATGAACTCCATGATTTCTATCTGTATTACATGCTGCGTGCAGGATTTACACCGGATAAGATCTATCGGCTTGCCTGCCTGACTTTTGACGGAATTTATGATAAAGAGACGATCCTGAAATGGCTGAAAACCTTCTACCGGAGATTTTTTGCCCAGCAGTTCAAGCGTTCCTGCCTGCCGGATGGACCGAAGGTAGGTAGTGTGGCACTTTCTCCAAGGGGAGATTTAAGAATGCCAAGTGATGCAAGTGCAAGGATCTGGCAGGATGTGCTGGAGAAGATTGAAATCTGAAGATAGATCACAGAGTGTAATGGAAAGGTACGATTTATGATCGGATTTACCTGACATGATAAAAAAGCGGAGAGCTTATGTGTTCTCCGCTTTTTTTACTGCGTCTGTGATGGCCGAAAGGAGTACCTGGGAGGTATATTTCCGGTCTCCTGCATACTGAATGTCCTCCAGGGACTGGCTGGAATAAATCTGGCTTGCCAGGGAATTCAGAACCGGCTCCATGAGAGGGTAGGAAGCTTTTGTTGTTTCGCTTAAGTTTACCAGACGAATGGCTTTGATTTTGTCAGCGTTTACGGTGACTTCCACATCAAAGGTATTATCATTCAGGGTAATGGAAGAGGTGTATACACCCGGTTTGTAGCGGGATTTTTCGCCGGCTGTATGGCTGGCAGCTTTTCCGGGACCGAACATGAAGAAAAGGATGACAGCCAGAACAACAGCCAGAGCCAGAAAGACGGCTGTGTAGATGATCTCTTTCATATGTAGGACGATGATCCTGGTTTTGGAACTCATGGCGCACGCCTCCCGAAGCTTTTTTATATAGTTTATTAAAAGAGAAGAGAATTTATGCCAGAGCGCCCGTTCTATGGGAACAGGATTTGTGGTATGATAGAGATACTTCAGGTGTAAAATGCGCCAGAGCGACCGAAAATCTGCAGGAAAATCAGGAGGAAAAGAATGTCACTACAGTTTATTATAGGAAGTTCCGGAAGTGGAAAGTCCTGTTATGCATATCAGAATATCATAGAACAGGCCGGACTGTATCCGGAGAAGCTTTTCTTTGTGATCGTGCCGGAACAGTTTACCATGCAGACCCAGAAGACACTGGTGGAGATGAGTCCGGGAAAAGGAATCCTGAATATTGATATTTTAAGTTTTGAGCGTCTGGCATACCGCGTGCTGGAGGAAGTTGGCGGAGATAGCCGTACGCTTCTGGAAGAAACCGGTAAGAGCATGGTGCTCCAGAAGATGGTCCAGCAGCATGGAAAGGAGCTTTCCTACCTGGGAGGCCAGATGCGTAAGGCGGGATATCTGGATGAAGTGAAGTCCATTTTGTCAGAATTTATGCAGTACGATATCCGGGACAGTGAAATTCAGGAGATGATCGAGGATTCCAGTGACAGGGCATTACTTCAGATGAAACTGAAAGATGTATCTGTTCTTTACCAGGCATTTACCGGGTATCTGAAGGATCATTATATGACGGGAGAAGAAGTGATGGACGCTCTGGAAAAAGCTCTTCCTTTTTCCAGAAAGATGAAAAACAGCGTTCTTCTTCTGGATGGATACACCGGTTTTACTCCCATCCAGATGCGGGTGGTGGGAGAATTGCTTGCTGTCTGTGAAAAAGTGATGGTAACGGTGACCATGGATGCGGCTGAGAATTTAAGTACCAGAGGGAAGCCCTATCAGCTTTTTTACATGAGCCGTCAGATGATCCACAGACTTTCGGAACTGACCAGAGATATTGAGGAGCCGGTTCTTTTGAAAGATGTGAGAAAATCCAGGTTTTCCCAGGCCCCGGCTCTTCATTTCCTGGAAAAAAATATCTTCCGTTACCGGAAAAACGTATATAAAAAGAAGCAGGATGAGATCTGTATGTTTTCCGCAACGAGTCCTCTGAAAGAGATGGAAGAAACTGCCCGGCGGATTGCCAGACTTGTCCGTGAAAAAGACTGCCGCTACGGTGAGATCGCGGTGATCACCGGTAACCTGGAGGAGTACGGAAATCTTGCGAAGCAGGTGTTTACAGCAGCCGGGATCCCGTATTTCATTGATGAGAAACATACGGTTCTGATGAATCCTTTTGTGGAATATTTCCGGGCAGCTCTTGAGATGGCAGTACAGGATTTTTCCTATGAAAGTGTATTTCGTTATCTCCGATGTGGAATGTCCTGTGTGACCAGGGAAGAAGCAGATCTTCTGGAGAATTATGTGCTGGCACTTGGAATCCGGGGATTTAAGAAATGGGATGAAGTATGGGTGCGCATCTATCGGGGGATGCCTCCGGAAAATATTCAGAGGCTTAATGAGATCCGGGAGCGGTTTGCAGATGAGACCAGGGAGCTGGCGTTAAGTTTTAAAGGTGGAAAGAAGACGGTACGGGAATACTGTACCATTCTCTATGAGTTTGCCCTGAAGAGCCAGGTGCAGCAGAAACTGAAACATCAGGAACTGAAATTTAAGGAACAGGGCGACAAGGCCATGGAGAAGGAGTATGCTCAGATATACGGGATCGTTATGGAACTTCTGGACAACATGGTGGAGATCCTGGGTGAGGAGACAGTGAGCCGCCAGGATTTCCGGCAGCTTCTGGAGACCGGTCTTAACCAGGCCAAGGTGGCGTTGATCCCGCCAAGCATGGATCAGGTACTTGTGGGAGATATGGAGAGAACCAGGCTAAAAGATATCCGGGCGCTGTTTTTTGTTGGAGTCAATGAGGGAAATATCCCCAAGAATACTTCCGGTGGGGGGATTTTAACAGAGCTTGACAGGGAGTTTTTTCAGGATCAGGGGATACAGCTGGCACCTGGTCCGAAAGAACTGATGAATACGCAGAGATTTTATCTCTATCTGAACATGACCAAGCCAAGAGAACTGCTCTGTCTTTCTTTCTGTCAGTCAGACAGTCAGGGAAAAGCTTTAAGCCCGGCCTTTCTTATTAATAATATCCGGGAAATGTTTCCGGAAATGGAAATCCGGCAGTGTGGAGAAGTGCAGGACTCCATGGAGCTTCTGGAACTTCCGGGAATCAGTCTGGATTATCTGCTGAAAGGTCTTGCGGGAGAAGAGTATCGGGATGATGCAGTGTTCCAGGAATTGTACAGCTGGTACCTTCAGAGTCCGGAATATAGGACACTTGTGAAACGGCTGACAGAAGTATCTTTTTCGGAACGTCCATCGGATATGATCGGAAAAACTGTGGCAGGGATTCTTTACGGGGAAGTTTCTTCATACAGTGCTACCCGGCTGGAGCGGTTTGCGGCCTGTGCATTTGCACATTTTCTGCAGTATGGCCTGAAAGTGACAGAACGGGCGGAATATGAATTCCGTGCTATGGATATGGGAAATGTGATGCACATGGCACTGGAAAAATTTGCGGCGGAAGTCCGAAAAGAGGGACTGGACTGGGCGGATCTTACAGAGGAAGAGAGAAACCGTATCATAGATGACTGTCTGGATCAGGTTTCCGCAGATTACGGAAATACAGTTCTCAAAAGCAGTGCAAGGAATGAATATATGATCGAGCGTACCAGACGGATCTTAAGGCGTACGGTGTGGGCACTGCAGGAACAGCTGAAACATGGAGAATTCCGGCCGGAAGGCTTTGAGGTGAAGTTTGAGGGTGGCCGGATCGACCGTGTGGATATTATGGAGGAGCCGGAGAAGAACCGGGTCTATGTAAAGGTCATTGATTATAAGACAGGAAATACTTCCTTTGATATGCTTGCACTGTATCATGGACTGCAGCTTCAGCTGATGATCTATCTGGATGGTGCGCTGAAGGTGGAACAGAGAAAATATCCGGAACGGGAGATCGTTCCTGCAGGAATTTTTTATTATAATGTGAAAGATCCCATGATCCAGGAGAAGATCCATGCGGATGTAGAGCGGGTTCAGGACCAGGTGATGAAAAAACTGAAAATGAACGGTCTGGTCCAGGCGGATGATGATGTAAGCATAAAGATTGATGAAACCCTTGCATCCATACCGGTGTCCAGAAATAAGGACGGAAGTTTCAGCAGGCGGTCTTCGGTGGCATCCAGGCAGCAGTTTAATGCACTGGGGGAATATGTGCGCCGTAAGATCTGCGACATCCGGGAGTCTATTCTGGACGGAAACGCGGCAGTGGCACCTTATGAGCTTGGAAAAAAGAACGCCTGTACCTATTGTCCGTATATTACAGTGTGCGGATTTGACAGAAAGATACCGGGATATGAGTTTCACAGATTACCATCGTTCTCAGAAAGTGACCTGTGGAAAAAAATCATGAAGGAGGACGAATAAATGGCTGTGAAATGGACGGAAGAACAGGAAAAAGTCATCACGCTCCGGGACAGGAATATTCTGGTCAGTGCGGCAGCCGGTTCCGGTAAAACCGCAGTACTGGTACAGAGGATCTTAAGTAAGATCATGGATCCTGTGAAACCGGTGGATATTGACCGCCTTCTGATCATGACATTTACAAGGGCGGCAGCCGGAGAGATGAGAGAACGTATTGAACGTGCCCTGGATCAGGCACTGGCCGAAGATCCGGATAATGAGCATCTACAGAGACAGATGACACTGATCCATACTGCACAGATCACGACCATTGACGGATTCTGCTCCTATGTGATCCGGAATTATTTTCATCTGATCGGACTGGACCCGGGTTACAGGACAGCAGATGAAGGAGAACTGAAGCTTTTGCAGGAAGACGTGCTCAAGGAGCTTTTTGAAGATTATTATGCAGAGGGCGATGAGGATTTTACTACTTTTGTGGAATGCTATGCGGCAGGGAAATCCGATGAAAGCCTGAAAGAGCATGTTCTGGATCTGTATGATGCGTCCATGAGTAATCCCTGGCCCGAAGAGTGGCTGGATGGCTGTGTGGAGAATTATTGCCTGGACCCGGAAAAAGGAATTGTGGAAACAAAGTGGTACCAGTCTCTGTGGGAAATTGTGGACAGTGCGCTGAAGGAAGCAGAAGAACTGAACCGGAGTGCCATGGAGATCTGTGGAGAAAGTGAGGGACCGGAACTGTATCTGGATGCCCTGCAGAAAGATCTTGTGCTGATCCGGCAGTTGCAGGAACTGTCCGATAAACAGGACTATGATCAGATGGTACAGACTCTGCAGAATCTTTCATTTGCAAGGCTTTCCACAAAAAAGATGGAAGGGGTATCCGGCCAGCTGAAAAGTCTGGTAAAAGATATCCGGGAAGATGCAAAGGATATCCTGAAAGATCTGGGAAGCCGGTATTTTCAGTGCAGTCTTGAGGAACTGACGGAGCTGACGCTGGCATCTGCAGGACCATTAAAGATGCTGGTAAAACTCACCAAAGATTTTGCACAGCGTTTCAGTGACAAGAAGAGGGAAAAAAATGTCCTGGATTTCTCAGACATGGAACATTTTGCCCTGGAGATCCTTCTGAAAAAAGAAGGAGATATCTGTACGCCAAGCCAGGCAGCAAGGGAACTTTCCGAGAAATACGATGAGGTTCTTCTGGATGAATATCAGGACAGCAACCTGGTTCAGGAAATCCTGATGCAGAATGTTTCCGGCTGGGTGAATGACCGTAAAAATATCTTTATGGTAGGAGATGTGAAGCAAAGTATTTACCGGTTCCGACTGGCTCGTCCGGAGCTGTTTATGGAGAAGTACAAAAGCTATTCTCTGACAGACAGCCTGGAGCAGAGGATCGATCTTCACAAAAATTTCCGAAGCAGACAGGAAGTTCTGGAAAGTGTCAACTTTATTTTCCGACAGATCATGGGAGCAGACCTGGGCGGAATTGATTATGATGAGGCGGCAGCTCTGTATCCGGGAGCCTCTTTTCCAGAGGGACAGGATGCGGAATTTGTAAAAACCGAGGTTCTTCTTGTGGAAAAAGACGGGGAGATCCTGGAGGATGCTGATGTGGACGCACCGGAAAATGAAAGGGAGCTGGAGGCGCTGGCTATTGCAGGAAAAATCCGTTCCATGGTGGGACATGACCAGGTGCTTGACAAAGAAACCGGTGAGTATCGGCCTGTGCGGTATGGAGATATTGTGATCCTGCTTCGTTCTGCTGCCGGCTGGGCAGAGACTTTTGGGGAAGTGCTGGCTGCAAGAGGGATTCCGTCCTATACGGCGTCCCGAACCGGATATTTTTCCACAACAGAGGTTGTTACACTTCTGAATTATCTCCGGGTGCTGGATAATCCTCTTCAGGATATTCCTCTGACCGGTGTGCTTCGTTCTCCCATTGTGGGATGCACCACAGAGGAGCTGGCAGAGCTTCGGATCGCATATCCGGAGGGAATGATCTGTGAATGTGTGCGGGCATTTGTGGAGGATTATCGGGAACACCGGATTTTTGAGGAGAAGAAAAAAACTCTGGGAGAGAAACTGTCCCGTTTTTGGGACACAATGAACGGACTCCGGGATATGGCTGCATATACGCCGGTCCACCAGCTGATCCTGGAAGTGTTGGAACGTACCGGATATGGAAACCATGCAAAGGCTATGCCAGATGGCGCACAGAGAAGTGCAAACCTGAACATGCTGGTGGAAAAAGCCATGGAATACGAGAAGACAAGTTATCGTGGTCTGTTTAATTTTGTACGGTATATCCAGAAACTGCAGCAGTATCAGGTGGATTACGGAGAGGTGAATCTTTCCGGGGCAGGAGAAAGTGCTGTGCAGATCATGACCATTCATAAGAGCAAGGGTCTGGAGTTTCCTGTCGTGTTTGCGGCAGGAATGGGGAAACGGTTTAATTTCCGGGATATGAATGCAAGTATCCTGATCCATCCGGATCTTGGCATCGGTGCGGATGCCATACTGCCGGAAAAGAGGATCATCGCATCATCCCTGTGCAAACAGATCATCCGCCGGGAACTTCTTAAAGAAAGTCTGGGGGAGGAACTCCGTGTGCTGTATGTAGCACTTACCAGAGCAAAAGAAAAACTGATTCTCTGTGGAACAGTGGGAGATCTGGAACAAAAATTGACATCACTGTCCGTATTAAGGGACAGTAAAGAAGAGCTGCTTTCTCTGGGACTGCGTATGCGTGGAAAAACTTACTGGGATTATGTACTTCCATCTCTTGCAAGGCACAGGTGTATGTCGTCACTTTTCCATGAATATGGAATATTTATGAACCGGATGAATCCACTGTATGGGGATCCTTCGGAATTTGTGGTGACGAAGATCACAGCACAGGATCTTACAGAAAATGAGATTGTGGAACAGGCAGAGCGGGAAATGAAGAAAGAAACTCTGGAAAACTGGAATCCGGGCAGAGTTTTTGACAGTGAGATCCGGGAAGAGATCGAGAGACGGTTTTCTTTCATATATCCATATCAATATCTGGAAGATCTTCCTGTGAAAGTCAGTGTATCAGAACTGAAAAAGAGAAGTTACCACAGTGAACAGGATCTTGAAGAGACGGTGGATTATGAGACGGAAGAAGAAATTCAGCCGATAGTTCCTCGGTTTATCGAGGAGAAAAAAGAGGAAGGTTATACAGGAGCACTTCGCGGAACGGCTTATCATCGGGTGATGGAGTGCCTGGATTACGGACATGCCGGAAGCCAGGAGGAAATCCGCAGTCAGCTGAGAGAATGGGTTGATAATAAGAAGATGGAAAGAAAAGAGGCTGAGTCTGTCCGGGTAAGAGACATCTGGAACTTTGTGGAATCATCTCTCGGCCAGAGGATGAAAGCGGCTTCAGAGAAGAAGCTGCTGTTTAGGGAGCAGCCGTTTGTGATCGCAAGAAAAGCTTCGGAGCTGGAACCGGAGTGGCAGTGCGAGGAAGATGTTCTGGTGCAGGGAATCATTGACGGATATTTTATTGAGGACGAAGAGATCGTTCTGGTGGACTATAAAACGGACTTTGTGAGACGTGGAGAAGAACAGAAACTGATCGATCGTTATCGTGTTCAGCTGGAAGATTATGCCCAGGCGCTGGAGCGGATGACAGGCCGGAAAGTGAAGGAACGGTATATTTATTCGTTTACGCTGGGAAAAGAAATTCTGTTGTAAGAAATATTGTTGTGAAAAATAAAAGTCAGAGACCGAATACTTACTTTGCAGAAAGGTTCGGTCTCTGACTGGCAAATGTGATATTATATTGATGTGGGGAAATATCCTGCAGCGGAGCGCTTATACTCTCCAGCCTGCAGGATATTTGTTTTTAAGGATTCCGTTTACAAGTTTTCCGAAGCCAAGAGGATAACCGTCCACGCAGAGAAGATGCCAGCCTTTTTTGTGAGCGGCCTCTTCCGGCTCGATCATAAGAGTTTCGCCTTTCAGATAACGGGTAAGCCGCTCATCAGAAACCGGCAGAGAGATAACGGCTTCCACATCTCCTTTATGAAGAGCCAGCGCCAGTGGCTGAGACGGTTCAAATCGGTTTTTCTTCAGATCACCCAGATAGAGACCGTTTCGAAGGAAGGAGATCCCACGGAGATCCAGCGGGAAAGGCAGCTGGTAGTACACTTTATCTTTGCGGACTTCCACACGGTTCCAGTCAAATTCCTGGCCGCCAATGGTTTTCAGGCCGATCTCCGAGAAAAATTCCTCCAGCCATTTCCGAGTGTTTTTGTCCGGCCCTTTTGCGGAGAAACGGAAAACAGGTGGAAGAGAATCGCCTTTTTTGTGGAACAGGGCGAGAAAATGACCTTCGCCATCCATTTTGTGTGGAAAGATTCGAACGCATTTTTGAAGTTCTTCCGGATCAAATGTATTTAAGTTTAATGTGATTTCGGAATCGGAATCATCGGCTATACCGGCATATTCCGGGCGGCCCTGAGAGAATCCTTCGTATCCCTGCATTTCCATAAGTTCCATATCCGGACGCTCACGGAGAAGATAAGCCACAACCTCTTCATCTTCGCAGGGGGAGAAGGTGCAGGTGGAGTAAAGCATCATTCCGCCTGGACGAAGCATATCGGCAGCTTTTAAGATCAGGTCTTTCTGGATATCGGAAAGTTCCGCGGATTTTTCCGGGGTCCAGTCACGGGCAAGTGCCTCCTCTTTTCGGAACATGCCTTCCCCGGAGCATGGGGCGTCCAGAAGGATCTTATTAAAGAAAGCCGGGAAACGCTGGGCAAGTTTTGCCGGTTTTTCGTCTGTGACGAGCATATTTTTCATGCCAAAAAGTTCCAGATTCCGAAGAAGGGCTCTGGCTCTGGAAGTGCTGATATCATTGGCAAGAAGAAAGCCGGTATCATTTAAGGCAGCCCCAAGGGCAGTTGCTTTTCCACCGGGAGCCGCACAGAGATCCAGGACAAAATCTCCCGGTTCGATGGCAAGTCTGGAAGCCGGTGTCATGGCACTTGGTTCCTGAAGATAATAAAGTCCTGCCTGGTAGTAAGGGCATCGGGCGGGGCGGCTTTCCTCATCATAGAAGTATCCGGTGCTGATCCACGGGATCGGCCGGATTGGGAAAGGGGAAAGTTCCTGAAAGTCCTGGCAGGAGAGCTTTGCAGTGTTTACACGGAGACCGTAGGTGCGGGGATTTTCGTAGCTTTCAAGGAAAGCGTCATAATCATCTCCAAGCATTTCTTTCATACGCTCCAGAAAAGGAAGCGGTAATGTCTGTATTTTATCTGAATCTGTCATAATTTCCTCCATAATATCAATCTCAAACTGCTGAAAATATTATAAAGGATGAAAGGATTTTTCTAAATACTATTGACAAAACTATATTATACGATATATAGTATTATTCACAGAACAATATTACATGACTTATCATGTGAATGAAAAACGCCATCGCGTTTCATGAGCATGTAGTAAGGTGGAAGTTGAATGTCCATTTTACAGGTCATAGAGAGGTGAGCAGATGGTATTTAATACAGGAGCAGCCCTCCTGGATGCGATCGTCCTGGCTGTTATTTCCAGAGAGAAGGACGGTACCTACGGGTATAAGATCACCCAGGATGTGCGAAGTGTTCTGGAAGTTTCAGAATCCACGCTGTATCCGGTTCTTCGGAGGCTTCAGAAGGATGAATGCCTGGAAGCCTACAATATGGAATATGCAGGCAGAAACCGGAAATATTACAAGCTGACAGATAAGGGCGCAGCGCAGCTGAATCTTTACAGAAGTGAATGGGAGATCTATTCATCCAAGATTACCAGGATGTTTGAGGAGGGAGTATAATTATGAACAGAAAGCAGTTTATGGAACAGCTTGAACGGCTGCTTTCCGATATTTCAGAGGCGGAGAGACAGGAGGCACTGGAATATTATGAAGGATATTTTGATGATGCAGGTCCGGAGAATGAAGGAGAAGTGATCCGGGAACTGGGAAATCCGGGGAAGGTTGCCGCGATCATCAAGGCAGATCTTCAGGAGAACAGTGAAGATTACGGGGAATACACAGAGAACGGATATCAGGACACCCGTGTGAAAGAGAACGGGGAGATGCCAGATCAGTACACAGAAATAACAGTACGCGGAGATGGACAGGAAGAAGAGCCTCATGATACAGGAAGTGCCGAAAACCGCAGGAAAAGTCGGGCCCAGCGTGGCTATCATGCAGAGAAGAAGCAGAATAAGGCAGGGATCATCCTTGCGCTGATCGTTCTTGTTTTTGCGGCTCCTTTGATTAAAGGATTGTTTGGCGGAGCACTGGGAATTCTGGTGACACTGGCGTTACTGCCCTTCCTGCTGACATTTTTTGCGGGAGCGGGATCGATCATTCTTGTAATCGGTGCAGTTGCGTGTATTGCTGTTGGAATTGCCATGGTGGTATCTCTTCCGTCGGCCGGGATCCTGACTATCGGTATCGGATTTCTGATGATGGCACTTGGACTTTTGTTACTGGCACTGACGGTGTGGTTCACAGGTAAGATACTGCCGGCGATCCTGCGGAAATTTACAGGATTCTGCAGTAATCTCCTGAATGGAAGAAAGGCGGAAAAAGTATGAAACGTTTTCTGAAGGTAATCCTGATCCTTGCGGCAGTATTCGGTGCGGCGGGTTTGGGACTTACTGCAGGCGGAGCTGCCATGGGAGCGACTATGGGAGATATAGGTGCTCTGGATAACGGAATCACCCAGATACTTCATATCCTGGATCATAAAGACGGCTGGGATGAAGAGAATTCCGAAGCAGCTATGGATGGGCAGGATGAGGATCTTGTGGCAGATGCAGAGAAGGCAGTAAATGAAAAAGGTGTTCTGACAGACAATGCAGACGGTTCCGCATATACGAAAGTATATGAAGCTTCTGCTGTTTCAGACCTTTCCTGTGATCTGAGATACGAAGAACTGGTCCTGAAGACCTGGAATGAGGCTAAAGTCCAGGTGAAAGTTACAGGGAAGAATCACAATCGTGTTAAGATCAGCAATGACAACGGCAGTCTGACAATCGCCAGCAGCCAGAAGGTAAGAAACCGTTCCGTAGAAATTTTTTGCCCGGAAAACTTAAGCCTTCAGAAGATAAAACTTCAGATGGGAGCCGGAACCATCGAACTGGATGGCGATTTTAAAGCGGATCAGATGGAAGTGAATGTGGGGGCAGGAACCCTTGAGAATTCCGGCAGTCTGGATGTAAAAGAGGCAAATTTTACAGTTGGCGTGGGAACTGCTGACATCAGTGAAATTCAGACAGAGAAATTAAATGGCAGCTGTGGCATGGGAAATATGGATCTTACACTTGCAGGAAAAGCAGAGGATTATAATTATGAGCTGAAATGTGGCCTTGGAAATCTGGAGGTGGATGATTCTCAGGAAACATCCATCACTTCCGGAAATAAACAGATCACAAATGAAGGTGCCACGAAAAATATAAAACTGGATTGTGGAATGGGAAACGTTCAGGTGGAATTTGAAGAAGATTAAAGGAGGAAGCATTATGAGCAACAAAAAACTTTACAAATCATCAGTAAACCGTATGTTGTGTGGTGTCTGCGGCGGGATCGCAGAGTATTTTGATATTGACCCGACTCTTGTACGGCTGGTATGGGTGATCATCACGCTGATGGGCGGAGCCGGAATCCTGGCGTATATCATTGCGGCCATCATTATCCCGGATTAAAAATGACAACATCCGTAAAGAACGGACATATTTTTCAGAATGCATAATTTCTCCGGAAAACGTCCATACTCCATAAAAAAGATGAGGAGTGTGGAAGATGAACAGGGAGAAAGAAGTAAAGGCATACCTGGAGGGGAAACTTTCCCAGGCAGAAAAACTGAAATACGAGATTGCCGATGAGATGGGAGTCCTGGATAAAGTGATCAAAGACGGGTGGAAAAGCCTCTCTGCAAAAGAAACCGGACGGATCGGCGGTCTTATGACAAAAAAGAAGAAACATAAAAAGTAAAATGCAGCCTGAAGGAACGGGGTGAAATGCCGCCGGAAAAATCCTTCAGGCTGTATTGAATTATAAGAAAATTTTTCTGAAAAAAAGAATTTTTTTTGACGGTTCAGGGTGGACTGACCAGTGGAAAAGAGCTATACTGTTGGAATAAAAGAGGAGGAATGAACATGGGTGAAAAAATCAATAACGTTCTGAAGGGTGAGATCATCTCTTCAGTATTTTACATACTGTTGGGACTTTGCCTGATCCTGATCCCCACACAGACGGTGGATGTGATCTGTAAAGTGGTATTCGGACTGATCCTCATCGGAGTTGGCATTTATCACATTTATATTTACATACGTGGAAAAGCAACCGCTACGATCATGGATCTTTTAAGCGGTGTGGTTGTTTTCGTGCTGGGCGTGTTCCTTTTTATGACACCTTCCATCGTGATCAAACTGCTTCCATGGATGCTCAGCGCATTTGTACTGGTTGACAGTCTGTGGAAATTTAAAGGTGCTTTTCTTCTGAAAAAAGGCGGACACGGTGCATGGAGCGTGCTTCTGATCGGCAGTCTTGTTTTTATTGCACTTGGAATTGTGATGCTGTTTGGAAGATTTCCGAAGATCATGACTCTGCTGATCTTTTCCGGCTGGGTGCTGGTGTGTGACGGAGCTGCGGATATCGTATTCTTTATTATCATGAAGCTGGGACTTCGAAAGATCGCCAAAAAGGCAGAGGCAGAGAAGGAAGAGGCTGGTGCGGACAGTTCAGAGGCTGTAGATGATAAGGTAGATATGGATACACAGAGTGATACAAAGACGCAGGATGGAAATGATCCGCAGAGCGGAAATGCGCCGAAATATTCAGCAAATACTGCGACAGAGAATATGGCTATCGAAATGGCAACAACGGAACCGGAGAAAAAATCCAGACGTGGGATCTTACGAAAAAAAGAGAAAGTTCAGGAGAGGACCGGTAATTCGATAACAGAACAGAATGAGCAGGAAAATGCATTGAAAGACAGTTCGGCTTCAGATTTTAGTTCTGAAAATGCAACAGAGAGCACAGGGGAACCAACGCAGGATACAGAAGGTTCTACAAACAGAAAAGTGACAGAGGAAGTCACGGAACCAGCAGAAAAACCAAAACAGGAGAATTCCCGCTGGGAAAAAGAACCGGAGAATGTGGAGATGAAACTCTGGGATGTGGGTAAAGACCAGGTGGAAACCGGCAGTCTGAAAGATCTTCTGGACGGTTCGGATGAAGATCTGGAAGAGTGGAAAGACTGACCATTCTCTTGCATCATCTGCCATTCCGTGGTAAGATGTGCACATGAAAAATACAGATAAAAATATTAAGATACTGATGATGGATTTTTCCGGAATATATGAGGACCAGCAGTTCTGGAGGGGAAAAGAAGTATCCCGGGTGGAGGCCAGGGACATTCCCGGAACCAACTGCTACTGTGATGAGGATGCGATGAATGCCATACGCAGCCGTATTGCACCTTATTCTTCCGGAGAGATCCATTTTATTGATTCCGGAAACTATCACTATATGACAAGGATCTGGCTGGAAAAAATATCGGAGCCATTTGAGCTTCTGGTGTTTGATAACCATACAGATATGCAGCCGCCTGCTTTTGGCGGCCTGCTTTCCTGCGGAGGATGGATCTATGATTCCATTATGGAGCTGCCACTGCTTAAAAAGGTGATCCTGATCGGCCCGGATGAGGAGGCTTTTTCCAGAGTGGAACCGGAGTTTAAGGAAAAGGTGGAGTTTTTGAGCAGGGAGAGGCTTCTGGAAATGGAAGAAACGGAAGTGTCTGCATTTGTAAAGAATCAGGTGGGAGAATATCCATTGTATATTTCCATAGACAAAGATGTTCTCTGTGGGGCGGACGCAGATACAAACTGGAGTCAGGGCGATATGCGGTTAAGTACCATGCTGGAATGTCTGGGTGCTGTCAAAGAGAAATGTGCAGAGAGAATTTCGAGGATCCTGGGTGTGGATATCTGCGGGGAATGTGATGTGACAGAACCTGGAAACAGTGCTTTGAATGACATGGCCAATGCTGCGCTTCTGGAATTTTTTACATCTACAGATGTGGGTGAGGATATTGAGGAAAACAAAAACGGGACAACAGGAGGAAACGGATGAAAAATGAACTTCTTACCATCGGACCATTTACGATATATGGTTATGGCCTGATGATCGCCATTGGAATTGTGGCAGGTTGTCTGACAGCAGAATACAGAGCCAGAAAACAGGGACTTGACAGCGAACAGATCTTTCCCATGATTCTGTGGTGTCTGGTCGGTGGATTTCTCTGTGCAAAGCTTCTTTTCTGGATCACAGAGTGGAAATCAATTGCTCAGGATCCGGGATTTATGATGGAAACCTTAAGTTCCGGTTTTGTGGTGTTCGGCGGAATTATCGGCGGGATACTGACAGGATTTTTGTACTGCAGGATCAAAGGTCTTATATTTTTTAAATATGCGGATGTGATCCTGCCGTCCGTGGCATTGGCCCAGGGATTTGGCCGGATCGGATGTTTTCTGGCAGGGTGCTGTTATGGAAAAGAGACGGAGAGTTTTTTTTCTGTGATATTTCAGAATTCGGAATATGCGCCCAATCACGTGGCGCTGATCCCGACGCAGCTGTATTCCAGCGGCCTGGATTTCCTGCATTTTCTTCTGCTGTTGCTGATTGCGCGGAACAAAAAAGCAGATGGCCAGGTGACTGCCTGCTATCTGATCTTTTACAGCGTCGGACGTTTTGTGATCGAGTTTTTCCGGGGAGATATTATCCGGGGAAGTGTGGGGATTTTGTCAACTTCCCAGTTTATCAGTATTTTTACCGGGATTGCGGGGATTGTGCTGCTGGTACTGGTGGCGAAAAAAAGGAGTCCGCAAGAGTAAATTTAACCGAATCAGGAAATTTTCCTGCGGGTTGCGAAAAGCGATATGCAATGGTGTAGTGATATGGCAGTTATATGTATCAGGAGAATGTGTCGGGCAGTAGTGGCATAAAGACGGGCCCGCTCTGCATAAATCTATGAAAAAGGCGAAAGCAGGCCTGCCATGCTCAGAAAAGAAGATTTTGAACCAAATATGGAAACAGAGGATAAGATCCCCGGAGCGCAGCCGGAAAACCCGGCACAGAGTCAGCGCTTCGGGGATTTTATCGTGAAATATATGCAGAATGTCCAGGATACCATGGAACTTTTTCCGGGGACATCTTTTCAGGCGATCAATGAGATTTTCGGGGTTCTCTATGTTCCTCTGGAAAATATGGGAGAACTTGAAGTTACAGGGACATCTTATAATTCTATCCCGAAATGTTATACCTATATGGATATGGAAGCAACAGGGGCATCTGGGATCACCCGGCTGCATGATCATCCGTATCTCAAACTTCGGGGAAAAGGGACGGCGGTGGCAGTAATCGATTCGGGAATTGATTATCAGAATGCAGTGTTTCGAAATGCAGGCGGTTCCAGGATCGCTTATTTATGGGATCAGTCGCTGGAAGATGAGGAGGGGATGGGCAAAGACAAAGAGCAAAATGAGTCTGGACGGGAGTTGGAATCTGAAAATGGAGATGTAGGTAATCTGTTGGAAAATGGGGCTGATATGGCAGATACAGAAGTTCCATATGGCAAGTTATTCCGTAAAAAAGATATCGATCTGGCACTGGCTTCCGAGGATCCGTTTTCTATTGTGCCATCCAGGGACACTAATGGCCATGGAACGGCACTTTCCGGTATTGCGGCAGGAAATATGGTACCTGGAGAAAATTTCACCGGAGCGGCACCGGAAGCGACATTGATCATCATCAAGGTAAAACCGGCAAAACAATATCTCCGGAATTTTTATCTCTATCCTCCGGATGCAGAAGTTTTTCAGGAAAATGATGTGATGATGGCCATTGCTTATGCGATTTCCTGGGCAAAAAAACTGGAGATGCCACTTTCTATCTGCCTGGGGATCGGAAGCAGCCAGGGCGCTCATCTGGGGACCAATGCATTAAGCCAGTATGTGGATTATGTGGCGAATTTTTCCCAGGTATCTGTGTCAGCAGCTGCCGGAAACGAAGGAAATACAAGAAACCACAGTACGGGAATTTTTTCTCAGGGAAGGGAGCAGATCGTGACAGAACTCCGTGTAGCGGAAAGAGAGCAGGGGTTTACCATGGAATTCTGGGGAGAGCCGCCGGAGATCTACGGGCTTTCCATCCAGTCACCTACTGGGGAGATACTGGAAGTCAGCAGTTCTATTGGTTCAAGAACTCAGGAACTGTCCTTTGTTTTTGTAGAAACGAAGGTGTATGTGAATTATATCCTGATCGAGCGCCAGACCGGATATTCGCTGGTATATATCCGATTTTTTCATCCCGCCTCCGGAATCTGGAAGATTTTTACCCGGGGAAAGAACAGACAGAACGTACAGTTCCATATGTGGCTTCCGGTAGAAGGATTGATATCCCAGGATACTTATTTTCTGGAACCATCGCCCTATACAACCGTGACAGCTCCGGGGGACGCCAGAAACAGCATCACGACAACCGCCTACCAGCACCGTGACGGAAGTATCTACATTGCCGCAGGCAGAGGCTATACGCCAGATGGAATGATAACCCCACATCTGGCAGCCCCTGGAGTCAATGTAAAAGTGCCCCTGGTACGAGGCGGCTTTGGAACCCGCTCCGGAACCAGCATTTCCGCCGCACAGACCGCCGGCATCGCGGCACTTCTGTTTGAATGGGCCATCATACGGGATAACCAGCCGTTTTTTACAGGAAGCGGCGTGAAATATTATCTGCAGAGAGGCGCAAGAAGAGAAGAAAATATGCAGTACCCGAACCCGGAGTGGGGGTATGGGAAGGTGAATCTGTATCATACGTTTGAGCTGCTGACGTGAAAAATTGTAATTCTGCTTTGTGGTATAAAAGTATCCCAATATGTTGGAAATCTGTGATATACTACAATCAATTGAACGCAAAGCGCAATGTGAATATTCAGTTTACATGTGATTAAGAGAAACAATTCAAATTGGTCAGACATTGTCTGAATGATTCAAAAAGGAAAAGAAAGAATACATCTATGAAAACAAAAAGCATACTGATCAAAGACACAACGAAAGAGGACAGGATCCGCATTGTCCAGGAGGGGCTGAACCAGTGCGGGGGTGCCTGTGATTTCTGTAATGGATGTGATAATCTGGGCGGAGGATCTGTGGATGCTTTTTATGAGCCTTATATTAACGGTGAAAAGGAACTGCGTGAGCTCAATGAGGAATACAGAAGCAACACAGGGCTTGTAAAGTAGGTGAGGATATGAGACCACCGGAAATCGGGAATTCTACAGAAGAGGAACGAAGACAATACATTAAGAATACTTTCCGATGCATCGCAGATTGTGACATGTGTGGATTATGTACCGTATTCCACGGAAAAGATCCGGAAGTTGCCTATGTAGATTACATCAGCGGCAAAAGGGATTATCTGGATGTATCGAAAGATTACAGATGAGTTGGGAAATGGAGATTTATGGCAAAAGGATATATTTATATCATGACAAACCCGGCCTTAAAAGATATGGTCAAGATCGGATATGCAACGGATGTGGAAAGCAGGCGTAAACAGCTGAGTACGACAGCTCTTCCATACGAATATGAGATATATGCAACATATGAAACTTCCGGAAAACTGGAAGATAAAAAACTTCATAAGATGATCGATAATTTGAATCCGGATCTGAGAATATCAAAGAATCGGGAATTTTTTATTCTTTCCCCGGAAGATGCATATGAGCTGCTGGAGTCCATAGCCACAATAAGCGGAACAAAAGATAAACTAAAAAAAGTAAAAACAGTACCGGCTAAAAAACAGAAGACCAAGAGACCACCTGTTAATTTTTTTAAGTGCAACATTCCAGTTGGAGCGGAACTGGTGTTTTCTGATGATCCATCGGTTGTGGCTGTTGTGGTTGATGAGCGTAAAGTGCAGTATAAGGATGAAATTACATCATTATCAGCAATTTCAGACAGGATAAAGGGATATTCTACATCCGGCCCGTCTTTATTTACATACAAAGGAAAAACAATTTCCCAGATCGCAGAAGAAACTCAGTGGAAAGATGCGTAGATCTTACATTTGGAAAAGTAATAAAAAGATACGAAAGTACTAATTTTGGAAAAAATATTCATATAGATAAATCACTCTGCATCGTGTACTATAAACATAGAGAAAAAACTATATCATGACACAACAGGGAGGAATTTTACTTATGGATCTTTCAACTTTGGTTAAAATGTCAAATACTTACGGAAGCAATCCGGCTTATGTTCTGGCAGGAGGCGGCAATACTTCTGTGAAAGACGATACAACACTGTATGTAAAGGGTTCCGGCACACAGCTTGCCACCATTAAGGCAGAGGAATTTGTCAAAATGGACCGGGCGCGTCTGAATAAGATCATGAAAACGGAATATCCGGCAGATGACGTGAAACGTGAGTCTGCATATCTTGCGGATGTAATGGCAGCAGTAACCGACGAGGATAAGACCAAGCGCCCCAGCGTGGAAGCGCTTCTCCACAATTTATTCGCCTATACATATGTGCTGCATGTTCATCCTACACTTATCAATGGACTGACCTGCGGAAAAGGCGCAAAAGCTCTCAGCGAACAGCTTCTTGGAAAAGATGTGCTCTGGATCGATATCTGCAAACCGGGATACACACTTGCACGTATCTGTTTTGAGAAGATGAATGCCTATAAAGAAGAAACCGGAAAAGACGTTCAGGTCCTTCTTCTTCAGAATCACGGAATTTTTGTTGCGGCAGATACCGTAGAAGAAATCGGTGTTTTATTTGATAGTGTTATTGAAAAGCTGGAAAAACAGGTAAAAAGAACTGCGGATGTAAGCAATGCAGTTACACCGGAAAAAGAGCAGGCAGCAGAGAAACTTTCCAGGCTGCTTGGTCATAGGGTGGAAGTTGTACCGGCTGCGGAGGCTGATAATTTTGTAAAGGATAAAACTGCTGCAGCACCGCTTCTGAAACCGTTCACTCCGGATCACATCGTATATTGCGGACCATATCCGTTATTTGTGGAAAATATCGATGAGGCGAAAAGTGCGCTGGATGCATTTATGGCAGAAAATGATAAAGAACCGAGACTGATCCTGGTACAGGGCGTTGGTGCATTTATCATGGAAGATGACAAAGGAAAGGCTGCAAAAGCACAGTTACTGGTAAAAGATGCGATCAAGCTTGCAGTATATGCGGAAAGCTTTGGCGGTCCGCTGCAGATGACGGATGAGATCACATATTTCATCACACACTGGGAAGCAGAAGCGTACCGCAGTAAGAAATAAAAAGAAAATATAGAGAAATTAAGAAAATATAGAGAAATTAAGAAAATGCATCGGGAACTATTGAAAAATTCCCGGTGCATTTTTGGGATAAATACCTGATAAAAAATTATTCAGGGCAGAGTTACGTTACAAATGTGGGTGTACTTATCCATTTTACTGCAAATCTTATTTCCGATATACGAACGCCGGCAGTCCATCCTCACCAACCGGAACATCTACAGTTCCCTGGATCAGCGGGCGGGCGTAGCGGATAAAGTCTTCAGTGACATCGGAGCCGTCTTTGGTGATCCATTCCACAGGGACGGTCTTTTCTTCGTTGCAGATAAGGTTGACGTCTTCCAAAGTGCATTTCATGGAGTACGGGGAATCACTCTGACGTTTAAAAGCGATCATCTTTCCGGTTTCACCGTTCAGGGCAGCCTGTACACCAAATTCACCGGCAAGGATACCTTCCTGCTGGTCTGTCTCGGAGAGCATGGATGCGGAGCAGCGCTGGCTTACGTTGAGTTCTACAGAGCGGGCTTTGACACCGAGGCGGCTGCGGACAAGATTCTCAAGGTATTTACCACAGCCAGCAAGCATTTTGTGGCCGAAAGCGTCGGTACCGGCAGCACTGTCGTATTCGCAGATGAAAGTGCCGTCTTTGTCATGGATTCCCTCGGATACACAGACGACAACGTTGCAGTTTTTCTCAAAGGCAGCATTAACTTTCCGGAGAAATTCTTCTACATCGAAATCCGTTTCCGGAAGATAAATGAGAAGTGGGTTGTCTCCGGTGTATTTCCGGGCAAGGGCAGCTGCTCCGGTGAGCCAGCCTGCGTGACGTCCCATGATCTCGATGATGGTGACGGATTTTTTCTCATAAACACAGGCGTCCAGGGTGATCTCACGGACAGTGGAAGCCACGTAACGGGCAGCACTTCCGAATCCTGGAGTATGGTCTGTGTTTACAAGATCGTTATCAATGGTCTTCGGCTCGCCGAGGATACGGATATCACTGTCGATCTTTTCGGCATAGCGGGAAAGCTTGCTGACGGTATCCATGGAATCATTTCCTCCGATATAAAAGAACCAGCCGATGTTCATCTCCTCGAATTTCCGGAACAGCTTCGGATAAACCGGATCTTCCAGAGATTCCGGAAGTTTGTAACGGCAGGAGCCAAGATAGGCGCCAGGTGTCCAGGTAAGAGCGCGAAGCTGTTCGCCCGGAAGTGCTTCCTGAAAATCAAGGACTGTTCCGTTTAAAAATCCCTCAATACCGTTGACCATGCCATAAACGTGGTCGATCTCTTCTGTATGTTTAAGTGCTTCAGATACCACACCGTAAAGACTGCTGTTGATCGCTGCGGTCGGTCCGCCGGACTGTCCTGCGATAAGGTTCTTTTTTGACATTTTGATACCTCCTGGGTGTTGTTTTTTTATATTGTAACAGAAATAGAAAAAGATAACATCTAAAAAATCCACCTTTTTTATAAAAAATTTACTCTATACACACAAATATTTCATAGTAAAATAGTAGTATAGATAGAGAAAAGAGGTGAAATACAGATGACAGTAAGAAAAGTACAGTTTGAAACTATGGATGATGTGAATCGTTTTCTGAATGTAACAGAGCATTTTCCATTTGCAGTGGATCTGAAGAGAGGTCACAGGACTGTCAATGGAAAATCTATTCTCGGAGTTGCATCCATCGGCCTTGGCAGAGAAATGGATTTTTGTGCATATGTGCCGGAGATTGCGCCGGAGATTATGTCCAGTCTTGATTTTTGCATGAGGTAGGTTTGAAGAGGGGAAAAATGAATAATGGTTGATCAATGGTGAACGAGGGTATCGTAAAGTCGCAGAGGCGATGGTCGGTATCCTCGTTTTATTTATTTTTAACCGAATCAGGGAAGTCCCATGGTTTGATTGTGAATATCCGTTTGACAGATGAATTTTGTTGTACAGGGAAATATGACAAATGTAATTATTTAGAAAAAAATCTAAATAGTTATTGACCGGGGAAAACAGTGATGGTATATTCTATTTAGAAATATTTCTAAATACCATCCGAAAGGAGGTACACGATGGCGTTCGCGGAAACCTTCAAGGCACTTTCGGACCCTGTGCGGAGAGAGATCCTGCAGCTTCTGAAAAACGGGAAAATGTCAGCCGGAGAGATCGGAGGACATTTTGACATGACAGGTGCAACCATATCCTATCATCTGAAAATTCTGAAGAAGGCAGATCTTGTGTGGGAGACGAAGGTGAAGAATTTCGTGTATTATGAACTGAATACCACAGTAGTGGAGGAACTGCTTTTGTGGCTCAGTGATCTGAAAGGAGGAAATAGTGATGAAAGATGAAGAAAAGAAAGAATTTCTGAAAGAGTATAAAATGTCCCTGATCTCCGGAAGTATCCTTACGATCTCGCCGTCACTGGCAGGAATCCTTCTGTGGAACCGTCTGCCGGAGAAGATCGCCACACATTTTGACCAGCATAATCTGGCCAACGGCTGGAGCAGCAAGCCTGTGGCAGTTTTTGGGATCCCGTTTCTGCTTCTGCTGGTTCATCTGTTCTGTGTTTTTTTTACAGCCAATGATCCAAAGAGAAAAAATATCAACAAGCGCATTTTTACCATGATCCTGTGGCTGGTTCCGGTGGTATCTGTGATCACCTGCATGTCAATCTATGGCCTTGCTCTGGGAATGGACATTGATATAGGTGTGATTGTGAACATCATGGTTGGTATCATGTTTATCATTCTCGGAAATTATATCCACAAGGTGAAACAGAATTACACGGTGGGAATGAAGCTTCCCTGGACGTTAAACAGCGAGGAGAACTGGAACCGTACCAACCGTATGGCTGGCTGGGTGCTGATCCTGTCAGGAGTGCTTTTTCTTATGAATTCGCTGCTTCTGAAAACGGAAATTGTCCTGATCATAATTCTGGCAGCAGTGTTTGTTCCAATGATCTATTCATTTATTCTTTATAAGAAGGGAATCTGAGAAGATATTCCCGGGCCGTCATTGTCAGAAAAAGGCAGTGACGGCCTCTTTTTTACCAAAAAATAATGTTCAAACAAAGCGGTCCGTGATATGATAATGTCATACAAAAATATTTCCTCAAACACTATAAACAGACATCGGACAGGAGGGATCATTATGACAGAATTAAGCCGTTTTCAAAAAGATGTGGAAGTTGCTGCCAGTGCCCTTGAAATGCGGGCAGAGAACGAGGATGCCAGGGAGGAGGCTATCCACCTTTACCGGAAATTCGGAAGTACAAAACAGGAACCGCTGCGGCTGGCAGTTGCACTGCGGGGATATTTTCTGGAGGAAGGTGTGGAGGAAGCGGAGCGTGCGGATTACGGAGCGTACCTGAAGAAACGGATCCGCCCGGCAGTGGAACGCCTGATCCTGGAAGATGACTGGGAAAAGATCGGGAAGCTTTATGAGAATGAGTGGTTTGGGGAACAGGAGCTGGAAGTGTTCCTGAAACTGGCCGAAGAGTGGAGGAGACCTGCGGCATTGATGGGACTTCTCCATTTAAAAAAAGAAAAGTATGGATTTAAAGAGAAAAAATTTGAACTGTGAACAAACCTGGTGAAAAATGTAATACCAGATGTATTTTGGCACGTACAGACGTACAGAATGTAAATGACAATAAAGAGATATTCAGGAACATGGGATGGAAAGGAATAAAAACTGGTTTGGTCAGAAGGAAAGGGGGCAGATCCGGTGAATCGGAAGCAGGAAGAACTGGGGACACATATCCTGGAAAATGTAAGGAACGAACTGTACTACTATTTTCCATATCTGGACGGTGCTTTTGCCTGCATTTCCGGGAAAGGCTCGGAAGAGACCAGAACCATCGGAACAGATGGAGAATTCTTCCTTTTTTCACCGGAATATCTGCTGGAACTTTATGTGAAAAAGCCGGAGGCAGTGCGACGAGGGTATTTACATATGCTGCTGCACTGCCTGTATCTGCACCTTTTCCTGGAAAATCAGGAGGACAGACGTTTATGGAACCTGGCCTGTGATATTGCTGTGGAACAGATCATTTCCAGAGAAAAGATCCCGGTTCTGGAGACCGGTGGAAATGCAAAAAAAATCCGGGAAAAAGTCTTTCATATTCTTGGAAACGGCGCGGATTCCGCAGAAAAGATCTGTCGGAAACTGAAAGAACAGACCTTTCCATTTCATCTGGAAGAGCTGGAAGAAACTTTTCATTTTGATGATCACACACTCTGGGATAATTGCACAGGAGAAAAAGGGAAAAAGACAAGAGAAAAATGGAACAGACTTCTTTCCTATACTGCCGCAAACCGCCAGGATCACCGGAAACGACGGGGAAGCCAGAAAGGGGACCAGAGAGAAGATGCAGGCCCCATAAGATCCGGAAGATACGATTACAAAAAATTTCTCCGCCAGTTTTCCGTACTGCGGGAGGAAGTGGAACTGGATACGGAGAGTTTTGATTATATTTTTTATAATTACGGAATGGAACATTATGGAAATCTTCCGCTGATCGAGCCGCTGGAATATAAGGAAGTGAACCGTCTTGAGGAGTTGGTGATCGCCATTGATACTTCCGGTTCCTGTGATGGAGAGACTGTGCGGAGATTCCTGGAAGAAACCTATTCCATTCTCAGTGAAAAAGAGAATTTTTTCCATAAGATGAAAGTCTATCTGATCCAGTGTGACTGCTGTATCCAGGATGTAAAAGTGATCCATTCGGAAGAAGAATGGAAAGAATACAGCAAAGATATCACCATACAGGGGCGGGGAGGAACAGACTTCCGACCGGTGTTCCGGTATGTGAAGGAGCAGCAGGAGAAGAAGGAAATCCGCCGTCTTAAAGCCCTGATCTATTTTACAGACGGAGACGGGATCTATCCGGGAAGTAAGCCGGATTACGAGACGGCCTTTGTATTTTTGCATAAAACAGAAAAAATGGAGCTTGTTCCGCCCTGGGCGATCCGGCTTGTGGCAGAGCAGGAAGGAGTGCGTCATAACATATGAATATAAAAGAGGCAAAAGAAGAGATTAAACATACCTTACTGGCTTACAACCGGAAAGATGCAGCCGGACGTTATACATTTCCCAGACTCCGGCAGCGTCCCATTCTGCTTATGGGCCCTCCGGGAATCGGAAAAACCGCCGTCATGGAGCAGGTGGCAGAGGAATGCGGAGTAGGGCTGGTAGCCTATACCATCACCCACCATACAAGACAGAGTGCGGTAGGACTGCCCAGGATCGTGACCCGGTGCTATAACGGAAAAGAGGTCAGTATCACAGAGTATACCTTAAGTGAGATCATTGCCTCTGTGTATGACTGTATGGAACGTACCGGAAAAAAAGAGGGGATCCTGTTTATCGATGAGATCAACTGCGTTTCCGAGACACTTGCGCCGACCATGTTGCAATTTCTTCAGAATAAGACGTTCGGAAGCCACAGCGTACCGGAGGGATGGCTGATCGCTGCAGCGGGAAACCCTCCGGAATATAATAAGTCGGTCCGGGAATTTGATATCGTAACCCTGGACCGTGTGCGTAGGATGGATATCGAGGCAGATCTTGATGTGTGGATGGAGTATGCCTGGAAAAAGGAGATCCACGGATCGATCCTTGCTTATCTTGGCATGAAAAAAGATCATTTTTATTCCGTGGAGAATACAGTGGACGGGAAGTTCTTTGTGACGGCAAGAGGATGGGAAGATCTGTCCGAAATTCTGAAAGCTTATGAGGAACTAGGCGTTGAGATCACGGAGAATCTGATCGGGGAGTATCTTTGTCGGGATGAGATCGCAAGGAGCTTTTTTGCCAGTTATCAGCTGTATCGGAAGTACGGAGAGGACTATGGGCTGAAACGCCTGCTTTCCGGAGAAATGGCGGAGGAAGAACAGCAGAAAAAAGTAAAAATGGCGGAAGGTGCTTCGTTTGAGGAACGTTTTCTGGTAACTGGCCTTCTGCTTAGCGGACTCAACGGAAGTTTTCTGGATTATGAAAAGCTGGATAAAGAGACAGGCGCTGTTTATCAGGAACTCCTGCATCTGAAAGCTTTTCTTCATGATAAAAAGGACATGACGGCGCTGGATGAATTTACAGATGTGAAGAAGAAAAGTCTGGCTGTCCGTCTGGAGGCGGAGCTTCTTAACCTGGAACAGCAGACCACGGAAGAGTTTGTGATCCGTACTCTGGAGGAATTCAGCCTTACTATCCGAAAGGAACATATCACAGATACAGAGACTGGTTTTGAACGGATCCGGCAGCTGTTTACGGAAATGGTAGAGAAGAGAAAAGACTGTGCTAAAAAGATCAGCAGAGAGCTGAAACGGGCATTTGCCTTTATGAAAGCATGTTTCGGAGACGGACAGGAAACGGTGCTTTTTGTCACCGGACTGACCAGGAACAGTCATGCAGCTGCTTTTATCCGGGAGTATGGATGTGACCCTTATTTTGCCTGCAGTGAGAAGCTTCTTTACCGGAAACAGGAGAAAAAACTTCAGGAGGAATGTGAGTCGCTATTAAAAATATGAATGATCCCTTAACGAATACTTATGACTGAAAAGGGCCTGGCATCTTGACAGGAGGGCTTGAGTGGTGATACGGTAACGGTGTCGAAAACAAAAACCAAATAACCGAATGATGAGGTGTGAGAACATGCAGGAATTAAAACCAATCAAAGAAGGTAAAGTACGTGAGATCTATGACAATGGCGACAGTCTGATCATGGTTGCAACAGACCGTATCAGCTGCTTTGACGTAATTCTGAATAATGAAGTTACAAAGAAAGGTGCTGTACTGACCCAGATGTCCAAATTCTGGTTTGACATGACTGAGGACATTCTTCCAAACCACATGATTTCTGTAGATACCAAGGATATGCCGGAGTTTTTCCAGCAGGAGAAATTTGAAGGAAAATCCATGATGTGCCGTAAGCTGAACATGCTGCCGATCGAGTGTATCGTACGTGGATACATCACAGGAAGCGGCTGGGCAAGCTACAAGGAGAACGGTACTGTATGCGGCATCAAGCTTCCGGAAGGTCTGAAAGAATCCGACAAGCTGCCTGAGCCGATCTACACACCATCTACCAAGGCTGAGATCGGTGATCACGATGAGAATATTTCTTTTGAGCAGAGTATCGATCATCTTGAGAAATACTTCCCTGGAAAAGGACGCGAGTACGCAGAAAAACTTCGTGACAACACCATCGCTCTTTACAAAAAATGTGCAGAGTATGCACTCAGCAAGGGAATCATCATTGCAGATACAAAATTCGAGTTTGGTCTTGATGAGGACGGCAACATGGTCATCGGTGATGAGATGCTGACACCGGACAGCTCCCGTTTCTGGCCGGCAGAAGGCTATGAACCAGGACATGGCCAGCCATCTTTTGACAAACAGTTTGCACGTGACTGGCTGAAAGCCAATCCGGACAATGACTGGACACTTCCGCAGGAGATCGTGGACAAGACCATCGAGAAATATCTCCAGGCATACAAAATGCTCACAGGCAAAGAACTGGACTGAAAATAACAGCAGCTCTGAAATAGAACATACCTTACAAACCGCCCCGGACGCCCATTCCGAGGCGGTTTCTTTCTATATAAAATGTGATAAAAACAAAACAGTTGCAAGAAAACAGAGGGGTATTTATAATAAATACAGAAACCAGAAAATCCTGACAGATCAAAGGAGTGTGATTATGAGCAGGAAAGACAAGGCGAAAAAGAAAAAAACGGCAGGAGATTATGTTCTGACTCTGGTGCTGATCGTGGCAGTTGTGGTGTTCTGCTATGCTGCCTTTAACCTTTATCATATTTATACAGAGTATAAAAAAGGCACAGATGAGTATAACAGCATTTCAGAAATGGCAGTGACGGAGCGTGATCCGGATGCATCGGAAGATCTGGGACAGCCGGAGGAACAACAGCCGGTGGCTCCTATAAATGTTGATTTTGCATCTCTTAAAAGTATTAATGATGATGTGATCGGCTGGATTTATATGGAGGCACTTCCTCAGATCAGTTATCCGATGGTACAGGGCAAGGATAATAATATGTATCTTCACCAGACTTATGAGAAAAATTATAATTTTGCAGGAACAATCTTTATTGATTATGAGAATAAGAGGGATTTCAGTGACTGCAACACGCTGGTGTACGGACATAATATGAAGAATGGCTCCATGTTTGGAATGCTGAAAAAATACAGGGCAGATGAAACGCTTTACAATACCAGCAAATATTTCTGGATACTTACCCCGAAGAAGAACTACCGCTATGAGATCATTGCCGCATACACAACTTCGGTGAACAGTGATACGTATACCCTGTTTAAAGGTCCTGGTAAGGAATTTCTGGAATATGAGAAAAAAATGTTCAAGAATTCCGAGATTAAAACAGAAGCAGGTGAGGGTGAGGCGAATGTGAAAGATAAGATCGTTACATTGTCTACATGCACCGGTAATCAGGCAACACGTTTTGTTGTGCAGGGAAAAAGAGTAAACGCAGTGGATCCACAGTAGCCATTTTTTATGTGAAAAATAAGGGAGGAAGATTCATATGGAAAATGAAATAGGAAAATTACAGAAGATCATTGATGAGAGCAATAATATTGTATTTTTCGGCGGAGCAGGAGTTTCCACGGAAAGCGGGATCCCGGATTTTCGAAGCCAGGACGGGCTGTATAACCAGAAGTATGATTATCCGCCGGAGACGATCTTAAGCCATACATTTTTTATGCGCAGGCCTGAAGAATTTTTTAAATTTTACAGAGATAAGATGCTTTGTGATACTGCAAAACCCAATGCGGCACATCTGAAACTGGCAGAGATGGAGCAGGCAGGCAAGCTGAAAGCGGTGATCACTCAGAATATTGACAATCTTCATCAGATGGCAGGAAGCAAAAAAGTTCTGGAACTTCACGGAAGTGTTTACCGCAATCATTGTATGAAGTGTGGGAAATTCTATGATTTTAAGTATATGAAGGAGTCAGAAGGAGTTCCGAGATGTACCTGTGGTGGTATGATCAAACCGGATGTGGTTCTCTATGAGGAAGGTCTGGATGACTATACGATCCAGGAATCTGTAAGAGCAATTTCAGAGGCGGAGGTCCTGATCATCGGAGGAACTTCCCTGGCTGTGTATCCGGCAGCAGGACTGATCGATTATTTCCGGGGAAATCATCTGGTGGTGATCAACAAGGCGCCGACACCGAGAGACAAATATGCGGATCTTCTTATTAAAGAACCGATCGGAAAGGTGTTCTCTCAGATACGGATCTGATAAACTGCATAGCAGTTATCCGGTGCAGGGCTACGTAGTGAATGCGGATATTTTTATCCGTTTGACTAAAATATCCGGAAAAAAGAAAAATGAGGAGTATCAAATGGGATTAAATTATGAAGTAGGAGATATTGTCACACTGAAGAAGGCGCACCCCTGTGGCAGCAAAGAATGGGAGATCCTTCGTGTAGGAGCGGATTTTCGTCTGAAATGCATGGGCTGTGGACACCAGATCATGGTAGCGCGCAAGCTTGTGGAGAAAAATACACGAGATTTGAAAAAATTCGAAAAAAATTAAATTTATGCTTTACATCACGGGAAAGATATGCTAGAATCAACAATCGTGATATATTTCATATCCTTGCTCTTTGACAGGCAAAGGGCCAAAAGACCATAAGGAGGTTAAGACAAGCATGAACAAGTACGAGTTAGCATTAGTTGTGAGCGCTAAGCTTGAGGACGAAGCACGTGACGCTGTAGTTGAGAAAGCAAAAAGCTATATTACACGTTACAACGGCGTGATCACAGAAGTTGAAGAATGGGGTAAGAAGAAATTAGCTTACGAGATTCAGAAAATGCATGAAGGCTTCTACTATTTTATTCAGTTTGAAGCAGATTCTCAGTGCCCGGCGGAGATCGAGAGACATGTCCGCATCATGGACAATGTATTAAGATACCTGGTTGTCAAGAAAGAGGCATAATTTTTGCAGCGGATTTTCGAAAACACCATTAAGAACCTGTTCAGTTAAGTGAAATCTGAGATCATAAGAGAGGTAGAACGATGAACAAAGTAATATTAATGGGACGCTTGACAAGAGATCCTGAGGTAAGATATTCCGCAGGAGAAAATGCCCTGGCAATCGCCAGATATACACTGGCAGTTGACCGCAGATTCCGTCGTGACGGAGAAGCAAATGCTGATTTTATCAACTGTGTTTCTTTCGGACGGACAGCAGAGTTTGCGGAAAAGTATTTCAGACAGGGACTGAAAATTGCAGTTACGGGACGTATTCAGACAGGAAGTTATACGAACCGTGAGGGACAGAAGGTTTATACGACAGAGGTTGTTGTTGAGGATCAGGAATTTGCTGAGAGCAAAGCGTCAAGCGACAGCTATGCAGCATCTCATCCGAGAACAGAAGCAGCACCTGCACCGTCTATGCCAAGTCCGAGCGCAGCAAGCGCCGACGGCTTCATGAATATTCCAGATGGAATTGATGAGGAGCTGCCGTTCAACTAGAACATCTGATCAAGACAGATGAGACGAATAAGATAGGAGGAAACAATCATGGCTTACAATAGAGGCGAGAGACCAGATTCTCCGATGAAGAGAAGAGGCGGACGCAGAAGAAAAAAAGTTTGTGTATTCTGCGGTAAAGAGAATAACGAGATCGATTACAAGGATGTAGCAAAGTTAAGAAAGTATGTTTCCGAGAGAGGTAAGATTCTCCCGAGAAGAATTACAGGTAACTGTGCAAAACATCAGAGAGCACTGACAGTTGCTGTTAAGAGAGCACGTCATATGTCCCTGATGCCATACGTTCAGGACTAATTCCGATCATCCACAGGATCGTTGCCAGACAGATGAGCAGTCATCTGGATGGCAGCGGTCCTGTTTTTTATTTTCTGTGACGACATAAAGCTATAAAACGGACGTTTCCAGTCATGCAGTGTATGGCAGCGTTTTCCGGCTGTAACAGATTTTATCATAACTATGGAATTATAATAAGAAATCTGGTATAATGATAGATAACTTGTGGTTTTTATTACGTTGAGAACAGGAAAAAGCAATGAACAACAAAGTCAAATTTAAAGGGCCTATGAAACACTTCATGCGCTGGCCACTGTATCTTTCGGTTCTGGTGGTGCTGCTGGACCTGCTGGTGTTTATTGTAAGTGTGAAGGCCGGAATTCTGGTGTCTGTAGGTACTGTTATTTATATTTTTATCGCAGTACAGCTTTTCCGATATCACAAACCGCTGATCATCAATGATATGATAGCATTTGCCAATCAGTATGATGTGGTGGAAAAGAGGATGCTGGAAGAACTGGCACTTCCCTATGCCATTATGGATATGGAAGGCCGTATGATCTGGTCCAACCGGATCTTTTCGGAGATCACGGGCAGAGATCAGTTTTATAAAAAAAATATCAGCACAGTTTTTCCGGACATTACTCCGGACAAGCTTCCGGTAGCCGATGAGCTGGAAATTTCCGAGATGAGTACGCATTTCGGGGATCGGATCTATCGTGTGTCCATGCAGAGGGTGACCATGGGAGAAGTGGTAAGCCATGCAGATATTCTGGAGGATATGTCCCAGAATGTTAGCCTGATCGCCATGTATCTTTATGATGAGACAGAGCTTAAGGAATACATTCAGAAGAATGAAGATAATAAGCTTGTAGTAGCCCTGGCTTATCTGGATAATTATGAGGAAGCTCTTGAAAGTGTGGAGGATGTGCGGAGATCTCTTCTGATCGCACTGATCGACCGTAAGATCACGAAGTACTTTTCCAACTTTGACGGTCTTGTAAAGAAGCTGGAGAAAGATAAATATCTCCTGATCATGCGCCAGAGCTCGCTGGAAACTCTGAAGGAACAGAGATTCCATATTCTGGATGAGGTAAAGACTGTTAACATCGGAAACGAGATGGCAGTGACTTTAAGTATTGGAATCGGTCTGAATGCTTCCACTTATATTCAGAATTATGAATATGCCAGAATTGCCATTGAGATGGCACTGGGACGTGGCGGCGACCAGGTAGTGATCAAAAATGGCAATAATATCACCTACATTGGCGGTAAAGCTCAGCAGATGGAGAAATCCACCCGTGTAAAGGCCCGCGTGAAGGCCCAGGCGCTGAAGGAATTTATGAGTACCAAGGACCGTGTGGTTGTCATGGGACATAAGATCACCGACGTGGATGCTCTGGGAGCAGGCATCGGTATTTACCGTGCAGGCAAGACTCTTGGTAAGCCGGTGCACATTGTAATTAATGATCCGACCACATCCATCCGGCCTCTGATGAGTGGCTTTATGGAGAACCCGGATTATGAACCATCCATGTTTGTGGACAGTAATCAGGCCAAAGAGCTTGTGGATAATAATACGGTAGTGGTTGTAGTAGATACCAACAAGCCAAGTTATACAGAGTGTCAGGATCTTCTCTATATGACCAAGACTATCGTGGTACTGGATCATCACCGCCGTGGCAGTGAGGTAATACAGAATGCAGTTCTTTCCTATGTGGAGCCTTATGCATCTTCAAGCTGCGAGATGATCGCGGAGATCCTGCAGTATTTTGCGGACGGGCTGAAGCTTCGCAGCATTGAGGCGGACTGTATTTATGCGGGTATCATGATCGATACCAACAATTTTACAACAAGGGCAGGTGTACGTACCTTTGAGGCTGCGGCATTTCTGCGAAGATGCGGGGCGGATGTGACACGTGTACGCAAGATGCTCCGTGACAATATTGATTCCTATAAGGCGAGAGCGGAGGCTGTCCGTACTGCTGAGATCTACCGGGATTATTTTGCCATTGCAAGATGCCCAAGTGAAGGTCTGGAAAGCCCTACCGTTGTAGGTGCACAGGCGGCCAATGAGCTTCTTAACATTGCCGGAGTCAAGGCATCTTTTGTTCTTACCAGCTATAATAACGAGGTTTACATCAGTGCCAGAGCCATTGATGAAGTCAATGTCCAGGTTATGATGGAACGGATGGGCGGCGGTGGACATCTGAATATTGCCGGCGCACAGGTGAAGGACACCATGGATGAGACAGAGAGAATGCTGAAAGAAATTATAGACCAGTTATATCAGGAAGGGGACAAATAGAAATGAAAGTAATTCTTCTGGAAGATGTAAAATCCCTGGGAAAAAAGGGACAGATCGTAAATGTAAGTGACGGATATGCAAGAAATATGATCCTGCCGAAAAAACTTGGTGTTGAGGCTACATCCAAGAACCTCAATGACCTGAAACTCCGTAAGGCAAATGAGGAAAAGGTTGCACAGGAGAACCTAGACGCTGCCAAGGCATTTGCAGAGGAGCTTTCCACAAAAGAGATCATCCTGACTCTGAAAGTGGGCGAGGGTGGAAGAACATTTGGTTCTGTATCCTCTAAAGAAATCTCAGAGGCAGCCAAGAAACAGCTGAATCTGGATATTGACAAGAAAAAACTTCAGCTGGAGAATCCAATCCGGAACCTTGGTGTTACCAACGTTCCGGTACGTCTCCATCCGAAAGTAACCGGAAGTCTCAAGGTTTGGGTAAAAGAGGCGTAATCGATGGAAGAGGCACTGATCAAGAGGATTCTTCCTCACAGTATTGAGGCAGAGCAGTCAGTGATCGGTTCCATGATCCTGGACCGTGATGCGATTCTTGTGGCTTCCGAGATTCTGACCAGTGATGATTTTTATCAGAAACAGTATGGTATTATCTTTGATGCCATGGTAGAACTCTGTAATGAGGGACAGCCGGTAGATCTGATCACCCTGCAGAACCGTCTCAAGGAGAAAGAACTCCCTCCGGACATCAGCAGTATGGAATATGTCCGTGACCTGATCGCTGCAGTTCCTACCTCTGCCAATGTGAAATATTATGCCAATATTGTCAGTGAAAAGGCAGTTCTCCGCCGGCTGATCCGGACTACGGAAGAAGTTGCCAATGCCTGCTATCTGGAAAAGGACAGCACGGAGACCATTCTTGAGGAATCCGAAAAGAAACTGTTCAATATTCTGCAGAGAACAAACGGCAGTGATTATGTACCGATCCAGCAGGTTGTATTAAATGCAGTCAATAACATTGAGAAGGCTTCCAAGCTGAAAGGCTCCGTCACCGGAATTCCTACCGGATTTGTAGATCTGGATTATAAGACCTCCGGTATGCATGCGTCCGACCTTGTACTGATTGCGGCGCGACCTTCCATGGGAAAAACTGCTTTTGTGCTGAATATTGCCCAGTATATGGCATTTCGTAAAGATGTGACCGTGGCGATCTTCAGTCTGGAGATGTCCAAGGAGCAGCTGGTAAACCGTCTTCTTGCCATGGAATCCCATGTGGATTCTCAGAATCTCCGTACCGGAAATCTGAAAGATGAAGACTGGACGAAGCTGGTGGAAGGTGCAGATATCATCGGTGGCTCCAATCTTATTATTGACGATACTCCTGGAATTTCTATTGCGGAACTTCGTTCCAAATGCAGGAAATATAAGCTGGAGCACAATCTTGGAATTATCATGATCGATTACCTGCAGCTGATGAGCGGAAGCGGAAAATCCGATTCCAGACAGCAGGAGATTTCCGATATTTCCAGATCTCTGAAAGCACTGGCAAGAGAGATCGATGTGCCGGTGATCGCATTGTCTCAGCTGAGCCGTGCGGTAGAACAGAGACCAGATCACAGGCCGATGCTTTCGGATCTTCGAGAGTCCGGAGCTATTGAGCAGGATGCGGATGTGGTCATGTTCATCTATCGAGACGATTATTACCATAAAGATACCGAGAAAAAAGACATTGCAGAGATCATCATAGCCAAGCAGAGAAACGGCCCCATTGGAACCGTAGAACTGGTATGGCTGCCAAGGTATACGCAGTTTGTAAATATGAAAAAGTAGAGCCGTGCAGACGGAAAAATGAAATGCTGTCAGGATGAACACTTGTATTTAGCCTGACAGCATTTTGTTTTTTCGGCTGCACGGCTCTGCTGATAAGTCACATCCGGTAAAATTATGTCAACCGATTTTTCTTGCCATTTCCTGAATCCAGGGGTTATACTATAGACAGTAACAGTGAATCTCTACACAAGGGGGCGTTCACGATGGAAAAAAGATATACGGTGAGACAGGCTGTAACAATGACAGGCGTGAAATCTTATGTTCTGCGGTACTGGGAGGAAGAACTGGATCTTCGGATTGGGCGCAATGAACTGGGACACCGCTATTATACACCTTTTGATATCCAGCTTTTTCTTAAAATAAACGAGTTGAAAAACAGAGGTCTTCAGCTGAAAGCAATCCGAACGCTGATTCCGCAGGAAGCAAGAAATACTTATCCGTCAGACCTTGCAAAAACCGGCAGTGAAATCCTGGAGGGAGAAGCGGTTGAGATTGAAGATATTCCGGTAGGAACACCAGAAGAAGCAGCAGAAGACATGTTTATGGAGAAGCAGAAAACATCAAAGGAGCATAGAGAGGATGACAAAAAGATCCTCGAATTTCAGGAAATCCTGGAACGGCTGATCCATGAGGAAATGCAACGGAAAAAAGAAGGAGAATACAGGTGTCGTTCTTTGGATGAAGCCATCCGAAAGAAACAGCAGGCAAGAAGAGAGGCGGCAGCTGCCTGTGATGGAAAAAAGAATAAAAGAAACAGAAAAGGCTGCCGGTAAACCGGCAGCCTCATTCGTTACGGTAGCTTATCAAGCAAATGGTGCATTACTCAGCAGAGATAGCACCAACTGGACAGGCCTCAGCGCATGTTCCGCAGTCAACACAAGCGTCTGCGTCGATTACATAATGCTCATCTCCCTGAGAAATAGCTTCGTTCGGGCACTCACCCTCGCATGTTCCACAGCTAACGCACTCGTCAGAAATTACATATGCCATAATTGATATCCTCCTTTAAAATGGTGTATTGTATGTATCCCCTACCAGGGATTCTATTCCCATTCTAATATATATGTACAAAGAATACAAGTATAAATTTATATACAAAATAAAAATCAGAGAACCAGAGAAGCGCCGGTAAATAAAGGAAGCGATAAGGCGTTGATTCCCCTGGGATTTCGTATTATAATAGCAGAACGAAGTGGAAACATTTCGATAAATCAGTAAAGGAGAGTACGCACATGGCAAAGGTTACAAAGAGTATGCTGATCGGAGAACTTCTTACAGTAGACCCTAATATTGCACCAATCCTGATGCGGGCAGGAATGCATTGCCTTGGATGCCCGTCTTCTCAGATGGAATCTCTGGAAGAGGCAGCTATGGTTCATGGACTGGACGCAGATGTTCTTGTAGCACAGATCAATGATTTTCTCGGAGAGTAAGCAGTATCTGCTGTTTTACTGAAAAAAGACCGCTGTTGGAAATATGGATCAGCCATATCAGGGATGATCGTATTTCTGACAGCGGTTTATTTTTTGAAAATTTAAAGTTTAAGAAGTTTCTGAAGGGCATCATCTGCGATCAGTGTACCATGTTCACGAAGATAAGCCTCCCCGGCAGGAGTAAATGCACGACCAACTCCGTACTCAGAAAGAATGTTGCATACTTTATTAAACTCTTCCGGAGTGCAGTCAGACTGATGGAGAACAAGCTGGTATACTCCATCCTCGCCTTCGCGATAAAGGGTATTGTTTCCGGTAAAGAAACCGTTCATACCATGAGAAGCAGCGATAACATCGTCAAGTCCTGGGAAAGAGTACAGACGGATAAGCCGTACAGAATTCTCGGAAGCCTGTGAAGCATCCGGATTTTCCGGATTCGGTGATGCTGCGGGTTCGGATTTCTTTTCTTCCGGCTTCTGGGGAAGATTCTTAAGTTTGGATTCACAGAGTTTCTGGAAGATATCAATGATATTATCGGCTCCGTCAATCTCAACGGTATCCGAAGGCTTATTTCCTTTAAATGGAGCAAATTTGGAAAAACGGGTATCCAGTTCTTCAGGATCTTCCACCTTGGTGATGATAAGAATGATACTTTCCGCACTTACGGGAATTGCTTCGATCATCAGTGGAATGTTATCAGCTTCAAAACCAAACTGTATCTGAGCCTGCTGCATCATATCACGGAAGAGACGTTTGGCCTTCTCTGTTCCGTAAGCAAGTTCACTGATACGGATCTGGTGACTGTCCAGATCTTCCTTCGTCAGTGTGCAACGGATCTGATTGTCGTTGATCTTTTCTATTTTCATATAATCACATCCTATGGTCAATAAATTTAATCTTTTACATACTGTATTATATAACAGTTATATACAAGATGTAAAGATGCAGAATCTGATGAAAAAATAAAATTTCCGGATAAAAATAAATTTTTTTTTATAATCGGATAAAAGACTTGCATCTGAAAAGAAAAACGGTATAATAAAAACAGAAGAGCTGTCCGATCCATAGAAACAGGAAGACAGTAAAGATAGCTTAAAGTCATACTTTTTCTGAAGATAAGATCTCTGTGCAGATTTCATCGGCGTTTCTGCCGCAGCACAGAATAAATTTTTCCCCCTTTTTATTTATGTTTATGCAATATAAATTGGATCAGGACAGCTTTTCAAGAACCGTTGCTGGTGTTTTCTGAAAATCAAACCAGGAAAGGAGGTCGGGATACGGAAAATATATCACAGGTAAAAAAGAAATCCGCAAAAACCCTTCGCAGGGAACTAAAGCTTTACCGTGAAAACGGAGTTTCCCTTTATCTCAACGGTGAGCCCAGTACTCCGAAAAAAATCGCAAAAGCCTGTCAGATTGCGGAAGATGGAGTTTACATGCGGGATTATACGGAAGATGAAGAAGGCCATATTGCCTGTGTAAGCTTTGATTTAATTCGAAAAATGTAATACAACTTAAGAGAAAGCGGTTCCCCGGACGCAGAAGTTCCCCGGAACTCATACATACCATGTGGGGAACCGAAATTATAAAGAAACTGTGAAAATTTATTAAAAGTCGATTTTTGTAACGAAACGCAGAAGAAATATGTTATAATGAAAAAAATTATGACATTTATACCGAAAGGAAAAAAACAATGATAAAAAAACATATGCCGGTCCTGGTGGTATGTCTGCTGATCGTTCTGGTTTCTCTTATAGGAGGAGCCGTTTATGGAATTAACAAACTGATTCCGACCAGTAAGCAGATGGATCTGACAGAGTATTACGGTCAGAATGCAGATGGAGAGGCTTCACTGGTAGCAGGAACACAGAAACTCGAACAGAAAGCTCTGATCTCAGGAGATGAGGTTTATATTCCGCTGGATGTGGTAAATGGATATCTGAATCAGAGATATTATTGGGACAGTGCAAATAAAAAGATCCTGTATGCGACACCAACCAGTCTTACAGAGGAGGCAGCATCGGATCAGCCTGGCGGAAACGTATGGCTGAAGGAGAGTACTGTTTATCTGAAACTGGATTATGTGAAGAAATATACAGATATCGATTCATATATATATAAAGACCCTGCGAGAATAGCAATTCAGTATAAATTCAGCAATGTGCAGACGGTAACTGTAAAGAAGGATACCGTGATCCGGTACCGGGGCGGGATTAAATCCAAGATCCTGACAAAAACAGCAAAAGATACAGTTCTCAGGCTGATGAACGAAGGAGAAGACTGGGATCAGGTAGCCACAGATGACGGATATATTGGATACATCCAGAAAAAGAAAGTAAGTGCAGCGGATACAACCGACTATAAGCGGAGTTTTAAAGCGGAAGCTTATTCTTATTTCACGATGGATGAGCCTGTAAATCTTGCATGGCATCAGGTTACGAGTACAGACGCCAACAACTATTTCGCGGATACTACCCAGAATATGACAGGGGTGAATGTGATCTCACCGACCTGGTTCTCTGTTTCGGATAATGATGGAAATGTGAGCAGCCTTGCATCAGGGGAATATGTGATGCAGGCACATGAGAAAGGCCTGAAAGTATGGGGCCTGGTGGATAATTTCAGTGAGAATATGAGCACAACAACGGTTCTTTCCAATACAGCCGCAAGGCAGAATCTGGAGAACCAGCTGGTTACATATGCACTGAAGGCAGGTCTGGATGGAATTAATGTTGATTTTGAATCCCTGAGTGAGGATGTGGGAATCCATTTTCTACAGTTTCTGAGAGAACTTTCCATTCAGTGTCATGAGAATAATCTGGTACTTTCTGTAGATAATCCGGTTCCGGAGGATTTTACAAGTCATTATGACAGAGCGGAACAGGGAAAAGTTGTGGATTATGTGATTATTATGGGATATGATGAGCATTATGTAGGATCCGATGCAGGATCCGTGGCTTCTCTTCCATGGGTGGAACAGGGAGTCAAGGATACACTTGCGGAAGTCCCGGCCAAGAGAACTATTCTTGCAATTCCGTTTTATACAAGACTCTGGAAAACAACAGATGGAGGAGCTCTGACCAGTGAAGCAATCGGAATGGATCAGGCACAGCAGGCAATCAGTGATAATGGAGCGGAGACTTACTGGGATAAGACAACCAGCCAGAATTACGGAACCTATGAAGGAGACGGCACTACATACCAGATCTGGCTTGAGGATTCCAAGTCGATTGCGGAAAAAGTAAAACTTATCCCCAAATATAAACTGGCAGGCGTGGCGGAATGGAAACTGGGATTTGAGAACAGTGGAATCTGGAGCGTCATTACAGAAAATCTGTCCTGACAAAAGAAAACAATATATTTTATGCAATGAAAGCACTCCTGGCGACATATATTAAACTAAATACGCCGGGGGTGTTTTGCGTTGAAAAAGCGAGGGATAGAAATCGGAATGGCAGTTCTCATGCTGGTCTGCTTTTATATTCTGTCAAGGGAGGCAGCAGAGGCAACGGAGAAACTGAAAGATGTATCAGGGAATATACAGGCCGGACAGATGATTCTGGTAGATGCCGGGCATGGAGGAATTGACTCCGGGATGGTAGGAATAGAGGGACTTAAAGAGAAGGGAATCAATCTGGAAATAGCAATAAAACTGAAAGCAGTTCTTGAGAAAAGGGGCTTTACGGTTATGATGACCCGGGAGGAAGATAAAGGCCTTTATAAAGATAATACACAAAATATGAAAGCGCAGGATCTGCAAAATCGGATTGCAATGATAAAGGAATATGCACCGGTGCTTTCTGTGAGCATCCATCAGAACAGCTACAGTGATCCCCAGGTAAAGGGACCACAGGTATTTTATTATGCGGATTCTGAAAACGGAAGAAATCTGGCTCTGGCAATCCAGGAAGAACTGAATCGACAGCTTTCAGTTGCACGTCCACGTGAAGCGAAAGGAAACAGGACCTATTATCTGCTGAAAAGAAGCCCCAGTGTGATCAATATTGTAGAGTGTGGATTTCTGACAAATCCGGAAGAAGCACAGCTGTTAAAAAAAGAAGAGTATCAGACGAAGATTGCCATGTCTGTGGCAGACGGTATTGATACATATCTTGCCAGCCAGGAAGAACACGAAAAAAATTGAAAAAAATGTGAATAGCCTTTTCACAGGAAGGCTATTCTGCTATACTTTACGTGAATTGAGGAGAATCTTATGTTTGGAATCTTTTATCTTATATTATGCGTGTTAACAGGAATGGAAATGGCGGGGTGTCTGTTTCCGCAGCAGATAACTGAAAAAGGAAATCGGATATGGGTGATCCTTCCGGCGGCTTTTGGAACGGGAGTTCTGATGCTGACTTGGGCAGTATATGTGGTTTCCTGGATGTTCAGTGTATGTGCGGGAGCAGAACATCCTCTTTTTTATGGAAATATTATTGTGATGTCGGTGACTGTGCTGTGTCTTCTTGGAATTTTCATCCGGAAGCGAAAAAGAACAGAAAAAATGTTTCCGGTATCGGAGAAGATGATCAGTAGAAAATGGATCCTGCGAAAAGAAATTTTACTTTTTGTGGTTCTGACGGCGTTTGTAACAGTAATGATGTTTTATGTCTTCCATATGAAAGACGGTCTTCTGTATTCGGGATTTTCCGTGTATGGTGATTATGCACCTCATACCGCAATGATGAGATCTTTTTCCAGAGGAAATAATTTTCCTACGCAGTATCCGCATTATGGAGGGCAGGACGTAAAGTATCATTTTATGTTTCAGTTTCTGGTAGGAAATCTGGAATATCTGGGGCTTCGGCTGGATCTGGGATATAATCTGGTAAGTATCATGTCTCTTTCCGGTTTTCTTATGGTCCTTTATGGAATCAGTTATCGGATGTTCCGGAGTTTCTGGGCCGGTGCTGCTGCTATGGTTTTCTTTTTCTTTCGCAGCGGAACTGCGTTCTGGCAGTATCTGTGGGAAAATGCGAAAGCAGGGAATCTTATCCAGGCACTGAAAGAGAACACAGAGTTCATTGGTTATACCACAAATGAAAACTGGGGATTATGGAATTTTAACGTATATCTCAATCAGAGACATCTGGCATTCGGGCTTCTGATCGTTGCAGTGGCTGTATGGATCTTCATGGACTGGGTAGAGGCTGGCTGCGGACACAAAGAGCATGGCTGGCTGTGGATCAGAAAACGTATTTTCTCAAAAGAAGCATGGGCATTCCGGAATGTGGAAATTGCAATTTTGCTGGGACTGTTCCTGGGTCTGACCGCTTTCTGGAATGGAGCTGCACTGATCGGGGGACTTTTGATCCTGGCTGGTTTTGCTGTATTTTCTGATGGAAAGCTGGATTATGCGGTGTGTGCGGCGCTGGCGGTATTCTTTTCGGAACTGCAGTCGAAGATTTTTGTGTCAGGAAGTGTGATGTCCCCTTCCTTTTACTGGGGATTTCTGGCAGAGAACAAGAGCATTTCAGGGGTACTCTGGTATCTGGTGGAGATCAGTGGATTTTTCTTTGTAGGACTGGTCGTGGCATCTGTATTTTTTAAAAGAAATGAGAGAGTGGTACTGGGGGGCTTTTTGCTTCCGGCAGTATTTGCGTTTGTGGTGTCTCTGACTCCGGATATCAATGTGAACCACAAATATATCATGATCTCCTATGCATTTGCGGCAGTGCTGTGGGGAGGGATACTCCGAAGCATATTTTTCGAGTTCAGAAAGAAAAGAATAAAATGGGCAGGCGCGGCCGTCTGTATTATTATGAGCATCTGTCTGACTGCAACCGGAGTTTACGATTATGTGATCATTTTGAGGGATAATGATTCCGGACACAGAATGACAGTAAACATGGAAAGCAGTCTTACAGACTGGCTTTCTGAAAATCTTAGGAAAAATGATCTTCTTCTGATCCCGGAATATACGATGAACGAGGTTACAATGTCTGGTGTGATGATGTACTGCGGATGGCCGTATTACGCCTGGTCGGCAGGATATGATACCAATTACCGCGCCGGACAGGCTGTGCTCATCTATACGACAGATGATCCGGAGATACTGAAAGCGACTGTGAAACAGGAGAAGATCACGTATATTCTGTTTGAGGACAACATGGAATTTGAGCAGCAGGAGTGTCGAGAGGATGTCATCAGGGAGACATATCCGCTGGTGTATACCTCGGAAGATGGGAGAATAAGAATCTATGAAACATGACAGCTTATATATCATTATGCCGGCATACAATGAAGAAAAAAATATCGGGACAGTGATCGAACAGTGGTATCCGGTCGTGGAGAGGATCGGAGGAGAAAGCCGCCTGGTGATCCTTAATGATGGAAGCAGAGATGGCACTTATGAAATGATTCGGAAATATCAGAAAAAATACGAGCGTCTTATCGGGATCGACAAACCAAATGAAGGACACGGGGGAACTATCCTCCGAGGATATCATTATGCAGTGGATGCCGGAGCGGATTATATATTTCAGACCGATTCCGATGGCCAGACACTTCCTGATGAATTCTGGCAGTTCTGGAAAAAGCGTAAAACATGCGGGTTACTGATCGGTTACAGAAAAAAAAGGGAAGATGGTTTTTCCAGGCTTTTTGTGACAAGAGTGCTGAGACTGGTACTGTTTCTGACCTTTGGGACATGGGTAAAAGATGCGAATACACCGTATCGTCTGATGAATGCGAAACAGTTGTCGAAAGTGCTGAAAAAGATCCCGGACGGATTTTTTCTTTCCAATGTTCTGATGACGGTAATTTATGAGAAGCATCATCTGCATGTGGAGTATATACCGATTACATTCCGTCCGCGTCAGGCAGGTAAAAATTCTATTAATATGAAACGCATCATAAAGATCGGCAGACAGGCATTTGGAGATTTTATCCGCCTTCGCCACAGAATCTGATACAGGAGGAAGAACGATGAAAATACAAATCAGAAAAATACTTCCGGAATCCATTGCGGCGGTAATTCTGATCGCACTTTCCGCATATCTCCTCGGAGGAGATGTGTGGACATTCTGGACCTGGTGGCTCCTTGCACTGTTTATGGGAATGGTTGCCATGCCAGTGACGGGAAGACTTTTTGAGGGATTTGAAGATAAAGGATGGCTGTTTTCAAAAGCACTGGCGATTGCAGTAACCGGATTTTTAACCTGGTTTCTGGTGGCAGTAAAACTTCTTCCGTTTACAGCTGCAACCTGCATAGGAGTATCTGTGATCTGCGGGATCTTCTGCGCCATTCTTTTTCATGTACAGCTGAAAAAGGGGATAGAATGTTACCCATCCGGAAAAATCCAGCTGATTGTTCGTGAAGAACTTCTTTTCTTCGGAATTTTTCTTCTCTGGACTTATCTGGCGGGATTCCGTCCACAGGCATATGGAACAGAGAAATTTATGGATTATGGATTTATGGAGGCGATGATGCGCAGCAAAACACTTCCTGCCCGTGATCTGTGGTATTCTCAGGGAACCATTAATTATTATTACGGAGGGCAGTATTTTGCGGTATTTCTCACGAAGCTTACAGGAAGCAGAGTAGAAGTAACCTACAATCTGATGCGTACTTTTGTAGCCGCTTTTGCATTTGTATATCCGTTTTCCCTGGTAAGACAGATGGCAAAGGACAGATTGTACGGACGCATGTCTGGGATAAAAAAATATCTTCCGTCACTGGCTGGAGTGACAGGTGGAATTGCGGTTTCCATTGCAGGAAATGTGCATTACATTGTATATCGCTGCGTGCTGCCTCTGATCCATAAAATTCAGGGAGTGGCAGAAACTGCCAGCTACTGGTTCCCGGATGCAACTCGATATATCGGTTATAATCCGGTGAATGAAAGTGACAAGACCATTCATGAATTTCCATGTTATTCCTTTGTACTGGGGGATCTTCACGCTCATGTGGTCAATGTAATGTTTGTTACCTTTCTTGTAGGGATGCTTTATGCATGGATGAAAAAAATCCGAAGTGCAGGTCCGGAACCGGAAAAACAGGATGTCAGGGATTTCTGGCTGAAGCAGCTTCTGATGCCGCATATCCTTCTGGCCACAGTTCTTCTGGGAATGTTCCAGTGGACAAACTACTGGGATTTTGTGATTTATTTTGTTGTGACAGGCGGTGTCGTTCTGATCGCAAATATTATTCGATTTGAGGGGAAAGTAACCAGGATTCTGGCAGTAACAATTGCTCAGGCAGTGGAGATCATTGCGGTTTCCTATCTTGTGATCTTACCGTTTACTCTGAAATTTGAAACCATGGTTCAGGGAGTGGCTCTTGCACAGCATCATTCTCTGTGGTACCAGCTTCTGATCCTCTGGGGACTTCCAGTGTTTCTTACTGTGCTTCTGATCATCTCTGTTCTTACAGAAAAAATGAAAGGAATGAAGCACAAGAGCCTGTACAGACTTCTGGAGGCAGTTTCGGTTCCGGATCTGTTTGCTGTGATCATGGGACTTTGTGCGATTGGATTGATCCTTATTCCGGAAATTGTTTATGTAAGGGATATTTATGAGAATGGTAATGCGCGAGCCAACACCATGTTCAAACTTACCTATCAGGCATATATTCTGTTTGGGATGACTATGGGATATGGGATTTACCGGATGCTTGTAGTATCGAAGCAGAAAATCATCCGGATCTTTTCCGGTATTGGCCTTTTTGTGCTGATCTGGACGGTAGGATATTTTGGAAATGCTGTGCACTCCTGGTTCGGGGAGGTATGGAATCCTTCAAATTATCAGGGATTGAATGCTACTACATTTCTGGAAACAGATTTTCCGCAGGATGCGGCGGCAATCCGCTGGCTGAAAGATAACATTGAGGGATCGCCTGTGGTGCTGGAAGCTAATGGAGACAGTTACACAGGATATGAGAGAGTTTCGGCCACCACAGGACTTCCGACAGTGCTTGGCTGGTATGTTCACGAATGGCTTTGGAGAAATAATGTGCCGGATCTTAATGAGAAGAGTGCTGATATTCAGACAATTTATACTTCCACAGATGAAGAAAAGGTGAAGGAACTGATACAGCGATATGATATTTCGTATATCTTTGTAGGCGGACAGGAAAAAGAAAAATATGGCACAGAGCTGAATGACAGTCTCCTCCAGAGTCTTGGCAGTATTGTCTTTGAAGATGATACATCAGGAACTTATATTGTGAAAGTGGAGCAGGATTGACAATTTTTCCATAACAACGCTATAATAAAGTAACTATATGTATGGCAGCGAGAGGAGGATATTATGAACAGAATTGACAGGCTTTATATGGAAATGATACGTTACTATCAGGGTGACCCGAAGCATATTCAGCACTTTGTAAAGGTTCACAGCTTTTCAAGGCTGATCGGACAGGGAGAGGGACTGGACGAAGATACAATGTATATACTGGAAGCTGCAGCCCTTGTTCATGATATTGGAATCAAGGTTGGAATGGAGAAATATGGACGGTCTGACGGAAAGACGCAGGAAGCAGAGGGACCGGCAGCAGCCAGGGAGATGCTTACACACCTTGGATTTAAGGAGCAGGTGATCCGTAGAGTGGAATATCTGGTGGGACATCATCACACCTATAAAGACATTGACGGGCTGGATTATCAGATCCTTGTAGAAGCGGATTTTCTTGTAAATTACTTTGAGAACGGACTTGATAAAGAGCACATTAAAAAAAGTGCAGAAAAGATATTTAAGACAGAAACCGGTAAAAAAATTGTAAAAGAGATGTTTTTCCCGGAAGCTTTTCAGAAATCAGAGACCTGGGCACAGGACGCGCTGCAGGATCTGGAGGATTTTATTGAAGAACAGGGGATTTATATCAGACAGTAATGGAGTGTAAGATGAAAGCAGAAATAGCAGTTATGACAGCGGAAAATATAGACAGGGATGCGATAGCCAGAGGTGGCGAGATCCTGAAAAAAGGAGGTCTCGTGGCATTTCCGACAGAGACGGTATACGGCCTTGGAGGAAATGCGTTGGACCCGAAGGCATCCATGAAAATATATGCGGCAAAGGGTAGGCCTTCTGATAATCCTCTGATCGTACATATTGCGGATATTCATGATCTGGATAGGATTGTTACAGAGGTTCCCGAAAAAGCAAGGATCCTTGCAGAGAAATACTGGCCCGGTCCGCTGACTATGATTCTGCCGAAAGCAGATATCGTACCAAAAGAAACGACAGGCGGGCTCGACAGTGTAGCGGTACGTTTTCCAAGTGACCGTATCGCACAGGAACTGATTCTGGCGGCAGGAGGATATGTGGCAGCGCCAAGCGCCAATACTTCCGGAAGACCAAGTCCCACCACAGCAGGACATGTAGTGGAGGACCTGGGAAATGCCATTGATATGATCATTGATGGTGGACAGGTAAATATCGGACTGGAATCTACGATCGTGGATTTTACAGAGGAAGTGCCGGTTGTCCTGCGTCCGGGATATATTTCGCTCGAAATGCTGCGTGAAACGCTGGGAGATGTCCGGATGGATAAGGGTCTGATCAAGCCGGACAGTAAGGTACATCCGAAGGCTCCGGGAATGAAATACCGTCATTATGCCCCAAAAGCAGATCTTGCGATCGTGGAAGGCCCGGACGAGAGAGTGATCGCAGAGATTGAAAAGAGAGCGCTGGAAGCGGAGAAAAATGGAGATACAGTGGGAATTATCGCAACCGATGAAACAAAAGACAGATATTCCCATGGAATCATAAAAAGTATTGGAAGCAGAGAACAGGAAGAAACCATCGCACATCATCTTTATGAGGTGTTGCGTGATTTTGACAGCTGTAATGTAAGTGCCATTTATTCTGAGGCATTTTTTACACCCAAAATGGGACAGGCGATCATGAACCGCTTACTGAAGGCGGCTGGTCATAAAATTATTAATGTTGAGGAGGAAACAAAATGATAGCACTGGGATGTGATCACGGCGGATACGAGCTGATGCAGGAGGTCAAAAAACATCTGGAAGAGAGAGGACTGGAGTATAAAGATTTCGGATGTAATGGCCCTGAATCTGTAGATTATCCGGTTTACGGAAAAAAAGTTGCCGAGGCTATTGTAAACGGTGAATGTGAGAATGGTATTCTGATCTGTGGTACAGGAATCGGAATTTCCATCACGGCAAACAAGTTTAAGGGAATCCGTGCAGCACTTTGTACGGACTGCTTTACAGCCGAGGCTACCAGACTTCATAATGATGCCAATATCCTTGCTATGGGAGGACGCGTGGTAGGTCCTGGACTTGCTCTGAAGATTGTGGATACATTTCTGGATACCCCGTTTTCCGGCGATGAGCGTCATATCAGAAGGATCAATATGATCGAGGACTAAGCTTATGGATAACAAAGGACAGAAACGGCAGGGATATCTTTCCTGGGATGAATATTTTATGGGTGTTGCCATGCTTTCCGGCATGCGCTCCAAAGATCCTCATTCACAGGTTGGTGCCTGTATTGTAAGTGAAGACAATAAGATCCTGTCAATGGGATATAATGGCTTTCCCAAGGGATGTTCCGATGATGAATTCCCGTGGGGAAGAGAAGGGGAGCCACTGGATACCAAATATCTTTATGTGACTCACAGTGAGCTGAATGCCATCTTGAATTACAGAGGCGGAAGCCTGGAGGGAGCAAAGCTTTATGTATCACTGTTCCCGTGTAATGAATGTGCCAAAGCCATTATCCAGGCAGGAATCAAAACAATCGTGTATGACTGCGACAAATACGCAGATACACCTTCAGTGATCGCATCAAAAAAAATGCTGGATGCGGCAGGCGTACGGTATTATAAATATAACCGGACAGATCGGGAGATTACGATCAAGGTGTAAAAAATAACAGAAATAAGAAAAAAATAGCAGCTGGACACCGGATGTATATATCATCAGGGTTTCAGCTGCTGTTTTTATGTGTATTTAGAAGAGCGGATCATCTGACCCGGATAAATCTGCGGGAGATATTTTCTGCGGAAACTTCAGGCATACTTTAAAGAGATCACCGTCCAGATAAAGCTCAAAAGTTCCACCCTGAAGCTGAGTCAGGCTCTGGGCAATGGACAATCCAAGTCCGCTGCCCTCTGTATTTCTGGCAACATCGCCGCGGATAAAACGTTCGGTCAGTTCTTCGGCAGGGATATTCAGAGGCTGTGCAGAAATATTTTTCAGAGTAAAGATAACCTGATCATGTTTCAGAAGTACTTCGGCATAGACTCTTGTATTTTCCATGGCATATTTCAGGATATTGCCGAAAAGATTTTCAAGAATACGCCACATACGTCTGCCGTCGGCAGAGATCATGGCCGGAGTATCCGGGAAATGCGTCATTAACGTCAGATGCCGGTCTGCCAGACGTTCTTCAAATTCTCCCATCACCTGATAGAGCATTTCCACAAAATTGATATCAGTCATCTCCAGAGTCAGATTTCCGGTGCTTGCTTTGGAAGCTTCCACCACATCTTCTGTAAGACTTTTCAGTCGGTGAGCTTTTGCGTCCAGGACTTCCAGATATTTCAGGACTTCCGGATCTGTAAAATTTTTTCGTTTCAGAAGATCCACGTAATTGATGATGGAAGTCAGTGGTGTTTTCAGATCATGAGAAACATTGGTAATAAGTTCTGTTTTTAAGCGCTCATCTTTCAGACTTTTTTCTACGGCAGCATCCAGGCCGTCACCGATACGGTTGATATACTGGGCCATTGTTTTCTGATCTCCATGAAGCTTTTCTTTCGGGATCTTGTAAGAGAGTTCTCCATCCGTGATCCGCTTCAGACCATCAAGGAGAAGTTCCCGGCCAAGGGCTGTTTTGTAGACGAAGAAAAGTGCACCAAGATCCAGAAGAAAGAGAAGCAGAAATATCACAAACCAGCCATCAGATGCAGAAACCAGGATACTGAGGAAAAATTCAAGAAAAAGAAATATGCCAAGTGCTAGCAGCATACGGATCCGGCTGATGGTGTTTCTGGAGAAAAATTCGATCAGTTTACCGGCTTTCTGAAGGCACAGAAAGAGAAAATGCAGGCATTTGCGAAGCAGGCTGTTTTTCCAGAGGGTGTGTGCCTTGACTCTGCGGATCAGGCTTAAGTAACCGGTCCAGAACAGGCAGGAAATCAGAAAGATGATTATTCCAATGATGATCATGGAAGCGATATGGTTACTGGTGTTATACTGCAGATTTAGCCCTGTGGTTAATATGCCAAGTGCCGGGATACATACAAGTACTGTCGCTATTTCGGTATAGATCCGGTCAAAAAAGTTCAGATCCGGTTGCGTATTGCCTGTATTGGAGTTATCGGAATTCCTTCTTCCTGTATGGACAGTAAGCCAGATAAAATCTGCGATAAAGAGAAGAAAGCTGATCACGGAGATTACAGCAGCCGGAATAAATAAAGTACGGTAAGTCTGAAAATACTGTTTCGCAGTCCGGATGGAATCATATGCAGGAAGGCTGGTGTCATCAATCCAGGCAAGGAAGCTGCAGTTTTCATCATATGTGGAGTTTCGAAGGCAATCGATCCAGTTCCCCACAGAGGGGCTTGCAGCTGCGGAAAGGTTCAGATTTGTAAGACCGCCCTGAGTATCTTTTTCATCTCTGGCAGTGTCATTGACATTAAGGAGCACATAAGGCTTTTTGATTGAAAAACCGGAAATATGAGTCAGATCGGAAGTATAGCTGGCATCTGTGTTTGTGAAGATTTTTTTTGATATATTATCCGTATAGGCATAACGGATATTGGATTGCGCACTGTTGTATTCATCCAGTGCCTGAGAGGCCACAGTCCAGTTGGAAAAAAGCTCCCGGGCATTAGCAAGCTGCTCAAAGGCATCGGTCAGAGTTCCTTTGAATCTTCTGTTTTTTGATGAAGTGGAATTCATATAATCCAGAAGACTGTCATATCCTTCCGGTGCACAGGGAATTTCAAGGCTTGGAGTGAGCATATCTGCCACATCGGTGTAAACTACATTTCCATTTTTGCCGGTAATGTTTTTCAGAGGTTCCTGTGACTGAATTCCTTCGTCTGTATATTCAGCTTTCAAAGAAGAAAGAATCCGTTTTGTCCAGTCATTGTGGGAAATTCCTTCGGATTTCAGAGCACCTGGAGTGGCGTTTAACTGCAGGGTTCCATTTTCCAGAGCTTTTTTGAAATCAGAATAGTACATATATTTTGTTTCGCCTTCCGGGGTGGTGAGCCCCAGGACGATCCAGTCATCATTGGAAGTGATACTCTGCGAGCTCCATTCCTTAAGATCGTTGAAGGAGTAGGCAAGTCCGGAAGTGTTTTTAAAGGAGAGAGAATCTCCGTTATAAAGTTCTCCGAGATCAATGTATGCGCTTTCGGCTGTTTTATCCAGGATTTCCCTGGCAGAGATTCCGGTCAGGATCGCAGAAGCTTTTGAGTAGAAGTTGTCAGCAAAAGCAGAAGTCTGGAAATAATCTTTTGTTTTCAGATCATCCACAGAGTCCATCTGGATACCCGCCCGAATCACCAGTGTCGCTGAAAAGAACATGATCAGAGGCAGGATCAGAGCAAGGACAAGAGCAGGAATTCCCATGAGCGATCTGCTTTTTCCTACAGGTTTGTTTGTATTCATAATACCCCTTTCTGAAGTGCGAAGACTTCATGTACCGGATGGTTTACCGGCTCAGTTTTTCGATTTTGTAACCCAGTCCCCAGACAACTTTCAGATAACGGGGTTCTCTGGGATTGATCTCGATCTTTTCACGGATATGGCGGACGTGGACAGCTACTGTGTTGTCTGCTGCCAGAGCGTCTTCATTCCAGATACTTTCATAAATCTGTGTTGTGGAAAAAACACGTCCGGGATTTTTCATGAGAAGAAGGAGAATGTTATATTCAATAGGTGTCATACGTACAGGCTCGCCGTCTATCAGAACTTCTTTTTTATCGTCATTTACAGTAAGTCCGCCAGTTGTATAGATATGTTCTGATGTGGCAGATGCGGCTGAACCAAGCTGTGTGTATCGACGCATCTGAGATTTCACTCTTGCGATCAGTTCCAGCGGATTGAAAGGTTTGGTGATGTAGTCATCCGCACCGATGTTAAGTCCGAGGATTTTGTCCGTGTCCTCAGATTTTGCGGACAGGATAATAATAGGCAGCGGATTGCTTTCCCGGATCTTCACGGTTGCCCGGATCCCGTCAAGACGGGGCATCATTACATCAATGATAAGAAGATCCACTTTTTCTGTATGGAGGATATCCAGGGCTTCCTGCCCGTCATAAGCTTTCAGAATGTGATATCCCTCCTGTGTAAGATAGATTTCAATTGCCTCCACGATGTCTTTGTCATCATCGCAAACAAGTATGTTAGCCACTTTTTTGTACCTCCCTGATGTTCTTAGAATAGCAGCCGGAAATTAAGACGAAAGGGGTAAATTCTTAAGATTCCATGAAATCTATTGTACTATATCACATAGGGAGTGTAAATAAAGCGCATGGATTGTTTGTGAAATGAGAAACTCATAGTATGCACAGCAACTCTCAAAAAAATATGAAAGCGCAGAACAAACATTCGGTTTACCCTGTACTTTTTTTATATAGGATGATATACTGAAAATATAACCATACTAAAAGAAAACTACCTTAATTTTGGATAAATGAAATTTGATTAAAACAGGAGAAATCACATGGATCATTTCAAATTACACTCCGAATACCAACCCACCGGCGACCAGCCTCAGGCAATCGAGAAACTGGTCAGGGGATTTAAAGAAGGCAACCAGTTTGAGACTTTGCTTGGTGTCACCGGCTCCGGTAAGACCTTCACCATGGCGAATGTCATTGCCCAGTTAAACAAGCCAACTCTGGTACTTGCCCATAATAAAACACTGGCGGCACAGCTTTACGGCGAGATGAAAGAATTCTTCCCGGAAAACGCAGTAGAATATTTTGTCTCCTACTACGATTACTATCAGCCGGAGGCTTATGTCCCGTCCACAGATACCTACATCGCTAAGGACGCATCCACTAACGATGAGATCGATAAGCTCCGTCTCTCCGCTACAGCAGCCTTATGTGAGCGCAAGGATGTGATCGTGGTTTCGTCGGTATCCTGTATCTATGGCTTAGGTGCACCTCAGGAGTTTTTTGATATGATGATCTCTCTTCGCCCTGGAATGGAGAAGGACCGTGATGAGGTTATCAAACAGCTGATCGATATCCAGTACACAAGAAATGAGATGGATTTTCATAGAGGAACTTTTCGGGTGCGTGGCGATGTGCTGGAAATCTTTCCAGCTAACTCTACAGACCGGGCAGTGCGTGTGGAATTTTTTGGCGATGAGATCGAGCGGATCACAGATATCGATGTGCTTACCGGTGAGATCAAAAGTGTGGAAAGCCATGCGGCGATTTTTCCGGCGTCCCATTATGTTGTGCCTCAGGAGCAGATCCGCCGTGCGGCAGATGCCATCCTGGAAGAGATGAAACATCAGGTGGAATATTTCAAAAGTGAGGACAAGCTGATCGAGGCCCAGCGAATTGCCGAGAGAACCAACTTTGATGTGGAAATGATGAAGGAAACAGGATTCTGTTCCGGAATCGAGAATTATTCCAGACATCTGACCGGGCTTGCACCGGGGCAGCCGCCGTATACACTGATGGATTACTTCGGAGATGATTTTTTACTTATTATAGATGAGTCCCATAAGACAGTTCCCCAGGTTGGCGGTATGTATGCCGGTGATCAGAGCCGTAAACAGACACTGGTGGATTACGGCTTCCGACTTCCGTCTGCCAAGGATAACCGTCCATTGAGCTTTGATGAATTCGAGAACAAGCTTGACCAGGTAATGTTTGTATCTGCGACACCGGGAGAATATGAATATGACCATGAGCTTCTCCGCGCAGAGCAGATCATCCGTCCTACAGGGCTTCTTGATCCGAAGGTGGAGGTGCGTCCGATCGAAGGACAGATCGATGATCTTGTAGCAGAGGTAAATAAGGAAATTGAAAAGAAAAATAAAGTCCTGATCACGACCCTGACCAAACGTATGGCAGAGGACCTTACCGATTATATGAAGGATCTGGGAATCCGTGTCCGATACCTTCATTCAGATATTGACACTCTGGAGCGTGCGGAAATCATCCGCGATATGCGCCTGGATGTGTTTGATGTGCTAGTCGGGATCAATCTTCTGCGAGAAGGACTGGATATTCCGGAGATCACGCTGGTAGCGATCCTGGATGCAGATAAGGAAGGCTTCCTTCGTTCGGAAACATCCCTGGTACAGACTATCGGCCGTGCTGCCCGGAACAGCGAAGGCCATGTGATCATGTATGCAGATAATATGACAGAATCCATGGAAAAAGCAATCTCGGAGACAGAAAGAAGGAGAGCGATACAGGAGGCTTACAACAGGGAGCATGGCATCACTCCAACCACGATCAAGAAGGCGGTCCGTGATCTGATCGCTGTTTCGAAGAAGGTGGCAGAGACAGAAGTGAAGCTTAAAAAGGATCCGGAATCCATGAACCGAAAAGAACTGACGAAGGTGATCGCTCAAGTAGAGAAGCAGATGCGTGCTGCGGCAGCAGACCTGAATTTCGAGCAGGCTGCTGAGCTGAGAGACAAGATGCTCGAATTAAAAAAGAATTTGGAAGAATTAACGGAATAGGCTGCGAAGCAGCTGACAGTACAACACCCCTGGCTGTTACAGCCAGGGGTGTTGTCGGGTATGCTCGATCTGTTTTTGGGAAAAGCTTATTTTGTAGTTGAAAAGCCCAGGGAGCGCAGGGTGATGCCGGAGCCCTTGAGAAGATCAGCCCAATATGGAACAGCCATATCCAGAGTGTCGTTGGCAAGCTCGGAAGCATCTTTTTGTGTCAGGACCTCATAAGGATCTGTAAGCTTCTGGAAGTGGAAGGATAAATTAGAGGATTCATTCCTGATGGCGGAAAGCGGAGCGGAGCTGCTCATAGTGGCGATCAGTGTACCGGATTCATCATCAGGAAGTATGCTCATGTAAAAATAAAAGTTTAAGGAAGCCGCAGTAGAATTCATCGGGAAAGTCAAAGTAATATCACTTTTTAAATCATCATGGCTGGAAAACCGGAAATAGAATTTAAAACTGTTGTTTTTTGGAATGTATGTGATACTTCGATATTCATCTACGGAAACCTGCATAGAAGAAGATGAACCCAAACCGCCTAAATCCATATCGATTTTTTTTGATTCATCGTGTGTGTTAAGCTCGATTTTCACGCTTCCATCACTGGTCTTTTTGCCTTTGCTCAGAATGTGGTTTTTTAATTTTATGCCGGGCTTCGGAGCTGCGGTAGGGGTTGGTTTTGCCGGAGCAGCAGTAGGGGCTGGTTTTGCCGGAGCAGCAGTGGGAGCTGGCTTTGCTGGAGCAGCTTTTTTCTGTATCTTAACCTTGCAGACAAAGCGGATTCCGTTTACCTGAGCAGTAATTGTAGCATTTCCTGCAGATCTTGCAGAAAGCCTGCCTGCTTTGTTTACAGTGACGATTTTGGAATTGCTGCTCTTCCAGGTGATCTTCTGATTGGTACCGCTAAGCTTCAGCTGGTATGTCTGACCGACTTTCAGAGTTACTGCGGTTTTGTTCAGCTTCGGGGCTTGTACAGTGACTTTGCAGGTGTATTTCCTTTTGGAAACGGTTCCTGTAATGGTGGCAGAGCCTTTAGCCTTAGCCTGAAGCTTGCCAGCTTTGTTTACAGCGACGATCTTGGAATTGCTGCTCTTCCAGGAGATCTTCTGCCCTTTTTTGAGACCGGTGATCTTCAGTGTTCTGCTCTGCCCCTTGATCATGGTAAGCTTGGAAGAACTGATCCTGGGAGCGGCCTCTGTAACACAGACTGTGCCAGGCAGAATTGCCGATTCTGCCGGAAGCATGGCCAGTACAAAGACTGTTATCAGAGATATCAGGATTTTTTTCCATTTTTTCATAGCGATCCCTCCTTCGAAAAAATATGATGGTTCTCTTTATTGATTGATTATAAGTAAAATTCCGGAGAAGGGCACTGGCATTTGTGCCAGTAACTTTGTTATAAAGAAGAGAGGAAGTTATGTATGCTGTTCCCGATAGGCGGAAGGTGTGATCCCCATTTTCTTTTTGAAACTGGTGCTGAAATAATATTGATTGGCATAACCACATTTCAGGCTGATCTCCTTCAGACTCATAGTAGTCGTAGTCAGGTAACGGGCGGCTGCGGAAATTCGCTGAGATGTGATAAAGTCACTGAGACTGATTCCCTGATTTTTTTTGAAAAGAGCACTTAAATAAGCAGGGCTTACATTGGCAGAGGCAGCAATATCATTGAGGCAGAGCGTATTGTCAGTGTAGTGCTCGTTGATATAGGAAATCACCAGTTCACAGAGCTTCTGGTGATAATCATTCATGGAGGAATCAAGCTTCCGACATAAAAGATGGCACAGATCCTTCAGCCATTGACATAGCTCTTCCGTATTATGAAACTCATTTATGTGGTTGTAAACATACAAAATTTTAGCTTCAAGGTCATACGTATCCAGATTTAATTCATAGAAAAATTTCAGGATCCGGCCAAGAAGAGAATAAATCTGTATGAAAGCGAAATTCTTTGTGCGAAATTTCTGAGTGAGCCAGTCGGAAAAATTCTGAAACCAGAGATCTATGGCAGCGGTATCCTTTTTGCAGAGAAGCCGGATCAGTTCATCCTCCTTTGTATCTGAAAAATCTGCAACAGACAGATCGGAACCCAGAGCCTCTCTTCCGTCAAAGATATTCTGATGCGGGAAAAAGAATCTGTATTCCAGTGCATGTACGGCGCTTTTATAAGAATGGTTCAGGTTCCAAAAATCCTGGACAATTGTTCCAATACCTGCGTTGAGAGAAAGTCCCAGTGGCTGGCAGGCATCTGCGATTGAGGAAATAAGTCCGCTGGTAAGCTGGCGGAAGCTGTTGGACTGACAGCCGCTGTGTCCCAGAATGCACAGATAGCCATCCATATCCGGGAGAAGATACACAAAATCAAGAGAAGCGGTTTCCTCAGTTATCAGATCCTGAAGGTTGAAAAGCTCCATCTGAAACTTTTCAATCCCGTAAACAGCTTTTAGATCCGGAGCATTTTCAAGCTCCAGAATAACAACTGTATAAAAATCATAATTCAGCTCCAGGTTCAGATACTTAAGATAAGGCTTCAGTCGGTAGGCTGCTTCAGAAGACGGAAGGTGTGTGATCTCGCGGAAAAATTTTTCCGTAAGAAGAGGCCTGCTTTGTTTCAGAAGCTGGAGATTTTTCTGTTCCTTTTCCATCAGTGCAAAAGCGTTTTTTACCTTCTGGATAAGATAGGCATAATCCAGAGGCTTTTCGATATAATCCAGAGCACCGAGGAGCAGAGCGCGTCTTGCATATTCAAATTTATCATAGGCACTGATCAGGATGATCTTCACCATAGGATTGATCTCAAGAGCTTGACGGCTCATGGAAATGCCGTCAAGATCAGGCATTTCAATGTCAGAAATGATCAGATCTGCCGGTTCTTTTTTCATGGCTTCGATAGCAGAGGTTCCATTGTAGCAGACATGGATGATCTCTGCATTCAGTGTTTCCCAGTCTATGTTTTTTTCGATACCTTCTGCAGATAAGTAATTATCATCTACGATCATTATTTTTTTCATCGATATCTTCCTCCATCTGTTCGAATTCAATGGTGACGTATGTGCCGTTTCCGGGGTTGCTGCGGATCCTTACGGAACCGTTTCCGTATAATGGGTTGGAAATACGGGAACTTACGTTGGAAATTCCAAAATGCTTCTCATAATCAATAACATTATGCTCAATAGCATGGCGCAGCTGTGCAAGGGTTTCGGAGTCCATGCCGGCACCGTTGTCCTCAATGGAGATCACAACCGTATCATCGCCATAAAGAACATGGATCGAAATGAAAACAGCTGGTGTGCCCGAAGAAATCCCGTGCAGAATGGAATTTTCGAGAAATGGCTGAAGTGTAAACTTGCAGATCAGGAAATTTTCGATTCCATCTTCTGCTTCGATCTCCCAGTCCAGATTATCTTTATGACAGAGCTTTTCCATTTCCAGATAAAGCCGGGCAATTTCCAATTCATCTTTAATAGGAATAAGTTCCTTTGATTTACGCAGGGTAAGACGGTAAAAGGCAGTCAGATTTGCAATCATCTGATCAGCAATGTCAAGCTTTCCAAGGGACTGGCAGGTACGGATCGATCCCAGGATATTGTAAAGAAAATGCGGATTGATCTGTGACTGGAGCAGCTGGTATTTCAGACGTTCTTCGTTTACGGAAAGATTTACAATGGACTTCAGGTTTCCGGCTATTGTGTGCTGCATATCTTCAAAGGTGATGCCCAGTCTGTCAATCTCATCATACCTGGAAGGATCATCCGGGTGGGGAACAGTAACGATAGATAGATGTTCCGGGTCATATCCCAGCTGAAAGGCTTCCATTGCATAGGAAAGTGCAGTGATCTTCCGGGTAAGATTTTCGGAAAACAGGATAACGATGATAACAGTAAGGAGCAAGAAAATAAGGACAGTGATCAGTAAGGCACGGATCAGGATGTGCGTGTTGCCCTGAATATAGCTTTCCGGGATTTCGGTAACATGAAGCCAGCCATTGCTTAAGGTGCAGCAGTTATAATATTTGTCGCCGCTGTGAAAAGAAGAATCTGCATTTCCTTTGAGTTTCTGAAACTGTGCTTTGGAAATTCCGGATAAATTCAGTGAGGATGTATTTTTTGCTGCAATCTCTCCGTGATCTGTGAGAATGTAGCTGTATATGCGGGAATCCAAAGCAGCAGGCTGCAGATAAGTGGTAAGCTCTGAGGTGTCCAGAGCAATGCCGTAGGCGTATTCCAGAATACCGGTGGCCTGATTTTTCAGTGCCCGGACGCAGAGGATCACATCGGCAGATGATTTTTTTGTGGACAGTATTTTAGGCAGAGGCATATTGGAAACCGGTATCCAGACAGAGGAAAAGCCTGAACCGGAAACAATATTTTTATCCAGACCATATGCAGAAAGCTCATCTGTGGAAAAGAAGTACAGGCTTTCTTTTGAACCGAGCTGATCGGGCTGCAGAAAAACATATATATGGAAGAAATCGAATGTGGATTTATACAGCGAAATATTGTTTTTTACAGTGGTGAATTTTTTCAGTGCATCTACCTTATTAGAGGAAGGCTGATTTAGGGAGTACATTTGAAACTGTATGGTATCTGCTACATTTTCAACCTGACCGAGGCGGTCGTTCAGCTGAGAGACCAGCTGCTTGTCAGTCATTACGGCAGAATCGATGATACGATCTCTGGCAATGTTATAGGAAATGTGATAGCTGATGAAGGTCAGGGAAATCAGAGGTACCATAGTTGCGATCAGAAATGCGAGCAGGAGCTTATAGCGAAATGAGGAAAAAATGGGTGGGATACATTTGTGGAATTTCATAGTACATATTCTCCTTTATGTCAAAAACAAATTAATGAAACCGAATTCAGCTGTGAAAAAAGCCGTTACAAATATAGATTATATAAAAGGATTATAAAAAATTAACAACAAAAATACAAGAGAACGAAAAATAATATAAATAAATCATAAAATATTGTATTTAGAATGAGGGGGCTCTCTGGTATCCTTAAACCATCAAAAACAGGTGTGGACAAACACGAAAATGTCCAGAAAGGAAGAAAGATATGAAGAAAAAAGTAATGAGTGCAGTTTTGGCAGCAGCGATGGTTGTGGGTATGGCAGGTAACGTGGTTACTGTTTCCGCAAAGGAAAAATATGATCTTACCTTATACAGCGTCAACACCACAGACCCGGATTTTGAGGACTGGCTTGCAAATGTGGAAGATGCCACGGGCCTGAACATTAATGTAATTGCGGCACCTACAGATACAGATACCCGTCAGCAGAAGATCACCACAATGCTTTCCACAGGAGATACTTCCGTGGATGTCATTGAGATCAACGATGAGATGAGCGCGGCATTTAAAAATTCCGGATGGCTGGAAGGACTGAATGATACAGTAATGACAGATGATATCATTGATCAGTTTGCTCAGGGATATGTAAAGGATATGATCACAGATAAGGACGGAAACATCGTCGGTGTTCCAGGCTATGCAGGATATCTTGCATTCTGGGTAAATCAGGAGATCATGGATGAGGTCGGAATCAAGTCCATTGATACAAAAGAGGACTTCATGAAGTATATGAAGGCTGTTTCCAAGGATGGAAGATTCGGTTACGGCGGTTCCTGGGAGAAAACTTATGCATTTAACGAGCTTGCACAGTTTGTAAACATGTTCGGCGGCGATTATTTTGACTGGACCAAAGAGGAAAACAAGGAAGCGGTTCAGTTCCTCCATGATCTGGTTGCTGATAAAGAAACCTCCATTGAGCAGATTGCTGATAAATATGATCAGATGAATCCGAAGATCAATGACGGAAAATACGGATGCTGGTTTATGTGGGGCCTTGGAACAGATTATGCAAAGGCAGATATGCTTGGCGCAGATAAGATCCACATGGAAATGGTACCGGATTTCAGCGGTAAGGGAGAGCGTGCGATCTTTACAGATTCTTGGAACTATGTTCTTAACAAAGCATCCAAGAATAAAGATGCAGCTGTGAAATTCCTTCAGTATATGGCTGATGAAGGCGGAATGGAAGCTTCCTATAAAGCATTTGACAGATATCCTGCAAGAAAGGATGTTGCAGAGAAGGTAGTTCCGGATTCTGACCCGGCAAAAGAAATGTACAGCAGATATGCAAATGAATGCAATGTACAGGGACGTCCACTGGTGGCACAGACAATGGAATTTATCAGCGATATGGGAACGATCTTCCAGTCCTGTATGAAAGACGAGATTACAGTTGATGAGTTCTGCAAGAAGGCTCAGGATGTGGTAGATATGTATAAGTAAAAGATATAAAAAAACAGCAATGTAAAGCAGAGGTAAAAGTCTGCTTTACATTGCTTGATGAACAGGGAGGAAAGTTCCATGACAATAAGTAAAAAAACTATGAAGTGGATACCATGGCTTTTGATCCTGCCGGTTGTACTGATCAGAGGCTTTACAACAGTATATCCCATTCTGATGACTGTGAAAAACAGCTTCTTTAATATCAGTATCCTTGCAGGTATCAATGAATTTATAGGCTTCAAGAATTACCTGAAGGTATTTTCTGATCCTAAAGTGCTTACATCGATCAGCTTTACGGCAATATTTGTGGTTGTTTCCATGATCCTGCATGTGATCCTCGGAGTTATTCTGGCACTGATCCTGAATATGAAATTCAAAGGCCGCCGTTTTCTGAGGACTATTGTGCTGATCCCATGGGCTATGCCAGCAGTAGTAGCCGGTATGGCTGCAAAATGGGCATTTAACAATGATTATGGTCTGATCAATGATTTTATCCGCTGGTTTGTACCGGGATACCAGAACAGCTGGCTGATCAATACAGGTACTGCAAGAGCAGCAGTAATTGCAATGGACCTGTGGAAGGATCTTCCGTTCTTTGCAATTCTTGTACTTTCCGGACTTCAGTTTATTTCCGGCGATATCTATGAGGCAGCAAAGGTAGACGGTGCAAACGGGATTCAGAGCTTTTTCCGGATCACACTTCCGCTGATCGCAAAAAATGTCCTGACTTTATGTATTCCGTTCACACTCTGGAGACTGACAACCTTCGATCTGGTTTATTCCATGACATCCGGAGGTCCTGGCGAGGATACTGCGCTGATCGCATATAGGATCACAACAGAAGCATTTACAAATCTAAACGTAGGCTATGCTTCGGCGCTGGCTATGCTGCTGTTTGTTGTAATGGCGATCTTCAGCTGGCTGAATATACGTGTTATGAGTAAGTTTGACAGTTAGGGGGGGAATTATCGTGAAGAATACAGGAAAATATAATGTTTATCATGGAGTGATAGCTGTTGGAAGATGGGTTCTGTTTGCCATTGTGGCTTTTCTGATCCTGTTTCCGGTCTACTGGATCTTTATTTCTTCGATCACACCGGCAGGAGAACTGTTTAAAACACCGATTGATTATCTTCCGGATCATCCCACACTGGAAAGCTACACATTTCTGCTACAGAATGTCGGACTGCTTTCAAAGATTGGAAACACCGTACTGATCGTCGGCCTTACTCTTGTGATCAGCACCGTGCTGTGTGCAATGGCAGCTTATGGCTTTTCAAGATTTAACTCAAAGGGAGTTTCTGTTGCATTTGCATTTGTTCTGGCTACCATGCTGATCCCTGAGGTTGTTACAGCCCGCCCGCTGTATGAGTTTATGCAGAAGGTAAAGCTGTATGATACATATCCGGGACTTATCCTTCTTTATATCAGTACCGTTATACCGTTTACGGTTCTGATCCTCAGAAACTTTGTCGGTGAGATCCCGATCTCACTGGAGGAGGCAGCTGCTATTGACGGCGCATCTTTTTCACAGAGACTGTTTACGATCGTTCTGCCGCTGATGAAGCCGGCGATCGCTACGGTTTGCATCATCAACTTTATTACCTGTCTGAATAACTTTTTCACACCGTTGTTTTATTCAAATGGTATTCAGGTACTTTCTGTTTCCATCGTACAGCTTCCGTTACGTGACAATATGTATGGAGTTCCGTGGGATCTTGTCAGCGCCATGGGATGGATCATCCTTCTTCCGATCATTATCTTTGTAGCTGTTTTTGAGAAACAGATCATGGATGGTATCATGGCAGGTGGAGTAAAAGCGTAAATATTTTTAATTTCCAAAAGAGAGGAGAAAACAGATATGTATCAGGCATTTACAGGCGGACTGGGAGGAATCGCACTTGCAAAGCATGGAAAAAGCCGTGCGATTAATGCAGAAAATCCTCATGGAGAAAAAGGCAGAGGCGGTATGGCTGCAAGTCATCTCGGACCGTCCAGAAAAGGAAGCCCGTGTCTTAAGGATATTGAGCCGGGAGCTGTGGTAACTCTGGCAGAAATGGAAGGACCGGGACAGATCAATCATATTTGGATCACCGTCGACAACAAGACTACAGAGGCAGATTGCTTTGTACTGAGGGATCTTGTGATCCGTATGTACTGGGATGACGAGGAAACTCCTTCCGTGGAAAGTCCTCTGGGTGATTTCTTCTGCTGCGGATTCGGAAGGGAATGTTTGGTAAATTCTGTTCCGGTGGCTGTTGTTCCAAGCAGGGGCTTTAACTGCTATTTCCCGATGCCATTTAAGAAGAAAGCAAAGATCACACTGGAAAACCAGCATGCAAATAAAATACCGGCTTTCTTTTATCAGGTAGATTACTGTCTCTATGATGAGCTTCCGGACGATATTGCTTATTTCCATGCGCAGTGGAGACGGGAACGGTTGACAGAAAAAACAAAAGATTATACAATTTTGGATGGAGTAAAAGGAAAAGGCCATTATATAGGAACCTACATGGCACTTACCACACTGGAACGTTACTGGTGGGGCGAGGGAGAAATGAAATTTTATATTGACGGAGATGAGGAGTATCCGACCATCTGTGGAACAGGAACGGAAGATTACTTTGGAGGTTCCTGGAGCTTTGCCAAACAGGTGGATGGAAAAACCGTGGAACAGAATTATAACACACCATATCTGGGATATCCGTATTATTCTGCCCATGACGAACTGATCCACAATTTTTATCATAATGATGACTGCCCGCCAATGCGAGGCTTTTACAGATGGCATTTACAGGATCCGATCTGCTTTGAAGAGGATCTTCGCGTTACCATTCAGCAGATAGGCGTCGGATACCGTGGCCTGTTTGAACGACAGGATGATGTGGCAAGTGTAGCGTACTGGTATCAGACACTTCCTCATGCACCGTTCCAGCCGTTGATGTCAAAAGAGGATAGATGGCCCAGATAAAAAGGGTGGTAGAGATTGAAAAAACAGATATTTTGCGGAGTATTTGCCCTGGCTCTGGCAGTGACAGGATGTGGAGTCCAGAAGAAGGAGGCTGCATCTGATATTGTGCCGGAGAACAGACAGGAACTGACGATCCTTCATGTGGATGCAGGCGCAGAAGGCTTTGATTCTTTTATCAGCCAGGCGGAAAAGGATCTTGGAATAAAGATCCATATCGAAAAATGTCCGGCCAATGCGGACAATCGCCAGGCCAAAATAGCAACTCTTCTGACATCAGGAGATGATTCTGTTGATCTGATCACAGTAAATGATGAGATGATATCCGAATTTAAACATAAGGGATTTCTTTTTCCGCTGGAAGATACCGTTATGACAGAGGAAACAGCGGCGAATTTTCCGCAGGAATACCTGAAAGAAATATGCATGTCAGACGGACATATTTTTTCGGTACCGTTCAGGATGGATATCATGGCGTTCTGGGTGAACCAGGAATTGCTGGATCAGGCAGGTCTGGACAGAATCTCCGATCTCAGTGATCTTGAGATTCTTCAGAAAAAGCTTCAGAATATGGGAAAATATGCATACGGAGATGCATGGGAGATTTCTTACATATATAACAGTATCAGCGAGTATGTCAATTTTTTTGGAGGAGATTATACAGACTGGACTGATCCGAAAACCAGAGAAGCGGCAGAATATATGAAGCGAATGCTGGATACAGGGATGATAGCAGAAGAGAATCTGATCGACCAGCATGAACAGCTGAATGAAAAATTTATAAACGGCCAGTATGGATGTATGTTCATGTATACCGGTGCGTTGAGTACCTTTCAGAATGCAGGCGTGTATGGAAAAGATAAGATTCATATGGCACCATTTCCGGAATTTGACGAGAAGGTGACCAATATCGCAACCTGGCAGTATGTACTGAATAAAAATTCTGATCATAAAGAAGCAGCTCTGAAGTTCCTTCAGTATGTGTCCGGATATGAGGCCAGTAAAAATTACGGACAGCTGACAAAAATGTGTCCGGCAAGACTGGATGTGATCGAGGATAAGAGTTTTGATCTGGAGGGAATTGAAATGATTCGGCAATATCTGAAGGATTATGAACTGAAGGCAAGACCACTGTGCGTCGATTCCATAGAAGCTGTTTCGTCCATGGGGACGGAATTTCAGAAATATGTGCTGGGACAGAAAACAGAAGCGGAATTTTTTGCCGGGGCACAGAACTGCATAGACCAGTATTACAAAAAAGCATCGTACTGATGCTTTTTTTGTTTTGAAAAAATAAGAACTTTTTTTCAAAACATATTGACAAATATTTTACATGGTGATATCTTAAAGACTGTAGATGTTAGCACTCCACTAAAATGAGTGCTAACAGATATAAAAAAAGAATCAACATCCGTCAGGAAAAACAAAAGGAAAGGAGATGGCTTCATGGAGGAGGTGTTGAGTGAGCGCAAACGAAAAATATTACAGGCAATCATCAAGACCTATATGGAGACCGGAGAACCGGTTGGATCCAGAACCATTTCCAAGTATGCAGATCTTAATGTAAGTTCCGCAACGATCCGAAATGAAATGTCAGACCTGACTGATATGGGCTATATCGTCCAGCCTCATACATCCGCAGGAAGGATCCCTTCCGACAAAGGTTACAGACTTTATGTCAATGAACTGATGAAGGAGAAGGAAGCCGAGGTTGCAGAGCTGAGAGATATCATCATTGAGAAGACAGACAAGATGGATAAAGTGCTTAAGAAAGTTGCGAAGGTTCTTGCCTCCAATACCAACTATGCTACTATGGTTTCCGTTCCGCAGTACAGCGGCAACAAGATCAAATTTATCCAGCTGTCAAGAATGAGTGATCTTCAGCTTGTAGCGGTGGTTGTCAGTGATAATAACACCGTGCGGAACCAGATCATCAATCTGGATGAGGAGATGGATGACCAGACGATCCTGAAACTGAATCTTCTTCTTAATACCAATCTGAATGGTATTCCGATCCAGGATATCAATCTTGGAATGATCGCCAGATTGAAGGAACAGGCAGGCAGCCACAGTGGTGTGGTAGCAACCGTTCTGGATGCAGTGGCAGCCACCATTCATGTGGAAGAGGAAGACATGGAAATCTACACTTCAGGTGCGACAAACATTTTCAAATATCCGGAACTTGCCGATAAAGAGAAGGCAACGGAACTGATCTCCGCATTTGAGGAGAAGCATGAACTTGCCGATCTTGTAAAAGAACAGATGTCAGATGGAGAGAATACAGGAATCCAGGTTTACATCGGTGATGAGATGCCGATCCAGACTATGAAGGACTGCAGCATTGTAACTGCCAGATATGAACTGGGAGACGGAATGTACGGAACCATCGGGATCATCGGTCCCAAACGAATGGATTATGAGAATGTAGTGGACAGTCTGAAGGAACTGAAGAATCATCTGGATGACGTTTTAAAAAAGAAGAAAACTTAGAAAGGCGGTAGAAAAAAAGTGTCGGAGGAAACAAAGAAAACATCCGAAGAGCAGGAAGCGGAGAAGGAAATCCCCGTAACTGACGGAGATCAGGAAGAAGAAAACCTGACACCGGAGGGAGAAGATCTGCCGGAGGAAGAAAACAATACTCCAGGCGAAGAAGCTGCCTCAGAGGATAAAAAAGAAGAAAAATCAAAAACTTCCTTCTTCGGAAAGAAGAAAAAAGATAAATCTGAGCAGAAGGTGGAGGAACTTACCGATCGCCTGAAGCGAACCATGGCTGAATTCGATAATTTCCGTAAAAGAACGGAAAAAGAAAAATCCAGCATGTACATCATCGGAGCAAAAGAAATCGTTGAAAAGATCCTGCCGGTTGTGGATAACTTCGAAAGAGGCCTTGCACAGGCACAGGAAGGCGATGCTTTTGCAGATGGAATGAAAATGATCTACAAGCAGCTTACCACAACACTGGATGATCTTGGTGTTAAGCCAATCGAAGCAGTGGGAAAAGAATTCAATCCGGATTTCCACAACGCAGTGATGCATGTGGAAGATGAAGAGGTTGGAGAGAACATTGTGGTGGAGGAATTCCAGAAGGGTTACACCTACAAGGATTTCGTAGTCCGTCACAGTATGGTAAAAGTTGCTAACTGATTGACCACAAGTTGTAATTTTACAGATACAGAATAAAACAGGAGGAAAAAATCATGGGAAAGATTATTGGTATTGACTTAGGTACAACAAACAGCTGTGTAGCCGTAATGGAAGGTGGACAGCCAACAGTTATCGCAAATACAGAAGGCGCAAGAACAACACCATCCGTTGTAGCTTTCACAAAGACAGGAGAGCGTCTGGTAGGTGAGCCTGCAAAACGTCAGGCAGTTACAAACGCAGACAGAACAATCTCCTCAATCAAAAGAGAGATGGGTACTGATTACCGTGTAACTATCGACGACAAGAAATATTCTCCACAGGAGATCTCCGCAATGATCCTTCAGAAACTGAAAAAGGATGCAGAGGCATATCTTGGAGAGAAAGTAACAGAGGCAGTTATCACTGTTCCGGCTTACTTCAACGATGCTCAGCGTCAGGCAACCAAAGATGCAGGTAAGATCGCAGGCCTTGATGTAAAACGTATCATCAACGAGCCTACAGCAGCAGCTCTTGCATATGGTCTTGACAATGAGAAAGAGCAGAAGATCATGGTATACGACCTTGGTGGTGGTACATTCGATGTATCTGTTATCGAGATCGGTGATGGCGTTATCGAGGTTCTTTCCACCGCTGGTAACAACCGTCTTGGTGGTGATGACTTTGATAAGAAGATCACAGACTACATGCTTGCTGAGTTCAAGAGAACAGAGGGCGTAGACTTAAGCAACGACAAGATGGCTCTTCAGAGACTGAAAGAGGCAGCTGAGAAGGCTAAGAAAGAGCTTTCTTCTGCAACAACAACAAACATCAACCTTCCGTTTATCACAGCTACAGCTGAGGGACCGAAGCATTTCGATATGAACCTTACAAGAGCTAAATTTGATGAGCTGACACATGATCTTGTAGAGATGACTGCTGAGCCGGTTCGCCGTGCACTGTCTGATGCAGGTATCACAGCTTCCGAGCTTGGCCAGGTACTTCTGGTTGGTGGTTCTTCCCGTATCCCGGCAGTACAGGATAAGGTAAGACAGTTAACAGGCAAAGAGCCGAGCAAGAACCTGAATCCGGATGAGTGTGTTGCACTTGGTGCTTCCGTACAGGGTGGTAAACTTGCAGGTGATGCAGGTGCCGGTGATATCCTTCTTCTGGATGTTACTCCGCTGTCTCTGTCCATCGAGACAATGGGTGGTATCGCAACTCGTCTGATTGAGAGAAATACTACAATTCCTACAAAGAAGAGCCAGATCTTCTCCACAGCAGCAGACAACCAGACAGCTGTAGATATCAACGTTGTACAGGGTGAGCGTCAGTTCGCAAAAGACAACAAATCCCTCGGCCAGTTCCGTCTGGATGGAATCCCGCCAGCACGTCGTGGAGTTCCGCAGATTGAGGTAACATTTGATATTGATGCCAACGGTATCGTTAATGTATCCGCTAAAGACCTTGGAACAGGCAAAGAGCAGCACATCACAATCACAGCTGGTTCCAATATGTCTGATTCCGATATTGACAAAGCTGTCAAAGAAGCAGCTGAGTTCGAGGCTCAGGATAAGAAACGTAAAGAAGCTATCGACACAAGAAACAATGCAGACTCCATGGTATTCCAGGTTGAGAATGCATTGAAAGAAGCTGGCGACAAGCTTGACGCAAACGATAAAGCAAGTGTTGAGGCTGACCTCAATGCACTGAAAGATCTTCTTGCACAGACAGCAAATGCTCAGGAGCTTACTGATTCTCAGGTTGCAGACATCAAGGCTGCACAGGAGAAGATGATGGAGAGCGCTCAGAAACTGTTCTCCAAGATGTATGAGCAGACTCAGGGAGCTCAGGGTCAGGCTGGTCCTGGACCGGATATGGGCAACATGGGCGGAAACGCTGGTGCTCAGGGCGGAAATGAAGCAGGATACGGCGATGATGTTGTAGATGCTGATTACAAGGAAGTCTAAGACAAGTAGGAAATAATTACAATGGCTGATAAAAGAGATTATTATGAAGTCTTAGGTGTGGATAAAAACGCCGACGACGCAACATTAAAAAAAGCATATCGTAAGCTGGCCAAGAAATATCACCCGGATGTAAATCCGGGTGATAAAGAGGCTGAGGCGAAGTTCAAAGAGGCGACAGAGGCTTACTCCGTTTTAAGTGATGCCGACAAGAGAAGACAGTATGATCAGTTTGGTCATGCAGCATTCGAAAACGGCGGCGGAGGCGGTGCCGGCGGCTTTGGTGGATTCGACTTCAACGGTGCGGATATGGGAGACATCTTCGGAGATATCTTCGGAGACCTGTTCGGCGGCGGAGGCAGAACCAGACGGGCCAACAATGGAACGATGAAAGGTGCCAACCTTCGTGCACGTGTGAACATTACTTTTGAGGAAGCGGTTTTCGGATGCGAGAAAGAGCTGGAGATTGTTCTCAAAGATGAGTGTACCACATGTCACGGAACCGGAGCGAAACCGGGAACATCACCGGTCACATGTCCGAAATGTAAAGGCCAGGGCCAGATCGTTTACACCCAGCAGTCCATGTTTGGTATGGTACGTAATGTTCAGACCTGTCCGGACTGTAACGGAACCGGTAAGGTGATCAAGGACAAATGCAGTGCCTGCCGTGGAACCGGATATACTTCTTCCAGAAAGAAGATCCAGGTATCTGTACCGGCCGGTATCGACAATGGCCAGTGTATCCGTATCCGTGAAAAAGGTGAGCCGGGAACCAACGGCGGACCGAGAGGAGATCTGCTGGTTGAGGTAAATGTAGCCCGTCATCCGATTTTCCAGAGACAGGATATGAATATCTTTTCAACAGCTCCGATCACATTTGCACAGGCTGCACTTGGCGGTGAGATGCGGATCAATACCGTTGACGGTGAGGTTTCCTATGAGGTGAAGCCGGGAACACAGACGGATACAAGAATCCGCCTGAAAGGAAAAGGTGTTCCGTCATTACGTAACAAGAACGTTCGTGGTGATCACTATGTAACACTGGTAGTCCAGACTCCGACCAACCTTAATGAGGAGGCAAAGAAAGCTCTGGAGGCTTTTGATGCTGCATGCGGCAACCGTCCGGCAGCAGACAGTACAGCCGAGACTTCCGAAAAATCTGAAAAAACAGAAAAGAAGAAAAAAGGTTTCCGTGAGAAAGTCAAGGAAATGTTTGAGGAATAAATAAAGTGAAAACAGGAAAGAGGCATAAAAAGCCTCTTTCTTTTTTTTCTGTATTCGTGTATATTAAAAGAAGTGCCCGTTTTCAGGGAAACAGAAAACAGGCAACAGACAGGAAAAGAAATCCGTAAATGTGTATACAGCATAAGGAGATATAGAAATATGAAATGGAACCGTTTTACACTTAAGACAAAAACAGAGGCAGAGGATATTGTGATCTGCACACTTGCCGAGGTGGGAATTGAAGGTGTGGAGATTCAGGATAAACAGCCGCTGACCGATGAGGACAAAGCGCAGATGTTCGTGGATATCATGCCGGAAGGACCGGCAGATGACGGCATCGCATATCTGAATTTCTATCTGGAAGAGGATGCAGATACAGAAGCCATTTTGAAAGATGTAAAAGAAGCACTGGAAGATTTAAGAAGCTTTGTGGATATCGGAGAAGCTACCATCACAGAATCCCAGACAGAGGATAAAGACTGGATCAACAACTGGAAACAGTATTTCCATCAGTTCTATGTGGATGATATCCTGATTGTACCGTCATGGGAAGAAGTGAAGGCAGAGGATAAGGACAAGATGATCCTTCACATTGATCCGGGAACAGCTTTTGGTACAGGAATGCATGAGACTACCCAGCTGGTGATCCGTCAGCTGAAGAAATTTGTGAAGCCGGGAATGGAGATTCTGGATGTGGGAACCGGAAGCGGAATCCTTGGAATCGTTGCACTGAAGCTTGGTGCAGGCCATGTGGTTGGTACAGACCTTGATCCATGTGCAGTTCCGGCAGTATCTGAGAATAAGGAGGCCAACCAGATCGAGGAGAAATCCTTTGACATGATGATCGGAAACATCATCGATGACAAAGACGTTCAGGATCAGGTAGGATATGAGAAATATGATATCGTAACTGCAAATATTCTGGCAGATGTTCTGGTACCGCTGACACCGGTGATCGTTGCACAGATGAAAAAAGGCGCTTATTACATTACATCTGGCATCCTGGATGTAAAAGAAGACGTTGTAGTGCAGGCTGTAAAAGACGCCGGACTGACTCTGGTAGAAGTGACTCATCAGGGCGAGTGGGTATCTGTGACAGCAAGAAAGGACTGATCTCATGCAGCGATTTTTTGTGGAACCTCATCAGATCGACGGGGAAAGACATGAGATCCACATCACAGGAAGTGATGTGAACCATATCGTGAATGTGCTCCGCATGAAAAAAGGCGAGGAGCTCTGGATCAGCGACAAGGAGAAAGAATATCACTGTGTGATCGAAAATGCCGGGGAGGATGAAGTGCTGCTCCACATCCTCTATGTCCAGGAGCCGGATTATGAGCTGAAAAACCGCATTTATCTTTTTCAGGGCCTGCCGAAAGCGGATAAGATGGAACTGATCATCCAGAAAGCAGTGGAACTTGGGGCATACTCCGTAGTTCCGGTTTCAACCAGACGATGTGTGGTAAAACTGGATAACAGGAAAGCGGAAAAAAAGGTATCCCGCTGGCAGCAGATCGCGGAAAGCGCGGCAAAACAGTCCAAGCGCATGCTTGTTCCGGAAGTCCATTCCGTGATGACATTTAAGGAAGCCCTTGCTTACGCAAAAGAACTGGATGTTCTGCTGATCCCTTACGAACTTGCAAAAGGAATGAAAGAGACAAAGGAACTGATCCAGGCAATCGAACCGGGAAAAAGCATCGGTGTTTTTATCGGCCCGGAGGGTGGATTTGAAGAGCAGGAAGTGGCAGATGCCATGGAAGCCGGTGCGAAACCGATCACCCTGGGACACCGGATCTTACGGACAGAAACTGCGGGACTCGCAGTACTTTCTGTTCTGATGTTTCAACTGGAGGATGAATAAACTATGGAAGCATATTTTGACAATTCCGCGACAACGAGATGCTTCGATGAAGTAAAGGATATTGTCTGCAAAACCATGACAGGAGATTTCGGAAATCCTTCTGCCATGCATAAAAAGGGAATGGAAGCGGAGAATTACGTCCGCAAAAGCGCCCAAACCCTTGCAAAATTATTGAAAGTTAACGAAAAAGAGATTCTTTTTACCTCCGGTGGAACAGAATCAGATAATCTTGCCATTATCGGCGGCGTGGAAGCCAACAAGCGTATGGGAAACCATATCATTACAACGGCAGTGGAGCATGCGGCAGTGGCTCAGCCTTTTGCCTATCTGAAAGACCAGGGTTATGAGGTGACCATCCTTCCTGTGGATCATCAGGGAGTTGTGAAACTGGAAGCGCTGGAAGCAGCTCTGCGCCCGGATACGATCCTGGTGTCTGTGATGTACGTGAATAACGAAGTGGGAGCTGTGATGCCGGTAGAAGAGATCGGAAAGCTCGTCCACGAAAAAAGCCCGAAAGCGCTTTTCCATGTAGATGCCATCCAGGCTTTCGGAAAGTACCGTATCTATCCGAAAAAGCTGGGAATCGATCTTTTATCTGTAAGCAGTCACAAGATCCACGGACCAAAAGGCGTGGGCTTCCTCTACATCAACGAAAAAGTAAGAGTACAGCCACAGATCCTTGGAGGCGGACAGCAGAACGGCATGCGTTCCGGAACAGACAATGTACCGGGAATTGCAGGCCTTGGCGTTGCCGCAGAGATGGTATATACAGATTTTGATAAAAAAATACAGCACCTTTATGACCTGAAAGAACGGATGGCAGAGGGACTTTCAAAGCTTGGAGACATCACCATCAACGGAATGCCTTTAAGAGAAGGGGCACCACACATCATGAGTGTGACTTTCCACGGGGTCCGAAGCGAAGTCCTGCTCCATACACTGGAAGAATTCGGAGTATATATTTCCGCAGGAAGTGCATGCTCCAGTCATAAGAGAAAACCAAGTGCAACACTGACAGCTATGGGACTTTCAAGAGCAGATGTGGAGAGTACCGTCCGCATCAGTTTCTGTGAGGAGAATACTTTCGAAGAAGTAGATTACTGCCTGGAAGCCCTGGGAAAAACCATCCCGATGTTACGCAGGTATGCACGTCGATAGAGAACACACAAGAAAGGAATTTTTATGTTAGTACATGCATTTTTGATCAAATATGCGGAAATCGCCCTGAAGGGAAAAAACCGCTACCGTTTTGAAGATGCTCTCGTACATCAGATGGAGATTGCGCTCTCCAAGATCGAGGGAGATTTTGAAGTAAAAAAAGAGCAGGGAAGAGTCTATGTATTCTGCCCGGAGAATTATGATTACGATGAGGCTGTAGACGCACTGCAGCACGTATTCGGTATCGTAGGTATCTGCCCGGTTATGATCTACGAAGAGCAGGGCTTTGAGAAACTTGCCGAAGACGTAGTAAGCTATATGAAACAGTGGCATCCGGACTTTAACGGAACCTTTAAGGTTTGGACACGCCGTGCAAAGAAATCCTATCCGATTAGCTCCATGGAAGTTAGCGCAGAGCTTGGCGGACGTATCCTGGATGCGTTCCCGGAGGCAAGTGTAGACGTTCATCATCCGGAATTGGATCTTTCTGTGGAGATCCGTGACAAGATCTATGTATATTCCCAGACCATTCCGGGCGCAGGCGGAATGCCTATCGGAACAAACGGAAAAGCCATGCTGCTTCTTTCTGGCGGAATCGACAGCCCGGTTGCCGGTTACATGATCGCAAAACGTGGCGTTAAGATCGATGCGGTATATTTCCATGCACCGCCTTACACCAGCGAGCGTGCAAAACAGAAGGTCGTGGATCTTGCCCGCCTGGTAGCTAAATACAGCGGACCGATCCGTCTCCATGTAGTTAATTTTACAGATATCCAGCTTTATATTTACGACCAGTGCCCACATGATGAGCTTACCATCATTATGAGAAGATACATGATGCGTATTGCCGAGTATTTTGCAAAAAAAGACCGCTGTCTCGGATTGATCACAGGTGAGAGTATCGGTCAGGTTGCAAGCCAGACATTACAGAGTCTTGCTTCCACAAACGAGGTCTGCACACTTCCGGTATATCGTCCGGTGATCGGTTTTGATAAAGAGGAGATTGTTCGGATTTCCAGAAAGATCGATACTTTTGAGACATCCATTCAGCCGTTTGAGGACTGCTGTACCATCTTTGTTGCAAAACATCCGGTAACCAAGCCGAATCTTAAGGTGATCCGCCGTTCCGAGCAGAAACTTTCTGAGAAGATCGATGAGCTGATGGAGACTGCTCTGAATACCACAGAGATCATTGAAATTCAGTGATTGTTTTTCTGTAAGAAAAAACAATCAGGGAACCCCGCTTTGGAGGTTCCCTGGGATTATCAAACGGTATCAGAAAAAGGGAGATCATTGAGATCAGAAAAATTCTGAAAACATGAAAAAAGAGGAACTGTATCCAATACAGTTCCTCTCAAATATACATCATAGATTAGTCGATTGTATATTTGGAAATAATCTGCATTACGTTATCCAGAGCAGCGCCGTCTGCGTGGATGTTGAGGTCGATCGGCTTGGAAAGATCCAGGCTGAAGATACCCATGATGGATTTTGCATCGATCACATATCTTCCGGATACTAAATCAAAATCGCAGTCGAATTTGCTGATCTCGTTTACGAATGCTTTCACCTTATCGATGGAATTCAGTGAGATTTTAGCTGTTTTCATTATAATAACCTCCCTTGATAAATTTTTGTTGTTTTACAGCTTTCATCTTACCTGTCAGTACCCAAAAAGTCAAGGTGAAAAGAGATAAAAATTGTTTTAATAATTAGTTAAAGTGTAAAAAAAGTGAGGAAAAATGGGAAATAAAGTTGCATTACACAACCTGGGCTGCAAAGTAAATGCCTATGAAATTGAGGCCATGCAGCAGCTTCTGGAGGAGGCAGGATATGAGATTGTGCCTTTTGAGCCGGGAGCGGATATTTATGTAATCAATACCTGTACGGTAACGAATATCGCAGACAGAAAATCAAGACAGATGCTTCATAAAGCAAAAAAAATGAATCCGGAAGCGATCGTGGTAGCAACGGGATGCTATGTACAGACCGGTGGAGATAAACTGGAGAAAGACGAAGCCATTGATCTTGTTCTGGGAAATAACCAGAAGATCAATATTGTGGAAGCACTGGCGGAATATGCGGAAAATAAACCGGGGCATGGTTCACATGTGATCAAGATCAATCAGACAAAAGAGTACGAAGATCTTTCCATTGATCATACAGCAGAACATGTAAGGGCATACATCAAGGTTCAGGACGGATGCAATCAGTTCTGTACGTACTGTATTATTCCCTATGCGAGAGGACGTGTCAGGAGCCGTAACATTGAAAGCGTGCTGAAAGAAGTCCGCTCACTCGCAGAAAAAGGGTATAAAGAGGTAGTCCTTACGGGAATCCATTTAAGTTCCTACGGCGTAGATTTTCCGGAGGAGAAAAAAGAGACACTGCTTTCCCTTATCCGTGCCGTACATGAGATCGAAGGAATCCAGCGTATCCGCCTGGGATCTCTGGAACCGGGAATCGTTACGAGAGAATTTGCCGAGGGGATTGCAGCGCTGCCAAAGGTATGCCCACATTTCCATCTTTCCCTGCAGAGCGGCTGTGATGAGACTCTGGAAAGGATGAACCGCAGATACAGAAGCGGGGAGTACAGAGAACGGTGTGAGCTTTTAAGAGAAGTCTATGGAAAGCCGGCATTGACTACGGATGTGATCGTAGGTTTTCCACAGGAATCTGAAGAAGAATTCCAGAAGTCTTATGATTTTGTAGATGGTATCCATTTTTATGAGACCCATATCTTCAAATATTCCAGAAGGCAGGGAACGAAGGCAGCAGCCATGGATGGCCAGCTGACAGAGGCTGAAAAAGCCCGACGCAGCGAAAAGATGATCGAAATGCATCACCGCCATGCAAGTGATTATGAAAAGTCCATGATCGGAAAAGAACTGGAAGTTCTGATCGAGGAAGAGTATACAAACGATGGCCGGACCTGGTATCTGGGACACAGCCGTGAATATATAAAAACAGCGGTACCGAAATCTGAAAATTATGGTGTAAATGATATCATAAGAGTAAAGGCAGAGAGGTTCCTTGAAGAGCATATCATGACCGGTGAAGTTGTAAAATAAAGCGCTGAATCGTATGTTGACAGTTTGTATTCGCAATCCGCGTTAAATTTAAGATTGTAATTTATGTAAATATATATTAAAATAAAAAAGAATATATTTTAAGGACGTGAGAGACAATGGCAGAAAATAATCTGGGAAATACACAGTATTTCAGAACAAAACCGGATCAGGAGCTTCAGGTAAAGGAAGTCCTGGATCTGGTGTACAATGCAATGGATGAGAAGGGATACAATCCGGTGAATCAGATCGTAGGATATATTATGTCCGGAGACCCGACTTATATCACAAGCCACAAGGGTGCGAGAAGCATGATCATGAAAGTGGAGCGTGATGAGCTGGTAGAGGAACTTCTCACCGAGTATATCAAGAACAAGTCCTGGGAACGGTAATATGAGAGTACTGGGACTGGACTATGGCTCGAAGACTGTGGGAGTTGCGGTAAGCGACCCTCTCGGTCTGACAGCCCAGGGCGTAGAGACTGTATGGCGCAAGCAGGAGAACAAGCTTCGCCGTACACTGGCACGTATTGAAGAGATCATTTCGGAGTATCAGGTTACGGAGATCGTTCTGGGATATCCGAAGAACATGAACAATACCGTAGGAGAGCGGGCCGAGAAATCTCTGGAATTCAAGGAAATGCTGGAGAGACGTACAGGCCTGCCTGTTATTATGTGGGACGAAAGACTGACTACCATGGCGGCGGACCGCACCCTGGAAGAGACCGGCGTGCATAAGGAAGACCGCAAGCAGTATCTGGATCAGGTAGCAGCAGTCTTTATTTTGCAGGGATATCTGGATGCTGCCGCACATAAGAAAGAGCAGCAGGAAGAATCGGAATCATAACCCGGAAATACAGATATTTTTACAAGAACGGATAAGGAAGAATTAAATATGGAAAAAATAATATTTCAGTCAGACGACGGCACAACTGCTGAGTTTTACGTAGAGGAGCAGACCAACATTGCGGGTGTGACTTATCTTTTGGTGTCCGATTCACAGGATGAGGAAGCAGACGCATATATTCTGAAGGACATTTCCGCTCCGGGAAGCACGGAAGCCTGCTATGAGATGGTTGAAGATGAGGGTGAGCTTCAGGCCGTGTATGCGGTTTTTCAGCAGATGCTGGATGACGTGAATTTTGAATGGAGGAGCGATTTTTGAAAAGCGAGAACAACGAGGACAACAGAAACGCAGAGAGCAGAACAGTAAGTTCCGCAGGCGGCGCCAGAAGACAGGTGCCAAGACAGAAAAATGCCGGATCAAGGACAAGACAGTATCGTGGAGGTAAAAACCGCCAGGATAAACCATTCCGCCCGTCAGTGAAGAAAACAGCCGCAGGCGGTGCTGTAAAGAACAGCAGCAGAAACACACAGAGACCGGTTAAGAACAGCGGCAGACCATCCGGACGGAAAAACAGCCGCAGATCATCCTCAAAACTTAAGATCATACCACTTGGCGGTCTGGAACAGATCGGAATGAACATCACCGCTTTTGAGTATGAAGACAGTATTGTAGTGGTAGACTGTGGACTTTCTTTCCCTGAGGATGATATGCTGGGAATCGATCTGGTCATCCCGGATGTAACCTATCTTAAGGAAAATATTTCCAAGGTTAAGGGATTTGTGATCACCCACGGACACGAGGATCATATCGGAGCCCTTCCTTATGTACTGAAAGAGATCAATGTTCCAATCTATGCTACAAAGCTGACACTGGGACTGATCCGCAACAAACTGAAAGAGCACAATCTTGTGCGTTCTACGAAACTGAAAGAAGTAAAACACGGACAGGTGATCAATCTCGGAGATTTTGCTGTGGAATTTATCAAGACCAACCACAGTATCCAGGATGCATCCGCGCTTGCCATTTACTCTCCGGTAGGAATCGTGGTACACACAGGAGACTTCAAGGTAGATTACACACCGGTATTCGGAGATGCCATCGATCTGCAGCGCTTTGCAGAGATCGGAAAGAAAGGTGTACTTGCATTGATGTGTGAGAGTACCAATGCGGAGAGACCGGGATTTACCATGTCTGAGCGTACGGTGGGACATGTATTTGATAATCTTTTTAATGAGTACCGTACATCCAGGATCATCATTGCGACTTTTGCGTCCAATGTGGACCGTGTGCAGCAGATCATCAACACTGCATACCGTTTCGGAAGAAAGGTTGCGGTGGAAGGCCGCAGTATGGTCAATGTTATTTCTGTAGCATCAGAACTTGGATATCTGCAGATTCCGGAGAATACTCTGATCGAGATCGATCAGGTGAAGAATTATCCGGATGACAAGGTAGTTCTGATCACAACCGGAAGCCAGGGTGAGTCCATGGCGGCACTTTCCCGTATGGCAGCCAATATCCACAAGAAGATCACCATCAAACCGAACGATACCATCATCTTCAGTTCCAATCCGATCCCCGGAAATGAAAAAGCAGTTTCCAAGGTTATCAATGAGCTGTCCATGAAGGGCGCCAAGGTTATTTTCCAGGATGTCCATGTGTCCGGACATGCATGCCAGGAAGAAATCAAGCTGATCTATTCCCTTGTGAAACCGAAATATGCGATCCCGATCCATGGCGAGTACCGTCATCTGACTGCACAGAAACATATTGTGGAAGATCTGGGAATTCCGAAAGAGAATATCTTCATCCTTTCTTCCGGAAATGTACTGGAACTGGATGGACAGGATGCCAAGGTGACAGGAAGTGTTCACACAGGAGCAATTTTCGTAGACGGACTTGGCGTGGGTGATGTTGGAAATATCGTGCTCCGTGATCGTCAGCATCTGTCGGAGGACGGAATTATGATCGTAGTTATGACCCTGGAGCGTCACAGCAATGTGGTTCTTGCAGGACCTGACATTGTTTCCAGAGGTTTTGTATATGTAAGAGAATCCGAGGATCTTATGGAACATGCCAGACAGGTTGTGGAAACCGCACTGGATTCCTGCCTGGAAAACAATATCACAGACTGGGGCAAGATCAAAACAGAAGTCAAGGATGCACTTGGTGAATATCTGTGGAAACGTACCAAGAGAAGTCCTATGATCCTGCCGATCATTATGGAGGCATAGGAACATGGATGAGATCAGCATAGACATTGAGAAACTTCTCGATGCTGTGCACAGAAGCGACGAATACCAGGAATATCAGAAACAGGCGGCGGAGCTTGATAAGGAACCTGAGCTGAAGGCCAGGGTGATGAGATTCCGGGGAGATAATTTCAGACTTCAGAACCAGGCTGATAAGGATGAGCTGTTCCAGGTAGCGGAACAGCTCAACCGGGAGTCTGCAAGTCTGAGACAGAACCTGAAAGTAAATGCCTATCTTGACGCCGAGCTTGCACTGTGCAGACTGATGCAGAGAATCTGCAGAACGCTGGTAGCCGGGATAGACATACAGATTCCTGACTTATAGGAGGAAGAAAGACTATGGCAGACACAAGAGACAAGGCAGGCAGAGCCGGGGTTTTTCTGGCTGGAGGGGCATTTAAGATCGCTCTGTATATCTGTATCCTTGTATTTCTGATCTGGGTTGGAAAATCCGCATATCAGTTTGGATATGATGTATTTAATCAGCAGGCCATGAGTCCGGGAGAAGGACAGCAGGTAACTGTAGTCATAAAAGAAGGTGCGTCTGCATATAAGGTAGGTAAGACTCTGGAGCAGAAAGGGCTTATCAAGGATGCAGCTGCTTTTGTAGTGCAGGAGAGAATGTCCGCGTACCACGGTCAGATCAAGGCCGGTACATACCTTCTCAGTACAGCTTATACACCGACCAGGATCATAGCGGTACTGTCCGGAGAAGAGAGTGAGGAAGGATCGAACAGCCAGTGATCGTAGAAGAACGCATGAAGACCTATATCAATTCTCTTGATATGGGGAATACTCCGTTTCTGCAGGAGTTGGAATCAAGGGCACTTGCGGACCGGGTGCCGATCATCCGAAGGGATATGCAGAGTTTTATGAGGATGCTTCTGGCAGTAAAACAGCCGAAGCGAATTCTGGAGGTGGGGACTGCCGTAGGCTTCTCCACACTTCTTATGTGTGAATACGGCCCGAAAGATCTTAAGATCGTTACCATAGAAAATTACGAAAAAAGGATTCCTGTGGCAAAGGATAATTTCAGGCGTGCAGGAAGGGAATCCCAGATCACACTTCTGGAGGGAGATGCCGGTGAGATCCTGAAAACCCTTACCGGAACATTTGACATGATCTTCATGGACGCGGCCAAGGGACAGTATATCCACTGGCTTCCGGATGTGCTGCGTCTGATGAAAGAGGGAAGTGTACTGGTATCAGACAACGTGCTGCAGGAGGGAGACATTATCGAATCTCATTATCTTGTGGAACGGAGAAACCGGACAATTTATAAAAGAATGAGAGAATACCTCTGGCAGCTGACCCACAGCCCGGTGCTTCGTACATCGGTACTGCCATTTGGAGACGGGGCGGCTGTAAGTGTAAAAACAGGAGAACAGGCTTATGAAACGACCAGAACTTTTAGTTCCGGCGAGCAGCCTTGAGGTTTTAAAGGTTGCCGTCATATATGGTGCAGATGCCGTTTATATCGGCGGAGAAGCCTTTGGACTTCGTGCAAAGGCTAAGAATTTTTCAAAAGAGGACATGCGCGAGGGCATTGCTTTTGCCCATGCCCATGGTGTAAAAGTTTATGTGACAGTAAATATCCTGGCCCATAACCGGGATCTTGAAGGCGTAAGAGAATATCTTCAGGAACTGAAGGAAATCTGTCCTGACGCACTGATTATCGCAGATCCGGGAATCTTTATGTATGCAAAGGAAATCTGTCCGGAGATTGAGCGCCACATCAGTACACAGGCGAACAATACCAATTATGAGACATACCGTTTCTGGTATAATCTGGGAGCAAAACGTGTGGTAAGTGCAAGAGAACTTTCTCTGGAGGAAATCCGGGAAATTCGGGCACATATTCCGGATGACATGGAGATTGAGACGTTTATCCATGGAGCTATGTGTATTTCCTACTCCGGAAGATGCCTTCTGAGTAACTTTATGGCAGGCAGGGACGCCAATCAGGGAGCCTGTACGCATCCGTGCAGATGGAAATATTCCGTTGTGGAGGAGAAACGCCCGGGAGAATATATGCCGGTATTTGAAAATGAGAGAGGGACTTTTATTTTCAATTCCAAGGATCTCTGCATGGTAGAACATATGGAAGATATCCTTACCAGCGGTATTGACAGCCTGAAGATCGAAGGCCGCATGAAAACAGCTCTTTATGTGGCAACGGTAGCCAGAACTTACCGTAAGGCCATTGATGACTGTATGGAAAGTCCGGAAAAGTATCATGCCAATATGCCATGGTATCAGGAACAGATCTCAAACTGTACCTACCGTCAGTTTACGACCGGATTTTTCTATGGAAAACCGGATGAGAACACACAGATCTATGACAGTAATACCTATGTAAGAGAATATACTTATCTTGGATTTGCGGAAGAGATCGATGAGAGAGGTCTGGCAAGACTGACACAGAGAAATAAATTCTCTGTGGGGGAAACCATTGAGATCATGAAACCGGATGGAAGAAATATCCCGGTTACAGTGGAAGCCATTTATAACGAAGAAGGAGAATCCATGGAAAGTGCACCACATGCACAACAGAGAATTTATGTGAAACTGAACGAGACACCGGAGGTATTTGATATTCTTCGAAGAGGTGAGTAAAACAGATATTTAAGGGGAGAACGAAAAGAACGTTCTCCCCTTACTGTTTTTCGGGAAAAAGTGTTCGGAGTTTACGGAGCGCATTTTTTTCAATGCGGGATACATAGGAACGGCTGATGGAAAGATTTCTGGCAATTTCACGCTGTGTCAGAGGATCCTGACCGTTCAGACCGTAGCGGCAGCAGATCACTTCATATTCTTTTTGGGTAAGGATCTGAGGGATATGACTGAGAAGATGGGAAATACTGTCTTTCTGGAAACAGTCTTCCACAACATCTACGGGTGGACTTTCAATGATATCAAGAAGGCTGATCTCATTACCTTCCCGGTCTGTTCCGATAGGCTCATAAAGGGAAACTTCCCTGGATCGTTTTTTTCGGGCGCGGAGCATCATGAGAAGTTCGTTGTCAATGCAGCGTGCCGCATAGGTGGACAACTTGGAAGTACGGCAGGGATCAAAAGTAGAGATTGCTTTGATCAGGCCGATGGTGCCGATGGATATCAGATCATCGGGATCTTCGTCGCAACCCTGGTATTTTTTTGCGATATGGGCCACAAGACGGAGATTACGTTCGATGAGAATGTTTTTTGCCTCCGGATCGCCCCTTTGGAACTGCAGAAGATAAAATTTTTCTTCCGCAGCAGACAGCGGTTTCAAAAATGTTTTCAAAGATTCACCTCAAAGGGGATTTCCATACAGTTTATGAAATGGACGTGCTTTTCGTGCTTTTCCAACAGAATATTTACAGGGGTGTCATCCTGTTGCGCCAGTTTCTGATCTGGTGTATAATCATAAGATATGAGTGTTAATAATCAACGTACATTGACGAGGAGTATATATTTTGAAAAAGAGGATAGAACAGCTTCTTAACGGAAAATTTATTTATGAACAGCCGGAACTTCTGTTTTCCCAGGAGGAGATTTCCGTCACTCTGAAAGCAGGAGAAACGACGAAAGACGAACTTTATTTTGGCACAGATGACAATCGCAGGATTAGTGGATTTGTAACATCCTCTGATCGGAGACTGGTGCCTGGATTTGACCGCTTTTCAGGTACGACAGTACGTATGCCTTATGGCGTGGATGCAGAAGGAATGAAACCCGGGGAAAGTTTTGCGGGATGGTTGTGTTTTACTACCAGCATCGGAGAATACAGGCTGCCTTTTAAGGTAACAGTGCAGACAGAAGAAGTGAAGAGTTCAGGCAGAAAAGTGACTTCCATGGAAGAATTTATCCGGATCGCAAAGGAGGATTTCCATGAAGCATACAGGCTTTTTACGGAACGCCATTTTTCCCTGATCCTGAAAGAACAGAGTGAGAAGCTCCGTTCTCTTTATGAAGGAATGTCTCAGCAGCCGGTAACATACCAGCATCTGGAGGAATTTCTGATCACAGCCGGTGCCAAAGATAAGGTGACACTGGATCTGAACAGAGAAGAGGCGAATTTCTATGAGGTCAGTGAATCCATACAGGAGTCTTTTTATATTCACAGAAGCGGCTGGGGCCATCTGCGTGCAGATATTGAAGTGAATGGGGACTTCCTGGAAACAGGGAAACATGTTGTGACGGAAGAAGATTTTATTGGAAGTACCTGTGAAGTGGAATATGTGATCCATAAGGAAAAACTGGGAAAAGGTAACCAGTATGGTGAGATCATTGTACGGACTCCTTATCAGAAACTGGTGTATCATGTGTTGGCGTCCAGGGGAAACGGGAGCTCTGTCAATCTTGACCTTTTGGAGAAACAGTACCGCGTATCCATGCTCAGGGAGTATCTGACTTTTGCATGCGGGAAAACCGGCTTTCAGACATGGGCAGCCGAAGCACATGAAAAACTGGATAAAATGGGAGAGAGCGGACTGAAATATCCGGAATATCAGCTTCTGGAAGCGTATATTTTCCATCTGGAAGGAGAAGACCAGAAAGCAGAAGACATTCTGGTACGTTATCAGAATAAATCTTTTAGTCATAATGAACTGGAACAGGCAGGGCTTTATCTGTATCTGTGTACCCTGACAGGACTGTACAGAGATGAGGAACAGGCGCTTCGTAAGATTCAGAATTTTCAGATGCAGAAAGAGGACAGTTACATTCTTCTGAAACTGGTATTTGAGATGGATCAGACTCTTTCCCCATCCAGAAAGATCTTTTTGATGGAAGAGCTTTTTGAAAGAGGATGTACCAGCCCGTTTCTGTATCTGGAAGCATGGAACAGCATCTGCCGGGATATGTCATTGCTTCACCGGATGAATCGTTTCTGGGCGCAGGTATTTCTTTTTGCCGGAAAAGAGAACATGCTTACAGAGGAACTTGTGATGCGGCTTGCTTATCTTTCCGGTTATGAGAAATCATTTAATGAAAGCCTGTACCGGGCTATGGTACTGGGGTGTGAGGCTTTTCCGTCGGATGACACAGTAGAAGCGATCTGTAAATATATCATGAAGGGAAATCCACGAAAAGCAGAATATTTCCGCTGGTTTTCCGCGGCAGTAGACCAGGGAATCCGGATCACACGTCTTTATGAATATTATGTAGAGACACTGGACACTTCTTACAGAAGAGTACTTCCGAAGCCGCTGCTTATGTATTTTACTTATAATAACAATAATCTCGGAGATTCCAAGAGAGCGTATCTTTATGCCTGCATCATCGCCCGGAAAGAGCAGGATCCGCAGACTTACGAAAGCTATCGGGACAGCATGAGAGATTTTGCCATGCGCAAGCTGAGAGAAGGAAGAATGAATGAAAATTATGCTGCTGTCTATCAGGAATTTATGCGCGAACCGGCAAATACGGAGGAAGCACAGGTTATTGCTTCAAGGATGTTTACGTACCGCCTGTATACAGATGATCCCAAGGTACGCAGCGTGATCATTCGTCACAGACAGATGAAACAGGAAGAAATTTATCCCTGTGTGCATGGAATCGCCTATCCGAGGATCTATACAGAAGATGCTGCAGTGATCTTTCAGGACGAAAAACAGAGACGCTATGCGTCAACAGTGGATTATAACATGACACCACTTTTTGACGACAGGGAAATGGTACCGACAGTATTGGAAAAGGGCGCAGATGAAGCAGGTGTGCTGCTTTATTATTGCCAGACACAGGATATTTGCCGCACAAATCTGGGGATTTTTCAGAAGCTGGTCCTTTCATCTGCGTTTACAGGAGAATACAGAGATGCTGTTCGAAAACGGATCCTGGAATATTACAGGGATCATGTACAGGGAGAAGATCTGGATGCCTGCCTGGAAATGATGGACTATCGGGAATATGCTATGGTCGATAAGAAGATACTGCTGGAAATCCTCATCCAGAGAGGCTTGTTCCCACAGGCAATGAGTGTTGTGGAGGCATTTGGCTTTGAAGGAGTAGAGGAATGTGAGCTGCTGAAACTGGCAAGCCGGATGATCATTCGCTGTGACTGTACGGAAGATGAAGAGCTGATCGCACTTTCTTCCCATGTATACAGAAATGGAATTTATGATGAAGTGATCCTTCAGTATCTGATGAAATTCCGGTTTGGTCCTGTGGAAGAACTTCTGGATATCTGGAAAAGTGCCTGCGGTTTTGAGATGGATACGTACAGCCTGGAGGAAAGGATACTTTCGCTTCTGATGTTCACTGCAGATTACCGGGAAGAAGGCGAAAAGATCCTGAAATCTTATATCAGTCATTCCGGAAAGGAACAGGTGATCGGAGCTTACCTGACACAGATGGCTTATGGAATGTTTGTAAAGGGGATGCCGGAGACTCCGTGTCTCAGAGAATATCTCAAAATCTGCAAACGGAAAGAATGGCCAACAGACAGAATCTGTGACCTGGAACTTCTGAAAATACTTTCCGAAGAAAAAGCATCCGATGAGGAAGAACTTGCTCTGGAGGAAGAAATTCTGGCTTCCTGCGTAAAAGATGATATGGTATTTGAGTTTTTCCATGATCTGGATCAGAGGATCCTGCGCCCGTATCAGCTGGATGATAAGACTTTTGTAGAATATCATGCTTCGCCTGAGACTTCTGTTACTTTGTATTATTTGTTGGATACAGGACTTGGAACCATGCCGGAATATAAGAGCGAGCCGCTGCGTAATGTCTATGAGGGAATTTTTACCAAGACGTTTACTCTGTTTTACGGTGAGACTCTGCACTATTATTTTCAGACAGAAGATGAAAACGGTGTGCACAGGACTGAAGAGAAAATGCTGACCATGAATCTGACGGATGACAGAGCTTCCAGTAAATATCAGCTGATCAATCAGATCCTCTGTGCAAGAAAACTGGAGAAAGATCCGGAAGTGAAGGAGAAACTTTCACAGTATCTCCGGCAGGAACAGTACGTCAATGAAATGTTTGTCATAGAGAAGGAACCGGAAAGATGAATGAAATTCGAGATTTGCTGATAGGAATCGATATTGGAAAAGAATATACACAGATCTGCTATTATGACAGAAAAGCAGAAGAGGCCCGTTCTCTTTCCATGAAAGTGGGAACCAGCCAGTATGAGGCTCCGGGCTGTATCTGTTACCGTACAGAGCAGAACGATTACTGTGTGGGCCTGGAAGCACAGTATTTTTCCAGAGAAAAAGGCGGGATCATGCTCGGAAATATTTATGATATCTGCCAGAAGGAAGAAAGCATACAGGTGGCGGGAGAGGATAAGGAGCCGGCAGAGCTCCTTGCTCATTTCCTGAAAGGAATGCTGAAATTTCTTGGAATTCAGGACATTGTAAAAAACACAAAGTGCATGTGTATCACTTCTCCTGAGCTTGATGCCATACAGGTGCGTAATTATCAGAAGGCCTGTGGAATTGCCGGTTTTCCGGCAGAGAAATACATGCTTATGGATTACGGGGAAAGTTTTTATTACTATGCATTGGGCCAGAAAAGAGAAACCTGGAACCGAAGTGTGGCCTGGTATGCGTTTGATGGAGATAAAATTGCGTTTCGTAAGCTGACGATCAATGCTGCATCCAGACCTATACTTGTCAATCTCGAAGAACCGGTGAGTACAACGCTTGAAACGGAGGATGAGATCCGTGATGTGGAGTTTTGCCGTTTTATAACAAAAACTCTTGGAAAAGAACTTTTTTCCAGTGTGCAGATCACAGGAGAAGGGTTCGACCAGCAGTGGGCACAGCAGTCAGTAAAGCTTCTGTGTCATCAGGGACGCAAAGTATTTTACGGAAACAATCTCTTTGCAAAAGGAGCCTGCATCGCCGGTAAGGACAGACTTGAAGACAAAAAATTAAAAGGGTACAGATATTTAAGCGATTCCCTGGTTACTGCGGATGTGGGAATGGATATGCGGGTGATGGGTTCTCCTGCGTATTATCCGCTGATCGAAGGCGGCAGCAACTGGTATGAATGCAATGCAGAGTGTGAACTGATCCTGGATGATACGGAAGAACTGGTCTTTGTAGTAAATCTTCCGGATGAAACGGAGAGAAAGCGGGTGGCAATGGCGCTTAAAGGTTTGCCAAAACGACCAAACCGGACGACCAGACTTGCACTTACGTTGAAATACGTATCATCGAAAGACTGTGAGATCACAGTAAAGGATCTTGGATTTGGGGAAATGTATCCATCCAGCGGGAAGACATGGAAAGAACTGGTACGCTGGGATGAGACAGAAGAAAGGAAACAGGTATGAGCGGATATATTTTATGCCAGGTAAAGAAAGCAGAGAAACCATTTTACATTGAAAATATCAGCACGAATATTTATTCCATAGAAGAACTCTGCTATTATCTTTATAATAATCTTTACCTTGTGGATCGTTCTCTTATCAGTAATAAGCTGTGTACCTGGCTGGATGAGGAACTGAAACTTCCAAAACTTGCGGCGAAGCTTCGACCTTTCATTGGAAAAGAGGCAGGTCTGGAGGAAATTCTGTATCCGATATTTAAAGAGATCAATTATCTGGCTTATGAAGAACTTCGTATCCTGAATGGAAGGATTGAAAGAAGAAATAAGGAATCCGAAGAGATACGGGAAAAGAGAAAAGGGGATGCCCTCATGGAAAACCGGATGTACGTGAACGCAATCCGTGTTTATCAGAAGCTTCTGGAAAAAGATTCCAGAGAAATCTCCAGAGAAATGAGAGAGCGGATTCTGCATAATCAGGGATGTGCTTACAGTTATCTGTTTCAGATGGATAAGGCACTGGACTGTTTCTTTGCTGCATGGAAGGTAAACCAGTCAGAAAAGGCACTGAAGATTTATCTTCTGGCTTACCGAAGTGTGCATACACCGGAAGAATTTGAAAAGATACAGGAAGATCTGAAGGCAGAGGATTCCGTAAAAAAAGAAACTGCCAGAGCTCTGGAACAGTTTATCAGCCTCCCGGAGCAGAAGATTGGACCCGGAGAGACTGACAGGATATTGGAGGATCTTACAAGAGAATATCACAGAAGTACAGGCTCTTAAAGCTGTTCAAGAAGTCCCAGCAGGATCTGCCGGGCTTCTTTTTTTGTGTAGACAGCTTCTTCTTCGGAAAGAGAAGAGAGATAGTCGTCCAGAGCCTGTCCGATACTGGTTTCTTTCAGATAAACGCACATAAAAGTATCTTCTTTGGAAAGAAAACAGAGAAAAACAGAATAATCGGACAGAACTTCAAGATGGATTCCCGTTTCAGGGAGGACAGAATGCTTAAGGATTTTGCATTTTTCACCGCCCATATCTGTGTCAAGAATGTGCTGGATCGATTTTCTCCGTTCTTCTTTTGGAAGTGGTGTCTGATGATAGGAATATGGACCGTCCAGAAGACCGGTCTGTGCAAACTTCCGGATTCCATTCAGGGTGAAATAGTTACAGGAAGTGTCGTTTTCTGTAAAGGCAAACTGCGGCTGTTTTAAAATAGAAACCAGTTGTGTATAAACAGAGTTGGAATGATCAATATCTCTGTTTTCAAAGAGGGCCTGTACAAAGTCGGGTCCATAGGACATCAACGCAAGACATGGATGAGACTCCAGCGCAAAGTTTGTTGTAATATTGGTGTTCATAATGGAACCGAAAATCTCCAGGATCTGTGAAGGAGAATCCGACTGCTGGAAAAAACGGCTGGAGTTTTCCAGGATTTTCTGAAATTCCTGCTGATAGGAATGTATAACTTCCGGATTTTCTGTAGATATGAAAGTTGACATATCAGAAGAAATAAGCAGGAGTTTCTTTTCTGTAATAAAGAAAAACGGAAACAATTCATAACAGGAAAGTTCTCTTCCGGCCTGGGTGTAATAATAGTAGGGCTGATAATTGAGAAAGCCGCACAGGATCGGAAGAATGGTACACAAAAAAGTTTCCAGGTTCATATTATAGTCCGGTGATGCGGTAGGATTCTGGTGAAGCGGAAGAATCTGGATAACAGGAGGAAGCTTTTGATATTCCGGATAGAGATGTGCAGAAACTTGTACAATAAGCCGACAGTTTGCAGGAATGTTGGTGCAGATCTTTTCGTCGGAACCGGAGAGCAGGATATCTTCAAAAAGGTTTAAAACTTTTTTTTCCACATCAAGTGAAAAGTCTCCACTGTAAAACGGAAGAGAAGTAAGCCTGTGAAAACCAGAGGAGAAAAGCATCTGCTGGGTGCTGATCACACGGAGAAGTTCCTGGATGTATTTCCGATTATAGTAAATTTCTTTTCCAATTTTTTCGATTTTATATAATTCAATCAGTTCCTGACGCTGGGATGGATTAATCCGGATCGAATCGCAGAACTGACGGACAAAATCCATTCCAGGCAGACGTTTGCCTGTGATCATACGCTGCAGAGAGGTACGGTCAAGGCCTGAGGATGCAGATAACTGGTATACCGTTTCTCATGTATTTTTTAGATATTCACGGCATTTGCTGCTGAAGTCAGACATAATAATTCTCCTTTTTTCATACTTGTGGCATTATTATACAAAAACAGATCAGGAATTGCAATTATTTGTAAAAAATCCGAGCACAATTGGTGGCACATATTGCGAGACAGTTTTTTTGAAAATAGAATAGATCATATCAAGAAAGAACAGGGCGGAGGGAACCAGAACCATGGCAGTGATAACTATTGCGGTATGTGATGAAATACGAAAAGATGCTCAGAAGCTTTACAGACAGCTTTCAACGCTGCTTCCGGATGCAGAGATCCTGATATACCGTAGCAGGCAGAGCCTTCTTGACGGACTGACGGAAGGGCATAAGATCTGTAATGTGGTATTTATGGGTCTGGATGGTGAAAATGGAAAGAGCCTGGAGACAGTCCGTGCGATACGGCTTCGGGGAAATTATATTCCGGTCATCATGGTAGCGGAAAATGAGAAATTTTATAAAGAAGCTTTTGAGGTATTTGCTTTTAATTATCTGACGAAACCTGTAGAAAGCGGAGAACTGGAGCATGTGCTGTTACCTATCCTGACCACCTGTGAAAGAGAAGGCGGAAAGGCGCTGCATTTTCATTACAGAACTCAGGTTTATACACTCCAGCATAACAGTCTGGCGTACATATCCAGCAGCCTCCATAATGTAACCTTCCACCTTACCGACGGAAAGAAACTCAGCTGCAGAGCGCGTCTGGGAGATTTTGCGGGACAGCTTTCCGACAGTAATTTTATGAGATGCCATCAGAGCTTTTGCATCAATCTGGAGAAAGTGAACACACTCAAAAAGAACAGTTTTGTAATTGGACAGACTGAGATCCCTATTTCCAGAGCCTATTTAAAAACCGCAAGAAAGAAATACAAAGATTATCTGGCAGAGCAGAAGGTTTGCTCTTGACAGCTCCTTTTTGGTATGTTACTATAACCATACGCTTTCACGTAGTAGAGTGACCACGTGATAAAGGAATAACGAAAAAAAGGAGAACGATCATGAAGAAGAGAACAGTTGCAGTAGTAATGGCGGCAGCGATGACAATAGGAATGATGGTAACAGGAGTAAGTGTACAGGCTGGTGTTGAGGATAAGACACTGATCGTCGGATTTGACGCAGAGTACCCTCCATTCGGATATAAGGATGATAATGGAGAATATGTGGGATTTGACCTTGACCTGGCTCAGGAAGTATGTGATAATCTTGGCTGGGAGCTTGTCAAGAAGCCGATCAACTGGGATTCCAAGGATATGGAGCTGAATTCCGGAACCATCGACTGTATCTGGAACGGATTTACCATTAACGGCCGTGAGGATGATTATACATGGAGCGATCCTTATATCAACAATGAGCAGGTGATCGTAGTTGCCAAGGATTCCGGAATTGAGAAGCTTGCAGACCTTAAGGGTAAGAACGTAGTTGTACAGGCTGCATCCGCTGCACTGGACGCACTGAATAACGACGATAACAAGGATCTGAAGGACAGCTTTGCATCTCTTACAGAGAACCCGGATTACAACACCGCGTTTATGAATATTGATTCCGGTGCTGCAGATGCGGTTGCTGTTGATATTGGTGTTGCCAATTATCAGCTTTCCCAGAGAGGCAAGGATAAATATGTGATCCTTGACGAGCCGATCCAGAATGAGCAGTATGGCATCGGATTTAAGAAGGGTAACGATGAACTGAAAGATCTGGTATGGGATGAAGTCAAGAAACTTGACGAGTCCGGTGAAGTTGACAAGCTTGCAGATAAATATGAGCTGGATAAGAGTATGCTCTGCATCAGCGAGGATAAGGAGGACTCAGATTCCGATTCCACAGAAGCTGACACAGAAGAAAGTGCAGATAGCACAGAGAAAGAAGCGGATTCTGAATCTAAGTGATCCAGTCTCAGATTACAGCAAAAACTGTGAAGATATTTTTCAGAAACTATCAAACAGCAGGAGAAATAAGAAACATAGCAGAAGTTTTTGAAGCTTTTGCATAAAAAGGAAATGAGGGTGCTTCGGCGTTGGAAGAGCTGCCGGGCACGCTCATTTCCTGTTGTTTACAGGAATTACAGGTATCAGTCCGATAAATGGGACAGATACTCCGAACCAGGAGGAAAAAAATGAGTTTTAGTGTAATGCTTCAGCAGCTGGCAGGAGGAATGCTGGTCTCCATTGAGATCTTTTTTGTAACTTTGCTGTTTTCTCTGCCGCTGGGACTTCTGATCTGTTTTGGCAGAATGTCCAAAAACAAAGTGATCCGTGCCATTGTATCCGCTTACATATCCATCATGAGAGGAACTCCTCTGATGCTGCAGCTGATGGTTGTATATTTCGGTCCATATTTTATCTTTGGAATCCGTATTTCCATGGGATACAGCCTGATCGCTGTATTTATCGCATTTGCCATCAACTATGCGGCCTATTTTGCAGAAATCTACCGTGGCGGCATTGAGTCCATGCCGGTTGGACAGTATGAGGCTGCAAAGATCCTCGGATACAATAAAGTGCAGACGTTTTTCCGCATCATCCTTCCACAGGTGATCAAAAGGATCCTGCCATCCATTACCAATGAAGTTATTACACTGGTCAAGGATACTTCCCTTGCCTTTGTTGTGGCAGTAGCGGAGATGTTTACCATTGCCAAGCAGATCGCAAGTGCACAGACGACCATGATGCCCTTTGTGATCGCTGCCGTATTTTATTATGTATTCAATCTGATCGTGGCAGTTGTGATGCAGAAGGTTGAGAAGAGCATGAATTACTACCGTTAACCGGAATGGAGAGTACAGAATATGAAATTATTTGAAATGAAACATATCAAAAAAAGCTTTGACGGACTGGAAGTCCTCAAAGATATCTCCCTTGATGTGGAAGAGGGAGAAGTGTTAAGTATCATCGGTCCTTCCGGTTCCGGCAAGTCCACCATCCTGCGCTGTGCCACAGGTCTTGAGACACCGGACAGCGGCGAGATCATCAAAACCGGAGATGTGGGACTGGTGTTCCAGCAGTTTAATCTGTTCCCGCATTTTTCCGTAATGAAAAATATCGTAGACGCACCCTTAAAAGTGCAGAAAAGAAAAAAAGACGAAGTCTATGCCCAGGCAAGAAGTCTTCTTAAAAAAATGGGTCTTGCAGATAAGGAGAATGCGTATCCTTTCCAGCTTTCAGGAGGACAGCAGCAACGAGTATCCATTGCCCGTGCCCTCTGCATGAATCCGAAGATCCTGTTTTTTGATGAACCGACATCTGCACTGGATCCGGAGCTCACCGGGGAGATCCTGAAGGTTATCAAGGATCTGGCACAGGAGCATATCACCATGGTGATCGTCACCCATGAGATGAATTTTGCAAGAGATATTTCCGACCGCATCATCTTTATGGACAAGGGTGTGATCGCGGTGGAGGGAACCCCACAGGAGGTATTTTCTTCCGATAATGGCAGAATGAAGGAATTTCTGGGAAAATTCCATCAGGGTATGGAGTAACAAACGGTTGCTTTTGAAGAGGCAATGTTATATAATTTCAAGAGGCGTGAATTAACCAGATCCGGGCAGATAACGGATCATTCGCCATTCCGGCCCGGATGTATGTAATCAGGAGGATAATAATGAATACAGACAGATATGTAAGCCCGCTGTCAGAGCGGTACGCAAGCAAAGAGATGCAGTACATTTTTTCCCCGGACATGAAATTCCGCACATGGAGAAAGCTGTGGATCGCACTTGCTGAGACGGAACGTGAGCTTGGCCTTAACATCACCCAGGAGCAGATTGATGAGATGAAAGCTCATGCGGATGATATCAACTATGATGTGGCTAAGGAGCGTGAGCGTCAGGTTCGCCATGATGTAATGTCTCACGTGTATGCGTTTGGTGTACAGTGCCCGAAGGCAAAAGGCATCATCCATCTGGGAGCAACCTCCTGTTATGTAGGAGATAACACCGACATTATCGTTATGACAGAGGCACTGAAACTTGTCCGCAAGAAACTTGTGAACGTGATCGCGGAGCTTTCCAAGTTTGCAGCACAGTATAAAGATCAGCCAACTCTGGCATTTACTCATTTCCAGCCGGCACAGCCCACAACCGTAGGTAAGAGGGCAACTCTCTGGACACAGGAATTCCTGATGGATCTTGAGGACCTTGAGTATGTATTAAGCACTATGAAACTTCTTGGTTCCAAGGGAACAACCGGTACACAGGCAAGCTTCCTGGAACTCTTTGACGGAGATCAGGAGACTATCGACAAGATCGATCCGATGATCGCCGAGAAGATGGGATTCAAGTCCTGCTATCCGGTTTCCGGACAGACTTATTCCAGAAAAGTGGACACCCGTGTGCTGAATATCCTTGCGGGAATCGCTGCAAGTGCACATAAGATGTCCAACGACATCCGTCTTCTTCAGCATCTGAAAGAAGTGGAGGAGCCATTTGAGAAATCCCAGATCGGATCTTCCGCCATGGCATATAAGAGAAACCCGATGAGAAGTGAGAGAATCGCTTCCCTGTCCAGATATGTGATGATCGATGCCCTGAATCCGGCTATCACATCTGCGACACAGTGGTTTGAGAGAACTCTGGATGACTCTGCAAACAAGCGTCTCAGCGTTCCGGAAGGATTCCTTGCAATTGACGGAATCCTGGATCTCTGCCTCAATGTTGTAGACGGACTGGTTGTTTATCCGAAGGTTATTGAGAAGAGACTGATGTCCGAGCTTCCGTTCATGGCGACTGAGAATATCATGATGGATGCAGTTAAGGCAGGTGGAGACCGTCAGGAGCTTCATGAGCGTATCCGTGAGCTTTCCATGGAAGCAGGCAAGAACGTGAAGGTAGAAGGCAAGGATAACAACCTTCTTGAACTGATCGCTGCGGATCCGGCATTTAACCTGACTCTTGAGGATCTTCAGAAATCCATGGATCCGTCCAGATATACAGGACGTGCAAAAGAGCAGACAGAGGCGTTTATTGCCAATGTGGTACAGCCGGTTCTGGACGCACATAAGGATCTGCTTGGGGTTAAGGTTGAGATCAACGTATAATTGCGGAAGGTTATAAACATTAAGAAATGAACACAGACAGGAATAGCATGTCTTCTGGCATTACAGACAGAGAACATGCCGTTCCGAATAATAGAGAAAGACACAAGGAGGAACTGTGTTATGGTAACTGCAGTAGTAGGAGCAAACTGGGGAGATGAAGGTAAGGGCAAGATCACAGATATGCTTGCTGAGAAAGCCGATATCATCGTAAGATTTCAGGGTGGAGCCAATGCCGGCCACACCATCGTAAATGATTACGGTAAATTCGCACTTCATACACTTCCGTCAGGTGTGTTTTACGGACATACAACAAGCATCATCGGAAACGGTGTTGCACTGAATATTCCTGTATTTTTCAAGGAGTACAATGAAGTGGTAAGCCGTGGAGTACCGGCACCGAAGATCCTGATCTCCAACAGAGCGCAGATGGTAATGTCTTACCATATTCTGTTCGACCAGTATGAGGAAGAGCGCCTTGGTGGAAAGGCCTTCGGTTCCACAAAATCTGGAATCGCTCCGTTCTATTCTGACAAATATGCAAAGATCGGTTTTCAGGTAAGCGAGCTCTTTGATGAGGAAGCACTGAAAGAGAAGGTTGCACGTATCTGTGAGACCAAGAACGTAACACTTGAGCACCTTTATCATAAACCACTTCTGAAACCGGAAGACATCATGAATGAGCTGATGGAATACAAGAAGATGGTTGAGCCATACGTATGCGACGTATCGCTCTATCTCTGGAATGCACTGAAAGAGGGAAAACAGGTTCTTCTTGAGGGACAGCTTGGAACCTTAAAAGACCCGGATCACGGAATCTATCCGATGGTTACATCCTCTTCCACACTGGCTGCTTATGGTGCCATCGGTGCAGGCCTGCCTCCATATGAGATCAAGAAGGTCGTAACCGTATGCAAAGCTTACTCCAGTGCAGTTGGAGCAGGTGCATTCGTTTCTGAGATCTTCGGCGAGGAAGCAGATGAGCTGAGAAAACGTGGCGGTGACGGTGGTGAGTTCGGTGCTACTACAGGCCGTCCGAGACGTATGGGATGGTTCGACTGTGTTGCATCCAAATACGGATGCCGTCTCCAGGGAGCTACAGACGTTGCTTTTACAGTACTGGATGTTCTGGGATATCTGGATGAGATCCCGGTTTGCACAGGCTATGAGATCGACGGAGAGGTAACAACAGAATTCCCGACAACTGTGCAGCTTGAGAAAGCAAAACCGGTTATTGAGAAGCTTCCGGGATGGAAATGCGATATCCGTGGAATCAAGAAATACGAGGATCTTCCGGAGAACTGCAGAAAATATGTAGAGTTCGTAGAGAAACACATCGGATTCCCGATCACCATGATCTCAAACGGACCAGGAAGAAACGACATCATTTACAGATAATCATTTACTGTGACAGGATTACGACAGGCAGCGCCGGGGAAATTTCTCCGGCGCCCTTTTGTTAAGAGGCTGATGATAATATTGGCTATAACAACTGGTATATCATGTGAAAGGATTCCGAATGAAAAATTTTAAAAGAATTGCGGCACTGGCAGGCGTTGTTATTTTGCTTCTCGTGTTCTGCCTTCCCATGGTGTTTGCATGGGGCAGCAGTGAGAACTCACAGGCTTTGTTCCGGGGCGCTTTTGCGGCAGCAGTACTGGTACCGATCGTGGCTTATGTTTTCTGGATGGCGTACCGGATCTGGGGACCTGAGAAACCAAAGGAGGATGAAAACCGTATGATCGAGAATGTTATTTTTGATGTGGGAAATGTGTTGATGGGATATGACTGGGAAGAGTATCTGAAGAGCTACAATTTTCCGAAAGAAAAATATGAAAAAATTGCGGATGCAACATTTCGAAACCCAATCTGGGAAGAACAGGACAGAGCACTCCACGAGGAGTCCTGGTATGTAGATAAATTTGTAGAAAGTGCACCGGAATATGAGAAGGATATCCGTGAAGTGGTACGACGGGATCCGGAATGCATGCATCTTTATGACTATGCGGAAACCTGGGTGAAATATCTCAAAAACCAGGGATATCATCTCTATGTTCTTTCTAATTACGGAACTTATATGCTGGAGAGAACCAAAAAAGATATGCCGTTCCTGAAATATATGGACGGAGTGGTATTTTCCTGCGACGTACAGCAGATCAAGCCGGAAGTGGATATTTATGAGACACTTCTGAAACGCTATGATCTGAAACCGGAGAAGTCGGTATTTATGGACGACCGGGCCATCAACTGTGAAGGGGCTAGAAAAGCAGGGATCCGTACCATTCAGTTCGAAAACCTGAAACAGGCGGCAAAAGAGCTTGAGGAACTTGGTGTGAAGTAATTTGTGATGATGCAGTATGAGTTGCTGTAAAAAGAGAAACGCAGAGAACCTGCACCATCGCGAAGCCCTCTGCGTCTAAAGGGGAGGATATGATAAGTATCTCCCGGAACGGAATCGGTTATACAGATAATATATAAAATTCTCCGTTTTTTTATGACAGCAGGATATTGCTTATCATGAAAAATTTATCCTGAAATTTTTTATTGCGGAACTTCTCTTTAACGAAAGGCAGATACATTTATCTGCCCGGATGGAGGTTCCGTATTTTTGACTACATTATTACGTTATTCTTTGTTCTTCTTCCGGTATTCACCGGGAGTCATTCCGTAAGTTTTCTTAAAAGTACGCATAAAATGTTCCGGACTTTCGTAACCTACAAGTTCGCAGATGGCATGATTGCTGAGAGAAGTTTCCCTGAGGGCACGGCATGCCTGGTTCAACTTGATATCCCGGATGATCTTTCTCCTGAAGGTAAAGTGTTTTGTAAAAAATCTCATCTTCATTGTAGGCATAAATGTATTTCTGAAATTCTTCTCTGGTAAGTTTCATAACAGTCCCCTTTTCGTGCGGATCTTTCATAAGAGATAAGGAAAGTATATCATAATCATCGAAAAAAACGTCAGTGTTTTACAAAAAAAATCACAATTGGAAGAAAAAGGGAAAAAGTGTACAGTAATGCCAGAAAGAAATTTGGAGGTAAAAGAGATGAACGAAGTTGAAAAGAAAGTAAAGATCGGCCTGTGGCGTCAGAGAATCGGTTATGGATCTTCCGATTTTGCCTGCAACCTGATCTGGCAGATGATCTCCCTGTATCTGCTGTATTTTTACACAAATGTCATGCATCTGAATGCCGGTGCAGTCAGTGTAATGTTCCTGGTAACAAAAGTAATTGACGGAATTTCCGACCTGATCGTAGGATTCCTCATTGACAAGACAAACACAAAATGGGGTAAATCAAGACCATGGATTCTGTTTGGTGCGGTTCCATTTGGTGTGGCTGCAGTCCTTGCATTCTCTGTACCGGATATCGGACAGACAGGTATGCTGATCTACGCATACATTACTTACATTCTGCTTTCCACTGCATACACCGTTGTAAATATCCCGATGGCATCCATTCTCCCGGCACTGAGCGAAGACCCGCATGAGAGAACCGTCCTTGCATCCTGCAGAACTTTCTTTTCATCCATCGGTTCCACTGTAGTCAGCGCTTTTGCCCTGACACTGGTAGACAAATTCGGAAACGGCAACGAGGCACTTGGATTCCGTATCGTTATGATGATCTTCGGTGTAGTCGGATGCCTTGTATTCTTCTTCTGCTTCTTTAACACAAAAGAGCGTGTAACCATCAAACAGGAAAAAGTCAGCCTTAAAGCAAACATTTCCTGTCTGCTCCACAACAAACCGTGGAAACTTTTTGCACTGAATATCGTCTGGTTCTTTGGTGGATTTGTGATCCAGGCAAGTGCGGTTATTTATTACTTTACTTATGTTGTACAGAACACGACACTGGTACAGATCGTTGCGACCATCACAACACTGGTACCAATCGTAGCAAATCTTTGTGCACCGTTCCTTGTAAAACTCACATCAAAACGAAATCTGATGGTTGGAGGAAGTTTTGTACATATGGGTGGTCTTCTGATCATCTTCTTTGGCGGCACAAATGTTCCGGTTCTTCTGGCTGGTGCGGTGATCGCGGCAGCAGGATACGGACTGAAGGGAAGTATGCATTTTGCAATGCAGCCGGACCCTGTTGATTATGGTGAGTGGAAATCCGGTGTAAATACAGCCGGAACTCTTTCCGCAGTAAATGGTTTCATTGGAAAAGTGGGAATGGCTATCGCCAGCAGTATCGGTGCGGCACTTCTTCAGTTTGGTGGATTTGACGCAAACCTTGCAACACAGACAGCAACGGCTCAGACTTATATCACAGCAATGTACATCTGGGTGCCGATCATCACAAATATCGCAACAATTATCACAATGATGTTCTATGATCTGGATAAGATCTATCCGCAGATCGTCAAAGAACTGGATGAAAGGAGAGCAAACGCATAATGCCAGAGGTAAGCAGTGACCTTGAGATGGTCCGTGTGACCAATGAGGATTTTGTAAAAAAAGCAGAAGCATGCACACCAAAGTTACGGGAAACGGTAGTTCGTCCGGTTTCTATCGTAGATATCGTAAAAACAGAAGATGTTTATCCGGAAGTTCATAAAAAAGATGAGATCGGAAATCTTTCCAGCTATCACCTGGCAAAAGGAGATAAGATCTGTCTGGATTTAGAAGATCATCAGGTGGGATATGTGACCCTGAAACTGAACTCCGTAGGAAGCCCTCAGGATGCACCGGCATTTTTCAGACTGAAATTCGGTGAGATTGCCAAGGAGATGACAGAGGACTCCGCAGATTATGATGGGTGGATCAGCCGTGGATGGATCCAGGAAGAGTTTATCCATGTCGATGTCCTTCCGGCAGAGCTGAAGCTTCCAAGAAGATATGCATTCCGCTATATGGAGATCGAGGTGATAGATACATCACTGAAATGGCAGATGGTAGTGGAAGATGTATCCTGTGTCAGTGTTTCCGCTGTCAGTATGGAAGATGTAAAGCCGGTGGAAAGTGAGGATGAAATGATCCGAAAACTGGACCGTGTCAGCCTCCGTACCCTGCAAAACTGTATGCAGTCCGTATTCGAGGACGGACCAAAGAGAGACCGTCGTCTGTGGCTTGGCGACTTAAGGCTCCAGGCACTTGCGAACTATGAGACCTTCCACAACATGGATCTGGTAAAAAGATGTCTGTATCTGTTCGCTGGACAGACAAAGGATAATGGCCAGGTCAGCGCCTGCCTTTTCACAGAACCGAAATTTATCGTGGATGATACCTTCCTTCTGGATTATTCCATGTTCTTTGGAGCAACCCTCTGTGACTACTACGAAGCGTCCGGTGACAGGGAAACTTTAAAAGATTTAAGTGCCTGTGCATATCGTCAGATGGAAATTGCGAAAGAGCAGTTTGATGAAAAGGAACTTATGAAAAAAGGAGATGGTTTCTGGGGCTTTATCGACTGGACGGATGGTCTGAACAAGCAGAGCGCAATGCAGGGTGTTTATATATACTGTGCAAAGAAGGTACAGAAGATCGCAGAAATCCTCGGAGACGCTGAAAAAGCCGAAGAGATGAAAAAAGAAGCTGCGGCGAAAACAGCAGCTGCGAAAAAATATCTTTTTGATAAAGAGAGCGGCCTTTTCATAAGCGGAGAGGAAAAACAGATCAATTATGCAAGTCAGGTATGGCTGATCCTGGCAGGCGCGGTAGACAGCGCAGAGGGAGCAGAAATCCTGGACCGTCTGGTGGAGTTAAAACCGGAAAAAGGAATGGTTTCTCCGTACATGAACCATCATTTTGTGGAAGCACTTCTGATGTGCGGAAAAAGAGACCAGGCAATGGAATATATGAAATATTACTGGGGCGGAATGTTAAGCCACGGTGCAGATACATTCTGGGAACTTTACAATCCGGAAAATCCGGCGGAATCTCCTTATGGAAGCAGCATTGTCAACAGCTACTGCCATGCATGGAGCTGCACCCCGACGTATCTTCTCAGGAAGTACTTTAACTAAATCAAGTAAGTCCCCTGCGAGGGGGACTTGCTTGTATCAGGAGGAGCGTAGCTCCTTCTGATAAACTGCGTAGCAGTTATTTGGTGTAGAGCTACGTAGCGAATGCGGATGCTTTTATCCGCTTGCTCAAAATATCCGCTTGAATTTAACTGGAAAAGGAGAGTCTGATTATGGTAAAATTAACAGTAAACATCGTATCCATGCAGGATGCAGATAAATTCAATAAACTTTGCAGCAAATTTGACTGCGACATGGATCTGCAGAGCGGTAAATATTATGTAGATGCAAAATCGATCATGGGAATCTTCAGCCTTGATCTTTCCAAGCCGCTAGTCCTGAATGCAGGTACAGATGACGAACAGAAAATAAAAGAAACATTTGCAGATTTTATCAGAGAGGAATAATCATGACACGTATTTTGAAAGAGAGAAAATTTTCCGGCACTACAGATCCCAAAGTGCAGCCATGGGAATTGGAACATCGTAAAGTGGCCCGCCGTGCAGCGGCAGAGGGAATCGTTTTACTAAAAAATGAAGATCATATCCTTCCGCTGAAAGCAGGAAGTAAAGTGGCACTTTATGGTGCCGGTGCAGGCAGGACCATCAAGGGAGGAACCGGCTCCGGAGATGTCAATGAGCGTGAACGCGTATCTGTTTTTCAGGGAATGAAAAATGCCGGATTCCAGGTGACAACAGAAGCGTGGATCGAAAGCTACGACCAGATCTATGAAAATGCACGTCAGGAGTGGAAGAGAAGTATCCTTTCAAAAACAGGAGAAGGTGCAGATACCATGGATTTCTTTACGGTATACAGCACCACTCCCTTTAAGATGCCGGCAGGAGATCCGATCCAGAAACCAGCCGAAGGAGAAGATACAGAAAACGCGATCTATGTTCTGAGCCGGATCGCAGGAGAAGGATCAGACCGTACTGCTGACAAAGGCGATTATGATCTCAGTGAAGAAGAGCATCAGATGCTGGCAGATATCTGTGCTTATTATAAGAATGTGGTTGTTGTGATCAATGCAGGTGCACAGGTGGATCTTTCCTTTATGGATGAGTTCCGCAATATCAGAGCCCTTCTGGTGATCGTACAGCCTGGAATGGAAGGCGGAAATGCCTTTGCGGATATCCTGTCCGGTAAGGTGAACCCATCCGGTAAACTGGCAGATACCTGGGCTTATAAATATGAGGATTATCCCAGCTCCGAGAAGTTTTCACATAATAACGGAAATGTGGAAACAGAGCTTTATGATGAGGGAATTTATGTGGGATACCGCTATTTTGATACTTTTGAAGTTCCGGTGCGCTATGGATTCGGTTACGGTCTTTCCTATACAGACTTTGAGATCACCGGATGTGCTCTGAAAGCGGTATCAGCAGAAAAGATCCGTGTTACGGCAACGGTCAGAAATACGGGAAATGTTTCCGGTAAAGAAGTCGTACAGGTTTACGCATCCCTGCCGGGCGGCATCCTCGAAAAAGAAGCACACCGTCTTGCAGCCTATGCAAAGACAAACGAGCTGAAACCGGGAGAAGCACAGGAAGTTACCATGGAAGTAAAGATGGATGGGCTGACTTCTTATGATGAGAAGAGAGCTGCATGGATCCTTGAGAGTGGTTTTTATGGCATATGGGTCGGAAACAGTCTTGCATCAGCAAAACTCTGCGGAGGCATAAAACTGGATCAGGAAGTGATCCGAAGACAGGTCAGAAATCTTTTCCCGCTGAAACAGGAACTGGAAGAAATTTCTCAGGAAGCATCCAAAACAGCAAAACGTGCGGCGGCAGCAGCGCAGCAGGCGAAAGAGGAGGAACTGACTGTTCTTAACATTCGTGGAGCAGACATTGCTACCGAGACTGTGGAATATAAGAAGAATGCAGACCTCTATGAAAAAGAAGCAATGGATTTTGTAAATACCTTGTCAGAAGAAGATCTGATCGATCTGGCAGCAGGAGATCCGGGCAAAGCACAGGGTGGCAATCTTGGCGCAGCAGGAATTTCCGTTCCAGGTTCTGCAGGTGAAACCCATCGCTGTGCAGTAGACAAAGGTCTTGCAAGCATCGTTCTGGCAGACGGACCGGCAGGACTTCGCCTGATGAAGTATTATCATGTAAATGACGGAAGCATTGTTTCCATGCCATTTGAGTTCAGTCTGGAAGGTGGATTGTTCTATGACGATTCCAGAGAACTTCCGGGAGAAAGATATTATCAGTACTGTACTGCGATCCCGGTAGGAACACTGCTTGCGCAGACCTGGAACCGGGAGCTGATCCGTGAAGTGGGAGCCATGATCGGAATAGAGATGGAACATTTCGGAGTAACACTCTGGTTGGCACCGGGAATGAATATCCACAGAAATCCTCTCTGCGGAAGAAACTTCGAATACTATTCCGAAGACCCGTATGTATCCGGAACCATTGCGGCAGCTATGACAGAAGGTGTTCAGTCCAATTATGGATGTGGAACGACCATCAAACATTTTGCCTGCAACAATCAGGAAGACAATCGTATGGGATCAGACAGTGTTGTGTCTGAGCGTGCACTTCGCGAAGTTTATCTCAAAGGATTTGAAATTGCGGTAAAAGAAGCACAGCCAATGTCCATCATGACCAGTTACAATCTGATCAACGGTATTCATGCGGCAAACAATTATGATCTCTGTACAGAGTCCGCCAGAAACGAATGGGGATTTAAAGGAGCGATCATGACAGACTGGACGACTACAGAACAGGGAGACAGCTGTACAGCATCCGGCTGCATGAGAGCGGGAAATGACCTGGTAATGCCGGGATGTTTCGGAGATCATGACAATCTCAGAAAAGGACTGAAAGAGGGAACACTTAAGATCGAGGACCTGCGCGCATGCATTGCACGTCTGGTAAGTGTGATCTGGAAGTCCAATCAGTACCTTCAGTAAAATAAACAGGATATGATATAAGACACATAGGAAAAGGACAGTGAATGGGAAAAGTTGCTGTCCTTTTTCGTGATTTTCCAAAAAAATATTCTGCACAGTACAGTGACGGCTGCAGGTGAGAAAGTATCTTTTTTATGTGGATTTTTGTGGATATGAGATAGATGTATTTGCTTTCTTCACCAAAAGATGATATAATAAACAAAAATTGCGAAGCGGAATGAAACGGCCGCTTTATTCATCTAAAATTTTGGAAAAGAGGATCAGACAATGAGCGATATGACAATTCTTGAGCAGTGGCGTTCCGTTGCTTATAATCAGAATGCAGATAAGAATAAGCTTCAGCGCTTCTGGGCAACTTATTTTAACATTGAGAAGAACATTTACGAGCAGCTTCTGGAGAACCCGGATGAGGTTGTTTCCGGAACTGTTAAAGAGCTTGCTGAGAAATACGGTCAGGATGTTATGACTATGGTTGGTTTCCTTGACGGAATCAACGACAGCCTGAAGGTTCCGAACCCGATCGAGACTATGGATGAGAACACCAAGGTTAACCTTGCATTTGATAAAGAAGCTCTCTATAAGAACATGGTAGACGCCAAGGCTGACTGGCTTTACAACCTTCCTCAGTGGGACAAGATTTTCACAGAAGAGAAGAAGAAAGCTCTCTACATGGAGCAGAAGAAATCCGGCACAGTTGTGAAACCACACAAAGTCGGAAGAAACGATCCGTGCCCATGCGGAAGCGGCAAGAAATACAAATACTGCTGCGGAAGATAATGAGTGTAAAGAAGAATCTGGATTACATTATCGTGTTAGGTGCCCACGTGGACGGAACACGGATGACACTTGCCCTTCTGGAACGAGCCAGAAGGGCTCTTCTTTATCTTAAGGAGAATCCTGGCACAAGGGCAGTTCTCTCCGGTGGAAAAGGTGACGGAGAAAACATTTCCGAGGCAGAGGCCATGTACCGTTATCTCATCGGACATGGGATAGAGGGGAACAGACTGATCCTGGAAGAAGAGTCCACCAGCACGAAGGAGAATCTGGAATTCAGCCGCAGGAAGATCGGAACCACAGATTGTTCCATAGGCGTGGTGACCAACAATTTTCATGTATGGAGAGGAGCAGCTATTGCAAGGAAATGCGGCTTCCGGGAAGTTGTTATGGTACCTTCCAGATATCGAAGCTGGCGTCTTCTGGTCTACATTCCAAGAGAAATTCTGGCAATCATCAAGGATAAAATGATGGGAAATCTGTGAAAATTTTTTTTAAACATGCGTTGACAAATAAAAATGCTGCGCTTATAATGAACCACAGAAAAAGAAATAAAAACACGTTGACGAGACGAGTAAACTGTGAAATGTTACAGAGAGAGATGTGAAGTGCTGGAAACATCTTATCGGGAAACAGTTGAAAACTACCTCCGAGTGGCCCCAATCCGGTCCGGTGATTCCGTTATCATCATAATTGAGAGGCTTTGTATTTGACAGGTATCTGTTTATATGGAGCAAGCAGGGTGGAACCGCGAGAATGAATAAACTCGTCCCTTACAGTGCGTGATGTACTGTAAGGGATTTTTTTATTCCGGAGAAAATTACTCCACAGTATTTTCCGGGAAAAGATCTCCGGTACAGGAAAATGCACTGTGTATCATAGAAACTCGTTGAAAACGAAAGGAGAAACAATCATGATTATTACATTAAAAGACGGCTCAAAAAAAGAATACTCAGAAGCAAGATCAGTGATCGATATCGCATATGACATCAGCGAAGGCCTTGCACGTGCTGCATGTGCAGGAGAAGTAAACGGAGAGGTTGTAGATCTTCGTACAGTCCTTGAGGATGACTGTGAGCTTAACATCCTTACAGCAAGAGATGAGAAGGGCCTTGCAGTTCTCCGTCATACAGCATCTCATGTAATGGCACAGGCTGTACAGAATCTGTATCCGGAGGCAAAGGTTGCCATCGGACCATCCATTGATACAGGATTCTACTATGATTTCGACCACGAGCCATTTTCCCGTGAGGATCTTGATGCCATCGAAAAAGAGATGAAGAAGATCATCAAAAAAGGCGCAAAGATTGAGCGTTTCACAAAATCCCGTGAGGATGCCATCGCATACTTCAAAGAGAAAAATGAGCCATATAAGGTAGAGCTGATCGAGGATCTTCCGGAGGGAGAGGAGATTTCCTTCTATTCCCAGGGAGACTGGACAGACCTCTGTGCAGGACCACACCTGATGAGCGTAAAAGGAGTCAAAGCATTCAAGCTTCTTTCTTCTTCCAGCGCATACTGGAGAGGAAGCGAGAAAAACGCAATGCTCACACGTATCTACGGAACTGCATATGCAACAAAGGATGAGCTGAAAGAGCATCTGGAGCAGATGGAAGAGGCTAAGAGACGCGATCATAACAAACTTGGCCGTGAGATGAAGATCTTCACAACAGTAGACGTAATCGGACAGGGACTTCCGCTTATCATGCCAAACGGTGTGATCATGATGCAGGAGCTTCAGCGCTGGATCGAGGATGAGGAGACAAAACGTGGCTATGTAAGAACAAAAACTCCTCTGATGGCAAAGAGTGATCTCTACAAGATCTCCGGACACTGGGATCATTACAAAGACGGCATGTTCGTACTTGGGGACGAGGAAAAGGACAAAGAGGTTTACGCACTTCGTCCGATGACATGCCCGTTCCAGTACTATGTATACAAAGCAGAGCAGCACAGCTACCGTGATCTGCCGATCCGTCTGGGCGAGACATCCACACTGTTCCGTAACGAGGATTCCGGTGAGATGCATGGCCTGACACGAGTTCGTCAGTTTACGATTTCCGAGGGACATCTGATCGTAAGACCGGACCAGATGGTAAAAGAGTTCAAAGACTGTATCGCACTTGCACAGTACTGCCTGCAGGTACTTGGTGTTGAGGAAGATGTAACCTATCACCTTTCCAAATGGGACCCGACAAACAAAGAGAAATATATCGGTGAGCCGGAAGTATGGGAGGAGACAGAGGGTCATATCCGCCAGATGCTGAACGAGCTGAACATTCCGTTCACAGAGGATGTAGGAGAGGCTGCTTTCTACGGACCGAAGGTTGATATCAATGCCAAGAACGTATACGGAAAAGAAGACACCATGATCACAATCCAGTGGGATGCACTTCTTGCAGAACAGTTTGATATGTACTATATTGATGAGAACGGCGACAAACAGCGTCCGTACATCATCCACCGTACATCTATGGGATGCTATGAGAGAACTCTTGCATGGCTCATTGAGAAGTATGCAGGAATGTTCCCGACATGGCTCTGCCCGGAGCAGGTTCGTGTGATCCCGATCTCCGAGAAGTTCAACGATTATGCGCAGAAGGTAGAGGCCCAGATGAAAGAGGCAGGCATCCGCTGCTCCGTAGACGGACGTTCTGAGAAGATGGGATACAAGATCCGTGAGGCACGTCTTGAGAGAGTACCATACATGCTTATCGTTGGTGCAAAAGAGGAAGAAGAGGGCAAGGTTTCCGTAAGAAGCCGTTACCTTGGTGATGAAGGAATGAAAGATCTTGGCGAGTTCATCAGCTTCATCAAAGAAGAGATCAAGAACAAGACTATCCGTAAGATCGAAGTTCAGGAAGAAAAGAAATAAGAAGATATAAAATAACATAACCAAACTCCCGCTGACAGAGACAGCTGTTTATAGCTGCCTGTTGGTGGGAGTTTTTTTGCAGGGAATACCTCCGTAAAGTCAGGAGTTATTAATGAAGATGAAGAATATCTTCTTTCAAAATCTGGAGCTGAAGCATTTCGCCCATATTGCGCTGCCGGTTGGTTTCAAACAGGGTATCTGCCCGTAATTCGATACCATCGCAGTCTATGGTGTAGGAAATGGTAGTTCCACGCAGCATCACACCGGTGATCTTTCCCTGGAAATGCACGGCATCATTCAACGTTTCCGGAGAAATCAGGACGGCTTCCGGGCGGATTGCGACAAAGTCACAGTCTGAGGAAAGACCGCACAGTTTTTCCAGGTGAGCTTCATTTACCGGCTCCAGCCATACGGACTGCCAGATGCCGCTGGACTGCGTGTACCAGATAAACTCGCCGGATGATTTCCAGAACTGTTTGCCTCTGGGAACGGTTTCATCATGCAGGTAATCGGTAACTGCCACGGTGAGTGTTTCTTCACCTCCGGAAAGAAAATCTGTGATATCAAAGGTGAAGGAGGACTGACCGCCTTCATGAAAGCCGACACAATGATCGTTGATAAATACGCTGCATTTGTAGTCAACAGCTCCGAAGTGAAGAAGAATTCTCTGACCGATCCACTCTGCCGGGATAAAAAAATTTCGCTGATAGGTGATTCTGTCAGAAGTAAGTTCTTTCTGAAACCCGCTGAGTCTGCTCTGGGGCGGGAAGGGAACCTGGATTTTTACGGGAGTTTTGTCGGTTCCGTCCTGAAAATTCCAGGTACCATTTAAAGGCATCCATTTCTCCCGGATGAAATCAGGGCGCGGATATTCATTTCTCATAGAGTTAAATCCTTTCTTTGAGTAAAATCAATATTGAAATATCCGTAATGGGTATTGCCCGGGATATAAAAAGAATGTTGTCAGGTTACGCTGGCTGCCATATAATAGGGTTAATAAATTTATTACATAATTACTGGAAGTAGAGGAAAAAACGAAGCTTCAAAAAGTTTTTTCTCTTTTTTATACTCATAATTGTAGTCATAAAATTCGAAAAAATCAATGGTTTTAATGCAAAATGACGCAAATCTGCGATTGTAACAAGAATGTATAATGCAATTTGTATATATTTTTGAAAAAATGATATTTATTACATAAATAATGAAATAAATAAGAAAAGAAGCAGATATTCATTACATGAATCTTGAAACGGAGGAAAAAGAATGGCGGAAGAAAGAATCAGTCAGGGAATTACAACAGAAAAGGAACTGGAACTGAACCTGTCAACAGAGAGTCACAAACCATGGATCACAGCAATCGGAAAGGCGCTGTCTTCAGCGGTGCGGATTGATATTTTGAATCTGATAAAGGTGCATCCGCTGTCGCTGCAGGAAATTTCCAGAAGACTGGGAATCCCGTTATCTTCAACAGCGCTGCATATCAGCTGTCTGGAGGATGCTCATCTGGTATCTACAGAAAGCCAGCCGGGAATTCATGGCTCCATGAGAGTCTGCATGTGCGATTTTATTTCGTTTCATCTGGAAGCGTATGATACGGATATCAGCGCGGCGGAAAATACGCTGGTATACCAGATGCCCCTTGGAAATTATACAGATTTTCAGGTGGAACCTTCCTGTGGCCTGGCGGGAATGAACGGGGTAATTGATACTTTTGATGATCCAAGGTCTTTTTATTCGACGGACAGGCAGCAGGCGCAGCTGATCTGGTTCAGCCGGGGATATATAGAATATCGTTTTCCCAACAAAATAAATCCCCTCTGGAACATCCAGGAGATGAACTTTTCCATGGAACTCTGTTCGGAAGCACCTGGATATAATGCCCAGTGGCCGTCGGATATTACTTTTTCAGTTAATGGAACAGAGATTGGGACTTATACATGTCCGGGAGATCTGGGAGCAAGAAGAGGAAGACTGACACCAAATGTATGGCCCATAGGTCTGACGCAGTATGGATTTATGACAGGAGTTTCTCTGCGAAAAGATGGATGTTACATCAATGAGATTAAGGTGAACGATGAGAATATACTGGAAACCGTGCGCCTGTCAGGAAAACCGTATATTTCTCTGAGGATCGGAGTGCGCCCGGATGCCATAAATCAGGGTGGAATCAATCTCTTCGGAGAAAAATACGGAGATTTCCCACAGGGAATTAATATGCGGATCGTGTATTAACAGGGATGGATTATTTAAAATATTTCTCTCTTACAATCTCAACCGGCATATCCAGTCCGGTCCAGATGTGGAATGCTTTTACGCCCTGGTGAAGCAGCATGTACATTCCGTTAAAGGTTGGACATCCGGCTTCCCGGGCTTCTCTAAGAAGTCTTGTTTCTCTTGGTTCATACACAACATCGGCTACCGTAAGTTCCGGATGGAACAGAGTTTTGTCCGGGATGACTGTGCCGGTCACATCCGGAACCATTCCCACAGAGGTAGCGTTGATCAGAAGAGTGCTTTCTTCCAGTGCGTCTTTCAGAGCGGCGTGATCATCCATCTCATGAAGGATCATCTGACATTCTGTCATATGAGACATTTTTTCTGCCATGGCAGCGGCACGTTCCCAGTAACGGCTGGTAGGACGTGCAAAAACATGGATCTTTTTTGCACCTTCCAGGGCGGACTGTCCGCAGATTGCCATTCCGGCACCGCCCACACCCATAACGGTGATGGTGCGTCCCTTCACATCACAGCCTGCATCTCTGGCAGACTGGGTAAATCCATAACCATCGGTATTAAATCCCTTTAATTTTCCATTATCATTGCGGACGGTATTTACCGCTCCAATCAGCTGTGCGGTAGGAGAAAGTTCGTCCAGGAGCTCCACGATCTTATTCTTGTTTGGCATGGTCAGGTTAAAGCCCTTGATCCCGCAGGCTTTCAGTCCTTCCACTGCCTGGGGAAGGGTCTCCTCTGTCACATCAAAACAGAGATACACATAATCAAGCCCGAGGTAACGAAATGCTTCATTGTGCATTAAAGGTGATACGCTGTGTGCCACTGGGCTTCCCAGAAGGCCGGTAAGCCCGGTATGTCCGGTAATATTGATCATTGTTCGATTCCCTCCTGTATCTCATAAAATAGAATTTTTTTACGAAATATATAATAAAAAATATTTTAACACTATAAAGTGCGAAAATCAATAAATACACATATTGTACGGAAATTTATACATTTTTGTCGCTGATCCATAGAAAAAATCTATAAATGTCGATGCAGACAGAAATGCCCCGATAAGTTTGAAGAATCGACATCCAACTTTGACAAAATATGCACAGAGCCTGCCCTATAATAAATGTACTTACCAAAGTTGAGAATCAATGGCAGATAAAACAGCAGTGGGGGAGTCTTATGTATCAGAATATATACATAGATATCGTTTTTATGACGAATTTCCTTATGGATTATATGCTTTTAAGACTTGTGGGAAAATTTCTGCATCTTGACGGGAAACGCTTAAGATGCGTGTTATCCGCTGCCTTTGGATCTTTTGTATCCTGCCTGCTTCTTTGTGTACCTTTTAAGATTATTTTTCCTGCTGCTGTACTGATCCATGGCGGCTGCGCTTTTTTTATGGCATCCTTTGCTTTTCGCCTGAAAAAAGGAGGCCTTCTTGCGAAAACCATTCTGGCTTTGTATTTCACAGCTTTTGTGGTAGGCGGGATCTATCAGGCACTGGAAACGGAAAGGACCATGACGGTGAAAACATTTCTGCTTTTTGTGGCAGGGATTTACGGTGCATTTTATACACTGGGGTGTGCAGCCGAGACCTTCCGATTTGGCAGAAGGAATATTTATCCGGTCACGCTTAAATATCAGGGGAAGATACAGCAGACATATGGATTTTTTGATACGGGAAACTTCCTTATGGATCCCGTGAAAAAACAGCCGGTATCTGTTATAAAACAGGAACTTCTGGGAAGCCTGGTATCGGAAGAACTGGTAAAAAAACTGATGGATATCAGAGATAAGCCAGAGGGACTGGAAAATACGGAGCTTGTCAGTCTGCAGCCACATTTTCTGAGTTGTCGTACCGCAGATGGAAAAAAAGGATTGCTGCTGGCAGTGGTTCTTGACGAATTTCTGATCCAAACTCCCGGAAGGGTGGTACATGTGGGAAAACCAGTGCTTGCCATAACATCCGAGCCCTCAGCTTTGGGAGAAGAGTACGGGATACTTTTGAATTCCAGACTATTAAATTAAGAAGGGGGCTTATATTATGAACAGAGCAGCTGTAAGATCTTATCCATTTCAGGTGATCCAGAGGTTTATGATCAATCGACCGGGAGATGTTTTTTATATTGGGGGAAATGACATCCTTCCGGCACCGCTGCCGGCGGAGCGTGAAGCTGAAGTGATAGCAATGCTTGGGACAGAAAAGGAAAAAGAGGCAAAGGCCGTTCTGATCGAGCATAATCTCCGGCTTGTGGTTTATATTGCAAAAAAATTTGACAACACAGGAGTTAGTGTGGAAGATCTGATCTCTATCGGAACCATAGGACTTATAAAGGCTATCAATACATTTAATCCGGTAAAAAATATCAAACTTGCTACCTATGCATCCAGATGTATTGAAAATGAGATTTTGATGTACCTCCGGAGAAACAGCAAGACCAAGATGGAAGTTTCCATCGACGAGCCGTTGAATGTGGACTGGGATGGAAATGAGTTACTGCTTTCTGATATCCTGGGAACGGACGATGATGTGATCTCCAGACGTCTGGAAGATGAGGTGGAGATCGCGCTTCTGGGAAAAGCCATCAGTAAACTGACGAAGCGGGAGCAGATGATCATCCGTCTGCGTTTTGGAATCGGAAACCGGGAAGGAATGGAGAAAACACAGAAGGAGGTGGCAGATCTCCTGGGAATTTCACAGTCTTATATTTCACGCCTGGAAAAACGCATCATGAAGCGGCTGCGGAAAGAAATCGTGAAATATGAATAAATTAAAATAAAAAGTTTAAATATTTTAAAAAGCGTTATTGAAGGATAGCGCTTTTTTTGATACCATTTTTATAAACGGGGGATTCTTTGCAGGGGATATCAGAGGAACAGAAGAAAAGTCAGGAGGTGCGTGGCGGGATGATCGATATTGAACACGCAAAGCAGGAATTTGAAAATTATCTGGATGAATACGACCGGCAGGATGAGCAGATCTATCTGAAGATCGAGCATACTTACGGTGTGGTGAAATACGCAGGGGAGATCGCCAGGAGGATGGAGTGTTCCAGGGAAGATGTGGAACTTGCAGAGCTGATCGGGCTGCTTCACGATATCGGACGTTTTGAACAGATCCGAAGATTTCACAGTTTTGAGCCGGGAACCATGGATCATGCAGTATTCGGGGCGGAACTTCTCTTCGGGGAGGAAAAGATGATCCGGCGTTTTGTCCGTGAGGATCTGTTTGATGATCTGATCAATGCGGCGATCCGTAAGCACAGTGATTTTAAACTGGAAGGAATCCATGATGCCAGAACGTTGTTTCATGCAAAACTGATCCGGGATGCAGATAAACTGGATAACTGCCGGGTGAAACTGGTGGCATCCATTGAAGCCATGCTGGGAGTTTCCGAGGAAACAGCCGGAGAAGGCCTGATCTCGCCGGCAGTGTGGGAATCCTGTCTCAGAAGGGAGTCAGTATTATCTGCAGACAGACAGGTGCCGGTGGACTACTGGGTATCTTATCTTGCCCAGTACTATGATATTAATTTCCCGGAGACCTGTGAGATCATTGAAGAGGAGGATTATATTACCAGGATCGCCAGCCGGCTGACTTACAAAGAGCAAGACACCAGAGACAAGATCCGTATTCTCACGGAAGATCTGAACCGGTATCTGGAAATGCCGGCGGTGTCTGTGAAAGAGTAGAGACATAGTGGGGCAAAAAAGAATCAGGGAAAAGCAGAAACAGACGTTGACTTAAAGACTAAAATTAACTATAATACAGCTAAAATTAGCTTTATAAAATAAAGCGCAGAAGCGTTGACAGGTTTTGGGGAAGTCATAAAGTCAGATCGTAAAGATCCGCTTAATAATATAAAAAAGGAGAAGGCACATGTCAGTTACGTTTAATGAAGAGAAAAAGATCTTCCGTCTTGATACGGAAAAAAGCACCTATGTGATGGGGGTAAGCCCGGAAGGTTTTCTGGGACATATTTATTACGGGGACAGACTTTTTATGGAGGCAGACAATTATCTTCTTCGAATGGAAGAGCCGCCGTATACACCATCGGTAAACAAAAGAGAGAAATCAGCATTCCTTGATTTCTTTCCCATGGAGTATCCAACCGGAGGAATCGGAGATTACCGGGAAAGCTGCCTGAATATCCGAAATGCAGCCGGAAATATGGGATGTGAGCTGCATTACACAGGACATGAGATCTATAAAGGCAAAAAAGGACTGAAAGGGCTTCCGGCATCTTTTGCCACAGAGGATGAGGCAGAAACACTGGAGATTACCCTGAAAGATGCAGATCTGGATCTCGAGGTGGTCCTTTCCTATACTGCCTTTGAGAAAGAAAATGTAATTACGCGAAGCGTCCGTGTACAGAATCAGGGAAAAGAAGATCTCCGCATCGAGAAGATCTTAAGTGCCTGCCTGGATATGGACAATGAGAATTTTTCCATGCTGTCTCTTCACGGAACCTGGGCAAGAGAGCGTCACATCCAGACAGGAGAGCTCCATTACGGAAAACAGGTGATCTCTTCCGCGAGAGGAGAGTCCAGCCACCAGGAACATCCGTTTATTGCCCTTGTGACAAACGGAACCGAGCAGGAAAACGGTAAAGTTTACGCCATGCATTTCGTGTATTCCGGAAACTTTATGGCGGAGACAGAGCTGTGCCAGTTTGATAACCTCCGTATGACTATGGGAATCAATCCGGAGGAATTTTCCTGGCTCCTTACACCGGGAGAGGAATTCCAGGCACCGGAGGTGGTTATAGTTTACTCCGGAAACGGTCTTGGAGCGATGACAAGAAGTTATCATGACTTTTACCGGAACCATCTCATCCGCAGCAAATTTAAATATGAGAAACGTCCGATCCTGATCAACAACTGGGAGGCTACATATTTTGATTTTAATACGGACAAGCTTCTTGACATTGCCAGAGAGGCAAAAAAATGTGGCATTGAGATGCTGGTCATGGATGATGGATGGTTCGGAAAACGTAATTCCGACAACTGTTCTCTTGGTGACTGGAAAGTCAACGAAGAGAAGATCACAGGCGGCCTGAAACATCTGGTAGATGAAGTAAACAAGATCGGCCTTCAGTTTGGAATCTGGTTTGAGCCGGAGATGATCTCACCGGATTCTGACCTTTACCGTGCACATCCGGACTGGGCGATCCAGATCCAGGGCCGTGAGGCAACCCAGAGCAGAAACCAGTATGTTCTGGATTTATCCAGACCGGAAGTAAGAGATTATGCCTACGAATGTGTGGCATCTGTTCTTCGAAGTGCAAACATTGCCTATGTGAAATGGGATATGAACCGTCAGCTTTCTGACCTTGGCAGCAGCTATCTTCCCAAAGAAAGACAGCAGGAGCTTTTCCACAGATATGTGCTTGGTGTTTATGAGCTTCAGGAGAGACTGGTTACGGAGTTTCCGGATCTTCTTCTTGAGAACTGCTCCGGCGGCGGCGCACGTTTTGATCCGGGAATGCTTTATTACAGCCCGCAGATCTGGTGTTCCGACAATACGGATGCAGTGGAGCGTCTGATGATCCAGGAAGGAAGCGCACTGATATATCCCCTTTCTGTGATCGGTGCCCATGTCAGCGACTGCCCGAACCACTCTGTGGGACGTGTGACACCATTTGAGACAAGGGGCCATGTGGCTCTTGCAGGAACCTTCGGCTATGAGCTGGATATCACAAAGATCCCGGAGGAGGACAGAGCGCTGATTCCGGAGCAGACGGCAACCTACAATAAATACAGACACCTGATCCAGCAGGGAGAGTATTACCGGATCGCATCCTACCGGGAAAACCATAAATATGACTGCTGGGCACTTTCCTCACAGGACAAAAAAGAAGTGCTGGTAACTTATGTACAGGTACTTGGCGTACCAAACAGCCATTCCAGAAAAGTATTTCTGAGAGGCTTTGATCCGAAGGTAACATACAGACTGGAAGGAACAGAGGAAACTTACACAGGAGAGATGCTGATGAAGGGTGGATTCCTGATGAAAGATTTCTGGGGCGATTTCAAGAGCAGACTGTATCATTTTACTGCAAAATAAAACAACGGCATTTAGGCCAGTAGTATAACGACTCAGAGAGGCACTGTAAAAGTAACAAAAACAGTGCCTCTTTTTTTGTGCGTATTAGACAAAGTTAAGTACATTGCAAAATTAATGGGCTGATCAGGTTGATATTTAGCTAAAAAGATATTAAAATTTAGCTAAATAAAAAACAAATAAACATTCTACTTACTTAAATGTGAAGAATGTCAGGAATTGTGACGAGGAGAACCTATGCGGAAATCCGAAGTAAGAAAATGGCCGGAAATGGACCGGCAGCAGAAAATACAATATCTGAAAGACTATTATCTCCTTCCGGCAGTGGGAGTGATCCTTCTTATTGCTGTGGCAGTATCCCTGATATGGCATGTGGCAAGGCCGAGAACGGAGAATCTTCTCTATGCGGCAGTGATCGATGAATCTCTGGATGAGAAGAAACTTGCACAGGTTACAGCGGATATGAGTAATCTTCTGGGAGCAGATGGAAAACGGAAAACCGTGCAGATCGATGTGGTGATCCTGGATCGGGAGCTGTTTGAGGAATATGCAGGTTATGGCTATTTTGAAAGCCTGGATGAGGTAACAGAAGAAGACCTGGAGAAAAAATACGGGGAATCTTATCAGTATGCAGTCGGTTATAAAGAGGATGACGAGGTTTCCTTTGAGGATCATGAAACCGGTCAGGGAGAGGTGAAACCTTACGGGATCAGTCTTTCCGGGGACAATCGGTTCACGGAGATGTCGGAATATATCAAAGATCCGGTATTTGCAGTAGCGGTTGGAACGAAAAATCCGGAGAACGCACTGAAGTTTCTGGAGTATCTGATGGAAGAATGAGTGGCCGGTCGGATATTTGCAATCCATATTCGTTACGCAGATCTACATCGAATAACGGTGAAGTAATTATTTGGTTAAATATTTCTTTTTGGGGAGGAAAAGATAATGGCTTTTAAAGATAATTTTCGCGGCGACAGTGCTTACACACAGATCATGACAAAGATCTTCAACATTTTCTGGCTGAGCATCCTGTGGCTTTTGTGCTGTATCCCGGTGATCACCATCGGCGCATCTACCATTGCTCTGTACTATGTGATGCTGAAGCTTGTAAAAGATGAAGAAACCACTGTGACAAGAGAATTTTTCCATTCTTTTAAACAGAATTTTCTTCAGTCATTACCGGTAACTGTGATCGTTCTGGTGGTGGTTGTGGTGCTGGTCGCGGATTTTCATATCCTGGGAGCAGCAGGAAGGGCACAGGGAGCTTCTTTTATGTACGGCTTCTGTATTGTTCTCGGGATTATCTGCGCAGCAGTCTTTTCCTATGTATTTCCGCTTCTTGCAAAGTTTGAGAATACGGTAAAAAAGACATTTGAGAACGGTGCCAGACTGGCAGCCAGCCACATCGGACAGACTCTTGTGATCACAGTTGTGAATCTTTTTCCTGTGCTCTGGTTTCTGATCTCTCCGCAGACCTTTTCCGCGATCTTCTGGATCTGGGTATTTGTGGGCGGCGGTGTGCAGGCATTTGTGAATTCGCTGTTTCTGGTGAAGATCTTTGACCGGCTGGCAGAAGCGTAACCAGAAAAAACTGACGGGATATAAGGTTTTGATATTGGATATTTGACGGGAAAGTAAAGTCACATGGACTGCTTCATAGGAAGGCTGTGTGCGGGAAATTTCCAGTTAAGTATTGTAAAAAATAATAAAAATCAGGGAGGATGTAAAAAGATGAGTTATCAGGAAACCTACAAAAAGTGGTGCACAGACCCGTACTTCGACGCGCAGACCCAGGAGGAACTGAAAAAACTTGAGGGGAACGAAAAAGAGATCGAGGACCGTTTTTACCGTCAGCTGGAGTTTGGAACCGGCGGACTCCGCGGAATGATCGGAGCAGGAACCAACCGTATGAATATCTATACTGTGCGTCAGGCCACACAGGGACTTGCCAATTATATCATTGCCATGAACGGTCAGGACAAAGGCGTTGCCATTGCCCATGATTCCCGTATCATGTCACCGGAGTTTGCAAGAGAGGCAGCGCTCTGCCTGAATGCAAACGGCATCCATACCTATCTTTTTGAGTCACTTCGTCCAACACCGGAGCTTTCCTTTGCAGTACGGGAACTTGGCTGTATTGCCGGTATCGTGATCACAGCCAGCCATAACCCGAGAGAATACAACGGATACAAAGTATACTGGGAAGACGGTGCCCAGATCACACCGCCTCATGATAAAAACATTCTTGCAGAAGTGGCAAAAGTAACGGATTTTTCCATGGTAAAAACAATGGAAGAGGATGAAGCCAGAGCAGAGAACCTGTTCAGCATCATTGGAACCGATTTTGATGACAAATATATCGCGCAGCTGAAAAAACAGAGCATCCACCCGGAGATCATCCCGGAGGCTGCCAAGGATATGAAGATCGTTTACACACCACTTCACGGAACCGGAAATATTCCTGTCCGAAGAGTTCTCCGTGAGCTTGGTTTCACACAGGTTTATGTTGTGGAAGAGCAGAAAGTTCCGGACGGAAACTTCCCAACAGTTCCATATCCGAATCCGGAGGACAAAAATGCCTGGACACTTGCCCTTGAGCTGGCAAAAAAAGTAGATGCAGATATTATTCTTGCCACAGATCCGGATGCAGACCGTCTTGGTGTCCATGCAAAAGATACGAAAACCGGTGAATATGTAAGTTTTACCGGAAACATGTCCGGCATGCTCATCGCCGAGTATATTTTGCGGGAGCGTACAAAAACAGGCACCATGCCGGAAAATCCTGCACTTGTTGAGACCATTGTTACTACAGATATGGCAAAAGCTGTTGCAAAAGAATACAACACAGCTCTGATCGAAGTGCTGACAGGCTTTAAGTATATCGGGGAGCAGATCCGCCTGTTTGATGAGACAGGAAGCCATCACTACGTATTCGGACTTGAGGAGAGCTACGGCTGTCTGGCAGGAACCTATGCAAGAGATAAAGATGCGCCGGTTGCAGTGATGATGCTCTGCGAAGTTGCCGCATACTACAAACTTCAGGGAAAAACGCTCTGGGATGCCATGGTGGAACTGTATGAGAAATATGGTTACTACAAAGAAGACCTTGCAACAGTAACCCTGAAAGGAATCGACGGTTCCCAGAAGATCACAGCCATGATGAATGCCTTCCGTGAGAATCCGCCGAAAGAGCTTGGTGGGTTCAAAGTCCTTGCATGCCGCGATTACAAGAGTGACTGCCGCAGGGATATGATCACAGGAGAAACCACATCCACAGGACTTCCCACATCCAATGTTCTCTATTATGAGCTGGAAAACAATGCATGGTGCTGTGTTCGTCCTTCCGGAACTGAGCCAAAGATCAAATACTATTTCGGTGTAAAAGGCGAAAACTTTAAAGATGCCGAGGAGAAACTTGAGGCTTTGAAAAAGGCGATGACAGAGTAAAGAAGCTTATAATTTAACCAAATAAACTGCGGAGCAGTTATTTGGTTATGAGCAAATAGCGAAGCGGATTGCGAATATCCGCTTGACAATTGTTAAAACCTCTTGATTTTGCGGGACATCTATGATAGCGTTAAAACAGAATATATAGTAAAAAAGAGGTTAAAAAATGGCTAAAGCAGTCAGACTTGCAGATATAGGAAAGAAACTGAATGTCAGTACCGTGACCGTGTCCAAGGCTCTTTCCGGTCAGAAGGGCGTCAGCGAGGAACTACGGGCAAAGATCATCCAGCTGGCAGATGAGATGGGATATCAGAAAAGTGAGTCCCGAAAAAATACAAATGAAGGCAAAAGCTTCACACTGGGCATCATTGTTGCGGATCGTTATGTGTCCGAGAACCAGTCCTTCTATTGGAAACTTTATCAGGAGATCGCCAGGCAGGCGGTCTCCAGAACCTGTTTTGCCATGCTGGAAGTGATCAGCAGCGAAGTGGAGAAACGGAGAGAACTTCCCAAGGTGCTCCTTGAGAAAAAGGCAGACGGCCTGATCATAATGGGAGAGTTTGAGAGAGGATATGCGGAATTTCTGGCAGAAGATGCAGGGGTTCCCCTGATCAGCCTGGATACTACGGGAAGAGGAAAATCCAGTGACTGTGTGGTGTCCAACAACCTGATGGGTGGTTACGAGATGACCAACTATCTGTTTTCCATGGGCCATTCCAAAATTGGTTTTGTGGGAAAAAGACTGATGACCACCAGTATTGATGACCGGTATTTCGGATACTTGAAATCCCTGATGGAACATGGCGTTCCCTGGAGGGAAGACTGGGTGATCGATGACCGTGACAGTGATGGCGTGATGGATAATGAGAAAGAATTTATCCTTCCGGAAGATATGCCAACCGCCTTTTTCTGTAACAGTGACCTGGCGGCAAGCATGATGTACCAGAAGCTTGTACGGGAAGGGTACGATGTGACAGGAGATATCTCCATTGTTGGTTTTGATAATTATCTGGCAGACCAGTTTGCCGGTATCGGACTTACTACCTATGAGATAGACACCAAGGAGATGGCCAAGCGGGTGGTGCATATTATCCTGCATAAATTACTGAATGCCAGGTACAGCACCGGAACCTTTGTGATCCCGGGCAGATTCATTGAACGGGAAAGTGTGAGGAGAATCGGTCCTCCAGTGCCTTTTGTCTGAATTTCCCAGGTGTGGAGCCGACATATTTTTTAAACAGATTAATAAAGTGGTTCGTATTTTCGTAACCGATCATACTGCTTACTTCATGGATGGAAAAATCCGTGGTAAGCAGTATTTTTTTTGCCTCTTCCTTCACTTCCTCCCGGAGTTGTGATCCTTCCGCTGCCCATGGTGGTAAGAAGGAGCAGATGGCAATCCATGGAAGAAAAACGAAATGCCAGGGGAGAGTCGGTATGGATACTTCCACCACCCAGAAGATACAAAAAGCTTTCCGGTGAGAGAGGGGAAAGCAGCTCTTTTTCGTAGTGATAATTATTGGGAATGAGAAAATCCGGCGTATATTCAATGTTTACCATTTTTCTTGTGTGTACGCTGGAAAGAAATTGCTGCCTGAAATTTAAGTGATTTAAGTAATCCATGAGATATGTCCCTTCATAATAATACATTTTCGTCTTCAGGGCGGTGACTGGGGTGACATCATGATGATCCCGGAGGTTGACAAATCCGACCTCTCCACTTACTTCCTTTCCTATGGAGATGTTGATTCTGTAAAAAAAGAAGTGAAATATCCGAACAGATGGCTGTATGAGAACGAAGTATACGGTATCCCGATCACAGTTGTAGGCCGTGGCGTTCTCTATAATAAGAAAGTTTTCAAAGAGGCAGGAATCACAGAGCTTCCGAAAACACCAGATGAGTTCATCACAGATCTGAAAGCTGTAAAAGATAAAACAGATGCGATCCCGCTTTATACAAACTATGCAGCTGTCTGGACAATGGGAGCATGGGATGATTATACCGGAATCACAGCAACCGGCGATGCAAAATACAGAAACCAGGAATTCGTTCATACAAAAGATCCGTTCTCTGACCCGGGAGATGGAACAGGCGCTTACAACGTTTACAAGATCCTTTACGATGCAGTTGCAGACGGACTTACTGAGGATGACTACTCAACAACAGACTGGGAGAGCAGCAAGGGTATGCTGAACAACGGTCAGATCGCAACTATGGTACTTGGTTCCTGGGCTTACCCGCAGATGCAGGGTGCAGGAGACAATGCAGATGACATCGGATACTTCGCATTCCCGATCACAGTAGACGGAAAACAGTATTCACCTGCAGATGAGGACTACTGCTTCGGTATCAATGCAAACAGCGATGAGACAAATCAGAAAGCAGCAATGATCTTTGTAAAATGGATGACAGAGAAATCCGGATATTCCTACAATGAAGGTGGCCTTCCGATCGCAGTTGGCGATGACAAGCTTCCGGAGGTATATCAGGAGTTCACAGATAACAATGTAGAGTTTATCTCCAACGAGCCGGCAATCGAAGGTGAGGAAGATGTCCTCAACGAGCTGAATGCAGATTCCGAGCTTATGGTAGGCGCAGGCGGAAACGAGAAGATCCAGGCAATCGTTGAGCATGCATCCAACGGAGATGAGGATTTTGATGACATCATGAAAGAGTGGAACGAGAAATGGAGTGACGCTCAGGATACAGATGATGTAGAAGTAAACAAATAATCTGCACAGATATAAACGCAGATCACTCAGGCGGGGACGCGTTTTCCCCGCCTTTGAAATGGAGGGAAACTATGGAACAGAGTGGAACGAAGAAGAGCTTCGGTGAATGGATGAGAAGCCGTAAGGGCCAGCAGATGCTTATCATCCTTGCATTCACCATTATTCCATTGATCTTGTTACTTGTATTTACATATCTTCCATTTGCGGAAATGGTAAAATTCAGTTTCTACAAGATGAAATATGTTGGCGCAAGAAAATTTGTAGGTCTTGATAACTACAGAGCCATTTTTAAACGAGACGATATCATCGGCGCTCTGAAACTTTGTCTTTACTATATGGCTGGTGCATTGATCCAGCTTGCCATTGCGCTTTATCTTGCAACCATTCTCAGCATGAAGGTAAAATGCAGCAACCTTTTTAAGGGATTTATGTTTTTCCCATATCTGATCAATGGTATTGCCATCGGATTTATCTTTAAATTTTTCTACACCCGTGGATTCGTATTTGATACCGTTCTTCAGTGGTGTGGATTCCAGCTTGATAACCTTCCGTACTGGCTGAAAGATCAGTCGGTAAACAACTGGTCACTGGTAGGGTCTTCCGTATGGAGATATTTCGGACAGAACATGGTACTTTTCGTCGGTGCCATCATGTCTGTGGATGATTCTCTTTATGAGGCAGCAGACCTGGACGGAGCTTCTTACTTTACCATTTACAGCAAGATCCTTCTTCCTCTTCTGAAACCGGCCATTGTAACATCCATCATCCTGAAAGGTGCAAATACCTACAACGAGTACTACTGTGCACAGCTTTATCTTCAGGACAAAACAAGACTTTGTACCGTTGCAACTTCACTTTACACATTTACCGGACCTCTGGGAAGCCAGTATAACCTGATCTGTGCAGGTGTTATCATCTCTCTTCTTCCTGCACTGATCGTGTTCATCATTTTCCAGAATCAGATCTACAGCGGTGTTGCTGCCGGTGCGGTCAAGGGTTAAAAAGGAGCAGACAATTATGTTAAATGAGATCAGAGAACATCTGAAAAACGGGATCATTCCTTTCTGTGAAGGCCTGAAGGATGAAGAATTCGGCGGATATTACGGCTACATGGATTACGATTTAAAGCTGGATAAAAAATTTGAAAAAGGCTGCATCTTAAACAGCAGGATCCTCTGGTTCTTTTCCAGTGTCAGCCGTATTGAGGGCTTTGAAAAAGAACGGGAATATGCAGATCATGCCTATCAGTTCCTGAAGGAAAAATGTCTGGATCAGGAATGTGGAGGTGTGTTCTGGTCTGTGACATATGACGGAAAACCTCTGGATACCACAAAGCATATCTACAATCAGGCATTTGCCATCTATGCCCTTTCTTCCTATTATGATACCACCGGAAACGAGGAAGCATTAGAGATCGCCAAAGGTCTTCAGAAGATCATCGAGGAAAAATGCACCGATGAATTCGGATATCTGGAAGCCTTCAAGCGGAATTTCCAGCTGGAAGAGAACGACAAGCTTTCCGAGAACGGTGTGATCGCAGAGAAAACCATGAATACCCTGCTTCATGTGTTTGAGGCGTACACAGAGTTTTACCGTGTAACAAAAGATAAATTCACCGGAGACCGCCTGCGTTTTATGCTGGATATTTTTGCAGACAAGGTATATAACCCGGCACAGAAAAGACAGGAAGTATTTTTTGACAGAGAGTGGAACACTCTTATTGATCTTTACTCCTATGGACATGATATTGAAACTTCCTGGCTGATTGACCGTGGACTTGAAGTGCTGGATGATCCGGCGTACACCGCAAAGGTTGCGCCCATCACAAAAGAAATCCTTGCAAATGTATACAAAACAGCATACCGCGACCATTCTCTTATGAACGAGTGTGAAAACGGTGTCAATGATACCACCAGAGTATGGTGGGTACAGGCGGAATCCGTAGTTGGTTTTCTGAACGGATACCAGAAAGATCCTGCAGAGAAAAAATATCTCCAGGCGGCAGAGGATGTCTGGGATTATATCAAAAATTACATGATCGACAAGAGAAACGGTTCCGAGTGGTACTGGTGTATCCATGAGGACCATACTCCGGTGGAGAAACCTATCGTGGAGCCGTGGAAATGCCCGTATCATAACGGACGTATGTGTATAGAAGTGATCAGGAGGATGAAAGACATTGCATAAACAGTATTATATCGAAAAAGAAAAAGTGGACAGACTGGTTGCCAGAAAAAACCAGAAAACACAGTGGTACAACGGAATCTATGACCGCTACGAATATCCGGTACTTACCAGAGAGTTTGCACCGGTACACTGGAGATACGATCTGGATGAAAAAACAAATCCGAATTTCCAGGAACGTCTCGGCATCAACGCAGTGATGAATTCCGGAGCCATCAAGCTTAATGGAAAATATTATCTCGTAGTCCGTGTGGAGGGAAACGACCGTAAATCTTTCTTTGCAGTGGCAGAGAGTGACAACGGAATCGATGGTTTCCATTTCTGGGATTACCCGGTAGTTCTGCCGGATACCTGCCCGGAGGAGACCAATGTATATGATATGCGTCTTACCCAGCATGAAGACGGCTGGATCTACGGAGTGTTCTGCTCTGAGAGTAAAGATCCAGACAACAGTGACCTTTCCGCGGCAGTTGCAGAGGCGGGAATCGTCCGTACCAAAGATCTCAAAACCTGGGAGCGTCTTGATAATTTAAAAACTCTCCAGTCTCCGCAGCAGAGAAATGTCTGCCTGCATCCGGAGTTTTCCTTGTTCCCTTCGGCGAGGAAAGAGTGGGAGATGTCTCCAATGTAGTGTTCACAAACGGAGCCATTGCTGACGAGGACGGAACCATTTATATCTACTACGCTTCCTGTGATACCAGAATGCATGTGGCAACCACCACTATCGATAAAATGGAAGATTATCTTTTCAACACACCGGAAGATCCCAAGCGTTCTCCGGACTGCGTAAAACAGCGCTGTGAGCTGATTGCAAAAAATCTTGAGATCTTAAAAGCAGAAGGAGAAAAATAATATGAGCAAATATAAAATGATCAGCCCGGCAGTTCCAAACGTGCCGTGGCAGGACAAACCGGAAAATCATGAAGGAGCACCACTGTGGAGATATACGGAAAACCCGGTGATCGGACGTAATCCGGTAGAGGGAGTTGCCAGAATCTTCAACAGTGCGGTTATTCCTTATGAAGGAAAATTTATCGGCGTGTTCCGTGGTGAGCAGGTGAACGGCATTCCGTTCATTTATTTTGGAAGAAGTGAGGACGGACTTCACTGGACATTTGATAAAGAAAAGATCAATTTTGTCAACGAAAAAGGCGAGTCTTTTATGCCGAAATATGCATACGATCCACGTCTCGTAAAAGTAGAAGATACCTATTATGTGATCTGGTGCCAGGATTTTTACGGTGCATCTATCGGTGTTGCAAAAACAACAGATTTCAAGACTTTTACAAGAATTGAAAATCCGTTCATTCCATTTAACAGAAATGCAGTTCTTTTCCCGAGAAAAATTAACGGCAATTATGTGATGCTTTCCAGACCATCTGACAGCGGCCATACACCGTTTGGTGATATTTTCTTAAGTGAGAGCCCGGATATGACTTTCTGGGGAAAACACCGTCACGTAATGGGAAAAACATCTGAGTGGTGGGAGTCCGTAAAGATCGGCGGCGGTGCTGCGATCCTGGATATCGATGAGCCTTCCAGAGTGAAATATCGCTGCGAGAACTTCCTTCTTACACCGGAAACCTGGTATGAGGAGAGAGGTTTTGTGCCGAATGTATGCTTCCCATGTGCGACCATCCATGATTCTGAGACAGGAAAGATCGCTCTTTACTATGGAGCAGCAGACAGCTATGTTGGTGTTGCATTTACAACACTGGATGAGATTGTTGACTATATTAAGGATCACAGCCTTGTACGTGAGGAAGATACAGAGCTGGGAATCCGATAATAATGAAGGGATGTCACAGAGACATCGAACAAGATAAAGCGGGCGTGACAGTCCGCTTTATCCGGTATAGATGAAAGAAAGGAAGACAGATTATGGCAATTTTGAAATTAAAACCCAGCTGCAAGGATTATCTGTGGGGCGGCACAAGACTGATGACAGAATTTGGAAAAGAATATGACGGCGACAAGCTTGCAGAGACCTGGGAGCTTTCCTGCCACCCGGACGGACCCAGCTATGTGGCAAACGGAGAATATGCCGGAGAAACACTCAGCGAGTATATCCTCATGGAGGGAAAGAAGGTTACCGGTACTCACAGCCGCCATTACAGCCAGTTTCCGCTGCTGATCAAATTTATTGATGCGAAGGATGATCTGTCTATCCAGGTACATCCGGATGATGAGTATGCCATGAAGAATGAAGGTCAGTATGGCAAGACGGAGATGTGGTATATCGTGGACTGCGAGGAAGGTGCCAGCCTGTATTATGGATTTTCCCGTGAAGTTTCCAAGGAGGAGTTTGAGGAGAGAATTAAGAATAAGACCCTTCTGGAAGTTCTGAACAAGGTTGAAGTTCATAAAGGGGATGTGCTTTTTATCGAGCCGGGTACCATTCATGCAATTGGTAAAGGAAATCTGATCGCGGAGATCCAGGAAAATTCCAATGTGACTTACAGGGTTTATGATTATGGCCGTAAGGATGCTAATGGTAAGGAGAGGGATCTTCATATTGAGAAGGCACTTCAGGTGACGAAGAGGGTGCCGATCCTTCGGAAGAAGTCTTTTGAGCCGCATATTGTGGACTGTGATTATTTTACGGTTGATAAGGTGGTTCTGGATGGACAGAGGATGAAGAAGATCTTTGGGGAGATTGATAAGACTTCTTTTGCAAGTTTACTCGTCTTAGACGGTACCGGGAAGGTACAGTCCGGAGAGGAGTGCGTTGAGGTGCAGAAGGGAGATAGCGTGTTTATTACGGCTAATGCCGGCGAGTATGAAATGGAAGGAAAATTTGAGGCACTGTTGACAACAGTGTAGAAAACCGCAGGGGAGAGAAAGGCGCTCGGAGTTTCGAAGCCCGCTTTTCCCTCCCCTGCACCCCTCCCTTTCCGGGCACGGGTACGGCGTTGGAGAGTGGACGGGAAGGCGGGCGCTTGCGCCCTGTTCCCTGGGGTGTGGATGTGCGTTAAAAAATAGGCCTGTTCTTTGGGGTGCTGTTGGGTATTGCCTGAGTGCAGGTCTGATTTTTATTTTCTTGAGTTGTGGATGTACATAAAAAAAGTGGCCTGCAAGTGCAGGCCGCCTTTTTTTAATTGCGGGATTTGATGAAGGTTTCTACTTCTTCTTTGGTTGGCATTACGCGGAGGGCGCCTTTTTTGGTGGTGATGAGGGAAGCGGCTGCGTTTGCGAAGGTGAGGAGTTCTTTCAGGTTTTCATCGGTGAGGCTTTCGAGGCCGTGGTCAAGGACGTAGTTCAGGGTGCTGGCGCAGAAGGTGTCGCCGGCGCCGGTGGTTTCGATGGTGTGTTCCTGAAGGAATGGTGCGGCTTCTACTTTTCGGCCATGGTAGTATGCACGGCTTCCGTCTTTTCCAAGGGTGATCAGGACAAGGGGGATGTGGTATTTTTCTTCGATGAGAGCTGCGCCTTTATCGTAGTCTGTAGTATCAAAAAGGAATTCCACTTCGTTGTCGGAGATCTTCAGCACATCGCAGCGTTCCATGCCGTATTCGATCTCTTTGCGGGCGTCATTAAGGTCTTTCCAGAGAGGTGGGCGAAGGTTTGGATCGAAAGTGATGATACAGTTGGCTTCTTTTGCCACATCAAGAGCGTAGCGGGTTGCTTCGCGGACGCCTTCGTGTGTGGATGAAAGAGTACCGAAATGAAAAATTCTGGAGTTGCGGATCAGTTCGGCATCTACTTCGTCTTTGGTGAGCATCATATCTGCGCCTGGATTGCGGTAGAAGGAGAAATCACGGTCTCCATCTGGATATGTATGTACAAAAGCAAGAGTGGTATGGATTTCATCGTCCATAACAAGGTTTCTGGTATCGATACCGCATTCTTCAACAGCTGTTTTCAGCTGTTTGCCGAACATATCGTTTCCAACTTTTCCGATAAATGCTGTTTTTTTGCCAAGGCGGTTCAGCATGGCGAGTACATTGCAGGGAGCGCCGCCCGGGTTTGCTTCAAAAGTAGGATTTCCCTGGGAACTGTTGCCGTTTTCAGTAAAGTCGATCAGAAGTTCGCCGAGAGCGGTTACATCATACAGTTTGTTTTCCATTGATAATTCCTCCTGGTAAGTTGTTTTTTATAGCGGAATAAGAATACCCGCCTGTTTTTCTGCCTCATATTATAAGCTCTGGAAGGTATTTTGGGAAGAACTAAATTGATTTATTTTCTGTTCTGTTACCGGTTACTTGAGTGCTTTTTTGCGAAGATTAAGAAGAGTTTTCTTTATTTTTCAGTAAAAAAGTGGTAAACTGAGTCTATAAAACAACAGATATAACGGAGGAGACGATTATGGCTGATAAAGCGTATGAATATATGGACTGGCCCCGGATCGAGGCGATCGTTTATGGTGAGGAAGCTGCGCCGAGGGACGTGATGCAGCCGAGAGTGACAGATGACGGAGTGCTTATTCAGGGATTTTTTCCGGGGACGGAAGCTGCGGAAGTAATAGTTGGAAAAAAGTCTTATCCAATGATACTGGAAGATGAGGCTGGCTATTATGCGGTAATGCTTCCTCTGAAAAGAATTCCGGAGTATCGTTTTCAGGTTACACGGGGCAGCATGAAAGAGGCTTTTTTTGATGCTTATGAATATCCCTGCCAGATTACAGAAGAAGAGGAAAGAGCATTTTGTGCAGGCGTTTATTATAAAGCCTATAAGAAACTTGGTGCACATCCGGTTGTCTGTGGAGGTGTGCGTGGAACTTATTTTGCGGTATGGGCACCCAATGCGATCCGTGTAAGTATAGTTGGTGATTTTGACAGATGGGATGGAAGACGGCTTCCGATGCATCGTATGCCGATGTCCGGTATTTTTGAACTTTTTGTTCCGGGCGTAAAGGCAGGCGCTTCTTATCAATATGAAATCAAGATAAAAGGCGGGGCTGTACAGCGCAAGTCAGATCCTTACGGAAACGGGGTGCAGGAGGCTCCGTCTGTGATCTCGGTTGTGGCAGAGCTGGGAGAGTTTTCCTGGCAGGATGAAGAGTGGATGAAAGAACGTGAAAAGTTTGTAAGCCGTGAAGTTCCGGTGTCTGTTTATGAAACAGATATAACAGAGTGGAAAAAACATGGTGAACTGGCAGCATTTTTAAAAGAAACAGGGTATACACATGTGGAATTTCATCCGGTTATGGAGTATCTGGATCAGAATTCAGGGGGATATTCCACTTCATCTTATTTTGCGCTGACGAATCGTTTTGGAACACCGGCAGATTTTCGTGCTCTGGTGGAAGAACTTCACCAGGAAGGAATTGGTGTGATCCTGGACTGGACACCTGCACAGTTTCCACGATTTGATGCAGGACTGGAGAAATTTGATGGAACACCTCTTTATGAAGTTCAGGATCCGGCTATGGCGGTCCATCCGATGTGGGGGACGATGCTTTATAATTATGGAAGCCCTATGGTTAAGGATTTTCTTCTCTCGAATGCATTTTTCTGGCTGGATGAGTTCCATGTAGATGGATTTCGCCTGGATGATGTAGATGCCATGCTGTATCTGGATTTTGGAAGAGAGGCAGGACAGTGGAGACCAAATCTTTATGGCTCTAATGAAAATCTCCAGGCTGTGGAGTTTCTGAAACATCTGAATTCTATTGTTAAGAAACGCAATCCGGGAGTTCTTTTGATCGCACAGGAGGATGGACTTTGGCCTCAGCTTACAGACAGCGTGGAGAATGATCATCTGGGATTTGATTATAAGTGGAGTGGCGGATGGACGAAAGATCTTCTCTCCTATATAGAAGTAGAACCGCTGGAAAGAAAGGATTATTATGATCAGCTGACGCTTTCCATGATGTATGCGTACAGTGAACATTATGTACTGACCCTGGGACGAAGGGATGTAGGAACTCTGAAGGAATTTCTTGAAAAACTTCCGGGATCTCCGAAACAGAAACTGGCTCAGGTACGTGCGGCCTACGCTTATCTGATGCTTCATCCGGGAGTGAAGATGACAGCACCGGATAAAGAGTGCATAGAAGAAATGAAAGCATATATTCATGATCTGAATGCGATGTACAGAAGTTGTCCGGCGCTGTATGCGATGGATGGTAATTCGGATGGTTTTGAATGGATCCAGTTTACCAACTATGACGAAAATATTGTTGCTTTTCTGAGAAAAACGGAAAAAATGGAAGAGACGCTTCTTATAGTATGTAATTTTTCACCGGTGTCTTATGACAGCTATCAGGTCGGTGTGCCTTTTGCTGGAAAGTATAAAGAGATTTTTAACAGTGATAATGGAAAATATGGTGGTCTGGGTGTTGTGAATACCAGGGCCAAAAATGCGGTGCATGCGGAGTGTGATAACAGGGAAAATTCTCTGAAAATGAAGCTCCCGGCTTATGGAGTGACTGTTTTTAGCTGTACTCCTGAGAAAAAAGTTTCATCCGTAAAGAGGGTGGGGAAGAAAGTAAAGATCAGCAGAAAATAGTGAGGGATGTTGTATGAAAAAGAAATTGGCAGCCGGGATTTTTGCGGCGGTATTCTTTACTATGTTTGCTACGGTAACGGTCTGGGCAGAGAAGTCTACAGTTCTGGAACAGGTGATCTATGACGAAAATAATATAAAGGTTTCGGTTTCGGAAGCTTCTCTGGATGCAGAGCAGAATATTGTCATACCGCTTCATATTGAAAATAATACGGATGAAAAAAATGGGTTTGATAGCCGAAAATTGTTATATTAATGGCTGTAAAGTAGAAGCAAACAGTTTGTTTTTTGACAAGGCAGAACCAGGTGGGGAAACTGATGGATTACTGGTGGTTTCGAAACAGGAATGTGATGGATATGGAATTGACCGTGTGGCGGATGTGGAATGTGGCTTGCGTTTTTATGAGGATAAGACGTATGATGATATTGCTGTAGTGGATAATATTTCCATAAAGACTGATATCAGTGGATCGTATGAGCAGGAGATTGGCGGTGGTGGGATTGTTCTTTACGATGACAAGGGTGTTAAGATTATCGAAAAGGGTATTGTGAAGAATAGTGTCATGGGGCTTACTCCAAGGTTTTGTGTAGTGAATGATACGGAACAGGATATTGATGTCAGATGTAGAAATGTTAAGGTTAATGGTAAGGAGTGTAAGACGGCGAATATTTCGTGTGAGGGGATTCCGGCAGGGAAGAGTGAGATTGTAAAGATGTATTTCCTGGGAAAAAATGCTGGTATCAATGAGCTTTCGGTTTCTTTTCGGGTTTTCCAGAAGGATAATGATTCGAAGGTGATCTGTAAGACGGATGATTTTGTGATTGGGTATGGGGGTGCGGATAAAAAATAAAAAATTGCTTGCATTTTCTGAAAAATAAGGTATAATATCATTTGTGTTTAACACAAGCTGGAATAGCTCAGTCGGTAGAGCACTTCACTCGTAATGAAGGGGTCGTGAGTTCGAGTCTCATTTCCAGCTTGACTGATATGGGCCTGGCGCTCTGGGATGAATGTGAATCCTGGGGCTCTAGGCTTTTTTGTTTGGATTTATGGAGGGGAGAATGTCGGTGTGGGCAAGGGTTCCGTGAGGGGAATGGAAAGTTGGTACGCCAGAGGGATGTGGCATCGATTCGGGGAGAAAGCCGGACGCCAGAGGGAGAGGATATCGGCCCGGGCAAGGACTCCGTCGGGGGATACAACTAAGGTTCCGTGAGATGGCTAAAACCATTGCGGCAGGGCCAGAACTCGCCGCTGGCTCAAACAGCTGACCCTGCCGCAATAACGCCCTCTCCCGGGACCTAAGTTGTATCACCCCTCCTCCGCAACAGCCCGAACCGATATCCTCTCCCTCTGGCTGACACTTCCAGCCGGCAGGAAAAAAGATAAAAGCCGGGGCGGGAACGGAAGCGGACGCGGGCGTCCTGTCCTGGGATTGTGGGAGTGTAGCTGTATCGGCGTAGCGTCTCACTATAAATACTGAAGAATCCAGGAAGCAGATCGGCACAGTGTACCACTATAAATATCGAAGAATCCAGGAAGCAGATTGGCACAGTGTACCACTATAAATATCGAAGAACCCAAGAAGCAGATCAGCACAGTGTACCATTATAAATGCCGAAGAACCCAGGAAGCAGATCGGCACAGTGTACCATTATAAATGCCGAAGGACCCAGGAACCCAGATCGGC
>NZ_QTYB01000007.1:0-494 GCF_003461955.1 Ruminococcus sp. AM36-2AA | reverse complement strand
AATTCGGAAACCAGCTCAGTATAACATTCCACTATAAATGCCGAAGAATCCAGGAACCCAGATCGGCACAGCGTCCCACTCTGGATACCGCAGCATACAGACAAAAGTCAACCGTGTTACACATCGAAGATGTAACACTCTTTCCGTGCCCAACGGGGTGGGAGCGCGAGGGAGGGCGTTCGGGCTTCGGAACTCTGAGATCGCCTTCCCTCGCACTTACCTCATTGGAAATGTGACCGGCGTAGTGCACCCGACGTAGCGCACCCAGCAAGGGGAAATTTCTATTAATAAAGGCCACAAGGATAATAGGAAAAATTGCCCTATAAAAATAAACTTCCAGGAAAATCAAAAAAAATTGAATTTTATGGTTGACAACCACAACTCCCAGTGTTATTATAACTGAGCTGTCGCAAATAATTGTTTTTAAAAAATAAACAATTAAAAAGGATTTCAGAAAAATGAAATTCACAGTTGACAAAAGACAGAAGATATGA
>NZ_QTYB01000006.1:220904-221290 GCF_003461955.1 Ruminococcus sp. AM36-2AA | reverse complement strand
TTTTATCTCATCTCTTTTTGTTTGTCAAGTACTTTTTTCAAGTTTTTCAAACATTTTTGAGTTAAGATTTTGTTGTCGTTTTGTTAACGACTTGGATACTTTATCATATCTTCTGTCTTTTGTCAACTGTGGATTTCATTTTTCTAAAATTCTTTTTAATTGTTTGTTTTTCTAAAACAATTATTTACGACAGCTCAGTTATAATACCACTAGGAGTTATGGTTGTCAACCATAAAATTCAAATTTTTTTGGATTTTTTGGAAGTTTATCTTAAAGATGCAATTTTTCTTCTTCCATTCGCTGGTGGCGCTACGGCGGTCGCATTTTCAATGCGGTAAGTGCGAGGGAAGGCGATCTCAAAGTTCCGAAGCCCGAACGCCCTCCCT
>NZ_QTYB01000006.1:39989-220894 GCF_003461955.1 Ruminococcus sp. AM36-2AA | reverse complement strand
GGTAAGTGCGAGGGAAGGCGATCTCAAAGTTCCGAAGCCCGAACGCCCTCCCTCGCGCTCCCACCCCGTTGGGCACGGAAGGAGTGTTACATCTTCGATGTGTAACACGGTTGACTTTTGTCTGTATGCTGCGGTATCCAGAGTGGGACGCTGTGCCGATCTGGGTTCCTGGATTCTTCGGCATTTATAGTGGAATGTTATACTGAGCTGGTTTCCGAATTCTTCAATATTTACAGTGGAACGTTATACTGAGCTGGTTTCCGAACTCTTCAATATTTACAATAGAGCGTTATACTGACCTGGTTTCCGAATTTTTCAATATTTACTGTGGAACGTTATACTGACCTGATTTCCAAACTCTTCAATATTTATAATGAATCGTTATGCCAATCCTTCTTCTGGGCTCTTCGGTATTTCAGCTAAGACGCTACGCCGATACAGCTACACTCCCACAATCCCAGGACAGGACGCCCCGCGTCCGCTTCCGTCCCCTATCCGGGTTTTATCTTTTTTCCTGTCAGTTGGAAATATCAGCCAGAGGGAGAGGATATCGGTTCGGGCTGTTGCGGAGGAGGGGTGATACAACTTAGGTCCCGGGAGAGGGCGTTATTGCGGCAGGGTCAGCTGTTTGAGCCAGCGGCGAGTTCTGGCCCTGCCGCAATGGTTTTAGCCATCTCACGGAACCTTAGTTGTATCCCCCGACGGAGTCCTTGCCCGGGCCGATATCCTCTCCCTCTGGCGTCCGGCTTTCTCCCCGAATCGATGCCACATCCCTCTGGCGTCCGGTATCCTATCCTGTCCGATATCTCCTTCCTCTGACGTACATTCCAGCCCAGAAAAAAAGAACGCCACCCCCGCGGCGTCCTTCCAACTCTCCTCTAATTCCCCCCAGAAATCTGCCTGAGCAGCTCAATATCACTAGCCTGAACCTTAATATTCGTAGTCAATTTCTCCCCCTCAGGACTAATATACGTCACCTCAAGAATACTCCCCTCACGAATCCCACGCTTTGAAACAGCACTGCAAAACGCCGGAAACTTCGGATGATTCTGTTTAAACGTATTCCAGGCATTCATAACCTTCATCATATTTCCAAAATTACCAATACCCATAAATAAACACTCCCTTTCACTATATACAGCCGCCATACCCAAAACGTACAGCGGCTGCCAAAACTCAATATAAAACTACATCACAAAAATTACTGTGCTCTCTTTTTGATATAATTCTTAACAATAGGTTTCACTCTATCCTGAATACCAGACGGCAGATGATAATAAACCCTGCGCAGGAAAGTCGGACGAGCCTGCACCGGAGCAGGACCCTCGATCTTTAATTTAATATCATCCTCGATCACCGGAGCAACCTTCACAGGAAACGCCTGATAAGTCTTAACTTCCTTCTCAGAGAACATCACCCCGTTAAGCCACTCATGGAAACGAACCTTCTCTGTTTCCATAATCCCATTAATCTCATTATAATCCGGATCCTGCAGAAACAGCTCATTCTTCATAATATCCAGAGGATTCGTCACCAAACGATTCTCAACATGGAACAGTTTTGTCAGAGAAGAAAATCTCGTCATACCCCTTTTCGCATTACCAATACCAGCAAACGGTTTACCATATATAAGCGCAAAACTCATACCATGGCAGGAATCTGTTAATACATAACTGCTGTTTTTAAAGTAGTAAATCCAATCCTGGAACGTAATATTCTCCAGAACCGTATCCATTCCCATTTTCTCTTTATTCTCCTGGAAATTCCATGGAGTTCCATCCAGAATATGCAATGTACGAAGACCCAACTTTTCTGACAGATACTTAATAACCTCTTTCTTCTCAGGAGTTGGATCCAAAATATAGGTAAGCATATAGGGTTCTGTCTCATTACGGTCAGATTCCGCCGCTATGTCATCATACACACTCTTATCTACCGCAAATACGGGATCCAAAACTCTGGTCGCATCTACACCAAATACCTTCTTCATCAGGCCAACTGCAGACTCCTCACGAACAGAAATTCCATCAAACCGTTTAAAATACTCACTGGCCATAATCCGCTCACGATCCGGTCGGAAATCACGATCATGTCCAAAGGAAGCGGATACCGCAATCTTCTTTTTCTCGTCACGAACAAAATCCATAAGAAAACTGTTTCCAAAATTGCGGGCAATACCATGATTCCATACCTGATCTGATCCAATAACAAAAGAATCACAGATATGGTTCAGCATATGCATCTCATTTAATCGATACCTTCTGCTCACATGGAAATGAGTATCTGCAAAAATACGGCTGTGATTACTCTTATCCAGCTCACGATCCTGGCCAACAAATCCCGGTTTATCGATCATAAGAGTAGACAAGCCCATCTTTTCCAGAATTTTAGACAGGCCATAATATGTCGCAATACTTCCGTAGTTACATCCAAACCACACGCCAAGAATACCTACATCATAACGGCCTTCCATACAATATTTAACCGCTTTATGCATGCTTGTGTAATCAAGCATTTCAAAAAATCTTCTTCTCTGGGAATGAACCTGCATTTTCTCACCAAAACGGTTTTTCTTGACAGCAGCTTCCAGCGGCGTTTTCTCAATGCGTTTTACACTGTCTTTAACAGACTCCAGAACTGCCGCTCCCTTTGCATTATTGGCCAGAACCAGAGAAGTACCACGTCCATCATTAAGATCTCTCTTATACAGGGAAATCCCCCAGAAATCACCCATTGTAAGATCTCCCTGACGCGGGAAAGAAGCATACTTGCAGCTCTCGCATGTTCTCCTTAAGAAAAGACTTCTTGTAAATCCCAGAACAAATGGGTCAAACTCTATTCCGCCTACATATTTCTTTCCGTTTTTAAATACAGCCTCACAGGTTGTACAATTATATCCATAGCGTTTTGTGCGGAAATGAAACTCTTTCAGATTTTCTTTACCAAATGTTTCGTCAACATAACGTTCAAATACTTTCTCAGATGGAGCACCATGACACATCAGGTCAACTGTAAGAAGATTTTCTTCTTCACCGCCAAGATAAGCTTTTAATCCAGCAACCTGACAAGGTGTTCCTGTAAAAAGCACCTTTTTACCTTTCCCAAGAAACTCTTTAACTTTTGGGAAAATATCTCTCAGGTCACTCTGGACATATTTGGAACCACGCATAGGAACAAACTCTTTTTCATTTGTAGCCACTGTATGGAATACCTTAAAATCCTCATCCATCACAACGCCACAGACAACTCCGCCCTGTGCAAATACAGAACGTGCAAGTACTGTAAAAAATCCGCCGGAACTGCTGTCTCTTCGAACGTTATCTTCCGCCCATACCGCATAACTTTCCGGTTCCGGAGCATTGCTCATATCTTTTGGACAGATGGATGGACAGATTTTTCTGCATTTTCCACATCCTGTACATTTTTCTTCGTCTACAACAGGATAGCGAAAGCCCTCTCTATCCTGTTCCATTGTAATTGCCCCGAAAGGACAACTGTAAACACACGCACTACAGCCATAGCACTCTGTTTTCTTTAAATCCCCTATATGTTTTACACTCATTTATCCATCTCCAAATATTTTCTCCAGAAACTTTCTGAAGTGAATTCTTTTCTGTGGTCTCTGTATTCTTTTTCAAGACGTACATGGATCTGCTTGTAACGACTGAAAAGTTTTCGTTCCCTGTTAAACAGTTCAAAGAATCTTTTCTTGTCCATCTCCCTGTACGCACCCATTTTCAGATGTGGATTAACCGCAAGAAGTCTTTTTCTGAAAAAGTATCTGTGCGGTGTATAATACCAGTCATAGGCAATCGGCACAGTTCCCTTTTTCAGCCATTTTTCTGGCCAGAAATGACCATTATAAGTAATTCTGTAGAGGAATGTCTCCAGTGATTTACGCGGAAGATCCTGTGCATAAACGCTGTATACTTTCGTCGGTGCTTCCGGGAAATTAGAAAGCGGCTCCATTTTCTCATTTTTCTGAGATTTTTCTTTCAGGAGCTTCTCCCCCTGATTCTTCATAAAGAATTTATATCCCTTCATATAATCCTCAACTGCATCCAGAAGAAGCTCTGCACCGTCATAATTAAAACGAAGCAGATTTACACGGACCAGCTTGCGGATACGGGTCATAATATCCGCATTCTGGCATACTCCGCTGGCAGCCTGAAGCATCAGGGTGTTTCTATGCACCTGATAAAATTCCATTGCGCCGTTGAACTTGTTGGTGAATCCCATATGCCAGATACAGATACCACTGAGTGTAATAAACTTCGCCTTGTTTCTAAGGCTGTATTCAACATCATCTCCACGTACAAATACCGGAAGAGGCAAATTATCTTTACGCACAAATTCCATAGGGATACAACAGTACCACCAGCCTGCATAAGCATTCTTCGGCTCATGGATCATCTCTTCACAGCGAAGAACATCTTCAATCTTTCGGGTATCTACCCTGTCTTTCAGTGGGCCATAAGTTCCCTCATGATCCATAAATCCTACATCTTCATACAGGAAATTCATCTGCTCATAGAAAAGCATCGCTCCACTGATAAAATGATGTTCATACTCCGGACGAATGATCTTCAGAAGATTATAAGTACGGATCAGACTCTCCGGAAGGATCATAACATCATCATCCATAAGAAGAACATGGGTCGGTTTTTCCTTATGATCCATCGCTTCCAGCATACCTCTTGTAAATCCGCCGGCTCCACCTACATTAAGGTTCGGATGTACCATTACGTGCTCTGTCTCAATCTCTTCTGCCGGAAGTGTACGGCCATTGTCTACCACATGGATCCACAAATTCTCTGCAAGGCTGTCATTACCCGCAAGGACGGTCTCTTTCAGAAGCTGAATGTTCGGAAGGATATAGTCTTCTTTCTTAAATGTTGTTGTACAGAGATGCAGTGATACATGACGCATCTGGTCTTCCTCAATCTCTGTGATATACTCACCACTATAGATTACACAAATACCATGTGTATGAATTTCGAAACCAGCCAGCATCAAATTGTTCTCCGGATATTCAAGACAGATCTCCTGTGCTTCTTCTGCTGAGATTTTTGCTCTGCGGAGAACTTTTCGGATATATTGTGTATCTTTCTTCTCATAACCTGTAAGAAGGATCTCCATTTCTCCTTTTACACGTAATCTCAGAATCAGTTTTTCTGCATATGTGTATGTTTTCCATTTTAAAAGAGAAATCGAGTTAAAATAGGTACAGAAATCAATTACCTGACCTACTCCCAAAACAATCGTCTTATTCTCTCTGTCGTATACCGGACGGCTGCTTTTAAAGAACATCTCCCAGTATGCTTCCAGTCTGTCATTGTCGCAGAACAGGATATTCTGCAGTTTATAATTCTTACTCATCTTTATTAATCTCCAAATAATTATTCCAGAACTCTTCTGTTATTAATTTCTTCCAGTTCCTGCCGTAGCTCTCCCTGGCTCTTTCAAAGTACCTGTCTGTTTTTCTCAATGCCAGTAATAAATATATGCTCAGACGTATAGTTTCCGGCAGATTTTTGTCTGCTCTGAGACAAAAGCCTGCAGAGTCCTCATAAACAATATGTTTCTTTTTTGCCACAGTGTAAACGCTAACATTTGGTGTCGTGTAAAATACATTCTTTTCTTTTTTGTCCAGTTTTTCCAGTTTTGGAAGTCGACTGGCCACCTGTTTATGAATTTCCACTCCATCCGTGTTTTCCAGCCACTTTTCTCCCTTCAGGAAATCCAGCATAGCGCAGATATTCAGATAAATATAGTCATACCTTCCTCTTAAAAGATTTCCTGCCGTCCATTTGACAAGAAATTTTTTCCACTGGCGTTTATCCCAGTCATCATAATGGATTGCATTTAAGATCGCCATATTTCGAATATCATAATACTCTCCGATCTGAGGAAGTTTCTTGGTGACAGCTTCATGCCACACACCGATTCCATTGAGAGTCATCAGCTTACCCATACGAATTCCATATTCGATATCATCTCTGTGAATAAAAACAGGCAACGGAAGACCCTTTTCCCGGATTGCGGATACCGGTATACAGCAATACCACCAGCCACCATAATCCCAGTTCTGAGATTCCGTATTCTTAAGAAGAGCATCTCTCTTTCGCAGATCCATATTCTGGCCGCATCCCTGAATCCTTCCTCTGTTCCAGAAAGCTCCACATTCAAACTGTTTCCAGGGAATATCTCTTTCAATAAGGGAACCACCCAGCGGTGCATCCTGCCATTCTTTTTTTACGGAAGATAAAAACAGCATTGTTTTCGTCAGTACTTCCGGATTCAGGACAATATCATCATCCATGAGGATCACATGAGTAAATCCCGGGTCTTTCAAAGCTTCGATCATTCCTCTGGTAAAACCACCAGCACCGCCACAGTTTCGGTTTGGTACAAGATGAACCCAGTCCGGAACCATCTCCTCTGTCAGAGTATTTCCATTATCTATAAGAAAAATCCCCGGCCGTTCCTCCAGATCCATTCTGGAAATCCGTTCAAGATTACTGATAACTTCTTTTTCACGGCGGCAGGTACAGATCACCACTGCCGGCCGAACTGCCTGCTGCACTTCAACTGCCGACTGAAAATCAACATCATAAAGAACTCCGCCCTGCGCCAGTCCTTCTACGCAGATCCAGAAAGCTGCTATATTTTCAATAACATCTGACACTTCAAAAACTAGTTCGTTTTTAATATCTGCCGCAGTCCTGCTTTCTTTTTCTTCATCCACAACCGTTCTGCTTCCATCTATATGGCACAGCAACACCCGGCAGTTTCCTGAAACTGTAACTTTTATCCGCAATCCGTCCAGCTGTGCATACTGCGACCACTGTTTCGGGTAAAACCCGTTAAAATACGTAAACAGATCTGCTTTCTCATTTTCCGGTACGGATAATGATTTTTTTTCACCCTGCTGTACCTGAATTCCTCCCGTACCTTGATAATAAAGTCCGTAGTTTTCTTCTGCACAGTCCGGAAGCATCATTGTCTGCACTGTTCTATATTTCATTTAGTTTCTCCCTCAGTCTCATGATAAAGTGTCCCGGATAGTATAACAGATATCTGCTCTTTCTGATAGCCCATACAAATTTATTTTCGACTGAATTATAGATATTGGGATAACACTCACGAATTTTCCCATCCATTCTGCGCAGTCTGTGGCACATTTTCACAGAGCAGGGAAAACTCAGATAAATCTTGAAATGGCTGCTCAGAACATTGGCAATTCCCTTTTCAAGATACACAAGATACTCCCTGTCAGTTCCCTCTGATTCTTTTTTGCGATAGTACTTCAGAAGACTCTTCAGAACTTTCTCATGATTCCGGTGATTTTTACGCATTTTTTCCAGAGTCATACTCTGTCCCTGCCGTCCCAGTCTGTACATATATACAAACTCATCCAGAAATACGATAGTCCTGACTTCCGGGATCGGATACATGACAAACTCCACGTCTACATAATAACAGTTCTCATCGATCCGCATACCTGTTCTGCGGACCAGCTCTGTTCGTATGGTCATGGAATGCATTTTAACAAACGTTTTTTCCGCAACATCATGAAAATCGTATTTTCTGCCATATTCCACCCCCTGAAAAGGATGTCTGTTCTGAACACTTCTTTTTCCGGTCTGTTCATAGACCCAGAAAAAATTGGTCCACACAATATCTGCTTCTGCCTTTTCAAGATTTTCCACAAGTGTGACAAAGCCTTTTTCGTTTACCCAGTCATCACTGTCCAGCACTTTCACATATTCCCCAACTGCATTATCCATACCTGTGTTGATTGCAGATCCATGGCCCCCATTGGGCTTACTGATCACCCGGACGGAATATGGATGTGCTTTTGCATATTCCATCGCAATCTCTTCAGACCGGTCTGTTGAGCCGTCCAAAACTACCAGAATTTCTATTTTATCCAGAACTTCTTTAATCATCAGTGATTCCAGACATTGACGGATATATTTTTCCATATTGTAGACTGGAATAATTACTGACAAAACCTTTTTCATACTTTCTTACCTCATTATATATGAAATCGCATCACGGATTCCGGCAACATATACCAGTTGAATTCCCCTGATGCTCTCTGTAGCTGCCCGGTTCACCTCCGGCAGGATCACAGTTTCAAACCCCAGTTTCTTTGCTTCCTGCACCCGCTGACCAGCCATACTGACTGCCCTGACTTCGCCGCTCAGGCCAATCTCGCCAAAAACCATTACAGAATCAGGGATCACAATATCTTTTGCACTGGAAATGATTGCCAGACAGATTCCCAGATCAATAGCGGGCTCCGTCATCTTCATTCCTCCGGCAATATTCACATAAGCATCCGAAGCAGCAAGATGGATTCCTGCTTTCTTCTCCAGCACTGCCATAAGGAGATTTACACGATTAAAATCCGTACCAACTGCTGTTCTTCTCGGAATTCCAAAATTGCTCTGACACACCAGCGCCTGAATCTCCACCAGAATAGGCCTTGTTCCTTCCATGGAACATGCAACCACAGAACCGGATGCATTCTCCGGCCTTCCATTTAGCAGGAATTCTGAAGGATTCCTTACTTCTTCCAGACCTGTATTCTGCATTTCAAAAACTCCGATTTCATTAGTGGAGCCAAAACGGTTCTTCACCGCCCGCAGTATCCGGTAAGAGGCATGTCTGTCTCCCTCGAAATAAAGCACAGTATCTACCATATGCTCCAGCACACGGGGACCTGCTACATTTCCCTCTTTTGTCACGTGACCGACAATAAAAATGGATACGCCCATACCTTTTGCGATCTGCATCAGAACATTCGTGGATTCTCTTACCTGCGAAACGCTTCCCGGTGCAGACGTGATATCTTCATGAAACATGGTCTGAATAGAATCTACAACTGCCACATCCGGTTTCGTCCGTTCAATGATCTCACGGATATTCTCCAGATTAGTCTCACACAGAAGTTTCAGTTTATCATTAAAACTTCCAAGTCTGTCCGCCCGCAGCTTAATCTGGCGCAAAGATTCTTCACCGGAAATATATAATACAGACACGCCCTGTGAAGAAAGGTTCCTGCAAACCTGAAGCAGTAATGTAGACTTTCCGATTCCAGGATCTCCGCCCACTAAAACGAGGGAGCCAGGAACAATTCCTCCTCCCAGCACCCTGTCCAGTTCACCGATCCCACAACTTTGGCGTTCGTCAGCCGAAAGACTGATATCTCGCAAAATTACAGGTTCTGTCTTTTTCTGTGATATCTTTGCGTTGGAGGAAGCTGACTTCTTGGATGAAACAGTTTCCTCTACAAATGTATTCCATGCCTTACATGCCGGACACTGTCCCATCCATTTGGCTGATTCATATCCGCATTCCTGGCAGAAATATACTGTTTTTTTATTTTTTAGCATTTTACGATTTTTACTTCTGCTTTGGTGTTCGTATCCAGCTCAACGCTGAAAGAAAGCTTGCCGCCCAGGTTCGTAGTCATAGTACCTGTGCTTGCTCCATCAATAAATACCTGATATTCTGTCTCAGCCTCAAGCTCAACTGTGATCTGAGAATCCTCAAATCCCTGTACTTCAAAACTCATGGTTGTTCCATCCTGCTCAAGATGGAATACGCTTGTTCCCGGAACAGACTCATATACGAACATTCCATTGCGCTCAAGCTTGGTGATCTCCTTGTATGTTTTTACTTTATACATATCTCCCTGATACTGATAATCCGACAGTTTGGATTTCTGATTTAACTCATAATCTCCAAAACTGATAGTACCGTTATCTTCTGTACGGATCAATTCCTGTACCACTGCCATGATCTTATGTCCTCCTGAAATTCTTTTGTTGTATCATTACGATGATGTTAATTATAACTTATTTCTTTTCTTTTTGCCATAGGAAGTGAAAAAAATCTTATACTTTTCAAAAAACGGCTTTTTACTCCTGTGATTTCTGGGATACAAAACAGATTTTTTTATCTTTCACCTTTACCTGTACAGTATCTCCGGCTTTGATCCGGCCTTCCAGAATCTCTGTTGCCATCTCGTCTTCAATCTTCGTCTGAATTGCACGGCGAAGCGGTCTTGCGCCGTATTTGCTGTCAAAACCGGCATCCGCGATAAGATCTTTTGCCGCTCCTGTGACTTTCAATGTGATATTCAATTGTTCCTGACATCTTTTTTCCAGGTTTTTCAGAAGAATAGTGACAATCTTGCGGATATTTTCTTTATTAAGAGAATGGAATACCATGATCTCATCGATTCGATTGAGAAATTCCGGTTTGAACATCCTTCGTACTTCTTCCATTACTCCGGATTTCATCCTGTCATAATTCTGTTTTTCCGTGTCTCCGGACATAAATCCAAGATGTTTCGGTTCCATGATCATCTGTGCTCCGGCATTAGACGTCATAATAATGATCGTCTGTTTGAAATCCACTTTCCGACCATGGGCATCTGTAATATGCCCATCATCAAGCACCTGTAAAAGAATATTAAATACATCCGGGTGTGCCTTTTCGATCTCATCAAAAAGAATTACACTGTACGGATTTCTTCTGACTTTTTCACTGAGCTGTCCGCCTTCTTCATATCCTACATATCCTGGAGGAGAACCAATCATTTTAGATACACTGTGTTTTTCCATGTATTCAGACATATCCACACGGATCATTGCCTGTTCACTTCCAAACACTGCTTCTGCCAAAGCTTTGGAAAGTTCTGTCTTTCCAACCCCGGTAGGTCCCAGAAACAGGAAAGAGCCAATTGGTCTAGCCGGATCTTTCAGACCAACTCTGCCTCGTTTCACAGCCCGGGCAACTGCTGACACCGCTTCATCCTGACCGATCACTCGCTTTTTCAGAACTTTTTCAAGATTTGCCAGGCGTCGGGATTCCCCTTCTGTCAGACGCTGCACCGGGATTTTCGTCCAGTCAGATACAATATCTGCAACAGCCGCTTCTCCAACTACAGGAGATTTCCGCCTGTTTTTACGCTCAGCCTTTTTGCGGAGTTTTTCAAGCTCAGCCTCTACGCTGTTCTGTCTGGCCTGAGCCTTTCTGGCGCTTTCGAGGTCCGCGTTTACAACGGCCTGTTCTTTTTCTTTCAGGATCTCATGGATTTCTCTTTCCAGTTCTTCTGCTTCCGGGGACGGATGATATCCGGCAAGCTGAACCTTGGATGCCGCTTCATCAATAATATCAATCGCTTTATCCGGAAGGAACCGGTCATTGATATAACGGACTGACATTTTTACTGCGGCCTCCAGTGCTTCATCCTGAATTTCTACCCCATGATGTTTCTCATAATAAGGGCGCAGGCCTTTTAAGATTTCAATTGCTTCCTCTTCATCAGGCTCTTCCACCATAACCGGTTGGAATCGCCGTTCAAGTGCAGCATCTTTTTCGATATATTTACGATATTCCTCCAGAGTCGTCGCTCCGATCAGCTGGATCTCTCCCCTGGAAAGAGATGGTTTCAGGATATTGGACGCATCCAGAGCTCCCTCTGCTCCACCTGCCCCGATGATCGTATGGATCTCATCAATAAAAAGCAGGATATTCTGCTGTTCTCTCACCTCATCAATGACATTACGGATACGTTCCTCAAACTCGCCTCTGTATTTACTTCCGGCTACCATTCCGGAAAGATCCAGAACCACTACTCTTTTATTCTTCACAGTATCCGGGACCATTCCGGTAACGATCCGCTGTGCAAGACCTTCTACAATAGCAGTTTTACCGACTCCCGGCTCTCCCGTCAGACATGGATTATTCTTGGTCCTTCTGCTTAAGATCTGGATCAGTCTGGCAATTTCCTTATCCCTTCCTACCACCGGATCAAGTTTACCTTCTTCTGCCATCTCTGTAAGATCACGGCTGTACTGATCGAGAGTCGGTGTGACACTGCCATTTCTTCCCCTGGAAGCTTTCACTGCCTGAAATTCTTCTGCAATAGCATCACTGTCCATCCCCATAGCTGTAAGAACTGCAGCATAAAGTTTCTGGATATTCGCTCCCATTGTATACAGCAGCCTTGTACCTACACAGTCTGTTTCCTTTAACATGGACAGCAGAAGATGCTCCGTACCTGCCTTTTCAAAATGCATGGCCTCCGCCTCTATATAGGCATTTTCCAAAACTCTTTTCGTCCTTGGGCTGAATCCCGGCTGCTGTGCAGTTAATGTATTTCCCGGCGGTGCGATCAGCTCGTCGATCAACGCCATAGTCTTATCCGCCTGGATTCCAAATTCTTCCAGCACTCTTCCGGCAGTTCCTTCTTTTTCTTCTACAAGCCCGACCAGCAGATGCTCCGTGCCAATATAACTATGTCCACAGGAGCTGGCTGCCTGTTTTGCCAGAGCAAGAACATTCTCTGCCTGTTTTGTATATCGTTCCTGCATGATGTCTCCTCCTATCTGTCTGTGTCATACTCGTCAAAAATCTCATCCACCAGCTGATGGACTTCTTCTCTTGTTACATTCTTACAACAGCCCCATGCCATTGCCACCGTCAGATTCTGTTTCATTTCTTCCAGTGCTCTGACTTTATCCGCATCAATGGAAATCACTGCACCCTTCCGTCTGTCGATGGTTACAAACCCTTCCTGCCGGAGCAGTGCATATGCTTTGTTTACTGTGTGCATGTTGATTCCCGCAATACTTGCAAGCTGCCGTACAGAAGGCAGAGCATCCCCCTCATGAAGCCTTGATGTAGCTATCCCCATTATAATCTGATTGGTGATCTGCATATAGATCGCCTCATCACTGTTAAAATCGATTTCTATCACCATCGGGTAAATCTCTCCTCTACAACAGCAAAAGGCTGCACAGTTTTATCCTGGCAGCCTGCTGTAATTTTTGTTTTTATTTACTGATTCCTGCAATTTTCTCAATCTGCTCTTTATTCAGGACCAGATTGATGCCCAGCGGATTTATTACATATGCATTTGCCTGTGGAATCATCAGGCTCGGAAGTTTGTCTATAGTCACTTTTGCAACTCGGAGATTCTTCCCTCTTCCAAATTTCTCAAATTCCATAACGTCTGTAAACACAGGCTGCATGATCTTGTCCTCTTTGTTTTTCAGATATGGAATATGAAGCTTTCCGTCTTCTTCCTGCTCTGCATTGATCGCGATCAGGAATTCTGCTTTCCGCAGATTAGCAATAAGTTCTTCCTCAAGCTCACGGATATTCTTATGCTCTTCTGCTTTCACCGGGCGACGAAGCTCCTGCATAAAATAGATGCCTGAAAGTTCCAGAGAAGGATTCAGAAGCGGTCTTCTGGAAGGATCGATCTGGCTCATATCTCTCTGAGTCGCAATCCTCTCAAGTTCAACTTCGGTCTGATTCTCTCCGTCGATCCAGAGTACACTATTTACTCCGATCGCATACAGCGTACCATACAGTCTCGGATAATCTTTTTTTTCATATTTCATACCCATAAGAAGGATCTTATCCTCCAGGAGCTGTTTTCCATATTCTTTGATTTCTTCTTCGGTAGCAAAAATCCTTGCCTGGTCATTAAATGTTTCCTCATCGCAGGTCACATACGGAAGTTTGGTTGCCTGTGAATACGCAACAAATACTTCCTCCCTGTTTCTGAGTTCATGAATTGCTTCTTCTACACTGATTCCCATTTTTCTGTCCTCTCTGCCTCATCACTTGGATGCGACACCTCATCAAAGAAAATGGTTACTTCCTGTTGTGTCCTGTCAGCATCCAGCTTTATTATTATGTGTAACTACTCACTGTGTTTCATAGTTGTTACTATTGTACAATGAAACCCCTGTTTTCGTCAAGCTGTGCCTGTGAAAATTGACGAACTTACGCCTCGTCGATCGCTTTTCCGATATCGTGGCGCATATACTTGTTTGAAAAACTGATCCATTCAGTGGCAGCGTATGCATTCTTTCTTGCTTCTTTCAGTGTTTTTCCTTTGGCAGTGATGCCAAGGACACGGCCACCGTTTGTGACAATCTGGCCATCTTTAAATTTGGTTCCGGCATGGAAACAGTAGTATCCGTCTTTATCCTTGAAGTTTTCAAAGCCCTGGATCGGAATTCCCTTTTCATATTTTACCGGATATCCATCGCTTGCAAGAACGACGCATACTGCTGCGTTATCCTCGAATTTCAGATCAATCTGATCCAGTTTTCCGTCTACGCAGGCTTCCATCACCTCAATGATATCATTCTCCATACGTGGAAGAACAACCTGTGCTTCCGGATCACCAAATCTTGCATTATATTCCAGTACCTTCGGGCCATCTGCGGTAAGCATCAGTCCGAAGAAGATAATTCCCTTAAACGGACGTCCCTCGGACGCCATAGCATCTACAGTCTTCTGATAAATATATTTCTTACAGAATTCATCTACTTCCGGAGTATAGAACGGACTTGGAGAAAATGTTCCCATTCCGCCTGTATTCAGTCCCTGATCCCCATCCTTCGCACGCTTGTGATCCTGCGCGGATGTCATGGTACGGATCGTCTTTCCATCTACAAAAGAAAGTACGGAAACCTCACGGCCAGTCATAAATTCTTCAATTACCATGGTATTTCCGGCATTTCCGAATTTTTTGTCTTCCATGATCTCTTTTACGCCAGCTTCTGCCTCTGCAAGATCCTGGCAGATCAGAACACCTTTTCCAAGTGCAAGGCCATCTGCTTTCAGAACGATCGGGAATTTTGCTTCCGTTCTTAAATATTCCAGAGCTTTTTCCGGATCATCAAAATTCTCATAAGCTGCAGTAGGAATATCGTATTTCTTCATAAGATCCTTGGAAAAAGCCTTGGAACCTTCCAGAATAGCAGCGTTTTTGCGCGGTCCGAATACGCGCAGCCCTTCTGCTTCAAATACGTCTACAATTCCGCCAACAAGAGGATCATCCATTCCCACGATGGTAAGATCGATCTCTTTTTCTCTGGCAAAAGCTGCCAGTTTCTCGAATTCCATTGCTCCGATATCTACACATTCCGCATACTCTGCAATTCCCGCATTTCCCGGTGCACAGTAAATCTTGTCAACTTTCGGGCTTTTTGCAACACTCCATGCAATTGCATGTTCTCTTCCGCCGCTTCCTACGATCAATACTTTCATCTGTCTACTCCTTTGTTTCATCTGTTTTGTGATTACTTTAAAGAAACAATTCCATCTGTCACTGTAATCTTGTCATTGGCGATAAGATTGATGGCCTCCGGAAGGATCTTCCATTCTGCTTTTTCCATTACACGTCTCTGAAGCTCCTTGGATGTGTCTCCGTCTTTTACCTTCACTGCTTTCTGAAGAATGATCGGGCCTGTATCTGTACCCGCATCTACGAAATGAACGGTAGCACCCGTCACTTTTACTCCTCTTGCAAGAACTGCGTCATGAACTTTCAGTCCATAAAAACTTTTTCCACAGAAAGACGGGATCAGGGATGGATGGATATTGATGATCTTGTTCGGATATGCTTCCACCATCATCGGCGGGATCGCAACCAGATAACCTGCAAGAACGATCAGGTCTACTCCCCTCTCCTGAAGTTTGGAAAGCAGTGCTTTATGAAAAGCCTCCCGGTCCGGATAGTCTTTCGGTGCAATGCACATCGCTTCTACATCATGTTTTCTGGCTCTTTCCAGCGCATAAGCGGAAGCATTGTTGCTGATCACAATATCCACTTTTGCATTTGTGATCTCTCCCGCATCAATGGCATCCATGATCGCCTGAAGGTTCGTTCCTCCGCCGGAAACAAGAACACCGATCTTTAACATAAGGTCACTCCCTTTTCTCCTGCTTCGATGCTTCCAACCACATATGGTTTGTCACCGGTCTTGCGGATAGCTTCCATTGTTTTGTCAACATCTGCCGGATCTACTGCCAGGATCATTCCAAGGCCCATATTATATGTATTGTACATCATATGCTCATCAATATTTCCTTTTTCTGCAAGGAGCTTAAAGATCGGAAGTACCGGATAGCTGTCTTTCTTGACAACAGCTCTGGTTCCCTCTTTCAGCATACGCGGAATATTCTCATAAAATCCACCGCCTGTGATATGGCTGCATGCATGGATCTTCACTCCGGCCTCACGGATGCTCTTCAGTGCTTTTACATAGATTCTGGTCGGTGCGATCAGTGCCTCTCCCAGAGTTGTTCCAAGTTCATCATAATAAGTATCCAGGGATTCTTTTGTCATGTCGAATACTTTACGTACAAGAGAAAATCCGTTGCTGTGAACACCTGTTGAAGCCATGCCAATCAGAACATCGCCAGGTTTCAGAGCTTCGCCAGTAAGAAGGTCCTTTTTGTCAACAATTCCTACGGCAAATCCGGCAAGGTCATACTCATCTTCAGGCATGAGCCCTGGATGTTCTGCTGTCTCACCACCGATCAGCGCTGCCTCGGACTGTACACAGCCTTCTGCAACACCTTTTACGATCTCAGCGATCTTCTCCGGATAGTTTTTACCGCAGGCAATGTAGTCCAGGAAAAACAGCGGTTCGCCGCCTGCACATGCAATATCATTCACGCACATGGCCACGGCATCAATTCCGATGGTATCATGCTTGTCCATAACCATGGCTACCTTAACCTTGGTTCCGCATCCATCTGTTCCGGAAACCAGAGTAGGCTCTTCCATATCTTTGAATTTCTCCATGGAAAATGCACCTGAGAATCCACCGATTCCTCCAAGTACCTCCGGTCTCATTGTCTTGGCAATGTGTTTTTTCATCAGCTCTACTGATTTGTATCCTGCCTCAATATCTACGCCTGAAGTCTTGTAATCCATAATGTCCTCCTTATGACAACACTCTTTTATTTTTATGGTAAAAAATTTTAGTAGTTCTTGTATCCAACTTCCTGGAGTCTTGCATCTTTCTTTTCAACCTGTTCTTTCAGATCCTGGCTATACGCTTTCAGTCTGGAAAGAAGCTCTGCGTCAGAAGTTGCAAGGATCTTGGCTGCAAGAAGCCCCGCATTGGCACCGCCGTTGATCGCTACTGTGGCAACCGGGATGCCGCTTGGCATCTGTACGATAGAGTAAAGGGAATCTCTTCCTCCCAGAGATGTTGTATGCATCGGGATACCGATCACCGGCATTGGAAAGATCGCCGCGCACATTCCCGGAAGATGAGCTGCCATTCCTGCGCCTGCGATGATTACTTTGAAGCCTTTTTCTTCTGCTGTCTTTGCATACTCGAAAAATACATCCGGTTCTCTGTGTGCGGAAATGATCTTCATTTCATAATCAATCCCCAGTTTCTCCAGGATATCTGCTGCTTTGCTCATAACCGGCATATCTGAATCACTACCCATTACAATTCCTACTTTTGCCATTGTGTTCTCCTTTCGTGGTACACCAACTGAATGTTTACCTGTAGTTGTTTGACTATTGTTATGGTTATTCTACGTATATTCTCACTTTCTGTCAATACGATCGGAAAAACTGTAAATTTACTAATTAACTTATATTAATATTTAATGGAAGATTCTCAAAAGGACGGTTTAATTCCTCGGTTCCAGGAAGAACAAACCTTCCATTTTCGATAATGGAGATCATTTCTCCCTCATCATCGATCACCCGGATACTTCCAAGCTCATCATAAGGAATGGTGATATCCGTGTGGCATCCATAATAAGCAAGGCTTACATCATCTTTACGCATCTCGGAAATCTCATTATCCCTGGCAATGATCTCCTTTCCGTCCGGATTGTATACCGGTGTATCTTCTGCCCAGCTGTAGCAGGTATCACCTACTGCGAAATGCGGTCCCATTTTCTCTGCGATCAGGATCGGAAGCTTATCCGCAATTCCGTATTTCAATGCAGCCACATAAGCTGTGGTGTTTGTACCGATGGCAAATTCGCCCATCGGGATCTTTGGATGATGATGGAGGATGTTATCCTCGATATATTTCCGGTTTTCTTCTTCTGTTTTAAAATTGGAGCAGGTATAATCGATCACCTGACCACAGTCAAATACCAGTTTCAGATCACGGAACTGCAACCCGTTCAGATAAACTTTTTTCACATGAAGGATCCCACCGGTTCCTGCAAGCTGCGGGGAGGTAAAAACTTCTCCTACCGGAATGTTCACATCTGCCACACAGTTCTCAAAATTCGTCTGTTTCTTCGGATCTGTCAGCTCATGAAGATGGATCAGAAGATCCGTCTCATTATCTCCACGGCCTTTGACCTCCACCCACTCACAGGTGTCCAGAGTATTGATGATCGTCTGCTGGATCTCCTGATAAAGATGATAATCCAGAGTATTGATCTTTACGATCTCACGGAAAATTTCCTCATAATTTCCACCGATCTCAGGAACCGGATAGGCAATAATGGTAAAACTTCTCTCATCACCTTTAATGTAACGGTTTACGATCTGTCCGGATTCATTGTCAAGCTCTGTTTGCAGTTTCTGCTGTGCCTCACTTAATGCGTAAGCTTCCGGTTTGCTTACCGGAGAGAACGGATTTTCTCCAAACGTGTCAATGCAGGCCGGGCCTCCATGTACCTCTGCCAGTTCTCTGTACTTCTCATAAGAAGTCTGCATGGCACGAAGTTTTCGCTGCACAAAATCTCCGTCCAGGAACAGTGCACTGTCCTGACGATGATCGTAATCGTACTGCGGATTGGCAACGCCGCCGGTATAGCCCACACGTACTGTGCCTCTTTTATTTACTGCATGAGTTGCATGACGATATATCACCGGTTTCAGTCCCATTTTTTCAAACTGAAGGATCGCTGCCTTTACCATACGCTCAAATCCAAGGCTGTAACGGATATTTACAGTTTTCTTCTTTGTGATATCTTTTCGTCCGGTGATAAATCCGATCCGATAGCCTTCTGTATAAGTGGAAGCCATCTTATCGATCTCTTCCTGGGAAAGAGAATTCAGAAACTCTGCCACTCCTGTCTCATTCTCAGAAACAAACTCACCATAGCGATACAGATATCTCAAATCAGAAAGATCAGAATTCAGGATGATATCTGTTGCAAAGTCAAGTTCCGGATCTACCCCTTCCCGAATTCTCTGTTCCATCATATCCTGGCAGTAATCATTCACATAGGAACGAAGGATTCCCTCTACGGTTGCAGCCTCCGGAAGCTCTTCCTCACAAAATGCAGAATATACTTCCAGAAACAGTTCCATGGATACGGTCATATCCCACAGCCTTTTCTCATGTGCATAAGCCACTGTCCCGGCAAGTTCTGCATACAGAAAACTGAAAGCTTTTCCATAATCTCCCAGCTTATTTACTGCATAAGCCGGATTTCCATAACTGCTTTCATAGTTTTCCGGGAGGATATCCTGATAAAAGTGATGATTTCGCTCCTTCAGTTCCTCCAGGGTAAGTTCCACAGACTCCTCATCCATCACATCTGCTGTCATGGAAAGAAACTGTGCCATCTTTCTGAAAAAATCTCCAAACGGTTCTTTCACCGTTTCTTCCGTTCTGATCTCACGGATCCGCTCTTTTGCAAGTCCGTAACGTTCTCTCATGCATTCGTCCAAAACTTCATCTCCCATCTTTTTCATCATCGATCACATGCCCCATGGCAATATGTTTGTCGATCAGTTCTTTCATATATTCCCAGATCACTTCAGATCCTTCTCCTGTTTTCCGGTTTCTCTTATAGATCTGACTTTTCTTTACCTGATGTTCTTCCCAGCTTCTTCCGTTGGAAGCATCATTCAGAAAAAGAGGCTGGCAGTTATCCAGTACATGGGCAAATTTTGCTTCCGGAGTCTCATAAGCCTCAAATTCTTCCCAAAGTGCTTTCAGCCACTGTCCCTGATCTTCCGGCAGCAGTCCGTAAATCCGATCCGCTGCTTTTCGCTCTCTGGCGTCCTTGGTAGCTGCGCCTTTCTCATCATATGCATAGGTATCTCCCGCATCGATCTCCACAAGATCATGTGCCAGTACCATAGGAATCACCTTTGACAGATCCACTTCTTCATTGGAATACTCCTTCAGAAGCACTGCCATTAATGCCAGGTGCCAGGAATGTTCCGCATCATTTTCTTTCCTGTTTCCGTCTGCAAGATATGTCTGACGGAAAATATTTTTGACTTTATCCACTTCCAGGATAAAATCAAGCTGTTTTTTTAATCGTTCTTTTTCTTCCATTCTTTATACTCCTGATAAAAAAAGTCCCAGCCAGATTACCAGAATCACACCGTTTAAGATCGATCCGATCATACTTGTCCGGTGTTTCCGGTTTTCCTCTGAAAAGCTGGAAAGGCCCAGTGCAAAGCCGTATGCTGACAGCAGCATCGCAAAAAGCCCGGTTCCGCCAATCAGGCCCCCGAGCTTTCCGTCAAGAAAAAGTGCAAGCACAACTGCCACAATAAACAGCACGAGGGAAGCTGCTGCCAGTCCTACGGACCACTTTCCTTTCGCAGCTTCTCTTTTTTTTGCAAATGCATATCGATATCTTCTTGCCATTAATGTTTTCTCCTAATTTTGTCGCAGACTGCGTAAATTCCATATCCCAGTGCCGCGCCCAGAGTATTCAGTATCATATCATCCACATCAAAACATCCGGCCCTGGTGATCAGCTGGATCACCTCCACCGTCAGACTGATGGAAAAACCGGATAATATAATAAAAAAGCCATTTCGCATTCTTCGGTTTATCACCGGAAGAACAAACCCATATGGCATAAATCCCAGCACATTTCCGAAAATATTTGTAAAAAGTGCAAACATCCCTAATTGTTTCCTGTAGACCCAAAAACGCCTGATTTCAACAAACGGAACAAAATTATATCGAAATTCTCTTTCTGCGTCTGCTACCCGGCCATAACCTTCTGAAAAGAAAAGAAGGTATACAAGTATCAGGACATACAGCACAAAAAAAGCTGTCCCGAGTTTTTTTACTCTGTGTTTTGTCCCCTTTTTCAATATTCTCCCCTGCTTAAATGCCCGAAAAGCCACACGAAACAGAGTGCGGCTTTCCGGAATTTTTGTTTATATTTTTCCTAGATCAAAATCTCTGATTTTCTTTTGAGCAGTCTCGCACCGTTCACGATCATCAGAATCCCTGTGACAAGTCCCGTCACCAGAACGACAATACCGAGTGCAAGACTTCCCGCCCCGCTGCTCGCCATGGTTTTATAAATTTTTTCATTCATAAGTCTGTGTCCTCCCAGTAAAAGCGGACATTCGGAATCCGCTGCTCTTTTATTATGATATTCTGTACCAGTATTATTCTGCACCGTACTGCTCATAATATGCATCGATGGCTGCTTTCAGCTTATCATCGATCACAACACGGCCTTTGTATTCTTTATTGTAGAGGTGCTCAACCACCTCCGCCATGGTTACAATTGCTGTAGTCTGAAGACCATAATTCTCTTCAATCTCTTTCAGAGCGCTCTTGGTTCCCTGACCACGTTCCATACGGTCAACAGAAACCACAAGACCGATCGGATCTACATCTCCCTGTGCTTTGATAATCGGAAGTGTTTCCTTAATGGATGTTCCGGCAGTCGTAACGTCCTCAATGATCACTACTTTATCCCCATCCTGGATCGGGCTGCCAAGAAGGATTCCCTTATCTCCGTGGTCTTTTACTTCCTTACGGTTAGAACAGTAACGGATATCCTTTCCGTACATTTCACTGATTTCCATGGTTGTTGCCACAGAAAGAGGAATTCCTTTATATGCCGGTCCAAACAGCACATCAAAATCCAGTCCGAATTTGCTCTCGATCGCTTTTGCGTAATACTGGCCCAGCTTACGAAGCTGTGCACCGGTGCGGTAAAATCCTGTATTTACAAAAAATGGTGTTTTTCTTCCCGATTTCGTAGTAAAATCTCCAAATTTCAGGACATTACAGTCGATCATAAACTCAATAAATTCCTGCTTATACTGTTCCATTTATTTAATCCTCCATATTTTTCATGTACACAGCAAAACGGATATTCATTCTTTGTTCTGCTGTGATTCGTGTGTGCAATCACTTTGCTTATCCGCGTTCATTCTAACATATGTATAACAGAATTGCAAATTATGGAAATTCCCGTTATTTCACCACACCGATCAGTTCATTGATATCTTCAACCTTCTCTTTTTCAAGAAATGCCTGGATTCCCTCCGCAATTTCTTCTGTTGCATAAGGATTGAAAAAGTTTGCGGTTCCCACAGATACGGCAGTAGCGCCTGCCATGATAAACTCCAGTGCATCCTCACAGGTTGCGATACCACCCATCCCGATGATCGGAAGGGATACCGCATTTGCCACCTGATATACCATGCGGACAGCGACCGGTTTTACTGCAGGGCCGGACATTCCGCCTGTTTTATTTGCCAGCGCAAATGTACGACGGTTGATATCGATCTTCATTCCTGTCAGAGTATTGATCAGGGAAAGCACATCTGCACCACCGGCTTCTGCTGCTTTCGCCATCTCGGTAATATCGGTAACATTGGGGCTCAGCTTCATGATCACCGGCTGTTTTGCATATTTCTTAACTTCTTTCGTAATGTCTTCAAGAGCTTTCGGATTCTGGCCAAAGGCAATCCCGCCTTCCTTGACATTCGGACAGGAAACATTGATCTCCAGCATGTCCACAGGCTCATTTCCAAGGCGTTCCACAACCTCACAGTAATCCTTCGTGGATTTTCCGCAGACATTGACAATGATCTTTGTGTCATATTTCTTAAGGAACGGAATATCTCTCTCACAGAATACATCGATTCCCGGATTCTGAAGGCCGATGGCATTGAGCATTCCGGACGCTGTTTCAGTCACCCTTGGTGTAGGATTTCCCGGCCACGGTACATTGGCCACACCTTTTGTCACAACCGCGCCAAGTTTATTCAGGTCCACAAATTCACTGTATTCCGCTCCGGAACCAAATGTTCCGGACGCTGTCATTACCGGATTCTTAAGCTCTACGCCGGCAAGATTTACCTTCATTCTGCTCATAACTCTACCTCCGTACTTAAGAACACCGGTCCATCTTTACATACTCTCTTGTTATGCACATGGGAATGGGAATCTACATCTTTGGATTTGCATACACAGGCAAGGCACGCCCCTACACCACAGGCCATGCGCTCTTCCATGGAAATCCAGCAGGGAATACCCTTTTCAAGCGCATATGCCTTGATGGCACGGAGCATCGGTGCCGGTCCGCAGGCAAAGATCGCATCTGCTTCAAGGCCATTCTCACGGATGGCATCCATGACATTTCCCTTTGTTCCGGCAGAGCCATCTTCTGTTGCAATATAGACATCTCCGTAAGCCTCAAATTCCTTATTTAAAAACAGCTCATCCCTGTATCCGAGAACCATGATCTTCTCTGCATCCAGCTGTTTTGCAGTTTCCAGCATCGGCGGGATTCCGATTCCACCACCCATGAGAAATACTTTTTTGCCTTTCACCGCATCCAGCGGAAAGCCATTTCCAAGAGGTCCCAGTGTCTCAACAGGTACTCCTGCATGAAGTCTGGAAAATTCTTCTGTGCCGGTACCTTTGCCTGTAACACGATATACCAGTCTCAGTTTTCCCTCTTCTTTATTGATCTCACAGAGACTGATCGGCCTCGGAAGAAGTTTGCTGCCGTTACGGCTGTAAAGAGATACAAACTGTCCCGGCACTGCATTTTTCCCAATTTCCCCTGCATCCAGCCACATGCTGTAGATATCTGTACCTATACATTCCTGGCTTAGAATCTTACAGGACTTTTTTGTTTTCTTATTTTCTGATGTGCTCATAAAATGCCTCCTGTATTATCTGTTCTCCAGTGCGCCGCTGATGTCCGCGATCATATCTTTTACAGCCGCTCTGGAGGCATCTGCGTAATTTTCAGCACCAAACTCTTTATATTTTTCCTGCTTGTATGCAGCAATGATTCCTCTGGAAGAGTTTACAATAGCTCCAAGTCCGTCTTCATTAAAGAAATGGACAAGATCTGCTCCTTTTCCACCCTGTGCCCCATATCCAGGAACAAGGATAAATGTCTTCGGCATGATTTTTCTTAATACTTTTCCCATTTCCGGATAAGTTGCACCTACAACAGCGCCTACATAACTGTATTCGTCGCCCACAAGCTCATCGCCCCACTGTGCAACTTTCTCGCCTACCAGCTCATAGAGCGGACGGCCATCAATAACACGATCCTGGAACTCACCGCTTGACGGGTTGGAAGTTTTTACCAGAACAAAAATACCTTTTTTCTCCTCTTTGCAGATATCCATGAACGGTTTCACACCATCAGAACCAAGGTATGGATTTACTGTAGCAAAGTCCTCGTCAAAGCCTGCATATTTCCTGGAACCTACCTGAACCTGTCCCAGATGTCCAACTGCATAGGCTGCAGATGTAGATCCGATATCACCTCTCTTGATATCACCGATCACAACCAGATCTTTGGATTTACAGTAATCAACCGTTTTCTTGTATGCAATCAGTCCCGGGATACCAAACTGCTCATACATGGCGATCTGTGGTTTTACTGCCGGGATCAGATCATATGTTGCATCTACAATTCCTTTGTTATACTGCCAGATAGCTTCTGCAGCACCTTCCAAGGTTTCCCCGAACTCTGCAAAAGCCTTCTTCTGGATATGTTCCGGAATATAATTCAGCATAGGGTCCAGTCCTACAACGATTGGTGCATTTGTTTTGCGAATGTTGCTGATCAGTTTGTTAATCATGATTATTTCTCCTCCTGATTTTCAAATATAATTTTTCCGTCACAGATGGTATAAAGAACTTTTCCCTTTACTTTCCATCCGTCAAATGGCGTATTGTGACCTTTGGAAACAAATTTATTTTTATCGATAGTATACTCCTGCTCCGTATCTACAATAATCACATCTGCCGGGTGGCCTTCCTGCAACGTTCCGCTTTCGAGTCCCAGAATCTTTGCAGGGTTCAGGCACATCTTCTCCACCATCTGTTTTAATGTAATCACACCTTTTTCTACCAGCTCTGTGTAGGTAAGCGGAAGGCTTGTCTCAAGTCCTACGATTCCAAATGGCGTATTCTTCATGGAACCTGTTTTTTCCTCTGCACTGTGTGGTGCGTGATCTGTACTGATTACCTCAATGGTGCCATCTTTCAACCCCTGTTTCAGCGCTTCCACATCCTTCGGTGTACGAAGAGGCGGATTCATCTTGTAATTCGGATCATCGGTTTTTATATCATCAGATGAAAGGATAAAATGGTGAGGGCACACTTCTGCCGTGATATTATCATATCCTTTTTCTTTTACGAACTTCATCATCTCGGCATCACCATAAGTGGAACAATGGCAGAGGTGAAGATGCACACCTGTTTCCAGCGCCAGAATGATATCTCTGGCCGTGATGGTATCCTCCACCGCATTGCAGATTCCCGGAAGCCCCAGTCTTCTGGCATTTTCGTCATCGTTCATACAGCCGTCCCCACGCAGATCAATATCTTCGCAGTGATCAAAGAACGGAACTCCGCATTCTGCTGCAATTTTCATTGCTTCTTTACAGAGTGCTGTATTCATCACTGATTTACCATCTTCGGAAACTGCCGGGATACCGGCCTTTACCATTCCTGCGATATCCGAAAGCTCCGTTCCCTTCTCACCCTTCGTGGCAGCACCTGCCTGAAGCACATGAATGCCGGAAACCTGGGCCGCTTTATTATGTACATAATTTACTCTGTCCGGATTATCAATGGTAGGAGTTGTATTTGGCATGGCAACTACTGTTGTCACACCTCCATGGGCAGCTGCCGCCGCACCGCTCATAATGTCTTCCTTATGTGTCTGTCCCGGATCACGAAAATGGACATGAAGGTCGATGATTCCCGGCATGACCAGCTTTCCTTTTGCATCAATCACACGGTCTCCATCTTTCTTTTTCAGCTTCTGCCCTATTTCCGTGATGATCCCGTCTTCCAGATAAATGTCGCCTGTTTTATCCGTATCTGTGGCCGCATCCACGATCCGGCCTCCTCGAATCAGAATCCCCATTTATGTTCTCCTCTCATCCTGGTTTTTATCAAGTGGATATTTCAATCCGCTTACATTCTATTATATCATACACGAAAATTCTCTTTTTATAAAGAATTTTTTTACAAAGCCATTCAGTCCTGTTTTATGTACTGAAATTGCCGGAATTTTCTCCTTGACATTTCAAAACACGGGTTATATAATCAGAACATGGCAAGATATTTAATGTAAAATCACTAGTTTTTAGAGATTATATTTACATGAATATAGTCTGTAAAATCTGGTGATTTTTTATTATCATCAGAAGGCTATTTTAACTTTTTTATTTCTATGGAGGTAACACAAAATGAACAAGGGAACTGTAAAGTGGTTCAACGCAGAAAAAGGTTATGGTTTTATCACAGGTGAGGACGGACAGGATGTATTCGTACATTTCTCCGCAATCAACGGTGAAGGCTTCAAATCTCTTGAAGAGGGACAGGCTGTATCCTACGACTTAACAGAAGGCGCTCGCGGAATGCAGGCTGCTAACGTTACAAAGTTATAATTTACCAGATAAATCTATAACCATAAGAAACGTATAAGTCAAAACAGGTTTGCTCCAGAGCAGACCTGTTTTTTTATTATATTATTCTATACAAAAAAATCTCCGGGATGCTCATTTATACATCCTGGAGATCTCTTCATTTTTAGCTATTTCTGTCACTGTCGTCAAACAAATATCTGTAATCTGCCTTCGCTGCCTGATCCGGTCAAATAATCCCTTACTCGGCGCTGTCTGATGATAATCCTGAAATATAATCTGTCAGTGCTGATGTATCCATTACTGTATCTACTTTCACACTGGCCTCTTTCGCCTGGATCTTCGCGTAAGCGGAATAGCCGATCCAGCCTACAAACAGTGCTGCGATCAGAATCCACGCCGCCATCTCAAGAACAAATTCCACCCGTTCTTTCTTCTGAGCACTGCTTCGTCCAAATTTGTTGTTTTTATATTTGTCAACTTTCTTCTGGCTCATTGTTGTTCTCCTTTGCCGATTCAAATACTTCGTTTATTATAGCACATCTGTTTTCAAAAGGAAAGCAGCAACTCCAGAAAGAAATGTGATAATTTTCTGAACTGCAGACCAAAAGCTTCTGCTGTCATAAGATCAGACAGCCACAATAACGCCTCCATCGTTTGCATACATGCTGCTGACCCCTGCAGTATCCATAACAACGATCTTCGCAGGATTCAGTCTCTCCCGGATAGCTTCTTCCAGCATCTTCGCTCTTTCCGGACAGTTACAGTGTGTGATGGCAACCGTCTTTTCATGGATATTGATTCCTTTTTCTCCAACATGTTCCACCATCTTCACAATTGCCTTGTTCATTCCTCTGGCCTGATCAAGCTGACAGATACTTCCCTCCGGAGTAGATCCCATAACCGGTTTGATCTTCAGTGCACTGGCCACCAGAGCCTTTACTCTGCTCAGACGTCCATTCTTACGCAGAGTTTCCAGATTCTCCAGTACGAAAAATGTACTCATTTCTTCAATATACTTATCTACAGTCTCTATAATTTTCTCAAAAGAAAGTCCCTTTTCTTCGCATTCCACGATCTTCATGGCAATCAGGCTTTCTCCACCGGATGCAGACCTGGAATTAAATACATGGATTTTTTTCCCGGGGTTATCCTCCAGAAACAGACTCTTTCCAAGAACCGCACTGTTGTAGGAGCCACTCAGTTCAGAAGAAAGTGTAACTGCATAAATATGGTCTGCTTCACATTCGTAAGCTTTCATGTAGCGTTCCGGAGACGGGCATGCAGATTTCGGGCATTCCGGGCATGCAGCAACCTTTTTCAGAAAATCTTTCTGATCAAAAGTTTCATCATCTATAATGCTCTCGCCACCAACCATCAGTGTTAACGGAACAGCTTCAATTCTCTCATCATCTTTCCATTCATTCAGCAGTTCTCCGCAGCTATCTATCGCAATCTTATAACTCAATTATATCGTCCTCTTTTCCATTATATGTAGTATTCAATACCACATCTATGGTATCACATAAATACGTATTTGAAAAGAGTTTTTTAAAAAGTCTGTCCTTTTTTCGTTATCTGCGCTATAATGTCTACACATAATCAAGCAAGAAAGGAAGTGTAACATGCTGGCATTAAAAATCACAGATATCCGGGATTTTACAAACAAGCTTTTTATAGGAGAAGTATTTGATAAATTCTGCCTGTCTGAAGCATCGATAACAACCTTCAACACATTTACGATCGACGGCAGACTTCAAAGAGACTTTTTTGACACAGACAGCCTGAATAAACTTACGGAACATGGACGGACCCATTCTCTGTGGAAAGAAATCAGACCTTTCTGCTGGTCCGTAATACGTGGAAAACGCACTCCCTTAAGCTTTAAGATTGTGTTGCACTTAAGCCGTAATGGAATTGAGGCTGCTATGAGAAATACAGATTTGGGAATTTCTTCCGAGCAGATTGACGGATTCTACTTAAATCTCCAATTTAAAAATAACGCGCTTCTTTGTACTACCGGAACCTCTCTCAAAACATTTTTAATGACCAAACAGCCGGAACAGTTCTGGGATGATATGATTCTCCATTTTCTGAACCAGAATCAGATACTTTTTGAAAAACTGTGATCAGTTCTCTTCTTCCATTTCTCTCAAATAATATGCAAGCATATCAATAAACTGACTATTGGTAGGCTTGTATTCCAGAGGATATCCCGCGATCTCATCCAGAAAACTTTTATTTCCTTCCCAGCAGACATTGATCAATGTTCGGATATCGTGTTCTATATTCGTAGGAGTCGATTTATATTTTGTTGCCAGACATGGATAAATATCTTTTGTGATATGCATAGGTTTATACTGATGCCGCATGGAAATCTTTACAGCTTCTGCTACAAAGAAATACCCCTTATATTTTGAAGTCGCTCCAAGTTTTCTGATCAGTCCATATATTCTTTTCATACATCTTCCCTCCGTTTTGCACATTTTCTTTTTTAGAAAAATATCCTCATATATAATACGACACTTATTTGATTTTTTCGCTTTCTTCTGAAAATTTATTTTTTACATATTAGATACGGATTTGAATTATCTTCTATATTATTTCTATAATTCAAGTGCAATATCCATTATCTTATATAAAACAGATATAATTGTGTTAAAGATGCACGCATTGTCATTAAAATAACAATATGTGCATATAAAAAAGATGATACCAGATAAATTTCCTGATACCATCTTCAAGCATGAAAATACTTATTTTTGTTCAAAGGACGATCTCTCCGGAAGGATTTTCTGAAAGGCTTCTATTACAGCCTCCCTCATTTTCAAAAACTCTTCCTGGCTGCCTCCTTCATCATTGATGCACAGCATAGCCGCCTTTTGCCCCGCGATCGTTTCCAGGATCTTCTGGTCTTCCAGTCCTGTCTTATAAAAACGGCCAATTTTCGGAGACTGCGGTTCATAAGTTCCTTCCATATACTGCCAGTACTTCATCAGATACTGATTAACGTCAAATACACTGCGAAAACGGTTCCTGCATACCTCATCCAGTACTTCCCCCTCCCGCTTCCAGACCTCTTCAAATGTAGATTTTAAAAACGCACTTGGAACATGGGTATACTTAAACCCGGAAAACTCCTGATAAGGAATCATAAGAATGTTTCTCAACAGCATGTTTCCATAAGAAGGATGAAACCACTTTCTGAAATTTTTTTTGATAACTTTTCGTTTCTTATAGTGCATGTTTACAAGTGCCATATCATTAAGAAGAATATGCGCAAAAGGATTTCGGATATCATCCTGTGCAATTGCGGTTTCAATACAGCAATCTCTTGGGAGACCATTTTTAAAAAAGATCTCAGGCTCTACAGGCCTCAGGAGAAACATATCATCATTGAAATACACAAATTTCTCTGCCAGACCGGGAATCCTGTGAAAATTCAATTCAATCGGATTGCAGTTAAAAGTCGGCAGATATTTTGACGGAATATAATCTTCATGGCGAACGATCCGAAGCTTCGGCGCATTTCTGTCAAGCCATTGCGGAACATGTCCCCAGGTAACAAACCATACTGTATTTACCCAGGGCGCAAACTTTTCTACTCCGCGGAACCAGTACCTCAGATTATTCCAGTCCCGATATCTGTTCTCTCCTGCATCCGTCCCCTTTGTCGGACTGTAACGCTGAAATTCTTCTCTCCAGGCCGGATCTGATCCATCTACCCAGGGAATGACAAAATCAATTATTTCCATTTTTTATTCTCCGTACAGTTTTTTCAATCGTCGCGCCTCCCGGCAAATATCAAAATGTCCTTCTACAAGTCCCTGATAAATCTCTTCCTTCCCGACTCGCGGCCTTTTTCCTGCTCTTACCACAGTTTCTGCCCATTTTTCGGGAGATGTTCCAAGAGAAAGTGGTTTCAACTGTCCGGGAATCACATTAACTTCTCTGGAAATTGTATCTGAAATCACACAGGTAAGTCCGTTAGCCTGCGCTTCCACAAGTGCAAAGGGCAATCCTTCGTAAAGAGAAGGAAAAAGAAATACATCCATCGCAGACAGAAAGGCTCCGATATCTGTTCTCTTTCCCAGAAAAAACACCTTATCCTCCAGGTTTTCACTCTTTACCCGTTCCAGAATATTTTCATACTGACCGCCTCTGCTTCCTACAAGTGCCAGCACAGCATCCGGTCTCTTCTTCAGGATCTCCTTAAAAATATCCAGAAGCCCCTCATGGTTTTTCTGTGGATCAAACCGTCCTACATGACCTACAACAAACCGGTTTCCCCAGCCAAACGCACTGCGGACAATCGCACGATGATCTTCCGAAAAGAGATAGCGTTCCATAGATATCGCATTGTGTACGATAACTACCTTACCGGCATCATAATCTTCATTCCCAAACAGCCATCTTCCCGCCACCTCCGAACACGCAAAAAAATCTGTGGCATATCTTTTGATGCGGGCACGGTTGCACCAGTGCATGAATTTTCGTACCATTCCCGGACAGGAAGAATTATGAGAATGAGCGATCACCTTCCTGACTCCGGCTTTCGATGCCAGCCGCAATGGAACAATATTGGCTGCGGACAGCATATTCACATGCACCACATCATAATTTCCTTTTTTTAATATCTGTTTAAATCGTTTCACATATCCCAGATAATTCTTTTTCACATTGGGAACATAGAAAATCCTGCCTCCAAGTGTTTTTATTTCTTTTTCATAAGCGATCTTACCATACATGCAGACAAAATCGAACTGCACATCCATTTTCGAAAGCTCCCGGTAATAATTCATGACGAAAGCTTCCAAGCCTCCTCCTATGTTACCTAAGCCAACCTGCAATACTCTCACTTATATACCTCTCTTTATTCTGGATAACAGATATCCACTTTTCTATAGCTCCATATTACAAATATAACATAAAATTAACATATGGTAAATGTTATTGTAACACTCTCTCTGATATTTTCTGTAATTTCGAAATTTTTATGTATTGCAGGAAATTTTTAATCGAATCCGCGCCAAGCGGATATCTGAAATCCACATTCAGCCCAAAAAAGGCTCTGCCACAAGGGCAAAGCCTTTTTTCGATGTTTTTTATTTGGTAAGAACCATAAGGATATCGTTACTTCTCTTTACAAATTTTGTCATTTCTTCAGAAGAAAGCTGCTTATGGCTCATCATAGCCAGATCATAAAGCTGTTCGCAGATTACCGGCACATGTTCAGATTCCTGATTCTCAGCTATAAATTTCACCAGTGGATGATTTGCATTCAGAACAAGTACCTCCTGTCCTCCGAACATATTCGGATCCATTCCGTACATGTTATACATCTTCATCATATCCTGCATACGGCGACTCTCTTCCGGAAGAGTGATCATCGCTGCTGTTCCCTCATTTTTCAGCTTTTCTACCTTTACTTCCAGTTTATCTTTACCCAGATTTTTACGGAATACATCGGTCAGAGTTTTAACCGTTGCTTCATCTGTCTCGCCATCCTCACGAAGCTCTTCTGTAAGATCTGCGTCAATTCTCTTGAACTGTACGTTCTGATCCTGCTGCTCAAGATGAGAAATAAACTGAGAATCGATCACATGTTTAAGGATTACCGCATCTTTACCGGCCTCACGGAACATATTGATGTACTGGCTCTGCTGTACCTCATCTGTTACGTAATAGATCACTGTTTTCTCAGGTTCCTCATTCTTGGATTCCTCGGAAGTTTTCTCTTCTGTCTTCTCTTCTTTCTTATTCTCCTCAATACAATCTTTCAGAGTAAGATATTTGCCATCCAGATTTTTGAAAAGGATATAGTCGTTCATCTTTTCGCCGAATTTCGCATCTTTGATGCAGCCAAATTTGATAAACGGACTGATATCATCCCAGTATTTCTCATAAGATTCTCTGTCTGTCTTGCACATTCCAGTCAGTTTATCCGCAACTTTCTTGGTAATGTACTCGGAGATTTTCTTTACAAAACCATCGTTCTGCAGTGCGGAACGGGATACATTCAGTGGCAGATCCGGGCAGTCGATCACACCTTTCAGGAGAAGAAGGAATTCCGGGATCACCTCTTTGATATTGTCTGCAATAAATACCTGGTTATTATAAAGTTTAATTGTTCCCTCAATGGAATCATACTCTGTTCTGATCTTCGGGAAATACAGAATACCTTTCAGGTTAAACGGATAATCCATGTTCAGATGGATCCAGAACAGTGGCTCTTTGTAATCCATAAATACCTTACGGTAAAACTCTTTATATTCTTCGTCTGTGCACTCATTCGGATGTTTCATCCAAAGCGGCTGTGTATCACTTAAAGATACCGGACGTTTGTTGATCTTTACTTTGTCCTTTGCCGGAGATACCTCTACAACTTCTTTTTCACCTTTGTCGTTCTCTTTCTCCTCTGTCTTGGCATCTTCGTGGATATGTTCAACAACTACATCATCCTCACGAAGATCTGCCTCATCGATAGTCTCATACTCCTGCTCTGCATTTGCTTTGGAAAGATAGATGTTTACCGGCATGAAAGAACAGTACTTCTCGATCACTTCACGCATACGGTACTCATTGGCAAACTCCAGGCTCTCCTCATTAAGGAAAAGTGTGATCTCAGTTCCTGGTTCTGTCTTGTTTCCATCTGTCATCTCATATTCTGTACCACCGTCACAGGTCCAGTGAACCGGTGCAGATCCTTCTTTATAAGAAAGCGTATCGATGTGTACCTCATCCGCAACCATAAACGCGGAATAAAATCCAAGTCCGAAATGACCGATCATCTGATCATCTGTTGTCTTATCCTTATATTTCTCAAGAAATTCTGTTGCACCGGAAAAAGCGATCTGTGTAATATATTCCTCTACCTCATCTGCAGTCATACCGATACCATTATCAATAAACTTCAGGGTTTTCTGATCTGGATCTACGATAACATTTACTGCCGGTTTATAGCCATCCGGGAATGTATAATCACCCATAACTTCCAGTTTTCTCAGTTTGGTGATTGCGTCACATCCATTGGAGATCATTTCTCTTACAAAAATGTCATGATCGGAGTATAACCATTTCTTGATGATCGGAAAAATATTTTCACTGTTGATTGATAAACTTCCATGTTTTGCTGACATGTATGTCACTCTCCTTTTGTTTTTTATTTCCTATGTTCCGGTAAACCCGGAAACCTGTTGTTTTTTTCAATAAATATATACTAATACGACTTTTTGCAAAAGTCAAGAAAAATTTAGCACTCGCCATTTTCGAGTGCTAGTAACAATGTCGGCTATAAATTTTTCATACGCAAAAAGATTCCCCTCACACATTTCTCATGCACGAGGGGAATCTTTTATAATTCTGCTTTTATTTTTTCTTTCTGCGGTATATAAGAATTCCTCCAATACATACAACTGCAGCGATCAGGATGATCACAAATGTCATGATCGGTGTACTGTCTCCTGTCTGTACCGCTGATTTCTGGCTGGACTGCGTAACTGCAGGGCTTGGTGTTGCTGTAAGGATCTCCGCCTGTGACACAGTAAATGTAACTTTGCTTTCAGACTGGACATCTGTATCTGTCCATCTGGAGCCGTCATATCTCTGCTGCACAAAATTGACTTTCAGTGTATACTCGCCTGGTTTGCTTACGCGGAAAGTTGCTGTATATGGTTCCGAATCCCAGTCACGCTTTTCCGTAATCTGCCAGCTCCTTGGCTGGAAACGGGTATCTCCCTTCACCGGATTGCTGTTATCCATACCAGCGCCTACCGCTGTGAAAGTGATTTTCGTGTTTGTATCATATTTTCCATTGGGATCAATTCCCGTGATCTTGTTATCAGATTCCTTTACCCCGGAACCTTTATATGCATTTACAGTAATACTTACCGCAATCACCGTACTGATCTTGTCAGGATTTTTCACACCATCGGGGAGTGTAACAGTTCCTTTTACATTGAATGTCTGTCTGTCCACAGAGGAAGGGTCATAAGAACAGCCTTTCACATCCCATTTCACAGAAGCTTTCTGTTCTCCCTTTGTTGTTGTGATCGTCACAGTTTCCGGAAGTTTCAGCGCTTTCTGTGTTTTCTCTGTCCCATTTGGAAGATCTGTGATCGATGATGGTTTTCGGATTCCGGTAAGATCATTCTCTTTCTCACTGTTATCAGTATTTTTTCGAACACTGAAATACGCAGTAATATAAGCAGATACATCTGCACTGTTGGAAATTACAATGTCTTCCAGATATTCTTCTTTGGAAAGACCCTTCTTCGGCTGCACTGTAAAGGTTGCACTTTTTCCCGCCTCAAGCTCTGTCTGTGAAAGAGCTCCTACGGTATAATTTTTTCCGGTTGGCTGCTGCAGTGTGATTTTTGTGTTACCGGTGTTGGTAACTGTTACAGTCTGTGCTTCCGGAAGATCTTTATAACCTTCGTTCACCGTACCGAAATTCAGACCTTCTTCCGGTTTGACCGAAAGATCATACACCGGTTCCGGTTTCGTTACAGTAAAGGAGACCGAAACGTTCTCATCTATATTTCCATCTTTATCTGCGATTCTGATCTTGCCACTGTATTCTCCTGCAGAAAGGCCGGTTTTGGGCTGGATAGTAAAAGTTGCCTGATTATCTTCGCCCGGATTGAGTACCTCAGCAGAAAGAGCTCCTACTTCAAAATTCTTGGCTGTTGGCTGTACCAGACGGATCGCTTCCGTACCTGTGTTGGTAACTGTTACAGTCTGTGCTTCCGGGGCATTGGAATATCCCTGTTCCAGCTCTCCAAAATTCAGATCTTTTGGGGTAATATCTACAGAATTTTCAGTGAAACTGTCCCCATTTACCAATACGCTTGCTTTCACAGCTGCTGACGCCTTATTGTCCGACGTGGCAAAAACAAGATCTTCCTCATATGGATCATCTTTTGCTTCCAGTCCCAGCTTTGGCTGAACTGTAAACATCTGCTCATCGCCCTGGGCAAGCATGATTTCTCCATTATTTTCACCTTCACTGACAGGTTCAATATCAAAATTGTCTGACTGCGGCTGTTTCAGAGTTACCGTTTCTGTACCTGTATTTCTTATGGTTACAGTTCTTGTCTGATCAACCTCCGTATAGCCCTCTGTCAGGTCATCAAAAGGAATCTCTGCAGGATCTGCTGTCAGTTCATACTGTCCTTCTTCACTGTCGGATGGTTCCGATGCTTTCCCCGCATCCGCGTTCCCGTTATTCCCGTCATCTGTCTGTGCTTCTACAGTGAGATCCGCCTCAAAGAAAACATCCACGCCTTCTTCTGTCTGATATGTGATCAGATCTTTATATTCTCCGGCGTTCAGTCCCTCTCTTGGTTTTACCCATACCGTAATCTGCTCTCCGCTTTTCAGTGGCTGTCCATTAATATCTTCAGCCATGAAATTCTCCGGAGAAATTTCTTTAAAATTCAGATCTGCAGTTCCGGTATTGGTAATCGTAACATACTGTACTTCCGGTATCTCTGTGTAACCTTCTGTCACAGTTCCGAAATTTAAAACACCACTTCCGTCTTCTGTGGATACAACTGCGGAATATGTAAGTTCTTCTGTTGAAGCACTGTCACCATTCTGTGCTTTCGTTTCCCCGGTCTCAACAGTTTTTTCATCAGATCCGGCTGTCGTATCTGATGAATCCTCTGCCTGATCTTCTGTCGAATCCTCTGTCTCTTCGGTATTTCCGGAATCTGTATCAGTTTCTCCCAATCCGGTGATCGTAATGGTGCTGTCCTGAGAATCCTGCTCCAAAGTCTCATCTGATCCGCTCTCGCTGGTAGATGTTTCTGTCTTCTTCTGCTGTGCAAGAGCTTTGGCATCTTCCTCCGTTGCGGAAACTTCCTGTGTTGTTACAGTAAGTTCGCCACTGATTCCCATTTCTTCTTTTCCTGTGATCTTAAGAACAATGGGAAATCCCAGATCCTTTTCTTCAACCTTATAGGTTTTATCTGTTCCTACTTCGGTGAGCACATCACCATCTTTCAGTGACCACGAAAAACTCACATAATCATCTGTAATTCCTTCTGGCTTTACCTTGGAATAATCTGCGCTTAAGGTAACACCTACTGCAATTGTTCCCTTAACTTTCAGTTTGCCATCCAGAGCTCCCTGGGGAACCGCAGCGGCAAACACCATAGATGGAAGTAATGTAACCATCATAAGCACGGCCATGATCACTGCCAGTACTCTGTTTTTCCTCATATTCCATCCTCCTTTACATCCTTATGTTTTCCTGCATTTTCAGATTTATGCATTCTTTCCTTTGTTGATGCAAGTTTACCATATTTAATTTTCAAGGATGTAATTTCTGCTTTCCGTTTTTTCTCTCAGCCTTCAACAATGAGATATTTTCCATCTGGAAGTTTAAACACTTCACTTTCTTCTTCCAGTTCTTTCAGGGAAAGTCCCTCTACATCTGCACCCATTCCATCCAGATATTTTTTTACATCTTTCAGAGAATCCAGCACTACTGCCATACAGTCTTCCAGAAATGCCTCTGCCTCTTCAAAATCATCTGCTACCGGCTCATCAAAAAGCTGTCCCTGTTTTTCCAGAAATGTCTGGACATATTCTTTCTTATACATTTTAAAAAAGTCCTCCTTTATTTATTATTTTTCTTCTCATAAATAGCAACCAGTTCCAACGGTACCGCTGCTACAATGTCTGCGCCGTTTTCTTCCAGTTCCCTGCGGTCACGAAAGCCCCAGAGTGCACCTACTGTATACATTCCGGCTGATTTACCTGTCTGCATATCCGTTTTTGTATCTCCGATATACATGCATTCTTCCGGTTTTACTCCGAATTCTTCCGCGATCTTTAACGGACCATCCGGTGCCGGTTTCCTTCGGATTCCCTCCTGCTGTCCCATTACTTCGTCAAAAACATCTCCATAGATCGCTTTTACGACTTTCTGTGCCGCAATATGCGGTTTATTAGAACATACGGCCATTTTTAATCCCGCATCTTTCAGTTTCTGAATGGTTTCCGGCATATCCTTATATGGTACAACTTTATACAGGGGATCTTCATCAAATTTTTTACGGTAAAGTTCCCGGACTTCTTCATAATGGACCAGATCCGGATCTCCGGCATCGATCAGACATCTTTTGATCAGCATATCCGCGCCTTCACCGCTGTAATAACGGAAATTATCTGTCGGCTGCGGTTTCAGGGAAAACTTTTCCATGATCTCATTTGCCACATATGCCATGGACTCCAGTGTGTCTGCAATCGTTCCATCCAGGTCAAAGATACAAGCTTTTATCATTTTGTCATTCATCCTCTCAGGTTTATTCCAAGTTTCTTTGTCTCATAGATCAGCCTTGCCACAGGCAGTCCGACTACATTGTTGTAATCGCCGCGGATTCCTTTCACATAAGCACCCCAGGCACCCTGGATTCCGTAGCTTCCTGCCTTATCCATAGGATCTTTACTGTTTACATATTCTGCGATCTCTTCCTTTGTTACCGGGTAAAAAATTACATCTGTACATTCATGAAACGTATGAACTTTCCAGTTTTCTTCTTCTCTTACAAGAACTGTCACACCCGTATATACCTGGTGTGTATTTCCCTGCAGCATACTCAGCATCTTCACTGCTGCCTCCGGGTCTGAAGGTTTACCAAGGATCTTTCCTTCATAGGAGACTATGGTATCCGCTCCGATTATAAGAATGTCCGCCAGATCATCCGCCTGTTCTTTTTCCAGCGCATGTGCGGTAAACATGGCCTTTTGGAAGGAAAGTTCCTCAACCACCTTCGAGGGCTCTGTGCTGGTGATCCGTTCTTCACCACTGGCAGGTTTTACCTCAAATGTGATTCCCACCTGGCTTAAAAGCTCCCGTCTCCTGGGAGATGCAGAAGCAAGCACAATCTTTCTCATGTGTGTATTCCTCTCTTTCTGTGTTATCAGTATAACCTTTTACGGAAGGAGGTGCAACCGGAATTGTCAAAAGAGAATTCCTTCCGGATCATAAAATATAATACGCCGGGATTTCTGTACATCCCGGCGTACTGTCTTTTATATATAATTTGCTGTTTTGATCTTATGCCTTCGGCAGTTTAAAAGAACTCTTAAGAGACACAATACGGTTAAATACCGGTGCGCCCTCTTTGGAGTCATGGATGTCTGCACAGAAGAATCCGTTGCGGACAAACTGATAACTGTCGTAGCCTTTTGCTTTCAGAAGCTCCGGCTCAACATAAGCGCTCGTCACGGTGAGAGAGTTTGGATTTACATTGAGAGATCCGTCTTCTTTATTGTAAACACCCTTCTCTTCATCTACGATGTTCTCGTAAAGTCTTACCTCAACTTTACCTGCATTGGATGCCTCCACCCAGTGGATGGTTCCTTTTACCTTACGTCCGTCCGGTGCATTTCCACCTTTGGTTTCCGGATCATAAGTACAGTGAACCACACGGATCGTTCCGTCATCATCTGCTTCATATCCTGTGCAGGTTACAAAATATGCATTCATAAGACGGACTTCATTTCCGATATAAAGACGTTTGTATTTCTTCGGAGGCTCTGCCATGAAATCATCACGTTCGATATAAAGTTCTCCGCTGAACGGGATCTTTCTAGTTCCAAGTTCCTCGTTCTCCATGTTGTTCGGAGCTTCCAGGTACTCAACCTGTCCTTCCGGATAATTGTCGATCACAAGCTTGATCGGATCAAGGATCGCCATCATACGTGGACGTTTCAGTTTCAGATCCTCGCGGATGCAGTACTCAAGCATTGCGTAATCCACAGAACTGTTGGCCTTGGAAACGCCACAGAGCTCTACGAATTTACGGATGGATTCCGGTGTAAATCCGCGGCGGCGAAGTGCGGCGATTGATACCAGTCTCGGATCATCCCAGCCATCTACGATTCCGTCTTCAACAAGTTTCTTGATGTAACGTTTACCGGTGACAACATTGGTAAGGTACAGTTTGGCAAACTCGATCTGTTTCGGTGGATGCGGATACTCCAGTTCTTTTACAACCCAGTCATAGAGCGGTCTGTGATCCTCAAATTCCAGAGTACAGATGGAATGAGTCACGCCTTCGATCGCATCCTCGATAGGATGAGCAAAGTCATACATCGGATAGATGCACCACTTGTCTCCAGTGTTGTGATGTGTCATACGTGCTACACGGTAGATAACCGGGTCACGCATGTTCATATTCGGAGATGCCATATCGATCTTTGCACGGAGAACTTTTTCTCCGTCTCCGTATTTGCCCTCACGCATCTCCTCAAAAAGCTGCAGGTTCTCTTCTACAGTACGGTTTCTGTATGGGCTCTCTTTACCTGGTTCTGTAAGAGTTCCTCTGTACTCACGGATCTGGTCTGCAGTCAGGTCGCAGACAAATGCCTTGCCTTTTTTGATCAGCTTCACAGCGGCCTCATACATCTGGTCAAAATAATCAGAAGCAAAGAAAAGTCTGTCTTCCCAGTCTGCGCCAAGCCATTTTACATCAGCCTTGATGGATTCTACAAATTCGGATTTCTCCTTTGTCGGGTTTGTATCATCGAAACGAAGGTTAAATTTTCCGTTGTATTTCTTTGCAAGCCCATAGTTTAAAAGAATGGACTTAGCATGTCCGATATGAAGATAACCATTCGGTTCCGGTGGAAAACGTGTATGCACAGTGTCATAAACGCCTTCTTCAAGATCTTTGTCTATAATATTCTCAATAAAGTTTTTGGAAACTGTCTCGTTGTCCATGATTCTCCCTCCTAGATATCGTCCTGATGTTTTATCTTATCATATATTTGGAGTTTTTGAAACCCGCAAAACCTGTATTTAAACAAAAAATTGTCTGTTTTTGGACACAAAAAAAGCTGCTGACGGGAATCGAACCCGTGACCTCCGCCTTACCAAGGCGACGCTCTACCGACTGAGCCACAGCAGCTTGTTTCGCGACGTTTGTGCCGCTCACAGTTGTTTATATTATCAGATGACTTTCATATTGTCAATACTTTATTTTTATTTTTTTAAAAATTTGTATTTTCATGACTATCGCATAAAAATCCTGTGTACTGCAGTCCCCGAACACAGCGCACAGGATTCTCTTTTTACTCTTCTGATTTTGCATCCTCAGAAGCTTCTGCCTCTTCTGTTTTTTCTTCCGCCTCATCAGCTGCAGCTTTCTCTGTCTCTGTTTCAGCTTCCGTCTCTTCTTCAGCCGGTGCTTCTTTTGTATCCTCTTCTTCTGTCTCTTTGGAAACTTCTACAGTCTCAGATGCGGTTTTGTCCCAGTCCTGGAAAACTTCTTTCTCTTCTTTTTCTTCTTTCTTCTCATCCTCTTCAAGATCATCGAGATCGTCAAAGTCATCTTCAAAATCGTCTTCACATACAGATTTTCTGGATATGATCGCTGCAATAGCTCCTGCTGCTGCCGCAGTAAGAGCTCCTACTGCAACCAGTCCCCAGTATTTATTAATCTTTGCCATAATTGGTCTCCTTTCTTGTTCCGCTGTTTTTAACATCATTTTAATACTTTTATATCCAAAAGAAAAGAGGGGAATTAACTTTCTCCAAAACAACGTTTCATTTTTTTGCGGATTCTTCGCAGGGCATTATCAACAGCCTTCGGCGTTTTACCCAGAATTTCCGCGATCTCCACATAGCCATTTCCCGCAATATACAGCTGAAACACCTGATTTTCCAGAGAACTTAAGCTCTTTTTCATTTCTTTTTTCAGCGCTGTTACATTTTCCCGGTCAATCAGGATTGCTTCCGGATTATCATGTTCCGTACAGGAATCTCTGAGATTTTCTTCCATTTCCCTGTCACTTAAGGATATATACGTATTCAGCGGCTGATGTTTCTGACGGTTTGAACTTTTGATCGCGCTGTAGATCTGTCTGTCAATACACATATTCGCAAAGGACTGAAAGGATGTTTCCCTGTCAGGCTGGTAGTCCCGGACTGCTTTAAACAGCCCGATCATACCCTCCTGGATCAGATCGTCGGTATCCCCGCCAATAAGAAACATGGCCCTTGCCTTTTTTCTGACCAGACCTTTGTACTTTTCCATCAGATAATCTGCAATCATGGATTCTCCGGCACGAAGCCTCTGAATAAGAACTTCGTCCTCTGTCTCATTATATCGGCACATTTTTTCTCCGAACAGCTTAAGCTGTATCTGTTATTTTGCCATTCTCTGTCTCACGATCTCAAATGCAAGCACTCCTGCCGCTACAGAAGCGTTGAGGGAATCAATGTCTCCATTCATCGGGATCGCGGTAGTAAAATCACATTTTTCCTTTACAAGACGGCTGACACCATTTCCCTCGTTTCCGATCACAAGGCCAATGGGACCTGTCAGGTTCTGGCGGTACATCACTTCTCCGTCCATATCCGCACACACAAACCAGATTCCTTTTTCTTTCAGCTCATCAATCGTCTGTCCAAGGTTGGCAACCTTGGCAACCGGCGTATAGTTCAGGGCACCGGCAGAAGTCTTTGCGACAGTAGCTGTCAGACCTACAGCTCTGTGTTTCGGAATAATCACACCATGGGCACCGGCAAGATTGGCAGTACGGATGATCGCTCCCAGATTATGAGGATCTTCAATATTGTCAAGAAGAATAATAAAAGGAGGCTCTCCTTTTTCTTCTGCTTTTTTCAGAATATCTTCCACTGTGGAATAGTCGTAAGCCGCAACCTGCGCGATCACACCCTGGTGGGCACCGGTCTCGCTCATGGAATCCAGACGTTCCTTCGGAACAAATTTCACGATGGTATCATGTTTTCTGGCTTCTCTTGCGATAGTACGAACCGGTCCGTCCTGACAGCCATCCAGAATAAACAATTTATCAACACATTTGCCGGAACGAAATGCCTCAAGTACTGCATTTCTTCCTTCTATCATTTCAGTCAATTTAAATTTCCTCCTTCTCAAGTCCTGCGTGGACCAGTTCCAGTATCCTTGAAAAATCCTCTTTCAGATAAAGATATCCCATCAGTGCCTCAAAGCCTGTAGCACGCCGGTAATCCGCCATAGTCGCATGTTTGGCCATGGTAGCGGAATGGGCATTTCTTCCTCTCCGGTATACACTTTTTTCCTCTTCTGTCAGAAGCGGTTCAAGAATTTCCATCATGCCAGACTGCGCAGACGCTTTTACAAGGCTACTGGCCTTTTTGTGGAGACGGTTTACCGGGCAGTTTGCCTTTTTCACAAGGATGGTACGGATCACCAGTTCATAAACACCATCCCCGATATAGGCCAGTGTCAGAGGTGAATAGGTCCGAAGATCTGCGTCTTTCAGATCAAACAGCTCTTTAAGCTCCCTTAAGCTCTCTGCCATTTCACACCTTCTCTTGTATCTTTCAAAATGATACCTTTTTTCAGAAGCTCGTCACGGATCTCATCTGCTCTCTTGAAATCTTTAGCCTTTCTTGCAGCCTGACGCTCCTGGATCAGATCCTCGATCTCTTTATCAAGGATTTCCTCTTTCTTCTCGATCTTCAGTCCCAGCACATCACTGAGTTTGAAAAGTTCCTCATAAAGACCTGCCGCAAATTCTTTTGAGCTGTTTTCGTTTACATTCGTGTTGGCAAATTTAACAAGCTCAAAGATGGCAGCAAGTGCATCTGCAGTGTTGAAATCATCATCCATGGCAGCTTCAAATTTGGTAACAAAGCCTTCTGCCTCTTTGAGAAGTGCAAGTTCTTCCTCTGTGATATTCTCCACTGCCGCATTGTCCTTACGGTCGCTGAGCTTGCCTGCTGCTTCCAGGATACGCTCCAGAGAATTCTTGGCTGCTTCCATCAGATCCGCACTGAAATTCAGCGGGCTTCTGTAATGCGCGTTCAGCATAAAGAAACGAAGGACCTGAAGATCATACTGCTCACCGATCTGACGTACAGTACGGAAGTTTCCAAGAGATTTGGACATCTTGCGGTTGTCGATGTTGAGGAAACCGTTATGCATCCAGTATCTTGCAAAAATCTTACCATTGCAGCACTCGCTCTGTGCGATCTCATTCTCGTGATGCGGGAAGATCAGATCCTCTCCGCCTGCATGGATATCAATCTCTTCTCCAAGATATTTTTTGGACATGACAGAGCACTCGATATGCCAGCCAGGACGTCCGTCACACCACGGTGACGGCCAGGACGGCTCGCCCTCTTTTTTCGGTTTCCAGAGTACGAAGTCCAGCGGATCTTCTTTCTGGTCCTCACCGGATACCTTCAGAGAACGGAAACCGGACTGGAGATCATCCAGATTCTTATGAGAAAGCTTGCCGTACTCTTTGAATTTCTTTACACGGAAATATACGGTTCCGTCGGCTGCCGGATACGCGTATCCCTTGTCAATAAGGGTCTGGATCATGTCGATCATGCCCTGGATCTCCTGTGTTGCCTGAGGTGCGGTTGTGGCAGGTTTTACATTCATGTCTGCCATATCTTTCTTGCACTCTTTGATATAGCGGGTGGAAATTTCCTCTGCGGAAACACCCTCTTCAATGGCTTTTTTGATAATTTTGTCATCCACATCTGTGAAGTTGGATACATAGTTAACCTCGTATCCTTTATATTCCATGTATCTTCGTACCGTATCAAAAATGATCATGGGGCGGGCATTTCCGATATGGATCAGATTGTAAACCGTAGGTCCGCAGACATACATTTTTACCTTGCCCTCTTCCAGAGGTACGAACTCCTCTTTTCTTCTTGTGAGTGTGTTAAAAATCTTCATGTTACTCTTCCTCCAATTTCCCGATTCTATACAGGGAGCAGATCGCCTGAGAAGAAATTCCCTCTCCCTGTCCTGTAAAACCAAGGCCCTCTTCTGTAGTTGCCTTGATATTCAGCTGTGATATTTCAATTCCAAGTGCTTTCGCAATGTTTTCTCTCATCTCTGGAATATGTGGTGCCATCTTTGGTTTCTGGGCAATGATCGTAGCATCAATATTCCCCACCGCATAGCCGTTTTCTTTCAGAAGTCCGGCAACATGTACCAGAAGTTTTACACTGGAAATTCCCTTATATGCAGGGTCTGTGTCCGGAAAATGTTTTCCGATGTCTCCAAGAGCCGCAGCTCCCAGAAGTGCATCCATGATCGCATGGATCAGCACATCCGCATCGGAATGACCAAGAAGGCCTTTTTCCCAGGGAATGTTTACTCCTCCAAGGATCAGATCTCTGCCTTCTGTCAGTTTATGTACATCATATCCCATTCCTACTCTTATCAAACCATTCCTCACTGCCTTTCCTGAAATTTATGCCAAGTCAACAGAACTTATTGTGATCTTTTTCTGATCAGTATGTGAGCATCTTCCGAAGCCTTAAAAGACTCAGCCTTCTTCTTGTATACGGTGCAAGGCGAAGACTCTCTTCGATCACCTCTCCCGGCAGTCCGATATCCCGGACTCTGCTTACACAACCAGCTGTATTCATCATTTCCTGCATATCTGTAACCGCCGGAAGTGCATCAATGATCTTAAGAATTCCGGGAAGCGTATCGGAAAGTTCTTTCGTGCTCACATCATCCAGAAGTTCCGGCGTATTTTCTTTTTCGATTGCTCCAAGAATTCCTTTTTTTCCAAAAGTACTCTGGAGAAGTTCCCGGTCTTCCTCTGTACAGGTATGCACTTTGCAGTTTCCTTTTCGGATGGCATCCGCAATTTTCTTGTACTCCAGAAGTACCAGCATGGTTCCTGCAGAAACTTTTTCACCGTGCAGCGCATCCAGATGCCCGTTCACAACTTCCATATCCCAGAGATGTACCAGATGATGTTCTGCTCCGGATGCAGGTCTGGAATTTCCGGTCATCTGCATGGCAAGCCCTGACAGCACCAGGGCATACATCAGTTTCTCACATGCTTCTTCTTCGCCAGCCGCAATCTCCTTCAGATTATCCTTCACAGTCCTGACAGCTTTTGTTTCCAGATTTACCACCTCTGCACAGTAATATTCTTTCGAAAGAATGCTGGCTATTTTCCAGTCTGCCAGAGCAATATATTTTCCCAGAATATCCGACACACCTGCAGCGGTAAGTCTCTTCGGTGCTTTTGCAAAAATATCCGTATCCGCAAAAACAAAAAGCGGCGCAGATGCTGCTACTGCCTTTTTCACACCGTTCCATGTCATATCTGCTACTGTAGAAGTAAATCCGTCTGAACTGGCTGCGGTGGGCACAGAGACAAAAGGAATCCGGTACTGATGGGCCACAAACCGGCTGAGATCATGGATCGTACCTGCGCCTACCGCAAGAACAAGATCAATGTCCTCTTCCATATAATTCTCCACAATTTCCACGGCCCGTTCATCTGCCTCAAGATCTTCGGCATCCAGGATCAGCACCTGGCACCGGTCGTAGATATCTTCCATCAGTTCCTCTGTTGCCTTGTAACTGTTTGTGTCACAGATCAGAAGCGGGGAAATGTATTCTCTCAGATCTCCGTCTGACATTTCTTCTTCCAGTTTCCCGATAGCTCCTGATTCAATTACAATTTCCTTAACGTCTATGTGGTGCTCCCTCCCGCAGCTGCAAGGTCGGGCAAAATCGTCCGCATCGACTCGCATGTATTTATATCCTCCTGACTTATCTTGATAATTCACAGCGTACGTCTCAATCCGCTGAATGATACAATATTACAGTTTGGTATTATACAGGATTTCTTTTTAAAAATCAATCACAGCAAAAAATCCCCTGCCGGAAGATCATCTCTTCCTGACAGGGGATTTACTGCTCGTTTTATATTATACTGCCGCGATTACTTCTACCTCACAGAGTACATTCTTCGGAAGTGTCTTAACTGCGACACAGGAACGTGCCGGTTTGTTTACGAAATATTTTGCGTATACTTCGTTAAATGCGGCAAAATCGTTCATGTCTGCAAGAAAGCATACAGTTTTGACTGCTTTCTCATAGCTGGAACCTGCTGTCTCAAGAACTGCACCAAGATTCTTCATTACGCGGTCTGCCTGCTCCTCGATGGTTGTTCCCACAACTTCTCCGGTTGCCGGGTCAACCGGGATCTGACCGGATGTGTAAAGAGTATCTCCATGGATGATTGCCTGGGAATACGGTCCGATGGCTGCCGGTGCCTTGTCTGTATGTACTGTCTTCATAATAAAAATCTCCTTTCGTGAGCTCGTGAAATCCTCCTGTTTTGTATGAAACATTCAGATACCGCTCGGCCGATTTTCATTTTAGCTCACAAATCAATCCTGGTCAAGCCGCATATTCAGATAATTGTAAACAATCCCTGAAATATCACGAATGTGCGAAACTGCATCCCCGGATTTACAGTTCTCAGACATTACGCAGAGAATATAGGTTGTCTTCTCCCCATATACAATGGCAATGTCGTGCTGGTCTGTATCCGTCTCCCCGGTCTTGTTTGCGATTTCCACAGAGGCGGAAATACCACTGGGGATCTTGGTTGTCACCTGCTGATTCAGAAGGAGATTCAGCATTGCTTCCGAAGCTTCCTTTGATACACATTCCCCTTTATAAATCCGGGAAAGAAGCTCTCCACAGTCCTTTACAGAAGTGGTATTTCTCCCTCCCAGCCCCGCATCTTTGGATGCGGAAGGACTCAAGGTATGCTGTACCGATGTATCCGCAAACTGACTTTCCGCAAGGAAAGCATTCACTGCCTCTGCCCCGTCTTTAAAAACACCGGATGTCGTCTGCAGGCGTACCAGCTCATTAAAAGATTCATTATCACTGACTGTGATCATATTCCAGAGAAGATCATTAACTTTTGTCGAGACTGCCGGATCAGAAACATCTTTTTTCATTTTTGCGGCTTCGCTCTGAAGAACAGTATCCATATTGGCATATGTCTGTGCCATAACAAACGCCTTGATCAGGCTGGCCGAATATAAGGGCTGGCTGTTCAGCTGAAATTCCTTATCATTGGTAAGATCTTTTACATATACACTCCAGATACCGTCATAGGAACCGAAAAGTTCCGTAAGCCTGGTTTCCAGGCCCTCCATACCCAGGTCCTTTGTTTCTACCTTTCCTGTTCCATCAACAGGAAAGCCTTCCGGTGTGGTACCTTCTTCCTGCACCAGGACTCCGTTTTCTCCGCCAAAATAATAATAGCCATCAAACATCTGTCCTGCCGCATTCATTTCCAGATAATGTATTCCGGGATCTGTGACCATCTTTCCATACTGATCAAAATAATACAAACCATTATAGGTAGTCTTATCCACCACCAGATTGTCCATATACCGCACCTGCGGCGAAGCACTGAGTTTTCCCAGATTATTCACCATATAACAGCCATCAAAAGAAACTTCCGCCCCGCTCCCGTCCTCTGTGGGGGCAGTCAGATTTCTGATCTGCACCATATGCGGATTTCCTGCTGCAAATTTACCGTTTTCATCATGATAATAATATCCGTCAAATACCGTACCATCAATCACAAAATGATCAAAATAATGCACTGCCGGTGCATTTTCTCTGGTTCCGTCTTCATTCAGGCAGTAAAAACCACTGCTTTTTAAAATGTATTTCCCACTTCCATCGGGAATCGGAAGTATCTGGGACTCCTCCGTAACAGACCCAAGGCTGCCCTGTGCCGTCTGCTGCGGCGCCGCCGCTGATGCCGGCTGAGTAAGCATTACCGTGCTGAAACACACTGCCAGTATTTTTAATATTTTTTTCTGTCTCATATACTTCTTTCACTTTTCTTATCTTTGGATTTAACAGTTACTGATTTTATCCGGGTCTCATATCTTCCTGTCTGCAATGTGGATAAATTCTCTATCAGTATACCGGATTTCTTACGTCTGTCAAGTAAACGACCGCCAGAACCTGCTTACTGCTTCTTCTACAGTATTCAGTCTGCAGCTGCTCCGGTCTTTCCATTCCCTCGGAAAAATTTCTCCGTAATCCCGTCCCAGAAAACGGTCATCCAAAAGCAGGATCACACCTCTGTCCTCTTTGGTCCGGATCACACGTCCGGCGGCCTGAAGAACCTTATTCATACCAGGATAACGATAGGCATAATCAAAACCGCTCTGTTTCTTTCGGTCATAATATTCTTTCAGGATCTCCCGCTCACTGCCGATCTGCGGAAGTCCGGTTCCCACTATGATCGCTCCGATCAGACTTTCACCTGTAAGATCAACCCCCTCGGAAAAAATTCCTCCAAGTACGCAGAAACCTACCAGTGTTCCTTCCCTGCTCTGAAATTCTTCCAGAAATTCCTCCCGTTCCCGTTCGGTCATATCAGAATTCTGCCGGATACAGCGCACCCAGTCTACCGAAAATTCCTCCTCATAAACCTGATATACATCTTCCATCAGACGATAGGAAGGAAAAAACACCATATAATTCCCCTGGCGCTGCCATACACACCTGGAAATATATTCCGCAATCTTACGGTACTCTGTATGGTTTCTTCTTGTATACCGGCTGCTTACATCGCTTCCAATGAGAATTCTCCTGTTTTTTGCCGAAAACGGGGACTGCACATAAATTCCATAAGCATCTGTTTCTGTTGTAAGAAGTTCCCGGTAATACAACATCGGAAAAAGTGTTGCGGAAAAAAATACCGCACTTCTTCCCTTTTTCAGGTATTCACTTAAGTTTGCAGCCGGATTCACGCAGAACAGGCGCAGCCGGAAATCATTTTCCCCAAAGCATTCCGTATAGACCACATAGTTCTCATCCACCAGTTCTGATACATTCAGAAAATCACGCACAACAAAATAAAATTCCAGGATCTCCTTTCGAAGCTCCTCTTCCAGATTTTTTTCTTCCAGAATTTCTTCCAGCTCACCGGAAATGGTAAGAAGCGTAACCGGCAGTACACCTGGGTTGGAAAGCACCTGATACGGATTTTGGGATGCCTTAAGATCCTCTTCCAGTTCCAGCATCTGCCTGCTGGCTTTATCCAGTGCCCTGGCGAGTTTTGGAAAATGTTTCCGGATTTTTTTCCGCAATGTAAAAAGTGTCTGTCTGGATATCTCCGCACTGTACATTTCTCTTCCGCGTTCTACCAGATTATGCGCTTCATCAATGAGAAAAATATAATCTCCGGAAATATTTTCCCCGAAAAAGCGTTTCAGATGGACATTGGGATCAAAGGCGTAATTATAGTCACAGATCACCCCGTCTACCCAGACGGAAAGATCCAGGCACATCTCAAAAGGACATACCTGCCATTTTTCTGCATGAGCACGGATCACTTCTCTGGAATATACCTCTTCGGTTGTCCAAAGTTCATAGACTGCATCGTTCACCCGGTCAAAATGTCCTTTCGCATAGGGGCATTTCTCCGGTGTACATTCCGGTGAATCTAGGAAACAAAGCTTTTCTTTTGCGGTAATGGCTGTGACCTTAAATTTCAGTCCATTTTCACGCAAAGTATGGAACGCTTCCCAGGCAACTGTTCCTGTAATGGTTTTTGCGGTAAGGTAAAAAAGTGTTTCGCCCTTCCCCTCTCCGATGGCACGTACAGATGGAAAAATTGCAGACATGGTTTTTCCCACTCCGGTAGGTGCCTGGACAAACAGCGTTTTCTTACTGGAAACCGTATGATATACACCACTGACGATCTCTCTCTGCCCTTCTCTGTAAGGAAACGGAAACTGCAGATCTTTCATGGATGCATTCCGTTCTTTTTTCCAGGAAAGCGAACAGGAAATCCATTTATGGTAATCATCCAGAAGTTTCTGGTACCAGTTTTTAAGTTCCTCCATGGAAAAAATTTCTCGAAACCTTCTGGTGTCTTCTGTATCCAGATGGGAATAGGTCATCTGGATCCCAATTTGGGAAAGGCCTTCTTTTTCTCCGTAAATCCACCCGTAACACATTGCCTGTGCGCGGTGGACAGGTACCGGTACCTCCATTGCCTGAAGATTTCCATAGGTGCCTTTGATCTCATCAATCCAGAACTCCCCGTCCTCAGTAAAAATTCCATCTGCGCGGCCTTCTACCTGGATGATTACATCTTCATATTCACTTTCTCTTTTCAGGGAAACTTCTGCCTGATAATTGCCCTTCATACTTCGCTGGATCTTCCGGTGAAGTCTTCCACCTTTTAGCATGGCTTCTTTATCTCCGGATGATCCACGGCTGTTATCCAGATCTCCGCTTCTCAGTATAAATTCCACCAGGTTTCTGACAGAAATTCGCACTTTTGGTTTTTCCATAATTTACTCCTGCAGCTGTCAGAGTTCTTCACCCTGCAGCTGTCCTTTTCTGCAATGCTGTATTTCAAGATTATACCACAAAAACACATACAAAAATCTCTCTGCAATCAAAAAAGACGCATGTTCTGCTTTACTTTTCATGAACTGCGCCTTTTTATTACCTTTTTTCTTTATTCATATTTCTCAGCCTACCGCATATTTGGAAAGAACCTGGTTAAAATTTTCATCCTCTCCGTAACACTTTACTGTCAGGGTTTTTGTCAGATCCAGACTCAGAAGTCCAAGGATTGACTTTGCGTCGATGATAATGCGGTTGTAAAATACATCAATATCAAAATTGCATCTGCTGGCTGCACTGACAAACTCCTGTGCGCTTTTTTCATCCAGTTTGATCTGTTTCTCCATTGCTGACCGCCTGCCTTTCTGAAGTTTTTGTATATGTCTGTTTTACACAAAAGTTAAGTTTTTGTCAATACTGTTTATTTCCTGTCAGGTGTTTTTCGACACAATGTATAATATCTTTGCTTTTTCTTTGGAAATTTTGTCAGATTTATTTGGATTTTTTTTGGATAAACAGGTCAGATTAACAGAAAAATCCGCCACAGGACTGTATGTTACATGTCCTGTGGCGGATACTGCTTCCGGAGTCAAGCGGATATTCGGATTTTGTTCAGATCCGTGTCAGAACAAAAATATCATAGATCGCTCTGACAGCTTTTTCGAAATCACGGTTCTCAACGCCGATGATGATATTCAGCTCACTGGAACCCTGATCGATCATTTTTACGTTTACATTTGCGTGAGCAAGAGCAGAGAAGATTCTTCCTGCAGTACCTCTCTGGGATTTCATTCCACGGCCTACAACTGCGATCAGCGCGAGGTCAGATTCCATCTCCACAAAGTCAGGCTGTACCAGACGGTGGATGCCTGCGATAACCTGCTGCTCTTTCTCCTCAAATTCATCCTGGTGAACATATACAGTCATGGTATCAATTCCGGACGGTACATGCTCAAAGCTGATTCCCTGATCCTCAAATACCTGGAGAACCTTACGGCCAAAACCGATCTCACTGTTCATCATGGATTTCTCAATGTTAATAGAACAGAAACCTTTCTTTCCGGCAATACCGGTAATGGTAAATTTCGGTTTTTTGCAGGTGCTCTCCACGATCAGTGTACCCTTATCCTCCGGGCTGTTTGTGTTACGGATGTTGATCGGAATTCCCTCTTTACGAACCGGGAAGATCGCATCCTCATGAAGAACAGTTGCACCCATATAAGAAAGCTCACGAAGCTCTCTGTATGTAATTGCCTCGATCGGTTCCGGATTGTGAACGATACGCGGATCTGTTACAAGGAAACCGGAAACATCGGTCCAGTTCTCATAAATATCTGCATGGATGGCTTTTGCAACCAGGGATCCGGTTACATCAGAACCACCTCTGGAAAATGTCTTCACCGTGCCATCCGCACATGCTCCGTAGAATCCCGGGATAACCGCATGCTGGGATTTGCTGAGCTTCTTGGAAAGGAGTTTATTTGTCTCCTCCGCTTCCAGATTACCGTCTTTATCAAAACGGATCACTGAAGCCGCATCCACGAAATCGTATCCAAGGTATGCAGCCATGATCTTACCATTGAGGAACTCTCCTCTGGACGCCGCATACTGAATTCCCGCCTGTGCACGGAAATCCTCATCGATCTTCTTGAACTCGTCTTCAAGAGAAAGGCTCAGCCCAAGACCTTTGATGATCTCGTAATATCTCTCTTTGATGGCATTAAGTTTCTCAGTGATATCCTCACCTTTGGATGCTGCGTCATAGCATCCGTAAAGCATATCCGTTACTTTGATATCTTCGTCAAATCTCTTTCCGGGAGCTGACGGAACTACATAACGGCGGCTCTCATCGCTGCGGATGATATCGCCCACTTTCTGAAACTGCTCCGCATTTGCAAGAGAACTTCCACCGAATTTTACAACTTTTTTCATGATAACACCTCTCACCTGTAATTTCGACTTCCAGCGCTGCATATTCACGATTCACTGCAACGCTTTACCACAGAAACCTACGGCTATTTTATTGAATAATTCATGATTTTGCAAGTCTTTCCGTTACATTTCCGCAAAAAAGTCAAATTATACAAGAGAAAAGTATCTCCTGACCTGTTTCTTATGCACAGTACTGTTTCAGAATATTCTCAAGAGCTGCAGCGCTGCTTGTGTGACAGCGGCATACAGGGATGGATTTTTTCTTTGCTTCTTCTACTGCACAGTTTACCATTTTGTGGGAAACGGTACTTGTAAACAGAATCATCAGATCCGGCACACCGATCTTTTTCTTCATGGCTCCTTTTTCTTTTGCAAAAACTTTTGCCTTACATCCGAATCCCTTACAGATATCCTCATACTGACATACCATTCTTTCATTACCGCCTACGATTACAACGCTCATAATTCACTCTCCTTTGATCTCTGAACTTTTTTTATATAACTGTTACTGGTTATCTTTAACTAACTCTTGGTTTAAAATATTGAGTTAGCATTTGCTAACTCGTTTATTATAATACCATGCCTTAAAAAGTTTGTCAAAGGTAATTTTAAATTTTGTCAGATTTTTTATATTCTGTGATCCCGCATACAGTAAGTATGCCCTCTTTTACCTGGAAATGTACATCCATTCCTGCAAAAGGCATTCCATATATCCGCTCCGGATCTTTCTGGTATGCAGGTCTTGGGTCTTCTTTAAGCACCCCTTCCAGGGCAGAGATCTTATCTTCCGGGATCTTTGCCTTCCATTCTTCGGGGATCTCCACTTTCAGGAAATGCTGCTCCACTTTTGCCGCAAAGCCGCCCAGAGCTTCCGGATGGCAGTCTGCCGCCGGCAGATATGGCTTGATATCATAGATGGGGGTTCCGTCCATCAGATCCGCACCGGATACGATCAGTACAGGGGCTTCTTTGCTCTCCAGATCGATCTTTTCCAGTTTCACGCAGGACAGCCCTACCGGATTTGGACGGAAGGGGGATCTGGTAGCAAATACGCCCATTCTTTCATTTCCACCCAGACGCGGTGGACGTACCGTAGGTGACCAGTTCTCACGGATCGCCTGGGAAAACTCCCAGAGCAGCCAGATATGAGAAAAATCTTCCAGCCCCTTTACCGCTTCCCGTACCCGGTATTCCGGTTCAAAAACAACACGGGCTGTCAGTTCTTCCACACGGCCGCTCTGGCGCGGGATTCCAAATTTTGTTGGAAAATCACTTCTGATCCTTGCAATTATTTTCATATTACTCTCCCAATGTTTCGTTCATGCTTCCTGTCCGGTAGCCTGTCAGATCCATTGTAACATAGGTAAAGCCATATGTCTTAAACTCTTTTGTGATCTTTTCCCGGTTTTCCAGAACTTTTAAAAATTCTCCCGGTTCCACTTCAATGCGGGCCATCATTCCGTGGATCCGCACACGAACCTGATGGAATCCCAGATCCAGAAGAAGCTGCTCTGCTTTATCTACCATGGAAAGTTTATCCCTTGTGATCTCTTCTCCGTAAACAAATCTGGAAGAAAGGCAGGCAAAAGACTGCTTATCCCAGGTAGGAAGTCCCAGATTTCTGGACAGGATACGGATTTCTTCTTTCGCAAGCTTGGAATGGCGCAGAGGACTTGTCACCCCAAGTTCTGCCACTGCCTGAAGACCTGGTCTGTAATCTCCGTTGTCATCCATATTGGAGCCTTCTGCGATATATGCGATCTTCTGCTCCTTTGCGATGTTGATGATCTTCTCAAACAGCTCGTGCTTACAGATATAACATCGGTTCTTCGGATTATGGGAAAAGCCTTCAATGTCCAGTTCCTCGGATTCACATACAAAGTGACGGATGCCTTCTTTTTCGCAGAAGTGGATCGCCTCTTTCAGTTCTCTCTCCGGAAAAGAACAGGACTTTGCAGTTACCGCGATCACCTGATCTCCAAGAGTATCATGAGCTGTTTTCAGAAGATAGGTGGAATCCACACCTCCGGAAAAGGCAACCGCCACGCTTTTCAGCTGGCGGAAATAGGCTTTCAGATCTTCTTCTTTTTTTAATGCTTCCTGTAATTCTTTTTCTTCCATTGTTTTCTTCACCTCTTTAATTTCTATTACAATTCTGCCATTTATTTTTATCTGAAACGATCATTCCTGTTCGCATTCCGTTAAGATATCATACTTTCCCCACCAAGTCAATATGAAATATAATTGATAATTGTATTTTCAGACCTTTTATGCTATTGTATAAGTAATAATATTTTATCAGGAGGTTTCATATGGGACAGAGACGTACCAAAGTAGAAGTACTGAACGAAAAGATTTCCAAAGTAGATTCCAAGATTGCTGCCTACACAGAGAAGATTGCAGCTCTGGAAGATGAGAAAACTGCTCTTGCAGCTCAGCTGGAGGAAATTCATAAAGCAGCCAAGAAAGCAGAAGAAGCCGCAGAGCTGAAACGTCTTCTCAAACTGATGCATAAGAAAGACATTTCTGTGGAAGATCTGGAATCCATGATCTCCAAGGAAAACTGATCGCAAAAACCGGTTCCGAAGAATTTTCTTCCAAACCGGTTTTTTTATAATCTTTTCATTTTATAATTTTCTATGATACGATCTGAATATTTCTGCAGTCCTTATATTCTCTGGAACAGTTTTCCGTCAGGATTACCGCCCCTTCAAATGAAAAGAACGTCACCGCACTGATCTGTCCGAATTTGGAACTGTCGGACACTACATATTTTTCCAGGCACTGCTCCATAGCTGTTCGTTTTACCAGTGCCTCATTGGCCTCCGGTGTGGTAAAGCCTTCTCTCTGGGTCATTCCGTTGGTTCCAAAAAAGCCCTTGGTAAAATGATAATTCTTCAGCATCTGCATGGCCTGGCTTCCGATCACCGCTTCCGTGGAGCCTTTCAACTCCCCGCCGATCAGCAGCACACGGATTCCCATCTGGGCCAGGGTCCTTGCATGGGAAACACCGTTGGTCACAAAAGTCGCCCTGGAGCCGTTAAGATGTTCCAGCATATATCCGGTCGTCGTTCCCGCATCCAGATATACAAAATCCTCCGGCTGGATCAGAGATGCCGCATAAGCTGCGATCTTCTTTTTTTCCTCGATATTAAGCTCGGATTTTTGGGCTACAGTAGGCTCATAAGCATTGACTGTATGCTCCAGTGCCACTGCGCCGCCAAAAACCCTGGTCAGTTTTCCTGCCTTGTAAAGTGCTGTGATATCTCTGCGAACCGTGGATTCCGATGCATTCAGGATATCTTTCAGTTCTGTTACCGTGACACTGTTTTTTTCTCTGAGAAGGCCGAGTATGATCTCATATCTCTGCTCCGTCAGCATGTTTTTCCTCCTTTAAAAAAGACACCCCGATCAGCCGGACCGGGATGTCTTCTGTTCACTCATTCAGAAATTACAGGTTCTCCTGCATGAATTTGCTTACTGCCTCGTATGCTGCATCCTCGTCTGCACCATCGAATGTGAAGGTAACCTCATGGCCTTTCTTTACGCCAAGTCCCATAAGTGCAAGAAGCTTTCTGCACTCTACAGTCTTACCGTCTTTCTCGATTGTGATCTTGGACTCGAAGCCTTTTACAAGTTTCACAAGCTCTCCTGCCGGACGTGCATGGATTCCTTCGTTATCTGTTACTACATACTTGAATTCTTTCATTTTTTTATCCTCCAGGTTTTTATTTTTAATTTTAAAATTTAAGCAACTTTTTTCTTCAGTACACCGAGAAGTATTGCTGAGATCAGAGTTCCGACAACCAGTGCAACCAGATACATCAGTGCATTACCTACAACCGGGAATACGAAGATTCCGCCGTGTGGTGCCATCAGTGTACAGTTGAAGAACATGGAGATCGCTCCTGCTATTGCGGAGCCGACGATGCAGGACGGGAGTACATGGATCGGGTCAGATGCCGCAAAAGGAATGGCTCCTTCTGTGATAAATGCAAGTCCCATGATAAAGTTGGTCGGTCCTGCCTCACGCTCTTCTTTTGTAAATTTGTCTTTAAACAGCAGGGATGCAAGTGCGATAGCACATGGAGGAGTCATGCCTCCTACCATAACTGCTGCCATAATGTCATAGTTACCTGCCGCAATGGCCGCTGTACCAAATACATATGCTGCTTTGTTGAACGGGCCTCCCATATCAATGGCCATCATGCCACCGAGAACCAGTCCTAAAATTACTTTACTTGAATTTCCCATGCCTGTCAAGGCATTATTTAATCCTGTATTGATACCACCCATGATCGGCTCTACAATGAATGTCATACAAAGTCCCATAAGAAGGACACCAACAACCGGATAGATCAGTACCGGTGCGATTTTTTCCAGAGCTTCCGGAAGTTTATCACAGACTTTACGAAGTCCCAGGATCAGATATCCTGCAAGGAAACCTGCAAGAAGAGCTCCAAGAAAACCGGATTTTCCGTTTGCTGCGATCATACCGCCTACAAGGCCAACTGCAAGTGCCGGTCTGTCACCGATAGCCATTGCGATAAAGCCGGCCAGTACAGGAAGCATGAACCCAAATGCGGTTCCACCAATATTTTTCAGAACAGCCGCTACCGGTGTGATGGTACCAAAGTTTGCTCTCTGGTCTGCCGGAAGGGAACTTAAATCTACGCTTAAACCATCGATCAGAAATGCAAGGGCGATCAGGATACCACCGCCAACAACCAGTGGAAGCATATGAGATACACCGTTCATCAGCTGCATGTAGATCTTGTGGCCTGCTCCGCCGCCTGCTTTTGCATTTGAGGAAGAACTCTGGCTGCCTGCTGCCGCATGATATATCGGAACATCTCCGGAAATGGCACGGTCAACCAGTTGGTCTGCCTTGCTGATTCCGTCGGAAACCTGACATTCGATGACTTTCTTTCCATCGAAACGGTCCATGGGGACCTTGGCATCTGCTGCTACGATAATGCAGTCTGCTTCCTGGATCTCCTGATCCGTAAGTACATTTTTTGCTCCGCCGGAGCCTCTTGTCTCTATTTTAATGAAACAGTCTTTCGCCTTCGCTGCTTTTTCCAGTCCTTCTGCTGCCATGTAGGTGTGGGCAATACCTGTGGGGCATGAAGTAACTGCCAGCAGTCTGGCTCTGGCTCCTTCGGAACTTCCTGTATCTGCCAGTCTCTCGTCGATATCTTTTTTCTCATCATCTGCCTTGTCGATGATCTCCATAAATTCATCTACAGATTTCGCGTTACGTAAGGACTCTGTAAAATTATCATCCATCAGCATCACGGAAAGTTTGCTGAGTACATCCAGATGAATGTTGTCTTCTGTATTCGGTGCCGCGATCAGGAAAAGGAGCGTAACCGGCTCATCGTCCAGTGCCTCAAATTCCACGCCGTTTTTTACTACCATGGCAGCAAGTCCCGGTTTCTTTACCGCATCACATTTTCCATGGGGAATGGCGATTCCCTCACCGATTCCTGTTGTACTTTCTTCCTCTCTTAAATACACCTGTTTCCGATAAGCATCCCGGTCGCTGATCTTTTCGCTTTTTACCATAAGATCTACGGCCATGTCCAGCGCTTCGGATTTTGTCTTCGGTGCTGCATCCAGCGATATGCTTCGTTTGTCAAGCAGATCTGTGATTCTCATCTTCCCTTCTCCTTTCTTATTTACCCCTCTGTTACCTGTTTATATACCGCCTGAATCTCTTCCTTCGTGGCAAGATTTTCAGAAAATGCACTTGCGCTTCCTGCGGAAATCCCCATGTGGAAAGCGTATTCGTAATCCTGTTTTTCCATCCAGCCTGCCATAAAGCCTGCTACCATGGAATCTCCGGCTCCTACGCCGTTTACCAGTGTTCCCTTCGGTGCCGGTTTCTCAAATACCTGTCCGTCTTCTGCTACCAGGACAGCTCCTTCACCGGCCATGGAAATCAGTACATTTCTGGCACCTTTTTCCTGGAGTTTCTTTCCGTAAGGGATCACATCCTGACGGGTCTTAAGCTCGACTCCGAAGATTTCTCCCAGTTCATGGTTGTTGGGTTTCACAAGGAACGGATGATATTTCAAAACGTTTACAAGAAGATCTCTTGTTGCATCCACAACGATCATCACGCCTCTTCCGTCCAGTCTCGCCATGATCTTCTCGTACATGTCATCCGGCATGGATGATGGAATGCTTCCTGCCAGGAAAAGCACATCTCCTTCTTTCAGTGTGTCAAGTTTCTCCATCAGCTCCTGAACTTTTTCTGCGCTGATTTTAGGTCCCATTCCGTTGATCTCGGTTCCGTCAATGGATTTCAGCTTCAGGTTGATTCTGGAAACGCCTTCCGGGATCTTGATAAAATCGGATTTCACTCCCATCTCCTCAAGCTTTCTTACAATCTCATCTCCTACGAATCCTGCCATGAAACCAAGTGCTGTATTCTCAATTCCAAGGTTCATCAGCACGGTGGAAACGTTGATTCCTTTTCCACCCGGAAGCATCAGCTCAGAACTGGTACGGTTGGTAAGTCCAAGCTTGAAGTCCTCTACGGAAACGATATAGTCCAGAGATGGATTAAAAGTAACTGTGCAGATCATTTCTTTCTCCTCCCCATATCTTTTATTCTGCGGGTTTCTGACCGCTTTTTGTTGTTCCTCATTTGTTGAACTTAGTATACTTCCAAATTCATTCAAAGTCAATCAAACTACTTCACAAAATTCATGACTGTTTTTGGTTGAGTTTGCACAAAAAAAGTGCATCAATCCTAGTTTTTCCAGGTTGATACACTTTTATCCCTGATTATCTCAGTCATTTTCATTCATTTCAGTCATGGTCATTCACAGAATCTGGCACTCCATATCGTTTCATCTGTCTTTCTTCTTATTTATCGTCTCCTGTACCATGTCCTGATATTTTCTCATCAGCTCCTTTGTCACTCGGTCTTCCTCAAACCGAATTCCCCCGATCTGACGCACTGGCATGATTCCCATCAGGGAATTGGTAACAAAACATTCCTGATACCGCTTCAGGTCCTGAACATAGATGTCTGTCTCTTCCACATCTTCTGTTTCACAGAGATACTCCCGAAGGATCCCCGGAAGAAGGCCGCAACTGACTTGTGGCGTACAGATCACGCCGTTTCTCACAAAAAATACATTACTTACCGTACCTTCAGAAACCTGTTCTTTTGTATTGAGAAACAGCCGCTCATCCATTCCTGCTACCGTGGCGTTTCTTTTTTCCAGGATACAGTCTCCGTAATTCATGGTTTTGTGATATACCAGCGGTGAGGTTTCATTTCGTTTTACCGCACTGATATCTATGAAAAAACCTTTCTCATATTTTTCCGGTGTATAGTGATTGGCACGAAGAGAATAAACCATGTTTTCCTTGGTAAGCATGATCTTTAATGCACAGTGCTCCAGGTTTCCAAATTCCTTTTGTACTTCTGTGCGCATTTTCTGTTCTTCCAGATATTTTTCAATCTTCCGTGCAGTGATCCCCCGTTCTGACAAGCTTCCCAGTTTCAGGAAATCTGCGGCACGTTCCAGTCTTTTCAGGTGTTTATCCAGCAGTATGGGAATTCCCTGTTCGATCCCTATGGTTTCAAATGCTCCCAGGCCAAACTGAAAACATTCATCTAATGTTACGTTCATCTCCATCCTCCCTTTTGCATCAGGTCTCCCGGCCCGTCTGCAGAATCTTTCTTAGTCTTCCGTTATTCCGTATGTCCCCTATTGCAGTGCGTCCAGGATTGCTTTCGCTTTCTGCAGTGTTTCCTCATACTCAAATTCCAGATCTGACTCTGCCGTGATCCCGCCGCCGACACCAAGATGATATTTCCCGTTTTTATGAAGGGCTGTACGGATCACGATGTTAAAATCGCAGCTGCCATCCAGTGTCAGATAGCCGATGGAGCCGGTATAGAGATTTCTTTTTCCATGCTCCAGTTCATCAATGATCTCCATAGCGCGGTATTTCGGTGCACCGGTAATGGAGCCGCCGGGGAACGTAGCTTCCAGAAGGTCCATGACATTTTTTCCATCTTCCAGTATACCTTCAATATCCGACACCAGATGAAATACTGTGGCATATGCTTCCACTGTAAAAAGTTCAGTTACTTTCACGCTTCCCGGTGTACATACCCGGTTCAGATCATTTCGTTCCAGATCTACGATCATGAGAAGTTCACTTTTATCTTTGCCGGAATCTACAAGTTCCTGGCGGAGCATTTCATCTTCCTCAGGCGTTGCGCCACGTTTTCGTGTCCCTTTTATAGGACGGGTGTTTACATGGCGGTCTTTCATTTTCAGGAAGCGCTCCGGAGAGGCACAGACGATCTGATAATCTCCGAAATCCAGATATCCGCCAAAAGGAGAGGGATTGTTTTTCCGAAGATCATAAAAAACATCCAGCGGCTGTTTTTCGCTTTCAATTGTAAGCTGCTGTGTCATATTGGCAATGTAGATATCACCTTCTATAATATACCGGATCATCCGGTCCACTGCCTGCTTGTATTCCTCTTTCTCAAAATTTGGATGGACCTGAATCTTAAATTTCTCACGGTGAGAATTTTCCGTGATCATCCCATTTCCGAATTTCTTTTTTTCTCCGATTTCCGGTTCTTCCGGTTTGCCAGCCTCTGCAGATTCCAGGATTGCTTTTTCCATTGCGCCGATCTGCGCCGCGGCATTTCCGCTGATTCCATTTGACACAAGATACGTCCTTTTTTCCTGACAGTCTTCCACAACAAAACAGTCATAAAACGTCAGAACTGCTTCCGGAATCGTCACAAGATCTTTTTCCCCGGAGGGTACTCCCATCTGTTTCCTTCCGTAATCATAGGAAAAATATCCTACAGCTCCGGACACAAGGGGAAGTCTGCTGTCATTTTTGTCCTCATGGGTATTCAAATATTCCCGCATGTAGTCTTCAAAGGTTGTTTCTGTTTCCGGTTTTCCATTGATGGTAAAGGTCTTCCCGTCTTTTACCAGTTTCAGATAGGGGCACCTTCCGATCACGGAATAATGTCCCAGTTCATTCACAAGGGAGGAATCCAGAAATGCAGCTCCCGGCTCTCTCTCGTAGATCCGGAAAATCTCCACTGCCGGGATATATGGGGTCAGTTCTTTTATGATTCGCTGATTATTGTACATGTTTTTACTCCTGTGTGTTCCCGGTTTTATCTGTGCAGTGAGCGGATCAGGTATCCTCACTGCACCCTGTAATATTCTTATGAGTGCAGGCGTGCTGCATTCATCTCCGGGTTATTTTTTGATCTAAGCAGTTTTCTCTTCTGCCAGTTCTTCTTCCCTCTCCTGATGAAATTCCTCTGCGATCTTACAGAAATTCTCAAGAAGCTCATGGCCATATTCCGTAAGAACAGCTTCCGGATGGAACTGTACGCCATACAGAGGCAGTGTTTTATGGGAAATTCCCATAACTGCTCCGTCATCGGAAACAGCATCTACCTGATATTCCTCCGGGATGCTGTCTTCCCGGACGATCAGGGAATGATATCTTGTCACCTTATATTTCTCCGGCAGGCCTGCAAACACGCCGGTTCCGTGATTATGGATCTCTGTTACTTTTCCATGCATGGGGCGTACTCCCTTTTCCACTACTGCGCCTGCACAGTGGCCGATAACCTGATGGCCCAGACAGACACCAAGAATGGGGATCCTTCCCTGAAATCTTTTTACTGTATCTACACAAAGCTTCGCATCCCAGGGACGTTTCGGTCCCGGCGAAAGAATAATCCCTTCCGGATTCATCGCTTCCAGCTCCTTAAGAGTGATCTCATCACAGCGTTTAACCAGTATCTCTCTTCCCAGTTCCTGAAAATATGCCTTCAGATTATATACAAATGAATCAAAATTGTCGATCATGACATACATGTTTTTTCCTCCATATATAAAAAAAGGGATAACGCCGGCATGCCAAAAAGGCATGCACAGTCGTTATCCCTTACGGTCCGTAATCTGTACGTTATAACGTTATAAGATCAGTGATAGTACTGATTATTTCTGTTTCTTGGTTTCCTCATAGTGATGGATGTCTGCCAGTACTACGTTTACGTCAAGTCCGTGTACCATACATGCCTCCTCAAGAGACTCACCGATAGAAGACGGACAGCCGATGCAGTGCATTCCTTCCTGCATAAGGATGTATGCGATCTTCTCATCGTATGCAAGCATCTCGCCCATTGTTGTTTCCTTTGTGATTTCCATGATCTATATTCTCCCTTCTGGATTTGTAATCTTACCCGGAATCCCGGTTTCCTGGTTTCCTGGTTTTTTCCGCAGTTATAATATCATTATAACTGTATCTTCCATAATTGCAAGCCTAAATTTATTCTTTTCATTTTCTGTATTATACCCACTCAGGCAGCAGTTTCCTTTTTTCCCCTGCTCCACTTTTTCATCACATAAATATAATACGGGATCAGAGGGATCAGCGCTGCGATCCATGCGGCAGGATCTGCCAGACATACACCTGCAAAACTTGTTTTTCCTGCAACAAACATAACGATCGCACTTCTTGCCGCCAGTTCAAACACACCGCCCAGCATGGGAACCAAGCCATATCCCAGTCCCTGAAGTCCGTTTCGGTAGAGGAAGATACTTCCAAGGAACGGATATGCCCAGAATACCGTATGAAAATAAGTAACAGAAACATTAATAACATCCGTCTGGGATTTGTCAATAAATAGCCAGGTCATGTACTTTCCGAAAAAGAACATAATGATCATAGTGATCACACTCCAGATCAAGATCATGATCTGGGTATATTTCATTCCTGCTTTTACACGGTCCATCTTTCCGGCACCCCGGTTCTGTCCTACATAGGTTGCCATCGTCGCACCAAAAGCTACAAATACAGTTGCAATGATATTCTGTATTTTTCCCGCAGCGGAAAATCCTGCCATATATACAGAACCGTAAATATTTACCGCACCCTGCACAATAATGGTTCCGATCGCTGTGATGGAAAACTGAAGTCCCATGGGAATACCAAGGGCCAGCAGATAACGGAAGCTGGTAAAAGAAACTTCAAAGTTTTCTTTCTTCAGATGCAGGATCGGGAACTTTTTGATAATATAGATCAGGCAGCAGACTGCGGAAATTGCCTGCGCGATAACCGTAGCATAGGCACAGCCTTCCACTCCCATCCCGATTTTTACAATAAACAGAATATCCAGGAACACATTGATCACTGCCGAAATGATCAGAAAATACAGCGGAGATTTTGAATCTCCAAGTGCACGGAGAAACGCTGCCAGTGAATTATATGCCGCTGTTACGATCAGGCCTGCATAAATAATTCCCATATATCCCTTCACAGATCCCATCAGATCCTCCGGTGAATTCATCAGCCGCAGAATCGGTTCATTCAAAGCCTCAAAGCCAATGGTCATCACAATGGCAAAGGCTGCTGCCAGATAAATGGACATAGCTACGTAATGACGCATCTTATCATATTGCTTCGCCCCGAACCACTGGGATACCAGAATGGCAAAGCCACTGCTCAGTCCGTTAAGCCATCCGGTAACAAAAAACATCAGTGAACCAGTGCTTCCGATTGCAGCCAGCGCATCTACTCCCAGGAACTGACCCGCAACAATGGAATCCGCAATGTTATAAAACTGCTGAAAAATATTTCCAAGACACATGGGAATCATAAACCGGATGATCAGGCTCACCGGATTTCCCACAGTCATATCATTGGTCTTATCTTTTGCCATTTTTTAACTCAACTCCTTTCTCGTAAATATAAACATTTTTTATTTTTTAAAAACAATTAATTTACTGATTATATAATTCAATACGATCACAACCACCTGAGCGATCAGCTTCACTGCCATGCTGTTAAATCCAAGCCAGGTAATGAATACTGCAAGGATCGCTTCTTCCACAACCAGGGTAAAGAGTCTTCCACCGAAAAACGAAGCCATCTGCTTTAAAAATCCGGCTGCCGAATCTACCTGACCGTCGAATACCCAGGTCCTGTTTGTAAAATACTGAAACAGTACGCAGACTACCCAGCAGATCACATTGGCGATCAGCGCATTTATTCCGAGCATGCCGTCCAGCCATGCATACAGTGCTATATTCAGAAAAAATGTGATCCCGCCAAAGAACAGATACATCAGAACTTCCTTATGTTTTTTATAAAAAGGTTCAAATATGTTCAATACAGGAAGATGCATCAGTCTGTCAAAAATGTCTCTTTTTTCCTCCATATCCATATCCTTTCTTCTTTGTCATATGTAAACTTGTATACCATAGCAAAAAATATCCTGGATGTCAACGCATTCCAGGATATTTCTATAGTTTGTTTCTTTAATGTTTTTATCTATATTCTGTCATCAGTTTGTAAAGACCTTTTACAAAAATTTCGGTCATTTTCTGCAGACTCTCAATGCTTAAAAATTCATTTGCTTCATGAGCCAGTTCTTCCTCATACGGAAACAGCGGCCCAAATGCCACAGCATTAGGAAGTGCCCTTGCATAGGTAGCTCCGCCAATAGCCATTGGCTCTGTATCCATATCCCCTGTCACTTCCTGATAGGCCTCCATCAGACACCGGATCAGTGCTGAGTCCTTTTTATGGTACACCGGAGCCAGATAATCTACTTCATTATAAAAGAAGCCATATTTTTTCAGCTGTCTCTCCAGCAGCTCCCGAATATCATTATACTCCACAGATGCAGGATAACGAATATTACACTGCAGAAAAATCCTTCCATTTTCATCCATATTCACAGTTCCCACATTAAACGTCAGTGCCCCTGCGGAATCCTCCATGGCACAGCCCAGACGCTCTCCGTCATAATCCATTCCTATGGCCTGATGAAAACATTTCATATAAGAAGCATGAGAAAGTTTTTCGCCAAATTGTCCCAGCGTTTCCAGAAGACAGGAAACTGCATTAAACCCTTTTTCCGGACTCATACAATGTGTACTGATCCCTCTGACTGACAATTTCAAAAATCCATCTGTGATCTTTGCTGTAACCTGTTCCGGAAGCGCAATGCTTTTTACTGCGGCCTTCGGATCTTCACATTTCAGAAGACAGGACGCCTCGTCCGGAACAATATTTCTGCTACGTCCACCTTTTAATTCCACAATTTGTATCTCTGCTCTTTCATCCACAGATTCCACAGAAGAAAGATCAAAGTCAAGAAGTCCTTTTTCGCAGTATAAAAGTGGAAAATTAGCATCTGGTACGATAGATACCTGTGGAAGTATTTCTGCATGATCCAGATAATAACGAATACATTGCCAGCTCTCTTCCTCATCGGTTCCCACAATCATGCGAAGACAGGTATCTTTTGGAATCAACTGATTATCTGCAAGATATTTCATAGCAAAAAGTGAAGACACCAGAGGGCCTTTATCATCTGAAGTTCCTCTTCCATAAAGCTTTCCATCTTTTTCCACAGGATCAAACGGATCTGTGTTCCATCCCTCTCCTGCACTGACCACATCTGTATGGCAGAGGATTCCGATCATCCTGTTTCCCTCTCCGGCAGTGATCTCTCCGGCATAACCATCATAATTTTTTACCTGAAATCCCATTTGCTGTCCCATTCTAAGGACGTACTCCAGAGATTTTTGGATATTTTTTCCAAAAGGTGCTCCTTTAGATGGTGCATCCTCAAAAATCCCGGGAATAGCTACCAGTTCTTTTAGACATCTGACCATTTCCGCTGTATTTTTTTCTACATATTCTCTAGCCATTTATTTATCACCTTTTTTTACCAGTCTCCACACCAGATACAGGATTCCGGAAACCAGCATTCCATTGATAAAAGAAATTCCCACAGTCAAAAACGTAGCTGCAAAACCAAGAGCCCAGGTCACGATTCCAGCCACTGACCATCCTTCACGTAATGTAAAGTTCTCTGCTTTTCCTTTCCCAAGGCTCCAGTATTCCACAATAAACAGAGCAATGATCGGCATAAACGCATTTCCAAGAAGTGTAAGAAATCCCTCAAAATTTCCGGCTACACCAACAGCTGCCAGAACTGTTCCCACAGCTCCAAGTATAACCGTTGCCATAGAACGGCCGCTTTCTTTCAGATTGAATACCATAACTGCATTTAAGCCTGCACTGTAGGCATTGGTAGTATTCGTTGTCCAGGTTGCCAGGATCAGTACGACCATTCCAAGGAACGGAAGGCCAATATTAGAAAATACAAGTGAAATGTCATACTGCTGGGCAATTCTCGTCATTACCGCTCCGAGAATAAGCATAGCCATTCCTGCCGGCATCACACCGATAGCAGAAGAAAGGACTGTATCTTTTCTTGTTCTCTGATATCTGGTAAAATCAGGTGCATTCAAGGCGCCGGTGGCCATAAAACTGATAGTAAGTACAACTCCATCTGCAAAGCTCATGGCCGGATCTTCGATAGTCATACTTAAATTTCCGGTTCCGAAACGCTGGATTGCTACCACACACCCGATCACAGTTACGATCACAAGTGCAGGAATGGCAATCTTATTCAGTTTATCCAGAGCATTGATTCCATATACAGCTGTAACCAGCATGATTATTCCCCACACAACCGTTGATACCGGAATCGGGATTTTTACTCCTGTGCTTGCTTCGATCAGATTGGAAAATGCAGAGCCACAGACACCGTTCTGCACTGCAAACCAACCGATCATGGAGATCATAAATAATGCAGAGATCAGCTTTGATGATCCCTGTTTTCCAAAAACGCCAGATGCAACAACACATGTCGGTACACCAAGATCACTTCCCATGATTCCACAAAATATCATCAACGCCACGATCACTGCATATCCGATTACCCCTGACCAGATGGCCTGAGACATCGGCATAGACTCTGCCAGGATTCCTCCCAGCATCAGACTGGGCACACAGATCATAATTCCCGCCTGGATCATGGCAACATCTGCCCAGCTTTTTCTCTCTTCCATCGGAACCTGTTCCAATGTGACAGATTCCACATTTCCTGTTTTCTTTTCCTGTTCCACTCTCATACCTCTTTATTCTTTTTTATCTCCAGCATAGATTCGATCCGCACAGCCAGAGAAATGATCTCATGAAAAAGCAACGGCTGTTCTTCCACATCAAGATAATTTCTCAGACGGTTAATACGATAACGGATCGTATTCTCGTGCTGTTTCAGTTTTTTGGCAGTTTTTTTAAAATCTCCATTGCACTGTACATACGCCCTTGTTGTAAGAAGCATGTCCTCCATGCCTTCTTCCGTTGTTTTCGCCGCAATCTCTCGACAAAATTCGTCATAAAATTCCTGCATTTCCCGACTTCCCCTGATAGGCAAAAGAAGCTGCTGCGGAGACAATGGATCATAGACCTGCTGCCTCCGGTCCGATGCCTGTGCCATGTCCAGGGCGTCTCCTGCTTCAAGAAGTGTTCGTTCTACTCTGTATCTGGCATAAGGTCTGCCAATTCCAAGTCTGCGGTTATGATAGCTTCTCAAAAGCTGTTCACACACTACATTTTTATGCTGTTCCAGTTCCTTCCTGGAATCTGCACTCAAAATACAGATATCATAGTTATCCGCCGGAATAAATATATCAAAAGATGAACAGACTTCTCCTGTTTTTTTTCTTTGTGTGATCTTCCGCCGTTCATCCCGGATATAAACAGCCTGTACGTACTCCCTGATCCCCGGATTAATGCTAAAAAGGATCTTCATTCGCTCCTGGGGCAGAGTCCTCGATGCTAGGATCTTATCCAGTTTCAGCTGATTAAGCACATTTGTCTGTTCTTCCAGGATACATTGATTAATAACTCCAAGGACCTCTGCATAAGAAATATCTTCCCTCATACAGATCACAGGAAACTGCTTCTCTTCACAGAAAGCAAGCATTTCTTTCGAAAAAAGCTCTGCTCTCTCCTCCATCATCACACAGAGCCCACTGCAGTTTCCTTTTACAAGAAGCGCCAGAACCTGCATCAGTTCTTCTGATTTCGGCTGAAACTGCAAAAGAGATGTGATAAAAAAATCTCCAGGTGCCAGAATATCTTTCTCCAGCACATCCTCTTTAAATGGCGCATCAAAAACAGATGCCCGCTTTACGATCCGGCCAAGTCCGGCCCGTCCTGACAAAATTTTTACATTCTCAAACAAAGGTGCATTTAAAACCTGCAATAAAGATATGTTCATATTATTTATTCTCTGAATGCAGCCAGCTCTTTCAGATATGGATCTGTTATTCTCCCTTCATCCATGATCTGTACACCATCAAGCCATACAGAAGAATTCAGGCAAATGCCATCACAGTGGGATTTTGCATCCTGTCCGTGCGGCGGAGCGTCAAATGGGCTGACATAACCAATTCCCCACTCTGTGGATCCCCATACACGCTCATCCTCCACAATATTGCCGGTAAGAACCGCTCCTGGATTAAACCCATACGCAATATGTGCAAGCTTGAACATTCCCTCATCTTCAAAGCTTTTCAAATGCTCTTCAAAAATGGCTGCATCACGGCCTCCTTCAATTTTTACGATTTTACTGTTTTCAATTGTAAGACGGATCGGCGCATCCGGTGTGGTTCCAAAAGGTGGGGTTACAGATCCGTCAAAAACGATCACGCCATTGATGCTTCCAAATCGCGGCACAACATTGATCTGTCCTGTAAGCATATGGATTCCTGGTACTGTTGCGTTTCCGCAGTCACATGCTGTATAATGGCCAGGATCGATTTCAAATGATATATCACATCCAGCCGGAGTTGTGACACGCATGTTCTTTGCATTTTTTGTTTTTTCAGTGATCGCAAGCATAAATTTTTTGAGCTGCTCTGTCTCCACATTGCCGATGGTACGGATCATGAGGTCAGGGTTAAAATCTACCAGACACATGTAACGCATTTTTTTGTTCTCTGCTTCTGCACGCTCAAATGGTGTGGAATAAAGAAGCCACTGATGATTAAATTCGATCCATACATCTGCACAGAGAAGTGCTGCACTTAACGCATCGACCGGAAGATCCGGATCTGCTGCTTTTCCTACTCCCCCTGGTGTGGGAACTGAAATTACCATTGCATGTGCTCCTGCATTTTTTGCACTGTTTTTTACTGCTTCTACAACCGATGCATCCGAATCATCATCTGCTGTGATGATCACAGTTTCTTCAGGCTTCACGCCAAAAATTTCTTTTACCAGCTTATCTGCTGCTGTTTCAAGTGTGATATCCATGTTTTTTCCTTTCCAATTCGTGGTGTCCCGAAAAATATTTATCTGATCTTTAACTTTTCCAGGTCACTGTAATTGTTTAACATGATAGCACAGTGATTTTTTAATTTGTATGGAATTATTCCAAAATACAGAACAGAAATTTGTAATTTTTTCAAAAAATAAGCCATGGCTTATTTTTTGCCATGGCTTATGGAGATCATCATTTATGCTTTTATCGCCCAGCGCATCTTCGTTGATCTGGCACGTCCATTCTGAGCGCATTCCTGAGCAGACGGTCGGATCACATCTTTGGAATAATCAGAATAAATTCCTTCTTTGTATCCCTGTTTCAGTGCTTTCTTTACCAGTTTGTCTTCTCCGGAATGGAAGGTAAGGATTGCCACACGTCCGCCTGGTTTCAGAGCTCCGGGGAGTTTTTCCATAAAATCATAGAGAACCTCGAATTCCCGGTTTACATCAATACGCAGCGCCTGAAAAACTCTCTGGCATGTTTTTTTGACCATGTCTTTTTTCTCTTTTTCCGGAAGAAAATCCAGAGTCTTCTCGATCACTTCCCGAAGTTTCGTAGTGGTATCTATGCGGTTGCCCTTACGGATCTCATCGGTGATGGCTTTGGCGATCTCCTCACAGTACGGCTCATCGGAATTTTCATCCAGCATTCCGGCAAGTTCTTCTCTGGAAATGGTATCCAAACGTTCCGCCGCACTGATCCCGGATTCCTGATTCAGTCTTAAATCCAGAGGTCCGTCCACTTTAAAGGAAAAACCTCTCTTTGGATTGTCGATCTGCATGGAAGATACTCCGAGATCTGCCAGGATAAAATCAAATCCGCCTACTTCTTTCGCAATCTCATCAATGGTGCAGAAATTCTGGAGTTTAATTGTCAGGATATCTTCCCCGAAGCCCTGCTCTGCCAGACGTTTTCTGGTCTTGGCAGACTCTTCCGGGTCCACATCTGTGGCATACATATGGCCCTGGCCTTTCAGACATTCCAGCATAGCTCTGGTATGTCCACCGTATCCAAGTGTGGCATCAAATCCAACCTGCCCCGGCTTGATCTCCAGAAAATCAATGATCTCTTTCACCATAATGGAAATATGCATTCCAGCCGGTGTATTCCCCTTGCTGATCACATGTTCAATGGTATCTTTATATTTCTCAGGCTGAAGCTCTTTATATTTCTCCTCAAATTTCTTCGGATATTTTCCTTTATATCGTACCCGCCTCTTATGCGGTGTCTGTGATTCCTGGTTCATAAAATTCTCCTTATCCTCTGGCATGATCTGCCCTGTTTCTTTCATGATACCATGAATCCTTTTTTTCGTAAACTGCCGGAATCACCCCAGCAGAAAACTTTCAGTTATGCAGCCGAAAATTTCTCTGTATAATACTTCTCCAGATACTCATAAAAATGGTCTCTGTCTATATGATATTCCTCCGGAACGTCAAAGAGGAGTTTTTCCAGCATCTCATCCATAATCCCTCTGGCTTCTTCCTGGCTCATCCCTGCTTTCAGATGTTTTCCCAGATACATGTTGGAAATATAATCATAGATCGGATAATATTTTTCCGGGTTCTCTGCCGTCTTTTCATCGTAGTAATCATGATATTGCTCATCCATCAGCGTCAGGATCGTCGTTGCATAGTTGTCATCCTGATTATATTCATCCAGCTGTTTTGCGTAATATCCAAGACTGTGATTCACATAATCATCCAGAGAATAATTGTCCATACATTCGATCATTATTTTATGGGCATTGCTCTGCATCTGATAGGCAATATCGTTTTCCTCATAATCAAAAAGGCTGACCGCAAACAGGGAATTGATTGCCTCCGCATTGGGAACATCATAATAATTCAGTCCGGCAAATTGAATGTATACTTTGTTTCCGTCTTCATCTGTATAATGGCTGTCCCGCAGACAATGGCTCAGTTCATGGAAGATCACCTGATAATCCCAGGTTCCTTCTTCGTATTCTTTATCTTTCAGCACATAAATCTTATTCTCTGATTTCACGTAACATCCGCAGGAATAAACATCCCAGCTGACTTTTAACAGTTCATCCTCTGTACATTCCACAACTTCCAGGCTCTGAAGATTCTGATAAAAAGGACGAAGTTCCACATCCGGATATTTTTCAAACACACATTTGCAGTATTCTTCCATAAGTGGTTTGAATTTATCCGGGATTTTCGGATTCTGCCTGATCACCTCCTCAAAATCCTGAAGGCTTTTTTTCTCAAAGGAAATGGCCTTTTCAATATAATCCATGTCGTAAATATACAACCGGTGAGTCATATCTCTGTGATCCAAATACGTATCCAGCTCAAACGCTTTCTTCTCTTCTTCCTCTGAAACTTCTTCGTTCTCCGCAGCTGGCTCATCTTCAGAATCTATCCCCGCAGAATCTGCCCCGGAATTGGCGGATGCATGAAAATCTTTTTCAAATTCTTTTACTGCCTGTCTGGTTCTGATCACGGAAGGCACGATAACTATTCCTGCCAGGATACACAGAATCATTCCTGTGATAATAAAAATTTTCTTTTTCATGGTTCTTTCCCCTGTATAAAAAAAGCTCCTGACAATCTGTATTTCTACAGACTGCCAGAAGCTTTCTATGCTTGATCAGGCTGAAGTTTCAGCCTTGAAGCAATATGAAGTTCTGCTTAGGCGTTCTTCTTAGCGATTGCTGCCTGTGCTGCTGCAAGACGAGCGATCGGTACACGGAACGGTGAGCAGGATACATAGTCAAGTCCGATCTCGTTGCAGAACTCTACGGAAGACGGATCTCCGCCGTGCTCACCGCAGATACCTACGTGAAGTTTCGGGTTAACCGGTTTTCCAAGCTGGATTGCCATCTTCATAAGTTTACCAACGCCAACCTGATCAAGTTTAGCGAATGGATCGTTCTCGAAGATCTTAGCATCATAGTATGCGTTAAGGAACTTACCAGCATCATCACGGGAGAATCCGTATGTCATCTGTGTAAGGTCGTTTGTACCGAAGCAGAAGAAGTCAGCCTCTTTAGCGATATCATCAGCTGTAAGAGCTGCTCTCGGGATCTCGATCATAGTACCAACCTCGTACTCAAGGTCAGAACCTGCTGCTTTGATCTCAGCATCTGCTGTCTCTACAACGAATTTCTTAACATATTTAAGCTCTTTGATGTCACCAACAAGCGGAATCATGATCTCCGGTTTGATGTTCCAATCCGGATGATTCTTCTTAACGTTGATAGCTGCACGGATAACAGCGCTTGTCTGCATCTTAGCGATCTCTGGGTAAGTAACAGCAAGACGGCATCCACGATGTCCCATCATCGGGTTGAACTCGTGAAGGGAAGCGATGATTGTCTTGATCTGCTCAACAGTCTTGCCCTGAGCGTCAGCCAGTTTCTTGATGTCCTCTTCCTCTGTAGGAACGAACTCATGAAGTGGCGGATCAAGGAAACGGATTGTTACAGGATTTCCTTCAAGTGCCTCATAGAGTTTCTCGAAGTCTCCCTGCTGCTCCGGAAGGATCTTAGCAAGTGCTGCTTCTCTCTCCTCTACTGTCTCAGAGCAGATCATCTCACGGAATGCATCGATTCTGTTGCCCTCGAAGAACATATGCTCTGTACGGCAAAGACCGATTCCCTCTGCACCAAGCTCACGAGCTTTCTTAGCATCAGCAGGAGTATCAGCGTTTGTACGAACTTTCATTGTTCTGTACTTGTCAGCCCATCCCATGATACGTCCGAACTCACCAGCGATCTTAGCATCTACAGTCGGGATAAGTCCGTCATAGATGTTACCTGTTGTACCATCGATGGAGATTGCATCTCCCTCATGGAACTCTTTACCAGCAAGTGTAAATTTCTTGTTCTCCTCATCCATAGCGATGTCGCCACATCCGGATACACAGCAGGATCCCATACCACGAGCAACTACGGCTGCGTGAGATGTCATACCACCACGAACTGTCAGGATACCCTGAGCAGCTTTCATACCTGTGATATCCTCTGGGGATGTCTCAAGACGAACAAGAACAACTTTCTCTCCTCTTGCAGCCCACTCAACAGCGTCCTCTGCAGAGAATACGATCTTACCGCAAGCAGCTCCTGGAGAAGCACCAAGACCTTTGCCCATCGGTGTAGCAGCTTTAAGAGCAGCTGCATCGAACTGCGGATGAAGAAGTGTATCAAGGTTACGAGGATCGATCATTGCAACAGCCTCTTCCTCAGTTCTCATTCCCTCATCAACGAGGTCACAAGCGATCTTAAGAGCAGCCTGTGCAGTTCTCTTACCATTACGTGTCTGAAGCATATACAGTTTACCATGCTCTACAGTAAACTCCATATCCTGCATGTCTCTGTAATGTTTCTCAAGAGTCTCGCAAACCTGTTTGAACTGTACGAATGCTTCCGGGAACTTCTGCTCCATCTCGGAGATGTGCATAGGTGTACGAACACCAGCAACTACGTCCTCGCCCTGTGCATTGGTAAGGAACTCACCGAACAGACCGTTAGCACCTGTAGCAGGGTCACGTGTGAAGGCAACACCTGTACCACAGTCATCACCCATGTTACCGAATGCCATCATCTGTACGTTAACAGCTGTACCCCAGGAATATGGGATATCGTTGTCACGACGATATACGTTCGCACGTGGGTTGTCCCAGGAACGGAATACGGCTTTGATCGCACCTACCAGCTGCTCCTTCGGATCAGTTGGGAAATCAGAACCGATTTTGGATTTATACTCAGCTTTGAACTGGTCAGCAAGCTCATGCAGGTCAGCAGCTGTAAGCTCAACGTCCTGCTTAACACCTCTCTTAGCTTTCATCTCATCGATGAGCTCCTCGAAGTATTTCTTACCAACTTCCATAACTACGTCAGAATACATCTGGATGAATCTTCTGTAGCAGTCCCAAGCCCAACGCTCATTGCCGGATTTCTCAGCAAGAGTGTTAACAACTTCTTCATTTAAACCAAGGTTGAGGATTGTGTCCATCATACCAGGCATAGATGCTCTCGCACCAGAACGAACGGATACAAGCAGAGGATTTTCTTTGTCACCGAATTTCTTACCGGTAACTCCTTCCATCTTGGTAATTGCTTCCATGATCTGAGCCATGATCTCATCGTTGATGGATCTGCCATCCTCGTAGTACTGTGTGCAGGCCTCTGTTGTGATTGTGAAGCCCTGCGGTACAGGAAGACCGAGGTTTGTCATCTCAGCAAGGTTGGCACCTTTGCCGCCCAGAAGATTTCTCATAGTAGCATTACCTTCTGTAAACATGTAAACCCATTTTGCCATTTTACATTTTCCTCCTAATTATTGTTCTTTAAAACATAAAAAATGTATGTTTTCTACGCACATAATTATTTTATAGATTTATCCTTCATTAGTCAAGGTTATTCTTCCAAAAAACAGCAATTTCTCTTGTGAAATATGACAGATTTTCCAGTTATATTTTTCACAGATTGTATTTTTCTCGTTATCATCTGAAAAATGTGCTAAAATAGAAAAAAACATGCAGCAATTCCGAGGTAATATTACCCGAATGCTGTCATACAGGAGGTTTATCATGACACGAACGATTGAAAACAGCTTTCTTAAAATTTCCGTTTCCGATCACGGTGCTGAACTCACCGGCATCTATGACAAGACTAATGACAGGGAGATCCTCTGGCAGGCAGATCCGGCTTACTGGAAACGCCATGCGCCTGTACTTTTTCCCAACGTGGGACGTAACTACAAAGATATCTGGCGTCTGAACGGAAAGGAATATCCTTCCAGCCAGCACGGCTTTGCAAGGGACAGCGATTTTATCTGCACGGATATCACCGATACTTCCCTTTCCTTTGTCCTTAAGTCCTCTGAAGAAACCTTGAATGTTTATCCGTTTGCTTTCGCTCTGAAGATCACCTACACTCTGAAGAAGCACGACCTGGAAGTATGCTGGGAAGTAGTTAATAATGATTCTGAAACTATGTATTTTACCATCGGCGGCCATCCGGCATTCCGTGTTCCGGTACGTGAAGGCGAATCCCAGAGTGATTACCGTCTTGCTTTTGAAGGCCTGGACACTCTTACCTATCTCCTTATCGATACGTCTGTAGGAACAGTCCTTGCTGACGAACCACATACACTTTCCCTTGAAAACGGAACCTGTTCCATTGCTCCTCATATGTTTGATAAAGACGCTCTTGTTTTTGATAACGGCCAGATCCAAAAGGCCGGTATCCTCTTCCCGGACGGAACTCCATATCTGACACTTACCAGTGAGGGCTTCCCGAATTTCGGTATCTGGTCCGTACCCGGTGCTCCCTTCGTATGCCTGGAGCCGTGGATGGGACGCTGTGATGACTGTGGTTTTGAAAAACCTCTTTCCGAAAAAGCAAATATCAATGTGCTGAAACCGGATGAGGAATTTATCAAGAGCTATCAGATCACCGTACACTGAGCTATGATAAAAAAGATCCGCCATACATCGGCTTTTTCAGCTGTCTGTATGACGGATCCTTTTATTTATCTTACTGTCTCAATACGCTCTTATTCTCTCACAAAATGATACTGATAAGCTCTGTACTCCCCAAACTCTGCAGGAAGCGGCATTCCACCATGCATCAGAGCAGCTCCGGAATAGATCCTGCCGGTAGTCTGTTCCTTATAAAGTGCACTCTCATCAAGGCCGCGAAGCTGCACATAATTCACAGTCATATTTCCATGGATCTCCTCCATGACAACATTGAGCAGAACTTCTTCCTGAGAATTTCCTACAATCTCCCATGCACAGACCTCACTCTTAAACGGATCTGTCAGGCGATAGTACCGCCCGTTCTGGATCAGTGGCGCATATTTACAGAATTCCCCGATCTGGCTGCGGACCTCATCTTTTTCTTCCTCAGTCAGCTTCAGAAGATCCAGCTCGTAGCCGAAGGTTCCGGACATGGCAACCACACCTCTGGTATGTAACGGGGTGATCCTTCCTGTCTGATGGTTCGGCACTGCAGACACATGTGCTCCCATGGCCGATACCGGATATCCGAAGGAAGTGCCATACTGGATCCGAAGCCTGTCAATAGCATCGGAGTTGTCGCTGCACCAGATCTGCGGTGTGTAATACAGCATGCCTGCGTCAAATCTTCCGCCGCCGCCGCTGCAACCCTCGATCAGAAGATCCGGATAACGGTTCACCATACGGTCCAGAAAATCGTACAATCCCAGGACATAATCATACATTACACGTCCCTGTTCCTTTGTCATTACGGAAAATACATCCATCAGGCTTCGATTCATGTCCCATTTAACGTACTCAATATTGGCATTATCCAATACCGCACTGATCTGTCCGAAGATTCCGTCTACAACTTCTTTTCTGGAAAAATCAAGTACCAGCTGATTTCTGGATCTCACTGGTTTTCTTCCCGGAATCGTAAGTGCCCAGTCCGGATGCTCACGGTAAAGATCACTGTCCTCAGAGATCATCTCAGGCTCGATCCAGATACCGAATTTCACTCCAAGGTCATTGACTCTTTTTACCAGTCCGCCGAGAGTCTCTCCAAGCTTCTTCTCATTGACATACCAGTCCCCAAGACCACTGTTGTCATCGTCACGTTTTCCAAACCAGCCGTCATCCAGAACCAGCATATCGATACCAAGGCTCCTTGCCTCTTTTGCCAGATTATATAAAGTCTCCCCTGTAAAATCAAAATATGCTGCCTCCCAGCTGTTTACCAGCACCGGACGGACCTCTGTCTTATATTTACCACGGCAGATATGATGACGGATGCAACTGTGCAGATTCTGGGAAAGACGGTTCATTCCCTGATCTGTGTAGCTTAAGATCACCTCAGGTGCATAGAAGGTCTCCCCGGCTTCCAGCGGATACCGGAAGCACTCCTCCTGTACACCAAGGAGCATTCTTGTCTGATTGTACTGATCTTTAAGAACCTCACCCTGGAAATTCCCACTGTATACAAAGGACATAGCATAGCAGCCTCCATGATCCTCTGTTGTGTCCTTCTCTGCCAGGATCATCATCGGATTATACTGATGGCTGGATGTGCCACGGACACTGCCGATCATCTGACTTCCATGAGCCACCGGTACTCTCTGCAGATTCCGCTCCATGGCATGTCTTCCGTAAAAAGTAAGCAGGTCATAATCTCCGTAAAGAAAATCCAGTTCTGCGGACATCACCTTGTTCACATAGATCTTCTCACTGCTCTGATTGCGGACATAGACGCTTCTTGTAATGATATCCAGTTCCGGAAGTACACCGTAAAGAAGCATGGCCTCCACGCCGGTAGCCGGATCCTCCAGAACGATCTCCAGTGTCTGTGCCTCCTCATTATCCGCATAAACCGCCGGAAGCCCCGGAAGGCTGTATTTACCGTCACGGATAGTATAGTTCTTGTAACGCATATCACAGCTCATGCTTCCGTCACCGTTTTCCAGCATCAGTGATGCACTGCGGAAATCTCCGTTTCCGTAGCAGGAAAGCTCCTGTGGAAGAGAGTCCATGGAATAGGTTCTGTCTGTTCCCGCATCATAGGGATTTCCGGAAAATCCTCTGTCATAGTAGGTCAGAAGATAATCCATGCAGCCTTCTGCCTTTTTACCATAATAGAGATGAAGAAGAAATCCGTACTGATCCACCTGCATCTGATATGTAGTTTCTTTTGTCTGCAGGGTAAACGTTCTGTCTTTCTCGCAGTAGATGATTCCCATATGTGAATCCTCCTTTTTCTTGTGTTTTTATTTTACGGCACCGTTTACAACACCATTTAAAATGTGCTTCTGGCAGATCAGATAAAACAGAAGGATCGGAAGCAGTGCCAGCAGATAAGAGGCAAACGCAAGGTTATAGTTTGTTCCGAACTGAGTCTGGAAATTCAGCTGTGCCAGAGGCAATGTGGTTCCACCCGTAGATCCGGACATGATAACCAATGGAGTCATAACATCATTCCAGGTTCCAAGTGCTGTCAGAACTGCCACTGTGGCATGCATCGGCTTCATGATCGGAAAGATGATCTTCCAATATGTTTTCCAGGTGCTGGCTCCATCCACACAGGCAGCCTCCTCAAGGGCCATTGGAATGTTTGTCAGATATCCGGAATAAAGAAGCACGTTCATAGGCATATAAAATACCGTGTAAAGAATGATCACACCGACTTTGTTATCAAGGCCCATCTCAGCAGTCTGCTTTACAAGCGGCATCATCAGGATAGCAAACGGAACAAACATACCGCTCACTACATAGAGATAGATAAATTTATAAAATTTACTTCTCTTATTTCTGGCTATAGCATAACCTAAAAGTGAATGAATTACAATAGCAAGAACCACTGTGATCACAGTGATCAATACACTGTTTCCAAGAGAATGCCAGAAGTCTGTTACCTCCATAGCTTCCCTGAAATTGGCAAGACTGAATTTCTCTGGCAGAGACAGGATCCCGGCTACACTGTTGGTCATCTCTGTCGGCTGCTTGAATGCGATCACAATTGTCATATAAAGCGGAAATACCACTGTGATAAGGCCAAGGATCAGAAGGATCGTTACCGGCCAGTTCGCTTTTTCTCTTACTTTCGTTTTCATTACAGCTGCTCCTCCTTTTTCCCTGTGATAGTCAACTGCACTGCAGAAATGATCACGATCACAATAAAGAATATAACCGCATTGGCACTCTGGAATCCAAACTGCCCTCCACTCATACCATTGTTATAGATCAGGTAAGAAATAGATTCTGTACTCTGTGCAGGACCACCCTTTGTCAAAGCCATGATCTGATCAAATACCATCAGGAAGTTTTTCACACAAAGAACCATGTTGATGCTGAAAAACGGAACGATCAGCGGGAATGTCAGGTAACGGAACTTACTGAATCCGGTAGCACCGTCAATAGCTCCTGCCTCGTATACATCCTCCGGCACTGTCTGGAGGCCCGAAATATAGATAATGGTATTCATTGCGATGGACTGCCATGCACAAACGATCACGATGGCTACCCATGCAAGGCTCGTACTGGAAAGCATGCTGGAAGACAATGTTTTATTTCCGATCATCTTTCCGAATGCAGGCAGGATATATGTAAAAAAATAATTGAAAATATATCCTACGACCAGTGCGCCAAGTACATTAGGAATAAAATAAGCTCCACGCATTGCACTCTTGAAACGGATCTTGCTGTTCAGTCCAAGTGCCAGGATCAGGCTGAGTACATTCGTTACGATAGTTGCCACGATGGCCAGCTTAAAGGTAAACAGATAGGAACCGCCAACACGGCTGTCTGTAAAAAGATCCTTATAGTTTCGAAGTCCTACCCAGTCATAGCTTCCATAGCCTTTAAAGTTCGTAAAGCTGTAGATCACACCCTTGATCAGAGGCAGTGTGTTAAAGCAGAAAAATAATGCCACGATCGGAATGGTGATCAGAAGAAAGGTCAGCTTTCTTCCACTCATAGATTTTTTTCCCATGATCAGTTCTCTCCTTCCCCGTTCTTCTCCTCATAGTCCTGTACTTTACGGATAATGTCACGGTTATATCTTGTCCAGTCTGTATCAAATTTTTTCAGGAATGCATCTTTATCCTTTTTCATCAGGAAGGTCTGGATCTGTGCATCCACAGCCATCTCTGTAGGATAATAATGATCCTGGTAGTCGGCCATCCTTCCCTCTTCTATGTATTCCTTCATACCATCCAGCGTAGAGGGAAGTGTGAAATCACCCTCTTTACAGGGAACTGCCTTCTGGTCATCCAGATATGTCTGTATATTCTCATCCTCAAGAAGGAAATCCAGCACTTCATATGCAGCTTCCTTATTCTCACAGTCATCCATCACACAGAACTGAAGGTCAACTCCGGAATTCAGTTTGTTTTCTGACGGATCATTGCTTGCCGGTGTTACAAAAGAATCAATATCCATATCCGGATTTACACTCTGGATCTGTGGGATCGCATAGCTTCCGATGGGATACATGGCAGCCTCCCCTTTTGCAAAAGCGGTGCAGGCTCCATTGTAATCATAGGCAAAGGGATCATCCGGTCCATACTGGATAAGCTCCAGCATACGGTCTGCTACTTCCTTATACTCTTTTGCAAAAGTAGTGTTTCCCTGGTTTACCTGGCGGCATACATCGGCTGGTGCAAGATCTACCGCAATAGAATTCCACGGTGCAAGACAGGTCCAGGTATCTTTAAATCCGAAATAAAGCGGCTGGATACCTGCATCCTGAATTTCCTGGCAAAGGCTCATAAATTCATCCCATGTAGTCGGGATCTGCCAGCCATGCTCCTTGAAAAGCTCACGATTGTAAAGGATTCCAGCGGCATTGGCCACGTAAGGAACCGCATAGACTCCGTCTTCCGGAACGAATTCCAGCGCTTTATCAATTTCTTTATATGCATCTTTGATCGAATCCAGTCCCTGATAATCGGAAATATCCATCAGCATATCAGAATCAATAAAATTGGAAAAGTTAACATCGCCTCCGATTCCAATGATATCCGGATTATCCTCACGGATAAATCTTGTCTTCAATACAGTCATAGCATCGTTTGGTGATTCGATGGTAAGATGGATATCATCATGAGTGGCATTGAATTTTTCTTCCAGTTTTTCAAATGCCTTAACCGCTTCCGGTTTATACTGCACAAGTTCGATCTCTGTCTTTCCGCTGTCCTTTTTACCTGTGCTGCATCCGCTCAATGTAACGGAAGCTGCCATGGTAAAGGCAAGTCCCATACAGAGGATCCATTTACTTCTGTTGCGCATCTTGTTATTCTCCTTCCTTTTCCCTTTATTTGATAAGTCGGATATCACCCGTTTTAGCTAAAATGGTTATTTCGGGTTCTCCAATACTTATTCTCTGGTTTCTTTTTTCTGAAAGCTATTTTAACATAGCTTTATGCTTGCATAAATAGCAGCGTTTTTCTTGTTTTATATCAAAATGCAATTTTTCTCTGTCTTCATTAAAGTCATCTAGCATTTTGATATATTCTATACCTATATCACTACTTTTATCTAAAATTAGTATATTCCTGATTCATCGAAAATCAATAGGTTTCTCGCGAAACTTAATTTTCTCACAAAGTTTTCTCGATTATTTTTCTCTTTTTTGTATATTTTACAGGCTGTTTTTGTAATTGCATTTTTATACATATATTGATGTTCCCTGATGTTTTAATATATAATGTTACTGAAACCAGACAAAATCATACGCCTAAAGGATAAAAATATGAATGACCTTCTCTTCTCCGTTTTTCCAAATGAAAACTTTGTTGATATCGGACTATACCAATATGGCTGGGAGCACTGCGCTCCGGCACATTCATTCGGCCCGGCAGCACGAAACCATTATATTTTTCATTATGTGATCTCCGGTACAGGAACTCTGATGGCAGACAATTCCGCAGGAGAGACCATCACCTATCAGGTAAAAAGCGGCCAGGGTTTCATGCTTTTTCCCGGTCAGATCAACACTTACATTGCAGATACCGACTTTCCATGGGAGTACACCTGGGTGGAATTTGACGGGCTCCGGGCAAAAGAGATCGTGGAAACTGCAGGTTTAAGTCCGGACCATCCGGTCTATCACAGCCACTCTGCAGATCTCCGCCAGAAAATGATGGAGGAAATGCTTTATATCAGCCATAATTCCCAGGAATCACCCTTTCATCTTATCGGACATACCTGGCTTTTTCTGGATTACTTTATGCGCTCTACTGAAACTGTCCGCATGAAACAGGATGGAAGTATCCGTGATTTTTATATCAAGGAGGCGCTCTCTTTTATTGAACAGAATTTCCAGAATGATATTTCCATTGAGGATATCGCAGCCTGCTGCGGCCTGAACCGAAGCTACTTCGGTAAGATCTTCCACGACACCATCGGACGTTCTCCCCAGGAATTCCTGATCAGCTATCGCATGACCAAAGCTGCAGAACTTCTTAAGATCACAGCCCTGTCTATCGCAGATATCGGAAATGCAGTCGGATATCCCAATCAGCTGCATTTTTCCCGGGCTTTCAAAAATGTATACGGAATGTCGCCAAGAAACTGGCGAATGAAAAACAGACTTATTGAAAAAAAGCCTCCGGCCAGAAAATAGCCGGAGGTTTTTTATTAAAAAATGTATTTACTTAAAATGTAAATTTATCAGCAAAGTATGCATCAAGCTCATCGATCTTCACACGTACCTGCTCCATAGTGTCACGGTCACGGACTGTAACTGCACCGTCATTCTCAGACTCGAAGTCATAAGTGATACAGAACGGAGTACCGATCTCATCCTGTCTGCGGTAACGTTTACCGATATTTCCACGATCATCGTACTCACAGTTGTACTTCTTGGAAAGCTGCTGGTAGATCTTCTCAGCACCCTCGTTAAGCTTCTTGGAAAGCGGAAGCACACCGATCTTAACCGGTGCAAGCACCGGATGGAAATGAAGGACTGTACGGACATCGTTCTTCTCTTCATCCAGAACTTCCTCATCGTAAGCGCTGCAGAGGAAAGCAAGTACCATACGGTCTGCTCCAAGTGATGGCTCGATAACGTATGGGATATATTTCTGTTTCTTCTCATCATCAAAGTATGTGAGATCCTGGCCGGATACATTCTGATGCTGTGTCAGATCATAATCTGTTCTGTCAGCGATTCCCCAGAGCTCACCCCATCCGAATGGGAAAAGGAATTCCACATCTGTGGTAGCCTTGCTGTAGAAGCTCAGCTCTTCCTTATCATGGTCACGGTAACGAACCTCATCATCCTTAAGTCCGAGAGCACTCAGCCAGTCAAGGCAGAACTTCTTCCAGTATGCAAACCACTCAAGATCTGTATCCGGCTCGCAGAAGAACTCAAGCTCCATCTGCTCGAACTCACGGGTACGGAATGTGAAGTTACCCGGTGTGATCTCGTTACGGAAGGATTTACCGATCTGGCCGATACCAAACGGAATCTTTTTACGAGATGTTCTCTGTACGTTCTTGAAGTTTACGAAAATACCCTGTGCAGTCTCCGGTCTTAAATATACAGTATTCTTGGCATCTTCGGTAACACCCTGGAATGTCTTGAACATCAGGTTGAACTGACGGATATCTGTGAAGTTGTGTTTACCACAGCTCGGACATCCTACCTCGTGTTCTTTGATGAAGTCCATCATCTTCTCCTGGGACCATGCATCTACGCTTCCCTCAATGGCAATGTCATGCTCTGCACAAAAGTCCTCAATGAGCTTATCTGCACGGAAACGCTCGTGGCACTCTTTACAGTCCATAAGAGGATCAGAAAATCCGCCAAGATGTCCGGAAGCGATCCATGTCTGCGGGTTCATAAGGATCGCACAGTCAACACCTACATTGTACGGAGACTCCTGAATGAATTTCTGCCACCATGCACGTTTTACGTTATTTTTAAGCTCTACACCGAGATTTCCATAATCCCATGTGTTTGCCAGGCCGCCGTAGATCTCGGAACCCGGGTAAACAAATCCTCTGGCTTTTGCAAGAGCTACGATCTTTTCCATTGTCTTTTCCATGATTTCTCTCCTCTTGACTTGCAGCTGTTCCGCCAAATGCGTCCGGAAAGCTCCGGAAAAAGCTGCTTTTTTACATTTTTGGTCTTATTATACTAGTATCCTCATGATTTTTCAAGGATATTTCCATTTGCATTGCATCCTGTCCTGCTTTTGAAAAATAAATCGTTACAGTTATTCCGCAGCTGGCAGGGATCTATCTCATCATTTCCAGGATCTCCAGACTTTTAAACCGCTTGTCTGTATTCAGCTCCGTATACCGGTAAATGTGGCGTTCCAGTTCCCGCAGCACATCATCCCGCACTGTAAACGTATACAGCTTTGCCAGGGGGGACACGGCTATGTAACGCATGGCATACAGGGCAGCCGCTGAGATCCGTTTCCTGTCCATGGCCATCCTGCTGCAGTCTGCACACAGGATCCCATGCTCGTCCTGGGAGAAAAAAAGTTCTCCGGTTTCTTCCTCCGTAAGCTCTCTCCCGCAGCCCGCACACTGGAACAGCTGCGGCATCACGCCCTGGATCACCATAGTCCGCAGTTCATAGATACAGCGCACCAGCCGGTCTTCTATATGAGGATTCAAAATGGCTTTGATGGTCACATAGAGAAGATTCATCATTTCCTTCTCATCCGCTCCCTCTTTGCCAAAATAGTCTGCCAGCTCCAGAAAATAATATCCGTAGTAAACTCCCGGCTGCTGGGTGGCCAGTTCCACAAAATGATGCTGTACGCTGACCTGGTTGAGATTATAACTTGTCCTTCCCTCATAAAGGGTAAAACTTCCGAATACAAACGGATTGGCTGCTGCCATAAACGGACTGTTCTGCCGCCTTGCTCCCTTGGCAAAGGCGGAAATCTTTCCCCTCTCTCTTGTGAGAAGGACGATCCGCTTGTCATAGTCGCCTACCGGCATGGCAGAAAGCACCACTCCCTGTACGGTAATCAGATCACTCATTTTCAGATTTCTTTCTTATCATATCCAAAGTTCTTGATCAGGAAATCACTGTCTCTCCAGTTCTTAGTCACCTTGACCCAGAGCTTTAGGTTTACCTTTGCTTCCAGCATACGCTCCAGCTCATAGCGGGCATTGCTTCCGATCTTTTTCAGCATGGCACCCTGTTTTCCGATGATGATGCCTTTGTGGGAATTACGCTCGCAGATGATGGTCGCATCAATATCTATGATGTTGCTTCTTCCCGGACGTTTCTTCATCCGGTCGATGGCAACGGCGATTCCGTGAGGGATCTCCTCATCCAGTGCATGCAGAGCCTTCTCACGGATGATCTCTGCGGCGATCTGGCGCTGAGGCTGGTCGGTAACTGTATCCTCATCATAGAACATCGGTCCGTACGGAAGATATTTGAAAATACTTGGAATGATATCCTGTGTGTTTTTTCCGCGGAGGGCAGAGCAGGGAATGATCTCTGCAAAATCACAGATCTTACGGTAGGTATCGATTGCAGGAAGAAGCTCTTCTTTTTTTACCGTATCGATCTTGTTGATGATGAGAATCACAGGAACTCCAACCTTCTGTAGCTGCTCGGCAATGTGGCGCTCTCCCGCACCTACGAATGTGGACGGCTCCACCAGCCACATAATGGCATCTACTTCCTTCAGGGTTCTCTCCGCAACCTGTACCATGTATTCTCCAAGCTTGTTTTTTGCCTTGTGGATACCTGGTGTGTCCAAAAATACGATCTGTCCCTCATCACAGGTATATACGGTCTGTATCTTGTTTCTGGTTGTCTGTGGCTTGTTTGATGTGATGGCGATCTTCTGTCCGATAAGATGGTTCATCAGCGTGGATTTTCCAACATTCGGTCTTCCGATGATCGCAACAAAGCCTGATCTAAAATTATTATCCATTCTTTATCCTCTCATAATCCTTTCACAGCCTGCTATCCCATTTAACGGACAGCAGGCTTTGTTTCTCATCAGCCGATCAGTGGCTTCACTTCCATGAATACATCTTCCGCCTTCTCTATTGCAGTCTCACTTCCTACTACGCAGATCTGATCATCGGAAAGTACTGCTTCTACAAGAGCTTCCAATTTCTGGATATCCTCCTTCTGCGCTCCGAGGATCTGATTTCTTTCCTTCTGGAGCATATCCTCTGTAACATTGGAGAAATATGCGGTTTTTGAGATACTTCCCTGCATCTGCGGAGTTCTCGGCACATCCTTGTTGCTGATCGTTCCGATGATATATTTTGTCATCTCACGCTCGTCTGCCTCAAAGGCACGGATATAATCCGGCACTCCCTGGTATACTTCCAGGGTTCTCTTAAGGTGAGGATCACGGTAAGATACCAGGAAGCTTTCTCCGTTTCTCTTAAATCCGCTCATACAGCCATAAGCGCCGCCTTTGACGCGGATGTTGATCCAGAGATAATCATAACTTAAGATCACCTTCAGGATATCCAGCGCACCGGTATATTCCAGGCCTTTTTTGCGGAAGTTTCCGTTCTGTGCCACATACTGTACCTGACCAGATGTCTTGAAGGCTTCGTTTTTCTTTACGCACGGGGCCTGTTTCACGGGCTCCGGTTTCTGTCCATTAAACAGGACTTTCTTAATTTCGGCAGCCTGTGTTTTCACTGTATCCAGGGACTCTCTCTCTCCGGTGTAGCTTACACAGAAATTCTCCGGACGAAGAACCTCCTCCATCACTTTGCGGAGATTTTTTACGATCTCGTCCTTGCAGCTGTCAAAATCTTTTTCCAGTTTTTCGATAAACTGATAATATCCGATCCCTGCCATCTCATCCTGGAAGGCAGCCATCGGGGATGCATAGGAAGCACCGCGGAGAACGGCGGTGGAATGGCCTGCACTTGCAAGGCTGGCCTGGGCTCTGGATTTCACTCTGGCAATGATCTCATAGAGACGTTTGGTGTCTGTAAGTTTGGAAGTTGTAAGAACTTCACGGATCATGGAGAACATGAAATCCATCTCCGGATACAAAGCTTTGCCTCTTACAGCAAACATGGCACGGAACGCATCGGTATCCTGGGCATCATCAAAAACCTCGATTCCATAGGCAATACCGCCGGTTCTCGCATTCACCTCATTGAACAGTTCACCATAACTGTAGTTTTCTGTATCCACTGCTCCAAGCACAGATTTTAAAAGTCCCAGATAATGGACAGTATTTACATCAAAGTCATGGATCTCAAAAAGAAGATCTGCATAACCGATTCCATTGGTGCATACATCATGATACAGAAACAGGCTGTCATCTACGTAATGTTCCTCATTTGTCAGTCCTGTGATCTCTTTTTTGATATCTTCTCTGGAAAGCATCGGGATACAGGTCAGTGCTTCCGGATCTTCCTCGGATTCCTGATAAGCTTCCAGGGCTTTTGTATTCTCTACCATCCGGGTAAGCTCTTCATCAGAAAGGCTCTTTCTGTAATTCTCCAGTTTTTCTTCCAGTTCTTTGTCTCTCTTAGCAGCAAGGCCTTTCTCCGGTACCAGGGAAAGGATCGCGCCATGGGTATTATCCAGAAGATATTTACGGATCAGATCCTCAAAATATCCCTCTTCCAGAGCTTTTTTGAGGAACTCAAATCCCTCAAGAAGCTGTACTTCACAGAACGGCTTTGTATCGTCATAAAGCCAGCTGCTTAAAATATCCAGGCCATACATCAGTCCCTTCGGATAGGAAGAGAAATCTGCCTCACGGAAACGGAATTCGTAGTAGTTGATTCCGGCTGTTACTGCCTTCTTGTCGATACCTTCCTCCATGATCTTTGTGAGGGTGTCACGGATCACTTTGACAAATTCCTCTTTCTGGCTTAAGTTGGCTCCCTTTGCCACGATGGAGAAATAGGTCTGTTTGATTCCATCCTCAAAGGAGCCATAGATATCCTTGCCGATCTTTGCATCCAGAAGTGCCTGTTTCAGCGGTGCACCCGGTGCGCTTAAAAGTGCGTAATCCAGGACTTCGAAAGCAAGACTTAAGTTGATATCTGCTGCCTCGCCCACAACCATATTGTAGGAAAGATAAGTGTTATCCTCTTCTCCTTCGTCCTCTGACACCGGATAATTTTTCTGGATATCTTTTACCTGGGCAAAAGCTTCCTGATCCCGGATCTGGGAATCAATGGCAAGGGAATCAAAGGCAGACAGATAATGGCTGTCAATAAACTCCAGTTTCTCCTCCATATCCATGTTTCCATAGAGATAGATAAAGCTGTTGGACGGATGATAGTACTGTCTGTGGAAATCCAGGAATTCCTCGTAACTGAGATCTGGGATATTTACAGGATCTCCGCCGGACTCACAGCCATAGGTGGTATCCGGGAACAGGGAATTCATGATCTCACGCTCCAGAACATCGTCCGGTGAGGAAAAAGCACCTTTCATTTCGTTGTAAACAACACCATTGTACTTCAGCGGTCCTTCTTTCTGTTCCAGATGATAGTTCCAGCCCTCCTGGCGGAAAATCTCCTCTTTTTTGTAAATGTTCGGGTAGAACACCGCATCCAGATACACATGCATCAGATTCTGGAAATCCCGGTCATTACAGCTGGCTACAGGGTAGCAGGTTTTGTCCGGGTAGGTCATGGCATTGAGGAAGGTATTGAGAGATCCTTTTACCAGTTCCACAAAAGGATCCTTAAGCGGAAATTCCCTGGAACCGCACAGTACACTGTGTTCCAGGATGTGGGCAACACCGGTGCTGTTCTTTGGCGGTGTACGGAATGCAATGTTAAAAACTTTATTCTCATCGCTGTTCTCGATGAGCATGACTCTGGCTCCTGTTTTTTTGTGTTTGAGAAGCCATCCTTTGGAATGAATATCCTGAAGATCTTCTTCCTTCAGGACTTCATATGCGTTCAGATGATTGGGATTCATAAATTAGTAACCTCCTGAATGTTTCTCTTCACACCCGGTAAAAATCCCTTTTCAAAAAATCCCGGGATCTTTTGCCGGATGCATGGCAACAAAAGGCTGTCTGAGTATTCAGACAGCCTGAAACGGAAAACTTATTGCTTCCTAAATGCTTCCTTCATTGGGATAATACTGCCTGTAGATCTCTCTGGCAGCTCTTGTGATGATTCCAAGCTCAGCTTCCATTCCAAGATTAGCCGGAAGCTCCACAGCTGTTTCCCTGATGTCTCTCTGGACCTTGGCCTTCGCACTGTCCTCCTTGATGTGGATCAGGCCGAAAATCATTGTGTTATAGGATTTATCTGTCTGACAGAGATCCATGTAGACCAGAACCAGATGACAGCATTCCCGGTAAAGAAGCTCCTCATAAAGGCCGCCCTTTTCCTGGAGTTCCTGAAATTTCAGCTTCTTAAGATACTTACCTATCTCTTTCTTCGCACTTCTTGTGCCAAAGAATCTGGAAGCGGAATTCCGGTTAAACTCCATGGTCATCCAGAGACCGAGATAACCGTCTGCCCTGGTATCACCAGTCTCGGATTTATCGCTGTAACGGATATCCCAGAGTTCCTTACGGATCCTGTTTTCTTCCGGTTCTTCTCCTGCTGCAATGGACTGCTCCAGAAGCTTCAGGCGCTCCATGGGATCTTTCTCTCTATAGTATTTCGCAATTGTTGGTGTATCCATTCATTCTTCCTCCTGATATCTGAATATTATATCAGACAACCTGCCAAAAATACACCCCTATCTGTGATTTCGAAGCTTTTTCCCAGGGCTTTTCACTTTTTTTCCGCGGTTATCACATAGATATACATTGCGGATATACCACAGGGTCTTATCCTCTCCGTATTTATCCAGGATCCGGAGAAGTCCCTCCAGCTCTTTCTTTGTCTGTGGATGGATAAACCACAGCTTCTCCTTGCTTTTCAGAAAATACTGCAATGGTTCATGATAGGTATATTCCTCTCCCAGATAGTTTCTGGATGCACTGATCCGATCCATGACCATTTCCGCCACATATTTTCTGGGCATTCTGGCTCCCATGATCACATGCTCACCGTCAAGGGAATAGTCTACCCAATGTTCAAAATGGTGTCTGTTTCTTCCCTTATGGTGCAGCCAGGACATGGATACGCCGGTTGCCTCACGTTCTGCGTTGTTGGGGCTTCTTGTCCCCTGATAATATTTACAGCCTACCAGAAATTCCGTCGGGGAATATTTGGACAGGTCATGAAGCAACCCCTGCTTATATAACCCGATACGAAAACAATATTTCATCACCAGAAGCTTGTGCCTCGTGATGGTCCTGAAGTGCAGCCACGGGTGCCATGATCGCATCTTTCTCCGCCTCCTGTCTGCCCAGCAATACCACAATGGCGCGGGGGCCAATTTCGATTGATTTTTTATATTCTTCTTCCTCCTCCAGACAGAATCCTGTTCCGTGAAGAGAGGTATCTGCGATTTTTTTCCAGCACATGCCTTCCGGGAGATTGGGCAGAGCAAGGCTCCGGTTTTCCCAGTGGAAATTATAGCCGATGTAAATAAAATCATCCTCTGCAGCCTCCAGATCCTCTTTTTCCCTTGCATAGGCTCCGTAGTACATCATACCAAGAAGCCTGCTGGTATTCTCATAGCTCAGATACCAGGCACGTTCTCCGTGAAGAGACACATCCGGGAACCCCTTGGTCAGATAATCTACCCCTTTCAGTTCCACCGGCATATGAAGAACGGGATGGGCCTTACGAAAAGCAATGGCATCCTTTACAAATTCCCTCAGTCCCTGGTTTCTGGAAAGGCCCTTCCAGTCTGTCCAGCCGGTAGCATTATCCTGACAGTAGGCATTATTGTTTCCGCTCTGGGAATTGCCGAATTCATCACCGTGATAGATCATGGGAACACCCTGACTCAGCAGCATCATCAGAAAGGCATTTTTGATCTGGCGTTCCCTCATCTGACGGACGGAAACCTTACGGGTAGGGCCTTCCACACCACAGTTCCAGGAATAATTATAGCTGCTTCCGTCCTGATTGCCCTCGCCATTGGCCTCGTTATGTTTATAATTGTAGCTCACCAGGTCATTCATGGTAAATCCGTCTTGGCAGACCATGTAATTGATCACTCCATGATTCTCGCTGTTATGACGGATATGCCATGCTGCAGCCTCCACCATACCTTCATCGCTTTTCAGGAAACGGCGCATATCCTGGAGAAAATTCATATTGCTCTCCGCTCCGCAGCGTCTGACCGGAAGCTTTCCTCTGTAAAAATGATCAAAATCAAAGCCCTGGAAGATCAGTTTTGCTCCGGAAAGGATTCCGTCCCGAAGAAGCATCTCCCGGTTAAAGCCCTCTCCCAGCACATGAAATCCATCTACATGGTAAAAATCTCTCCAGAACTGCAGGGCTCGAAGAGCCATCAGGCTGTCTGTTTCCTCCGGAAAATAGAATTCCATGATACAGGTAATACCGTTCTTGTGCAGCTCCCGGATCAGATACCGGAATTCCTGCTCCGGTTCTCTGGTACTGCAGTAAGCACTCTTCGGGCTGAAATAAAAGCCGGAAGCATAGCCCCAGTAATTCACTATATTTTCCTTTCGGCGGGTCTTGATGTGTTCACTGCCTTCCTTCGGTTTACTGATCGGAACCTCACAGAATTCATAGGCAGGCATCAGTTCAATGGCATTGATCCCAAGTTCTTTCCAGTAAGGGATCATCTCTGTCAGGCCAAGAAAAGTCCCCTTATGGGAAACCATCTTTCTGGCAAGCTTCGTATAACCACGGACATGAAGCTTGTACAGGATCATATTTTCATATTCTACTGCCGGTGCAGTTTCATTTTCCCAGCCGGAAACATTCTCATTAAGGAAGCGACAGCGGACCTCCTTTTCCGGATCGTAAGGTACTCCGAAATGCTCTCTCCCGTGAAGTCCGTATGCATACGGATCCTGCACGATCTCACCGTCTATTTTATAATTATATTCAAACTCCTTCAGAGAAGCACTGCACAGCTTCAGTGCCCACACACGTCCTGTATGGAAATCCTTTGGAAAAACGATCTCCACCGGTGCGGCAGCTCCTCTTTTTTTATATAAAAGCAGGGATACTTCAGAATCCTCCGATGCCTCCACTGCAAAATTATAACCGCCCTCCATTTTGTTGGCTCCAAGTATCAGCGGCTGACCTTTCTCCACTCGACCTAATCTGCGGCTTGCCAAGGCAACTCCTCCTTTTCTCTTTTTATTATTCAAATCCATAGAAATCCTTTTCGCCGGATCCGTCACAGATCAATATCCAGCTCAACCGGGCAATGATCGGATCCCATGATCTCTCCGTGGATCTTCGCATCCTGAAGCTTTTCTTTCAGGGAAGGGGAAACAAGGAAATAGTCGATACGCCAGCCGGCGTTCTTCTCTCGTGCACGGAAACGGTAGGACCACCAGGAGTAAACGCCCTCTTTATCCGGATAAAAATAGCGAAATGTATCAATAAAGCCGCTCTCGAGGGCTCTGGTAAAGCAGGCTCTCTCTTCATCAGTAAAGCCTGCATTTTTGCGGTTGGTCTTCGGATTCTTGAGATCGATCTCCTGATGTGCCACATTAAGGTCGCCACAGCAGATCACCGGTTTCTTCTCCTGCAGTTTCAGAAGATAAGCCAAAAAATCCTCTTCCCATTTCATACGGTATTCCAGACGGCGGAGCTCGCTCTGGGAGTTGGGAGTATATACAGTCACAAAATAATACTCATCGAATTCCAGTGTGATGACACGTCCTTCTTTATCATGCTCCTCTATCCCGATCCCGTAAGCCGCAGACAATGGCTCCCTCTTTGTAAAAATGGCTGTACCTGAATAGCCTCTGCGGTTTGCGTAGTTCCAGTACTGATGATATCCGGGAAGTTCCAGCTTCACCTGTCCCTGCTGGCATTTCGTCTCCTGCAGACAGAAAATATCCGCATCCAGCTCATGAAAGCGTTCCTCAAAGCCCTTGGTGATACAGGCCCGGATCCCATTTACATTCCAGGAAATAAATTTCATATTTTTATATTTTCTCCTCATTTTTTCGTCATATTTTTATTATATCTCACATTGTCGGATTAAGCAAAAAATATTTTGAAAGTTTTCTCAGGCTCTCAAATATTTTGTTGCTGTTCTACGTCATATCTGTTAAAATGTTCTCTATATCATGCAGAGCTGCCCTCTTATTTACAGGCAGCAGCAGAACGGAGGATTTTTTTATGAGTGATGAATTTAACAAAAGCGGATGTGCACCAAGCGACTGCGCTTCCTGCACAGCTAACTGCGAAAGCAAGGTAGATGAAGCACATCATACCATCACCCTGACTATGGATGATGATACTGAGGTAGAATGTGCCATCCTTACTATTTTCCCTGTAGAGAACAAAGAATATATCGCACTTCTCCCACTGGATGAGAACGGCCAGAATGAGACCGGTGAGGTTTATCTCTACAGCTTCTCCCGCACAGCAGACGGCGATCCGATGCTGGCAAACATTGAAGATGATGAAGAGTACGACGCTGCCGCAAATGCCTTTAACGCAGTCGTGGAAAAAGCACGTGCAGACGAGGAGGCAGACGCACCTCTCAGCTAAACAGTGCATTTATCGGAAAGCAGTAACTACACAAAACAAGCCCGGAAAATCGGATGTATGTGGTCTTCACACCTCCGCCTTCCGGGCTTTTGTTTTATTTTGTGGTACTTCCGAAGCCGCCGTTTCTTACTGCATCTGCATCGTCATCCACGGTGATTCCGTATTCCACAAAGATCCCCTGCATAAAACCGGTTCCTGCCGGGATCTGGATCGTTTTATCTTCTCTTGTATCGTTAGTCAGCTTGGCAAAGATATGACCTTCGTTGTCGGAAAAGAAATAATCGCTGTCAATGATTCCCACTGTGTTATTGAGCTGCAGCCGGAATTTAAATCCCAGTCCGCTTCTCGGATAACATTTCAGGACCCAGCCCTCTTTCATCTCTACGCGGATACCGGTTGGTATCTTTACGATCTCACCCGGCTTCATGGTCACATCCACAGGTGCATAAAAATCATATCCTGCACTTCCGGTCGTAGCTCTCTTCGGAAGCTTCAGACTGTCGTAGATATTCCGGAGCTCCTCTTCTGAATACTGTTCAAAGGTATCCTTCCAGTCCTTTGCAAACTGTTCAAAACTTACCTTGTGAAATTTCGCAATTCTTTTCATTTTTCGTTCCACTCCCAATAGGTAATTTCAAAAAAACCTCTGATCACTCCGTGTACAGAACCACACGGTTCTCACGAAGTGACGCCTGTACATCGATCACCCTCTGATTTGAGGAGCCTTTCCATTTCAGACGAACCTCTTTCTTGTCCACCTGAAATTCCCCGTCCACGCATACATCCAGATAATGGATGATCTCGTACTGCTGGATTTCTTCCCAGAGAGAACCCGTATACAGCCAGATCGTCTTATCCGGATACTTCTCTCTGATCTCTCTTGCAAGAGCTGTTACCTCAGCGATATTGGAAGGATGCAGGGGATCTCCTCCTGAGAATGTGATCCCGCTGATATAATCCTTGTCCAGCTCTGCAAATATCTCAGCTCGCTCGCTGTCCGTAAATGGGAGACCTCCGTTTGGATCCCAGGTAATTGGATTCTGGCACTCCCGGCAGCCGTGTGAACAGCCGGCCACCCAGAGTACTACACGAAGTCCGTCTCCGTTTAACATATCGTCCTTGGTAATATTGTGATATCTCATCATTTATGCTTCTTCCGGTACATCCTTCATGCTGAAGCTGATTCTTCCCATCTTGTCCTTGCCAAGGCAGATAACCTTAACTTTGTCGCCAAGTGTGAGAACATCCTCAACACGGTTGATCCTCTGTTTGGAGATCTTGGAAATGTGTACCATTCCCTCCTTGCCCGGTGCAAACTCAAGGAATGCGCCAAACTCTTTGATGCTGACTACGCGTCCTGTAAAGATCTGTCCTGCCTCAAACTCGGTAGTGATGATCTCGATCATACGTTTTGCTTCATCCATACCCTTCTGGTCTGTTCCGCAAATGGAAACTGCGCCGTCATCTGTGATGTCAATCTTCACACCTGTACGCTCGATGATCGTGTTGATGGTCTTTCCTCTCTGTCCGACTACATCACCGATCTTCTGCGGGTCGATCTGGATCTGGATGATCTTCGGAGCAAACTCACCAACGCTTGTACGAGGCTTGTCGATACATTTCTCCATAACTTCTGTCAGGATATATTCTCTTGCCTCTTTTGTCCTGCGGATCGCCTCCTCAACGATCGGTCTTGTAAGACCATGGATCTTGATATCCATCTGGATCGCTGTGATTCCGTCATGTGTTCCGGCTACCTTGAAATCCATATCTCCGAAGAAGTCCTCAAGGCCCTGGATATCTGTAAGAACGATGTAATCATCGTCTGTTTCACCTGTAACAAGTCCACAGGAAATACCTGCAACCGGTTTCTTGATCGGTACACCGGCAGCCATCAGTGACATGGTAGATGCACAGATACTTGCCTGGGATGTGGAACCGTTGGACTCAAATGTCTCAGATACGGTACGGATTGCATACGGGAACTCCTCTTCTGTAGGAAGTACCGGTACCAGTGCTCTCTCAGCAAGTGCTCCGTGGCCGATCTCACGGCGTCCCGGTCCTCTGGAAGGTTTTGTCTCACCTACGGAGTAGGACGGGAAGTTGTAGTGATGCATATATCTCTTGGATGTCTCAAACTCATCCAGTCCGTCAAGACGCTGTGCCTCTGTAAGAGGAGCCAGTGTGGTAACGGTACAGATCTGAGTCTGTCCTCTTGTGAACATGGCAGAACCGTGAACTCTCGGGATGATGTCTGTCTCCGCAGCCAGCGGACGGATCTGTCTGATCTCACGGCCGTCCGGACGTTTGTGATCTTTGAGGATCATCTTGCGGACAGTCTTCTTCTGGTACTGATATACAGCCTCACCGAGAACGGCAAGCCACTCTTCGTTATCTGCAAAAGCTTCTTTCAGCTTGTCTGTGATCTCGCTGATATTATTCTCACGTGTCTGTTTGTCATCGGAGAATACGGCAACCTCCATCTCTTCCGGAGGAACGATCTTCTTGATCTCATCAAAGAGTTCCTGCGGTACTGCACAGGACTCGTAGGAATGTTTCTCTTTTCCGCACTCAGCTACGATCTGGTCGATGAATTTAATGATCTCCTGGTTTACTTCGTGAGCCTTGTAGATGGCTTCGATCATCTTGTCTTCCGGAATCTCGTTGGCTCCGGCCTCGATCATGATAACTTTCTCTCTTGTGGAAGCTACGGTAAGCTGAAGGTCAGAAACTGCCTTCTGTGCAAGTGTCGGGTTGATGATGAACTCGCCGTCGATCATGCCAACCTGTGTGGTTGCACATGGGCCGTCAAATGGGATATCAGAAATACAGGTTGCAATGGAAGAACCAAGCATAGCCGGGATCTCCGGATTGCACTCCGGATCAACAGACATAACCATGTCTACCAGTGTTACGTCATTTCTGTAATCCTTCGGGAACAGTGGACGCATTGGACGGTCAATAACACGGGATGTAAGGATCGCATGCTCGCTTGCCTTACCCTCTCTCTTGTTGAAACCTCCCGGGATCTTTCCTACTGCATACATCTTCTCCTCATACTCAACGCTTAATGGGAAGAAATCGATCCCTTCTCTTGGCTCTTTGGATGCGGTAGCAGTAGCAAGGACCGTAGTATCACCGTAGTGCATAAGAGCAGCACCATTGGCCTGTTTCGCTACACGTCCGATATCTACAGTCAGTGTTCTTCCTGCAAGTTCCATGGAATAACTTTTGTACATATTCGTTCTCCTTTTCTTATTATATTAATATCTGACAGGAGCCCGAAACAACTGAAAAGACCACTTCCTTTGAAAAAGATCTCGACCGGAAATGGGCTTTTCAGTAGTCTCGGAAATCACTCCTGCGGTAATTCCGTCTGTGTTTATCACACATGTTAAAATGGGGCGGATGGAATCATCCGCCCCTCCCGTAGCAATTATTTTCTTAAACCTAATTTCTCAATCAGTGCACGGTATCTTTCGATGTCTGTTTTCTTAAGATAAGCAAGAAGGCCACGTCTCTGACCTACCATTTTCAAAAGACCTCTTCTGGAATGATGATCTTTGTGGTGTGTTTTAAGGTGCTCTGTGAGCTCCTGGATTCTTGCTGTAAGAACTGCAACCTGAACCTCCGGTGAACCTGTGTCACCCTCTGTTCTTGCATACTCTTTCATGATCGCTGTTTTCTTCTCTTTAGAAATCATTGTTGTTTCCTCCTTGAAATTTTAATTAAACGCCGGGTATTAAGAAGTGGTCGGAGTCTCCGGCTTCTGAATACTGGCTTTTTTCACCTCGAACAGTATAGCACACGGTTCCTGACCTGTAAACTGTTTTTTTGAAAAGTTTTTACCGGAAATTTTTACTTTTCGAAGCTTTGAAAATAAGCCTTGCCTTTTTCCGCGTCTTTCATAAGCTGTTCTTTCAGAGCTTCTATGGAAGAAAAACGTTTCTCCGGTCTGGAATAATGAAAAAATTCCACTCTGCAGGACTCTCCGTACAGGTCTTCCTCACAATCAAAGAGATACGTCTCAACACCCAGGAATTTCTCCCCCACCGTAGGCTTGTATCCTACATTGGTGATTCCTTTAAGGCTTCTGTCCTTAAAATGGGACACTGTATCGTAGACCCCGTTTGGAGGCATCAGCTTTTCTTTTGCCGGAATAATATTGGTTGTCGGAAGAAGAAATTTATGTCCCATTCCTCTTCCATGTTCGATCACTCCATCCACAAAAAACGGAAAGCCCAGAAGATCATTGACCTTTTCCATATTACCTCTTTTCAGTTCCTCACGGATAAAGGTACTGCTGATCTTTCGTTTTCCTTCCATTTCTTTTGGAACCACATCCACCGAAAAGCCAAGCTTCTTTCCCATCTCCCGGAGAAGTTCCGGATTTCCCTTGCGTTCATATCCAAACCGGAAATCTTCTCCTACGGCAACGTGTTCTGCCTGAAGATCCCCCACCAGAATCTCTTTAATAAAAGTGTCTGCTTTCATGTGGCGGATCCTGGCATCCAGCGGGCATTCGATCAGAACATCCACACCTGCATCCTCAAGAATCCTGCATCGTTCTTCTTTTGTAAAGATCATCTGGCTTCCGATTCCCAGGGAAAAGAGAACTGTCTGAAGTCCCTTTTCTTTTTGCTCCAGAATTCTTTCCACCAGTTTCCGGTGTCCACGGTGTATGCCGTCAAATTTTCCAAGTGTTACCGCACTCCCTGACAGGCGCGGAAATTCTCCGTCAATCTTCAAGTATTCCATATCTGCTCCTGCAAGTTTTTGTAAAAAATTTATACAAAGAACATGCGGACGGGAACATATTTCTGTTTTCTTTCATCCCAGCCGTATATTCCTGTGAAGTTTCCGCTGCTTTTATACATCCGGACTTTTTCTTCCCTGCTGCCGCCCTGTACCAGTTCTTCCGGAACTGGATTTCCATTACCAAGAAGCCTGTCTCCTTCCGGTGTACAGATAAGCGCCGGATACATGGAAAGTACATCTTCAATAGAAACGATTTTTTCGCCGATGGTTCCGTTGGCAACCGCTTCTTCCACCTGGGAAAGTGTCATGCTCTCTTCCAGTGTGAAATTCCCGGACTGGGTCCGAAGAAGCTCTTCCATGGCACCGCCACAGCCTAATTTTTCTCCGATATCATTGCAAAGTGTACGGATATAGGTTCCCTTGCTGCAGGTAACGCTGATACGTACCAGCGGGAGATCCATATCCAGTATCCTTATCTCATAAAAAACCACAGGGCGCGGTTTGCGCTCTATGGTTTTTCCTTCTCTGGCCAGCTCGTAAAGCTTCTTTCCACCCACTTTCAGAGCAGAATACATCGGCGGAACCTGCATCTGTTCTCCCACAAAAGAAGCAACCGTTTCCCGGACTTCCTCCTCTGTAACCGTTACCGGTTTCTCGGAAAGAATTGTTCCTGTCATGTCCTGGGTATCTGTGGAAACGCCCAGCCTTAAGACTGCCTCGTATGTTTTTTCTTTCTCTGTAAGAAGCTCTACCAGACGGGTTCCCCTTCCAAGGGCAACGGGAAGTACTCCCTCTGCTGCCGGGTCCAGCGTTCCCGTATGGCCAATCTTTTTCATGTGGAGAATTCCACGCAGCTTTGCAACCACATCATGAGAGGTATAACCTTTTTCCTTACGGATCACAAGTATTCCATCCATGATTTGTTTCTACTCCTCTGCAAGCTGTTTTTCAATCTCAGCGGTAAGGTTGTTGATCACATCGTACATGGAACCCTGCATATCACAGCCGGCTGCACGCACATGTCCGCCGCCTCCGAAAAACACGGCAATCCTGCTCACATCCACCTTTCCGTTGGAACGGAGAGACACTTTAAAGAGCTGCGTCTCCATCTCATAGATAAAGATCGCAACCTCCACACCTGCGGTAAGGCGGAGCTGGCTTACGATTCCCTCCAGATCCTTTCCTTCCACACCGTAGAAATCCATCTCCCGTCTTTTCAGATATCCGACTACGCATTTGCCATCCTGGAGCAGAATGCTCTCTGCCAGCACACGGCCCATAACCTGATTCTGAAGGTATGTTTTCTGGTAAAAGGACTCATCGATGATCCTGCTGAAATCAAATCCTGTTTTCATCAGTTCACCGGCGATCCTCATGGTTTCCGGTGTTGTGGAAGAATACTGGAACACGCCGGTGTCATGTGCCATTCCCGTATAAATCGGAACCGCAATGGAACGGTCGATCTTATCTGCATCCAGAAGTCCGTAAAGAACTTCACATGCGGAACCGACGTCGCCCCTTACATGATTGACATCTGCAAATCCCCTATTGCTTACATGATGGTCAATGCATGCGGTCTTTTTTGCCGTGTCAAAATACTTTCCGGCAACAGCAAGGCGATCCAGTGCGCTGACATCACAGGTGATAAAAAGATCATACTCTTTCTCTTCTTCTGCTTCTGTCTTAACCTCATCCATTCTGTCGATGTAATCAAATACAGGCTTCGGCTGTTCCAGATAGACATCTGCCTCAATATCCGGAAAATATTCCCGGATATAAAGGTACAGAGCCATACAGGAACCGATACAGTCTCCATCCGGACGGATGTGGCCGCCAATGCCTACAGTTTTTACATTTTCCAGTATTTCTGAAATGTTTTTCATTTTTTCCACCTATTCCTCTGTTTCCATCCCACTCATTACGTCATTGATCTTCTTTGACATATTTACGCCATATTCGATGGACTCATCCAGAACAAAACGGATCTCCGGCGTATTGCGAAGGTTCAGTCTTCTGGCCAGCTCTCTCCGGATATAGCCCTCTGCGTTCTTTAATCCACGGATGGTGGAATCTTTGGCCTGCTTTTCGCCAAGTACACTGATGTAGGCTTTGCAGGTTTTAAGATCCGGTGCCACCTCCACGGCTGTCACAGAAGTCATCGGATGAATTCTGGGGTCCTTGATCTCGCTGTGTATGATGGTGCTGAGTTCTTTAAGAACCGCACCATTCACACGTGTATTTTTAATGCTGTTTTTTCTCATTACAAGTCACTCCTATCTTGGTACCTCTACCATGATATATGCTTCGACTTTATCTTCTTCTTTAACATCGTTGAAGTCGTTGAATACAAGACCACACTCATATCCTGCACGGACTTCCTTAACGTCATCTTTAAATCTCTTCAGGGATGCAAGCTCACCCTCAAAGATCTGGTCCTCACCTCTTGTGATACGAACCTTGCAGTTACGCTGGAATGTACCATCCAGTACATAGCTTCCTGCGATGGTTCCCACACCAGATGCCTTGAACAGCTGACGTACTTCTGCGTGGCCGATAACTTTCTCCTCGAATACCGGATCCAGCATACCTTTCATGGCTGCCTCCACATCCTCGATTGCCTGGTAGATAACCTTGTAAAGTCGAAGGTCAACGCCCTCCTGCTCAGCAAGCTGTTTTGCTGTGGTATCCGGACGTACGTTAAATCCGATGATGATGGCATTGGATGTTGCGGCAAGGCTGACATCAGACTCATTGATGGCACCTACACCTCCATGGATCACCTTAACGATAACTTCCTCGTTGGAAAGTTTGGTAAGGCTCTGTTTTACAGCCTCAACAGATCCCTGTACATCGGCTTTGACAATGATCGGAAGCTCTTTAAGGTCGCTTGCCTGGATCTGATCAAACAGGTTATCCAGAGAAAGTTTGCCCTTGGTCTCCTCAAGAAGACGGCTCTTGTTCTCTGTAACGAATGCGCCTGCAAAGTTCTTGGCTTCTTTGTCGCTCTCGAAGGACATCAGGATCTCACCTGCATTTGGAACGTCGCCAAGACCAAGGATCTCAACCGGAGTGGACGGGCCTGCCTCTTTAACGCGGCGTCCCTTGTCATCCATCATTGCACGGACTTTACCGTTACATGCACCTGCTGCAATGAAATCTCCTACATGGAGAGTACCTTTCTGAACAAGGATGGTAGCAACCGGTCCTTTACCTTTATCAAGCTGAGCCTCGATAACAAGACCTCTTGCCTCACGGTTCGGGTTTGCTTTCAGCTCGGAAACCTCAGCAGTAAGAAGGATCATCTCAAGAAGGCTCTCGATTCCTTCTCCTGTATGTGCGGATACCGGAACGAAGATGGTGCTTCCGCCCCAGTCCTCAGGGATCAGTTCATACTCGGAAAGTTCCTGTTTTACACGCTCTACATTTGCGCTTGGTTTATCGATTTTGTTGATGGCAACGATGATCTCAACGCCTGCTGCTTTTGCATGGCTGATGGCCTCTACAGTCTGCGGCATGACGCCATCGTCTGCGGCAACGACCAGAACTGCGATATCCGTAGCGTTGGCACCACGCATACGCATAGCTGTAAATGCCTCATGTCCCGGTGTATCCAGGAATGTGATCTTCTGGCCTTTGATGTTTACCACGTAAGCACCGATGTGCTGTGTGATTCCGCCGGCCTCGCCTCTGGTTACGTTTGTATTACGGATCGCATCCAGAAGAGATGTTTTACCATGGTCAACGTGACCCATGACGCAGACTACCGGAGGTCTTGGAACCATATCGTCCTCATCCTCTTCATCCTCTTTGAGGAGTTCTGCGATCACGTCTACTTTTTCCTCTTTCTCGGCAATGATATCAAAGCCAAGTGCGATCTCCTCTGCCTTGTCAAAGTCGATCTCCTGGTTTACGGTTACCATGACGCCTTCCATGAAAAGTTTCTTAACGATCACAGATGGCTGCATCTTCATAGCGTCCGCAAGCTCACGGATGGTAAGCTTCTCAGGAATGGTGATCTCCTTGATCTCAGGTTTCTTCTCTTCCTGCTTCGGCTGTGGATTCGGTTTCTGAAGCGCTTTCGGGATTCTGGAATTCGGTCTGCGTCCACCCTGATTTGGTCTGCGTCCGCCCTGGCCGCCTTTCTCGAAATCTTTCTTCTTGTTCTTGTTCTCTCTGTCACGCTCACGCTTGCTGTCCTTGGATGTCTTGGTCAGCTCCGGAGTAAATACGGAATCGGAAGAACTGCTTTTTCTCTGTCCCGGACGTGCTCCGCCCTGGCCGCCGCGGTTCTGACCGCCGAAACGGTTATCTCCGCCTCTTCCGCCTTCAGAACGTCCACCCTGGCCGCCCTGGCCACGGTTTGCTCCGCCGCCGAAACGGTTTCCGCCATCTCTGCCTTCGAAGCGTCCGCCCTGACCGCCCTGGCCACGGTTTGCTCCACCGCCGAAACGGTTTCCGCCTCTTCCGTCATTCTGACGTGGTCCTCTGTTTCCTTCACCCTGTCTTGCCGGACGTCCCTCACCATTCTGGGAACGGTTTCCACCAAAACGGTTTCCACCGTCTCTTCTTCCCTCGAAGCTTCTTCCGTCACGGTTGCCGTCTCTTCTTCCTTCCGGACGATTACCCTGCGGTCTTCCGCCCTGAGTACGGTTTGCTCCGCCCTGAGAGTTTCTCTGCTCGCCGGATTCGTTATTTCTTGTACCCTGGCCTGCCGGACGCTGTCCGCCGTTCTGGGAACGTGCCGGGCCTTTTTTCTCGCCTGCTGCCGGTTTTCTTCTTCCTTTACCGCCGTCGCTGGCATTCTGTGCATGGAATACACGGATGATATTTTTTTTCTTTTTCGGTGCCTCAGACTTGTTGCCCTCTGCGTTCACCGTTGTTGTCTTTTCTTCTGTTTTTGGAGTATCCAATTGTCTATATTGCTCCTTTCCCGATCTGCTGAATTTATCTTTTATCATTATTATCGTCAAACCTCCTTACAGACGCCTGTATCATGCAGGTTATCTGCCGGATTCTTTTTCCAGCTCCTTCATGATCGCCTTTGCAAAATTTTCGTCCTGCACGGCAAGGCTGGCACGGAATTCTTTGCCCATTGCTCTGCCCAGGCTCTCTTTGTCTGAAAGGAAATATAACGGAACTTCGTAATAGGTACACATATTCCGAAATTTCTTTTTTGTGTTTTCGGAGGCATCATCTGCCACCAGTGCCAGGAAACCTTTTCCTGTTTTTACGGATTTCTCTGTGGAAAATTCTCCGCTCACTGTTTTTCCTGCTTTTGTCGCAAGTCCGATGAGTGATAAAACCTTACTGTTTTTCAATTGACTCAAACTCCTTCTTGAGGTTCTGATACACTTCATCCGGAACTGCCATTTTCAAGGAACGCTCCAGGCCGTGGTTTTTGATGGCCTTTTCCAGGCATTCCTCTGAGAAACAAAGGTATGCGCCGCGTCCGTTTTTCTTACCTGTAGCGTCCAGGATGATCTCATTCTCTGATGTTTTGAGAACTCGTATCATTTCCTTTTTGCTTTTCATTTCCCTGCAGCCGGTACACTGACGCATGGGAATCTTGGTTCTCGTTTTCATTATTCTTCGGCATCTCCATCTGCTGTTTCTTCAGCTTCTGTTTCTGTCTCTTCTGTATCTTCCTCTGTTTCCGGAATTTCTTCGGAAACAGCCTCTTCTGTCATTTCGTCCTCTGCTTCTTCGTGTTCCTCATCGTAATCATCGTAGAAGTCACCGGACTCTCTTGCCTGTGTCTCGCTCTTGATGTCGATCTTGAATCCTGTAAGTCTTGCAGCAAGACGTGCGTTCTGTCCCTCTTTACCGATGGCAAGGGAAAGCTGATAATCCGGAACTACAACCAGTGCAGTCTTCTCATCCGGATCTGCCATAACTGCGATAACTTTTGCAGGGCTTAATGCGTTCTCGATAAGGATTGCCGGGTTCTCATCCCAGTTGATGATATCGATCTTCTCACCGTGAAGTTCGTTGACAACCGCACCTACACGTGCGCCGTTCATACCGACACATGCTCCCACAGCATCTACATCCGGATCGTTACTCCATACGGCGATCTTGGTACGGGAACCTGCCTCACGGGCAATGCTCTTGATCTCAACGGTACCATCTCTTACCTCTGCAACCTCGGACTCGAAAAGTCTCTTTACAAGGCCAGGATGTGTTCTGGAAACAAGGATACGTGGTCCCTTCGGTGTATCCTTTACCTCAAGGATGTAAACCTTTACTCGCTCAGTCGGCTGGAATGTCTCGCCTTTTACCTGCTCGTTCTCTGTGAGGACTGCGTCTGCCTTACCGAGGTTGATGCTGACATTTTTGCCCATTACTCTCTGAACAATACCGGTTACTACTTCTTTTTCGATTCCGTAGTACTGATCGTAGAGAACTTTGCGCTCTTCCTCACGAATCTTCTGAAGAATGACGTTCTTTGCGTTCTGGGTTGCGATACGTCCGAATTCCTTGGACTGGATCTCAACTTTCATAACATCACCGATCTCTGCGTTGGTGTTTGTTTTCTGTGCATCCACCAGAGAAATCTCAAGGGCCGGGTCCTCCACATGCTCTACAACAGTTCTGTCAGCGTAAACACTGAAATCACAGGTCTCCGGATCGATCATAACGTGAACGTTATCTGCCTTTCCGAAATGATTCTTACATGCCTGGATCAGTGACTGCTCAATTGCCTCCAGCAGTGTATCCTTACTGATGTTTTTCTCTTTTTCGAGAACGTCCAGCGCGTCTCTTAAATCTCTGCTCATTTTCCTTTTTTTCCTCCTGAATTTTTACAGATTCGATTCTCTTTTAGAATTCGATTGCAAGACGAATCAGGGCGATATCTTTTTTATCAAAAGTGCGTTCTGTGCCGTCTTCATCGATTGTCACACTGTTACTATCATATGCATTTAAAATACCGCAGAATTCTTTCTGCTTCTCGATCGGCCGGTAGGTACGGATCTCCACCAGCTTGCCAAGGCTTCTCTTAAAGTCTTTCTCTTTCTTAAGAGGCCGGTCAAGTCCCGGAGAACTGATCTCCATAATGTAGCTGTCTTCGATGAAATCCTGCTCATCCAGGATATCGCTGAATGCACGGCTTACGTCCTCGCAGTCATTGACTGTGATTCCGCCCGGCTTGTCGATATAACCTCTGAGATACCAGGTTCCAGCTTCCTTGACATACTCCACATCTACCAGTTCAAAGCCCTTGGACTCTACGATCGGTGTAAGGATCGCCTCTGCTTTCTGTTCATATTCTTCCCGTCTGCTCATGCTTCCCACCTGCCTTTCTTACTTCTGCCTGTTTCTGAACAAATTCCTTCTCAGCAAATAGGAGCGGGCTCTCGCCCACTCCTATGCCAACAAGTTCTTAGTTTCGTTCATTGTAACACCAATGTCTGTTAAATGCAAGTATTAATTGCGATTTCCGGTTTTTGTGGTTTTTGTACATCCAACGTGCTATCTCTTATGATAATCTCCCGTTCTCCATCTCATACACCACATCTGCCACGTTCATGGTGGAGACTCTGTGGGATACCAGGACTACAGTGCGGCGGGTGGTGTCTTCTTTCAGGGACTTGAGGATGATGCCTTCGTAGAGCTGACCTTTGTCTACGTATTTCAGGGAGGAGAGCCTTCCCCTCATATCTGCCCGTCAAACCGGGAATGAGCGTGCATCTCACGAATGGTCAGTTCCAGCCAGATCACCGTAGGCTGTGAGATGGATGGCGGGGTGGTGATCAGATTCTCGGCTTCACACCTTTGGTGTCTCGCTTGGCGAGTTTGACTTTGTTGAGTACGTATGGTTTGTCGTGGTAGGTAATGGCATACTCCTGCCTGCTTTCCAAAAGATACGCATGGTGGATCCGGTCTTCACCGGTAAGCTTCATGCCGCGGACACCCATAGCGTTTTTCTTAGTGACGGAGATCTCGGTTTTCATGATACGGAGAAAGTAACCCTTTTCAGACTGGAACACAACCTGATCCATCTCATCGGCTGCTCCTACGAATACCAGGCGGTCATCCTCTGCAAGCTTGGTGGAAACAATGGTACGCTTGGAAGCACGGAACTCTTCTCCTTTTACCAGCTTGCACATGCCATTCTCTGTAACAAAGAGCACTGTGGAGGCTGCCACCTGGCTCAGCGGTGCCACATAAAGGATTTGCTCGGAAGTACTATCATAATTACCCAGATTATCTGCCGGAACACCTTTATCACGGAAACGTACCAGCGGGATATCCTCTGCCTTCACTGTGTGGAGCTTGCCGGTATCTGTAAAGATACAGATCTTGTCCGTATTCATGCAGGTAAAGACATAGCGGCTCTCTGCATGAGCGGCATCCTTATTACGCTCGTAGGCATTCTTGTCAATGAGACGCATATATCCGAAACGATCCATCAGGAAGCAGACTTCGGTCTCTTCCATCTTCTTCTCCTCATAAACAGCTTCCTCTGCGTTTTCAATGGAAGTCTTACGCTTACTGCCGTATTCCTTCTTGATCTGATCCAGTTCACCCATGATCACTGCTGCCATGGAGTCATAATTATTCAGGATATCCTCATAAGCAGCAATGTTCTTCATGGTTTCCTCATGCTCCTTCATCAGAGCATCGATCTCCAGACCGATCAGCTTGTAAAGACGCATGTCCAGGATAGCTGCGGCCTGTTTTTCTGTGAATTTCAGGGTTTTTGCCGCTTTTTCGGAGGTCTTGGTCTTGAATTTAATCCCTTCTGTGATACCATCGGTCAGGCATTTCTTTACCTGGTCACGGCTCTTGCTGCCGCGGAGGATCTCAATAATCAGATCAATAACATCGCAAGCCTTGATCAGACCTTCCTGGATCTCACGCTTCTCCTGTTCCTTGGCAAGAAGGGTGGTGTACTTTCTGGAATTTACTTCGAAAACAAAATCAACATGATGGGCAATGATCTGCTTCAGTCCCAGGGTCTCCGGTCTTCCGTCTGCAACTGCCAGCATATTGACACCGAAAGTATCCTCCAGTCTGGTCTTCTTGTAGAGCATATTGGTAAGGTTCTCCACATCTGCGTCGCGCTTCAGTTCCAGAACGATACGGATTCCCTCCTTAGATGACTGGTTGGAAATGTCCACGATATCTGTAGTCTTCTTGGTTTCCACCAGAGTTGCGATATCATTGAGGAATTTTCCGATGTTGGCGCCGATCATGGTGTAGGGAATCTCTGTGATCACCAGCTGCTGACGACCACCCTTCAACTTCTCTATTTCTACCCGTCCGCGGATACGGAGCTTGCCTGTTCCGGATTCGTAGATTTTTACAAGGTCGTCCTTATTTACTACGATACCACCTGTCGGAAAATCCGGGCCCTTGAGATAACGCATCAGCCCACGGGTGCTGATATCATTGTTCTTCATGTATGCCTTCACTGCATCTACTACTTCACCCAGATTGTGAGGTGGGATGCTGGTGGCCATACCTACAGCGATTCCGTCGGCTCCGTTTACCAGAAGGTTAGGGATTCTTACCGGAAGCACTACCGGTTCTTTCTCTGTCTCGTCGAAGTTCGGCATAAAGTCCACAACGTTCTTATCAAGATCTTCCAGAAAAACCTCCTGGGTCAGCTTCTCAAGACGTGCCTCTGTGTATCGCATGGCTGCGGCTCCGTCTCCCTCAATGGAACCAAAGTTTCCATGTCCGTCAACCAGTGTACGACCTTTCTTAAATTCCTGCGCCATGACTACAAGAGCATCATAAATAGAACTGTCACCGTGAGGATGATATTTACCCATGGTATCTCCTACGATACGGGCACATTTACGGTACGGGCGGTCGTAACGGATGCCCAGCTCATACATATCGTAAAGGGTCCGGCGCTGTACCGGCTTCAGTCCGTCACGTACATCCGGCAGTGCTCTGGAAATGATAACGCTCATGGCGTAATCGATATATGATTTCTGCATGATCTCCGCATAATCGGTGCGGATGATATTGTCCTGTTTCGTATTCATAGTTTATTCTCCCAATTTTGATCCGTTGGTGCCAGTCTGCATTCGATCCATTCATGGATGCCCTGCCCTCCGGCTTCGACATTTCTCCCTGCTGTTATCAGATATCCAGCTCTGCATCCGTTGCATGCTCATAGATAAACGCCTTACGTGGCGGAACATCGCTTCCCATCAGGATTTCTGTCACATCAGAAGCCATGCGGGCATCTTCGATCTCCACACGTTTCATCATCCTGGTTTCCGGATTCAGAGTCGTCTCCCACAGCTGCTGGGCGTCCATCTCTCCCAGACCTTTATATCTCTGAAGGGTAAAACTTCCAGGTTTATGGCTCCGGCGGTATTTCTCCAGGGCCTTGTCATCGTAAAGATATTCCTCCTGTCCCTTCTTGGGCATTACTTTATAAAGAGGCGGCATGGCAATGTATACATGTCCCTCATAGATCAGTTCCGGCATAAAACGGTAGAATAATGTCAGAAGCAGCGTGGAGATATGTGCTCCGTCCACATCGGCATCGGCCATGATCACAATCTTATCGTAACGGAGTTTGGTAATATCGAAATCGTTTCCATATCCTTCGGAAAAGCCGCATCCAAAAGCGTTGATCATGGTCTTGATCTCCGCATTGGCCAGTACCTTGTCGATGGTGGCCTTCTCTACATTGAGGATCTTACCGCGGATAGGCAGGATAGCCTGATAGTTACGGTCTCTGGCAGTCTTGGCAGAACCGCCGGCGGAATCTCCCTCTACAATAAAGATCTCGCAGAGAGACGGATCTTTCTTCTCACAGTTGGCCAGCTTGCCGTTGGAATCAAAAGAGTATTTCTGCTTGGTGAGAAGATTGGTCTTGGCACGTTCTTCCGTCTTACGGATCTTGGCCGCTTTTTCCGCACAGGAAAGTACTGTCTTCAGTGTTTCCAGGTTTCGGTCAAAGAAGAGTACCAGCTGTTCCCCTGTCACTTTACCGGTGGCTCTGGACGCATCCTGGTTGTCCAGCTTGGTCTTGGTCTGGCCCTCAAAACGGGGTGCCGGATGTTTGATGGAGACAACGGCTGTCATACCATTTCGGATATCTGCGCCTGTAAAATTGGGATCTTTATCCTTCAGCACACCGATCTCACGTGCGTAAGTGTTCATTACGGTTGTAAAGGTTGTCTTAAAACCGGTCAGATGTGTTCCGCCTTCTGCATTGTAGATATTGTTACAGAATCCAAGGACGTTCTCACGGAATTCATTGGTAAACTGAAAAGCTATCTCCACCTGGATTCCGTCTGCCTCTCCTTTAAAGTAGACCGGATCATGAAGTGGTTGTGCGTTCTTATTGAGATCACGGATAAATCCCACGATTCCCTCCGGCTCATGATACTGGATATCTTCGATCATATCCCCTCTTCGGTCCTCAAAATGGATCGTAAGTTCCGGGTTCAGGTAAGCAGTCTCGTGAAGACGGCTCTTTACATCGGCTGCCCCGAATCTTGTTTTCTCAAAGATCTCCGGGTCCGGAAGGAAGTTCACACAGGTTCCGGTTCCTCTGGTTTTCCCCAGCTTCGGGAGAAGTCCTGCTTCCAGTTCAATGGTAGGGATTCCTCTCTCATAGTGGTCATGATGTACATAGCCGTCACGGCTGATCTTAATATCCAGATAGGTGGACAATGCATTTACAACCGAAGAGCCCACGCCATGAAGTCCACCGCTTGTCTTATATGCGGAATTATCAAACTTACCACCTGCATGAAGAGTTGTAAAAACAAGTCGTTCCGCTGACACGCCCTTGGCATGCATATCTACCGGGATTCCTCGTCCGTTATCTTCTACTGTACAGGAACCGTCCTTCTCAAGAACTACATGGATCAGGCTGCAATATCCTGCAAGGTGCTCGTCTACCGCATTGTCTACGATCTCATATATCAGATGGTTCAGTCCCTTTCTGGATACGCTTCCGATGTACATACCGGGGCGCTTTCGTACGGCCTCGAGGCCTTCCAGGACAGAGATACTGTCCGCATCATAAGTGTCTTTTTTTGCCATTCCACTGATTCCTTTCTTTTTCTTTTCGAACATTTGTTTGTATTATATCAGAAATTTGCTTTTTCGTAAAGCAGACATTTATATTCCTACTATATTATATAGTTACTATATTGATTTCTGTAAAATATTCCTTTTTTCTTTTCACAGTGTAGCAGCTCAGGAAATCTGTCTGTCCGGCAAGCAGATATTCGCACCTCCGCCGGGGACTTACTTGATTCGGGTCAAGCGGATATTCGCAATCCGCTTCGCTACTTGCTCATAACCAAATAACTGCTCCGCAGTTTATCAGGAGAAGTTTGCACTCCTCCTGATACAAGCAAGTCCCCACCCACTGCTTATTGCTTTTCGCAATTGAAACAGGGGACTTACTTGATTTGGTTAAAAGACTGATTTCTTCAGCCGCCACAGCCTATCTATTCTATCAAACCCCCTTTAAAACTGCAAGTAAAATCCTGCCCCTGAAATCCCTCGAAAATTTTTTTAAAAAAATTGAAAAAAATACTTGCATTTTGAAAAAAAGTGTTATATACTAACGAAGTCGGTTGAGGGAAACAACTTAAACGACAGAAACGAATGAATATGGCCAGTTGGTCAAGGGGCTAAGACGCCGCCCTCTCACGGCGGAAACACGGGTTCGATTCCCGTACTGGCTATTCTAAAAAGCAGTTAGAATAATTCTAACTGCTTTTTTCGTTATTCTGAAAATAATAAAAAAACAGGAAGCATAAAAAAGTCCCTCATTCTTCAGATGCTCCCTATCACATTCATCTCGTATAATGATATCTGCAAGCCAGTATATAAACATTTTCATCATCTATCTGATAAATCAGCCGGTCCTTATCATTAATACGTCTTGACCAGAAACCTGCCAAATTTCCTGTCAAGGGTTCCGGTTTACCGATCCCCTGATTGCCATTCCTGCATATATCCTCTATCAGCGCATTGATCTTCTTCAGTGTCTTTTTATCTTCGGTCTCCCAGTAAACATAGTCTTCCCATCCGTTCTGCGTGAATACCTTATTCATCATTCAACCTCTTTCAACTTATGAATACCTGCTTTTCCTTCCTGTAACTGTTTCTTTGATTCCATAATCCAGTCATAATTTGCGCGATCTTCCATAAGATAAAGATTTTCCATAAGATTGTTGTAGGATTCTTCCGACATCATCACCACATTTCTGTTGTTTTTACGAGTAACGATCATGGTTTCATAGTCATCTGTAACCTTATCCATATAATTTTTCATATTTTCCCGTAAATTCGTATAATTTACCGCTAACATATACGCCCTCCTTTTCTGTACAGTATTCTGTACTTTTATTATACGTACATTATATACAGCTGTCAATAATCTATACAAAACATGGATTTTTTTGCATTTTTTTATTTTCTGTTTTATAATTTTCCCTGAAAAAATACTTATGATAAGGGGTGACTTCTCATGCATCACAAACTTTCTTTTCGCAGAAAACTGCAGGCGTTTTTTCTTTCGCTGCTGCTTGTTCTGCTGACAGCCGCAGGAGTTCCCTCTGCTGCTTATACAGCTGAGGCTGCTTCTGCTGACACGACAATGGCTGTCCATTTTCTGGATGTGGGACAGGGACTTTCGATCCTGGTACAGTCGCGGGGAGAGAATCTTCTGTATGACGGCGGTGACCGGGGACATTCCAGTTTCGTGGTTTCGTATCTGCAGAAACAGAATATTTCTACCATCGACTATATGATCTCCTCCCATTATGATGAGGATCATGTGGCTGGTCTCGTAGGATGTCTGGACAGTTTTTCCGTAAAAAATGTGATCGGCGCGGATTATGTGCAGGATACGAAGATCTATCAGTCTTTCGAGAACAGTGTTGCCTCTCAGGGACTGACTGTGCAGCATCCGGAACCAGGAACGGATTTCGCCTTCGGAAGCGGGAAATTTACGGTTCTTTCTCCCCAGTCTATCAGCAGCAATGATAACGATAATTCTGTTGCGATCCGACTGGAAAACGGAAGCAATCATTTCCTGTTTACGGGAGATGCGGAGTCTGCCGGTGAGGAAGCGATCTGTAATCTGGGACTGGATCTTTCCTGCGATGTGATCGTTCCGGGGCATCATGGTTCTGCCACTGCTACTACCTGGGATCTGCTCCAGGAGACAGTTCCGGAATATGCAGTGATCAGCTGTGGCGCCGGTAATTCCTACGGGCATCCGCATAAGGATACTATGGACAAACTTGCCGATATGGGAATCCAGGTGTTTCGTACGGATGAGCAGGGTACGGTTATCGCGGTCAGTGACGGAAATAATATTGAATGGAACCAGAGTCCGTGTAATGATTATTCTGCAGGTGATGAATCGGATACCGGTACGCAGCCTTCTTCTGCTTATGATAATTCCGGTGCATCCGGCTATGATTCTTCCGATGGGGCGGCTTCGGATTCTCAGGCTGAAGTGCAGGCTGATCCGGAACCGGTCGGGGATATGGTATGGATCTCTGCTACCGGAAGCAAGTATCACCGAATCCCCAACTGCGGAAATATGAACCCGGATAATGCTACGGAGATGACGCGCGCGCAGGCGGAAGCTGCGGGGTATGGGGCTTGTAAGAAGTGTTATTAGAAACGACAATGTATTTCAGACCTGGTGAGTATTATGTCATGTTAACGTAATATGGATAATCTTTAAGAATATTATTTAAGGACAGCTGTATCATACATTGATATGATATGGCTGTCCTTTTCTTTATGTATCTTATTATTTTCTCTTCTGTAGGGTCCTGGCTTATGCCTGGGTAGATTCTGGCTGATTATTGTCTCTTATTCGAAGTTCAATTTCCAGCATTTCCTGATTGTCTTCAATTCTCGTTCTTACATTATTTTTCAATATCCTCCGCCGGCTCGGCCGGTACGAAGACTCTCTTCTTTTCTTTCTTCTCTTTTTTTGCGGCTTTGGCCCGCTCGGTGGCTTCCAGGCAGAATTCCATCTGGGAATTTATCAGGGTTTTTCCCCGTTTATCCTGTTTCTCATAGAGACCGGAGGGCTTAAGGATATGCGCTTTTACATTGTCACGGAATTCCAGATCCAGCACATGTTTGATCTCGTCCTTGATTCCCTCATCTTCCACAGGGAAAACGATCTCCACACGACGATCAAGATTACGTGGCATCCAGTCTGCACTTCCCATGTAGATCTCATCGGAACCACCATTATGGAAATAGAAAATCCGGCTGTGCTCCAGGAAATTGCCGACAATGGAACGCACATGGATATTTTCACTGATACCCGGAATGCCCACCTTCAGACAGCAGATACCACGAACCAGAAGATCGATCTTTACACCGCAGGAAGAAGCGTAATACAGTGCCGCCATGATCGCAGGGTCACACAGGGAATTCATCTTCGCCACAATGTGGGCCTCTTCTCCGTCTTTCGCATGCTGTGCTTCTCTCTCGATCATTTTTACAAAACGGTCTTTCATCCAGATGGGCGCAACGATCAGACGGTTCCAGCGTTTCGGCTCGGAATATCCGGAAAGCATGTTAAAGACAGCCGTTGCATCCTCACCAAACCGCTCATCACAGGTAAAAATACCGCAGTCTGTATAAAGTTTGGCTGTGGAATCGTTATAGTTTCCGGTTGCCAGATGGACATATCGGCGGATTCCGTTTTCTTCTCTTCGCACAACAAGGGTGATCTTGCTGTGTGTCTTCAGTCCTACCAGACCATAAATTACATGACAGCCTGCTTTTTCCAGCATTTTGGCCCAGACGATATTGTTTTCCTCGTCAAAACGTGCTTTCAGCTCCACAAGAACAGAAACCTGCTTGCCGTTTTCTGCTGCCTGAGCCAGCGCTGCAATGATGGGGGAATTGCCGCTGACACGATACAGTGTCTGCTTGATTGCCAGTACATCCGGATCTTTTGCCGCCTGGCGCACAAAATTCACCACCGGATCAAAACTCATATATGGATGATGCAGGAACACATCCCCTTCCCGGATCACCTGGAAAATGTCTTTATCATTCTGAAATGCCGGTACTGCTGCCGGTTTGTACTTCGGCTCCTTGAACTGATCATATCCATCGATACCATAAACCTTCATCAGCATAGTCAGATCCAGCGGTCCGTTGATAAAAAAGATGTCATCTCCGTGAACCTGAAATTCCATTTTCAAAATATCCAGAAGCCTCGGGTCCATCTTATCTTCCACTTCCAGACGGATCACTTCGCCCCACTGACGCTTTTTCAGCTGTTTCTGGATCTCCACCAGAAGATCCTCCGCCTCATCCTCATCGATGGAAAGATCTGCATTACGCATGATCCGGTACGGATGTGCACAGATCACATCGTAGCTTAAAAACAGTTTGTCAATGTTCCGCTCAATGATCTGCTCCAGAAGCGTTACGGTTGTATGACCTTTTTTTTCGGAAGGGATGATCACCACTCTCGGAAGCACGGAAGGCACCTGCACGGTGGCAAAATCTATCTCTTCTTTTCCTTTTTTGGTATCTTTTCTGGAAAGAAGTGCTCCGATGTTCAGTGTCTTGTTACGGATCAGCGGAAATGGTCTGGAAGAATCCATTGCCATGGGTGTCAGAACCGGATATACATTATCCTCAAAATACCGGTCTACAAATTCCTTCTGTTTCTCAGAAAATGCCTCATGCTCAAAGATCACATGAAGTCCTGCTTTTTCAAGGGCAGGAACCAGAGACCGGTTTAATGTACTGTACTGTACGTGAACCAGATCATGGGTCTGCTGGCTGATGGCTTTCAGCTGCTCTTTGGCTGTCATTCCCGCAATGTCCGTTTTTTTGTACCCTACATGAACCTGGTCTTTCAGGGATGCCACACGGACCATATAAAATTCATCCAGATTGGATGAGGTAATACTCAAAAATTTCAGTCTCTCAAACAGAGGCAGATTTTTGTCCCTGGCCTCACTGAGTACGCGGTCGTCAAATTTGATCCAGCTCAGCTCTCTGTTTACAAAATATTCCGGTTTGTCAAATTCCTTAAATTTCATACAAAAACCTCCTCCGTTATCTTCTTCCTTTCCGTCTCATTACAAGCCGGATGCCAAACACCTCTTCAAAAAATTCCTTTTTATCTTTCAGAAGACCCAGTTCCAGGGAAACATCTTTCGCAGAATCCACTACCAGATAAAGAATTCTGTCCTTCAATGTTACATTGAGAGCTTTTACCTTCTGGTAATGGCTTCTGTCCATGGCATTGGCCAGACGGAGAATTGCTGTCAGCTTCGCTGTCAGGAGATAATTTTCCCTGTTCATGGAAGTTTCACGGTTGATCTCTTCATAGCAGCCGAATTCTCTGGTATTATACCGCACCGCACTTGCGATCACCTGCCGTTCCTCTGTGGAAAGGCCAATGATCTCCGTAGCCATGATGATACGGTAGGAACATTCTGCAACATCACTCATACTGATATATTTTCCGCAGTCATGAAGAAGAACCGCGATCTGCAGAAGAAGGCGTTCACGTTTTCCCATGCCGTGGATCTTTTTTGTACTGTCAAAAATATCCAGTGCCAGATCGGTGGTTCCTGCAATGTGATTCTTTCCGCTGGAATACCTTTTGGCAATATTTGCGGACGCCACCAGGATATCATTTTCAAAATTGTGGGCGCTTTTCAGATATTTGTTTTTTTCTGCATAATCATAGGCAATTCCATCCAAAAGAGAAACACCGGGGATCCACAGTGCTTCCGCCTGAAAAATTTCTATGAAATTTCGGATAATAACCATGTTCGGCACGATCAGGGAAGCATATTCCGGTTCCAGTTCCATGGATTCCGCAAGATCATAATCTGACATGTTTACGATGGTCTCGTATTTCTTCAGGAATTCTTCCTTTGTGATCATATTCTCCCCGGATCTGTCCTGAAAAATCGTATCTGTGAGAAAATCTCCCATCAGGATCAGATTGGAAATTTCTTTATCCTTAAGATAGAGCCGCTGGAAACACATCAGATCGTTGCGGATAAATTCCTCCACCAGCCGGTCATAATGTGGAGTTGTTTTCTCCAGTTCTTTTAACCGTTCACGGATACGAAGACTTCCCATTCGGATACTCTGGGTCAGCACCAGCGCATCTTTGTCAAAGAGGGAAATCTGCAGGTTTCCACCTCCGATATCCAGAATTGCCGTGCCTTTCTGAATGGCTTTTTTGAAGCCGGATTCAATGGCCGCAATGGATTTATATCCCAGAAAATGCTGCTCCGCATTGCTTAAGATCTCCACACGGATCCCGGTTCTCTGGAAAATCTGTTCCAGAATAATCACCGGATTCTCCAGTTCTCGCAGGGAGCTTGTGGCACACGCACGCCAGCTTTCCACCCCAAAGTCAGCCATCATGCGTTTAAAATCATCAAGGATCCCACAGAGTTCATCCACAGTTTCCATCTCAAGCCGTCCAGCCGCATAAGTTCCCCGCCCCAGTTCCAGCTGGTAACGAACGTCATTAATCTCCCGGAAACCGGTCCGCTTTGACATTTCAAAAATCTTCATGCTGACTTCATAGGATCCTATATCAATTGCCGCAAAGGTTGTCACCGCCATAGTTCATCATCCTTTCCCCCAATACACAGGTGGACTATTTTCTCTTTTCTTCCTCTGTTCCCACAATGTAATCAATAAACTGCTGTGCGGCACGTCCGGTCAGTCCGCCATGAGAAAGTTCCCACTGGTTGGCTTTCAGAAGAAGCTCATCCTCCGGCATGGTAACGCCATAACGGGCTGCCAGTGTGCGGACGATCTCCTGGAACTGTTTTTTGTCCGGTTTGCCAAAATAGATACGGACTCCAAAACGATATACCAGGGAAAGTTTCTCCTGTACGGTATCGGAAGAATGCAGATCGTCTTCATCTGCGATCTCCAGCTTGTCTGCCGCACGCTCACGCACAAGATTACGTCGGTTACTTGTTGCATAGATCAGGACATTGTCCGGTTTTTTCTCAAGACCGCCCTCGATCACTGCTTTCAGATATTTATATTCAATCTCAAATTCCTCAAAGGAAAGATCATCCATATAAATAATAAAACGATAGTTACGGTTTTTGATCTGGGCGATCACTTCATTGAGATCCTGGAACTGATGCTTGTAGGCCTCAATGATGCGAAGACCCTGATCATAATACTGGTTCAGGATACCCTTGATACTGGAAGATTTACCGGTTCCCGCATCACCAAAGAGCAGACAGTTGTTTGCCTTTCTTCCCTGCACAAAGGCCTCTGTGTTTTCGATGAGTTTTTTCTTGGCGATCTCGTAGCCTACCAGGTCATCGATCTTCACATGTGCGATCCTTGTGATCGGCTGGATTTCTACTTTGCCATTTTCATCATGGCCGATACGGAATGCTTTGTGAAGACCCAGCTTACCTACACCAAAATCCTTGTAAAAAGATACCATATCATCCATGAACTCTTCTGTTGTGGCAGCTGCTGCCAGTGTTTTGCTCATCTGGCAGATACGGTCACGGATTCTGGTATTAAAGAGCTTGCTGTTCTCATCCGGTGTCTGATAATCACAGATCACTTTACAGCATACCGTTCCAAACACTCTGTCAAATACTGTGATATCAAAATCATACAGTTCCTTGAATATCTGAAAATCATTCTTTGCCAGGTCATTGATGCTGCCTTTGATAGCCCCACGGATCTCGCTTGCCATGCTGAAGGCATTCTCGTGATTTACCAGAAGAAATGTAAGATATGTATGCCAGATATTTCCGGAAAATCCATACATTCCCGCCAGTTCCACCAGCCCGTTGATGCTTTTGAAAAACTGGTCTTCTTTTGCCTTCAGAGCTTCTTCATCAGATTCATAAAGATTGATAAGCTCTGCCATATTGTTCAGTATCTCACCGTCCGAAAATCCACGGTAAAGGATACATTCCTGAATTCTTGCCAACATAATAAATAACTCCTCTGTATCTTAATAATTTCCAAGAACACGGAGAACATTCGCCTCCGCCTCAATTCCTCTTAACGCATTTTCCACAGCGCTTTCACCAAGTTTTCCTGTAAAGTCCACGAAGAAACGGTATTCCCAGGATTTTCCCGGGATGGGACGGGATTCGATCTTAGTCATGTTCAGCCCGTTGTAGATAATGTGGGAAAGCATGTTGTAAAGGGTTCCGCTTTCATGAGGCAGCTCAAAACAGATGCTGATCTTTCCGGCTTTTTCCTCGTACTCCGGCTTCCGGCTTACAATGATGAAGCGTGTGGAGTTTGCTTTTTCCCGGCAGATGTTTTCCGCAAGGACCTTAAGGCCGAATACCTCGCCTGCCTCACGGCTTGCGATGGCTGCCACACCTTTATCTCCCACTTCGCTGACCTTTTTGGCTGCGCCTGCGGTGTTTTCCACTTCTTTCTTTTTCCAGGACGGGTACTCTTCCAGAAAGGCTTTGCACTGAGCAAGTCCCTGTGGATGGGAGCAGACTTCCCTGATATCTTCCACCGTTGCATCCGGCATTCCAAGAAGCACATGATCCACACGGATGATCTGCTCACCTACGATATAAAGTTTGTATTCCATGAGAAGGTCGTAGATATCAGCCACGATACCTGCGGTGGAATTCTCGATGGGAAGTACCGCATAGTCTGCTTTTCCGTGGGTTACATCCTCCATGGCTGTACGCCAGGTTTTTACGTGATAGCTTTCGATATTTTTCCCAAAGTACTGGCGCATGGCTGCATAGCTGTAGGCTCCCTCGACTCCCTGGAATACAACGGTTGCATTTTCAAGGGGAACATGCTTTACAGTTGTAAAATTACGCTCTCCGTAAATCCCATGTTCTGTAAGCAGCTGATACTGTCTCTTACGGCTGATGGCCATGATCTGGCGGAAAAGCTCCTGCACGCCAAGGCTGTTAAAATCTCCGTGAGCTTTTTCTTTCAGGGTATGGATCTTCTGGCTCTCACGTGCCGGATCCAGTACCTGTTTGCCTGTTTTTATTTTATATTTAGCGACTTCCTCACTCACCTTCATTCGTTTTTCAAAGAGACGTACGATCTCGCTGTCAATCTCATCGATCTCGTCTCTGTATCTTTCCAAATCAGTCATTAATTTCCTCCGTTATGTTTCCTGATAATTTCTGTAAGATCCCCAAGGAATGCCAGGGAACCAAAAGCAATGATCACATCCTCTTTTCCTGCCAGATGATAGGCTTCTGCCACTGCAGATTCGATATTATCAAAAGCCCTTACATCGGAATGGAACTCCCGCACTGCATCTGCCAGCTCCTGGGGAGTCAGTGCTCTGGGATTATCCGGTGCCGCAATGGTGAGGATGGTATCTGCATATTTTTCTGTTTTCTGGATGACTTTGCGGTAATCTTTGTCGCGGAACATTCCCATGATGTAGATGATCCTTTTTCCCTTAAAATACCGCTCAATGGATGCAGCCAGCATGTCTGCCGCAGCCGGGTTATGAGCTCCGTCAACCACAAAATCCGGCTCTGTTCCAAGAAGTGCGAATCTTCCCGGCCAGGTGGTACGTTTCAGCCCATCCTGTCTCTGCTCCAGTGTGGTTGGGTATCCCTGCTCATTCAGGATCTCCAGTGCCCGAAGCGCTGCCACCGCATTTTCTTTCTGGTAGGCTCCTGCCAGGGATATCGTGTACTTCTCATCTTTATAAAGAAACGTCTGGCCGGTTATGGATGCTTCCAGTACTTTTGCACAGTCCCGGTCTGCTACTTCGTATGGTACATTCTGTTCTTCGCATACTCTTCGTATGACCGTTTCTGCTTCCGGCTGCTGTTTTACCGTCACCATATGGCTGTCCGGTTTAATGATGCCGGCCTTTTTTTCTGCTATCTCGCCCAGGGTATTTCCAAGAAATGCCGTATGATCCATACTGATAGATACCAGAATGGAAAGAACTGTGGTACGGATAATATTGGTGGCATCCAGATCGCCGCCCATACCAACTTCCATTAATACAAGATCGCATTTCTCATCCTGAAAATAAAGAAATGCGGCTGCTGTTTCAATTTCAAATACTGACGGATGCGGTTTGCCTTCTTTTACGATCTCATCGATCACTTCCGCGATCCTTGTCACATATGCTGCAAATTTCTCTCTGCTGACAGGCTCTCCGTTTACTTCCATCCTCTCTCTGTAGGAATAGACAGCCGGGGAAATATATCTTCCCACACGATAGCCTGCACCTGATAAAGCGGAATACAGATATGCGATCACAGACCCTTTTCCGTTGGTTCCCGCTACGTGAACGTACTTCAGTTCATCCTGGGGATTTCCAAGCCGCCTCATCAGCTCCCTCATATTTTCCAGTCCCAGAACGATCCCTTTTTTCAGTTCTGCGGTTCTGATGTAGGCACGACTTTCTTCATAATTCATCGTCTGTTTTTCTCCTTCCGCATGTGTTGAAAATATAAATAATTTCGTTCATTATAACCCACGTGTATATTTTTTTCAAGGCAGGGGAGACTATTAAAGATGCTTTTCCACGTTAAATATATATAAAGTTAAACTTCCCATTTTCTGCTTTCGAAAAGAGAAGTTTTTTTGCTGATGAGAAGGAGCTTTAAGATGCAAAAGAAGGATTTTTTTCTTTGTGGTTTTACAGGCTGGTGTCTGGAAATTTTCTGGACCGGTCTTCATTCTCTTTTCACCGGAAACTTTACCATGATGGGCAAAACCTCTCTTCTGATGTTCCCGGTTTACGGTCTTGCAGCCCTGATCCGGCCGGCTTACTGTAAACTTAAAGGTTTTCCGGTTATGGTACGGGGGATTTTTTACAGCTGCGGGATTTTTTTCGTGGAATTTTTAATCGGATCTTTTTTTCAGAAGCTTCATATCTGTCCCTGGGACTATTCTCACGTTCCGCTCCAGTATAAAGGGGTGATCCGGCTGGACTATGCACCCTTATGGTTTCTCACCGGTCTCTTTTTTGAGTGGCTTCTTCGACAAAATCCTCGGAAAGTCTCTTGAAAATCTCACAGTTATATTATATGATAATTGGAAGGAATCTGATTTCCAGTAAATAATTGGAGGTACAACATGAGACATTTAATGAGTCCGTTGGATTTCTCGGTTGAAGAGCTCGAGAAGCTTCTGAATCTCGCCGATGACATCGGGAAAAATCCCAAAAAGTACGCGCATACCTGTGATGACAAAAGGCTTGCGACACTGTTTTACGAACCAAGTACACGTACACGTTTAAGTTTCGAGGCAGCCATGATGAATCTTGGAGGAAAGGCTCTTGGTTTTTCTTCCGCTGATTCCAGCTCCGCTTCCAAGGGCGAGAGTGTTGCCGATACTATTCGCGTTGTTTCCTGCTATGCAGATATCTGTGCTATGCGTCACCCGAAAGAAGGTGCTCCGCTTGTAGCTTCTATGGCATCCAATATCCCGGTGATCAATGCCGGCGACGGCGGCCACCAGCATCCTACTCAGACATTAACTGATCTTTTAACTATCCGTTCCCTGAAAGGCAGACTTGACAATATCACGATCGGTCTCTGCGGCGATCTGAAATTCGGACGTACTGTCCATTCTCTGATCGAGGCTCTGGTCCGTTATGAAAACGTAAAATTTGTCCTGATTTCTCCGGAGGAACTTCGTATTCCAAGTTATATCCGTGAGGATGTTCTGAAACGTAACAATGTGGAATTTGTTGAAGAGGAACGTCTGGAGGATGCTCTTCCGAGTCTTGATATCCTGTACATGACCCGTGTTCAGAAGGAGCGTTTCTTCAATGAAGAGGATTATGTCCGCATGAAAGATTTCTATGTTCTGGACAAACAGAAACTGGAGCTTGCGCCGAAGGATATGTATATTCTTCATCCGCTTCCGCGTGTCAATGAGATCTCTGTTGAAGTGGATTCTGATCCGCGTGCCGCTTATTTCAAACAGGTCCAGTACGGTGTTTATGTACGTATGGCCCTGATTCTTACTTTACTGGAGGTGGAACTGCCATGTTAAACGTAGGTGCTCTTCGTGAAGGTTATGTTCTGGATCATATCAAAGCCGGCAAGGCTATGACAATTTATCATGACCTGAAACTGGATAAACTGGACTGTACCGTTGCCATTATCAAGAATGCCCGCAGCCAGAAAATGGGCAAAAAAGATATCATCAAGGTTGAATGCCCGATCGAAGATCTGGATCTGGATATCCTTGGTTTTATCGATCATAATATTACGGTAAATATTATCAAAGACGAGAAGATCGTTGCCAAGAAAGAGCTGAAGCTTCCGAAACAGGTTGTGAATGTGATCAAATGCAAGAATCCTCGTTGCATCACTTCCATCGAGCAGGGACTGGATCAGATTTTTGTTCTTGCTGATGAGGAAAAGGAAGTTTACCGGTGTAAGTATTGCGAAGAGAAGTATAGCGGTAAACGGAATAAATAATAAATAGTAACTATATTAACGAACGGACGCGTCCGGTCCCCGGTTCGATATTCGGCTGTTTCGGAGCCTAGGAATACTACGGCTTCTGCAAAGGCCTGAATATCGAACCGGGGACCGGGCGCTGTTTTTTGGCTATTATATACGGATGTTTTTATTTTTTCTGTTATATTGTAATCAGACAATTTCTTTCTTGTGTCTTTTTGCAGAAAGGATTTTTTATGGCACAGAAAGAAATGATTACAAATGATAAAATCGGTTCTGCAACTGTAGTTCAGCATGAGGATGCGGTTTTAAAAACTGCCGCTCAGTTCTTTGCTAAGGAGTTGCTTCCTTATCTTGGTATTGATGGGAAGGTTATATCTTCTGCTCCTACAGAGTCCATTGTCCTCAATCTTAAGAAATTCTATGAAGATATCAATCTTATTATGGAAGATGGTACATGGAAGCATTTTGAGTTCCAGAGCAAGAATGAGGGAATTCCCAGTTTGAAACGTTTTCGTTCCTATGAAGCTGTCACCACATACGTTCTTTATTCGGGAAATATACAAAATCCGGTCACTTCATTTACCGAAGGAATAAACACTTATCATGTTATTCCGATCATAATGAAGGATCACAGTGCAGATGACCTGATCAAAACGCTGAAAGAGAAAGCTTCTTCTGGAGACATTCTTACAAAAGCTGATCTCGTTCCACTGACTCTGATTCCTCTGATGGACGGGCAGCTTTCCCAAAAAGAACGATTTCTTCAGGCATTTTCTCTGACTGAAAATACAAAAGATATTTCATCGGAAGATCTTCAGAAAATCGAGGCAATGATCTATACCATGGCAGATAAGTTTCTTGAAAATGATGATTTTGAACATGTTAAGGAGGGAATTCGTATGACACGTTTGGGTCAGATGCTGTTTAATGATGGTTTTAATGACGGTTTCAATAATGGTTCCCAGAAAAAGCAGCTTGAGATTGCCAGAAATCTGATAGGGAAACTCAGTGATGCTTCTATTGCTGAAACTACAGGTTTGCCTTTGGATGTGATTCTGAAACTGAAAAAAACAAACTATGAAAGTATAAAGTTTCTGACGTTCTTTACCAAAAAAGCAACTGCTATTTCGCGGGTCTATAAACTGGCCGCAAAATACAGTTGCTTTTATTATATGCTTATTTATTATACACAGTCAGACCGATAAGCCGGGTTATGTCGTTGAGTGATCATCTATCTAGGCCTTCCGTTGCCAGAAGGCTCCAGCGACCTACCTGAAAGCACGACGGGCCGCCGTATGGCTTTCTTCTCGGTCTTGCTTCGAATGGAGTTTACATGTGCCCGCTCTGTTACCACAGCGGCGGTAGTCTCTTACACTGCCTTTCCACCCTTACCCCGCAAAGGAGGCGGTTTATTTCTGTTGCACTGGTCTGGGAGTTACCTCCACCGGACGTTATCCGGCATCCTGCCCTGTGAAGCCCGGACTTTCCTCGTCTGAACCCTTTCGTCTGTCCAGCCGCGATCACCTGGCCTGGCTGCGCATCTGATATTTTAGCACAGGTACGCAAACTTGTAAAGTTTGATTTTTTTTACATTGCCATGTGGGCGGATGGCTGCGCGGAGCGCATTTCAATGCGGTAAGTGTATAGTTGCTGACTTTTGTCTGTATGCTACAGAATTCAGAGTGGAACGCTATGCCGAGCTAGCTCCTAAATTCTTCGGCATTTATGCTGAAAAGCTGTGCCGACACAGCCACACTTTCACAATTCCAGGACAGGACACCGTCTGCTTCCGTCCCCTGCCACGTATTTATGTTTTTTCCTACCAACTGGAAATGTCAGCTCCCTCTGGCGTCCGGCTTCCTACCAAATCTCCAACGTCCACTCCCGTCTATCCACAACCTCACCGATCATTCCAGCCTCCAATCCAGCCTCACCCATTCTTTTCATAATCTCCTCTGCCTCTCTCTCCGGCACCGCCGCCAACAGTCCCCCGGAAGTCTGCGGATCAAACACCACATCCTCCCTCCAGAGCACCGCCTGGCTTTTCACACCAGTTTTTTCAGCAAACTCCCGATTCCGGTAAGCCCCACCCGGGATCAGGCCCATAGAAGCAAACTTCTCCACATCCGGAAGCACCGGCAACTTCTCCGTATCAATCACGATCGTCCGCTCACTGGCCACAGCCATCTCCGTGGCATGCCCTCCAAGACCAAACCCCGTCACATCCGTACAGGCATGAACCTCAAACTCTTTCAAAATCTCACAGGCATCCCGGTTCAACCTCTTCATGGAATCCAACACCGCCCTACGGGCACCTTCCGTCACCAGATCTGCCTTGATCGCCGTATTCACGATCCCCGCACCCAGCGGCTTCGTCAAAATCAGCTTATCCCCCGTCTGCGCCCCAAAATTCTTCCAAAACTTCCTCGGATCCACAAAACCCGTCACACTAAGCCCATACTTCGGCGTATCATCCTGGATCGTATGGCCACCGGCAAGAACCGCGCCAGCCTCCATCACCTTATCCGCACCACCACGCAAAATCTCCCCCAGGATCTCCACATCCATATCTTTGGGAAACGCCACAATATTCAAAGCCGTCTTCGGAGTTCCACCCATGGCATACACATCACTCAACGCATTCGCCGCCGCGATCTGACCGAAATCATAAGGATCATCCGCCACAGGCGTAAAAAAATCCAGTGTCTGAATCAGCGCCAGATCAGAGGACACCCGGTAAACCGCCGCATCATCCGAAGTATCCGTCCCCACCAGAAGATCCGGATCGCAGAACTTCGGCAGTCCGCCAAGAACCCCTGCCAGGGTTCCCGGTCCCACTTTTGCCGCACAGCCACAGTTTGGAGCCAATTTTGTCAGTTGCACTTTCTCTCTCATGATCATTTTCCCTTTCCTTTAAGTCCTGTAAACTCTAGCCGACATCTATACGCCGCAAAGAACTTTAACTTTTTTTGATCCACACCCAAAAGACTCCATACACCACAGATCCTACGCACAGAGAAAATCAGAACAATCCCATCTTTGCGCCAACCGATATCTGCACTGCACAGAGCCTTCTATCTACACATATCTTTATTTATTATACATTAAAACAGCTGCCACCGATAAACTCCCTCAGAAGCGAGTTAAACGGAACCCCCTCACAGGGCACCGGCACAAAATAATCCAGGAACTTCAGAAGCCTCTTCGCCTCCTGATACTCCGGCTCACTCTTATCAATTCCAAAAAGCAGTGGCTCCGCATAAACCTTCAGGCAGGCAAGCTCATACACAAGAGCGGAATTAAACATCACATCCGCCTCCTCCTGGAATGGAAAAATATTCTGCTCCTCACCACGCCGTACAGACGGCCATCTTGCAATGGTATCCTTTGCAGAAGTTCCTCGTGTACGCGCATCACGGACAATCCGGCGGATCAGCCTGCCATCTGTAGTCGGGATCCGGTTATGTTCATCAATATTCAGCTGTGTCAGAGCACTGATATAAATCTTAAACTTGCTCTCTTTTGGAAGGGCATAGCTCAGTTTGTCATTAAGCCCGTGGATTCCCTCGATCACCAGGATATCATCTTTTCCAAGCTGAAGTTGATCTCCCCGGTATTCCCTGTATCCGGTCTTAAAATTAAAAGTAGGAAGATCCACTTTCTTTCCAGCAAGAAGATTCAGCATATCCTCATTAAACTGCTTGATATCAATGGCTTCCAGGCACTCAAAATTCTTTTCCCCGAATTCATCAAGCGGGGTATGCTCCCGGTTCACGAAATAATTATCCACACCGATGGGGTGAGGCTTCAGGCCATGAGCTGCAAGCTGAATGGACAACCTGTGGGAAAAACTGGTCTTTCCTGAAGAAGAAGGACCTGCGATCATTACAAACTTCACATTTCCTCTTCTCTGGATCTCCTCGGCAATGGAAGAAATCTTCGCCTCGTGAATCGCCTCCTGGATCAGCATCAGGCTCTGAACACCCTCTCTGGTGATCCGGTCATTGAGGTCCCCCACAGTGGCAACATCCAGCTTGTCGCCCCATTCTTCCGATTCCTTCTGCACATGAAAGATCTTATCCTGCGGCTCAAAATCCTCCAGAACATCCGGTGTTTTCTGACGCGGAAGGATCAGTACAAAACCTTCGTCATAAAGCTGCAGGTCAAAATACTGCACATAACTGGTATCCGGTGCCATAAAACCGTAAAAATAATCCTCAAAATTCTCCAGACTGTAAATATTTACCCTGGAAACACGGCGGTAACGGAACAGTTTTTCTTTGTCATACATATGATGCCTGTGAAACATGGAAATGGCATCATCCGTGCTGACACTGCGTTTGTAGATCGGAATTTTCTGATCTACCAGCTCCCGCATCCGCACTTTCACCTGGTCAAGAAGCTCCTGATCCAGGGTTGCACTGCCTTTCATGGTAAAATAAAGACCATTTCCCAGAGAATAATGGATTACCACATGATCCACATTTTCCTTTCCGGCCACATCAAAAATTGCTTTCAGAAGGATAAAGATCGCACTTCGCCGGTAGGTTTTACGGCCGGCACTGTCCTTTGTGGTTATAAATCCCAGGGTACAGTCATGCCGCAGCTTCTTGTGAAGTTCTCGGAGTTTTCCGTTCTCAGTTACAAGAATCACCGGATACTCTGTTTCTCCCTCATAATCCTTTACAATCTCGGAATATGGGGTCATCTTGGGGTATTCCCTTGTTTCTCCGTTTATGGTCACTTTTATCATCGTCTGTTCCATAACACTCACCTCCACAGGCTTATACTTATAAAACAATATATGGATTTTTCACACTGGCGCAGGTCGTCTTAAGATCCGGGAACGCTTCATTCAGTTCCCTCTCCATGGCTTCCGCAAAAATATACTCCGTGCCATAATGTCCCGCATCTACGATCGCCAGTCCATCCGCCATGGTATCAATGGCAGTATGATAATCAATATCTCCGGTCACATACACATCCGCACCGGCTGCCATCACATCACGGATCATGCTCTTTCCGCTTCCTGTACAGATTGCCACAGTCTCGATCCTCTGATCCAGATCGCCGTAAACCCGCACATCTGGAAGGCAATTGCATTCTTTTACATATTTTCCAAACTCGCCAAGAGTCATGGCACGGGGAAGTTTTCCCACGCGGCCGAATCCCTCCGGCTGCTCCCCGGACTCATCGGTAACTGTAAGCACCTTTGTATCCTGAAGTTTCAGATAATCTGCGCTTAAATCTGCCATACCGATCACATCATAATTGGTATGCATGGCAAAGTACGGGATATCCTCCCGGATCAGACGTAAGATCTTCCTTCCGGTAAAGGTATGATTGTTGATCTTCTTGATCCCGGAAAAGATCATGGGATGATGGGTAAGGATCATGTCCGCGCCGGCCGCCACTGCCTCATCCAGCACTGGTTCTGTAAGATCCAGTGCAAGGAATACATGGGAGATTTCTTTCTGATCATCTCCCACCAGAAGTCCTACATTGTCCCATTCCTCCGCAAATTTCTGCGGATGGCGGATATTCAGCCAGTTAATCAGTTCATATGCTTTCATATCGTTTCAGAGCTGTATGAATCAGCTCCATTTCCTCCTTTACTTCTGCCAGACGGCTTTTTGCGGAAGCAGACTCTGCCCCGGAAAGACCGGCCAGTATCTTCTTACGGATGGATTCCTCCCTGAGAAGATATTCCCTCAGAACCGGATGGCACTTTTTCAGAAGAAGTGGCCCAAACCAGGCTTCTTCCTCTGTATAGGCAAACTGTTCTCCGGATTCTCTTCGCACCGCTTTCATCATTGGATAAAACTTTCCGTCTTCTTTTATCATTTCCTCTCTTACGATCTCCCAGCCGATCTCAGAGAGAAAATGCCGGAAATGAGGAAGGTCCGACTGAGGCTGCAGGATCAGTTCCTGAAACCCCTCCCGGACCTTCGCTCCCTCATTTAATATCCTTTCCATCAGAGGACCGCCCATTCCCGCAATCACCAGGGTATCACCTTCCCCCGGCTCAAGCTTCGTAAGCCCATCACTTAAACGGGTCTCTATGTAATCTTCAAGACCATAGCGGGAAATATTCTCCCTAGCTCTTGAAAGCGGTCCCGGACGTACATCCATGGCAATAGCTGACGGAACTATTCTTTCCTCAACAAGATAGATGGACAGATAGCCATGGTCACATCCTACGTCTGCCAGCCGGTTTCCTTTTGTTACCATACCGGCAATGGCACAAAGACGCATGGAAAGCTGTACGGATATATTTTTATCAGTCAAGGTAATCCTTCAGCTTGCGGCTGCGGCTGGGATGACGCAGTTTACGCAGAGCTTTCGCTTCGATCTGACGGATACGCTCTCTTGTAACGTTAAACTCTTTACCAACTTCCTCCAGAGTTCTGGCACGTCCGTCGTCCAGACCGAAACGGAGGCGAAGAACTTTCTGCTCACGGTCAGTAAGAGTGCTCAAAACCTCTACCAGTTGCTCTTTCAGAAGTGTAAACGCAGCTGCATCTGCAGGTACCGGAACATTATCATCCTGGATGAAATCGCCAAGATGGCTGTCTTCCTCCTCACCGATCGGAGTTTCCAGAGATACCGGCTCCTGGGAGATCTTAAGGATCTCACGTACACGGTCTACCGGCATGTCCATCTCCTCAGCGATCTCTTCCGGCGTAGGTTCACGTCCAAGCTCCTGAAGCAGCTGACGGGAAACACGGATCAGCTTGTTGATCGTCTCAACCATATGCACCGGGATACGGATGGTACGTGCCTGGTCCGCAATGGCTCTTGTGATGGCCTGACGGATCCACCAGGTTGCATAGGTACTGAACTTGTAGCCCTTTCTGTAATCAAATTTCTCAACTGCCTTGATAAGACCAAGGTTACCTTCCTGGATCAGATCAAGGAACAGCATTCCACGTCCCACATAACGCTTGGCGATGCTGACAACAAGACGGAGGTTCGCTTCTGCCAGACGCTTCTTGGCAGCTTCATCACCTTTTTCCATTCTTTTTGCAAGCTCGATCTCCTCGTCTGCACTCAACAGGCTGACTTTACCGATTTCTTTCAGGTACATACGGACCGGATCCTCGATGCTGACACCTTCCGGCACGGAGAGGTCGATCTTGTCAAGTTCTACCTCTTCTTCATCATCCAGGCCTTCCATATCCATATCGTTATCAAGGAGGAGTTCGTCACCGCTGTTGTCTGTGATACGGAGAACGTCCACACCGCTGGCCTCCAGGAAGTCAAAGACTTTCTCCATCTGATCTACTTCCAGTGGAGAGTCCTTGAAGAAGTCGCTGATCTCCTGATATTCCAGCACATTCTTTTTCTTTTTCGCAAGTTCAAGAAGCTCTACAAGTTTCTCGCTGAATTTTGCCATATTCATTTCCATAGGTGCTCTATACCTCCATATAGTGTTTATATTTTATCCTTAATTGAAAGAAATATGCAGTTGCTGCCTCTTTCTTCCAAGGTCTTCCAGTTCTTTTTTTGCTTTTATCAGTTCCTGAAGCCCTGCCATGTCTGACGGGTCCCAGGTACGGTTTTTTTCTTTGAGGCTCTCTTCCTTGATCCGCAGCAGCGTATCAGAAAAGGCTCTCTGCTGTTCTCCTTCGTTTTCCAGATGAATGGTGGCATTAAAAAGTGATGCCACTTCTCTCTGTTCCTCGCTATCTGTAAATGCATTGAGAAGTTTTCCCGGATTGGTCTCTCCTTCTTTATGCTGGTCAAACAGCATCTGGGCCACCTCTTTATACAGCGGCACCACAAAATCTGACGGTGAAATATATTTCTCCACCTGTTCAAAGATCCCCGGATAATTCACAAGCCAGGTAAGCATCAGCTTCTGGGCCTTATCTGCGGCGGATTCTTTTTTCTTTGTTTCCGGAGTCCCGGATTTCGGCTGGATCCGCTTCTCTGCAGGCGTTCCTTTCAGAGCCAGTGTGTTGACCCTTTTCCGGATATCTTCCGTGCCCACTCCATAGCGGCCATATTCCTTCACAATTGCTTCTATATAAAGATTCCTTTCCAGTTCGTCGGAAAGTTCCAGCAGCATTTCGGCGCACCGCTCAAAAAACTGATTCTGTCCCTGAGGTGCATCCATCGCAAATTCCTGCTCTGCAATATGCACACGGAACATAAAACTGTCCATCGCCTGGTTCAGACGCTCTTCAAAAGCCTCCGCGCCCTCATTCTTGATAAACTCGTCCGGATCCTTCCATGGCTTCAGGCTTACCACCCTGGACGTAACCCCTGCCTCCCGAAGGATCGGGATCGCACGGAGAGCCGCACGGATGCCTGCGCCGTCACTGTCGTAAAGAAGCAGGACTTCCTTGGTGTAACGTTTCACAAGACTTGCATGTCCGGATGTCAGAGCGGTTCCAAGAGATGCCACTGCATTGGTAAAGCCTGCCTGATGCATGGCGATCACATCCATATATCCCTCACAGAGGATCAGGTAATTCTTCCTGGTGGTCCTGGCCACATTCAGTCCGTAGAGATTCCTGCTCTTGTCAAAAATCTTCGTCTCCGGTGAATTCAGATACTTGGGCTTGCCATCTCCCATGACACGGCCGCCAAAACCAATGACCCGGTTATTTACATCCATGATCGGGAAGATCACACGGTTCCAGAACTTGTCATACATTCCCCGCCGCTCATCCACATTAAACAGCCCGGATTCCCGGAGAAGTTCATCACTGTAGCCTTTTCCCTTGAGATATTTGTACAGGTCATCGCTGTACTTGTCCGAATATCCAAGGCCGAATTTCCGGATGGTTTCCTCCGAAAGACCTCTGCCTGTCAGATAGCCGTAGGCAGTTTTTCCTCCTTCTCGCCGGAGCTGATAGTAAAAATACTGAGCTGCCAGCTTGTTGATTTCAAGAAGCGCCGCTCTCTGTTCTGCTTTTTCTCTTGCTTCCCTGGAATATTCGATCTTCGGAAGCTCTACTCCTGCCCGGTCAGCCAGATGTGACAAAGCCTCACCAAAAGAATAATTCTCATATTCCATGATAAAATTGTATACGTTTCCTCCTGCCCCGCAGCCAAAGCAGTAATACATCTGCTTGGATGGCGTCACGGAAAAAGAAGGAGTTTTCTCATTATGGAAGGGACACAGTCCGAAATAGGAACTTCCCTTCCGTGTCAGTTTCACATACTGGGATATCACGTCTACAATGTCATTTTTCATTCGGACTTCTTCTATGATGTCATCTGAATAACGCATGTTTATCCCTCTTTTCCATTTAATAGACCTCCCAGGACTTCGGTATGTAGATCTCCCTGAATTTCTCCATGGAGTACTGATCTGTCATTCCTGAAATGTAATCACAGACTGCCTGTTCCTTGGGTACTCCCCGGTATTCCACCAGTTCTCTGTATTCCCTGGACATTGCCTCCGGGTGATCTGTATAATATTCGTATAGTTCACTCAGCATCTTGATGGCTTTGTCTTCTTCCTTCTTGGCAACCGGATTCTCATAGACATTCCGGAACATCAGGGCCCGAAGTTCCATCATCGCCTCAAAAACATCAGGCGACATGGAGATGCTGTCTTTATCCATACTGTTCTCTATAATATTATGTACGAAAGTATTCAGCCGTTCTCTCGTGGTATATCCGAGAAAAGTTCTCATTGTAACAGGAATGTCATCTTCTGTGATGATTCCCGCACGCTGAGCATCGTCCATATCGTGATGGATATAGGCGATCTTGTCAGAAAAACGCACAACCTGGCCTTCCAGAGTAGAAGGATTTCCACTGGTACGGTGATTCATGATCCCGTTACGGACTTCCCAGGTAAGATTCAGTCCGTTCCCGTTCTTCTCCAGTACTTCCACAACCCGGACGCTCTGTTTATAGTGGGCAAAACCTCCAGGATGTATCTGATCCAGCGCTCTTTCCCCGGCATGTCCAAAGGGCGTGTGCCCCAGATCATGGCCCAGCGCAATGGCCTCCACCAGATCTTCATTAAGCCGGAGTGCCTTGGCAATGGTACGGGCAATCTGTGATACCTCCAGTGTATGCGTCAACCTGGTACGGTAATGATCTCCCTGCGGTGCCAGAAACACCTGCGTCTTATCTTTCATGCGGCGAAAAGCCTTGCAGTGAAGGATCCTGTCCCTGTCCCGCTGATATGCGGTACGCACATCGCATTCCTCTTCCGGCCGGTCTCTGCCTCTGGTATCTGCGCTGTGAGACGCATAGGGACTTAACAGTTCCCGTTCTCTCTGTTCCATATTCTCTCTGATGTTCATAAGCACTTCCTCCACAGTCTGACAAACAGCGGCGATAAAATACCCTCTGTTAATTATATTCTACACAAAACCGCAAATTCCTCTTTTCTGAAAAAAAAATTCAAAAAATATTGGTTTTATCGTCTGTTCCAACCTGAAGGTGTCCAAAATTCTCATATTGTATATGAAACGAGAACAAATATGCAAACCGCTCCTCGATTTACTTTCATATAGCCAAAAACAGAGCTGCGATTCACAGCTCTGCCTTAAAGTCATGCGGAAGATGGGACTTGAACCCACACGAGCGCAATGCTCACAAGATCCTTAGTCTTGCTCGTCTGCCAGTTCCGACACTTCCGCATGACCGCATTTCCTTGGGATTTTTTATTTTCTCCCTCGCGACAAGTGATAGTATAACAAAGTGGTTCCTATATGTCAACACTTTTTTTTATTTTTTTCTCAACTTATGATTCTGTCTCTTTTTCTTCTTTTTTCAACAATAATTGACCATTTTTTCTTTTTTTGTAGTAAAATATTGCCAGGTTTATATGTAAAACCATATAAAAAGGAGGTACCTATGAAAAACAAAAAAGCACAACTACTATCCATTTTTCTTTCTGCATGTATACTGGGCACTTCTGCTCCGGTAAATGCAGCTGATTTTTATTCAGACGCTTTTTCTGCGGATGACAACGTGGAAGCAGAACCTTCTTCTGAGATCTCCGAAGATCTCTCTTCCGAAGAAAACTCTGATCCTGCCGATTCCACCGGCATCGATACACAGGAGGAATCCTCTGAGGATCTTTTGCAATCACCGAAAGATTCTAATAGCGGCAGCACATCAGACGCTTCCGATGCTTCTTCTTTGGAAGAGGAATTTAATGCCGGAAATGAAGAAGAGACTTTTTCCGATTCCGATGGAACAGACGATTTTTCATCCGGAGAAGAAGGTGGGGTACAAGCCGGTATTCTGGACGGTTCCGTAGAAGCCCAGATGGCAAAAAGCAGTTCCGTCATCGAAGCAGATATTCCGGTATCGAACTCATTAAATACAACCTGCACCATTTATAAAGGAAGCAACCTTGAAAACCAGAACTACAGTGTCTGGTCTTCTCCTGTCGAATCCTATCTTACAACAAGCCCAGACGGATCTCTCATGCGGGTTCAAAGTGGTGCCCTTGACGGTAAGCTTCTGATTGAATACTATGATTCCGGATACAACTTTAAGAAAACGATGACTCTCGATCTTCCACTGCCTGTATTCGGCGCTTTCTACGAAACCAACGACAACTATTATATCCTTACCGGCGCAAACAACACCGAAAAAGATAATACGAAAGAAGTTTACCGGGTGAGCAAATACTCCAAAGACTGGAAATCCCAAGGTTCCTGCAGCCTTTTCGGTGCAAATACCACCTATCCCTTTGACGCAGGTTCCGCACGTATGGCTTCTTACGGAAATTATCTTTTTATCCGCACCTGCCATGAAATGTACGGAGGGCATCAGGCTAACGTAACTTTTTCTGTAGATACCTCCACCATGTCTGTTGTGGATCAGCTTACAGGAATCCAGAATTCTGAGTTCGGATATGTCAGCCATTCCTTTAACCAGTTCATCCAGATCGATAACGGAACTCTTCTGGGCTGTGATCACGGTGATGCTTATCCCCGTGCTATTACGGTTCTTCAGTATCCCACGGATATCAGCAGCGGATCTTTTGTCCCGCAATATTCCTGGAGTTCCAGTTCCTATGCCTGCAAGGAATTTGACCTTATGACTTTCCCCGGATCATCCGGCAACAACTATACCGGCGCATCCCTTGGCGGTTTTGAATATTCCGACAGTTCCTATCTGGTCGCAGGCAATTATGATGCTGACAATCATTCCAGAAATGTATTTGTCTCCTCTGTTTCAAAATCCGGAGGAACACCTGTTGTGCGGTATTTTTCCGACTATGCAGGCACTTCTGACAGCGCCGCTACACCGCATCTTGTAAAAACCGGCAGCAACAGCTTCGTGCTTCTCTGGTCCAGTCAGGGTTATGTTTATTATACTGCCATTGACGGAACCGGCCAGCAGGCTGGCTCTACATACAAAATGGCCGGAAATCTTTCCGACTGTGCACCTTCTGTTATAAACGGAAAACTGATCTGGTACGCATGGAAAGACAGCCATAATACTTTTTATGAGATCAATCTGTCGGATCTCTCTTCCAACCATGCAACGCGAGTGGAAAACGGACATAAATATGTTTACGGCACAACCATTGAGAACTATCAGGTTTACAAGACCTGCCGTGTCTGCGGTACTTCTTCCAAAGCTGTTGTTCCCTCACAGGTCACTGCAAGCATTGCTCCTTCCAATTCCAGTTTCTCCGCTATGAAAAAGAGCGAATTTCTGACTAAGGAACTTAGTTATAGGATCACCGCTTCCAGCTGGTTTCCTAATGATTTCGGCAGTGATTCTGACTTTCTATATGACTGCATTATTTCCAGCTCAGATGAAAGTGTTATTTCTGTAAACCAGACTTCCAATCAAACTGCAGTCCTCACCCCCAAAAAGTCAGGCAAGATCACACTTACCGTTCAGTCCAAATATAATCCGGATGCTGTATTTACCTCTGAATTATATGTAGACCTGTTAAGCGAGGATGTATTCACCATTTCCCGCGGCTATATCGGATCTTATAACGGAACAGACAAAACACCGACTATAACCATATACCGTTCCGGCCTTACTCTCCAAAAAGACGTTGACTATACCATTACAACCAGCGGAGATACTGTTAACGCCGGTACTTTTACCATGACCTTCACAGGAATCGGAAAATACGCCGGCAGTGTAACAAAGGAATTCACCATTGACAAAGCCCCTATCTACTCAAACGGCACCACCTGTACCCTTACTCCTTCTTCCTGTATCTACGACGGTAAGCCTCAGGAACCGAAAGTAACCATCTCTAAAAATGGTGTTGATTTGGTTGAAGGCAGGGATTTCACTGTAGAATATCAAAATAATACAACTCTGGGAAATGCACGTGCCGGTATCAGCGGCATCGGAAATTATTACGGATATTTTACAACATCCTTTTCTATCACCTATGGCCGGATCAGCAACTGCGATATTACCGTTTCCAATGAATCGCTGGTTTTTGACGGCACTGAGAAAAAACCGGCCGTCACTGTAACATGTAACGGCAATACTTTAACACAGGGGCAGGATTACACCTTGTATTATCATGCCAACACCAACGCAGGTTCCGCTACAGTTACCATCACAGGAAAAGGTAGATTCTCCGGTTCTGTTGAAAAAGCTTTCCAGATCCAGCCTGCTGACCTGAGCAGATCCAGCGTAGATCTTTCTGCCGATTCCTTCACCTATGACGGCACTGAGAAAAAGCCATCCGTTACTGTAAAAACCGGAAACAGACAGCTGACTGCCAACAGCGATTATACGGTTTCCTTCGTAAACAATACCAACGCAGGTTCTGCCACGGTTACCGTCACAGGAAAAGGTAACTATTCCGGTTCTGTTACGAAAAATTTCACTATCAGTGCCGCCAGCCTGGAGAAAGCCGAACTTGCTCTTTCCGCTTCCTCATTTACTTACGATGGAACCGAAAAGAAACCGGACGTCACAGTAACTGTCAATAAAAAGCAGTTAAAAAAAGGAACTGACTACACCGTTTCTTATGATAACAACACCAACATCGGTACTGCTTCCGTCACCATCACAGGAAAAGGTAATTATTCCGGTACTGTAACAAAATCTTTCCAGATCACTGCCAGAGATCTCAGTAAATGTGAGATTCAGCTTTCCAGTTCATCCTTTACCTACAGCGGTACAGAAAAAAAGCCGAAGATCACAGTAACTTCTTCCGGAAAAGAACTGGTTCCCGGCACAGATTACACAGTTTCCTACCGTAATAACATAAATGCCGGTACTGCTTCCGTCGTGATCACTGGAAAAGGCAGTTACACAGGAACAAAAACTGCCAGTTTCCAGATTGCCCGCGCAAAAGCCGTACTCACAGCAAAAGCCACAGCACTTACCCTGACTCAGAGCAGCAGCAAAACCGCGGTCATCAAGAGCAAGAAGACGGACGGGAAGATCACCTGCAAGTCTTCCAACAGCAAGATCGTAAAAATTTCCGGTACCAGTATCATTCCGGTAAGCCCCGGACAGGCCACTGTTACCATTCAGGCTGCACAGGGCGTAAATTATAAAGCTGCATCTGCAAAGATCCTGATCACAGTACGTCCACTGACTGTCAGCAGTGTTTCTCTGAAGTCCACTGCAAAAGGCCAGGCAAATATATCCTGGAAACCGGTAAAATCTGTTACCGCTTATCAGATTCAGTACAGCACTTCAAGCAGCTTCAAAAGCGCCAAAACAATTACCGCCAAAAGCAGTTCCAAATCTACCGTGCTGAAGAAATTGTCCGGTGGCAAAAAATACTACATCCGTATCCGCACATACAAAACGGTCAGCAAAAAGAATTACTACTCCACCTGGAGCAAAACTTCTTCTGTCAAAGTAAAATAAACAATATCCATTAACAAAAAAGCTGAATCACAAACCGGTTCCTTTATCTTCCGGTTTTGTGATTCAGCTTTTTTACACTTGCTTTTATTTACAAAAAAAGAACCATGATCTCTCACAGTCCTCACAAAATAAAAAATGCGGAAGATGGGACTTGAACCCACACGAGCGCAATGCTCACAAGATCCTTAGTCTTGCTCGTCTGCCAGTTCCGACACTTCCGCATATCGCATTTCTTCGGGATTCTTTATCTTCTCCCTCGCGACAAGTGATAGTATAGCAAAGCATCCTTCCTATGTCAACACTTTTTTCTAAAAAAATCAAAAAATATTTTTTATTTATACAATTTAAACTTTTCATTCAAAAAGAGCCATCCGCATAATCATGCAGTACGGCCCTTTCTGTCCTGTTATTCTGTTTTTGTTTTATGATCAGTCAAAAATGATCAGTGCCATAAATACAAGATCTGTCTCTCCTGTATTTGCAAGGCCATGACCTTTTCCGTCTGGTGTAATGGTGATATCACCGGCCTTTACCGGACGTTTCACACCGTTATCATCATACTCGCCTTCACCGCTTAAGATATAGTAGGTTTCTGTCTCTCCATGATGCTCATGGTATCCAAGGGAACATCCCTTCTCGATAGTAACCTGTGCGTAAAGTCCGCATTTTCCTTTCAGCTCGTCTCCCTCAAGAATGTCTTTGATGATCACATGGCCTTTACCGCCGCACATATTTTCTACTCTTCTGATACCCATGATAAAATCCCCTTTCGTGATTGCGTAAATTTGTGAATTTCATAAACACAGCCTCTTTGTGTTCTGCGTTTCACTTCCTGTACAATTATAAACGATATGATAAATTTTCGCAATCCTCATTGCCAATTTCCTGAATTTGCTCAAAAAAATTCTTATAAACGAAAACGAAGCAGACCTTTTACAAAGACCTGCCTCGCAATTTACACCTGTATTACAGATTTTTAATTCTCTCAATTGCTTCCAGTGTATTCTCATAGCTTCCGAATGCAGTCAGACGGAAGTATCCCTCACCATGTGCACCAAAGCCTGAACCTGGTGTTCCTACGATGTGTGCTTTCTCAAGGAGATAGTCGAAGAACTCCCAGGAAGTCATCTGATCTGGTGTTTTCAGCCAGATGTATGGCGCATTTTTTCCACCGGATACGGAAAATCCTGCTGCGGAAAGTCCGTCGAGGATTGTCTTTGCATTACGCATGTAGTAAGCGATCTGTTCTTTCAGCTGTGCTTTTCCCTCCGGAGAGTAAACAGCCTCGCCTGCTCTCTGCACGATATACGGAGCACCATTGAACTTGGTTCCGTGACGACGTGCCCAGAGGCTGTGGAGCTCTACTCCATCACGTACCAGTTCCTTCGGAACAACGGTAAATCCAAGACGAACGCCTGTGAAGCCTGCATTCTTGGAAAAACTTCTAAGCTCAATGGCGCAGGTTCTTGCACCCTCGCACTCATAAATACTGTGTGGAACATCCTCCTCGGAAATATATGCTTCATATGCTGCATCATAGATGATCACGCAGCCGTTTTTGTTGGCGTAGTCAACCCACTCCTGAAGAGCTGTCTTTGTGATGGCACCACCGGTAGGGTTGTTCGGGAAGCAGAGATAGATCAGATCCGGAACTTCATCTGCCGGGATTTCCGGAAGAAAACCATTCTCCTCTTTGCACGGCATGTAGATCACGCCGTCAAAATTCTCACGCTCTTTATTGTACTCGCCAGTACGTCCTGCCATAACGTTGGTATCTACATATACCGGGTAAACCGGATCGCAGACTGCAACCTTGTTATCCAGTCCGAAGATCTCCTGAATATTTCCAGAATCACTCTTTGCTCCGTCGGAAACAAAGATCTCATCTGCGCTGATGTCGCATCCTCTGGACTGATAATCATTCTTTGCAATGGCACTTCTTAAGAACTCATATCCAAGATCCGGTGCATATCCGTGGAAAGTTTCCGCATGAGCCATTTCATCTACGGATTTATGAAGAGCATCAATAATCGCCGGTGCAAGTGGCTGTGTCACATCACCGATTCCAAGGCTGATCACAGAATCCTTAAATTCCGGATTGGCCTCCTTGTATGCTTTTACCTTCTTCGCGATATTGGAAAACAGATAGCTTCCCGGAAGTTTTAAATAATTCTTATTTACTGTAACCATAATGCTTTTATCTCCTTCTCTCAATTTCCTCTGCCAGTGCTTTTCTGACGCTGTCAGGATTTACCTTGCCTTTCAGCTCTCTCATCAGCTGTCCTACGAAAAATCCCATAACCTTGTCCTTGCCGCCCAGAAGTTCAGCCAGCGGTCCAGGATTGGCATCTACGATCTTTTTCACAGTTTCGGTGAGAAGACCTGTATCTTCTACGATCTTAAGACCATTCTCTTCTATATATACAACCGGATCAATATCCTCGTCAAATACTTTTTCAAACACTTTTTTGGCATTCTGGGCGCTGACCTCTTTTTTCTCAACCATGGAAAGAAGATCTGCCAGATGCTTCGGCGTAAAGTTTACTTTCTCCGGATCAAGACCTTTGTCCTTTGTCAGACGGAGAACTTCCACCATAAACCAGTTGGCTGCTTTTTTCGGATTTCCCAGAAGAACGGCTGTCTCCTCAAAAAGTCCTGCCAGATGTCTGGATTCCGTAAGGATTCCCGCATCGTAAGCTGGAAGCTCGTACTCTTTCTGATAACGTTCCATCTTGGCTTCACGCAGCTCCGGAATGAAAGCACGCAGCTCCTCGATCCATGCATCGGAGATATGGATCGGCGGAAGATCCGGGTCCGGGAAATAACGGTAATCCTTGGCATCCTCTTTGGAACGCATAGCGTGGGAGGATTCTTTGTTATCGTCCCATCTTCTTGTCTCCTGAACAACAGCTCTGCCTTCCTCCAAGAGCTCGATCTGACGCTCTCTCTCACCCTCGATGGCCCTTGCAATAGCTTTAAAGGAGTTCAGGTTCTTCATCTCGGTTCTTGTTCCAAAGGTCTCACTTCCCACCTCACGGACGGAAAGGTTGACATCGGCACGCATAGAACCTTCCTGAAGTTTGCAGTCAGAAACTCCAAGATACTGCATGGTACAACGAAGTTTTTCCAGATATGCGATAACCTCCTCGGAGCTTCTCATATCCGGCTCGGATACGATCTCGATAAGCGGCACCCCGCTTCGGTTGTAGTCAACCAGGGAGCAGTCTTCCCACTCATCATGAATCAGCTTACCTGCATCCTCCTCCATATGCATCTCGTGGATACGTACGGTCTTTTTGCCTGCGGAAGTCTCGATCTCAACGGCTCCGTCATAGCAGATTGGCAGATACAGCTGAGAGATCTGGTAGTTCTGAGGATTATCCGGGTAAAAATAGTTCTTACGGTCAAACTTGCAGTACTGATGGATATGGCAGTTTGCCGCAAGACCTGCCTTGATGGCAAACTCTACCACTTTTTTATTGAGGACCGGAAGAGATCCCGGCATACCGGTGCAGACCGGGCAGGTATGTGTATTTGGTGCACCTCCGAACTCTGTGGAGCATCCGCAGAAGATCTTTGTTTTTGTGGCAAGCTCCACATGCACCTCAAGTCCTATGACTGTCTCATACTGTTTCATGCCTTTTCTCCCCCTTCCATTGCTGTTCCGAAATCGCCGCGTTTTTTCTCATATGCGTGTGCCGCACGGAACAGATTGTTTTCTTTGAAGCAGTCACCGATCATCTGGATTCCGATGGGAAGTCCGGCTGCGTCTTTTCCACATGGAACTGTGATTCCGGGAAGTCCGCACAGGTTTACTGCTACCGTGTAAATATCGCCAAGATACATGGCAAGCGGGTCTTTCAGGCTCTCTCCAAGCTTCGGCGCGGTAAACGGAGATGCCGGAGCAAGAAGGACATCATATTTGGAAAAGGCCTCGTCGAATTCTTTTTTGATGAGGGCTTTTGTGCGAAGCGCTTTCAGATAATACGCATCGTAATAGCCGGAGCTTAACACAAAGGAGCCCAGCATGATACGACGTTTTACCTCTTCGCCAAAGCCTTCGGTTCTTGTCTTTTTGTACATGTCATGAAGCCCCTCGTACTCTTTTGCACGGAAACCGTACTTCACGCCATCAAAACGTTCCAGGTTGGAGCTGGCCTCTGCGCTGGCGATGATATAGTAGGCAGGGATCATATATTCTGTTGTCTTCATGGAGAAAAATTCCACCACTGCACCCATCTCGGTAAGGCTTTTCAGTGTATTCATAAATGCCTCTTTTACCTCAGGGTTCAGACCTTCGGAAAGATACTCCTTGGGCACACCAAATTTCATTCCCACGATCTTATCTGTCATGGAAGAGGAGAAATCAAGATCCTCTCTCTTCATGGAAGTGCTGTCCTTTGTATCGTGACCGGCAATGATCTCAAGAAGTGCCGCACAGTCCGCAACGTCTTTTCCAACCGGTCCAATCTGGTCCAGAGAGGATGCATAGGCAACCAGTCCGTAACGAGATACGGTACCGTAGGTTGGCTTGATTCCGGTAACACCACAGTAGGAACTTGGCTGACGGATAGAACCGCCGGTATCAGAACCAAGTGCCAGGTAAGTTTCCCCTGCTGCCACTGCCGCACAGGAACCACCGGAAGATCCTCCCGGAACGTGTTCCAGATCCCACGGGTTTCTGGTCACGCCATAGGCAGAAGTCTCTGTAGTACTTCCCATGGCAAACTCATCCATATTTGTTTTTCCGATAATTACAAGTCCTGCTTCTTCCAGACGGTCAATGACTTCTGCATTGTACTGTGGAACGAAGTTTTCAAGGATCTTTGATGCACAGGTGGTTGTTTTTCCCTTGATGCAGATATTATCCTTGATAGCGATGGGTACACCGGCAAGAGGTCCGGTATAAGTTCCGTCCTCAATGCCTTTCTGTACTTCTTTTGCTCTTGCATAGGCTTCTTTTTTATAGGTATCAAGATAAGCGTGGACTTTGTCCTCTTTTGCCTCGATCTGATCAAATACGTATTTCACACCGTCCAGGACGCTTATCTGATGCTGTTTGATCTTTTCCGCAAGCTGTAATGCGGTTAATTTTCCCAAATCCATGTCCTGTCTCCTGTCTTATCCAATTGTTTTCGGAACCTGATACTGATCTTCTTTCTGCTTCGGCGCATTGGCAAGCATTGCCTCATGGTTGTCGCCGTTTGTCACAACGTCTTCACGGAATACGTTTTCATCCTCAAAAATATGGGACATAGGCTCTACGGAAGAAGTGTCAAGTTCGTCTAACTTATCTACATAGTCCAGCATCTTCTGCATATCCTCTTTTGCCTTTTCCTTCTCGTCCTCTGTCAGAGAAAGCTTCGCCAGGATGCAGACATTTTCCATTGTTTCATCATCGATTATCTTTGCCATCTTTTTTCTCCTTATTACGGCTCAAGTCTGTTCATATCACGTGGGAACAGGCAGGTCTCACGAACATTTTCCTCTCCCAGGATCTGCATGGTAAGACGTTCCAGTCCGATTCCAAGTCCTCCGTGAGGCGGCATTCCATGCTTGAAGGTATCCAGATACTGTTCCATACCCTCTTCATCCATACCACGGGCTGCGATCTTATCCTTCAGCATCTGATAATCATGGATACGCTGTCCGCCTGTGGTGACCTCAAGTCCTTTGAACAGAAGGTCAAAGCTTAATGTAAATTTCTCATCTGCCGGATCATCCATTGCGTAGAACGGACGTTTCTTGGACGGATAATGTGTGACAAAAACAAAATCCGCATCGTATTCTTCTTTAAAATATCTTCCGATCAGCGCCTCTTCTTCCGGCTCCAGATCGTACGGGTTGCGGATCTTACGTTTATATTTCTCAGCCACCAGCTCTTTTGCTTTGTCAAAACGTACAGCCGGGATCTTGTCTACTTTCGGAAGTTCCACTTTCAGAATGGAAAGTTCATGAGCGTAGTCTTTCTTCAGAAGCTCCACCGCATACTGAAGGAATCCGGTTTCCATCTCCATGATATCCTCAAATCCGTTGATGTAGCCCATCTCAAAATCAAGGCTTGTATATTCATTCAGATGACGTTTGGTGTTATGTTTCTCTGCACGGAATACAGGACCGGTCTCAAATACGCGGTCAAAAACACCTACCATCATCTGTTTGTAAAACTGCGGGCTCTGTGCCAGGACAGCCGGTTTGTGGAAGTAGCTCAGTTTGAACAGGTTTGCGCCACCCTCTGCACCTCTGGCTCCGATCTTCGGTGTGTGGATCTCGGTAAATCCTTTTTCGTAGAGATAATCACGAAATGCACGCACCAGTGCTTCCTGGATCTTAAATTTTGCACGCTCCTGCACGTTACGCAGAGCGATGGGACGATAGTTCAGTTTTGCCTCCAGGGAAGTGTTCAGTTTCCATTTGTCGATTGCCAGGGGAAGGGGCTCTGCCGGCGAGGAAAGGATCTCCACATGGCTGATACGGAGCTCTCTTCCGTGAGGTGCTCTTTCTTCCTCATGAAGAGTTCCTGTGAGGCGGACACACATTGCCTCTTTCAGATCATGAATGGAAACATTTGTCTTATCGTTCTCATATACGGTCTGAAAAAGTCCCTCTTTTTTTCGAAGTATCACAAATGCCACATCACCCATATTACGGATGCTGTGTATTGCTCCTTCCACTGTCGCTTCCTGGTCTTTCATGCTCTCAGAAAGAAGCACGTCCCAGGCACATTCTCTAGTCTTACAGATTCCATCCATAAATTCCATTCCCTCATCCTCCAATTCCGGTGCAAAAAATATTCAGCATTCAGCCTTTTTTCTTTGCGCCTGTATTTTGATAAGCGGGTCTTACGAACCCGCTCTGCCACTTTTTTCTGTCAAATTCTGCTTTTTCTGGTGTATTTTTCTTTTATATTTTTCTTTTATACAGAATCATATAAAAGCATCAGAACCATCTGGGCTGTCTCCACCATATTGGTTCCGGAATCCATACTGCATTTCTGAATATAACGGTATGCATCCTCCTCACTCAGATGATTTCTTTCCATTAAAAGCATCTTTGCATTTGAAATATAATTCTGCTCTTTCCATGAACGCTGCTTCGGTTTTTTCTTATCTTTTTTCCAGCGCCTTTCGATCTGGGAAAGGATCATGCTTACTGTATTTACCAGATCTCCGGCTTTCAGAGGCATTCCCACACACAAAACAGAAGGTGGTGCTTCACTGATCACTCCCTGCGAAGCCATAAGCAGCATTTCAAAATAATCCGGCATATAGTCCAGAAGATCACGGTAATACATATCCTGAAGATGATAGCCGCAAAGCAGGACGCCGCCATCAAGTTCCGAGATACTGGCAAGGGCATTTGCACCCGAATTGCATACCGCCGCCACCGTGAATCCATATCGGTTAAGGACTGTGCGGATCTTTTTTGCATCTTCTATTTTCGGTAATGCAATCACGATACTCGTGTTCATAAGCCGCCACTCTCTTTCGTCCCATTATGCCTCAATCATCAGATTCGATACAGATACTCCTCGATCTCCCAGTCGGAAATCTCCTGGGAATAACGCAGCCATTCTTTTCTTTTGGCCTGCGCGTACTGTTTGCAGAAATCTTCTCCAAGGATCTCTTTCATCCAGTCACTTTCCTCAAACAGTGTGATCGCTTCCCGTAAGTTCTCCGGTAAATTCTCGATACCCTGTTCCTTCTGGTCCGACTCGGAAAGAGAACGGTCAGAAGCTTTTGTCGGATAGATCTTCTTCTGGATTCCATCCAGGCCCGCTGCCAGGCATACCGCAAAAACAAGGTATGGGTTGGATGCAGCATCCGGGCTTCGAAGCTCGATTCTGGTATCATTACCATTGACTCTCGGGATCCTTACCAGTGAATTCTGGTTGTTTCTCGTCCAGGTCAGTTCTGTCGGTGCATCGAATCCAGGCACAAGGCGCTTGTAAGAGTTTACCAGCGGATTTGTGATAAGTGCCATCTCCCGGCTGTGTGCCAGAAGACCTCCGATAAAATAGCATGCCTCATTACTTAATTTGGACGGATCATCCGGATCCACAAAAATATTTCTTCCATTTTTAAACAGCGAAAAATGGATATGCATGGCTGAGCCGTTTACTTCCCGTCTTGGCTTCGGCATAAAGGTTGCATGAAGTCCATGGCGTTTGGCTACGGTCCTTACTGCCATCTTAAAGGTCATAACTGCGTCTGCCATCTCACGTGCTTCCCCGTAATGAAGGGCGATCTCATGCTGTGCAGGTGCCGTCTCATGATGAGAGGATTCCACCTCAAATCCCATATCCTCAAGAGTCAGTACCATGTCACGTCTTGCATTTTCACCCAGGTCCACCGGACTTACATCCAGGTATCCGGCTTTTTCGTGAGAAACCGTTGTAGGCATTCCGTTGTCATCAATATGAAACAGGAAAAACTCGCATTCCGGGTCAACATAGCAGGTGTATCCTGCCTCTTCTGCTGCCTGCGCTGTTTTTTTCAGAATGTATCTGGAGCTCATCTCATGCTCAGATCCGTCTGCACGGCGCATATCACAGATCAGTCTTGCAACCTTTCCCTGCTGAGGACGCCATGGGAGAATTGAAAAAGTATCGTAATCCGGATACAGGATCAGATCCGGCTCCTTCTCTCCCACAATGCCCGCAATATGAGAGCCGTATACAACGCACTGGTTATCCAGGGCTCTTGGAAGCTCTCTTGCTGTGATCGCAATATTTTTCAGAGTTCCAAACATATCTGTAAACTGGAGGCGGATGAACTCTACGTCTTCCTCCTCTGCCATTGCAAGAATCTCTTCTCTGGTATAATTCCCCATAGTATTCTCTCCTTTATTTCCTCATCACACAAAATAATTACCCTAAAAAATAGAAAAAGGGTGCACTTCAGAGAGCTTTCGCTCCTGAAGAACACCCTTGTTCATGGACGTAATTATAGCAATCGGTCAATTCTTTGTCAACTTTTTTTTAAAGGAAATTAGGGGCAAAAAGAACTTTGCCCCTGGTATTTTTAACTTTTTTACTGTAAATATGAATAACTCATCAGAGATTCATCCACTGCCTTCGCAGCCTCACGTCCCTCGTGGATCGCCCATACGACAAGTGACTGTCCACGGTGCATATCGCCTGCTGTGAATACACGGTCTACGCTTGTTGCGTACTGCTCCGGTTTTGTCTCCACGTTGGTTCTTGGTGTCAGTGCTACATGGAAAGCATCGGTTACATATTTCTCGCTTCCGAGGAAACCTGCTGCAATCAGTACCACATCTGCAGGAATCACTTCCTCGCTGCCCTCGATAGGAACCATGTTGAATCTTCCGGTCTTTTCGTCTTTTACGCTTTTCAGTTTGACAATCTTTGCCTTGCAGACATTTCCTTTTTTATCTTTGATAAATTCGGTAACGGTTGTCTGATAGATTCGCGGGTCATGACCAAATACTGCAATAGCCTCTTCCTGGCCGTAATCGGTTTTCAAAACCTTCGGCCACTCCGGCCACGGGTTGGACGGTGTTCTTGTTACCGGAGGCTTTGGCATCATCTCAAGCTGTGTTACGGATTTTGCACCAAGACGGATGGAAGTTCCCACACAGTCATTTCCGGTATCACCACCGCCGATGACCAGAACATGTTTGCCTTTTGCAAGCTCATATGGGAATTTTGCAAAATCGGTATCCAGAAGGCTTTTTGTTACCTGTTTCAGGAAATCCACTGCAAAGTAGATTCCTTTTGCATCTCTTCCTGGAACCTTGATATCTCTCGGATGGGAAGCTCCGCAGCAGAGAAGGACACGGTCATAATCTTTCAGAAGCTGCTCCGCGGTAATGTCCACACCAACGTTGATGTTGGTGACAAACTTCACGCCTTCCTCTTCCATCAGTTTCAGTCTGCGGTCGATGACTTTTTTCTCCAGTTTCATATTCGGGATACCATAGCGGAGAAGTCCTCCGATACGGTCGTTTCTTTCAAATACGGTTACGCTGTGACCACGGCGGTTCAGCTGCTGTGCTGCTGCCAGTCCGGAAGGGCCGCTTCCGATGACTGCGATTGTCTTTCCTGTGCGGACAGGCGGGATCTGTGGTTTTACCCAGCCTTCTGCATAGGCAGTCTCGATAATGGCTTTCTCATTTTCCTTTGTGCTGACCGGATCTCCGTTCAGGTTGCAGGTACAGGCAGCTTCACAGAGTGCCGGGCATACTCTTGAAGTAAACTCCGGAAAACTGTGGGTCTTGTTCAGACGAAGAAATGCCTGTTTCCAGTTTCCTGTGTATACAAGATCGTTTGTCTCAGGAACCAGGTTGTGAAGCGGGCAGCCGGAAGCCATTCCGCCGATCATCATACCTGCCTGGCAGAAGGGAACGCCGCAGGCCATGCAGCGTGCTCCCTGAAGTTTCTGTTTTTCTTTATTTAACGGAATACGAAATTCGTTGAAATTCTGAATACGTTCTTTTGGCGGCAGAACTTTTGCCGTTTCTCTTTCATAATCTAAAAATCCAGTTGGCTTTCCCATTTCCTCATCCTCCTTAATGTTTCACGCCGATGCTCTCATAGAATGCTTCCATCTGTGCCTGCTGGCTGGTCAGACCTTTTTCTTCCAGCTTTGCACTTAATGTGATCATTCTCTTGTACTCATCCGGAATGAGTTTTTTGAAGTGAGGCAGATAGGAATCAAAATCAGCCAGCACCTTCTTACCGATCTCGGAGCCTGTTGCTTCCACATGAGCCTCGATGAGATCACGAAGCTCTTTTTTATCATATTTATTATCCACTTTTTCAATGGAGATCATTGCTTTGTTAAGATTCTTGTAAAGAACGTTGTCCACATCAAGAACATAAGCGATACCGCCGCTCATACCTGCCGCGAAGTTCTTTCCGGTTTTTCCGAGAACTACCACACGGCCACCGGTCATGTACTCGCATCCATGCTCACCAACACCCTCAACTACTGCCACTGCACCGGAGTTACGAACTGCAAAACGCTCACCTGCAACACCGTTGATAAATGCAGTTCCGCTGGTTGCGCCATAGAGAGCCACGTTTCCGACGATGATGTTATCCTCTGCCTTGTATCCGGCCTTCTCCGGTACTTTAACGATCAGCTTGCCACCGGAAAGTCCTTTTCCGAAGTAGTCATTGCTGTCGCCGGTAAGTTTCAGTGTCAGTCCTTTCGGGATAAATGCACCGAAGCTCTGTCCGCCTGCACCTGTACAGTTTACAGTTACGGTATCTTCCGGAAGGCCCTCTTTATGGTTTCTCGTGATCTCAGATCCAAGGATGGTACCGAATGCACGGTCTGTGTTGGTAACATTTACATCTACAGAAACTTTCTCACCTTTCTGGATCGCCGGCGCACATTTCTTAACCAGGACTTTTTCATCCAGAGTTTTCTCAAGGTTGAAGTTGTATACCGCTTTCGGATCAAAAGTAACTTTGCCTTTTCCTGCATATGGGTTATTCAGGATCGCACTTAAGTCAACTTTGCCCTTGTGTGGCTCCTGTACGCTGTCAGAAACGGTAAGAAGATCTGTACGGCCTACCATCTCGTCGATGGTTGCAACGCCAAGACGTGCCATGTACTCTCTCAGTTCCTGTGCGATAAATCTCATGAAGTTCTCCACATACTCCGGTTTTCCGCGGAATCTCTTACGAAGTTCCGGATTCTGGGTAGCCACACCAACCGGGCAGGTATCCAGATTGCAGACTCTCATCATCACGCAGCCCATGGTTACAAGGGGAGCAGTTGCAAAACCGAATTCCTCTGCACCGAGAAGTGCTGCGATAGCAACGTCACGGCCGCTCATCAGCTTACCGTCTGTCTCGATACGTACACGGTTACGAAGTCCGTTCATGATCAGTGTCTGATGTGTCTCTGCAAGTCCCAGCTCCCACGGAAGTCCTGCATTGTGGATGGAGCTTCTCGGTGCCGCTCCGGTACCTCCGTCGTATCCGGAGATCAGAACGGTCTGTGCTCCGGCTTTTGCAACACCGGCAGCGACCGTACCAACACCAGCCTCGGAAACCAGTTTTACGGAAATATCTGCATACTTGTTTGCATTTTTCAGGTCATAGATCAGCTCTGCCAGATCCTCGATGGAGTAGATATCGTGGTGTGGCGGCGGAGAGATCAGGCTGACTCCCGGTGTGGAATGACGGGTTTTTGCAATCCACGGATAAACCTTCTTTGCTGGAAGATGTCCGCCTTCACCAGGCTTTGCACCCTGTGCCATCTTGATCTGGATCTCTCTTGCAGATACCAGGTAACGGCTGGTAACACCGAAACGTCCGCTGGCTACCTGTTTGATCGCAGAGCAGCGGTCATTGTCTGTTCCCGCGGAATCCAGACGCTCATCACTTTCGCCACCCTCACCGGTATTGGATTTTCCATGGAGATGGTTCATGGCGATGGCCAGTGTCTCATGTGCTTCCTGGGAAATGGAACCGTAGGACATGGCACCTGTCTTAAATCGTTTTACAATGTCGTCAACACTCTCAACCTGGTCGATGGGAAGAGGCTCTTTTGCAAACTTGAAGTCCAGAAGTCCTCTTAAGTTCCCATGACCTTCTTCGTCTACCAGTTTTGTATATTCTTTGAACATCTCATAGCTGCCCTGTTTTGTGGACTGCTGAAGAAGATGGATAGTACGTGGATTGTATCTGTGCTCCTCGCCCTGACTTCTCATCTTGTGAGCACCTACGCTGTCTAAAGTAAGGTCTGTGGCAAGTCCCAGCGGGTCAAATGCCTCAGAGTGGAGTTTTTCTACGTTATCCTCGATATCTTCCAGTGTGATTCCGCCTACACGGCTTACTGTTCCTGTAAAGTAGCGGTCGATCACATCCTGGGAAATTCCGATTGCCTCAAAGATCTGAGATCCCTGATAGGACTGGATGGTGGAAATGCCCATCTTGGAAGCGATCTTTACGATACCGCTGATAACCGCATGATTGTAATCATCAACCGCTGCATAGTAATCTTTGTCCAACATATGGGTATCGATGAGTTCATGGATGGTATCCAGTGCCAGGTATGGATTGACAGCACTTGCGCCATAACCAAGAAGTGTTGCGAAATGATGTACTTCTCTCGGTTCACCGGACTCCAGGATCAGCGCAAGGGATGTACTCTTCTTTGTTTTTACAAGGTGCTGATGCACTGCGGAAACAGCAAGAAGAGACGGGATCGGCATATGGTTCTCATCTACGCCACGGTCAGAAAGGACCAGGATATTTGCGCCCTCACGGAAAGCCTTATCAACCTCTACGAACAGGCGGTCAATGGCACGTTCCAGTTTTGTACTCTTATAATACAAAGTAGAAATGGTCACAACCTTGAAGCCTTCCTTTTTCATGTTCTTGATCTTCAGCATATCGGTGTTTGTCAGGATCGGGTTGTTGATTTTAAGAACCTGGCAGTTCTCCGGATTCTGAACAAGAAGGTTTCCGTCTTTTCCTACGTATACGCTTGTGGAAGTAACGATCTCCTCACGGATGGCATCGATCGGCGGGTTTGTTACCTGTGCAAACAGCTGTTTGAAGTAGTCGAACAGTGGATAATGCTGTTTGGAAAATACTGCAAGCGGGGTATCATGGCCCATAGCTCCGATGCTTTCTGAACCATTTAATGCCATGTTGCGAATGGAAGTACGATACTGCTCATAGGTATATCCAAAAGCTTTCTGCAGACGTGCTCTTTCCTCCGGCGTGTACTCGATCACTCTCTGGTTCGGGATCTTGATATCACGGAGCTGTACCAGGTTGCTGTCCAGCCACTCTCCATATGGCTGTTTCTTTGCATATTTCTCTTTCAGCTCATTATCATCGATGACACGGCCCTGAACGGTATCAACCAGGAGCATTTTTCCAGGATGGAGACGCTCTTTTAATACGATCTTCTCCTCGTCTACCGGAAGAACACCAACCTCGGAAGAAAGGATCATATATCCGTCAGAAGTAATATAATATCTGGATGGACGGAGACCGTTACGGTCGAGAACCGCTCCCATCACATCACCATCCGAGAACAGGATGGATGCAGGTCCGTCCCACGGCTCCATCATGGTTGCATAATACTGATAAAAATCACGTTTTTCCTGGGAAATGGTATCATTGTTTGCCCACGGCTCCGGAATGGTGATCATCACTGCAAGAGGAAGATCCATTCCACTCATAACCAGGAACTCCAGGGTATTGTCAAGCATCGCAGAGTCAGAACCATTACGGTTGACTACAGGGAGAACTTTGTGGAGTTCGTCTTTCAGATACGGAGAATCCATGTTTTCCTCGCGGGCAAGCATTTTATCTGCGTTACCGCGAATAGTGTTGATCTCACCGTTATGTACGATGAAACGGTTCGGATGTGCTCTCTCCCAGCTTGGATTTGTGTTGGTACTGAAACGGGAATGCACCACTGCAATGGCAGATTCATAATCCTGACTCTGAAGATCTCCGAAGAATGTACGAAGCTGTCCAACCAGGAACATACCTTTGTATACAATGGTACGGCTGCTCATGGAAACTACGTAAGTATTGTCATTACTCTGTTCAAACTCACGGCGGGCAATGTAGAGCATACGGTCAAAGGCAAGGCCTTTTTCCACATCTTCCGGTTTCTTGATGAATGCCTGCATGATGCATGGCATACACTCTCTTGCCTTATGTCCAAGAACCTCCGGGAATACCGGCACTGTACGCCATCCAAGAAGCTCCAGGCCTTCTTTTTCCACGATGATCTCGAACATCTTCTTTGCCTGGGCACGTTTGATCTCATGCTGTGGAAAAAAGAGCTGGGCTACACCATATTCTCTCTCGCCGCCGATCTCAAAGCCCTCTTTCTTACAGACTTTTTTGAAGAATTTATGGGAGATCTGGAGAAGGATACCGACGCCATCGCCGGTTTTTCCTTCTGCATCTTTACCTGCACGATGCTCCAGATTCTCTACGATCTTAAGAGCATTTGCAACAGTATCATGTGTTTTCTTTCCTTTTATATTAACAACGGCTCCGATACCGCAGTTATCATGTTCGAATTCAGGGCGGTAGAGGCCCTGCTGCTGATTTCCTACTTCTCTCATTTTTCTCATCCTTTCATTGCAGCTTCTTCTGCCGTCTTTTTGTCAACTGCCGCCTGCACAAATCCACGGAACAGCGGATGTGCATGGTTCGGTCTGGACTTGAATTCCGGATGTCCCTGTGTTCCTACAAAGAACGGATGTCCGGCAATTTCGATCATCTCAACGATATGTGCATCCGGGGAAGTTCCTACGATGGACATTCCTTTTTCACTTAATTCTTTACGGAATGCATTGTTTACCTCATAACGATGTCTGTGACGCTCCTGGATCTCTTTCTTTCCAAAAAGCTCATAGGATTTGGAGCCTTCGGCCAGCACACACGGATAGCTTCCAAGACGAAGGGTTCCGCCAAGGTCTTCCACATCTTCCTGATCCGGCATCAGAGCAATGACCGGATGCGTGGTCTCCGGTGCCAGCTCAATGCTGTTGGCATCTTCATATCCAAGTACGTGGCGGGCAAATTCTACAATAGCCATCTGCATTCCAAGGCAGATGCCAAGGTACGGAATCTTATGAACTCTCGCATACTGTGCCGCAAGGATCATTCCTTCGGTACCACGGTTTCCGAATCCTCCAGGGACCAGGATTCCATCTACGGAATGAAGGGTCTGATCCAGGTTTTTCTCGTTGAGCTCTTCAGAGTCTACCCATACGATATCAACTTTTGCGCGGCAGGAGATTCCACCATGTTTCAGGGCTTCCACAACACTTAAATATGCATCATGAAGCTGTGTGTATTTACCAACCATGGCGATCTTCACGGTTTTGTCCGGGTGGCGGAGATTTTCTACCATATTCTCCCAGTCTGTAAGATCCGGTTTACGGTTCTCAAGTCTTAAGCTCTGCAGTACTACATCTGCCAGTTTTTCTCTTTCCATTGCAAGAGGAGCTTCATATAAATATTCTACATCCAGGTTCTGAAGTACGTGGCTTACCGGTACGTTACAGAACAGGGCGATCTTTCCACGGATATCATCAGTCAGAGGATACTCGCTTCTGCATACCAGAACATCCGGCTGGATTCCCATTCCCTGGAGTTCTTTTACGCTGGCCTGGGTCGGTTTGGTCTTCATCTCTCCGGAAGCACGAAGGTACGGGATCAGGGTAACATGAATAAGAATGGCATTGTCATGTCCCACATCATGCTGGAACTGACGGATGGATTCCAGGAACGGCTGACTCTCAATATCACCAACTGTACCGCCTACCTCGATGATGGCAATTCTGTCCTCATCCGCTGTTTTTGCTCTGTAAAAACGGCTCTTGATCTCGTTGGTGATATGCGGGATTACCTGTACAGTACCTCCGCCAAAATCACCGTGACGCTCTTTCTGAAGAACAGACCAGTAAATCTTACCGGTTGTCACATTGGAATTCTTGTCAAGGCTTTCATCAATGAAACGCTCATAATGTCCAAGGTCAAGGTCTGTCTCTGTACCGTCATCGGTTACAAAAACCTCTCCATGCTGAATGGGGTTCATAGTTCCCGGGTCAATATTAATGTAAGGATCAAACTTCTGCATGGTCACCTGATACCCTCTTGCTTTCAGAAGGCGTCCCAGGGACGCTGCGGTAATTCCTTTTCCCAGTCCGGAAACAACTCCGCCTGTTACAAAAACATACTTTACTGCCATCTTTGATTTCCTCCTCCATGTTGTGCTGCAAAAGAAAAGGCGCCGGGAACGGTGTTCAGAGGTGAGAATGCCCCTCTGGTATCCGTTCCTGACGCCTTTGTCAGTTATCTTTCATATAAAATATGGTTTACTATAAACTATTTTTTTTTATTTGTCAATAACCGTTTTTCCTATGTAGGCTGATGAATTTCTTCCTATGATATGGTGATATAGATACAAAGAGTAATATAAATACAAAAAACAGACGTCTGCCGAGGATTACCCTAGGATGTCCTCGCTCTGCAGTCACGTCTGTCTTTTCTTTTTATGTCTTTTACACTTTATCTGCTTCTGTATTTCCCTGCTGTCATGCTACCGCAAACTTCTGAAGAAAACGGTTGAACTCGTGATCCTCTCCATGACAGGTTACAGTAAGAACCCTGGTCAAATCCATGCTGAGGATCCCAAGAATAGATTTCGCATCAATAATAACTCTGTTATATGAAATATCTACATCAAAGTCGCATTTGCTTGCAGCCTGTACAAACTCTTTCACATCTTCTGTTGCATTTAACCTGATTTTCTGAGACATAAATTTCATCCTCTCTTTTCTCGGTCTTAAAAAGGCCGGCAAACTGGTGACGTCAGATCTCTATCGTACGCTTTCGTCACTTCTCATCTGGTTGTCCCACATTATGTCTCATGTTGTCGAATTTGTCAAGTTGATGTTTTTTATCATTTTTAAAGGTTATCCTATAAAAACCCGAATTTTATATAACAAAATTCGGGTTTTACGCTTGTTTATTGTCTATTTTTCATATTTCAAATTTCAAAGTTACCAGCATTTACTGTGAGATTAATTCCACATAATCATTTAATCCTGTTTGATTTCTTTCGGTATCTCCATCGGATAATTGCCGTCAAAACATGCTTTGCAAAGCGGAAGTCCGCCTGCCATGCCCTCCAGATAATCAATCTGCATATAACCCAGGGAGTCTGCTCCGATCATCTTACGGATCTCCTCCGTGCTGTGCTGAGCAGCAATGAGCTGGTCATTGGACGGCACATCGGTGCCAAAATAACAGGGATGTAAAAATGGCGGGGAGCTGATACGTACATGAACTTCTTTTGCTCCGGCCTCTTTCAGCATATGAATCAGGTTTGCAATGGTAGTTCCACGAACAATAGAGTCATCTACCAGAACAATCCTCTTTCCCTTTACTACAGATTCCAGAACACTCAGCTTCAGATGAACACTGGACTCTCGCTCCTGCTGGGTCGGTTTGATAAAGGTTCTTCCAATGTAACTGTTCTTATAGAACGCAAAACCAAATGGAATTCCAGATTCCTCAGAATAACCTTTGGCTGCCGGAAGTCCGGATTCCGGTACACCGGTTACCAGATCTGCTTCTACCGGATAGGATTTTGCGAGGGATTTTCCCCCGCGGATCCTTGCATCATAGATCTTTACTCCATCCATGGTACTGTCCAGTCTGGCGAAATAGATATATTCAAAGACACAATGGGCATGCTTTTTCTGAACGTCCAGTTTGCTGGATTTCAGACCATCTTTGGTGATGGTGACGATCTCACCAGGCTCAATATCACGGATAAATTCTGCGCCTACAGATGTAAGTGCACAGCTCTCGGATGCCAGAACATAGGCATTGTCTCTTTTTCCAAGACAGAGGGGTTTCAGTCCGTAAGGGTCACGGGCACCGATCAGTTTCCGTGGGCTCATGATCACAAGAGCATATCCTCCGTGGATCTTCTCTACGGTTTTATGTACGGCTTCTTCTACAGTGGCAGAATGCACGCGCTCCCTTGCGATATGGAACGCGATAACCTCAGAGTCGGTAGTTGTATGGAAGATTGCTCCGGTCTGGATCAGTTCCCATTTCAGGGCTTCTGTATTGACCAGGTTTCCATTATGTGCAAGCGCCAGACTTCCCTTGATATAAGAAAGTACCAGCGGCTGTGCATTCTCCGCAACAGACTCTCCGGTGGTGGAATAGCGAACATGTCCGATTCCGATATCACCATTCATATTATGTACAACATCTTTTCGTAAAACTTCGCTTACCAGTCCGAGATCTTTATGAAACTGTACGTTTCCTCTCTCTCCGTCCGTCCTTGAAACGGCCATTCCGCAGGACTCCTGTCCCCTGTGCTGCAGCGAGGTAAGACCATAATAAATAGATGGTGCAATATTTCCTCCATCCAGATCATAAATCCCGAATACGCCACATTCTTCCTTTACTCCTGACATATTTCCCTCCATCTGTTTTTCCATATTGTGCATCTTGGTTGTTGGCCAAAAAGCTTTTCCAAATTACTGACTTTTCGACCGCATAACTATGATATCAGATTATAATAAAAGGACAAGATTTGTCAACCCTGCCCATTTTCCGACACTCCACTCTTTCCGGTCGATTTTTTAGATTTTTTCAAAAAAGCTCTTGACATTATTTTATTTTGGTGTATACTGCATCACATAAAGCAAAGGCGCTTTGGATACGACAAGTATCTGAAGCGCTTTTTTTGTTTTTCCGGTCCGTTTTATACCCGGATCTTCCGGCAGCGGTCCTTATAAGATAATTAAAAATTATAATGAATGAGTGAAATCGAAAGGAGTGTACCTATATGGCACAGAGTATCCCGGAAATGTATGGCAGCCTTGTATTCAACGACAAAGTGATGCGCAGCAAACTGCCAAAGGACATGTACAAAGCATTAAAGAAAACAATTGAAAACGGAACTCATCTGGAACTGGATGTTGCAAATTCCGTAGCAGTTGCAATGAAAGAATGGGCTACTGAAAACGGTGCAACCCATTACACACACTGGTTCCAGCCGATGACAAACGTAACAGCCGAGAAGCATGACAGTTTCATCTCCCCAACAGGAGACGGACAGGTGATCATGGATTTCTCCGGTAAAGAACTGGTAAAAGGTGAGCCGGACGCATCCAGCTTCCCGTCAGGCGGACTTCGTGCCACTTTCGAAGCAAGAGGATATACAGCATGGGATCCTACTTCACCGGCATTCATCAAAGATAAAACCCTTTACATCCCAACGGCTTTCTGCTCCTACAGCGGAGAGGCACTGGATAAGAAAACTCCTCTTCTCCGTTCCATGGATGTTCTTAATAAAGAAGCGGTTCGTATCCTTCACATCCTTGGAAACAAAGATGTCCGTCACATTGACACAACTGTAGGACCTGAGCAGGAATATTTCCTGGTTAACAAAGATCTCTACAAGAAGAGAAAAGACCTGATCTTCTGCGGACGTACTCTTCTGGGAGCTTCCGCACCAAAAGGACAGGAAATGGAAGATCATTACTTCGGAGCCCTGAAGCCACGTGTTGCCGCTTACATGCATGATCTTGACGAAGAGCTCTGGAAACTTGGTATTCCGGCAAAAACAAAACATAACGAAGTTGCTCCTGCACAGCATGAGCTGGCTCCTGTATTTGATACCACAAACGTTGCAGTTGACCACAACCAGCTGACCATGGAGATCATGAAAAAAGTTGCCGACAAGCACAACATGGTTTGCCTCCTTCATGAGAAACCATTTGAGGGAATCAACGGAAGCGGTAAACACAACAACTGGTCCATGAGCACAGACACAGGTGTAAACCTTCTTGATCCTGGAAAAACACCGGCAGAGAATACACAGTTCCTGGTATTCCTGGTAGCTGTTATCAAAGCCGTTGACGATTATGCGGATCTTCTCCGTGTATCTGTTGCAAGTGCAGGAAACGATCACCGTCTTGGAGCAAACGAGGCACCGCCAGCAATCGTATCCATCTTCCTTGGAGATGAGCTGACAGATATCCTCAAATCCATTGAGAATGATACCTTCTTTAACAACAAACATGCCGTACAGATGGATATCGGTGCAAAAGTACTTCCACACTTCACAAAAGATACCACCGACAGAAACCGTACTTCACCGTTTGCATTCACCGGAAACAAATTCGAATTCCGTATGCTTGGTTCCGCAGCATCCGTTGCAAACCCGAACATCGTACTGAACACTGCCGTTGCAGAAGTTCTCTCCGAGTTCAGCGCAGCTCTTAAAGATGTTCCGGAAGAAGAAATGGAAAGCGCAGTACATGCACTTCTCAAGAAAACCATCGAGGATCACAAACGTATCATCTTCAACGGCAACGGTTATACAGACGAGTGGGTTGAAGAAGCTGAAAAACGCGGTCTCTACAACCTGAAGACAACTCCGGATGCTCTTCCTCACTTCGTTGATGAGAAAAACATCGCGCTGTTCACAAAACACGGCATCTTTACAAAGGAAGAACTGTTCTCCCGTTATGAGATCTGGCTTGAGAACTACTACAAGACCATCAACATCGAGTCCAACACTCTTGCTGAGATAATCCAGAAACAGGTGATTCCTTCCGTATTTACATATGTTGAAAAACTTGCCGACACTGCTGCTGTAAAGAAATCCGTAGTAGCTGATGTTTCTGTAGCAAGCGAAGCTGCTCTGATCTCCAAATTGAGCACACTTGCTGACACCATGACTAAAGATCTGGAGACACTAAAAGCTGACACAGCAAAAGCTCTCGCCGCTTCCGACGATGTACTTGCCTGCGCAAAAGCTTATCAGGAAACTGTTCTTGAAGACATGGATACTTTAAGAAAATCTGCAGATGAGGCAGAAGCTCTGATCCCGGATGAGTTACTTCCATATCCGACATACGACGAGCTGTTATTCTCCATCTGATACTTGATCAGATAAACAATTTCATACGGTAAATACAGGGGATATCCCTTATGAACTCTACTTCATAATTCATTATCGATTTCCTCATCCATTAATCACACGATACAGATATCCCCTGTTTTACATATATTAATTTTGTTTCGTAAAGGCGCGGAAGGGAATTTCCTCTCTCCCGCGCTTTTTCGTTATACTGATACTGGATAAATTCTGTCTGTTTTATGATCCGGTATTGTAAAAATCCTTCCTGTATATGCCTTATATAATAGGAAGAAAAAAATTGGGAAAGGGAGTGTTACTATGTATTCTTCAGTAAACACAATCTGGGTCCTCGTCGGTGCGGCACTGGTCTTCTTCATGCAGGCCGGATTCGCAATGGTCGAAACAGGATTCACAAGAGCAAAAAACGCAGGTAACATCATTATGAAAAACCTGATGGACTTCTGTATCGGTACCCCGGTCTTCTGGCTGGTTGGTTTCGGTATCATGTTCGGTGCAGGAAACGGGTTCTTCGGTAAGATCGGAGGAGTCGCCTCAGAGGCAAACTATGGAAATGCAATGCTTCCGGATGGCGTTCCTTTCTGGGCATTTCTCATCTTCCAGACTGTATTCTGTGCTACCTCTGCTACCATCGTCTCCGGTGCCATGGCAGAACGTACCAAGTTCATCTCCTACTGTATCTACAGTCTTCTGATCAGTCTCGTTGTTTATCCGGTATCCGGTCACTGGATCTGGGGCGGCGGATTTATCAGTCAGATGGGATTTCATGATTTCGCAGGTTCCTGTGCCGTTCATATGGTCGGTGGTGTTGCAGCACTTATTGGCGCCATCATCCTTGGACCCCGTATCGGAAAATATTCCAAATCCGGTAAATCCAGAGCGATTCCCGGACATAACCTTACCGTAGGTGCCCTTGGTGTATTTATCCTCTGGTTCTGCTGGTTCGGTTTCAACGGTGCATCTACCGTCAGCATGGAAGGGGATGCCATCGTAAGCGCAGGCAAGATCTTCGTAACAACAAACCTTGCCGCTGCTGTTGCAACGGTAACCGTTATGCTGATCACATGGATTCGTTACAAAAAACCAGATGTCTCCATGTCCCTCAATGGTTCCCTTGCAGGACTGGTAGCCATCACAGCAGGCTGTGATACCGTATCTCCTACCTCTGCAGCTATCATCGGAATCATTTCCGGATTTATCGTAGTATTTGGTATTGAGTTTATTGACAAAGTTCTCAAAATTGATGATCCAGTTGGTGCTGTTGGTGTACACGGCCTCAACGGTGCTTTCGGAACACTGGCTGTAGGACTTTTCTCCGACGGTGCAGGTACAGAATGGAAAGGACTTCTCACAGGCGGCGGTTTCCACGGCTTCGGTGTTCAGTTCATCGGTATGGCAATCACCATCGCATGGGTAGCTGTTACAATGACAATTATCTTCCAGGTGATCAAACACACCATCGGCCTTCGTGTTTCCGCTGAGGAAGAGATCGCAGGTCTGGATATGAAAGAGCACGGTCTTGCAAGTGCATACGACGGATTCTTTGTACAGGATACCATGACAAAAGCTCCTGCTCCAATGGGAACTTCCGTAAAAGATCCGGTTATCAAACACGCACCTTCCGCTCCTGCTGAATCTGTTCCTGAGATTCCTGCTGACGGCGTACACAAACTGACAAAAGTTGTTATCATCACACGTCAGAACAAGCTGGACGAATTTATGCAGGCCATGAACGAGATCGGGGTAACTGGTATCACAATTACAAACGTTATGGGATGTGGTGTTCAGAAAGGTGCTCCAACCTACTATCGTGGTGTTGAAGTAGACATGAACCTCCGCCCGAAGGTTAAGATCGAGATCGTTGTAAGCCTTGTACCGGTTCAGAAAGTTATTGACACTGCAAAAGCAGTTCTTCATACCGGCCAGATCGGTGATGGTAAAGTCTTCGTTTACGACATCGAAAACGTTGTCAAGATCCGTACCGGCGAGGAAGGCTTCCTGGCTCTGCAGGATACAGACGCATGATCTTTTTATAAGAAAAACATATAAAATCTTTCTACGCAATATAAACCAAATGAAAGCCAGAAAAGATCCGGAACATTATCTTTCAAATGTTCCGGATCTTTTCCTGTATTACTACTCTTATTCTCTCCGAAGCCTCGGCAAGTTCCACCGGTAATGGGCTGCCAGATACCGGATCAGTATCACCACCACAGTTCCGATCACCATGGCAGGAACGCTGCCCCACAACCGGTATATCCACACGTATACAATGGCACCTACAATGGAAGCGCAGGCATAGATATGGCGCACAAAAATATACGGCGGCACGCCTGCCATCATATCACGGATCAGTCCGCCGCCAACGCCTGTAACCGTTCCAAGGAATACAAGAAAAAACGTCCTTCCCATATATCCTTCCGTGATCCCTTTATCCACTCCCATAACTGTAAACACACCCAGGCCCACAGAGTCCATCACCAGCATTATCTTATCATAGACCAGCCGGTTCTCTCCTTCCAGCAGTTCCTGTTTCCAGTACATTATGGCGAACACAATACAGGATGTCACAGTTGCCACAATGGTATATATGGGATTCTGAAACATTCCCGGCGGCACGATTCCCAGAATGATATCTCTGGTCGCTCCACCTCCCACGGCTGTCACCACGCCCAGAACACAGATCCCGAAAATATCCATTCCTCTCTGTGCTCCTACCATTGCTCCGGAAGCAGCGAATGCAATCGTTCCCGCCATTTCCAGAATAAATGTAAATAAACTCTGAGAATCCATTTCCCCTCCATACATATCCGGCTGCTGTTCTTTCTCGTCCCATATTTGCAGCCTGTTTTCCCCCACCTGTGCATTTTTTACAGGGTGCAAGAAGGAACCCTGTTCACACAGGATTCCTTCTCTTATCTTTCATTTCACTTTTCTTATTCTAACAGAATTTCCCTATTCTGTACATCTTTTCTTTTTGTATCCGATTTCTATTATTCTGCTTCGATCAGAAAGCCTCGTCTTTTCAGCATATCCTGGATCATATCCAGAATTTCTTCTGATTCTGCCTCTACTTTATGGTAATGGTAATCCGATGTAATATTCTTCAGAGGACTGGACTTACCGTTTCGAATGTCCTCCATAAAATTCTCCACCTGGCGCCTGGAGCCGATATTCAGTTCTGCCTCGATGTGTCCGTAAACTCTGTGATTGACCATTACGTTGATCACTTTTCCGCCAAGATCCACAATTCCGCAGAGTTCATTCTCCAGATCCGCATCTGTATGATGCACCTTAAAGATCCGGCTCACTGTATGCGGGGCGTTGAGGATATATCCCCGGTTGGTGGAGATCACATTATTCCCCTCTGCACGTATCAGTGCAATATCCTGCACGATCACCTGTCTACTGACCTGAAATGTTTTGGCCAGAGCGCTTCCCGAGACCGGCCGGTCACTGTTTTTAATTTGATCCATGATCGCTGTCCTGCGTTCTGAACCAGTCATTTAAGCTTCCCCTTTCCTGGCTGTGCCTGTACTTTTGGTCCTGATATCTGTTTTCCTCATTCCTGCGATATCCCCCACCCGTTTCAGATACTGTCAATTATGTTTCTGTGTTCGGCACAATACGTACTTCTGTTTTTCTGATGTTCCGGGTATTTCTGTCACAGCACTCGGTATTCTGTAAAATTCCGTGATCTTCAGAAAAGCGGATGAAGGTTCTTCAGGGAAATATCAAGGATCGGTGCAGAATGTGTTAATGCACCACTTGATACATAGTCTACACCAACATCCCTGATCTTTGCAATATTTTCTTTTGTAACATTTCCGGAACACTCGGTTTTGGCTCTTCCGTCGATCAGCTGTACGGCTTCTTTCATCATTTCCGGAGTCATATTATCAAGCATGATGATATCTGCGCCTGCTTCAACTGCCTCTTTTACCTGGGCAAGGCTCTCTACTTCCACTTCGATCTTACGGACAAAAGGAGCATACTCCTGTGCCATTTTTACAGCTTTCGCAACGCTTCCTGCTGCTCCGATGTGGTTGTCTTTCAGAAGGACTCCGTCAGAAAGATTATATCTGTGGTTCTGGCCGCCGCCTACACGTACTGCATATTTTTCAAAAATACGCATGTTCGGTGTGGTTTTTCTTGTATCCAGAAGGGTGATGCCGGTTCCTTCAAGAAGGGATGCAACGGAATGGGTATAAGTTGCAATTCCGCTCATTCTCTGAAGATAATTGAGGGCTACACGCTCACCGGAGAGAAGTACACGGATATCACCGGTAACTTTTCCCATCTTCTGGCCTTTTTTTACTTCGTCGCCATCCTTGCAGAATAATTCTACTTTTGTGTCAGCATCCAGAAGTGTAAATACACGGCTGAAAATTTCCAGTCCGGCAATGATTCCGTCCTCTTTGCAGATCAGATCTACTTCTCCCGGAACCGCCTCTTTCATAACGGAATTGGTGGTAACGTCTTCACTTGAAATATCTTCTTTTAAAGCCTCCAGGATCAGGTGGTCTACCTGGAGTGTCATTGTGATCTTATTCATTATACAGTACCTTCTCTTTCTTTCACGCTGCTCCTGCAGCACTTTTCTTTTCAGTGGAGATTGCTTTTGCGGCACGTTTGGCAAATACAAGACTTTCCAGCAGGGAATTGCTTGCCAGGCGGTTGGCTCCATGTACCCCATTGCAGCTGGTTTCGCCTACTGCATACAGCTGGTCCATACTGGTCTTGCTGTCAGAATCAACCCAGATACCGCCCATAAAATAATGCTGGGCAGGAACTACCGGGATACATTCTTTTGTTACATCGTAGCCTTCCTCCAGGCATCTTTCGTAAATATGCGGAAAATGATGAAGGATGGTATCTTTGTCAATGTTTTCCATAGAAAGCCATACATGGTCGGTTCCTTCTTTTTTCATCTCTTCCTGGATTGCCTTTGTTACCACATCTCTTGGGAGCAGTTCGTTGACAAAGCGTTCTTTTTTGCTGTTATAAAGCACTGCACCCTCTCCGCGGACGGACTCGGAGATCAGAAATCTGCGGCCAGGTTTCTTGGAATATAATGTCGTAGGGTGAATCTGTACATAGTCCAGATGTTCCAGACGTACATTGTGTTTTTTCGCAATATCCAGGGCATCACCGGTAAGGTGCGGATAGTTGGTGGAATGCTGATATCTTCCGCCGATTCCGCCGCTTGCAAGGATGGTATCCTCTGCATAGATTTCTACCGGAAGCTCTCCGCCTGGCTGAATTTCTTCCTGGATCTTTACGTTTTTTCCTGCTTCCATTGCTTCCAGACGTGTTTTGTTTGCTTCTGCGGAAACTGCCTTCAGTCCGATGCATTTGCCGTTTTCCACAAGAATGTCCTGCATGGAAGTATATTCCAGAACAGTCACATTTTCAAGTTTCAGAACCTGTCCCAGAAGTTTTTCGGAGATTTCTTTTCCTGTGATATCTTCATGATAAAGGATCCTCGGTTTGGAATGTGCGCCTTCTCTTGTGTAGGCAAAATCATCTCCATCCATTTTGAAATCCACGCCATAGCCTACCAGGTCATTGATCACATCTCTGGATCCCCGGATCATAATGTCTACGGATTCTTTTCTGTTTTCATAATGTCCTGCTTTCATGGTGTCTTCAAAATAGCTGTCATAATCATTTTCATCACGGAGCACACAGATCCCGCCCTGTGCCAGGAAGGAATCGCTGCTTCGCATATCTTCTTTTGTGATGATCACGATTTTTTTGTCTCTTGGAAGTTTCAGTGCGCTGAACATTCCCGCAACACCTGTTCCTACGATTACTACGTCTGTCTTGATTTTCATTGTTTTCGCCTCTCTGTCTCTATTTTGCAAGTTCCAGCATTCGCTCCAGCGGTTTCTTTGCTTTTTCTCTTGTTTCATCAGTTACATGGACTTCATTTTCTCCGGTTTTCAGAACATGGAGCACTTTTTCCAGAAATACTTTTTTCATGTTTTTGCAGACTGGTACGGTTTCTGTGAAGTAGAATTTTTTGTCCGGGCAGGTGGTTTCCAGTTTGTACTGTACGCCACATTCTGTGCAGATGATGAATTCTTTGTTGTTGCTGTCCTGAGCGTATTTGATGATCCCGGATGTGCTTCCGATATAATCTGCCTGTTTCAGGACTGTCTGAGGACATTCCGGATGGGCCAGCACAAGTGCTTCCGGATGGGCTTCTTTTGCTTCTTTTACTTCTTCGGGATCCATAAATTCATGAACGATGCAGAAGCCTTCGTTATAGATGAAGTGTTTTTCCGGTACCTGTTCTGCGATAAAGTGGGCCAGGTTTCTGTCCGGGATGAAGAAGATATTTTTATTTGGGAGTGCTTTTACGATCTTTACGGCGTTTGCGGAGGTTACGCAGACATCGGAGAGTTCTTTTAAGGCTGCTGTGGAGTTGATGTAACAGACAACTGCTACATCATCGTATTCTTCTCTTACTTTTCGGATTCCTTCTTCGGTTGCCATGTGTGCCATGGGGCAGTCTGCGTCCATTGCGGGCATGAGTACGGTTTTGTCCGGGCTTAAGATCTTGGCGCTTTCTCCCATGAATCCTACTCCGCAGAATACAATGGTTTTTTCTTTTGCGCTGGCTGCGATTTTGCTGAGGTAAAAGGAGTCTCCTATATAGTCTGCTACGTCCTGTACTTCGGGGCGCACGTAGTAGTGCGCCAGGATGATGGCGTCTTTTTCTTTTTTTAATTTCTGGATTTCTTCTGCTACTGTCATTATTTTCACCTTTCCTACAGGGGGTTTTTCTTTTATTCCTGCTTTTGTTTTGTGGTTTTTTCAAAATATCTTACACATAATACCATAGTTCTTTACATGTGACAAGACAGTTGTTTGATTTGTTGTAAAGTTTTTGTTAAGGAATGGATGGATTGGTTGCAGACGGACGGGGATGGATGGCGAAGGGGTGTTCAAATTTTAAATAAAATGAATTCGTGTGTGTATTTATTTTGGGTTAATTAATTACTTGATATTTTTTTACCTGGTAAATTTAGTGATTAACATTTTTTTGAATAAAAAAGACCTGGTGTTTGCAATAATTACCAGGAATATATATTCCTGAAATTACTGTAAGCTCCAGGTCTCTTGATTTTTTCAGTGAGATGGGGTTATTGGAATTTGCTTCTGTTTCGTATCTTTGCTCTGAATAATTGTTTGGTTGTTTATTCGGTTTTATTTTTCTGTTCCAGGTATGCCTGGGTGCTGTCTTTCAGGCGATTGAGGCCGTCTATTACTGTATCTTTAGGGCAGGCGAGGTTTACGCGTAAGAAGCTTTGTCCGTTTTTATACTCATTGCCGTCGCATACGTAGAGTCCGCTGTGCTGGCGGATGAAGGCATAGAATCTGGTTGCATCGTCGGTTACTTCGCGGCAGTCCAGCCAGAGCAGGTATGTGGCTTCTCCTCTGACTGCGTGGATTCCTTTTATTTCTTTTGTGATAAATTCTTCTGCATATCGTCTGTTTTCCCAGAGATATTCTCTTAAGCTGTCCAGCCATTCTGCTCCGTGGTTAAAGGCAGCTACCGGTGCGATAGCTGCAAATACGTTTGGTTCTGCCACTTCGTCTGTATTTAATCCGCGGTTGACCCGATGCCGCAGTACGGGGTTTGGAACGATCACTGCTGCCGTCTGTAGTCCTGCCAGGTTAAAGGTTTTTGTAGGTGCCACGCAGGTGATGCTGTTTTCTCTGCAGGTCTCAGATACTGAAGCAAAAGGTACGTAGTCTTTTCCTGGTTTTGTCAGGTCGCAGTGGATCTCGTCAGATAATACCAGTACGTGATGTTTTGCACATAATTCGCCAATCTTTGCCAGTGTTCCTCTGTCCCAGATCTTTCCTATGGGGTTGTGCGGGTTACAGAGAATCAGCAGGGATGCCTGTGGGTCTGAAAGTTTTTCCTCAAGGTCTGCGAAATCAATTTCATAGGCACCATTTTCGTAATGCAGCGGGCTTTCCAGGATGAACCGGCCGTTGTTGATGATGGAGTTAAAGAAAATATTGTATACCGGAGTCATGACCACGACTTTTTCTGCTGTGGTTGTCATCTTACGCACAATGCTGGAGATTGCAGGTACAACACCTGTGCAGAAAATCAGCCATTCCTTTTCGATAGACCACTCATGGCGTGTTTTCCACCAGTTCTGATAGGCGTCATACCATTCATCTTCAATCAGGGTATAGCCAAATACTCCGTGCTGTGCTCTTTTTATAATGGCTTCTGTTATCTGCGGAGCTGTCTGAAAATCCATGTCAGCCACCCACATGGGCAGTTCTTTTTCTGTTACATCCCATTTCATGGAGCCAGTATGACGGCGGTCTGTTTTTTCGTCAAATATGCTCATTTCTTTTTCCTTTCTGTATCTGTCAGAGCTTTTATGCTTCCGGCGCTTTATCCAGCTTTTCCCCAACTGTGGGACAGATAATTTCGGTTTCAGCCGGATCGATCTTTTCCGGATCCAGAATCAGTGTTTCAATCTCATCTGCCTGGATCCTGCCTTCTGACGGATTCATGACACTTTTGATCCTGCCGTTGATCTGTGCATTGATCCCTTTCGAATACTCAAAAGCCAGAGTTGTATTCAAAAGGGTACAATTGATCATTTTCAGATTTTCAATATAACACAGTCCCTGCAGACTTTCTATGGTACAGTTGATAAATGTGAGATTTTTTGAATTCCAGCCCAGATACTCTCCATGAATCACAGAATCATATACCGTAACATTCTCGCTGTTCCAGAAAGCATCTTTTGACAACATTCTGGCATTGTGGACTTCCATATTTTTTGCACCGTCAAAGGCATAGTTGCCAACAAGTTTGAAATCATCGATGGTGATATTTGTGCTGTTCATGCCAAAATAATCACCCCTGGCCTGTACATGTGCAAGTTTTATACCCTCACAGTTCCAGAACGTCTCTGCCGCATTGGCAAGATACACATTATCAAGAGTCACATCATGACAGCGGCGGAAATTTTTCGGCGCCTCAATCAACGTATCCTCGATCCGGATATGATCCGTATACCACACCCCAGAACGCGCCATCTCCAGCCAGGTACAATCCCTCGCCTCTATATTTTTGCTGTACCAGAGCGGATATTTCCATTGAAACGAACTGTTCTCCAATACAATATCCCGACTCTCCTTAAGCGGAGACTCCCCATCATTAAAAATCGTCTGTTCAATATGCAACTTCTTCCCATGAAACAAAGGCCGCTCTCCTGTAAGATACGCACCCTTTAATTCTTTATCTGTTTTTATATTCTCTACACTCATTTTCTATCCTCTCTACATTCCTGTCATTCACACGTTACTTTTTATATTTTAACATCTAAAGTTTACTTTAGGTCAAGTATCTAATTGTTATTATCACGTTAAATGTAAAGGTAACTTCCTGATTATAAGACTTAATTCCGGGTAGCTGACGTTAGGGGGACGGACATCGCCTCTTCATATAAACAATCGTTATCATTATACCCCACACATCATCTCACATACAAACTAAGCCATTGCAGCCGTCCAGCGAAGCGCCCGACGGCCCACCACCCACCGAGCAGCCACTCAACTTATCATCCTCAACAACCCTATACCTCCGCCCACACCGTCACACAGCCACCCTACCCCTCCCAAAATCTGTACGGACGCACACCCCCATCCAACTTCCCACTTTGAACACACAGCCCCGGGCAGCGGAATGGATCTGCTGGCCGGGGCGTCCGTTTTACTAATCAAAAAAGAAAAAATCCGCCGCACCCAGCACGACAGATTTTTCCCCACCACTATTTTAATAATTCCCGTTCAATCCTCTCCCGAGCCTCCGGTGCCTGCCTATCCATCTTCTCCGGAAAACCAAACATCGAAACACAGGCAATATTATCACCACCAGCCTTCGGCGCATCCGCCCTCAGCTGTTTATTCGCAAAATCCATATCTCTTAAGGTTTCAAAAATACCATCAAAATCCACATCACCCTCACCCATGGCAAGATGCTGATGTACCGTCACATCCGCTTTTCCACGGCCATTCAGCCACGGCGGATTTAAAATATACCGACAATCCATAGTCTGATTAAAAGTATCTGCAAACAGTACATGAGTCAGCTCATCTCCTACATATTTCAGCATGGACCGTACATCCCCTTTACCCTCATCATAGAAGAACCCATGAGGAGAAGAATACACATAACCAAGGTTCGGAGACCGGAAAGATTTTACCATATCACAGGTCTCATTATTCAGCTCGCAGAAATCATAAGGATGAGACTGGATCTCCACGCGGATACCTTCACGCTCGATCAGCGGAAGCAGCTCCTCCATGGATTTGAACCACATTCCATTGCAGATTTCCTGCTGGTTGGGATCACCGGAAAGCTCTGTATTAATAACCTTTACGCCCATATCTCCCGCAATCTGGATCATCCGTTTCCAGTTGGCAACTGCAAACTGTCTCTGTTCCTCTGTGGGGCCGGACCAGCGGTATACGACGATAAAGGAAGAAATCTCCACGCCGGTTTCCCGCAAAGCCTGTCTGTATTCCTGTTCACACTCCTTGGAAAACAGCGGATGTTTATAGAACGGATTGATCCTCGGATGTGGAGACTGCTCGATATATTTATATCCCCAGTCTGCCACCTGATGGACCATACGATTGATATCCATCTGTTTTGCAAGCACATCTACATCAAATGCGATCTTCATGACGCATTCCCTCCTTTTTCTTCTTTATTTTTGATATAATCCAGGATCAGACCGGCCGCTCCGGCTGCACCTGTTTTGGAAACATTGATCACCATATCATAATAATGGGGATCGTCTCTGCGGATTCCGGTAAATTTTTCATAATATTCATTTCGGATCTGGTCACGCTTCTTCAGCTCGTCAAGAGACTGGCCTTTATAATATTCCCGGCCTTCTTTTTCCCGGTAATCATCATCTGCATACACGAAAAAGCTGTATGTATGCGGTTCTCCGCGAAGCACATAGTTGGCACATCTTCCCAGGAATACACCAGGACGCCTCTTTGAAAGTTCACGGATGATCCGGCTCTGCACCTCAAACATCTGGGCGCCTGTATAATCTGCTGCCGCACCTGCCGATGAATGTCCGTACGGGGAAAACGTAAGCTCGGAATCTTCATAATTGTAAGAATCCAGATACTGTCTTACACTTTCCAGATCTGCTTTTTCCATACCGAATTTTTCTGCCATGAGACAGATGATCTGACGGTCATAAACCCTGCAGTCCAGCGCTTTTGCAACATCCTCCGCGATTTTTCTTCCGCTGCTGCCGTACAGTCTTCCAATCGCTACATTGATCCTGTTTCCGGAAACTGCCGGTGCTGGCATGGACTGGATCTCTCCCGGTACAGAAACGTTTCCTTCTCCGGATTCTCTCTGGATCAGTTCCCGCATCATCTTGTCATAGACTTTATCCAGCTGATAGCAGGCCGCGATCACAAACATCACTACCCAGATTGCTACCGGAACATACAGATAAAAACCTTTGATCACACGGATAGCTTCTGCAGACTGCTCTGCTGCGGTTGCCTTGGTGCCATCAAAATATGCAGCGGAAAGGATTCCACCCATGATAGCGGAAGTCAGTCCGGAACCGGCTTTCTGACCCATGCTCATAGATGAGAACATCAGACCTTCCACACGTTTGCCTGTTTTCCACTGGCCATACTCAATGGCATCACTTGGAAGAGAATACTGCACGCCATAGAACGGTGCGATTCCGATTCCTCTCATGATACAGGTCACAACACCAAGAGAAACACTGGTAATATTCATCAGGAACAGAAGCTGTCCCGCAACACCCAGGATGCAGCCTGCACAGATGAGATTTCTTTTTCCATAACGGGGAAGCACCTTTGGCAGGAGGGCAATTCCTGCCACAGTTGCCAGTTTCTCCGCTGCTGAAAGAGGCATAACAAAGTCTACATTTCCAAGTACATACTGACAATAATAGGTAAGGTCCGTTCCAATGATGATCTGATATGCAGTATAAAAGATCATCAGCCCCAGGGCGATAAGGAAATACCGGTTGGTAACGGTTGCTTTAAAAGCTTCCACAAAAGGAATATCTTCTTTTTCCTGTTTTGCCGCAGAAACACGCTCTGTACAGACCATGTAAGTGTTCACAAGCACGCCGACGGAAATGATCGCATAACCTGCTGTTACCAGGATCCAGGCCATCTGCTGGTTGCCGGTAACATTTGCCACGATATTGATCAGCGGCAGCGTGAACGCGGTAATGATCATACTTGCCGTGATAGACAATACCATACGGATGTTACAGATCACATCACGCTCACGGCGGTCACGGCTCATCAGAGATCCCAGTGCGTGGAACGGCTGGCTGATGGCAGTGTATACAACCGTGTTCATAATGTTATAGGTCACAAAAGCATAGATGATCTTTCCCATGTTTCCAAGCGGCGGCATGGTAAAAAGAAGCACCGCTGCCAGCGCATAGGGAACCGCAAGTCTTAAGATCCAGATCCTGGCTTTTCCATATTTGGAATGAGTCCTGTCGATAATGGTTCCCATCAACACATCGGAAAATCCATCAAAAATGCGGGACAAAAGCATGATCATTCCAACGGCTCCTGCTGAAATTCCAACAACATTGGTATAAAAATAGATCAGCAGAGTTGTTGTCATGGTATACATCAGAGTCAGCGCCGGATCGCCAAAACAGTACGCAAGTTTTTCTGACACCGGAACCTTGATGAATTCATTCAAGTCTTTACCCTTCTGCTTATAATTCAACAATTCGGGGATTCCCTTACCAGCCATAGTATCTACCTCCTATCGGTTTAAGGTCGAACCTTTCTGAATGAATTATCCGAAATATTTCTGTACAAAATCTCTGGTAACTTCTGCTGCTTTTTTCACATTGTCCTCGTGGCTCATTGCATAGTACTCCGGACGGAACTCTTCGATGGTGCATACACCGTCAAATCCGATCTCTTTCAGTGCTGCCGCGATTCCAGCATGATCTACCACGCCTTCTCCCGGCCAGAGTCTCTTGTCGTCTCCGCAGGAGCCAAGTGGAAGATCCTCACAATCGTTTAAGTGGTATGCAAAAATCTTCTTACCGTCTGCTGCTTTCAGGTCTTCCAGACGGGAACACATCTCATGGAAATGGAAAGTGTCCACGGTAACGCCAACATTGTCTCTGTCTACTGCTTTTACTACATCGTATGCTGTTCCAAACTGGTTGATAGAGCAGTTCGGTGCACCACAGAACTCCAGGGAGATCTTCATATCTGCGCCCACTTTGTCAGAAAGGTAGCGAAGACGTGCAACTGCTTCTTCTTTGATCTCGCTGACAGATTTGTCTTTTACATCAAAACTTGGAACTGTTATCAGCATTTTCATTCCGATCGCTTTGGAAACTTTCAGGATAAAATCTACTTCTTCATCGATTTCTTTTTCCCCTGCCTCATCTCTCTGGTTGAAAAAGATCAGGGTGTTGTATGCCCACGGTTTCAGGTGATGATTCTTAAACCAGTCTGCCAGTTCTTCCAGTGTATGTTCTTTGAGATAGTCTTTTACGCAGTCAAAACGGATCTCAATGTAATCAAAGCCATATTTTTCACACATCTCCAGATCTGCCATAAGAGACTGTCCTTTGCATTCCAGTGCAGTTGCTTCATTAAATCCTAATTTCATCTTCGATACCCTCCATATGTCCGAAACCGGTGTACTTTGTCTGGATTTCTATGTCCTGTTTTCTGCGCACAGGGGAACCGCCCCTGTTTCTGTTGGATCATGCAGACTTTACCGATTCTTATTTTCTTTTTTATTTTTCTGTTGCTTTGTGTTTGTGCTATTTTGTATTTTTGTTATCCGTATTTTCGATTTGCCAGCATGCAGGCATTTCTTTTCAGCCTGATCTTTCTGGTTACTCTCACCGGCAGATTTCCCGCTGCAGTTTCGATAAAACCGTATCGGAATCGGACTCTGCCGGTGAATGCCGCCACAGGCTCATTGGGAAAGCCTGCGACAATAAGCTGGTATGATAACTCACACTTGATGAGGTGGAGTTCTGTAAAATTATTTATAAAATTCTGGTTTCTCAACTGCTGTAACGATCTTCTCGATCTGTCCGGTTTCCTGCGCTTTTACAAGAGCGTCTGCTGTGATCGCTGCCAGGTATCCATCCCATGCGTTCGGTCCTGTGATCACACCTGCTTCTGCATTGTCAACCCAATCCTGAACCTCTTTATCATAGGCATCTTTAAATCTTACGAAACAGTCTGTGTCAATGGCACTGGATACAGCTGCGTTTTTACGGATAGACGGATAAGCCGGCTGTGCCATTTTCAGTGCACCGTCCTCACATACTACTTCACAGTTGATGTCATATCCGAACTTGCAGTTTACAAATACTTCCACATCGATACACACACCTTTTTTAGTGCGGAGCATCATGATCTGCGGATCTTTCAGCTCGGAATGAGAATATTTGGTTACTCTTGGCATTACAACCTGTGCAGATTCATACTCGTCATCTACCAGCCAGTGAAGAACATCGATCTCATGGATTGCGGTATCGTGCACAGCCATTGGAGTATTATAATTGGTTCCTACTTCCGGGTTTCTATGTGTACAGTGAAGAATCAGCGGCTCGCCGTACTCTCCGGTTGCAAGGGCTTCCTTGATCTGCTGGTAGCCTTTGTCATAACGTCTCATAAATCCAAGCTGGATGAGATGTTTGCCTGCTGCTTCCTCTGCTTTCACTACTTTCAGGCAGTCCTCAGCAGTGGTACATAATGGTTTCTCACAGAAAATCCTCTTGCCGGCTTCAATTGCCTGGAGAAGGGAATCTACATGTGCAAAGCCCGGAGATACGATAAATACTGCATCTACGTCCTCTGCGTTGATCAGTTCCCTGCTGTCTGTGTAAACTTTTGCGCCGCAGATCTCGGCTGCTTTCTTTGCACTTTCCTCAAATACATCTGAAACAGCTACTACTTCTGCTCCCTGGATCTTCTCGGTCAGTCTTCTGATATGATCTCTTCCCATTCCGCCGCATCCGATAATTCCTACTCTTAACATTTTAAATTCCTCCGTTCATTTTTTAACCGAATCAACTGTGAAGCAGTTATTCGGTTATGAGCAAGTAGCGAAGCGGATTGCGAATATCCGCTTGACTCCTTTTATTGTTTTCTGTTTTCGTGTTCTTTTTGATGATGTTATATTATCATTTTGTGCACGTGAACGCAATATCTTTTTTATACAAATTTTCCATTTTGTTTTTATGCGTTTTTCACGATTTGTTACTTTATTCACAAGTTTTTATTGATTTTACAGCGTTTATGCGTGATTTCTATTCATTTTGGATGTGTGTTTCCAGTACGTTTTCTGTTTTTTAATCTGTTAATTTTCTAACATTTTTATGTGTGCACCAGAACGCAATGTTTTATTTCCCGTATACTTCGGTAAGGTTTATGGAGAATATTGTTGTATTTTCACACACAAAGAGTTATAATTACATATAGTTTTATATAAAGTATATAAATATATTCTCTTATCTGTATCCAAAACTTCTATACAAAAACACAACAGAAAGGATTTTTAAATATGAACGATTACAGCTTAGAAACCAAATGTATCCATTCCGGATACACTCCTTCCAAAGGCGAGCCATGCGCGCTTCCAATCTGCCAGAGCACCACTTACAAATATGACACCACCGATGAAATGGGCCAGTTATTTGATCTGAAAGCAGATGGATATTTTTACACCCGTCTCCAGAACCCGACCAATGATGCCGTTGCTGCAAAAATTGCAGATCTGGAAGGTGGTGTTGCCGCAATCCTGACTTCTTCCGGACAGGCTGCCAACTTCTATGCAGTATTTAATATCTGCGAAGCGGGTGACCATGTTGTTGCTGCTTCTACGATCTACGGAGGAACCTTTAATCTTCTTGCCGTTACTTTCAAAAAACTTGGCATTGACTGTACCTTTGTTGATACCGACGCAACAGAGGAAGAGATTGCTGCTGCATTTAAACCGAACACAAAAGTTCTCTTTGCGGAGACCATCGCCAATCCAGCACTGGTTGTCCTAGACATTGAGAAATTTGCACGGGTTGCACACAAAAATGGCGTGCCTCTTATTGTGGATAACACCTTTGCCACACCGGTAAACTGCCGCCCGTTCGAGTGGGGTGCAGATATCGTCACTCACTCTACCACCAAATATATGGATGGACATGCCGTTCAGGTAGGCGGCGCCATTGTTGACAGCGGCAACTTTGACTGGGATGCTTACGGCCATAAGTATCACGGCCTGACCGAGCCGGATGAATCCTACCACGGCGTGATCTACACCAAACAGTTTGGCAAAAAAGCCTACATCACCAAGGCCACTTCCCAGCTGATGCGTGATCTGGGTTCTATTCCGTCTCCAATGAACTGTTTTCTTCTGAATCTTGGACTGGAGACACTTCCGCTGCGTGTTGAGCGTCACTGCTCCAACGCCCAGAAGATCGCCGAATACCTAAATGCACACGAAAAAGTTTCTCACGTAAATTATGCCGGACTTCCGGATGATAAATATCATGCACTGGCTCAGAAATATATGAAGGACGGCCGTACCTGCGGTGTTATCTCCTTTGAACTGACCGGCGGCCGTGATGCAGCAGTCCGCTTTATGGACAGCCTGAAGCTTGCTACCATCGCCACACACGTTGCTGCTTCCATTACCATGGTTCTTCATCCTGCCAGCCATACCCACCGCCAGATGAACGATGAACAGCTGGTTGAAGCAGGAGTTTCTCCTGGAATGATCCGCCTTTCCATTGGTATTGAAAACGTGGACGATATTATCAAAGATCTGGATCAGGCACTGAAAAATGCGTAAATAAAAAACATTAAGGGAAAATCCATCAAATAATCGATGGATTTTCCCTTTGATCTTTTTTGTAAAATGGGTTAAGCGGATATTCTCAATCCCACAGGAAATTTATTTGGAATTATTTTAGTTGGTTAAAATCTATTGCCCAATATTTTCAAAACAGAATTCATTTATAATACTTCAGCGGTTTGCATTCATGTGTTCAGCCACTTTCTTCCAGGTTTCTGCTCCGCAGATTCCATCGACTGTGATCTTTACATTTTTCTGAAATGCTTTCAGTGAAGTTTCTGTCTGTGTTCCAAAGATTCCGTCCACTTTTACCTGCAGCATTGCCTGTAACATGGAAACAGCAGACCCGGTACTGTTTTTTCTGATGATCGGAAGCTGTACATTCAGCTTCTCTGTTGTATCTGGTTTTTTCGTACTTTTACTTTCTGCTGTTTCATTTTTATTTTGTGAGTTTTTGTTTTTCATATATAATTCTGTTTTTTTCACAAATTCCGGCCACTTTTCTTCATCCATGAGGCGTCTCGGGCAGTGTTTTCTTGACGCATCGTAATGTCTTTTCAGCCGGTCTGTCCCCCATCCGTACTGTTTCAGCAAAAGAGCCGCCAGCTGTTCTGTCTTGTCTACCGCCGTATAATAATCTGTTTCCGGATTCACACAGATTTCGATATTGATAGAATTCCGGTTCGTGATTCCATACTTTCCTTTTCCGTCCCCTACTGCCCAGGCCCCGTCGCTGTGGTCCAACGTCTGATATACGGATTTTGAATCTACATAATAATGCACGGTACCAGCCAGATTGCCATTCTTCATTGCATTGGCATGAGCTTTGGCATCTGCCCCCTTACTCCAGTTATCCGTTTCATGGATCACAATATATGCCGGCCGGTTCTGGCCGATATAACAATTCTTTTTGCTGATCAATTTTATGATATTCATAAAAAATTTCCTGTTTTTTGTCTTCTCTTTATTCTATGCAGCTATTCATCTTTTTCCAGCTGTTTGATCAGCTGATTTACATATGTAGAAAGCCCCGCCACCAGAACTCCCTGTGTCATGGAAGTAAATACAGCCATTGCGATATCCTGTGCCGTATTATAGGAACAGGTTGCAAAAACATAGATCCCGCATACAAGGATCCCCACACCTCCCAGTATCAGTGGAATATATTTATCCTTCACAGCCTGGGCTTCCTTCAGCGCAATTCCCATAAAATACAAAGCAACTGCTGTGATCAGCAGTTCCGGTTTAATATAATTCACAAGCGCTTCCATAAACCTTCTCCCCCTTGCAGCTTTGTTTTATTTTATGAACTGCTCCGAAATTTGTTTCACAGATTCTTCAAAATTGCATCACGATTTGCTCACATTTTTTCGATATATTATTACCTGTAAACAGCAAGCAAGTAAATGCAACTGCTAAACAACTTTTTCTTTTTCATACTTTTAACCGGGAGCGTTAAAACTCCCGGTCTCCTTCCTTTTTTTAATACAATCGTAATACAAAGCGGTCATTCCCATTCCGCTTTGTACTTCAAAAAGGATACCGTAAACTCATCAAGACTGATGACCTTACGGTATCTTTTTTGTATTTTAAAAGTATTAGCTGCGAGTGATTGCTACGTGTTAGATATATGTTAGCTATTGCTGTTTTTCCAGGCTTTTTGAGAATATTTTGTTCTATTTCCAGGCAAAAAGAAAAAGGCCGCAAACCCTTGAGTTTACGGCTTTTTCGCTATTTTAAGCTATGCTTATATTAGAATTTGCCAGCGTCAGCAGCTTCCTGTACGGAAACAGCTACAGCTACTGTCATACCAACCATCGGGTTGTTTCCAGCGCCGATGAGACCCATCATCTCTACGTGAGCCGGTACGGAAGAAGATCCTGCGAACTGAGCGTCAGAATGCATACGTCCAAGTGTATCAGTCATACCGTAGGAAGCAGGACCTGCTGCCATGTTATCCGGGTGAAGTGTACGTCCTGTACCACCGCCGGAAGCAACGGAGAAGTATTTTTTGCCTTTCTCGTTGCACTCTTTTTTGTATGTTCCTGCTACTGGATGCTGGAAACGAGTCGGGTTTGTAGAGTTTCCTGTGATGGAAACGTCAACACCCTCTTTCCACATGATAGCAACACCTTCCGGAACGCTGTTAGCGCCGTAGCAGTTAACTTTTGCACGAAGTCCCTCTGAATAGGATTTACGGAATACTTCTTTAACCTCGTTCTTATATGGATCATACTCTGTCTCTACGTATGTAAAGCCGTTGATACGGGAGATGATCTGAGCTGCGTCTTTTCCAAGACCGTTCAGGATAACACGAAGAGGTTTTTTACGAACTTTGTTTGCTTTCTCGGCGATACCGATAGCACCCTCAGCTGCTGCGAAAGACTCATGTCCTGCAAGGAAGCAGAAGCAGTCTGTCTCTTCCTCAAGAAGCATTTTTCCAAGGTTTCCATGTCCAAGACCTACTTTACGTGTGTCTGCAACGGATCCCGGGATACAGAATGCCTGAAGGCCTTCTCCAATAGCTGCTGCTGCGTCAGCGGCTCTTCTGCAGCCTTTTTTGATTGCGATCGCTGCACCTACTGTGTAAGCCCAGCAAGCGTTCTCGAAGCAGATCGGCTGAATTCCTTTGATCTGATCGTAAACGTTCAGACCTGCGTCTTTAGTGATTTTCTCAGCTTCTTCGATAGAAGCGATTCCATAGCTGTTTAAAACAGAATTGATCTTGTCAATTCGTCTCTCATATGATTCAAATAAAGCCATTTCCTGTAACCTCCTGATATTTTTACCTTACGAAGTGTAATTACTCTTTTCTTGGGTCGATGATCTTAACAGCATCTGCAACACGGCCGTACTGACCTTTTGCTTTCTCCCATGCTGTGTTCGGGTCATCACCTTTCTTAATGAAGTCAGTCATTTTTCCAAGGCTTACGAACTGGTATCCGATGATCTCATCGTCCTCATCAAGAGCGATACCTGTAACATAACCCTCAGCCATCTCAAGGTAACGAGGTCCTTTTTTCAGAGTTCCATACATTGTACCAACCTGAGAACGAAGTCCTTTTCCAAGGTCTTCAAGACCAGCTCCTACTGCAAGTCCGTCCTCGGAGAATGCAGACTGGGAACGTCCGTAAACGATCTGAAGGAAAAGCTCTCTCATAGCTGTATTGATTGCATCACATACAAGGTCTGTGTTCAGTGCCTCCATTACAGTAAGTCCTGGAAGGATCTCAGCAGCCATAGCAGCAGAATGAGTCATTCCTGAACATCCGATTGTCTCAACAAGTGCCTCCTGGATGATTCCCTCTTTTACGTTAAGGGACAGCTTACAGGCACCCTGCTGTGGAGCACACCAGCCTACACCGTGTGTGAATCCGGAGATATCCTTTACTTCTTTTGCCTGAACCCATTTTGCTTCTTCCGGGATCGGAGCGGCACCATGATGTACGCCCTGTGCCACTGGACACATTTCTTCTACTTCGCGTGAATAAATCATTTTAAAACTCCTTTCAAGTATAGATTGACCGATGTTATTGAGAAAAAAAGTTCGATAACACCCTACGGCTATTTTCTCACAAAACCTTTGTTTCGTCCAGTCATATTTGATAAATTTTTGCCATAAAACGCATAATATTGGAAGTTATTCTGGCAGTATTGCATGCCTAACTGTCAAATATTTCTGGCAACTATTCTATGTATGTGATAATATATTATCAAGTTTAACCCTGGAGGTATATTTTTCATGAATGCATCTGTGGATTCTGTTTTTCCAGAAAAATACCGTATCCTCAGCGGAAGCGCCCTGAAGATGATTGCGATCATCACCATGCTGATCGATCATATCGGAGCTGTGATTTTAAGTATGTATCCGCCTGCACAGAAAGTCCTGTTTACGCTTCTCGGAAGGGAATACAGTGTGTATCTTATTTTCCGCGATATCGGCAGAGTGGCTTTTCCCATCTTCTGCTTTCTCCTGCTGGAAGGTTTCCGGCATACCAGGAGCCGTTTCCGCTATGGACGGAATCTCCTTCTTTTTGCTCTGATCTCAGAGATTCCCTGGAACCTGATGTTCACAAACACACTGCATTATGAAAGACAGAATGTGTTTTTCACGCTTTTCCTGGGATACCTGGCGTTTTGTGCCATCGAATATTTTAAGGATAAGCGCTTGATACAGCTTCTCTGTATCCTGGGACTGCTTGTTGTTTCCATTTTTCTGAAAGCAGATTACGGATGGCGGGGATATATTTTTCTCCTGATCATGTACTATATGCGAAACGATAAGCCCGGGCAGGCGATCCTTGGAAGCTGCTGGCTTTACTATGAATGGAGAGCCTGTTTCGCCTTTCTGTCCATTAACCTGTACAATGGGGAGAGGGGATTTATCCACGGAAAAGCGGCGAAATATTTCTTTTACTGGTTTTATCCAGTCCATATTATGGGACTGGTGATACTTCGACAGATTTTATTTCTGTCTTAATTCTTTTTTTCTTATTATCTTATATGGATGTGCGTGTTGTATGTGAAAAGTTTTGAGATTTCAGTTCTGCACTTTTCCAGTGGGGAGTTCTGAGAGGAGAAAGCACTCAGAGTTGCGAAGCCCGTTTTTCTCCCCTCAGGCACCCCTCTTTCCGGGCACGCAATTCGGCCAGGCCCCTTCATAATGTAACACTCCTGGTTCGGTCCTGTATTCCACTTCTATCACCCATTTATCACTGTGCCGATTATAATTGTATGTTCTGTTTTACCACATCTAAAAGTCAAACTATTCATTCATCAATCCAGGAACAGGCCTGCTACGCAGGCCGCCT
>NZ_QTYB01000006.1:0-39947 GCF_003461955.1 Ruminococcus sp. AM36-2AA | reverse complement strand
CGGCCCGCCTTCCGTCCCCCTCTCACCCGATCGGCACAGCCTCTCGCAAACAATACCGTCGCATCCATCGCCCCATCAAAAAAAGCCACACTCTCAAAAAAGTGCGGCTTCCCTGCGTGGCCAGGAGGGGAGGAGCTCGAGGAGGGGAGACGGCCTTCGCAACTGTGAGTGCTTCCCCTCCTCGAACCTTCCACTGCTTACCAAGCAGAACTTATTTCAAAAAACAAAGAAAAACTATTTTTTCTTCACAATTTCTTTCGCATTTTTATAAATGGAATCCGCCGGAACGCATCCCCTTACCGGTGACAACGGATAAATATTGGAATTCCGTCCGATCACAGTCCCAGGATTCAGCACGGAACCACATCCAACCTCAACATGGTCTCCCAGCATTGCTCCAAACTTCTTAAGACCAGTCTCGATCTTTTCATCCCCATCTTTCACAACAACCAGCTTCTTATCCGATTTCACATTAGAACAAATCGATCCGGCTCCCATATGGGATTTATACCCAAGTACTGCATCTCCAACATAATTATAATGCGGAACCTGCACTTTATTAAAGAGCACCGCATTCTTAAGCTCTGTGGAGTTTCCCACAACTGCGCCTTCGCCAACAATGGCCTTGCCGCGGATAAAGGCACAGTGACGTACCTCCGCCTCCCTACCAATGATAGCCGGTCCGGTAATACTTGCAGTCGGCGCAACAGTAGCAGATTTTGCGATCCATACATTTTCACCTTTCTTCTCATATTCAGAAGGATCCAGTGTTTTTCCAAGTTTAATGATAAACTCTCCGATCTCCGGAAGAACCTCCCACGGATAAGTTTTTCCCTCAAAAAGCTCTGCCGCGATGGTCTCATTCAGATCCAGCATATTGCTGATGGTAAAATCTTTCATCATGATGATTTTTTTCCTCCCTGTCTGGAAGCACGCTCCGGCTTCCTGTAATTTACAGCGGCCGCGTCAAAGAACTGCCGCAGGTTGTACTGATAATTGCTTGCTTCCACCTGCTGGGTCCGCACCCGCACAAAATGTTCCAGTTTGTCCATATATTCCTGTTCCGTGATGCTTCCCTCTGACACGTAGGTGAGGCCTTTTTCCCAGCTTGCCGTAAGCTCCGGGTTCAGAAGCTGCCGGATAGAACAGTTTACCACATCAAAGATCATCTCCCCCAGAAGTGTGGGCGTAATCACCTGGCTTTTCTTATTCAACGCCAGATATTTGATGTTAAAAAGTTTCTTCAGGATCTCCGCACGAGTGGCACTGGTGCCGATCCCGCTTCCCTTGATCTGGGCACGGAGCTCTTCATCCTCGATCAGCTGTCCCGCATTTTCCATGGCAAGGATCATGGAACCGGAATTGTATCGTTTGGGAGGCGAAGTCTCGCCTTCCTTGATACTTAAACCGTTCACAGGAAGTATATCACCCTTTTTCAGCTTCTGCAACGCCTCCAGAAGCACCGTATCACAGGAAACTTCTTCCTCTTCCCCGTTGCCGCCTTTCTCACTGTCGGAAGCTTTTTTCCGGGCAAAAGAGTTCGTGGCGATCTTCAGATAGCCTTCTTCTTTCAGAACTTTAAAAGAGGAAAAGAATGATTCCCCGTCCAGTTTCGTCACAAGGCTCACTTTCTGATAAACAGCCGGAGGATAAAAAATACATAAAAACCTCCTCACGATCGTCTCATACACTCTCTGTGCGGTAAGAGACACACTTCCCAGTGCATTCAGCCCCTGGCCGGTAGGAATAATGGCATAATGGTCTGTGATCTGCTTGTCATTCACATACCTGGTCTTCGCAATGTTTTTCCAGGATTCCATTCCCAGAACCTCTGCTGCCGCAGCTCCTGCCTGCTGATAATTTCGAAGGCCGGAAATATTCTTATATATCTCCTTGGCAACTGCTGTAGACAACACTCTGGCATCCGTTCTCGGATACGTCACCAGTTTCTTCTCATAAAGCTCCTGCACGATCCGGAGTGTTTCATCCGGACTGATCTTAAAGAGCTTGGAGCAGACGTTCTGAAGCTCCGCCAGGTTAAAAAGAAGGGGCGGATTCTTGTTTTCTTTTTTTCGCTCCACTTTCTCCACGGTACAGGAAAGGGGCTGGTTCACCATCAGCTGATCGATCAGCATCTGGGCATGTTCTTTTTTCTTGAAACCATTTTCTTTATAAAGATACGGGGACTGGAAATAACGGCTGCCTTCCACAGCCCTCCACTCTCCGTCAAAACTTTCGCCTGCAAGGGCAATGCTGCTTAAGACTCGGTAAAACGGTGTCTTCACAAAGACACGGATCTCCCGCTCTCTACGCACTACCATACCAAGGACACAGGTCATTACACGGCCTACCGCAATGGCCTGATATTTGGAATGGAGATAATTGGTCACACTGCTTCCGTAACGCAAGGTCAGCACCCTGGAAAAATTGATTCCCATAAGATAGTCTTCCTTTGCGCGGAGATAGGCAGACGCTGCCAGATTATCATACTCCGAGATATCTTTTGCTTCCCGGATCCCTCTTAAAATTTCTTCTTCTGTCTGGGAATCGATCCACACTCGTTTCTGGACTTTTCCCTTCACTCCTGCCATCTGGGCTACCAGACGGTAAATATATTCACCCTCACGTCCGGAGTCGGTACACACATAAATGGTCTCCACATCCGGCCGGTTCAGCAATCCTTTTACGATCTCAAACTGCTTTTTGACTCCGGGGATCACTTCATATTTAAATTCGCGCGGCAAAAAAGGCAGGGTATCAAAACTCCACCTTTTATACTTGATATCATATTTTTCGGGATAACTCATGGTAACCAGATGTCCTACACACCAGGTCACCACGGAATCTGCTGATTCCAGATATCCGTCTTTTCTCTGACCGTTGATCTTCAAAGCCTTCGCAAATTCCTGTGCCACGCTGGGCTTCTCCGCTATGTATAAAGCCTTTGCCATACTATTTATCTGCACTCATCTTTCTAAGCGGCCATGCCAGAAGCACGCCTCCGCCAACTATATTTCCCAATGTTACGATCACCATGCTCTTAAGCATAGCGCCGACAGACAATCCAGGCACCATACAGAATGCAACTGTAAAGATACCCATATTTGCAATACAGTGCTCAAATCCGCTGACAACGAAACCTGAAATACAGATCGTGATCATCAGGAATTTGCCTGACTCACTCTTCAGTTTAATGCCGCAGAGAACTGCAAGACAGACAAAGAAATTACAGAGCACCGCACGGAAAAACATCTGTCCTGCCGGAATACTGAGTTTTCCGTTTATAAATCCCGCAAAGTAATCTGCTGTACCGGACGCTCCGGCACCAACAAAGATCAGAGCCAGGATCAGGCATCCCACAAAGTTGCCGATGTAACTGATTCCCCAGACCTTGCCCACGTCTTTCCATGATACGCTCTTGTCATACGCACCAAATGCCATTACCAGATTGTTACCGGTAAACAGCTCTCCTCCTACCATTACGATCAGAAGAACCGCAATAGAGAACACCAGGGCTCCGAGGAATTTCCCCCATTCCGGGAATGTTTTGGAAAATACATTTCCTACTACATTACTATAGATCATCGCCACATCAATAAAAAATCCGGCCATGATCGCCCGCATAAAGTATTTTCCGAAATTGCTGTTCAGTAAATTAATCTTACCTTTCGCAGCGGTTGACAGCTTCTCTACATCCTCCCTGTTCATAAATAGCACCTCCACATATTTTTTAGCAAGCGTGGCACTTTGTTACTGCTTCTTTGTTCACAGTAACACGCTTTCCGGAAATCTGCTTGTTATATTGTAACACTTTACCATTTATTTCACAATAAAAATGCGAAAATTTCCAAAAATTTCTGGTTTGTTATACACAACAAACAATATCCACTTTATGCTAAAACACGATAGATGCCATCCCAGGCCAGTTCTTTTTCTTTCAGAAAAACTTCCGCTTCTTCCTCGGACTGTTCCACACATTTCCAGGCCAGCCCGCACTGGGCGCTGATCTCCGACGGGATCGGGATCAGTCTTCCCGGAAATTCTGCTTCCTTCGCCGTTTTTTCCATCTTCATGGCAGCTGTGGTCGTAGAAAACGTGACAACTGTGGTGATCACTTTTTTACGCATGTCTTTTTGTTCCTTCCACACACGCAAAAACAGGACACCGGAAAACCCGATATCCCGTTTCTGCTGATTTTTTATCTCTATGAAGAATTACCAGATTATTTTGCCTGGATATATCCTTTGGCTTTCAGAGTCTCTGCACAGAGAACAGCTCCGCCTGCAGCACCTCTTACAGTGTTGTGAGAAAGTCCGATAAACTTGTAATCGTAAACAGTATCCTCACGAAGACGTCCTACAGATACTCCCATTCCGTTCTCATAGTTTACATCCATCTGTACCTGCGGACGGTTGTCCTCCTCAAGATACTGGATGAACTGCTTCGGAGCGCTTGGAAGCTCAAGCTCCTGCGGAAGTCCCTTGAACTCTACCAGTTTCTGGATCAGCTGCTCTTTGGTCGGTTTCTTGCGGAATTTAACGAATACAGCTGCTGTATGTCCGTTGAGAACCGGAACACGTACGCACTGGCATGTGATCACCGGTGTGGTAGCCGGAACGATCACACCGTCCTCGATCTTCCCCCAGAGTCTTAACGGCTCTTTCTCGCTCTTCTCTTCCTCACCGCCGATGTACGGAATGATGTTGTGCTCCATCTCCGGCCAGTCTTTGAATGTTTTTCCTGCTCCGGAAATAGCCTGATATGTAGTAGCTACTACTTCGTATGGCTCAAACTCTTTCCATGCGGTAAGTACCGGAGCATAGCTCTGGATAGAGCAGTTCGGCTTAACAGCTACGAATCCGCGTTTTGTTCCGAGACGTTTCTTCTGGAACTCGATCACATCGAAGTGCTCCGGGTTGATTTCCGGAACTACCATCGGAACATCCGGTGTCCAGCGGTGTGCACTGTTGTTGGAAACAACCGGTGTCTCTGTCTTGGCATACTCTTCCTCGATTGCCTTGATCTCTTCTTTCGTCATATCAACTGCGGAGAATACAAAGTCAACAGTAGCTGCAACTTTCTCTACCTCGTGGATATCCATAACGACCAGTTTCTTTACTGCCTCCGGCATCGGAGTATCCATTTTCCATCTGCCGCCTACAGCCTCCTCGTAGGTCTTGCCTGCGCTTCTCGGGCTTGCTGCTACAGTAACCACCTCAAACCACGGGTGATTCTCCAGAAGAGAAATGAATCTCTGGCCAACCATTCCAGTTGCACCTAAAATGCCGACTTTAAGTTTTTCACTCATAATAAAACTCTCCTCATCTTGTGTCCCTCTATGGCACACATTTGTCTTTTCTGTAAATACTATACCAATTTTTCGGAAAATGCAAGCATTATCTTAATTTTTTTCAAGATATTCCTTATTCTGAGCGATCACCTGCTCCATAACAGATGGTCCCGGTGCACCAAGAGTTACTCGTTTCTCCACACAGGTCTTCATACTGATCGCCTCGTAGATATCCTCCTCAAAAACAGGGCTGATCTCTTTGTACTCGGAAAGTGGAAGCTCATCCAGGGAGATTCCTTTATCCAGGCAGAGAAGAACCAGTCTTCCTACGATACCGTGGGCATCACGGAACGGTACGCCATGGTTTACCAGATAATCTGCGGCATCTGTTGCGTTTGTAAATCCTCTCTTTGCGCTTGCCTCCATATTTGCCTTATTGAACTGCATGGTGGAAACCATACCTGTAAACAGGGCGATACATCCCTTTACAGTATCAATGGCATCGAACGTAAGCTCTTTGTCTTCCTGCATGTCTTTGTTATATGCAAGGGGAATTCCCTTCATAGTTGTAAGGATAGATGTCAGTGCACCATAGACACGGCCTGTTTTTCCGCGGACAAGCTCTGCGATATCCGGGTTCTTTTTCTGCGGCATGATGCTGCTGCCTGTGCTGTATGCGTCATCGATCTCAACGAAACGATACTCATTGGAGTTCCACAGGATGATCTCCTCGGAAAAACGGCTCAAATGCATCATAATGGTAGAGAACGCACTTAAGAGCTCGATCACATAATCTCTGTCTGATACAGAGTCCATGCTGTTTCTGGTCGGTGCGTCAAAGCCAAGAAGCTCTGCGGTATAAGCACGGTCCAGCGGATAAGTGGTTCCTGCCAGTGCTCCGGCTCCAAGAGGACAGGTGTTCATTCTCTTACGGATATCAAAGAGTCTGTCACGGTCTCTCCTAAACATCTCAAAATATGCGCCTACATGGTGAGCCAGAGTTACCGGCTGTGCCTTCTGGAGATGGGTAAATCCCGGCATGTAGGTGTGTACATTCTCTTCCATGATCTTCTGCAGGGCAAGAAGAAGGTCTTTCAGCTCTTTGTCTGTCTCATCGATCTCGTCGCGGACATACAGTTTCATATCCAGAGCCACCTGGTCATTACGGCTTCTTCCTGTGTGGAGTTTCTTTCCGGCGTCTCCGATACGGTCAATCAGGTTTGCCTCCACGAAACTGTGGATATCCTCGTACTCGGATGTGATCTCAAGTTTGCCCTCTTCCACATCTTTAAGGATTCCATCCAGCCCTTCTGTGATCTGATCTTTTTCTTCCTCTGTCAGGATTCCCTGTTTTGCAAGCATGGCAACATGTGCCTTGCTTCCGCAGATATCCTGTTTATAAAACTTCTGGTCAAAAGAAATCGATGCGTTAAAATTGTAAACCAGCTTGTCCGTTTCTTTTGTAAAACGGCCTCCCCATAACTGTGCCATAATATTCTTCCTCACTTTTCTTTTTTGCGGCAGAACTGTCTTCTCCGGGCGGACATGAGATCCGCCTCCCGGACGTCTGCACTTTTCTGTGTTAGTGTATCATATTTTTATGGAAATGCAAAGTTTTTCATACTTATACATACCATAAGTATTTTATACTGAGCATTTTTTTGATATAATAACCCCACGGATAAAATGGATAAACCGGAGGTATTTAATATGAGTATTCTTTCAGATACAGCACATGAAAATATGATAAATTCAGAAGCTGCTGTAACATATATTTTAAAAGCCCTGTTTTCAGATGTGTTTAAGTTTGACGGTACAACGGAAGTCATGATTTCCGAAAATATCAAGCGAGGATGTCCTCATATATGGAAGGATCCGAATTATCGCATAATATCAGATAAACTGTTTCACTGGTGGTTGTCTGATATGCCATATATTTATCTGGCTATGCTGGAAGATCAAAAATTTGTACCCGTATTATACGAAAATCTGAAAAAGATTGTCGAATATGACAAAAACCATTCTTTAGATGCAAGAGTATATGATGAAAACAAAAATGTTTTCTCTTCAAAATTATGCACAGGTACTGTTTTTCATGTTGATTTTACAAACTTCAATGAAACTTTGTACAAGAAATTACTTGCAGATCTGGAAAGATCCATGCATGCTTTAGATGATATCCGTGACCGGGTTGATGATTTTGTAAACGGCCTCTCCCCGTCCAAACGCCACCAGATTTCCTATATTGTCTGCAATTTCATGTACCTGCTGCTTGAATTGATGCATAATGATGATATATGTAACTGGTTTGAAGCAATCAGTAACTATTATCAGGATATGGCCCATGCCCATGCTGCAGTCTATGAGGAAGCATGTGATAACCCTGATGATTTTGCATAATGCTAAATACAGGACGGGAGATATTTTTTCCCGTCCTGTTTCTTTTTACGAAACTGTATTGTTTCTTCTTAATCCCCGGAATTTTCCAGGACTCTTTTTCTGTCTCTTTCCTGTGCTTCTCTTTTTGAAAAAACACAGCCGCAGTAATTCTGCCGGTACAGATCGTGCTCGTGGGACAGCTCAATGGAGCGCTTGTAGCCATTCTTTTTCTTGAAATCCGAAGTCAGATGTGGCACTTTATAGATTTCTGCCAGCTCCTCCCCGATCTCATTGATCTTCTGTGCATTTTTCAGAGGACTGATACTTAAAGTGGTAGTGAAATAATCATATCCGCCCTCTTTCGCCAGTTTCGCCGCCTCTTCCATCCGCAGGCGATAACACCGAAAGCACCGCTCTCCTCCTTCCGGAACATCCTCCAGTCCTTTTGCCATCTCATAAAATTCCTTCGGGTCATACCGTCCCTCCACCAGAGTTACCGGATGGACAAACTCCATCTCCCCGATAAGACGCCGAATCTCAGCCACGCGGTGTGCATATTCCTCCTCCGGTGCAATATTGGGATTATAAAAAAATATGGTGATCTCAAAATACTGCGACAGATATTCCATCACATAACTGCTGCAGGGTGCACAGCAGGCGTGAAGAAAAAGTCTGGGCGTTTTTCCCTCTTTCTGAATGTTTTCGATCAGTTTATCAAGCTCTTTCTGGTAGTTTCTTTTATTCAATGTTTGTAATTCCTTTCTCTCTGACTGTTTGGCGGCAGGCACCGGCGTCTCCTTTTCTGCCATGCGCCTTCTCCTGTTTCAGACATATGATAATATTATACCATTATCTACAAAAAGGAGGCAATATCCATGAATCCCATCCTGAAAGTACGGGATGTGTGTCTTTCCTATCACACATTGTCCGGTGAGACACCTGCCCTTTCTCATATATCCTTTGACCTGATGCCCGGCGAATTTCTGTCCATTGTAGGACCCTCCGGCTGCGGCAAATCTACACTTCTCAATCTGATCGCCGGCCTTCTCGCCCCGGAATGTGGTTCCATTACTCTGGATGAAAAGCCGGTATCTGCCGGCAGTACCGCTGTAGGATACATGCTTCAGAAAGATCATCTTCTGGAGTGGCGCAGTATTTACAAAAATATTCTCCTTGGCCTTGAAATCCGTAAAGAACTCACTCCCGAAAAACTTTCTCATGCCGAAGAACTTCTCCGGATATATGGTCTTGACCGTTTCCGGGATGCCAGGCCCTCTCAGCTTTCCGGCGGTATGCGGCAACGTGCCGCCCTGATCCGGACCCTTGTGTTGAAACCGGAACTTCTGCTTCTGGACGAACCATTTTCCGCGCTGGATTATCAGACCCGCTTAAATGTCAGTGATGACATTGGAAAAATTCTCCGAAATTCCGGCAAACCTGCAATTCTGGTTACTCACGATATCTCCGAGGCCATCAGCATGGCAGACCGGGTACTGATTCTTTCTCCCCGCCCTGCCACTGTACAGAAAATTGTTGACATCCATCTGAATATCAATAACCGTACTCCGCTTTCTTCCCGAAATGCTCCGGATTTTAAAAAATATTTTAATCTCATATGGAAGGAGCTCAACGAAAATGCCTGAAATTTCCAGACATCAGAAACAATATCTTTTACAGTATAAAAAAGAAAAACGTCTGATCTTCACAGCACGAATTCTTCTCTTTGTCCTGTTTATGGGACTCTGGGAAATGTCTACCAGATGCGGATGGATTGATTCCTTTATTTTCAGCAGCCCTTCCCTCATCGGAAAAACCTTTCTTTCCATGTGCAGGGATCAGTCTCTGTTTTCCCATATTGGAGTTACTCTGACAGAAACTCTTGTCAGTTTCTTTTTTGTTGTAATCCTGGGCGTGGGAACTGCCATTCTTCTCTGGTGTTCTCCAAAGACTTCCAGAATCCTGGAGCCTTACCTTGTGGTACTGAACAGTCTCCCGAAATCTGCCCTTGCACCTCTTCTGATTGTATGGCTGGGTGCCAATGAGCGAACCATTGTAGTTGCCGGCATGTCCGTGGCTATCTTTGGTTCTGTTATTAATCTGTACTCCGGTTTCTGCCAGGCAGATCCGGAAAAACTAAAACTGATTGAAACTCTGGGAGGCCACAAAAAAGAAAAACTGACAAAAATCATTCTGCCAGCTTCCCTCCCTCTGATCATCAGTGTTATGAAAGTAAACATTGGTCTCTGTCTGGTGGGTGTTATCATCGGCGAGTTCATCGGTGCCAGAAAAGGTCTCGGATATCTTATCATCTATGGAAGCCAGACTTTTAAACTCACCTGGGTTCTTATGTCCATTATGATCCTGTGTATTATTGCCATGGGACTGTATGCAGTGCTTAATCTTTTGGAAAAATATATACAAAAGCGATAAAATGGCAACTTACAAATTCTTAAAACAAAAAACACGCTGCCAGTTAAATACTGTCAGCGTGTTGTAATTCTGTTTTATTTTCCCATAAAATCTGTGCAGAATTCTTCCCACGGTACCGGTCTGGAATAATAAAATCCCTGAATTTCATCACAGTCCAGTTCCCGGAGAATTTTTACCTGACTGGCCGTTTCCACCCCTTCTGCAAGTACCTGCATTCCCAGACTGTGTGCCAGGGCTATGGTATGGCGGATCACTTCTTTTCCTCTCGGATTTTCTATGTAATCAATCAGGCTCTTGTCCAGTTTCAGCGTATCAAAGGGCAGCTGGTTTAAACTTGTCATGGAAGAATATCCGGATCCAAAATCATCCATATGAAGTTCAAATCCGGCATTTACCATCTTCTCTGTAAGCTCTTTAATCTGCACATTATAAAGAGCTGCTGTCTCTGTAAGTTCAATAGGCACTGCGAAAAATGGAATACCATTCTCCTCTACAATATGTACATAACGCAAAATCATATTTTCGTAGTGGATACTTGCCCTGGAAAGATTCACCGAAATAGGGATCAGCTTTTTCCCTGACCTCATAAGTGTTTTCTGAATCTCACATACTTTATTAAACACATATTCATCCAGGCGTACAATCAATCCATCCTTCTCATAAAGTGGAATAAATTCACCTGGAGATACCATAGAGCCATCTTTTTTCTTCCATCGTACAAGTGCTTCCGCACCTGCGATTTCTTCTGTTACTACATTATATTTAGGCTGGAGATAAACCACAAATTCTTCATTGCGGATAGCTTCATCAAACTCATTTTCCATCATCCTGTCACGGATATGTTTCCGCCCCATCTCCTCATCATAAAAAGCAAACGAATGCTCATAGTCATTCTGTATACTCTTCATGGCAAGAAATGCCCTGTCACAGATCAAAGTCAGCGGTAATGTCTTATCCACATTTTCATAAATACCATAATTCACAGCCAGATTTGAAATGGGAGCCCTCTCTGCAATCCTGTGAATAGCAGCTTCCACCTTTTCTTCTGCAAGGTTCAGATCTCCATATACAATAGCTACAAACTGATCTCCACCATATCTGGCTACCATTCCACTGTGAACCTGTTTTTTGTATGCATCTCCGAGATATGCCAGAACCTGATCTCCTGTTTTTTCTCCGTAGGTACCATTAATCCACTTGAAATTTTTGACATCTGCCACAACCACATGAAACTTCTGGTCATTTTTGACACGCATCAGTGTCTTTGCATGATGAAAAAATGCCTGGCGGATATAAAGTCCTGTCAGCTCATCGTATTCCAGTGCAGACAGAACAATCGCAGATTCCCGAAGCTTGATTACACTATTGATCTTTCCCTTCACAATCCGGACATTGTAAGGCTTCCGGATAAAATCGACTGCCCCCAGTTCCAGACAGCGAACCTCATCTTCCGGACGGTTGCTTCCTGTTATTACAATTACCGGAACAGAGGAAAGCATCATATCATCCCGGATTCTGTCCAGAAACTGAAATCCGTCGCAGATTGGCATACTTACATCCAGAAGCACTGCGGAAATATCACGGTAATTCTCTCCCAGCAGCTTCAGTCCCTCTTCTCCGTTAACTGCGGTCATAACTTCATAACTGTCTTCCAGAAGCTCTGCCAGAAGTTTCCGATTCAGCTCATTATCTTCTATTATAAGAAGCTTTCTTCTGGAGGACGGTCCCCCCGGTTCCAGAATGGATTCCATTTCACTGTGCTGAACATCCATATCTTCATTGGCAAAAGCCAGAACAATCGCTTCAAAATCATCTGCCTTCCCAATTCTTGCACATTTTACATAGTAATAATGTGTAATTCCGTCCCTTCTCACCCTATAGTGGATCATAAACTGGGAAACCTTTTTCAGACGCTGACAGATTTTGTCAAAATCCAGCATCTGCCTCATTCTGGTCTTATCCTCAGACGCAACATTATCTTCTATGTAAATGTCCACTACTTTTTCGTAAGGTTCCTCACGGATCAGGCTTTCACTTACTCCACCAAGTACAGGATTATGAAAACGGAATACCTGTATTTCATGTGTGGCACAGTTTACAGAATAAATATTGCTGTAGTCCTTGCCCAGCACATTGATGATTCCCAGCAGCAGAGGATTCTCTCCATTATTGGTAATTCCTCTGTATGTTTCTTCTGTTGCTTCTGCCGCCGAAAATATCATCGCATGTCCCAGTTCTCCGGACTCCAGCTGAATTTCCACTGCATCAATGGATCTCAGAACCTTTTGCTTCGTTTCCAGATAGTTCTTCGGACCTTCAATACCGTTAACAACCGGGCATTCCGCACATGGATTCTCTTCATGCATCAGACATCGATAACACTTTTCTCCCTTTTTCAGCTCCGGGTATATAATTTCTGCCGCATGGTTATAGCTGACTATATTATAATCTGCATCTATTACATACATTCCCGACGCATTCTTGCCCACTTTTTTACACCTCCAGGACCCTTGTACTTTTCTGCTTCCGGTTCTCTCCTGTCCATACTGACAAAAAAATGTTTCTGGGAAATTGACAGAGACTTCTGTCGTGACACCTCACAGATAGATCAAAATGGTCGCCAAAATTTCATAGTTATGCAATAATAATATACTCTTTTTACAACAATAGCAAACATTTTTTCATATAGTTCTCCGTTTTTCCCATATTTTTCATATGATTCCAGCAGATTTTCGCAATCTGCTTCGCTGTCTGCTCAGCTTATATAGATGTAACCAGCAATCCTGCATTTAAAAGTGTTACAATTCCCGCAATCGTCCATAAGGTTACCTTTAATCTGGTACTGTTGGCATATTTTCCCATAACTCTGGTGGACGATGTAAGATATATCTGTGTAAAAACAGTGATGGGCAGCTGCATTCCCAGGAGCATCTGCGAATAGATCAGTCCATCAAAAGGTGAACGGACCAGAAGAATCAGCAGCGCAGCGGGAACCATTGTTATCAGTACACCCTGTCTGGTTTCTTTTGTACTGATATCATATGGTTTATTAAAAATTCCCGAAAAAATAGTCCCGCCTGCCATTCCGGCTGTAATACTGGAAGAAAGACCTGCCAGAAGAAGTGCCAGGGCAAAAATCACAGAGGCTCCTTTGCCCAGAAGCGGAGTCAGCATATTTCCCGCCACAGACAGATCATTAACTGCGCCTTCCCCTTTTCTGTAAAAAGTCGCCGCTGCCATCAGAATCATTGCACTGTTGATCGCCCAGCCAATAATCATGGAAAAAAGCGTATCCTTAAACTCATATTTCAGCTGTTTCTGAATCACCTCTTCCTCTTCCAGATTCCACTGCCTGCTCTGAATTACTTCGGAATGAAGGAAAAGATTGTGCGGCATTACAACTGCTCCCAGGACACTCATAATCACAGGCATGGAATTTTCCGGGAAATATGGTTTCACCCATCCTGACACTGCCGCCGGCCAGTCAATATCTGATATCCCAATCTCAACCAGAAAAGAAAAACCAATCAGAGAAACAAACAATATAATCAGTTTTTCAATTTTTTTATAGGCATTTGTAAACTGGCATACCAGTACTGCCAGCAGTATCACCATACTTCCCACCCGGACAGGAATATGAAACAGCATCTCAAGAGCTATGGCACCTCCCAGGATTTCTGCCATGGCTGTCGCAACCGCTGCTGCCACCGCTGTCCAGAGTACTATATTTTTTACTGTTTTATTCATATAGCGGCTGGCGGCTTCCGAAATACAAAGGCCCGTAACAATTCCCAGATGAGCCGCATTATGCTGCAGAATAATCAGCATAACCGTAGACAATGTCACCATCCACAGAAGACTGTATCCATAGCCGGAACCTGCAGCTATATTGGATGCCCAGTTTCCCGGATCAATAAATCCCACCGTTACAAGCAGCCCCGGGCCTACATATTTCAGAAAATCAAGACTGTTTTTCCCCACTGATTTCAGATATTTTCCCATATGGCATGTCTACCTTTCTTTATGTTAGTTTTAACTAACTGCTTCAGACATACATTACCACATCCATTCCGTTTCGTCAATCCTGTATTTATTTCATCCGAAAAGACTTTCCTCTGACTGGTAAGTCTGCCAGCTCCGCCAGACGCCTGATCCCTGCATCTGCAATGGATACCGCACTTTCCACATGATTAAAATCTGTGGCACTGTAATCAAAAAGAATATTTCCCTGGGCCTCAAATTCCTCATCTCTCTCCCAGAAAAAGAATCTCATTGGCATGCATTCAAAAGCCCTGATTTCATAGCCCACATCTCCCTGTGGAAGTTCTTTTCCTCCAAGTTTGCCAAAGGCCTCCCGAAGTTCTTTTTCATGCCCGGAAAACGTAGCTCCAAACACATCCGTCTCCCCGACCTTATAGGCCGGAGCAAATGGTCTTGCATTGCGAAGATCTGCAAAAGGTACCCACTTATTCATAAAAAAAGCTCCTTCTTTTGCATATCCAAGAAGTGTATAGATATTCAGCATTTCCGTTGTATCTGGTTCCCGCTGGCCATCCATACTGCAGATCCTTCCATTTTTCAGGCTGATTCCGTATTTTCGCCCGAAATGGACCAACGTAAAAAAACCCTTTTCTTCTTTCAATTCCGGAACCCGCTTTCTTAAATTCTCCAGATCCATTTTCATGAATTTATCTGCCCAGTCTTCACATAGCTTTACATAGTTGGAAATTTTTTCATCTTTCATCTTATTTTCTCCCTCTGTTATTCCCAAATAGTTCTTCGCCGGATACTTTTGTCCGAATAAAATCTTTTTTTCAGAATACACTTTTTCCTCTTCTTACGCAAGCAAATCCGGATTCTGGATGTTTTTTCACCATTTTATCTGAATTTCAGGACCGGCTTTGACCGTTTCTTTCTATTCCGACAAATTACCTGTCAATTTTTTCAAATTCGCACAAAATTTTAACACAAAAATAACGTTTTTTTGCACAAAAAACTGGATTTTCAATCCCAAAAGGTGTATAATATGAACAAAGTTTATTGTTTTTAAGTTAAAACACTTCTGACAATAAACAAGAAATGAAAGTGAGGATTCGCCATGAAACAAAACAGTATGTTAGCAATGATTCTGGCCGGCGGAAGAGGAAGTCGTCTTCACGAGTTGACGAATAAAGTTGCCAAGCCAGCCGTTGGTTATGGTGGTAAGTATCGCATCGTGGATTTTCCGCTCAGTAACTGTGCCAACAGCGGCATTGATGTCGTAGGTGTACTGACACAATATGAATCAGTTTTACTGAACAGCTATGTAGCAGCCGGTGGCCGCTGGGGCCTTGATGCCAAGGACAGCGGAGTTTATGTACTTCCTCCACGTGAGAAGGCTGATGCCGGTCTGGATGTATACCGTGGAACAGCTGATGCGATCTCTCAGAATATTGATTTCATCGACTCACAGAACCCGGAATACCTTCTGATCCTTTCCGGTGACCACATCTATAAGATGAATTATGCAAAGATGCTTGATGACCATATCCAGCATAAGGCAGATGCGACTATTGCAGTTATCGAGGTTCCCATGAAGGAAGCCAGCCGTTTCGGTATCATGAACACCGGTGAAGATGACCGCATCGTGGAATTTGAGGAGAAACCGGAACACCCGAAGAGCAATCTTGCCTCCATGGGTATCTACATATTCAACTGGAAGCTTCTGCGCAAGCTCCTGCTGGCAGATATCAAAAATCCGGATTCCAATCACGATTTCGGTAAAGACATCATCCCTACACTCCTTGCACAGGACAAGGCACTCTACGCCTACAAGTTCAAAGGCTACTGGAAGGATGTAGGAACCATCGATTCCCTCTGGGAAGCAAACATGGATCTTCTCAGTCCTAACAGTGAACTGGATCTTAACGATCCTACCTGGAAAATCTACACTGAGGATGCTACCTCTCTTCCACAGTATATCTGTGATACCGCTGTGATCAACACTGCTTTCATTACTCAGGGCTGTGTTGTAGAAGGTGAGATCACCAACTCCGTACTTTTCACAGGCGTCAAGGTCGGTCCTGGTGCCAAGATCATCGACAGTGTCCTGATGCCGGGTGTTGTTGTTGAAGCAGGTGCCGTTGTCCAGCGTGCTCTCGTTGCAGACGGAGTCGTGATCGGTACCAATGCTCGTGTCGGTTCCAGGGACAGTGAGCACATTGAACTTGTATCAAAACGTGTAAAGGGGGCTGAGTAATATGTTTAAAGCATTTGGAATCGTGAATTCCTCAGAAAGAAATATCCATGTGGAGGGGCTTCAGGACTACCGTGCGATCGGCGCCTTTTCATTTCTCGGAAGATATCGTGTCATCGACTTCCCGATCTCAAATATGACCAACAGCGGAATTGAGTACATTCAGGTCTATGTAAAGAACAAACCCCGTTCTCTTGTAGAACATCTCGGAACCGGACGTCACTATAACATCAACTCCAAGAGCGGTAATCTCCAACTCCTCTTTTCAGAGCATTTCGGAGTCAACGATATCTATAACACCGATATCGACAACTACTACTCCAATCTGGAGTGCATCGAAGCAGTTCATTATCCGTATGTTGTTATCGCTCCGAATTACATGATCTACACCACCGACTATTCCAAGCTGATCGATGCCCATATCGAATCCGGTGCAGATGTGACCATGCTTTATCATTCCGTTGATAATGCCAAGGAGAACTATCTGAACTGCCACATCCTGAACCTGAACCGTCAGAAGGGTGTTCTCTCCATTGAGCACAACCACGGCAATGCAAAGAACCGCAACATTTTCATGGATACCTACGTAATGAGCAAGGAGCTTTTCATCAGCCTCATCCATAAGGCAAAAGAGATTTCCTCTCTTTATACCCTTGCAGACGTGATCAATGCCGGCTGCAGAGACGGTGAGCTGGATGTGCGTGGTATATCTCATCGCGGATATTTTGCATCGATCACTGATTTCAAGAGCTATCACGATGCAAATATGGATCTGATCGACTACAAAACTGCAACCGATCTTTTCCATGATAACTGGCCGATTTATACACGCACCAATAACTCCTGCCCGACCCATTATTTTGACACAGCTAATGTTTCCAACTCCGTTATCTCCAACGGCTCCATGATCGAGGGAACTGTAGAGAATTCCATTGTCGGACGTGGCTGTACCATCAAAAAGGGCGCTGTTATCAAGAACTGTGTAGTTCTTGCAGACTGCACCATCGGTGAGAATGTCCATATCGAAAATCTGGTCGTAGACAAGCATGCCAAGATCACACATGCCAAGGAGATCATCCGTCCTGCTGGTGAGCCTGGCTACATCAAACGTAACGATACACTGTAATATTCATATAATAAGGCCTCCGGTTCCTGTGTTACGAACCGGAGGCCTTATTTATCTCTGCGCTCAGCTGAGCATATGAATCCATCATTTCAGAACAGACTGGATCCATTTCAACGCATTATCTTTATTCTTCACATTACCCGGAAGGCAAATGCACACCGGATCATATCTCAGGCCAAATTCCTGAGCAACACTACTGCTGCCGTCAAGCTCCAGATGCTGATCATCCACAGCGCCCAGAGACTCAAACACCTCATCTCCAAACGTTTCCCTGAGATCTGCATACATTCCGCTGTCCTTCTCATGTTCATAGAGCTCCTTCGGCATGATCAGGACATCAACGGTAGCACTCTGGATTTCCGTCACATATGCGATCCTGGCATAGTAATCAAAATCCTCTCCTGTCTCGTCCGTCATCAGATTCTGTGCCACACTGACTTCTGCATATTTATCCTCTGTTCCCAGTGTCTTCAGAACATCCTCTTCCACCTTCTCTGAGTCATAATTCCCTGCATTCACCACCGCAATGGAAAGCACCGTCTTCATCTGTGCGTGCCGGTAAATATTCACTCCCAGACAGACTCCGCCGATGACAAGAAGCACGCACAGCATATGTATCTTATAATACATCCAGATATACTGAAGCTTCTTACCTGTTCCCATTCCCTTCAGTTTCTCTTTTTCGATCCGGCGGCGTTCCTTCTTCGTCAGATCTGTTTCGTTGGGCATCTCCGGATTCAGTACACTCTCATCGTGTCCGTCACTGCCGGCCTCCGCTCTGTTTTGTAAATCCATAAAAATCTCCTTTTTCTTTCATGTCTCAGTATTTTTTACCCTGAAGCGGGATATTCCAGTCGCTTTCCCCGCATCCTCCTGGTGGGTGCTGTGACTTATCAATAAAGGATATTTTAGCATATTTTGGTACAAAATCACAGCGCATAAATATGAAAATACCATAAACTCTTCTATTTCCGACAGATCCTCATTCCATATCCATACATTACCGCCACAGCAGTCACAAAAACACAGACCATCACCGGTCTCATCCACAGATATAAAAGATTTTTCTCAATTCCAACTGCCACAGCCACATCCTTCAGGATATCCGCCACACAGAGATGGAACAGATAAATAAAAAATGCATATTTCTGACCGATGGCTACCGGAAGCTCGGGCACTTTCCGATTTTTTCCCATGATCGCAATGAGAAAAAGGCCAACAGCCATAAATACTGAACCCAGAAACAATTCCAGTTTGCCAAAATACCGGTATTCCAGCAGACTTGCGATCCCGCCGCCAGCTGCCATGCCATACAAAAGAAACACTTTTTTTCCGGCAAACCAGGCTTCCAGCTTTTCCTGATGTCTGTGTATCAGATGTCCCAACATAAAAAACGGAAATCCGGTAAACAGATAGTTTCGAAACTGCATAACACGGAAATGCTTTTCCGGGAACAGGAAGGTCGAAAATTCCTCCATTCCGAAATGGATCAGAAGAAGCACCGGTATCAGAACATATGACTGCTTACAAATCCGGAATCTTGCTGCCAGGGCAAAAAGAAGATAACAATAGAGCAGTGCCGGGAGAAACCACAGATGCCATTTCACCTGAGAGCTGTTATTATATAGAAGAAACTGGCGAATATGTTCCCCCGAAACCAGGGCTTCCAGCCATTCCTTCTGGCTTGCTCCGTCGATGTGGTTCTGGATCAGCTCCCACAGACAGCAGACCGGAAATGCCACAAGCATCAGCTTCAGAACATGCCGGATCTTTTTTCCGGTTCTTATAAATTCCGTATCATCGCCACGGAAACAAAAATATCCGGATACCATAAAAAACACAGGTACTGCAAATCTGGCAAGTACATTGGCTATGATTCCGGCATTTCCCGGAAAATGGACGTGAAGAAGCACAACTGCATAAGCACAGATCGCCTTTACCATATCCAGAGTACGGTTTCGCATAAAAATTACTCCTTTTTATATCGAACGCTTATCCCGGAAATATGATTCCGGGGTTCCTTTTTTTCGAAACGATATACTAACAAACCAGCAGAATTTTGTCAATGTTGTTTTTCTCTTGTACGGCTTCCGGATCTGAATTATAATTCTTTTATGACTTCTATGACAGGATGTTTGTTATTTCCTCAGAAAGGATTCTATTTTTTATGAAAAAAGACGGCTACTATTCTTCCGGCGAATTTGCACGCATGGCACACGTAACTCTGCGTACTGTCCGCTATTATGATAAACAGGATATCCTGAAACCCTCTCTCGTCACCGAATCCGGCGCACGTTTTTATACAGATGAGGATTTTGCAAGGCTTCAGCAGATCCTCCTTCTGAAATACCTGGGCTTTTCCCTGGATGACATCCGTGAAATGACCATCGGTGATTCCGATTATCATTTCATGCTGAATTCTCTGAATATCCAGCTTCGTCTGGTCCGTGACCGGATCGAACAGATGCAGCTGGTGGAAAAAGCGATCCAGGATACCGCACAGATGATAAAGGAACAGCACACCATTGACTGGAGCCAGATGCTGAACCTGATCCACCTGACCGGCATGGAAAAAAGCCTCAAGAATCAGTATCAGAATGCCACCAACATTTCCTCCAGGATCAACCTCCACAGCCTGTACTCCCAGAACAAACAGGGATGGTTTCCCTGGATCTTTGAGCAATGCCGGATCTCACCCGGTCTTCGTATTCTGGAGCTGGGCTGCGGGGACGGAACGTTATGGACCGACAACCTTTCCCTTCTGCCGGAGGATATCTCCATCACACTTTCCGATATTTCCAGCGGTATGCTCCGTGATGCCAGACGAGCCATCGGTTCCTCGGATACCCGGTTTGCATTCCGGGCCTTTGACTGCCGAAAAATCCCCTGTAAGGACGAAAGCTTTGATCTGGTGATCGCCAATCACGTGCTTTTTTACTGCGATGATATTCCCTCCGTCCTGAAGGAAGTCCGCCGTGTCCTCGCTCCCGGCGGAAGATTTCTCTGCAGTGCTTACGGAAAGGCACATATGCAGGAGGTCAGCCAGCTGGTGCAGGATTTTGATGAACGGATCGTGCTTTCCGCAGACCGGCTTTATGAACGGTTCGGACGTGAAAACGGCCAGAGTATCCTGGAGCCTTTTTTCCCAAAGGCTCAGTGGCTTTCTTATGAAGACTGCCTTCTGGTCCAGGATGCGGAGCCGCTGATCTCCTACGTCCTCTCCTGCCACGGCAACCAGAATCAGTATATATTGGACCGTTACAAGGAATTCCGGGCCTACACCGCCAGAAAAACTGCCAAAGGATTCCGCATTACCAAGGATGCCGGCGTATTTCTTTGTGAAAAATAGCCAAAAATAAAAATTATGAAAAAAGCTCTTGAAGGTGACCTTGCGTCACCTTTTATAATACAGTTACAGTAACAAAGTTATGTGCAGGCACGACTTATGCTGCACATCATCACGCAAAGGAGAAAACATATGAAAGGAATTATTTTAGCCGGAGGCTCCGGAACACGTCTTTACCCGCTTACCATGGTGACCTCCAAACAGCTTCTGCCGATCTTTGACAAACCGATGATCTACTATCCTATGTCTGTTCTTATGAACGCAGGCATCCGTGATATCCTGATCATCTCCACCCCGCAGGATACCCCGAGATTTGAGGAGCTTCTCGGTGACGGCCATCAGTTCGGTGTCAACCTTACCTATGCTGTACAGCCAAGCCCGGACGGACTTGCTCAGGCATTTATCATCGGCGAGGAATTCATCGGCAACGACACCGTATGTATGGTCCTTGGTGACAACATTTTCGCAGGACATGGCCTCAAAAAGCGCCTGAAAGCTGCTGTAGACAATGCAGAAACCGGCAAAGGTGCCACTGTTTTCGGATACTATGTAGATGATCCGGAGCGTTTCGGCATCGTGGAATTCGACCAGAACGGAAAAGCGGTTTCCATTGAAGAGAAACCGGAAAAGCCAAAAAGCAACTACTGTGTAACCGGTCTCTACTTCTACGACAACAAGGTTGTAGAATACGCAAAAAATCTGAAGCCAAGCGCAAGAGGCGAGCTTGAGATCACAGACCTGAACCGTATCTACCTTGAGAAGGGACAGCTGAACGTTGAGCTTCTGGGCCAGGGCTTCACATGGCTGGATACCGGTACACACGAAAGCCTTGTAGAGGCAACCAACTTCGTAAAGACCATGGAGCAGCATCAGCACCGCAAGATCGCATGCCTTGAGGAGATTGCTTACTTAAACGGCTGGATCACAAAGGAGGACGTGCTCAAGGTTTACGAAATCCTTAAGAAAAACCAGTACGGTCAGTATCTCAAGGATGTTCTGGACGGAAAATATCTGGACGCTCTTCACTGAGCCGACCTGTTTTTTAACACTGTATTTACCGGCGGGCTCCGTTCCGACGGAATCCGCATAAGATCAATCATTCATATTATAAAGGAGATTTTTTATGACAATCATTGTTACCGGCGGTGCCGGATTTATCGGAAGCAACTTTATTTTTCATATGATGGAGGCTCATCCGGACTATCGTATCGTATGCCTGGACTGCCTGACTTACGCAGGAAACCTTTCCACTCTTGCACCGGTTATGGACAAACCGAACTTCCGCTTTGTAAAGGAGAGCATCACAGACCGTGACGCTGTTTACAAGCTTTTCGAGGAAGAGCATCCGGACATCGTGGTAAACTTCGCAGCTGAGAGCCACGTAGACCGTTCCATCGAAAACCCGGAGGTATTCCTTGACACCAACATCAAGGGTACTGCTGTTCTCATGGATGCCTGCCGTAAATACGGAATCCAGCGTTATCATCAGGTTTCCACAGATGAGGTTTACGGAGATCTTCCTCTTGACAGACCGGACCTCTTCTTCACAGAGGAAACTCCGATCCATACAAGCAGCCCATACAGCTCCTCCAAAGCAGGTGCTGACCTTCTTGTTCTCGCATACCACAGAACCTACGGCCTGCCTGTGACCATCAGCCGCTGCTCCAACAACTACGGCCCGTATCACTTCCCGGAAAAGCTGATTCCTCTGATGATCGCCAACGCTCTCAATGACAAACCGCTCCCGGTTTACGGAAAAGGCGAAAACGTCCGCGACTGGCTCTATGTTGAGGATCACTGCCGTGCCATTGACCTGATCATCCACAAAGGACGTGTAGGCGAGGTTTACAATGTAGGCGGACATAACGAGATGAAAAACATCGATATCGTAAAACTGATCTGCAAGGAACTTGGCAAACCGGAAAGCCTGATCACACACGTGGCAGACCGTAAAGGCCATGACATGCGCTACGCTATCGACCCGACCAAGATCCATAACGAACTTGGCTGGCTTCCGGAGACAAAATTTGCAGACGGAATCAAAAAGACCATCAAATGGTACCTTGACAACAAGGAATGGTGGGAAACCATCATCTCCGGTGAGTACCAGAATTACTACGAAAAAATGTATGGAAACCGCGAGGAGGTTAAAGCATGAAATTTTTCGTAACAGGCGTTGGCGGCCAGCTTGGCCATGACGTGATGAATGAACTGTCCAGCCGTGGACATGAAGGCGTAGGAAGCGACATTGCACCTTCCTACAGCGGCATTGCAGATGGTACTCCGGTTACCACCATGCCTTATGTCCAGCTGGATATCACAGATAAAGAAGCAGTAGCAAAAGCCATTCGCGAAGTAAATCCGGATGCAGTGGTACACTGTGCTGCATGGACAGCCGTAGATGCTGCAGAGGATGAGGAAAACCGCGAAAAAGTACGTCTTGTCAATGTTGTGGGAACCCAGAACATTGCGGACATCTGTAAAGAGCTCGGCATCAAAATGATGTACATTTCCACAGACTATGTTTTTGACGGCCAGGGAACTACTCCATGGGATCCGGACTGCAAAGACTACGCTCCCCAGAATGTATACGGCCAGACCAAGCTTGACGGCGAGCTGGCAGTATCCGGCACTGTTGATAAATTCTTTATCGTACGTATTGCCTGGGTATTCGGCAAAAACGGAAAGAACTTTATCCGTACTATGGTAAATCTTGGAAAAACTCACGACAAACTTACCGTTGTCAGTGATCAGATCGGAACTCCGACTTATACTTACGATCTTGCCCGCCTTCTGGTTGACATGATCGAGACCGATAAATATGGTTACTATCATGCAACCAACGAGGGCGGCTACATCAGCTGGTACGATTTTACAAAAGAAATCTTCCGTCAGGCCGCTGCCCTCGGACATAAAGAATACGAAAATGTGCAGGTTTCCCCTGTTACAACTGCGGAATATGGTGTTTCCAAAGCGGTCCGTCCTTTCAACAGCCGCCTGGATAAATCCAAACTTGTAAAGAACGGCTTCCAGCCTCTTCCAACATGGCAGGATGCTCTGGAGCGTTATCTGAAAGAAATTCTGTAAATTTCTGTAAATAGCACAAAAACGCCTGCATTACATGCCGGTCCAGAATTCATAACTTCTGGCCGACGACTGTGGTGCAGGCGTTTTTTTATTATTATGAAAAAAATTATTCTACGGTAACACTTTTGGCAAGATTTCTTGGTTTATCCACATCCAGGCCTTTGTTTACACTTACATAGTAACCCAGAAGCTGTAACGGGATCACCGCCAGGGATGTTGCAAAATGCGGATCTGTCTTTGGAATATATACCGTGAAATCTGCAGTATCTTCAGTATTATAATTTCCAAATGTTGTAAGTCCCATCAGATATGCACCACGGCTCTTGCACTCAACCATGTTACTGATGGTTTTTTCGTAAAGTTTCGGCTGTGTCAGAACACCGATCACAAGAGTTCCATCCTCGATCAGTGAAATCGTTCCATGTTTCAGCTCACCGGCTGCATATGCCTCAGAATGAATATAACTGATCTCCTTCATCTTAAGACTTCCCTCAAGACTGATGGCATAATCAATTCCTCTTCCGATAAAGAAAATATCCTTGGCATTGGCCTGTTTGGAAGCAAACCACTGCAGTCTTTCCTTATCCTCAAGAATTCTCTTGATTTTCTCCGGGAGTGTCTTCAGTTCTTTTACATAGGCATCACACTGTTCTTCTGTGATCTCACTTCTGATCTTCGCAAACTGGAGTGCCAGCACATAGGCTGCGATCAGCTGTGTACTGTAAGCCTTCGTGGTCGCAACAGAAATCTCCGGACCTGCAAGTGTATAAAATACATTGTCTGCCTCTCTTGCAATAGAAGAACCGATAACATTCACAATAGCAAGTGTACGGATCCCTCTGGCTTTACATTCGCGGAGTGCCGCAAGGCTGTCTGCTGTCTCACCGGACTGACTGACAATGATCGCAAGGCCGTTTTTGTCCAGGATCGGATTACGATATCGAAATTCTGATGCCAGCTCTACACGTACCGGGATACGTGCCAGATCTTCAAACACATACTGTGCTGCCATACCGACATGATATGCGGAGCCGCAGGCAACGATATAGATCTGGCTGACATTCCTGATCGTATCCTCATCCAGTCCAACCTCGGAAAGATCAATTTTTCCATCTTTTACAACCGAATTGATTGTATCAGAAACTGCCTTCGGCTGCTCATGGATCTCTTTCATCATGAAATGTTCAAATCCGGCCTTCTCTGCTGCTTCCGCATCCCACTCGATCGTCTTGAGTTCCTTCTCGATCTCTTCTCCATCCAGATTGTAAAAGGTGATCTCTCCCTTTTTCACATGAGCCATCTCCTGATTTCCAATATAATAAACATTTCTTGTATATTTCAGGATTGCCGGAACATCTGACGCAATATAAGATTCCCCATCGCCTACTCCGAGGATCATCGGGCTGTCTTTTCTTGCCACAAAAATCTCTCCTGGATAGTCACGGAACATCATTGCAAGTGCATAAGAACCACGGATACGTACCATTGCATGGCCGACTGCCTCAACCGGTGATTCTCCATATTTCTTATAATAATAATCCACAAGGTTTACCGCAACTTCTGTATCCGTAGCAGAATAAAAAGTATATCCTTTGCGGAGAAGTTTGGCCTTCAGCTCCTGGTAGTTCTCAATGATGCCGTTGTGTACGGCAACAACATTTCCATTTTCACTGACATGCGGGTGTGCATTCGTCTCGGATGGCTCTCCATGTGTTGCCCATCTCGTATGGCCAATGCCACAGGTTCCCGGAACCGATTCTCCTCCATTAGTCTTCTCGATCAGAACTTTAAGGCGACCTTTTGCCTTAATGACTTCTGTTTCTTTATCACCGTCACGCACTGCGATACCGGCGGAATCATATCCTCTGTATTCAAGTTTCGAAAGGCCATCCAGCAAAATCGGTGCTGCCTGATGCTTACCTGTAAAACCTACTATTCCACACATATTCTAGTCTCCTTTATAATATGTATAACATTTTTTCTGTGAAAGTATATCACATATTTCTTTTTTTTGCGATAAATACTTTTTCCCTAACGTTCTGTGATCTTTCCCGGATTATCGATCAGTATTTTTTTTACATATTCTTTTCCCATTATTTTTTCCATTTTTGCAGCGCATTTACCAATCTGGGGGATTCTTTCATTCTGCCGGTGCCCGTCTGAGCCTACAAAATCCAGGATTCCCTGTTTCATCAGTTTTTTCGCGAATAATTTCGCTCCAAATCCACTTTCTCCGCTGATCGTATCCGCATTGATCTGGATATAAGCCCCTGCTTCTCTTAACTCTTCAAGAAACCTGATATCGCTTCTGGTCGCCTTATAACGTTCTGCATGGGCAATGATCGGAATAAATCCGTTCATCAGAAGACTTCGTACCCTTTCTTCTATATAACTCTTTTCATCACTGTTACTGAATTCTACAAGTACATATCTGGAACCGGCCAATGTAAGTCTCCGGCCTTTTTTCAGGCATTCTACCATATCCATACTGGAATGCAGTTCACAGCCCAGATAAAGCTGCAGGTCACCCTGTCCGATCTTGATGGCTTCTCTTCTCAGCTGCATAAACTGTCTTGTTACAATATTCATATGTGGCTCAAACATTTCATATCGAAAATGGGGTGTCAGTATTACATGTCGCACGCCTTCTTTATATTCTTTACTCAGCATCCACAGGGATTCTTCCATATTCCTTGCGCCATCATCTACCCCTGGCAGAATATGGCAATGAATATCATAAAGTCCTTTCATCAAAACAATCCTTTCATTTCTCTTAGCAGTATCTCTGTGTTTTCTCTCGTGGCTATTATACAATCCTGTCATTTATTACGCAAGGTCTTTATTATTCTTCTCTCCTATGTTAAAATAGACCCACGGCAATGAGTGCAGCAGTTACAGGAGGAGCCTTATTTTTTTGCCAACCGTGATTGGCTGCCATAAGGAGGATATAAACATATGACAAAACAGGAATTTCAGAAACTGACTGAGAACCATGTCCTGCTGCTGGATGGTGCTACCGGTTCCAACCTGATGAAAGCAGGAATGCCAAGAGGTGTCTGCACAGAGAGCTGGGTGCTTGAGCACAAAGATGTGATCCAGTCCCTTCAGAAAGCTTATATTGAAGCAGGAAGCCATATTATTTATGCACCTACATTCGGTGGAAACCGCATTAATCTCACCATGCACGGTCTGGAAGATCAGATTGAGCAGATCAACCATACCCTGGCCGGCTACACCAAAGAGATCACACCGGAGGGCGTTTATGTTGCGGGAGATATCACCACAACCGGTAAGATGATGGCCCCGGCCGGTGATATGACCTACGAAAAAGCCTTCGAAACCTATCAGGAACAGATCGGTTATCTCCGTGACGCAGGTGTGGATCTTATCGTAGCGGAAACCATGATCAATATTGAAGAGACACTGGCTGCTGTAGATGCCTGCCAGAGTGTCTGCGATCTCCCGATCATCTGTACTGTGACTGTAGAAGCAGACGGAAGTATCTTCAGCGGCGGCAATGCCGTAGAGGCTGCTATGTCCCTCGAAGCTGCCGGTGCCAGTGCAGTCGGCATCAACTGCTCTGTTGGTCCGGATCAGCTGGTATCTGTTGTCCGTAATATCAAAGAGAATGTTTCCATTCCGGTTATCGCCAAACCGAACGCGGGAATGCCGCAGATCGATGATCTTGGTAATGCCGTTTACAGCATGACACCTGCTGATTTTGCAGGCTATATGAAGGTGCTTGTTGAGAACGGAGCTTCTGTGATTGGCGGATGCTGCGGTACTACACCGGAATTTATTTCAGAAACCGCACGTGTTCTCGGACTTCGATAACTTAACAAAGCGGATTTGAAATATCCACCTGGAATTTCCAGCATGGTAATCATACAAAAAATCCTGAGAATCCTATGCGAAATATAACATAGAAATTCTCAGGATTTTTATTTGTTTCTGTTTTTCAGAAAAAGGATCTCCTATAATCTCAGATACTATTGCTCTTCCGGCCTGTTTGACGCATCTGCAAATGCTGCACGGATTGCTTTTCGTACCGGAAGTACACATGCCGGAACCACAGAAAGTCCATCCACTCCCATCTGGATAAATTTCTCTGTAAGATTGGAATCTGCTGCCAGCTCCCCACATATGTAAACATTACATCCGGATTTATGTCCTGCTTCTGTCACCATCCGGATCATCTTCACAAGCGCAGGATGATGGTCATTGTATTTGTTTTTCAGAAGAAGATTCTGCCTGTCCATAGCCAGGGTATACTGGGTCAGGTCATTGGTTCCAAGGCTTAAGAAATCCACACGTTTTCCCAGTTCCTCGCTGATCATAACTGCAGCCGGTGTTTCGATCATGATTCCGGTACGGATATTTTTGTAGGGAATATTCTTCTCATCCAGGCCTTTTTTTACCTCCTGGATCAGTTTTTCGATCTCATCCAGTTCTTCCTCCGATGTGATCATCGGATACATCAGACTGATGTTTCCATAGGCACTTGCCCGGTAAATGGCACGAAGCTGGGCTTTGAACATTTTTTTCCGGTCAAGGCAAAGTCGGATACCGCGGTTTCCCATCATAGGATTGACTTCATCCGGGATGGCCATATATTCTGCCTGCCGATCTGCACCCAGATCTACGGTACGGATCACAACCGGACGGCCTTCCATATCCTCCGCTACCTTCTTATAAGCACGGAACAGCTCGTTCTCTCTCGGGTAATTTTCTCTTCCAAGATACTGAAATTCACTTCGAAGGAGACCGATGCCTGTAGCTCCGTAATAAAGAACCGTATTCAGATCATCCAAATTTCCGATATTGGCCAGAAGTTTGATCTGTTTTCCATCGGCTGTGATATCCTCCTGATTACGAAGTCTTAAGAGTTCTTCCCGTTCTTCCATATCTGCCCTGTGGCGGATCTCATATTCTTTCAGAAGTTCCGGTTCCGGATCAATATACAGAGTTCCTGTATATCCATCCACAATGGCCATATGGCCGTCCCACTCCTTCTGTATCTCCACTTCCACCAGTGTAGGCACTGCCATGGATTTCGCCATAATCGATACATGGGAAATGATTGATCCCTGATGCATGACTATTGCCAGAAGGCTGGATTTGTTCATCTCCAGAAGTTCATTTGGGGAAATCTGCTCTGCCGCAAGGATCACCGGCTCATCTCCCAGATTGATCCGCGCATGGGAACCACCCATGGCGCCGATCAGAAGTTCTGAGATCTCCCGGATATTTTCGATCTGTTCCTTGACAGCCTCGTCTTCCAGCTTGCGAAATACATTGGCAAGCTCATCTCTGGTTGTCTGGACCGCATAAGCCGCACTGACCTTTTCTGTTGTGATCATGCTCTCTACAGCCCGCTGGAAACTGCCTCCGCTTAAGAGCTTCAGCTGACGTTTCAATGTCAGCTCCTGCTCTTTTGGGAGGGGTGCTCCGTTTTTATACATATGCTGGATCTGGGTCTTTACTGCTGTCCTTGCATGGTCCAAACGATCCAGCTCTTTTTTTACATTGTCTACCATAGACTGACGGATCTGGTATTCGCCCCTGTGGTAATACAGTATTTTTCCAATGGCTATCCCGGAAAAAGCGGATGTGCCTTTGTATATTTCCACCTGAAAAACCCCCTTACTGGTCTGTCTGCCTTAATCGCAGGCAGCTTTGAATTCTGTCCAGATCTTATTGTATTCCTGCTCTGCTTCCTGGCTTACGTTCTGCACGATCTCACCCTTGGTCACATCATCCGGTACAACCAGGTTCGCATCTACCAGATCATCTGCTGCCTTGTTTGTATTATAATAACCTACAGAATTGATGCACTTTGCAGTTACTTCCGGCTGCAGGATATAATTGATAAATTCATTGGCGGCCTCCGCATTCGGTGCTTCACTTGGGATAAAAGTTCCAAGAATACCAAATCCAAGGCCCTCTTCCGGATAAACCACCTTCAGATCCGGGTTATCCTTCAGTGCCTGTGTTACCTGGGATGTGTAAAGAAATGCCACACTTGCTTCTCCGTTGAGCAGGGCATTCTGTGTATTGTCATCCTGGATCATGCGGATATTCGGTGCAAGCTCTTTCAGTCTCTCACCGGTCTTGGCGATCACATCCACATCCTCTTCATTCATGCTTTCACCCATGGAAAGCTGTGTGATTCCTGCGATTACACGATAATTTCCGATGATGGCCACACTGTCTTTCAGAGATTCATCCCAGAGATCTTTGTATCCCTTGATATCAATATCTACCTGATCCGGATCGTAAACGATCAGCGGGATTCCTGCACCATACGGCACGGTGTACTCATCATCCGGATCATAGAACTGCCCCTGGAAAAGCGGATTGATGTTTCCGAAATTGGTAACAGTATCCTTGTCGATCTTCTGGACAAGTCCTTCTTTTACCGCACTGTCGATAATGTAATCATCTGCAATTACCACATCGTAATCACCACCTTTTGCCTGGGAAAGTTTCTCAAGCATGGTCTCATCGGTATCAAAGTTAGAATAGACAACCTTGGTTCCTGTTTCTTTTTCAAAATCATCCAGCACTTCCTGAGGAACCATTCCGTCCCATGTATAAAGTACCAGTTCATCTTTATCCTTTGCACTGACGCTGACACCTGTTACCATAGCTGCTCCAAGTGCCGCACATAACATGATCGCTGCTGCTTTTTTTGCTTTCATAGAACCTCCTTCATGTCTCTCTCTGACGTCTTGTTATTTTGCTTTTACCTTGGTCCAGAGCTCTGCAAATTTCTGCTTGATCTTTGGCTTCTGGTATCCGAAGATTTCATTCTTGGGATTATCGATCTGCGGAATATAAGAATCAATTCCCTCATAAGTTCCGTTTTTCATCTCCTCGAACGCACTCTTTACAGTAGAAGTATATCCTACTTCTTCGGTATTGGAAAGAGCATTTTCATCATCCAGCATAAAATTGATGAACTCATGAGCCAGATCTACCTCATTACAGTCCTTGGTGATGACCATCGCATCATACCAGGTATTGGTTCCCTGCTTTGGAGTGTAATAATCAAGATCCGGATTCTCACTGATGATATAAGAAGCGTCACCGGAATAAACCACTGCCATTGCTTTGTTTCCGGAGATCATATTATCGATCACATCATCTCCTGCATAGATCGGATCCATGGTATCACGCTGGTTGATCAGCCATTCATAAGCTTCCTGAATCTCACCCAGATCTGTGGTATTCATGGAGTATCCAAGTGCTTTCAGGGCGATCATAAAGGAATCTCGTTCGGAATCGTACATGTAAAGATTTCCTTTATATTTCTCATCGGTAAGAACATTCCAGCCCTCTCTATCCAGATCTTCCTGTGATACTACATTCTTATTGTAAAGGATTCCCACGGTTCCCCAGAAATACGGACAGGAATAGCGGTTTCCCGGATCATAGTCCTTGTTCTGTACTTCAGGGAGAAGATTCTTCTTATTTGGAATCTTTTTCCAGTCAATAGACTGAAGGTATTCTTCCTTGATCAGCCTCTCGATCATATAATCGGACGGTACCAGAACATCGTAGGTCTCACCGCTGGCAAGTTTTGTATACATCATCTCGTTGGACTCAAACGTCTCATAGACAATGGTACAGTTGTACTGTTTTTCAAATTTGTCGATCAGGTTCAGATCCATATATTCACCGGCATTATATACACGAAGTACATGGCTTCCCTGGCTTACAAGCGTCCATTTTCCAAAAACGGCCACCAGAATCACAGCCGTAACTGCTGCCACGATCTTTCTTGTTCTCGGATTCATCTTCTTTACTGTAGAATCCTGAAGCTTCGGCAGTATCAGATTTGCAAACAGCAATACCAGTACGATCACCACGATCACGAGCGTTGACAGTGCGTTGATGGTCGGATTGATACGCTTCGTCATATTATATACAACGATGGAGATATTTTTTACTCCATTTCCGGAAACAAAATAGGAAATTACGAAATCGTCAAAGGACATGGTAAATGCCAGAAGCGCTCCCGCAAAAATTCCCTCTTTGATCATAGGCACGATAACTTTTGTAAGGGCCTGATATGGCGTTGCACCAAGATCCATCGCCGCATTGGCCAGGTTAGGGTCCAGGTTTCGCACCTTCGGATATACACTGGTAATTACATAAGGCGTACAGAACGCGATATGTGCCAGCAGCATGGTCAGATAACCTTTCGTCATTCCCAGAGAAGAAAACAGAAGCATCAGACCGATAGCTGTTACGATCTCCGGGTTCAGGATCGGAAAGTTATTGATGGTAAGTACCAGTTCCTTCAGTACTTTTCTGGATTTGGAAAGGCCGATGGCTGTAATAGTTCCCAGCACTGTGGAAATAATTGTTGCCAGGATTGCCACTGTGACAGAAACATAAACTGCCTTGCTGATCTCCATGTTGTTTATCAGCTCTCCGTACCAGCGCAGGGAAAATCCTGTGAATCTGGTCAGAGACTTGGATGAGTTAAAGGAAAAAATCATAGTCACAAGGATCGGCAGGTAAAAAAATGCCAGACACAGCACTACATATAATTTTGAAAATATGGTATTTTTTCTTTTCATCTCCTGCCTCCTTTAATCGTCCTGGGTGTCCATCTTCTTCATCAGGCTCATAAAGATCAGGATGATCACTGCCAGGATCAGAGAGATGGCACTTCCAAAGTTCCAGTCACCTACGGAAATAAACTGTGACTCGATCAGGTTACCGATCAGCATGTACTGACCGCCGCCAAGAAGCTTCGGAATAACGAAAGTTGAGATGGACAGAAGGAATACCATCATAACACCATTGACCACACCTGGCATGGAAAGCTTCCAGGTGACTTTCCAGAAGGTCTGGAATGGATTGGCCCCAAGGTCATTGGCCGCCTCGATCAGTGATTTATCCATTTTACTTAAAGAAGTATGGATCGGAATGATCATAAACGGCATGAAGTTACAGACAAGGCCCACAATAACCGAAAAATCTGTATACATCATGGTGATCGGTGAAATTCCCAGCATTTTCAGAAGGTTGTTCACCAGACCATTGTCTGAAAGAATATTCATCCATGCATAAGTACGAAGGAGCATGTTGATCCACATGGGGATCGTAACCATAAGGATGAGAAAACTCTGCACCTTCTCGGAGTATTTGGAAATAATATATGCCAGCGGATATCCGCACACAAGACAGATCAATGTGGTCAGGATACCCAGGCGAAAAGATTTCAAAATAACACTTAAATAAGTAGTTTCCAGGAATTTTGCAAAATTCGCCCATGTAAAATGTAAAGTCAGAACTTCATTTCCATCTGAGGTAAATGCATAAAGTACGATCAGGATCAGCGGTACCACGATCAGGATCGAAGCCCAGATGATGTACGGCTTGATCAGATGTTTGAACTGTTTCATTAGTATCCTCCCATTCTGCACATAACATGGATATCCTCAGGACCAAACTTCAGTCCTACTTCTCGTCCCACTTCCGCATAATCGGTAGTGTGCACCATGTATGTGCGAAGCTCCGTCTCGATCAGGATCTCATAATGAACACCTTTGAACGTAATGTTCCGTACAGTTCCTCTGATCTTGGCCTGATCCGGTTCCACAATATCCAGATCCTCCGGACGGAGAACTACCTCAATGGCTTCGTTGTCCTCAAATCCCTTATCCACACATTCAAACTGGAAACCATCAAACTCTACCAGGAAATCTTTGATCATCGTTCCTTCTATAATATTGGATTCTCCGATAAAACCTGCCACAAAACGGTTTTCCGGCTCATTGTAGATGTCTGTCGGGCTTCCGATCTGCTGGATCTCACCGTTGTTCATAACAACTACGGTATCGGACATGGAGAGAGCCTCTTCCTGGTCATGGGTAACATAAATGAAAGTGATTCCTACTTCTCGCTGGATCTTTTTCAGCTCGATCTGCATCTGTTTACGGATCTTGGCATCCAGAGCTCCAAGAGGCTCATCCAGAAGAAGGACTTTCGGCTCATTGACAAGAGCTCTGGCAATGGCAACTCGCTGCTGCTGACCGCCGGAAAGAAGGGTGACGTCTCTTTTTTCGAAACCTTCCAGACCTACCATCTTCAGCATTCTTTTGACTTTCTGCTCAATGACAGTTTTATCTACTTTTTTCAGATTCAGGCCGAAACCGATATTATCCATAACATTAAGATGTGGAAACAGCGCATATTTCTGGAATACCGTATTGATCTCCCTTTTATATGGAGGAAGCTTGGAGATCTCAATGCCGTTAAACAGCACCTCTCCACCGCTTGGTTCCTCAAATCCTGCGATGATCCTCAAGGTTGTTGTTTTTCCACAGCCGCTGGGTCCCAGAAGCGTAAGGAATTCGTTTTCGTGGATATCCAGGTTGATTCCCCGGAGCACCTGCTGGTCATCAAAATTTTTTGTGAGATTTTTTAACTCGATCAGTTTATTGCTCATCTCTCTTATTCCCCTTCCCGCGTTTTCCCATGATCAGATACACGGCCAGCACAAGGAGGATCACTCCCAGCATCATAGTACAAAGTGCATTGATCTCCGGCGTAACGCCTGTTTTCATCTGTGTGTAAACTTTTATCGGCAGCGTGGATACACGCGGACCGGTCACAAAAATGCTGATCACCACATCATCCATGGACATGGCAAAAGCCAGCAGAGAGCCGGATATGACAGCCGGCATGATCAGAGGCAGGGTAATGTCCCAGAATGCCCGGAAAGAACCGGCGCCAAGATCTCTGGCTGCCTCTTCCAGGGACGGGTCCATTCCCACAAGCCGTGCTTTTACTTCCATTAAAATATAGGGCACGCAGAAAACCGTGTGTCCGATCAGAAGTGTCAGCATTCCAAATGGCAGGTTCAGCATATAGAAAAATGCCATCAGTACCATTCCCAGAATGATCTCCGGGATCATCAGAGGCAGAATGGAAATGTACTCCATCACCCCTTTTGTTTTCCAGTGGATCCTGGAAAGTCCTACAGCCCCCAGCGTTCCGATCACTGCAGATACCCCGCAACTGGATATAGCCAGAATCAGGCTGTTTTTCAATGCCTGGATCAGATCTCTGTCCTGAAACAGTTCCTGATACCATTTCAGAGAAAATCCGGTAAAACGCACCGGAAGTCTTGCTTCATTAAACGAAAATACCACTACCACGCCAATGGGCAGATACATAAGGAAAAACAGGATTCCCAGGTACAGTCCTGAAAGTTTTGAATTCTTTTTCATCCGATTCCCTCCAGTTCCTTCACATTGGTGATCTTCCTGTACAGTACGATCATCAGAGTGGTCAGTATCATCAGTACCACCGCCAGTGCCGCGGCAAAAGGCCAGTTATTCCCTCTTGTCATCTGCTCCTGAATCAGGCTTCCTACCAGTACGATCTTATTTCCGCCCAGGATATCCGCAATAAAAAACAAGCCCATAGATGGAATAAAGGTAAGGATCACTCCGGAAAGAAGTCCCGGCAAAGTCAGCTTAAAGGTAACACTCCAGAAAGCTTTCCATCTGCTGGCTCCCAGATCTCTGGCTGCCTCCACCAGTGACCAGTCCAGTTTTTCCGCACTGGAATACACGGACAAAGCCATAAACGGCAGCAACACATAGATCATACCGATCACAATGGCAGGATAGCTGTACAGGATTTTTAAAGGCTCCTGAATGATGCCAAGTTTCATCAGCAGATAGTTCAAAAGACCCTTTTTCTGGAGAATGATGATCCAGCCGTACAGACGGATCAGGGAATTCACCCAGAAAGGCAGCATCAGAAACAGCATGGCAAGCTTCTTTTTCCCCTCGGAAAGCTTTGCCATAAAATACCCAAATGGGTAACCTACCAGGCAGATGATCAGGGTACTGGTAATGGCAAGGCGAAAAGATCCCGTAAAAGTCTGTAGATATACCGGTTCCAGGATCTGTTTATAGTTATCCAGTGTAAATTTCCAGTTCACACCATAGCCGCCGTCTGCCGTGAAAAAGCTCAGTGCGATCACATACAGAAGGGGCAGCGCAACGAAGATCAGTGTGAAAAGATACAGCGGCAGGATCATCCATACGGAGCCTGCACCACGCTTACGCATTGGTGCCTCCCTGGTCCACCAGTACGGCATCTGTGGGAAGAAAACAGCAGCGCACCTTTTCTCCTACGCTGACGTTTGTATCAATGCCATAACGACTTGCCACGATTTCCTGGCCTTCCGAGGTTTTCAAAACAACACGGAGCTGGCCGCCGGCGAAAGTTTTTTCCACAACTTCGGCGATTAAGCCATAGCAGCTATTGTCTGTGTTCTTTTCTGCAGATTCGTGTGCACTCTTTTGTGTGTTTTCTAGTGTGTAATTCTGCGTGCTTTCTTGTGCATTTTCTTTATTTTCCTCAAATCGGATATTTTCACTTCTTACTGCGATGGTGACCTTTTCTCCTTTTTGGGGCAGATATCCTTTATCCGGTTCGGCAGTAATATTAACGTTGTTCATCGATACTTTGACTTTTCCGGCATCCGTTCTTACTGTGATCTGATCAGAAGCACCATCTGTTCTCTCTGGATCAACGCTTTCCACAACACCGGTAAGGATATTTGCATTTCCCACAAACATTGCCACATAGCTGGTCTTCGGATGATTGTAGATCTCATCCGGCGTTCCGATCTGCTCAAAGCGGCCGTGGTTCATCACTGCGATCGTGTCGGACATATTGATAGCTTCTTCCTGGTCGTGAGTGATATAGATAAACGTGATCCCCAGTTTCTTCTGCAGGCGTTTCAGCTCATGCTGCATGGCACGCCTCAGCTGCAGATCCAATGCCCCAAGAGGTTCATCCAGAAGAAGGACTTCCGGATTGTTCACAAGTGCTCTGGCAATGGCTACACGCTGACGCTGACCGCCGGAAAGTTCTGAAGGCTTTCGCTTCTCAAATCCGGAAAGCTGAACCAGTTCCAGCATTTCTTTTACCCTTCTGCTGATTTCCGCTTTCGATGTTTTTTTCAGTTTCAGTCCGTAACCAATATTATCTGCAACATTCATATGGGGAAAAAGTGCATAGTTCTGGAAAACCGTGTTCGCATTACGCTGGTTCGGTTCCAGGGATGTCACATCTTTTCCATTCAGAAAAACCTGTCCGGAATCTGGCTGTTCCAGGCCTGCGATGATCCGCAGTGTGGTGGTTTTTCCACAGCCGGAAGACCCCAGCAAGGTAACAAATTCTCCTTTTTTTGCTGTAAGACAGATGCTTTCCAGGACGTCCTCCCCTTCCTGGAAGCTCTTTTTTATATTTTTGAGTTCTAATGAAATTTCGGACATTTAACTCTCCTTCTATTTACTATTACACAGATATTTCTATCTCTTTTTCAAATATGAACCTCACTTGTCTCAACACTTATCTCTCTGTGCGTTTACAAATATCTGAGTTATGAGGCATGCGGATATCCATCCCCCGCAGGGAAATTTCTTGATGCAAGATTGCTTATTGCACCCACTCAGGGGACTTCTTTGATGCAAGATTACTTATTGCACCCACTCAGGAACTTCCTCGATTCGGTTAACTACTCATTCTCATGGAAATTATCCCTTATATACTGACAATAAGTTTCTTTATTAAATACCGGTTTAAATTCCCGACAGATTTTTTTTGCTTCTTTTGCCTGATCGCAGAGAAGGTGATACGTAGTCAGTGCCAGAAGTTTGGCTGGTTTGATATAAGCCAGTTCTTCATCTACGATCCGAAAATCTGCCCCGTGAAGTTTTCCCTCAAATCCTCCAAATGTGAAATTCAGCACAGGAAACAGATGGGTCAGATCTCCCACATCGGTACAGGCATTGTTAAAATCTGCCGGCTTTGAGCACCGGTATGTCGCATCCAGAAGCTTTACGGATTCCTCCATCACTTTGTCTGCACCTCTGTGCAGGATCGGCATATATCCCTGAAGCGGTTCTCTTTCAATCTTTCCACCAAATGCATAGGCAGCTCCGTCATAAGCGCGGTCCATTTTTTCCTGAGTTGCGCGTATCGCATCAAGGGATGCCGCACGGACTTTTGTCTCGATCACCGCTTCGTCCGGAACCGCATTGATCACATCTCCGGCTTTTCGGATCACGTTATGAAGGCGCACATGGTCTTCCTCCCGGAAAGTTTCCCGCATCAGTCCCATCATCTGAATCGCACTGGAAGTAATGCTCAAAGCATTTACTCCATCCCAGGGATCAATGGCTGCGTGCGCTGCTTTTCCTCTTACTGTGACACGCTCTGCGGAAAATCCATTGCAGGCTGCATTCCCCAGATAAAAGTCTTCTTCTACCGGCATCATGTGTACATGTGTGGTCATAATAATATCCGAATGATCAAATTCTCCAAGCCGGATCAGCTCGCTTTTTCCGGATGCCGGAAAACCGATTCCCTCTTTCCGGAGCCGTGCACGTTTATCTGCATCAATGTATTCTTCCGCCGGAACGGCAAAAAAAGATACGGACCCAGACAGAGAGGCTTGAACCTCCTCATTGGTCAGTGCCAATGCTGCGCCGATCATGGCTGCAATCTGTGCGTGGTGTCCGCATGCATGTGCTGTCCCGTTAACGGGATCAGCCATCGGATGCGACTTACATCCGATGGCATCAAGTTCTCCAATAATAGTAACATTCGGTCCGTCCTGTTCCATCCACTCTGCGCGGACCCCTGTGCGTGCAAGTCCTCCATGTACACGAAGTCCCAGACCACGCAAAAAAGCCGCTACGTGTGCGGCTGTTCTCTCCTCATAAAACCCCGGCTCCGGATGACTCTGGATATCCTTCGCAAAGGCTATGATCTCGTCTCTGTGTTCATCTATTGTCTGAATGATTTTTTCTTCAATATAATTCATGTTGCATAACCTCCATTTTCCGCAGGTTAAGCTATATGATATCATAAAATAGTGGGTTTGGAAATAGGTATTTTGTGGAGATATTTCGCCACCCCGTCATTTTCATTAGATTCGATGATTCCGGTTGCCACAACTTTCAGTTCACTTACTGCATTTTCCACTGCATAGGCTTCATCCGCAATTTCAAACATATCAATATCGTTTTTCCCATCGCCAAAAACAACTAATCTGTCACATTCCAGTTTTTGTTTTAACTGCAAAGCAGCTTGCGCTTTGGATGCTTTTTGTGGCATGATCTCCAGCCATTGTTCTCCTGTATAGATGTCTTTCTGATAAACAACGTGATATTTATTTTTATATTTATGATAAAATGGTTCCAGTTTCTCCGGCTTATCAATACATGTGATATAAAAAAGATTCCCATCCATCAGTTCCGATTCTGCGGTTACAATATTAGTGCGTTTGTCACCTCTTCGGCTGTTTAAAAAGGCCTGCATTCCGCTTGTTGCTTTTTCCGGTATATAAGAAAATTTTTCGATATTATTCTGATATGAATATATGATCGGATATATTTCGTGTGCAAAAAGATCTTTTAATACCTCATATACGTCCTCCTCAAAATAATTGGCAATGAGGATTTCCTCTGTGATATTATCTTTTACGAATGCACCGTTGTATATAATAAGAGGAAAATGTGTGTTAAGACCTTCTGTTACTTTTTTTGCTGTATTTAATGAACGGGCTGTTGCATAGGAAAATAACATGCCTGAGGCAGTTAAGGTATTGATTGTTTTTATTGTATACGTGGATAAGGTTTCATTTTTTCGTAAAAGAGTTCCGTCAAGATCTGATACGTATAATGTTTTCATAAATAAAATAGATCCTTTCGTTTTGCTGTGTAGAGAAAAAGTGTTTTCGGATGATAATGGATGAATTAATATAAAATATTTCTTATTATAGCACAAAAAAAGTGGCTGTTTAAGCCACTTTCTAATGATTGTATATTCAAAACTACATACATGTGTTTGTTGATGGTTAATCGTTTTTTTGAATCAATTTTAACCTGCGTGCCGATTTGCCTTTTTTTCACGGGCTCGCAGCTTCGCTGCATCGCCTGTTTTTTTAGGCTACTCCAGCAGGGGTCATCTCACGACTCCGTCGTTCGATGTCATTTGCTTCGCAAAT
>NZ_QTYB01000005.1 GCF_003461955.1 Ruminococcus sp. AM36-2AA | reverse complement strand
GCGGCTGTTAACCGCAGTGTCGTTGGTTCGAGTCCAACAGGGGGAGCATGGTGCCATAGCCAAGTGGTAAGGCAAAGGTCTGCAACACCTCTATCCCCGGTTCAAATCCGGGTGGCACCTCTTAGAAAGCCCTGGAAAGATGAATTTCCAGGGCTTATTTTTCCTATAAAAATGTATTTGCTGAAGACCGTGAAGACAGACTTCTGAAAAATCGGACAGCATCCGGAAAGGATGCTGTCCGACAGATCAGGAATTTTTTTCTGTAAGCAGGATTCTTTTACGGTTATAAACCAGATGAAGGTACATGGCATCTTGGGCACGCAAAGCATCATGTTCTGCAATGGCATCTGCGATTTCACGATGTGTTTCAATTGTTTCTTCATGCAGAGCGCCACTGGTTGATTCGACAAATAATGGAATAGAACTGTTAATTACAGGAATCAGCCGCGGAACAACAACATTTTTGCTGCTCAGCGCGATCGCTGTATGAAATTCAATATCTTTCTGGGTATGGTCCGCATGTTTTTTTAATAATGCTTCAACATCATCACAAAGTGTGGTGATTTTTTTTATATCTTTTTTATTGGCGCGGGTGGCAGCCATTGCTGCAATAGAGGGTTCAAGCAGAAAACGGACTTCAAGAAGGTCATGGATCAGCTTCTGCTTGTTGCCGATAAAAGTTAATCCCAGCGGATCTTCCACCATTCCCGGAGATGATGCGATATAAGTTCCGGATCCCTGACGGATCGTCACGATATTTCTGGAAGCAAGAAGCTTCATTGCCTCGCGGACAGAGCTTCTTCCGGCATTCAGACGTTCGGATAGAACCGTTTCATTAGGCAGCTTGTCTCCAGGCTGCAGATTTTCCTTTAAAATAAATGCGATGATGTCTTCCGATAATTTTTGCGGAAGACTTTTTTCTTCTGATGACGAAATCATCATATGAGTTTCTCCATTTCTATTCGTTATTTCTTTTTATATTTTCCTTATATCTATAATAATTCCTTTAAACTATAATGTCAAAACGACAAAATACACAAAAAATAAGACGATAATTTAGATAAAATTACAGTATTGCGTTTTTGACAGAATGAATATATCATAAATACATCAGATGAATTGAAGCAAAAACAAAGAAAATCAGCACAATTCAAAAGAAAAAACAGCAGAAAGGTCAGATGTATTTAACGAAAAGTAAAACATCGGATGAATTAAGGAGGCAAAAGCAGAAAAAATGGAAGAAACAACATTTACAGCAGATCCAATGAGATTGATGCTTGCTGCAGCAGTGGGAATTGTGATCCTGCTGGTGCTGATCATCAAATTTAAACTACATCCGGTTCTGTCAATGATGATTTCAGCGATCATCATCGGTGCAGGTGCCGGAATGCCACTGGAAATGATCTCAGACACAGTAGAAAAAGGTGTTGGAAAGACATTACAGGGAATCGCACTTCTGGTAGGACTGGGTTCCATGTTCGGCGGAATACTGGAAGTGAGCGGAGGCGCTCAGAGAATAGCGGAAACACTGATCGACAAATTCGGTCAGAAAAAAGCCGGTTGGGCACTGGGACTTACCGGACTGGTGATCGGTACAACCGTATTTTTTGAAGCAGGTGTTGTAGTACTGATCCCACTGGTATTCAGTGTTGCAAAGCAGACAAAAAAATCCACACTGTATTATGCAATCCCACTTCTTTCAGGTCTTGCCAGCGGATATGCTTTTGTACCGCCTTCTGCGGGATCTGTACTGGTTGCCAATGCACTTGGCGTAAACTTGGGAACTATGATCATGGTTGGAGTTCCAACTGCACTGATCTGTATGCTGGTTTCAGGAATTATCTGGGGAAATCTGGTTGGAAACAAAATTTTCACTGAACTTCCGGCCAATGTGGAAGAGATCAAAGATGATGGAAAAGAGTTGCCGCCATTTGGTCTGGTGCTTGGCGTGATACTGATCCCGCTTGTTCTGATCCTTCTCAGTACTGTATCTAAATACATGCCAATTCCGGCAGGAATACAGAGTTTTCTCGGATTTATCGGAAAACCGTTTCTGGCACTGACTATCGCAACGCTTGCAGCAATGTATTTTCTTGGAATCCGTCGTGGCTTTACCGGTACACAGTTAAAGAAAATACTGGATCATTCACTGAGACCGGTTGGAATGATCCTTCTGGTCATCGCCAGCGGCGGAGTGATCCGATGGATGCTTCAGGATTCCGGCCTTGGAAATATTATCGGACCGGCCCTGGAAAAAAGCGGTCTTCCGCTGATCCTGATCGCGTTTCTGATCGCAATCCTGGTAAGGGCATCTGTAGGAAGCTCCATTGTGGCAATGACCATGGCATCAGGAATCATGGCGACTATGCCGGCAGTAATGGATACAAGCATGCTTTACAGAGCTGCTATGTGCTGTGCGATCTGCGGTGGTGCAACTGCACTGAGTCATGTAAATGATGCCGGATTCTGGCTGGTAAGTACTTTCCTTGAGATTGACGAAAAAACGACATTAAAATCCTGGACGATCATGGAAACACTGATCGGTGTTACAGCACTTGTTGTAGGCTTTGTTATTTCAATTTTTGCATAGGAGGCAGAGCGTAATGATAAAGATACCGGTTTATTTAAGAGACATGTATGATGCAAAGCATCTTGTACAGGCTGCATCCGGCTGCCGGAAGGATGTGGAACTGATCTGCGGAAGATATATCGTAGATGCAAAGTCCATGCTGGGAGTATTCAGCCTTCCTACATTTGATAATGTGGAAATCGGAGCAGAAGAAGAGGATGTAAAGGAACTTAGAGAAAAGCTGGAAAATCTGAATCTGATCAGAGAATAGGAAATGGAGGAAAAAATCATGAAGTTAGTAAGTCAGGAAATGAGAAAGCTTGCACCGGAGCTTGATCCGCTGCGCCTTGGAACAGGATGGAAAAAAGAAGATCTGGGAAAGGTTCAGGTCATGGTGGAAAGCACTTATGGTGACAGCCATCCGGGAAGCGGACACCTGAACATCCTTGTGGAAGAAGTTCGTAAAGGAATCGCAGAAGAAGGTGGTTTTGGTGCACGCTATAACTGTACCGATATCTGCGATGGTGAAAGCCAGGGAACAGACGGAATCAACTACAGCCTGGCAAGCCGTGAAATGATCGCAAACATGATCGAGATCCATGCAAATGCAACACCATTTGATGCCGGTGTATATCTTTCAAGCTGTGACAAGGGTGTACCGGGAAATCTGATCGGACTTGCAAGAGTAAATATCCCTTCCGTATTTGTTCCGGGCGGAACCATGAATGCGGGACCTGAGATGCTGACCCTTGAGCAGCTGGGAATGTACAGTGCAAAGTTTGAGCGTGGAGAGATCGACGAAGAGAAGCTTGACTGGGCAAAATGCAATGCCTGCCCAAGCTGTGGAGCCTGCTCCTTTATCGGAACAGCTTCAACAATGCAGATCATGGCAGAGGCACTTGGACTTACACTTCCTGGTACAGCTCTGATGCCGTCAACAAGCCCGGATCTTCTTGCTTTCGCAAGAGAGGCAGGAAGACAGGCAGTAAGGATCGCACAGATGGAAAATATGCGTCCTTCTGATATCGTAACTATGGACAGCTTTGAGAATGCGATCCTTGTACACGCTGCAATCTCCGGAAGTACAAACTGTCTGCTTCACATTCCGGCGATCGCACATGAGTTTGGCATTGAGATCACAGGTGATACCTTTGACAGACTGCACAGAAATGCAAGATACCTTCTGGATGTACGTCCTGCAGGACGCTGGCCTGCTGAGTGCTTCTATTATGCAGGTGGTGTACCGGCGATCATGGAGGAAATCAAGGAACATCTCCATCTGGATGTGATGACAGTTACAGGAAAGACTCTCGGAGAAAACCTTGAGGAGCTGAAGAACAACGGATTTTATGAGAAATGCGACAAATGGCTTCAGGAATTTAACAAACGTTACAATGTAAACCTTACAAAGGAAGATATCATCCGTCCATATGACAAGGCGATCGGAACCGACGGAAGCATCGCTGTTCTCCGTGGAAACCTTGCACCTGAGGGAGCTGTGATCAAACACACCGCATGCCCGAAGGAAATGTTCAGATCCGTTCTCCGCGCAAGACCGTTCGACAGTGAAGAGGAGTGTCTGGATGCAGTTCTGAAGCATAAGGTTCAGAAAGGTGATGCAGTATTCATCCGTTACGAGGGACCAAAGGGAAGTGGAATGCCGGAGATGTTCTACACATCTGAGGCGATCAGCAGTGATAAAGAGCTTGGAAAGAGTATCGCACTGATCACAGACGGACGTTTTTCCGGAGCATCTACAGGCCCTGTTATCGGACACTGCAGCCCTGAGGCTGTTGACGGTGGCCCAATCGCACTTGTTGAGGAAGGCGACCTTATTGAGATCGACGTTATGGAAAGAAAGCTGAACATCATCGGGATCGCAGGCGAAAGAAAGTCTATGGAAGAGATCGACCAGATCCTTGCCGAGAGACGTAAAAACTGGAAGCCAAGAGAACCAAAATACAAAAAAGGCGTGCTGAGACTTTTCAGTGAGCATGCTGCAAGCCCAATGAAGGGAGCCTATCTGGAGTATTGATCATGAAACATAAATTTATTACTCTCGGCGAGATCATGCTGCGTCTGACACCGCCGGATTATGAAAAAATCAGAACAGCAACAACCTTTGAGGCAAGATACGGGGGAAGCGAGGCGAATGTAGCCCTTTCCCTGGCAAATCTTGGAATAGATGCTTCGTTTTTTACGGTAGTTCCGGACAACAGTCTTGGAAAAAGTTCTGTACGTATGATGAGAAGCAATGATGTGAATTGTGACAGTGTGGTTTATTCCACAGCGGAAGAAACTCCGACACACCGTCTTGGAACCTATTATCTGGAGACCGGCTACGGGATCCGCCCCAGCAAGGTAGTTTACGACAGAAAACATAGCGCTTTTTCCGAGTATGATTTCAGCAAAACAGATGTGAAAAAAATGCTGGAAGGATATACATGGCTGCATCTGAGCGGGATCACACCTGCTCTTGGAACAAAATGCAGGGATCTGATCTTAAACTGCCTGAAGGCAGCAAAAGAAATGAACATGACCGTAAGCTTTGACGGAAATTTCAGAAGTACGCTGTGGACCTGGGAAGAGGCCAGAGATTTCTGTACACTTTGTCTTCCATATGTAAATGTCCTTTTCGGGATCGAGCCGTACCATATCTGGAAAAATGAAGAAGACCACAGTGCAGGGGATGTAAAGGATGGAATCCCGTTTCAGCCGGATTTTGAACAGCAGGAAAAAGTGTTCCGGGCATTTGCGGACAGATATCCGAATATAAAATGCATTGCAAGACATGTCCGTTTTGCACATAGCTGCAGTGAAAACAGTCTTATGGCATATCTCTGGTTAAACGGAAAGACTTACAAAAGCAAGCGCCTGACCTTCCACATTCTTGATCGTGTCGGTGGCGGAGATGCATTTGTAAGTGGGATCATCTATGGCCTTATGAATGAGTATACACCGGAAGATACCGTGAATTTCGGTGTTGCTGCCAGTGCTGTGAAGCATACGATCCATGGTGATGGAAACATTACCGATGATGTATCTATGATCAGACATGTGATGGAAATGAACTTTGATATAAAAAGATAAAAAGGAAGGGAAATTCAGATGAAAGAGATAGCAGAAAAATTTCAGAAATTTGGTGTGGTTCCGGTTGTAGTGCTGGAAGATACAAAAGATGCAGTACCGTTGGCGAAGGCTCTGGTTGAGGGCGGCCTTCCATGTGCAGAGGTGACATTCCGCACAGAAGCAGCAGAAGAGTCTATCCGTTTCATGGCAGAGCAGTTCCCGGAAATGCTTGTGGGAGCAGGTACCGTACTTACAACAGAACAGGTAGACGCGGCTGTTGGCGCCGGAGCAAAATTTATCGTAAGCCCGGGCTTTGATTCTAAGATCGTAGACTATTGTCTGGAAAAAGACATTCCTGTTTTTCCGGGATGTATCACACCATCTGAGGTTGCGCAGGCAGTGAAAAGAGGTCTTAAGGTAGTAAAATTCTTCCCGGCAGAACCGGCAGGCGGAATTTCAATGATCAAGGCTATGGCAGCTCCTTATACAGGAATCCGTTTTATGCCTACCGGCGGGATCAATGCGAAAAACCTTGAGGACTATCTTTCCTGTGACAAAATCCTCTGCTGCGGCGGAAGCTGGATGGTAAAAGGAGATCTTGTGAAGGCAGGAGAATTTGACAAAATAAGAGAACTGACAGCAGAAGCAAAAAAGCTTGCGGATTCCATAAGAAAGTAATCAAACTTAATACACATATTCAATAAAAAAAGCAGAACCCTGCACAACCAGGCAGAGTTCTGCTTTTTTGTCAATTATTGTGAAAATAGATCAATGAAGCAGGATCGGCAGAAGCTTTTTCCGCTTCAGCTGCCAGATCAGCTGCAGGATCCGCAGAAGGTTTCCGAAGATCCATTCGGTAAAGATAAAAGATCCCACCGAAGAAACCGGGAATCAGTCCGGCGTATCCACCGGCACATAAGATCACAGTCAGCTTCACCATCAGTTCTGTCTGAAGTTCCAGACAAACAAGTAATCCTGCAAGAATTCCGGCTACACTCCATCCAGCTGTCAAAAGTGCAAGAAAAACAGCTGGCGCAGGGGCCTTTTTTAAATTTTGATCTAAGTGATTCCACAGTACTTTATACATAATCCATTCCTGCCACTCAAAATGTGATTAAACATACTCACATCGAGATAATGCGGATTCTCACGAATACCGCTTACTGTTTCTTTGTGTATGTTTTTGAGTAACCGGAGTTATCTCTACTCACAGATCCTAAGTACACTCCACAGTCGTTAATTCCCGAAATAGCCTTCGGTACATACTCACGTTTGCGGGATCATGCAACTTCGTAAGTCTCTGCATCTCTCAGATTCAATGCTGCATTGAGATCTCTGTCCTCAATATATCCACATGTGCATCTGTAGATCCTGTCTGAAAGTTTCAGATCTTTTTTAATACAGCTGCAGCAGTGGCAGATCCTGGAAGATGGATACCATCGGTCAACTACCCTTAGTTCGATTCCATATTCAGCACATTTTGTTTTCAATTTTGTCCGGAATTCATAGAATTTCTGGGACGCAACTGCTTTTGAGAGATGCCGGTTCTTCATCATCCCGGATATGTTCAGATCCTCAATCGTTATATGAGACGGCTTGGTTTTCACTATCTCAGATATTACCTTGTTGATATGATCTGTACGGATATTTTCTATCCGATGATGAAGTTTCTGTACTTTAAGCTTTTGTTTGCATATATTTGCTCTTTGAGTGGTCTCTCCTTTCTTTAAGCTCTCATATTTACGGGAAAGCTTTCGCTGTGCCCGTCTTAATTGTTTCTCAAGTTTTCTAATCCGTGCTGTTTTATTGATATTTCTGTATACAGTTCCATTTGACACAACTGCAAAGTCTTTCAGCCCCAGATCAATTCCGATCCCATCAGTGAAATTTCCATCCGCTTCCGGAGCAGGTATATCGACAAGTGCAGACACATAATATCTGCCTGCTTTCATGGAAACTGCCCCGCTTCGGATCACATATCCATCCTTAGAGGTCGGAATGTAACCTTTTTCTTTCAGCCTTACCCAGCCAAGTGTTGGGATCTTGATCCTGTGACGTTCACAGAGACAGTCTTTGGGATTATTCTTTACAAAATACATTTTTACATCAGATCTTCCTTTTTTCTTATATCTCGGGAAACTACTCTGATGATGAAAAAATCTTGAAAAAGCGGTACAGGCATTTTCGATTGCATTCTTTATCGATTTGGAACTGACTTCTCTGATCCAGAAATATTCCGGATGCCTTGGAAGGTATTCATTGTTCAGCCATACACTGAACGACTTGCCGCTCATAAATCTTTCACCGGCATCATAACGTTCTTTATTATGAAACAGGTAGAAATTATAAATATATCTGCATGTGCCGATTGTCTTATGTATTTTGATCTTCTGCTCTTCTGTAGGATTGATCTCTGTCTTGAAGCTCTTCAGCAATCTCCTCATCCTTTTCTATCTGTTTTTTATACTTACGAAGTCCATATAATCTACAGGAAAACACATGAAGGATGGAAATAATATCCTGTATAAGTTCTTCCTGTGGTGACAGTTCTTCATTGTTTACCACCAGTATCGTTGTGTGGAATTTCATGCAGAATCTTTCAAACCAGTCGTATCCAAAACGGATAAATCTGTCTTTATGCGTGATCACTATGGTTTTGACCTTCTGCTCCATGACTTCGTCCAGTAATCCATTCCATTTCTTGCGGTTATAATTAAGTCCGCTTCCATAGTCTTCAATGCACTGGTCTACGATCATTCCTTTGGCATTACAGAACTGACGCAGAAATGCTGTCTGATTTTGAAGATCATCCCTTTGGTTTTTTGTAGATACTCTTGCATAAATAACAACTTTTCGTTTATCATGTTCTATATTTATACCTTTAAATTGAAGATACTGGTCATATGTGTAATAACGCCTGTCTGTTGGAGTTCGGTTTGCTTTTAAGATTCCCTCTCTGTCCCATCTCTGAAGCGTTTTTACAGAAACACCTAATAATTCAGCAAAATCTTTTGGTTTATAATTTGTGATATTTGATGTGTCCATAATATACCTCCATAAGTATATTTAAACACATTTAATATCTTTTTACAATATATTTAGTTACTTATATCATCCTCCTGTTTTTCTGGAATTATACTTCTGCTGTTGTCAGCAACAGTCAGCTATAATATTGATTTCCTTTATTTGTCTGTATTATAGAAAAGAAATGTAAAATACAAATGCGCAGGAATGAAAAATCTTTGTAAAATATAAGTAGAAATTGCATTTTGAATTAAGAACCGATATACTTATAAATATAGTTATTAATAATATTCGATCACAGCCGAAAACATTTTTCTACAGCTGTGATACGTGAGCGAGAGAATTAAAAGGGGGCAGATAAAAGCCCCCTGAAATCATATAGAGAGTAAAGAGGAGGGGTGGAAATGGAGCATACGGAAGAATATGTGAAGCTGGAGAATGTATCCAAAATCTATGGCTCAAAAGAAGTGAAGATCATAGCTGTGGATGAGATCAGCTTCCGGATAAAAAAAGGAGAATTTGTGGTTGTGGTAGGACCAAGCGGTGCCGGAAAGACAACGGTGCTGAATATCCTGGGCGGAATGGATAAGGCCACATCCGGCAATGTCTGGATCGATGGAAAAAATATTGCAAAATATACAGACCGGCAGCTGACCGGATACCGACGGGAGGATATTGGATTTGTATTCCAGTTTTATAATCTGGTGCCAAATCTGACTGCATTGGAGAATGTGGAGCTTGCTCTTCAGATCTGTAAGGATCCTCTGGATGCTAGGACAGTTCTGGAGGAAGTAGGGCTGAGGGAGAGACTGACCAATTTTCCGGCACAGTTATCCGGCGGTGAGCAGCAGAGAGTTTCCATAGCCAGAGCGCTGGCGAAGAATCCAAAGCTTCTGCTCTGTGATGAACCTACAGGAGCGTTGGATTATCAGACCGGCAAGGCAATCCTGAAGCTCCTTCAGGATACCTGTAGGGAACGGGGCATGACGGTTATTGTCATTACTCATAACTCTGCATTGACACCTATGGCCGACCGTGTGATCAAGATCAAAAACGGCAAGGTTTCCAGGATGACTGAAAATGCACATCCCACACCAGTGGAAGAGATTGAATGGTAGGTGACGGAATGAAGGCATTACACAAAGATTTCTGGATGGAGATCCGGAAAAGTAAAGCACGTTTTATCTCGATCTTTCTGATCGTGGCACTGGGTGTTGCATTTTTTTCCGGGATCCAGGCGTCTTCTCCGGATATGAGATATTCCGGAGATGCTTATTATGAAGCAGCAAAGCTGATGGATCTGAAGATCCAGGGAACCCTGGGACTGACTCAGCGTGATGTAAAAGCGGTATCGGATATTGACGGTGTGGAACTGGCTGAGGGCAGCTACTCTACGGATGTTATGAGTGGAGAGGACGATGCCAGGAAGGTTCTTCATCTGGAATCTATCAGCAGCAATTTTAATCTGCTTACAGCAGATGAAGGAAGGATACCGGAAAAAAGCGGCGAGATTTTTCTGGACAAGCCATTTGCAAAGAATCGGGGGTATAAAATCGGGGATACCATATCTGTCAGTGAGGATGGAGACAGTGAGCTTTTGAAAAAAACAACCTATACAGTTGTGGGAATCGGAAGCAGCCCTCTTTATATTTCATTTAACAGAGGAAATACGACTCTTGGATCGGGTGAGGTCAGCGGCTTCGGATACATTCTTCCTGAGGATTTTGAACAGGAAGCTTTTACCCAGATCTATATTATGGTTCATGAATCTGGGGATGTGATCAGCTATACCGATGCTTACGACAATCTTATCAAAAAGATCCGGAAACGCGTGGAAGGTATCGAAAAAGAACAGTGCAGCCTGCGCTACGAGGAGATCGTCGCAGAAGCCAATGAAAAACTGGATGATGCCAGAAAAGAGCTTGAGGACGGAAAGAAGGAATCAGAGGAAAAACTTGGCGACGCGAAGAAAAAGCTGGATGATGGGCAGAAGAAGTATGGGGATGGAAAAAAAGAGTACGAAGATGGAAAACAGCAGCTCAGTGATGCAAAAAAGGAGCTGACCGATGGAAAACAGCAGCTTGCTGACGGAAGAAAACAGATTGAAGATGGATGGTCTCAGCTTAACAGCGCAAAACAGCAGGTGGAAGACGGTCTGTCCCAGTTAAATGCTGCCAGATCCCAGCTTGCTGACTCCGAAGCACAGATAAATGAGAAGCAGTCAGAGCTGACTGCCGGATATGAACAGCTGACTGCCGCAAAACAGCAGGTAAGTGACGGCGAGGCCCAGCTCCGGGAAGCGGAAAAAACACTGGAAAGCAAACAGGCTGAGCTTGACAGTGGAAGAGAACAGTTGGAAACGGGAAAGAATACGATCAAAGAAACAAAGACTGCTCTCACCGGTCAGAAAGAACAGTGTGAGGCAGGACTTGTACAGGTTTCCGAGGGCGAATCCCAGATCAATTCCAGTGAAGAAGCCCTTTCCGGGCAGCAGGCACAGCTGGATGAATTGACCAGCCAGAAAGAGGCATTAAGCAGTCAGGCGGCGGAGCTGCAGGCGCAGTATGACGCCGGTGCGGAAGCAGGAAAAACCGAGGAAGAGCTGGCGGAGCTTTCCACGCAGATCCAGACTTTAAATGGTCAGATCAGTGCAATGGAAGAACAGATAAATGCCGGTCAGGCCCAGATCGACGGGGCGCAGGCAGAGCTTACTGCAAAAAAATCAGAGCTGGCCCAGACAAGAGCTGAACTGGAGAGCAGCCTAGGTCAGATCAATGAGGGTTTCAGCCAGATCAAAGAACAGGAAGAGACACTTTCCGGGACAGAGGCACAGCTGAATGAAGGCCAGGAAGAACTGGATAAAGGGAAAAAAGAACTGGAAACAAAGAAAGCAGAGCTTTCCGCGGCAAAAGAAGAAATTGCGGCAAACCAGGCAACTCTGGATGATGGCCAGAGCCAGCTGGATTCGGCCAGAGCCCAGCTCAGCGCAGGGCGGCAGCAGCTGGAGGAAAAACAGGCCCAGTTAAATGCCGGTCAGGCAGAAATCCAGGCCAACACAGAAAAGCTTACCAGCAGTCAGGCAGAACTGGATGCAAATGAACAGAAGCTCCTGGATGGTGAAAAAGAGATCCGGGAAAATGAACAGAAATTAAAAGACGCCAAAAAAGACCTGGAGGACGCAAAAAAGAAGCTTTCCGATGGAAAGAAAGAATATCAGGACGGCAAAAAAGAAGCCGATGACAAAATTGCGGAAGCCCAGCAGAAGATCGAGGATGCCCAGAAAGAGGTGGATGATATTGAAACACCGGAATGGATCATCTCAGACCGCAATGACCTTCCGGAATATTCGGATTTTGGTGATAACGCAGAGCGACTGAAAAACATCGGAAAGGTTTTCCCGATGATATTCTTCCTTGTAGCGGCTCTGATCAGTCTTACCACGATGACACGAATGGTGGAGGAACAGCGAACCCAGATCGGAACCATGAAAGCGCTAGGATACGGAAAAGCATCCATTGCATCCAAGTATCTCAGCTACGCATTTCTGGCTACAGTAGGCGGAAGTATCGTAGGAGTACTTTTCGGAGAAAAGGTTCTTCCGTTTATCATTATCCAGGCGTATGGAATCATGTACTGGAATATTGGCGATCACATGCAGCTGGATTATGAGTTACAATATGCACTGATCGCTTCCGGGGCAGCGGTGATCTGTACTATGGGCGCTACACTGTTTTCTTGCGCAAAAACCCTGGCAGAAACACCGGCATCTCTGATGCGTCCGCCTGCACCGAAAGAAGGAAAACGGATCCTTATTGAACGGATCAGCTTTATCTGGAAGCATCTGAGCTTTTCCTGGAAATCATCCATGCGAAATCTTTTCCGTTATAAGAAACGTCTCTTTATGACGATTTTCGGAATTGCGGGAAGCATGGGACTGATGCTTGTAGGATTCGGACTTTATGACTCCATTATGGATATTGCGATTCTCCAATATGACCAGATCCAGCACTATGATGCCATGGTGATCAATGATGAGGATGCCACAGACAGCCAGGAAAAGGATCTTCTGAAATTCCTGGACGGAAACAGCAAGATCGATCACTATACCCGTGTGCAGCTCACCAAGATGACGGCACCAAAAGAAAAGGGAAGTGTCAGTATCTATGTGTATGTTCCGGAAAATACGGAAAATTTTAAAGAGGATGTAACATTACGTGACAGAAAGTCCCACGAGCAGTATGAGCTTACCGATGATGGAGCGGTGATCTGTGAAAAAACGGCTTCTCTTATCGGTGTGAAAGCAGGAGACAAGATCACCCTGGAGAAAGACAACAGAAAGTATAAAGTAAAGATCACTGCTGTCACAGAGAACTATATGGGACATTACGTTTACATGACCCCATCCTGCTATGAAAAAACATTCGGGGAGAAACCGAAGTATTCAAGTACAGTATATACTATGAAAGAGGATGCAGAGAGTGATCTGGAAACTCTTGGAAATGCGATCCTGAAATATCCGGCAGCTTTAAGTATCAGCTATACAAGCAGCACAGCAGGTCAGGTAGAGCGAATGCTGGGATCCCTCGGAGCGGTGATCTGGGTCCTGATCATTTCTGCCGGAATGCTGGCATTTGTGGTACTGTATAATCTGAACAACATCAATATCACAGAGCGGCAGAGAGAGCTTGCAACATTGAAGGTCCTGGGATTTTATGATGGCGAGGTTTCCCAGTATGTATTCAGGGAAAATATCCTGCTGTCCTTCATAGGGATTCTGGCAGGCGCAGTGTTCGGAATCTTCCTCCACCGGTATGTGATCACAACCGTTGAGGTAGATGCGGTGATGTTCGGAAGAAATATCAAGCCACCAAGCTTTATCTACAGTGGAATCATCACCTTTGGATTCTCCATGTTTGTAAATATGGTGATGCATTTCAAACTGAAAAAGATTGACATGGTAGAGTCGCTGAAAAGCGTAGAATAAAATACGGAAATGAGAAGAAGGCCTGCATACAGGGAAATATGTGAAATCCCCGGAAATGCAGGCCTCCGTCTTGACAAAAAAAGAAAATTTCATTATAGTAGGAACATGGTAAAGGCGTTGAATAAGAGGAGTATGCAGGAATACGCTGACAGAGAGAGATGCACGGACGCAGAAGGAGCGCAGGCTGGAAGGCATTTTCAGATGGAAGACTGCAGAAGGTAGCTTAGGAGCCGGGAGACTGAAGGCAATAATTTCTGGGAGTGCTATAAGAACAGACACAGAAGCTGCTGCGTAGGTTTTCACGTACCCCGCGTTAAGGGATAAGAGATAGACGGGAATAACAGATAAGATAGTTTTCCCGGATAATGAAGGTGGTACCGCGAGAATGATCGCCCTTCGCACAGGAGTTGTTAGCTTTGGTGTGGAGGGCGTGCTTTTTTCTTGCAGAAAACAGGAGCATTTTAAAGCTTCCATAATCAGAAAGAGCTGCCCCAAAAAGACAGCTTGATCCCAAGAAAGATTCAGGAGGAAAACATGAGTAAAGAACTTGCAAAGACTTATGATCCCAAGGGTATTGAGGATCGTCTGTACAAAAAATGGATGGATAACGGATACTTCCATGCAAAAGTTAATCCGGACAAAAAACCTTTCACAATCGTAATGCCGCCGCCCAATGTAACCGGACAGCTGCATATGGGCCATGCACTGGATGAGACCATGCAGGATATCCTGATCCGTTTCAAGAGAATGCAGGGTTATGAGGCTCTCTGGCAGCCGGGAACAGACCATGCAGCCATCGCTACAGAGGTTAAGGTAACAGAGAAACTTCGTAAAGAAGGTATCGACAAGAACGAGATCGGCCGCGAGGAATTTATGAAACATGCCTGGGCATGGAAAGAAGAGTACGGCGGAAAGATCATCAACCAGCTGAAAAAACTGGGTGCATCTGCAGACTGGGAGCGCGAGCGCTTTACCATGGATGAAGGCTGCTCCAAGGCTGTTCAGGAGGTATTTATCCGTCTCTATGAAAAAGGATATATTTACAAAGGTTCCAGGATCATCAACTGGTGTCCGGTATGCCAGACTTCTATTTCCGATGCAGAGGTTGTACATGAGGACCAGGATGGATATTTCTGGCACATCAATTATCCGATCGTAGGTGAGGAAGGACGTTTTGTTGAGATCGCAACCACTCGTCCGGAGACACTTCTCGGTGATACAGCAGTTGCTGTAAATCCGGAGGATGAGAGATATAAAGATCTTGTAGGCAAGATGCTGAAACTTCCTCTTACAGACAGAGAGATCCCGGTTATTGCCGATGAGTATGTTGACAAGGAATTCGGAACAGGCTGCGTTAAGATTACACCGGCACATGACCCCAATGACTTCGAGGTTGGACGCCGCCATAATCTTGAGGAGATCAATATCCTTAACGATGATGCGACTATCAACAGCCTTGGCGGAAAATATGCAGGTATGGACCGTTACGAGGCACGTAAGGCCATGGTAGAAGACCTGAAAGAGCAGGGACTCCTTGTAAAAGTTGTTCCGCACAGTCACAGCGTTGGTACCCATGATCGCTGCGGTACAACCGTAGAGCCAATGATCAAACCACAGTGGTTTGTAAAAATGGATGAAATGGCAAAAGCTGCCATCAAGACTCTGGACGACGGAAATCTTCAGTTTGTTCCGGCACGTTTTGACAAGACTTACCTGCACTGGCTGGAGAATATCCGTGACTGGTGTATTTCCCGTCAGCTCTGGTGGGGACACAGAATCCCGGCTTATTACTGCGATGAGTGCGGTGAGATGGTTGTTGCAAGAGAAATGCCTGAGAAGTGCCCGAAATGCGGATGCACACATATGCACCAGGATGAGGACACTCTGGATACCTGGTTCAGTTCCGCACTGTGGCCATTCTCCACGCTTGGATGGCCGGATAAGACACCGGAGCTTGAGTACTTCTATCCGACAGATGTTCTGGTAACCGGATATGATATCATCTTCTTCTGGGTTATCCGTATGGTATTTTCCGCACTGGAGCAGACCGGTGAGACTCCGTTCCACCATGTACTGATCCACGGCCTGGTACGTGACTCCCAAGGACGTAAGATGAGTAAATCCCTTGGAAACGGTATCGATCCGCTGGAAGTTATCGATAAATACGGTGCAGATGCACTTCGTCTGACTCTGATGACAGGTAATGCACCTGGAAATGACATGCGTTTCTACTGGGAGCGTGTAGAGTCCAGCCGTAACTTTGCAAACAAGATCTGGAATGCATCCCGTTTCATTATGATGAACCTGGAAGGAAAGACCGTAACAGAGCCGGAAGACCTGAACGCTCTTTGCAACGAGGATAAATGGATCCTTTCCAGACTGAACACCGTGATCCGCGATGTTACCGAGAACATGGATAAATATGAGCTTGGAATCGCTGTACAGAAAGTTTATGACTTCCTGTGGGATGAGCTCTGTGACTGGTATATCGAGATGGCCAAAGTAAGACTGTGGAAAGCAGAGGAGAACCCGGCAGCAGCAAACGATGCACTGTGGACACTTCGCACTGCACTGACACAGGGACTGAAGCTTCTTCATCCGTTCATGCCGTTTATCACAGAGGAGATCTACTGCACACTGCTTCCTGAGGAAGAGTCCATTATGATCTCTGACTGGCCGGTATACAAAGATGAGATGAACTTTGCAGATGCTGAGAAAGCAGTTTCAAGCTTCCAGGAGGTTGTACGTGGAATCCGTAACACCAGAAACGAGATGAACGTACCGCAGAACAGAAAGACAAATATCTACATCGTAGGCAAGGATGCAGAGTGCTGTGCACGTTTTGAGTCCTGCAAGAAATCCTTTACAAACCTTGCGTTTGCAAAAGAGATCCACGTACAGCAGGATAAGAACGGAATCGGTGAGGATGCGGTATCCATCGTTGTGGCAGACGGTGTGGTTTATCTGCCGCTGGAGGATCTGATCGACCGTGAAAAAGAAATCGAACGTCTCACAAAAGAGCAGGAGCGACTTACAAAAGAAATCGCACGCTGCGAGGGAATGCTGAACAATCCGAATTTTGTGAACAAGGCACCTGCAGCCAAGGTAGAGGCAGAGAAGGAGAAACTTGAGAAATACAAAGAGATGAAAGAGAAAGTGAACCTGCAGTTAACACAGATGGTGAAATAACGAAGGAGTGTTTTAATGAAGTGGTGTAACTTTTTCAATAAGATTTCGCTGATACTTCAGGCTCTGGGCTGTGCAGTCCTGTACTTTGTGATCGAGGCCATATGCAGGCACTCGTTCACAGAGGCGTGGACCTACATGACCACAAGGCCGCTTGTATTTGCTTATAATGCAGCGTTTATCTTTACGACGATGCTGATTGTTTATCTCTTCCGAAAGAGAATTTTCTGGCGTATCTTTGTGGGCAGCTTATGGCTGTTTCTGGGAATCGTAAACGGTGTGCTTCTTCTCAACCGTGTCACACCGTTTACAGGACCGGATGTGAAGAATCTGACAGATGGTCTCAGTATTGCAAAAAAATATCTGACCCATACCCAGATGACCATAGGTGCAGTTCTTCTGGGAATTGCGGTTCTAATCCTTCTGATCATCCTGATAAGGTCGCCGAAGTACAGAGGCAAGCTGAAATATAAGGTGAATATTCCACTGGTCCTGGTTGGGGTTCTTGCATTTGGAGGAATCACACAGCTTGCTCTGGAAAAAAGAGTTCTTTCCAATTATTTTGGAAATATTGCCATAGCTTATGAGGATTACGGATATCCTTACTGTCTGGCAACGACGATCTTTAATACCGGAATCAGTGCACCGAGAGATTATTCCAAAAGCGAGATCAAAAGGATCGAGAAGTCGGAAGAAAATCTTCCGGAAACGAAAGAAGGCAGTCATCCGAATATTCTGTTTTTGCAGCTGGAGTCCTTTTTTGATCCTACGCTGGTAAATTATCTGGAGCTGTCAGAAGATCCTATTCCGAATTTCAGAAAGCTGATGAAGGAGTATTCCTCCGGATATTATAAGGTACCTTCCGTAGGAGCCGGAACCGCAAATACTGAGTTTGAATCCATTACTGGAATGAGCCTTCATTATTTTGGACCGGGAGAATATCCTTACAAGAGTATCCTTAAGGAAACTACATGTGAGAGCGCGCCGTATGTTCTGAAGAATCTGGGCTATACTGCCCATGCAGTACATAACAATGAGGCGAATTTCTACGGAAGAAGAAGCATTTTCCCGAATCTGGGATTTGATACCTTTACTTCGGCAGAGTACATGAAGGATGAAAACCAGAAGAACCCGTTGGGCTGGACCAAGGACAGTGTCCTCACCGATGAGATCGTCAAGTGTCTGGATTCCACAGAAGGACCTGATTATGTATATACTATTTCCGTACAGGGACATGGAGATTACCCTTCAGAACCGGTGCTGGAAAATCCGGAGATCACAGTTTCCGGGGCCCCTACGGACGAGCTGAACAATAAGTGGGAGTATTATGTAAATCAGATCCATGAGATGGATGATTTTGTCAAAGAGCTGACTGATAAGCTGGCAGATTATCCGGAGGATGTGGTACTGGTTATGTATGGTGATCATCTGCCAACCATGGGACTGACTGTGGAGGATGTGGAGAATAAATATCTGTTCCAGACAGAGTATGTGATGTGGGATAATTTCGGACTTAAGAAAAAGAAAGAAAATCTTGCGGCATACCAGATGGCAGCAGAGGTTATGGACCGTGTAGGTATCCATGAGGGAAATACTTTCAAGTATCATCAGGCAAGAAGAAATACCAAAAATTATCAGGTGGATCTGGAGACCCTGCAGTACGATCTTCTTTACGGAAAGCAGTATACATATGACGGAGAGAATCCTTTTGAGCGGACAAAGATGCGTATGGGAATCTATGATACCACACTGGATTCCATTCAGGTTGTGTCTGAGACGGATCACACCTATTATATCCAGGGAACAAACTTTACGCCGTCCAGCCAGGTGAAGATCAACGGAGAATGGTACGATACGGTTTACGTGAATCCTACCAAGCTGATCATTACCGGAAAGGAACTGGATGATTTTGACCGGCTCTCGGTAGTGCAGCGAAGCAACAGTTCCACAAGAAAGGCCATGACAAAGAGCCATGACCGGGCGGTCTATGCGCTGCTCGCTGACAGCAAGTGGAAGCTTGACAGTGAAAAGAGCAGTTCTGATACAGGGTCAATGGAGGAAACGGATACAGCGTCAGAAACGGAATCCACAGAAGATTCCGGTGAAGAAAACAGTACAGACAACCAGTAAATGGCATAGAAAAGATACTCCGATACAAAAAATGTCGGATAAAATATTACGATTAGGACTGGACATCTTCCACCACTATTATATAATGGTATCGTAACGAACAGAAGGGGAGAAGCTTTTCTCCCCAAAAGTTCTTTACGAATACATTATAGATAAGTGATGGTTTTTTTTATGAATTACGAAGAAGCAGTTGCGTATATTGAAGATATACCGAGATTTACTACTAAGAACAGCCTGGACCATACCAGAGAATGTTTAAGAAGACTTGGAGATCCGCAGAGGAAATTCCGTGTGATCCATGTGGCAGGAACCAACGGAAAGGGAAGTACCTGTGCTTTTATCACATCGGTCCTTCGGGAAGCAGGATATTCCTGCGGACTTTTTACATCTCCTCATCTGGTGGAGATCAACGAGCGTTTTCAGATCAACGAGGAAGTGATCGATGACGATACCTTCCTTTGTGCTTTTGAAAAAGTTAAAAAGCTTTCCGATGAGCTGGTTGCGGAGGGTAGCTATCATCCCACCTATTTTGAGACACTCCTTCTGATGGGAATGGTGATCTTTGCAGAAGCCGGCGTGGATTATGTAACACTGGAGACCGGTCTTGGCGGACGTCTGGATGCAACCACTGCTGTGGAGAATCCGGCAGCCTGTGTGATCACATCCATCAGCCTCGATCATATGCAGTATCTTGGAAATACAGTTTCCGAGATCGCAGGAGAGAAGGCAGGGATCATGGTGCCGGGGGTTCCGGTGATCTACGATGGAAATGATCCGGATGCGGCCGGAGTGATGCGTGAGCATGCAGAGAAGCTGGGATGTCCATATTATGAGCTGAAACGGGAAGACACAGAGATCCATAAGATCACAAAGGATGGAATCCGGTTTTCTCTTAAGGACGAGACATATGGCGATACCGTATTTGATATACCGTTTATCGCCCGTTATCAGGTTATGAATGCAGCTCTTGCGGTGAAAACCATTCAGGTACTGGAAGATCAGATTCCGGTATCTCTGGAGGCTCTGAAGGCTGGTATGGCAAAAACACGCTGGCAGGGAAGGATGGAAACGGTTCTTCCGGGTGTGATCGTGGATGGCGCACATAACGAAGACGGTGTTGAGAAGTTTGTAGAGACAGCAGAACATTTCCAGAAGGAATTTCCTCTGACTCTACTGTTTTCCGCAGTGGATGACAAGGACTATACGGATATGATCCGCACGATCTGTAGCAGGATCCGTTTTCGACATGTGATCGTCACACAGGTAGGCGGATACCGTAAAGTTCCGGTAGAAGAGCTTGCGGAGATCTTCCGTGAAGACGGAGTACCGGAAGTGGAAGCAATAGAGGATGTTCCAGCAGCTTTTGAACGGGCAGTAAAGGAAAAAGGTGAGGATGGAATGCTGTTCTGTGTAGGATCCCTTTATCTGGTCGGTGAGATCAAGGCTGTGATCAGGAGGAAAAAATTATGATCGATTACGAAGAGGAACTGAAGAAATTTGAACCATGTCTGGATGTGGCAGATGTAGAAGGTGTCATTTATGACCGGGAGATCACAGATATCATGGATGTACTCCAGGAGATGCTGCGTGAGGTCAAGAGCAACAGACGTGTAAGATAAGGAGAAGTGGATGAACTGCATAAACTGTGGAGCGTTCCTGACGGATACAGATCTGGATTATTGTCCGCACTGTGGAGCCAATGTACTGATCCAGAAGAAGGTGGATTATCTTTCCAAGCTTTATTATAATCAGGGGCTGGAAAAAGCCAGCATCCGGGATCTGTCCGGGGCGATCAGCTGTCTGAAGCAAAGTCTTGCTTATGACAAACGGAATATCCGTGCAAGAAATCTTCTTGGTCTTGTATATTTTGAGACCGGTGAGGTGGTTGCCGCACTGAGTGAGTGGGTCATCAGCAAGAATATCCAGAAGAACCGAAATCTGGCTTCAGAATATATTGCCAGGCTTCAGGCAAACCAGAACAAACTGGAAACAATCAACGAAAGCATCAAGAAATATAACAATGCCCTCGCCATGTGCAGGGAAGGCCATGAGGATATGGCGGCCATCCGCCTGAAAAAGATCCTGTCCCAGAATCCCAAGCTGATCAAGGGGTATCATCTTCTTGCTCTGATCCAGATGAAGAATCAGGAGTGGAATAAGGCGAGAAGAACCCTGAAAAAAGCAGCCAGGATCGACAAGACCAATACCACCACACTTCGTTTCCTGCGTGAAGTTGACGAGCAGACGGGTGTTACCACAAAGATGGAAAAAGGGCGTAAGGGCTTGTTTGGAAATGAAAAAAATGAGAATGATAATATTTCAGGAGAAATCGTTGTAAGGCCGTCGTCTTATAAAGAAAGATCAAAGATATCACTTTTCTTTACCACGGTACTTGGATTTGCGGCAGGGGCGGCAGCATTCTGGCTCCTTGTACTGCCGGCTGTGAAACAGGATATTTACAGGCAGGCCAATCAGCAGATCATACAGTACAGTGATTCTCTTTCCAGCCAGAGCGTGGAGCTCACCAAAGCTCAGGGAGAAGCTGCCCAGTCCAGTGATACGGCAGATGCAGTTGCCAAGCAGGCAGAGGAAGAGCAGAAACGCAGTCAGAGCTATGAGGCTTTGTTTAATGCATATACTGCCATGCAGCAGGATGATCTGGATACAGCAGCGCTGGAGCTCCAGAAGGTATATGTGGATACACTGTCAGATTCTGCAAAGGGGATCTACAGTACTATCAGCGGAAAGACCGGTGTAAGCGGGATCGAGAGCGGAGCTTCTGACGGAACGGCAAGTGCTGACAGCAGCACAGATGGAACATCTGAAGCAGGAGCTGATGCCGCTGCTTCGGATGGAGAGGATACACAGAGCTCTGACGGAGATACCGGAGAAGACAGCAGCTACAGTGACGGAGGATATGAGGATTCCTCTTACGATGACGGTTATACAGAATAAAAAAGATCATAACTCATACAGAGGAGAAACCTCGGATAAGGGGAATGTGCGTTGGCGCATTCCTCTTTTTTTACCCTTTGGTCATAAAAAATGGAATAAAAAATCAAAAATGGGGGAATGATAAAATGACATCAGGTTTTGAAAAATCCGGAACCGTGCTGACTGTACATCTTCCGGCGGAACTGGATCATCCGGCTTCTGATGAGATTCGGAGAGATTCAGACCGAATTATTGGACATGACTATATAAAAAATATGATCTTTGATTTCTCAGAGACCGTTTTTATGGACAGTTCCGGAATCGGTCTGCTGATGGGGAGATATCGGGCACTTGGCATGAGGGGGAAATGTGTGCAGGTTATCAATGTGAACAGTCATATTGCAAAGCTTCTGCGGCTATCCGGAGTGGGAAAATATATTGAAATCTGTGGAAGTGAAAAATCGGCAGGCGAACAGGAGGGTGTTTATGATGGAAAACACAAATGAAATGACGATCATTTTTGACAGCAGACCGGTAAATGAAGCACTGGCAAGAGTGGCTGTGGCTTCATTCTGCACACAGCTGAATCCTACGCTGGAAGAAATTTCGGATCTGAAGACCGCAGTATCGGAGGCAGTGACCAACTGCATCATACACGGGTATGAAGGGGAGATACATAAGATCCGGGTAGAATGTCGTCTCCGAGGGCAGGAGCTTCAGGTAGATGTAACGGATCACGGAGCCGGGATCCCGGATATCAAAAAAGCCATGGAGCCACTGTTTACCACAAAGGCTGATAAAGACCGCTCCGGTATGGGGTTTACATTCATGGAGGCATTTATGGATGAGCTTCAGGTGGAATCGGAGGTTGGTCGTGGAACTACTGTGCACATGAAAAAGATCATCAGGAGGTAACTATGGATCGTACTCTTGTCCTCATCGGGCGTGCACACCAGGGGGATAAAGCGGCAAGAGATCTTTTGTTTGAGGAAAATACAGGGCTGATATACAGTGTGGCAAAGCGTTTTTTGGGACGTGGGGTGGAGATGGAGGATCTGTTCCAGATCGGCAGCATCGGACTTCTGAAAGCAGTGGATAAGTTTGACATGTCCTATGATGTGAAATTTTCCACCTATGCAGTTCCCATGATCATCGGAGAGATCAAACGTTATCTCAGGGACGACGGGATACTGAAGGTAAGCCGTTCTCTGAAGGAAAATCACTACCGGATCTATCAGGTGAGAGAAGCACTGACACGACGGCTGGAGCGGGAACCTACGACGGGAGAAATGGCAGCGGAAATGGGAATTTCCATAGAAGAACTGGTAATGACCATGGAATCCGGTGCAGAGGTGGAATCTCTTCACAAAACGATCTATCAGGGTGAGGGAACGGAGATTTCTCTGATGGACAAGCTCCCGGAAAAAGAAAACCGGCAGGAAAAAGCACTGGACAGGATTTTTTTGGAAGAGATACTGGGGACTCTGGAGGCAAAGGAGCGGAGGCTGATCTATATGCGGTATTTTCAGAACATGACCCAGATGGAGATTGCCCATGAGCTTGGCGTATCCCAGGTACAGGTATCCAGAATGGAAAAGAGGATCCTGCGCAGTCTGCAGGAATCCGCAGAGAAAAAATAAAAGGGAGCCATGAGAAATGCTGCTGTTTTCTCATGGCTCCCTTTTGTGGGCAGCAGGTTCGATCAGACTGCTGCTTTTTTATGAAAAAGTACATTTTTGTATTTGGAAAGTGCTCCAAGAAGGATCATACCGATCACACCGGCTGAGATAAATTCGCCGGCTCCTACTGTGAGCATCATAAACGGGATAGGAAGGTTAATGCCATATCCGTAACGAAGCACAAGAGGAACGATCACAATGTTGGAAATGATCGGTGGAATCGGGGCTGTCCATTTACCTGTATTGCGAAGCTTGTAGGTGAAGAATGCACCAATGAGTGTGGCAATGCTTCCGAAAATGATGTCAACCGGAATCGCACCGCCCAGAAGATTGGCGATGATACATCCCACAAAAAGTCCCGGGATGGCAGCCGGTGTGAAGAACGGAAGCACAGTCAGCGCCTCGGAAAACCGGATCTGAACTTCACCGAAGCTAAGTGGCGCGAATACCAGTGTCAGGACAACATATACAGCTGCAATGGCAGCTCCCTGTACCAGAAAATGAGTACCTTTGTTTTTCATGTTTTTTATTCTCCTTTAGTTTTGTTTTACGAGTGGAAGGTCACGAACACTCGGCACATTTATAGGCGGTGACCGCCTTGTAAGCCCTGTACGACCTTGGTTTTTGCGGGCTTTTGCAGCGAAACTGAGTATAGCATAAGGGGCGTGGAAATGCAAGGTACGATCCTGACTATTTGATAACCCTGGCCTGTGTGGACAGACCCTGGCTCTGAAGCAGGCCAGACAGAAGCAAAAGCAGCAGGAACCTTATGGAAACAGGGGCTTTTTTCTTGACAGCTTTTTGTGATATTGATAAAATATATTTCAGTATATAGGTTAAAGGGGCATTGGTTTTGATCTAAATCGATGTCTCTTTATTTATGTATCACACACATTATACCAGGGAGGTAGAAAGATGTTAAAAGTATGGATCGCAGGTGCCAACGGACAGATCGGACGGGCACTGAATGATGTTCTGGATCCAATGCAGATCGAGACTCTGAACACAGATCTTGATGAGCTGGATATCACAGACACAGATGAAGTGATCAACTTCGGTTCCATTAACCGTCCGGATGTGATCATCAACTGCACCGGTATCACAGATACCGATGAGTGTGAGAAGAATCCGGAACATGCATACCGTGTCAACGCACTGGGAGCAAGAAACTTAAGCATCGTGGCAAGAAAATGCGGGGCAAAGATCGTCCAGCTTTCCACAGATGATGTTTTCGACGGAAAGAGCAAAAAACCGTATACAGAGTTTGACGATACCAATCCGCTGACTGTTTACGGCCGTTCCAAGAGAGCCGGAGAGAACTATGTAAAAGAGTTCACACACAAACATTTCATTATCCGAAGCAACTGGGTATACGGAAAAGGCGGAAACAATTTTGTAAACCGTGTGCTGGAGACCGCAGAAAAAGGCCAGGCGCTTTCCGTTGCTTCGGATCAGTTCGGATCACCGACCAGTGCCAAGGATCTGGCAAGAATGATCCTGTATCTTATCGATACCAACGAATATGGAACTTATCACGTAACCTGCAGCGGTGTATGCAACCGTTATGAGTTTGCAACAGAGATCCTTCGCCTTGCAGGAAAGGAGATCGAACTGAGATCCGTGCCGACAGAGCAGTCAGATCTTTCTTCTGTCAGACCGCCTTATGCCGTCCTTGATAATTTTATCCTCCGTATCATTGAAGTGTATGATATGCCGGACTGGAAAGCATCACTGAAAGAATATATGGATGAAAGAACGGAGGATTAGGATGAAAGAAAAAAATATAAAAGAGAAAACACAGCAGAAAAAGAAAATGGGTCTTACCACGAAGATCTTTGTGGCGCTGATCGCAGGTGCGATACTGGGAATCATTCTCTGTTACCTGGTTCCTGACAGCAGCTTCAAGAAAGATGTGATCGTGGAGGGAATCCTTTATGTGATCGGACAGGGATTTATCCGTCTGATGAAAATGCTGGTTGTACCGCTGGTATTCTGTTCACTTGTCTGCGGAAGTATGTCCATCGGTGATACCAAGAAGCTTGGAACCGTAGGTGTGAGAACACTGGTATTTTATCTGGCGACTACAGCTCTGGCTGTTTCTGTTGCTCTGACTGTAGGTAATCTGATCAATCCGGGTGTGGGACTCGATATGAGCTCTATCCAGTCCTCTGCTTCCTCTGTGGAGACTATGGAGGCTACCTCTCTTACAGATACTATCCTGAATATCATCCCGGACAATCCGATCAATTCCCTGGCAAGCGGAACCATGCTTCAGGTTATCGTATTTGCCCTGATCGTGGGTGTGATCCTTGCGAAAATGGGAGAGCGCGCAGAGACAGTAGCGAACTTTTTCAGCCAGTTCAATGATATCATGATGGAGATGACCATGATGATCATGGCACTGGCACCGATCGGTGTATTCTGCCTCATCAGCAGAACCTTTGCAAACATCGGTTTCAGCGCATTTATCCCGCTGGCAAAATATATGATCGGTGTTCTCCTTGCGCTGGCGATCCAGTGCTTCGGCGTATACCAGATCCTGCTGAAGATCTTCACAGGACTGAATCCGATAAAATTCATCAAGAAATTTTTCCCGGTTATGGCATTTGCATTCTCAACAGCTACATCCAATGCCACGATCCCGATGTCCATTGATACCCTGTCCAAGAAAGTGGGTGTTTCCAAGAAGATCTCTTCATTTACCATTCCTCTTGGAGCTACTATCAACATGGACGGTACCTCTATCATGCAGGGTGTTGCCGTAGTATTTGCGGCACAGGCTTTTGGTATCCACTTAAGTCCGATGGATTATGTGACAGTTATCGGAACTGCAACCCTTGCTTCCGTAGGAACTGCCGGTGTACCAAGTGTTGGTCTTGTTACCCTGACTATGGTATTTAACTCTGTAGGTCTTCCGGTTGAGGCCATTGGTCTGATCATGGGTATTGACCGTATCCTGGATATGACCAGAACAGCAGTTAACATTACCGGTGATGCAGTCTGCACAACCATCGTTGCACACCAGAACAATGCACTGGATAGAAAAGTGTTCAACGAATCAAACTAAATATCCGGTTCAGAAAAAGATCCGACCCTTTCGGGTGAGATAAAAAACGAAAAACGGCTGTACATATCGTAAGAACGATATGTGCGGCCGTTTTTTAACGAAATCAGGTGAGTCCCCTGCTTATTCCTGCTCCAGAACACCCATGACAGAGGGCAGTTCCAGCTGCTGATAGGTGAGAAGGATCTTTTCCAGCTCAAAGATGGCAGGAGTAAGAAACTTATTCTTGTGATAGACCAGCTTGAATTTCCGGTTCCACTCCCCTGCTTCGTTGCAGAAGACCCGGACTGAACGGTGACGGATCTCATGATGCATAAGACGGATGGACATAACAGAGAGCATCTGGTTATACAGTACTGCATTCAGCAGTGCCTGCGGACTGTTGGCTTCCCAGGCTGTCCGGATCTTCAGATCATGGCGAAGGGTGTAATCCTCAAAAAGCTGTCTGGTACCGCTGCCATATTCCCGGACTGCAAATTTCTGGTTGTTCAGTTCCTGGACATGGATGCGTCCTCTGCGGTAAAACGGATGCTTTTTTCCGGCGGCGAGGACCAGACAGTCGTCGATAATGGGAAGAACGATCAGATCCGGAGAATGGATCTCACCTTCTACCACAGCAGCGTCCAGCTCTGAACGAAGAAGCTTCTGTTCGATGTTTTGCGTGTTGGTGACAAAGGAGTAAACGTCAAGGTCCGGTATTTTTTTCTGCAGATCCAGGATAATGGATGGGGTCAGGCAGGTTCCCACAGTGAGGGTGGAGCCAAGCTTCAGGGTGGAAGACTGTCCTTGGTTCTGCATCAGCTCTTCCAGCTGCTGAAACTGGCGGATCATTTCACGGGCATGGGGAAGAAGAAGCTTTCCCCGTTCTGTGAGATAAAGCTTTTTCCCAAGACGTTCAAAGAGAAGGCCGTTATAATGAGCTTCCAGCTCACGGATGGCCTGACTGACTGTTGGCTGGGAAAGATAAAGATGTTTGGCAGCAGCACTCATGGAGCCCTGTTCCGCAACGGCAACAAAAACAGTGAGATGGCGGATGGTCATGTGGAATCTCCTTTTATTGTAAATTAACATATAGGTAAAACCTATCATTTTTATAAAATAATATCATTTCTCAAATACATCTTCAAGTGGTATAGTAGGAAGTACGTGAAAACGATTTCAACATTGCAAAATACAGGGCAACGATACCGTGGGAAAGTATCGGAATGCCGGTGAGACCAGGAGGAGGAAATATGTCAGCATTAACTGTAAGCAAAGAGGAAGAGAAAAGACTGAAGGGGCAGGGGTTTTTAAATAACCGGGGAACCGATGAATTTTCTGCACGGGTGATCACTGTAAACGGAAAGGTGACAGCGGCACAGCACAGATGTATGGCGGAAGCAGCAGAGAAATTCGGCAACGGAAATCTTACCTACACGACCAGGCTCTCCGTGGAGATCCAGGGAATCCCCTACGAAAAGATCGAAGAGTTTCAGGAATTTATTGCGAAGGAAGGTCTGGAGACAGGAGGAACAGGAGCAAAGGTCCGGCCTGTAGTATCCTGTAAGGGAACCACCTGCCAGTATGGACTTCTGGATTCCTATGCAATTTCAGAAGAGATTTACCGGAGATTCTACAAAGGCTACCGTCAGGTTGCACTGCCGCATAAATTCAAGATCGCAGTAGGCGGATGCCCGAATAACTGTGTGAAACCAAATCTGAATGATGTGGGGATCATCGGACAGAGGATCCCGCACTTTGACAGCGAGGCCTGCAAGGGCTGCAAAAAATGTGCCATTGAAGCTGCATGTCCGAATAAAGTGGCGAAGGTCGTTGACGGGAAGCTGCACATCGATGAGGAGCTTTGCAGACACTGCGGAAGGTGTGTGGGAAAATGTCCATTCCATTCCATCCCGGACGGTACCTACGGATTCAAGATCTATATCGGTGGACGCTGGGGAAAGAAAATTTCTCATGGAAAAGCCCTGAACCGGATCTTTACGTCAGAGGAAGAGGCACTGGATGTTATTGAGAAGGCAATCCTGCTTTTTAAGGACCAGGGATTAAAGGGAGAACGTTTTGCCGAGACTATAGAACGAATTGGATTCGAAAATGCAGAAAAACAATTATTGGAAAAAAATCTTCTGGAAAGAAAAATGGAAATTTTGTCCAAATAGAGATATAAAAAACTTCCTATTATATAAGCTGTCTGAAACTGAAAAAATGCGAGCAATAATATAAAAAATTCTTATTTCATTTATATAAATTTTTATTATATCACAATATTAACAAAAAACTAAGTGAAAATTCTATTTGAAATATGCAAAATAATGTGATAAAGTATTAACAATACATGAACGGAGGTAAAAAGAGTGGAAAACTACATGTATTTGGTGCCGGTGGCAGCAGTACTGGCACTTCTGTTCGCAGCATACCTTGCAGCGAAGGTCAGCAAACAGTATGCAGGAACAGACAGAATGAAGGAGATCGCAGGTGCGATCGCAGAAGGTGCCCGCGCCTTCTTAACAGCAGAGTACAAGATCCTGGTTATTTTTGTGGCCGTGCTTTTTGTACTGATCGGAATCGGAGTTGGAAGCTGGGTAACAGCGATCTGCTTCGTAGTAGGTGCTCTGTTTTCAACAATCGCAGGATACTGCGGTATGACCGTTGCAACTAAGGCTAACGTAAGAACAGCAAACGCAGCAAGAGAGGGAGGAATGAACAAAGCTCTTTCTGTTGCATTCTCCGGCGGTGCTGTTATGGGTATGTGTGTTGCAGGTCTTGGTGCACTTGGTGTCAGCGTTGTGTATATCATCACAAAGAACGTTGACGTACTTTCCGGATTCAGCCTTGGTGCTTCTTCCATCGCACTGTTCGCCCGTGTTGGTGGTGGAATTTATACAAAGGCAGCTGACGTAGGAGCTGACCTTGTAGGTAAGGTTGAGGCAGGAATCCCTGAGGATGACCCTCGTAACCCGGCTGTTATTGCTGATAACGTAGGTGATAACGTAGGTGATGTTGCAGGTATGGGAGCAGACCTTTTTGAGTCCTATGTAGGATCTCTGGTATCTGCCATTACACTTGGTGCGGCAGCCGGAGCAGTTTCCGGTGTTCTCTATCCGCTGGCTATCGCAGGCTGCGGACTGATCGCATCCATCATCGCAACATTCTTTGTAAAAGGTGATGAAAACTCTAACCCGCAGAAAGCCCTCACAAGAGGAAGCTATGTATCTGCTGCACTTGTTATCATCGTTTCCCTGATCCTCAGCCAGACACTCTTCGGAGGAATGCAGGCAGCCATCGCTGTTATCGCAGGTCTTGTTGTTGGTGTTATCATCGGAAACATTACTGAGTACTACACATCTGCAGATTACAAACCGGTTCAGGGAATCGGCGAGCAGTCTGAGACTGGTGCAGCTACAACTATCATCAGCGGTATCGCTGTTGGTATGAAATCCACAGCATTCCCGATCCTTCTGATCTGTGTTGGTATCTTTGTTGCATACGGAGTAAACGGATTATACGGAATCGCTCTTGCAGCTGTTGGTATGCTTTCTACAACAGGAATCACAGTTGCCGTTGACGCATATGGCCCGATCGCTGACAATGCCGGTGGTATTGCAGAGATGTCCGGACTTGACGAGTCTGTTCGTGAGATCACAGATAAGCTTGACTCTGTAGGTAACACAACAGCAGCTATGGGTAAAGGTTTCGCAATCGGTTCCGCAGCTCTTACAGCACTTGCACTGTTCGTATCTTACGCAAATGCAGTAGGCATGGATGCAATCAATATCCTTGCTCCTCGTGTTACAATCGGTATCTTCATCGGTGGTATGCTTACATTCCTCTTCTCAGCTTTCACTATGGAATCTGTTTCCAAGGCTGCTTACAAGATGATCGAGGAAGTAAGACGTCAGTTCCGTGAGAAACCAGGTATCATGAAAGGTACCGAGAAACCGGATTACAAATCATGCGTTGCAATCTCCACAACAGCAGCTCTTCACGAGATGATGCTTCCTGGAATCATGGCAGTCGTTGTTCCGGTTATCGTAGGTGTTGTTCTTGGTGTTGAGGCTCTTGGTGGACTTCTTTCCGGTGCTCTTGTAACAGGTGTACTGATGGCAATCTTCATGTCCAACGCAGGTGGTGCATGGGATAATGCTAAGAAATACATCGAGACAGGACATCATGGCGGAAAAGGCAGCGAGGCGCACAAAGCAGCCGTTGTCGGCGATACAGTCGGCGACCCGTTCAAAGATACATCAGGTCCGTCCATCAACATCCTGATCAAACTTATGACCATCGTGTCACTGGTATTTGCTCCTCTGTTCTTATCCATCGGAGGACTTCTGTAATCATTATTTCAGAAAAACAGTAAACCCATATTATATAAAAAAGCTCTTTGCAGAGAAATCTGTAAGGAGCTTTTTGTGCGACAAGCGGCTGATCTGTACGGATAGGTCGTTGAATCCTGGATTAAGGCTCATGCTTCTTTTTCCGGATTTTCGGTCCGTTCTGCCTGTTCGATCAGTGTCTGGTTTACATCATCTTCATAGGTACGCATCTGTACCTGCATGGGTGTGGGATCATCGCTCAGTTTCAGATGTCCGAAATGATTAAAAAAGAGCAGTACACCAAGGCCGATCCCGACAGAGTAGGAGAGCTCCAGAATGGTAAAACCGTCGGAGCTTTTTCCCATGACAAGGGTGTAAAACTGGTCAAAAAGGCTCCCAAGATCCACGTCATTGTTAAAAGTCATAATAGAAAAAGCGGCGCCGAAAAAGGAAACCAGGCATACAAAAAAGATTTTTACATACCGGAAAAGCTTTCCTGTGGCGGAACTGATGCGGTAGGTGATGATGAAATCCGTTTCTCCCATGGGAGAAATATCAATAGATGGTTCCAGCTTCTGGATCTTTTTCAGAAGATCTGACACAGACATGACATAGCGTCCGGGCTTTGTCTCGTCCAGAACCATTACCGGCATGACCCGGAGACGGTTGAGGATCTTTGGATCACTCATGGAAAGGGCGGCAATGTCCTGGAGGTATACATGGGGATTGGTAACTTCGATATTCTGATCCAGCTGAAGATAAAGAGTATCGCTCATGAGAAAAAACTCCTTTCTCGAAACCTTACTTTTTCATTTTCGGCCGGAAGAAAAAACTGGCCAGATAAGAGAAGATCAGGGCAGAGGAAACTCCGGCCGCACAGGCAGTAAAGCCTCCTGTGAAAAGTCCCAGGATACCGTCTTCTTCAATGGCTTTTTTCATTCCTTCCCACAACACATGGCCGAAACCGATCAGGGGAACGGAAGCTCCGGCACCTGCAAAATCCACCAGCGGCTTGTAGATACCAACGGCACTTAATACGGCACCGCTGCACACCAGAAGTACCATCACGCGGCCAGGCATCAGCTTTGTTTTGTCCAGAAGGATCTGGATCAGGGCGCAGATGAGACCGCCGAACCAGAATGCGTTGAAATAATCCATACTTACACCTCCATATGCTCAATGACAACTCCGTGGGCGATACCTGGAATACTGTCACCTTCGTTGAAACTTACCTTGGAAAGAAGGGCGCCTGTGGGCACAAAAAGAATCCGCTTCCATTCCCCGGATACAACTTTTGGAAGGATATAGGAGGCAAGGACTACGGCAGAACAGCCACAGCCGCTTCCTCCTGCGTGAGTATCCTGAGATGGATTGTCATAGATCAGGATTCCGCAGTCTTTATGAATGGGTGAGAGCTGGATGTTCTGTTCGGACAGAAGATCCAGGAGAATTTTTTGCCCGATGCTCCCCAGATCCCCGGTAAAGACGGCATCGTAATCCGAAGGCTTCCGCCCGAAATCTGAAAAGTTCCGGGCAATGGTGTCGCAGGCAGCAGGAGCCATGCAGCCGCCCATGTTCATGGAATCTTTGAGTCCGTAATCCATGACCCGGCCGGCCGTAAGTCCAGTGATGGCAGCGCAGCCGTTGCCGGAGCGCAGAGGAGATTTTTCCCCGGGAGGGGCTGTGTTCAGAATACAGGCGCCGCTTCCTGTTACAGTCCAGGTGGCAGAAAAGGGCCGCTGATTACCGTATCCCAGAGGAAAACGAAATTCTTTTTCCGCACTTGCAAAATGGCTGGAGGTGGCACATAAGACCCGGGTGCCGAAACCGGCGGTGAGAGCAAGGCAGCCGAGAGACAAGGATTCCCCCATGGTGGAGCAGGCGCCGTAAAGTCCGTAGAAAGGAATTCCAAGCCCGGCGGAACCAAAGCAGGTAGCTGCAGTCTGGGCAAGAAGATCTCCGGCAAACATCAGGTGGATATCTTCGAAGTCCAGTCCGGCTTTGTTCATGGCCAGAGTGGCAGTTTCTTTCTGCAGGGTACTTTCCGCAGATTCCCAGGTGCCGCAGCCAAACATGGGATCTTTACAGATCAGGTCAAAAAAATCTCCAAGAGGACCATCAGCTTCTTTCTGGCTGACAATAGATGCGGCGCTTTCGATATAAAGAGGCTGTGAAAAGGAAATGCTGGCTGCGCCAAGATGAAGATTTCTACTCATGATATCACCTCCAGGATTTTCAGAATGTAATAGATCACACCGAGAGCCCAGGCACTTAAGATACCGTATAGAATCACAGGTCCTGCAATGGTAAAGATCTTGCATCCAATGCCGAAGACCTGTCCTTCTGCACGGAACTCAATGGCGGATGCTGCTACCGAATTGGCAAAACCGGTAATGGGAACAAGGCTCCCGGCACCACCGAATTTGCCGATCTTCGGGTAGATCCCAAACCCTGTGAGAATGACGCTTAAAAGGATGAGAAGTACAGAACACCAGGTTCTGGCGTCGGAAGTGTCCGCACCGAGAGCCAGGGCTGTGTTGATAATGACCTGGCCAAGAAGACAGATCAGTCCGCCCGTGAGAAATGCTTTTGCCATATTCAGAGGAAGACTGTGGGTTGGGGTAAGCTGTTTGACATACTGTTCGTATTTTTTTTCGTCAATATTACGCATATGAAAAATCCTTTCGTAAGATGATGGAGGGCTGTAAAGTTTACATCCAGCCCATGGCATAATAAAAAAGAGAGCCAAAAGTTTTTCCGGCAGCAATGGATATGATCACAAGAGAAAGTCCCTGGGTGAGTTTCAGGCGTCTGGCGAAAACGGGAAAGACTTTTGCAATTTCTGCCAGTGCCAGGATCCAGCCACCCAGGAAAATTCCGAAGAATACTCCGCAGACAGCCAGGAAAAAAGGTCCCAGTGGGATCCTGACCGGAAAGAGGGTAACGATGGTTCCGGCAACGATTCCCAGAAGTGACATATCTTCATATAAAAAAATGTGATTGGCTGTGTGGGTGATGCCTGCATAACGGGGAACAATGGAAAGTCCGATCAGCAGCCCGGAAACTCCTCCGGCTACGATGATACCGGCACAGAAACCGGTGAAGCACAAAAGCACCTGTTGAAACATGGACGGAACCTCCTTTGTGTATTTCTATGGAAGTAGTATGAGTGAATATAAAATTTTTATGCGAAAATCTTAAAAAACAAGAATATCTGTACATTTTCTGACTTAGATAGTATAATAAAAAAGGCTATAGACAGCGGCGTACAGGCGCTGTCTTTCTTAACCGGAAGAAAAAACAGTGTCAGGAGGACGGATATGCAGGATGCTTTTTCACGAATGGAATTGCTCGTTGGAAATACAGGTGTAAAAAAACTCAGCATGGCGAAGATTGCAGTATTCGGCCTTGGCGGAGCCGGAGCGCAGGCAGCAGAGGCACTCGCACGCTGCGGTGTGGGAAGTCTGACACTGATCGACCATGAAAAGATCACACTGCCCAATATCGGAAGTCAGGTTCTGGCACTTCATTCCACTTTGGGAATGAGCAAGGTAGAAGCAGCCAAGAAGAGAATCCGTGATATTGACGAGAATATTCTGGTGCATACTTACGAAACCTTTTATAATGAGGAGACTGCGGGAATGTTTGACTTATGTTCTTTTGATTACATCGTGGATGCACTGGGTACAATATCATCCAAGCTGCTCCTGATCAGAAGAGCAGCGGAAGCACATGTACCTTTGATATCATGTATGGATATAGGCAATAAACTGGATCCATCCAGACTGGAAATCGCAGATATAGGCAGAACTACCGTATGTCCGGTAACTAAAATGATAAAAACAGAACTGCGTAAGAGAGGAATACGGAAGCTTAAGGTACTGTATTCCAGAGAACGTCCCACAAGAGAGAAACTTTTCCGGAGAAGCAGAACCGTGGTGAAGAAATCTGTGGAGGGAAATATTTCTTTTGTGATGGGAACTGCGGGATATCTGCTTGCCGGAGAAGTTGTAAGGGATATACTGGCGGCAGGAAGTGGTTTACGCAGCTGACAATAAGAATAGATAGAAATAAAACAGAAAGACTGAGGAACAGAAACAGTGAATTCAGAGATCAGAAAAATGTTTTGCGATCTTCTTGGAGAGGATCGTGTTTTTACAGAAGAAGCAATGAGCCAGCATACGACTTTTAAGATCGGAGGTCCGGCTGATTATTTTCTGATGCCGGATAAAGGCGAAGATGTGGGCCGTGTTATAAAAATCTGTAAAGAGAAAGAGATTCCGTATTTTATCCTTGGAAATGGAAGCAATCTTCTTGTAGGAGACGGTGGGTATCGTGGAGCTGTGATCCAGATCTACAGAAATATGTCGTCGGTTACAGTTGAGGGAAATGAGATCACGGCACAGGCAGGTGCATTGCTTTCGGCTGTGGCAGCTGCCGCCAAAAATGCTTCACTTACAGGTTTCGAGTTTGCGGGAGGGATTCCGGGAACGATAGGCGGCGCGGTTGTGATGAATGCAGGGGCTTATGGTGGTGAAATGAAAGATGTTCTTACAGAGGTAACTGTCATGAATGCCGAGGGTGATATTTTTACACTTCCCACAGAAGAACTTGAATTGGGATATCGGACCAGTATCATCAAAACAGCAGGCTATATTGTTCTGGAAGCAAAGATCCGTCTGAAAGAGGGAGATCCGGAAGTAATCCGGGAGACCATGAAGGATCTGACTATCCGTCGTACTACCAAACAGCCGCTGGAGTATCCAAGTGCAGGAAGTACCTTTAAGAGACCGGAAGGATATTTTGCAGGCAAGCTGATCATGGACAGCGGCCTTGCGGGATATCAGGTAGGTGGTGCCCAGGTTTCCGAAAAACATTGTGGTTTTGTGATCAATGCAGGTGACGCCACTGCGAGAGATGTCCGTACACTGATGGATAATGTGAGGGACATTGTATATAAGAAATATGGAGTTACCCTGGAACCGGAAGTGAAGTTCCTGGGTGAGTTTTAACGCAGAAAGAAAAGCAGATGACTGCTGTATGAATAACGGAAGAAGAAATGGAAAGGAAGAGAGATTATGCGTTTTGTGATTGTTACAGGAGTTTCAGGAGCGGGAAAAACCGCCGCACTTAAGATGCTGGAGGATATGAATTATTTCTGCGTGGATAATCTTCCGATTCAGCTTCTGGAGAAATTCGCTTCCCTTCTTCCGGAAATGCAGAGTGAGAACGTAAGGAATGTTGCGCTTGGAATCGATGCCAGGAGCGGGAGTGCTCTTGATGAACTGGAAGTGGTGCTGGACCGCATGAAACAGACAGGATACGATTATGAGATCCTGTTCATGGATGCGGAAGACTCTGTTCTTGTGAAGAGATATAAAGAATCCAGAAGAAGTCACCCGCTTGCTAGGACAGGAAGAGTGGATGAGGGAATCCGCCTGGAACGTGAAAAAACAAAATTTCTCCGGAAGCGTGCAGATTATATTATTGATACCAGCCACCTTCTTACCAGAGAGCTGCGTCAGGAGATAGAGAAGATTTTTGTGGATGACAGAGAATTCAGCAATATCATGATCTCTGTTCTTTCCTTCGGATTTAAGTATGGAATCCCGGCAGATGCAGATCTCGTGTTTGATGTGCGTTTCCTTCCTAATCCTTATTATGTGGATGAACTGCGCCCGCTCACAGGTCTGGATGATGCAGTATTTGATTATGTAATGGCCAGTGATACAGCGAAGGAATTCGCAGATAAGCTGGAGGATATGATACGCTTTCTCATTCCTAATTATATTAAGGAAGGAAAAACAAGCCTTGTGATCGGAATCGGATGTACCGGTGGTAAACATCGGTCTGTGACGATTGCCAGGGAACTTTTTTCCAGGCTGTCCAAGTCCGGCGATTATGGCATTCGTCTGGAACACAGGGATGCAGAGAAGGACAGACTTCTGAAAAAATAGTGTTACAGTAAAGAATACTGTGCGGAAACAGTAAAAGAGGGTTCGGGATGTCGTTTTCAGGAAAAGTCAAAGAAGAACTTGCGGGGCAGTTCAGTCCGGCAAGGCACTGTCAGGTGGCAGAAATGGCGGCACTGCTCTGCGGCTGTGGCCATGTGGAAAAAATGTCAGATGGAAACATAAAGCTGTGGATTCAGACAGAAAATGAAGCAGTTGCAAGAAAAAGCTTTACATTATTAAGAAAAACATTTAATATAGAGACAGCGATTGTTATTCGGGAGGGGTCCCATCTGAAACGTGGTAAGGTATATCTTGTAGAGGTTGCAGACCCACAGAGAGCGGAGGAGATTCTGCAGGGAACGAAACTTTCCGTGAATAACAAAACCGGGTTACTTGAAATGGATAATTCGCTTGTGGTTCAGATGAATTGCTGCAAGCGCGCATTTATTCGCGGCACTTTCCTGTCGTCGGGTTCGATCAGTGATCCTGAGAAAGGCTATCACTTTGAGATCGTATGTCCTGATCGCGGAAAAGCAGAACAATTACAGGGGATTATCCGCAGTTTTCACGTAGAAGCTAAAATTGTGGTGCGCAAGAAATCATATGTGGTCTATGTGAAGGAGGGCGCGCAGATCGTTGACATGCTGGCAGTCATGGAAGCGAACGTAGCACTTATGGATCTGGAGAATATCCGGATACTTAAGGAAATGCGTAACACGGTAAACCGCAAGGTGAACTGTGAAGCTGCGAATATCAATAAAACGGTAAATGCGGCAGTGAGACAGGTGGAAGATATACAGCTGATCAGCAGGACCGTCGGTTTTGAAAGTCTGACCGACGCTCTGGCACAGGTGGCCAGGCTGAGGCTTAAATATCCAGATGCCACGCTGAAAGAATTAGGTATGATGTTGAATCCGCAGGTGGGCAAATCAGGTGTGAATCACCGGCTTCGCAAGCTGAGTGAGATCGCAGATGAGCTGCGGGAGAACAAGGAGGAGCTATTATGATTAAAAAACCAATCACTATCAACTTATCCACTGGACTGGAGGCGAGACCAGTAGCACAGCTTGTTCAGGTAGCAAGCCAGTTTAACAGTGAAATTTATGTTGAGATTGGCAAAAAAAGAGTCAATGCAAAGAGCATCATGGGAATGATGACACTGGGGCTTGACGCTGGAGAAGAAATCACATTGTCTGCCAACGGTGATGATGAGAATGCGGCGATGGAGAGCATTGAACAGTATTTAAGCAACCAGTAATTAATTTAGACAGAGCAGTCCGTGATAATCATTGCGGACGTGGAATATAAAGGGATACAGACGGAAAGGAAGACCGATTCCCGCTGTATCCCTTTCCGCTTCAATTCGCCTACTAATATGAAAGAGGAAGATTACCTATGTCAAAAGTATTGAAATTTATTGTACATCTTGTTGTAATATGTACTTTGGTCTGCGTACTGGGACTTGTTCTTCCACCGTTTTTCGGGGTGAGAACAGTGATCGTGGATAAAGCTGATGAGGCAACGAACCTTCCTGTTGGTTCTGTTACATATGCAATTCCGGAGAAAAGTTCTGCGATCAGTGTAGGTACACCAATTCTTGTACAGAAAGATTCCAAGACATATAAATATACCATTACGGATCTTGATGCTTCCAAGGGAACCGGAACCGTTACGGATCAGTCTGTTTCCGGAGGTAAGACGCTTACAATTAAAGTTGGAGATTATGTTCCGAAAGTAGTGATCACGATCGGATATGTAGGATATCTGCTGGTTGCTACAGAGAGTATAGAAGGCCTGATCATTCTCGGACTTGTTGTACTGTTCCTGATCATTCTTTATGTGATCGCAGAACTCTGGAAAAAAGAGCCGGATGACATACAGGATGATATGGAAGATCCGGAACCAGGATATGTGAAATCAAAAAAAGAACTGAAACGAGAAGAGAAAGCACGTGCCAGAAGAATGAGGGAAGAAGAAAAAGAAATCCTTCAGGAAGAAAAGGCGCGCAAACGCAAAGGCAAAAAAGCTGAAAAGCGAAAAGTACGTACCGGCGGTTTTGTGGACGAAATCGATGAAGATGATATTACAGAACATTCATCTGGAAAAAAAGCTTCTGCCATGCAGCAGACAGCACAGACGGCAGCCAGTGAAGCACATGAAGAACTGAAAAAAGAAATTGCGGCAGCAACTTCTGAAGAGGCAGATATGGCTTCTGAGTTTGAGCGGACCCAGAGAAGACCGGCAGAACGAAAAACAGCCCGTCCGCAGCCAAGAAGAACGGAAGAACCTGAGAGAGTGGAAGAAGAGCAGGTTACAATCGGAAGCCTTGCGATGCCATCTCTTTCTGCCGCACAGCTTGCAAGCCGTGTGAAACAGGCAGGGGATGCACCGGATATCGTGAAAGACGATATCACCAATGTAACGTTATTTGACTATTCCGATATCATTGGCAGTGATACAGATGCAACAGAAGAATAATAACTACCTATTATATAAGAAAAAAACGGTTCAGAAATGAGCCGTTTTTTTCTTTTTTAAAAAAAATTGAAAAAATTAAAAAAAACACTTGCATTCTTAAAGATCATCGTATATACTAATCCTTGCTGTGACATTGATAGCTATGAAGCGCGAGGTTGCTACCATATCGGTAGGTTTTCCGTGGAGCGAATGTCAAGTTAGGAAACTGACGACAAGTCACTGTACAAAGTTCAATAACCATCTTGGGATGGGCGTGTGTGCAAATATACCATGACACACACGGAGATGTGTACAGTCGCCGCTTGTCGTACTGCTATATAAGTACGAATAGGAGGAGACTTTTTTTATGGCAAATCAGGTAATGAGAATCACATTAAAGGCATATGATCATCAGCTCGTTGATGCATCTGCAGCAAAGATCATCGAGACAGTAAAGAAGAACGGAGCAATGGTAAGTGGACCGGTTCCGCTTCCTACTAAGAAAGAGGTTGTTACAATCTTAAGAGCTGTTCATAAATACAAAGATTCCAGAGAGCAGTTTGAGCAGAGAACTCATAAGAGACTTATCGATATCCTGACACCAACTCAGAAAACAGTAGACGCACTTTCCAGACTGGAAATGCCGGCTGGTGTTCACATCGATATCAAGATGAAAAACCGCTAATAATGTCATTTGACATTAACTATATGATTACCGAATGGTAATCCGCTATAAGGAGGAAGAAAGAAATGAAGAAAGCTATTTTAGCTACTAAAGTCGGAATGACTCAGATCTTCAATGAAGATGGAATGTTAATTCCGGTAACTGTTTTACAGGCAGGTCCTTGCGTTGTAACTCAGGTTAAAACTGAGGAGAACGATGGATACACATCAGTTCAGGTTGGATTCGGCGAGATCAGAGAGAAACTGGTCAACAAACCGGAGAAAGGCCACTTCGATAAAGCTGGTGTAGCTGTAAAAAGATTTGTAAAAGAGTTCAGATTTGACAATGCCGGCGAGTATGAGGTTGGACAGGAAATCAAGGCTGACATCTTTGCAGCAGGAGATCACATCGATGCTACTGCAGTTTCCAAAGGTAAAGGCTTCCAGGGCGCCATCAAGAGACATGGCCAGTCCAGAGGACCTATGGCTCACGGTTCTAAATATCATCGTCATGCAGGTTCCAACGGCGCTTGCTCCGATCCGAGCAAGGTTTTCAAAGGAAAACATATGCCAGGTCACATGGGACATGTTCAGGTAACTGTTCAGAATCTTGAGATCGTACGTGTAGATACAGAAAATAACTTACTGTTAGTTAAAGGTGCTGTTCCAGGACCTAAGAAATCTTTGGTTACAATCAAAGAGACAGTAAAGTCCTTATAATAGGAAAGGAGGAGCATCAGAATGGCTAATGTAACTGTTTATAATATGGAAGGCAATGAAGTTGGCACAATGGAGCTGAATGACGCAGTATTCGGCGTTGAGATCAACGAGCATCTCGTTCATCTTGCAGTTGTTCGTCAGCTTGCAAATAACCGTCAGGGAACTCAGAAAGCGAAAACTCGTTCTGAGGTAAGAGGCGGCGGAAGAAAACCGTGGAGACAGAAAGGAACAGGTCATGCAAGACAGGGTTCCATCCGTGCACCACAGTGGACAGGCGGCGGTGTTGTATTCGCTCCGGTTCCGAGAGACTATGAAGTAAAAATGAACAAGAAGGAAAGAAGAGCAGCTCTTAAATCCGCTCTGACATCCAAGGTTCAGGATAATAAACTTGTTGTTGTTGACAGCCTTGCACTTGCTGAGGTTAAGACAAAAGAGATGCAGAAGGTCCTTACAAACCTGAAAGCAGAGAAAGCTCTTGTAATCACAGCTGATAACGATCAGAACGTAATTCTTTCTGCAAGAAACATCGCTGACGTGGAAACTGCAACACCGGCTACAATCAACACATACGATGTTATGAAACACAACACCGTAGTTGTTACAAAGGATGCCGTTGCATCTATCGAGGAGGTATACGCATAATGGCAAGTATTCAGTACTATGACGTAATCATCCGTCCGGTTATCACAGAGAAATCCATGAACGCCATGGGTGAGAAAAAATATACATTCCTTGTACATCCGGAAGCAAACAAGACTCAGATCAAAGAGGCTGTTGAGAAGATGTTCGAGGGAACAAAAGTTAAAAGCGTAAACACCATCAACAACGATGGAAAGAAAAAACGCCGTGGAATGGTAGTTGGAAAAACTGCTAAGACCAAAAAAGCTATCGTAGCTCTTACAGAAGAGAGCAAAGATATCGAGATCTTCGAAGGACTTTAATTAGAAGATCAGCATCAAGCGGTACGAGTGACACCTCGGAAGCAGAAGCTTCCTCGGTCGCGTTTCACGCTTCTACAGCTTCATAAGTAATCAGTCTCTTACATGCAAGCATGACGAGCCTGCTTCCTCATGAATCTGTGTCACTCTGATTATCGCGAATATACGCAGTCAAAAGCGTGATGATAAAGATTGAAAGGAGAAACATCATGGGAATCAAAAGCTATAACCCATATACACCGTCAAGAAGACATATGACTGGTTCCGACTTCTCTGAGATTACAGCTGCAAAACCAGAGAAATCCCTCGTTACTTCCCTTAAGAAGAACGCCGGACGTAACAATCAGGGTAAGATCACTGTAAGACATCAGGGTGGCGGAAGCAGAAGAAAATACAGAATCATCGACTTCAAGAGAAGAAAAGATGGAATCCCTGCAACAGTTAAAACAATCGAGTACGATCCGAACAGAACAGCTAACATCGCTCTTATCTGCTACGCAGATGGCGAGAAAGCTTACATCCTCGCTCCAGAGGGACTTAAAGTAGGCCAGAAGGTTTACAATGGTCCGGAAGCTGAGGTTCGTGTTGGAAACTGCCTCCCGCTGGAGCTTATCCCGGTTGGTACTATGGTTCACAACATTGAGCTTCATCCTGGAAAAGGCGGACAGATGGTTCGTTCTGCAGGAAACGGCGCACAGCTCATGGCTAAAGAAGGAAAGTTCGCAACACTTCGTCTTCCTTCCGGTGAGATGAGAATGGTTCCGATCGTATGCCGCGCAACTGTTGGTGTAATCGGAAACGGAGATCACAACCTTATTAACATCGGTAAAGCCGGACGTAAACGTAACATGGGTATCAGACCTACAGTTCGTGGTTCCGTAATGAACCCGAATGATCATCCACATGGTGGTGGTGAAGGTAAGACCGGTATCGGACGCCCAGGTCCTTGCACACCGTGGGGCAAACCTGCTCTCGGCCTGAAGACCAGAAAGAAAAACAAACAGTCCAACAAGTACATCGTAAGAAGACGCGATGGAAAAGCATTATCGAAATAATAAGGAGGAGAAAGCATGTCTCGTTCACTGAAAAAAGGACCTTTTGCAGACCAGAGCTTACTTAAAAAAGTAGACGCTCTTAACGCTGCAAATGATAAATCCGTAATCAAAACTTGGTCTCGCCGTTCCACAATCTTCCCGTCTTTCGTAGGACACACAATCGCTGTTCATGACGGAAGAAAACATGTGCCGGTATATATCACAGAGGATATGGTAGGACACAAACTTGGTGAGTTCGTTGCAACAAGAACTTACAGAGGACACGGAAAAGACGAGAAGAAGTCCGGAGTACGCTAGTCATCAGATTTATAACTGCCCGCTGTCAGTTTAAGACAGCTGGCAGATAACTCAGATATCGAATTTAGGAAAGGAGGCACTTTAAGATGGCAAAAGGACATAGAAGCCAGATAAAGAGAGCCAGAAATGAGAATAATAGAGAGACAAGGCCGTCTGCAAAGTTATCTTATGCAAGAATTTCTGTTCAGAAAGCATGCTACGTATTAGATGCAATCCGTGGCAAAGATGTACAGACAGCACTTGGTATCCTGACATACAATCCGAGATACGCTTCCAGCGTGATCAAAAAACTGCTTGAGTCAGCAGTAGCAAACGCTGAGAACAACAACGGAATGAACGCAGACAACCTTTATGTTGCAGCATGCTATGCAGATAAGGGACCTACAATGAAGAGAATTCAGCCGAGAGCACAGGGTAGAGCTTACAGAATCGAGAAGAGAACAAGCCATATCACTGTTGTGCTTGATGAAAGGTAAGGAGGAAAAGCATGGGACAGAAAGTTAATCCGCATGGCCTTAGAGTCGGAGTTATCAAGGATTGGGATTCCAGATGGTATGCAGAAGATAAATTTGCTGACTACCTGGTAGAAGACTACAACATCAGAACATTCCTTAAAAAGAAATTATACAGCGCAGGTGTTTCCAAGATCGAGATCGAGAGAGCATCTGACAGAGTTAAGATCATCATCTACACAGCAAAACCTGGTATCGTAATCGGTAAGGGCGGCGCAGAGATCGAGAAAGTTAAAGCTGAGCTTCAGAAATACACAGACAAGAAGCTTATCGTTGACATCAAAGAAGTAAAGAGACCGGACAAAGATGCACAGCTGGTTGCTGAGAACATTGCTCTTCAGCTTGAGAACCGTATTTCTTTCAGACGTGCTATGAAGTCCACAATGCAGAGAACAATGAAGGCTGGCGCTAAGGGAATCAAGACTTCCGTATCCGGACGTCTCGGTGGAGCTGATATGGCTCGTACAGAGTTCTACAGCGAGGGAACAATCCCGCTTCAGACACTTCGTGCAGATATCGATTATGGCTTTGCGGAAGCAGACACCACATACGGTAAAGTTGGTGTTAAGGCATGGATCTACAATGGTGAGATTCTTCCGACAAAAGGAACTAAGGAAGGGAGCGATAAATAATGTTAATGCCAAAAAGAGTAAAACGTCGTAAACAATTCCGTGGCTCCATGAGAGGAAAAGCCCTGAGAGGCAATGCTATCAACTATGGTGATTTCGGTCTTGTTGCTACTGAGCCGTGCTGGATCAGATCTAATCAGATCGAGGCAGCCCGTGTTGCTATGACCCGTTACATCAAACGTGGCGGTAAAGTTTGGATTAAGATTTTCCCGGATAAACCGGTAACAGCTAAACCAGCTGAGACTCGAATGGGTTCCGGAAAAGGCGCTCTGGAGTACTGGGTAGCAGTAGTTAAACCAGGTCGTGTTATGTTTGAGATTGCAGGCGTGTCCGAAGAGGTTGCCCGTGAAGCATTACGTCTTGCAATGCACAAGTTACCATGTAAATGTAAAATAGTTTCTCGTGCAGACTTAGAAGGCGGTGATAACAGTGAAAATTAATAAGTTCGTTGAAGATTTAAAAGCAAAGTCAGTTGCAGAACTGAATGAAGAATTAGTAGCTGCTAAAAAAGAGCTTTTCAATCTGAGATTTCAGAATGCAACAAACCAGTTAGACAATACAGGACGAATCAAAGAGGTTCGTAAAAATATTGCCAGAATCCAGACAGTAATCACTGAGCAGGCAAACGCTTCCAAATAGGACAGGAGGACATAGATCGTGGAAAGAAATCTGAGAAAAACCCGCGTGGGTAAGGTTATCAGCGACAAAATGGATAAGACCATCGTAGTTGCAATTGAAGACCATGTAAAACATCCTCTTTACAAAAAAATCGTGAAGAGAACATATAAATTAAAAGCTCATGATGAGAACAATGAGTGCAACATCGGAGATACCGTTAAGGTAATGGAGACCAGACCGCTGTCCAAGGACAAGAGATGGAGACTGGTTGAGATCGTAGAGAAAGCTAAATAAGGAGGAAACCAGTATGATTCAGCAGGAAACTAGACTGAAAGTTGCCGACAACACTGGTGCAAAAGAAATCCTTTGTATTCGTGTTATGGGCGGCTCTACAAGAAGATATGCAAACATCGGTGATACAATCGTTGCTACGGTTAAAGATGCAACACCAGGCGGCGTTGTTAAAAAAGGTGACGTTGTTAAAGCTGTAGTTGTTAGAACTAAAAAAGGCGCTCGTCGTAAAGACGGATCCTACATCCGTTTCGATGAAAATGCTGCCGTAATTATCAAGGATGACTTAACTCCGAGAGGAACTCGTATCTTTGGACCAGTTGCCAGAGAGCTTCGTGAGAAGAAATTCATGAAGATCGTTTCCTTAGCTCCGGAAGTATTATAGGAGGGTGCCGAATGTCAGCTATGAAAATTAAAAAAGGTGATACTGTAAAAGTTATCGCTGGAAAAGATAAAGGTAAGGACGGAAAAGTTCTTGCAGTTAACGTAAAAGACAACACAGTAGTTGTTGAGAACGTAAACATGGTTACAAAGCACGCTAAACCGTCCGCAGCTAATCAGAACGGTGGAATCGTGACAAAAGAAGCTCCGCTTCACATCTCCAACGTAATGCTCGTTGTAGACGGAAAAGCTACAAGAGTTGGATTCAAGATGGATGGAGACAAAAAAGTCCGTGTTGCAAAGGCAACAGGAAAGACAATCGATTAATTAAGAGAGGAGGCATATAAAGGTGAGTAGATTAAAAGATCTTTACAAGAACGAGATCATGGATGCCATGACCAAGAAATTCGGATACAAAAACGTAATGGAAGTGCCAAAACTCGAGAAAATCGTTGTTAACATGGGTGTTGGCGAGGCGAAAGAGAACGCTAAACTTCTTGACGCTGCAATCGCAGATATGGAACTTGTTACAGGACAGAAAGCAATCGCTACAAAAGCTAAAAAATCTGTCGCTAACTTCAAAATCAGAGAGGGTATGCCGATCGGATGTAAAGTTACTCTGAGAGGTGAGAAGATGTATGAATTCGCTGATCGTCTTATCAACCTTGCTCTTCCACGTGTACGTGACTTCCGTGGTGTTAACCCGAACGCATTCGACGGCAGAGGAAACTACGCTCTTGGTATCAAAGAGCAGCTGATCTTCCCAGAGGTTGAGTACGATAAGGTTGATAAAGTAAGAGGAATGGACGTTATCTTCGTTACAACTGCTAAAACAGATGAAGAGGCACGCGAATTACTGACATTATTCAACATGCCATTTGCTAAATAGGAGGAAAAGATTCATGGCTAAGACAGCAATGAAAATTAAACAGCAGCGCAAAGCTAAATTCTCCACAAGAGAGTATACTCGCTGCAGAATCTGTGGCCGTCCACATGCATACCTGAGAAAATACGGAATTTGCAGAATCTGCTTCCGTGAGCTGGCATACAAAGGTCAGATTCCGGGTGTTAAAAAAGCGTCCTGGTAGGCTGCAAGCAACTTTTTGATTAGATATATATTAATTCACACGACATGTAAAGTCTGAAGAAAGAGGAGGAAACTTACATGACAATGAGCGATCCGATCGCAGATATGCTTACAAGAATCCGTAACGCAAACACTGCAAAACATGACACTGTAGACGTACCGGCATCTAAGATGAAAATTGCTATCGCAAACATCCTTGTAGATGAGGGATACATCGCAAAATATGATCTGGTTGAGGATGGAGTTGTTAAAACTCTTCACATCACACTGAAATACGGTGAGGACAAAAATCAGAAGATCATCACAGGACTTAAGAGAATCTCCAAACCAGGTCTTCGTGTATACGCAGGCAAGGATGAGCTTCCGAAGGTTCTTGGTGGACTTGGTATCGCAATCCTTTCCACAAACAAAGGCGTTATCACTGACAAAGAGGCTCGTAAGCTTCAGGTTGGTGGCGAGGTACTTGCATTTGTATGGTAGTCCATACAGGGCAGTCATATAGCTTTTAAACTGAAAACAGAGAGGGCATGGGCCCTCTCCGACAATCTAAGTAAGGAGGACAAATTTATGTCACGAATCGGAAGACTTCCGGTTGCAATTCCAGCTGGCGTTGAGGTTACAGTCGCTGATGGAAACGTTGTAACAGTAAAAGGACCTAAGGGAACACTTGAGAGAGCACTCCCGACAGAGTTAGAGATCAAAGTTGAAGACGGTCATGTAGTAGTAACAAGACCGAACGACTTAAAGAGAATCAAATCCCTTCACGGATTAACAAGAAGCCTTATCCACAACATGGTTGTTGGTGTAAGCGAAGGCTACAAAAAAGAGCTTGAGGTTAACGGTGTTGGTTATAAAGCAGCTAAGCAGGGCAAGAAGCTCGTACTTAGCCTTGGATATTCTCACCCGGTAGAAATGGAAGATCCAGAAGGTCTTGAGTCCACAGTTGATGGAAACAAGATCATCGTATCTGGTATCAGCAAAGAAAAAGTTGGCCAGTACGCAGCTGAGATCAGAGACAAGAGAAGACCTGAGCCATACAAGGGCAAGGGAATCAAGTACGTTGACGAAGTTATCAGACGTAAAGTCGGTAAGACCGGTAAGAAATAATTAAGGAGAGTGAGAATATGATTAACAAAGCATCCAGAAGCGAAATTCGCGAAAAGAAGCATAGAAGATTACGTCATCATTTAAACGGAACTGCAACTACTCCTCGTCTGGCAGTATTTCGTTCCAACAAGCACATCTATGCACAGATTATTGATGACACAGTTGGTAAGACTTTAGTATCCGCTTCTACTCTCCAGAAGGACGTAAAAGCAGAGCTTGAGAACACTGACGATGTACAGGCTGCAGCAAAAGTCGGAACAGTAATCGGTAAAAAAGCCATCGAGGCTGGTATCGAGAACGTTGTTTTCGACAGAGGTGGATATATCTACCACGGAAAAGTTAAAGCACTGGCAGATGCAGCAAGAGAAGCTGGACTGAAATTCTAAGAGGAGGAAAAGAACACATGAAACGTAATCTTATTGATGCTAGTCAGTTAGAGTTAGAAGATAAAGTAGTATCAATCAAGCGTGTTACCAAGGTTGTTAAAGGTGGTCGTAACTTCCGTTTCACAGCTTTAGTTGTTGTAGGTGACGGCAATGGACACGTTGGTGCAGGTTTAGGAAAAGCAGCAGAAATTCCGGAGGCGATCCGCAAAGGTAAAGAGGACGCTATGAAGAAACTTGTTACTGTTGCAAGAGACGAGAACAATTCCATTACACATGACTTCATCGGAAAATTCGGAAGCGCTGAGATGCTTCTGAAGAGAGCTCCGGAAGGTACTGGAGTTATCGCCGGTGGCCCGGCACGTGCCGTAATCGAGCTTGCTGGTATCAAAAACATCCGTACAAAATGTATGGGTTCCAGAAATAAACAGAACGTAGTTCTGGCAACAATCGCAGGCCTGAGCCAGTTAAAGACTCCGGAAGAGGTTGCAAAGCTCCGCGGAAAATCTGTAGATGAGATTCTGGGTTAAGGAGGAAATGGAAATGGCAGATACAATCAAGGTTACACTGGTAAAATCTCCAATCGGTGCAGTACCGAAGCACAAAAAAACTGTAAAAGCTATGGGTCTTACAAAGATGCATAAAACAGTTGAGATGCCAGACAACGCTGCAACCAGAGGAATGATTCAGCAGGTGCAGCACCTGGTAAAAGTAGAAGATTAAGGAGGTGCCAGAATGGAATTATCAAACTTAAGACCCGCAGAGGGTTCCAAGCATAGCGATAACTTCAGAAGAGGCCGTGGACATGGTTCAGGAAACGGCAAAACTGCTGGTAAAGGACATAAAGGACAGCTTGCTCGTTCCGGACACAAGAAACCGGGATTCGAGGGAGGTCAGATGCCTTTATACAGACGTCTTCCTAAGAGAGGTTTCACTAACAGAAACTCCAAAGAAATTATCGCAATCAATGTAGACGTTCTCAATCGTTTTGAGGATGGCGCAGAGGTTACAGTTGACAGCTTACTTGCAAGCGGTGCAATCTCCAAGATCGGTGATGGTGTTAAGATCCTTGGAAACGGCGAGCTTACAAAAAAACTCAATGTTAAAGTAAACGCTGTCAGCGAGACTGCAAAAACAAAAATTGAAGCTGCTGGTGGTACAGTAGAGGTGATCTAATGTTTGAGACTCTTAAGAGTGTTTTCAAAGTAAAGGAAATGAGAAGGAAACTTCTCTATCTGATCTGGATGATATTCGTGATCAGAATTGGATCCCAGCTTCCTGTACCGGGAGTCGACAGTGACTTCTTCAAGCAGTGGTTTGAATCTAATACCGGTGACGCATTCAATTTCTTTGATGCGTTCACCGGCGGTTCCTTTACTCAGATGTCAATTTTTGCATTGAACATCACACCTTACATTACTTCTTCCATTATCATTCAGCTTCTTACCATTGCCATTCCGGCACTGGAAGAAATGCAGCGTGACGGAGAAGAAGGCAGAAAAAAGCTTACAGCAATCACACGTTATGTAACCGTTGGTCTTGCTCTGTTTGAGTCTGTTGCCATGGCAATCGGATTCGGACGTCAGGGTATGATCCCGAACATGAACTTCCTTAAAGGAATCGTAGTTGTTGCAAGTTTAACAGCGGGTTCCGCAATGCTTATGTGGCTGGGCGAGCGTATTACAGAGAAGGGTGTTGGAAATGGTATTTCCATCGTCCTGACAATCAATATCGTGTCCAGGATCCCGAGCGATGTATCCCTTCTTTATGAGAACTTCGTCAAGGGCAAAACAATTGCAAAAGGCATGCTCGCAGCCTGCATTATTGCTGTGATCATCCTGTTTGTTGTAGTGCTCGTACTTATCCTCAACGGAGCAGAGAGAAGAATTCCGGTTCAGTATTCCAGAAAGATGGTTGGACGTAAGATGATGGGCGGTCAGTCCACAAACATCCCGCTCAAGGTAAATACTGCCGGTGTTATCCCGGTTATTTTTGCTTCTTCCATTATGTCATTCCCGTCAATCATTGCACAGTTTGCTGGCAAAGGAAACGGAACAGGCATTGGAAGTGAGATCTTAAGAGGACTTTCCTCTAATAACTGGTGTAATCCAAGTCAGATCCAGTATAGCTGGGGTCTGATCGTGTATGTAGTACTTTGCGTATTCTTCGCATACTTCTATACATCCATTACCTTTAATCCGTTGGAAGTAGCCGATAATATCAAAAAGCAGGGCGGTTTTATCCCAGGCATCCGTCCGGGAAAACCGACTTCAGATTATTTGACTAAAATCCTGAATTATATTATATTTATAGGTGCAGTAGGTCTTGTTATCGTGGCCGTTATTCCGTTCTTCTTTAACGGTGTATTTGGCGCGAACGTTTCCTTCGGAGGAACATCTATCATCATCATCGTAGGTGTTATCCTGGAGACCGTTAAGCAGATGGAATCTCAGCTGCTTGTACGTAATTACAAAGGCTTCCTGAACTAATTGAAAATGAAGGTTGCGGTGCGAAAGTGTCGCAGCCTTGATTTGTAAACAGGACTGTCTGAAAATCAGGCAGCAAACAGGAAAATGGAGGGTATGCTATGAGAATTATTATGTTGGGTGCACCGGGGGCAGGCAAAGGTACTCAGGCCAAGAAAATTGCGGCGAAATATGGGATTCCGCACATCTCCACAGGAGATATTTTCCGTGCCAACATCAAAAACGGTACCGAGCTTGGAAACAAAGCAAAAACTTACATGGATCAGGGACTTCTTGTTCCGGATGAACTGACCTGTGACCTTGTTGTTGACAGAATCCAGCAGGAGGATGCAAGAGAAGGATATGTTCTGGATGGTTTTCCGAGAACAATTCCGCAGGCAGAATGTCTGACAGAGGCTCTGAACAAACTTGGAAGCAAAATTGACTATGCAATCGATGTGGATGTACCGGATGATAATATCGTGAAACGTATGGGCGGTCGTCGTGCCTGCGTAAAATGCGGTGCAACTTATCATGTTGAGTTCGCAGCACCGAAAACAGAAGGTGTCTGTGATACCTGTGGTGACAAGCTTGTACTCCGTGACGATGATAAGCCGGAAACAGTCCAGAAGCGTCTGAATGTTTATCATGAGCAGACACAGCCATTGATTGACTATTACACCAGACAGGGTGTTTTGAAGACGGTAGACGGAACCAGGGATCTGAATGAGGTATTCCAGGAGATCGTTGACATCTTAGGAGAATAAGAATGTCCGTAACAATTAAGACACAGCATGAAATAGAACTTATGAGAGAATCCGGCCATCTTCTGGAGAAGGTGCATGATGGTTTGATCCCTTATATCAAACCAGGCGTCAGCACCAAGGAGATTGATAAGATTGGAGAAGAAATGATCCGGTCTATGGGCTGTATTCCGAACTTTTTGAATTACGGAGGTTTTCCGGCTTCTTTTTGTATCAGCCTGAATGATGAGGTTGTGCATGGAATTCCATCCGAAGAGAAGATTATCCAGGACGGGGATCTGGTTAAGATCGACGCCGGCCTGATTTACAAGGGCTACCATTCTGACGCAGCACGTACCTATGCGGTAGGTGAAGTATCCAAAGAGGCACAGCAGCTTATTAAAGTTACAAGAGAGTGCTTTTTTGAAGGACTGAAAATGGCAAAAGCCGGAAATCATTTAAATGATATTTCCAAAGCCATCGGAGCCCACGCAGCGAAATACCGTTACGGTATTGTACGTGACCTTGTAGGACATGGAATCGGAACTCATCTTCATGAGGATCCGCAGATTCCAAACTTCCCGCAGAAGCGCAGGGGCATCAAGCTCCTTCCGGGAATGACCCTGGCCGTCGAGCCCATGATCAACCTTGGTCGTGCGGACGTGGCATGGCTGGACGATGAGTGGACAGTAGTAACCATGGATGGTTCACTTTCCGCACATTATGAAAACACGATCCTCATTACAGATGGGGAACCAGAGATTCTGACGCTTACAAATCTGTAAGCAGCAATTGTTGTCATGACATAGGAGGTAAAAAATGTCAAAAGCAGATGTGATCGAAGTAGAAGGCACTGTTCTGGAGAAACTGCCTAACGCGATGTTTAAAGTAGAACTGGAAAACAAACATGTGGTACTTGCCCATATCAGCGGTAAGCTCCGTATGAACTTCATCCGTATTCTCCCGGGAGATAAAGTAACGATCGAACTTTCTCCGTATGATCTTTCCAAAGGAAGAATCATCTGGAGAGATAAATAAGAAATTCTGTAAAGGGCCTGGTGGTTTTAAACTGCCGGGTCTTTTTTGTGCTTTTTTTCGGAAAAAAATCTCAAAGTGGATATTATCACTCACACTTTTTTCATGTTTTAAACATAAAGTGAACAGATTTTGCTGATATAGTATGAGCATACAAGAAAAAGAGAGGTGTTCATATGAAGAAAAAATATCTTGCAGCAATCTTAGGAATTATGATGGCAACAGCATCTGTTACCGCATGCGGGGCAGCGACAACAGAGACAACAACGAATACAGCGGAAAGTTCAGATAATAAAGGGACAGAAGATACAACGGCAGAGAGTGCAGAAAGCACAGACGACAGTGACAGCAGCGCAGATGCGGATAAAGAAGATTCTGATGAGGAAGATGTGACCTACGGTGAAGTGAAATCTGTGGAAGACGGAAAGATCACCATCGCAGTTGGAACAATGAAAGATATGGGCGGAAACGGTGGAGCACCTGAGAAGCCGGATGAGAATGGAAGCGGAGATGCTTCTGCTGATACATCCGATGCAGAGAGCACAGAATCTGACAGCAAAGATGCAGAGTCCGATAAAACGGACAGCAAAGATGGGGATTCAACAGATAACGGAGAAGCCCCGGAGAAACCGGACGGTGACAATGCAGATGGAAATGGTGGAGCCCCTGGCGGAGATCAGGGAGAGGCACCTTCCATGCTGGATCTGACCGGAGATGAGATGACAGTCACAGTGACGGATGATACCGTGATCACAAAAGAAAGCGCCGAAGGTCCGGGCGGAGCCCCAGGAGGAAACCAGGGAGAAGCCCCGGAGAAGTCAGACGGAGATAACGGAAACAATCAGGCCCCAGGCGGCGACCAGGGTGGTGCTCCGGACGGTAATAATTCCCAGAGTGAGACCATCGAACTCTCCGATATTCAGGAAGGTGACATCGTAGCCATCACCACAGACGACGACGAAAATGCCCTTACCATCAAAGTGCAGAGCACAGATATGGGCGGCGGTCAGGGAGGTCCTGGTGGAGCACCGGGAGGTCAGTCCCAGGGAGTAGACAGCTATGACACAGCCAATACGTATGATTCTGATACAGAAGTATCGGATACATCCCTGGAATCCACAGGAACAGACGAGAACGCGGCACTTGTTTCCTCAGGAGCAAATGTTACTTTTAATAATATAGATATCACAAGAAACTCCTCCGACAGTACAGGCGGTGACAACTCCAGTTTTTACGGTGTAGGAGCAGCGCTTCTTGCAACAGACGGAAATGCCTATGTAAAAGGCGGAACTGTAACCACTGACGCAGCCGGAGGAGCAGGACTTTTTGCCTACGGCGATGGAACTGTCTACGCGGCAGACACTACCATTAAGACAACACAGGATACTTCCGGTGGAATCCATGCAGCCGGCGGCGGTAAATTATACGCCTGGGATCTGAATGTGGAGACAGACGGAGAATCCGCAGCAGCTATCCGGAGCGACCGCGGCGGCGGAACCATGGTCGTAGACGGCGGAACTTACACATCCAATGGTGTAGGTTCACCGGCAGTATACTGCACCGCAGATATTGCAGTAAAAGATGCCACACTTACAGCAAACGGATCAGAAGCCGTGTGCATCGAAGGACTGAACTCCCTGCATCTTTTTAACTGCGACCTTACCGGAAATATGAGTGACTTAAGTCAGAATGACAGCACCTGGACCGTGATCCTCTATCAGAGTATGTCCGGTGATTCCGAAGTAGGAAACAGTACCTTCCAGATGGACGGCGGAACCCTTACTTCCAAGAACGGCGGTGTGTTCTACACAACCAACACAGAGAGTGACATTACGCTGAAAGATGTAGATATCACATACAACAATGACAATGAGTACTTTCTTCGCTGTACAGGAAATAACAATGAAAGAGGATGGGGGGAAAGCGGAGCCAACGGAGCAGACTGTGACTTTACCGCGATCAGCCAGGACATGGAAGGCAGCGTGATCTGGGATACCATCAGCCAGCTTGATTTCTATATGACAGACGGAAGCAACCTGACAGGAGCTATCATAGACGATGAGAGTTTTGCCGGCAACGGCGGAGATGGTTACTGCAACGTATATGTCAGTGACGATTCTACCTGGACAGTAACCGGTGACAGCACCGTCTCCAAACTTTCCAATGCCGGAACCATCGTGGATGACTCCGGAAAAACCGTCACAGTTAAAGGAACAGACGGAACCGTATATGTAGAAGGCGACAGCGATTATACGATCACTGTAGATAAATACGAAGATACAGCAGATACATCCGGCAGCGATGCGGTTGCATCTTGGTCTGATTATGAAGTGGAGAAACCGGACACCCTCTAAAAAAGAACATCCCTTTTGCAAAAATATAAATGAAAAGAATCCCGTGGAAACGTTTAAAACCGTTTCCGCGGGATTCTTTTATGTAGTCCATTCTGTAAATTTCAGCGTTTTATCATCCGATACCGCCAAGCACGATACCAAGGATCAGCACTAGAAAGCATACCGGAATATAAAGATATTTACACACCGGATAAAAATATTTTGTGAATGGTTTTTCACGGCCCTTGTTGATCTGGCTCTCTACATAGTTCCGGCCAAATACCCAGAAGAACATGATCCCTGCAAGTCCTGCGCCAAGAGGGCAGATATAGATAGAAAGTACATCCATCCAGTCAGAGACGATGCCCTGGATCAGAAGAGAAACTACGACTCCGATAGCTGCGATCACCATACAGGAAGGGATACGGCCAAGGCCTGTTTTTTCCTGGACTGTGGCGATTGGTGCCTCATAAAGGTTCATAAGAGAAGTCATGCCTGCAAGGAATACCGCCACAAAGAAGATAATGGCAATGATCCGGCCTCCTGGCATGGTTTTGATCAGGTGAGGCAGATAGATGAACAGAAGTCCAGGCCCACCCTGATCAAGCTGTGCACCGGTAGTTGCCATTGCAGGAATGATCACGAGTGCAGCCAGCATGGCAGCCAGCGTATCAAAAAGTGCAACTCTGGCTGCAGAAGCCGGGATATCTTCACTGTCCGGAAGGTAGGACCCGTAGATCAGTGTTCCGTTACCTGCAACGGACAGGGAGAAAAATGCCTGCCCAAGTGCAAAGATCCAGGTGGATGGTTTCGCCAGAACTTCTGGTTCCACACGGAAGATGTAACGGTATCCGGCAGCAGAGCCAGGCTGAAAAGCAACATAGATGCCAAGGATCACAAACAGTACGAAAAAGATCGGCATCATGATCTTGTTTGCCTTTTCGATACCACTTCCAACACCATACATCAGGATAAACATACAGATCACAAGAGCAGCCAGCTGCCAGAGATTGTTTCCCCAGGCAGATGCCATGCCGCCGAATTTGGAACCAAAGGACTCAATATCTGCAGGAGCCAGGGTGGATCCTGTAAAAGTTCCGATCATATATCGGAAGATCCAGCCCATGACAACGGTATAGCCGATAGCCATGGCAAGTGCACCGGCAACAGGGATCCATCCAAGGGTTTCGCCCAGTTTCCTCCTGCCTTTTGTTTCGCAGGCAAGACCAAAAGCATCAATGGGGCCGGAACGTGTTCCACGCCCGAAACTCATCTCACCGATCACCCCTGTAAATCCGATCAGTGCCACAAAAATAAAATACGGGATCAGAAACGATCCCCCTCCATACAGGGAAACTCTGGTAGGAAACATCCAGATATTTCCCATTCCAACCGCAGACCCGATACAGGCCAGAATGAACCCCCAGCGGCTGTTAAAAGATTCTCGCTTTTTCATAAGAATAAAAATTCCTCTCTCCATTTGATTGTTTCAGTATAACACAGTTCAGGAAAAGAAGAAACAGCACAGCATCGGGAAATCTGAGCATTTCCGCAAGGGGAGTGTCAGGGAGCCTGTTGGATCACCGGCGCAGGGCGTTGTCATAAAAACGGAAGTGATCCGGACGATGGCGGGACTGGGTATACTCAAACATAACACCGTCACTGTTGTAAGTCTGGCTGGATACCACAGCCACGCAGTTATAATCTTTTACATTCAGATGAAGATATTTTTCATCAATCTCTGTGACCTTTTCCACAGTCATCACACGTTTGCTGTTGACAATGGTCATATGAAGTTCCTGTTCCAGATATTCATAGATGGAATGTCTGGCAATCTCGGCAGTAAGGCCGGGAACAGATTCTTTCAGAAAATAGTTATGGTTGATGATCAGCGGAATATCATCCAGATAGTGGATACGCTGGATATAGTAAACTTCAGCTCCGACAGGAAAGCCGGTGTAAGAGGCCTGTTTTTCACTGATGCACAGTTCAGTGAAAAGAACAACTTCCGTGCGGGCATTCTGGCCGTTCCTTGTAGCAGATTCATTGAATGTTTCGATCTCACCGATGGTGAAGGCAGTCTGCTCACTTGGACGGTAGATATTGCGGACACCTTTTCCCTGCATGGTTTGTACATAGCCGTCACTGACAAGAAGGCCAACTGCGCGGCGCAGAGTATTTCGGGAGCAGCCGTAGGTCTGGATCAGGGTGTTTTCAGGGGGAAGAAGCTCCTGGTAGGCAAAAGTGTTATCTTCGATTTTCATTTTCAGATCTTTATAGATATCTTCATAAATACTTCTTGGCATTTCTATTCTCCATTCATGTTCGGTCAAAAAATATAGCAGGATTTATGATTCCTATAGCATTTCCGGCAATTTATGTTCTGAGCAGCTGAACTTGATGCAGTAATTTATGGAAATGCTATAGGATCATTATAAAAGATTTTGTAGGCAAGCGCAATGCAAATACTTTGAAATGTTTAAACAAGTTTTAAAAAGCATATTGACATGTTTAAACAAGCGTGATATAAATAAAACATCGACAACATGTTTAAACAAATCAGAACAAAGGGAAATAATCATCAAAATGTAATGGAGGAAAGGAAAATGGGAAAGTATACACAGGATGCCCAGCAGCTGCTTCGCCTCATCGGAGGAAAAGAGAACATTGCAGCTGTATCACATTGTGTAACTAGAATGCGTTTTGTACTCAATGATCCGTCAAAGGCGGATGTGGAAGCAATCGAAGCTATGAAGGTGGTAAAGGGAAGCTTCACACAGGCGGGACAGTTTCAGGTGATCATCGGAAATGCAGTCGCTGATTTTTACAATGATTTTGTAAAAGTGGCAGGAGTGGAAGGCGTTTCCAAGGATGCAGTGAAGCAGGCAGCAAAGAAGAACCAGAATATTCTCCAGAAGGTGATCGCTGCACTGGCAGAGATCTTTGCACCGCTGATCCCGGCTATCATCACCGGTGGTCTGATCCTGGGATTTCGAAACTGTATTGACAGCATTTACTTCTTTGAGAATGGAACGAAAACTTTATGTGATATCAGTCAGTTCTGGTCCGGAATGGACAGTTTCCTGTGGCTGATCGGTGAAGCAATCTTCCACATGCTGCCGGTAGGTATCTGCTGGTCTGTGACCAAGAAAATGGGCACAACGGAGATGCTTGGTATCGTCCTTGGACTTACCCTGGTTTCCGGCCAGCTTCTCAACGCTTATTCTGTAGCCGGAACAGCAGCAGCGGATATTCCGAAATGGGATTTCGGATTTGTAAAAGTGAACATGATCGGTTATCAGGCACAGGTGCTTCCGGCGATCATGGCAGCGTTTGTACTTGTTTATCTTGAGAGGTTTTTCAGAAAAATATCTCCTCAGGTGATCTCAAGTGTTGTAGTTCCATTCTGCAGTCTTGTACTTGCTGTAATGGCTGCGCATTTTATTGTAGGTCCTATCGGATGGAAGATCGGTTCTGCGATCTCTTCCGTAGTATATGCAGGAATCACAGGATCCTTTAAAGTTGTATTTGGTGCAATTTTCGGATTTGTTTATGCACCTCTTGTTATCACAGGACTTCATCATATGTCCAATGCTATTGACCTTCAGCTGATCGCAGATTATGGCGGAACCATGCTGTGGCCGATGATCGCACTTTCCAATATTGCTCAGGGTTCTGCGGTTATGGGAATGATCATCCTTCAGAAAAAGAATGTAGCAGCACAGGAAGTCAATGTTCCGGCAGGAATTTCCTGTTACCTTGGAGTAACAGAGCCGGCAATCTTTGGTGTAAACCTGAAATACGGATTCCCGTTTATCTGTGGAATGATCGGATCTGCTATTTCAGCAGTTGTCTGCGTTATGACTTCTACAACAGCCAACGCAGTAGGTGTAGGTGGAATCCCGGGAATCCTGTCCATTCAGCCGAAATATATGGGAAGCTTTGCAATCTGTATGGTGATCGCTTTTGTGATTCCGATGACACTGACATTTATTGTTGGAAAGAAAAAACTTTCCATGGCAGATCGAGTGGGAGCCGGGGACAGCGCAGATACAGTGGATGTATCAGCAGAAGCCGGCAGCATCAGCGCAACAGAAAATACAGAAACAACAGAACTTAACGGAGATGGAGCAAACACTCTCAGAGCTTTCCTTACAGGAAAAGTAATTCCTCTGAAGGAAGTAAATGACGGCGTATTTTCCGAAGGAGTTATGGGTGACGGTCTTGCCATCCTTCCGGAGAACGATACTCTTTATGCGCCATGTGACGGTGAAGTAACTGTTCTTATGGACGAGTCCAGACATGCCTGCGGGCTGACTCTTGAGAACGGCATGGAGATTCTTCTCCATATTGGAATTGATACAGTGGAAATGCAAGGTGACGGTTTTGAGTATCTGGTATCTCTGAACCAGAAAGTAAAGCAGGGAACACCGTTGGTACGTTTTGACAGGGAAAAGATTAGGACAGCAGGCCATCCGGATGTGACAGTATGTATTGTGACAGAAGAAGGCAATGCGAAAGATTTTGAATTTGTAACAGATATTCACGCAGAAGCAGGAAAAACAGAGATCGTTTTATTTAACTGAAGTGGGTACAGGCTATGAAATCGGATCATGAATGTCCGATTGATTTAGGAGGAAAGAATTATGACAGATTTTGGCAGAAAGACAGTATATCAGGTTTATCCGAAATCCTTCAGGGATTCGGATGGGGATGGTTTTGGTGACATCCGTGGAATCATTGAAAAGCTGGATTATCTTAAAGAATTAGAAATTGATTATCTCTGGATTACACCGGTATTTATCTCTCCAATGAACGATAACGGTTATGATGTGGCAGATTATTATAAGATCAATCCACAGTTTGGAACCATGGAGGATATGGATGAACTGATCCGAGAGTGTGATAACCGTGGAATTGGTCTGATGTTGGATATGGTATTCAACCACACATCCACAGAGCATGAATGGTTCCGGAGAGCCCTTGCAGGAGAAAAAAAATATCAGGACTACTACATATTCCGGGATGAACCGGAAGATCAGATTCCGACAAACTGGCAGTCAAAATTCGGCGGTCCTGCATGGGAGTATGTACCATCACTGAAAAAATGGTATCTCCATCTTTATGATGTTACCCAGGCAGATCTGAACTGGGAGAACCCGGAAGTCCGTGGTGAACTGAAAAAAGTTATCCGCTTCTGGAAAAACAAAGGGATAAAAGGCTTCCGTTTTGATGTAATTAATGTAATTTCCAAGCCTGAGCTGTTTGAGGATGATCTGGAAGGCGACGGAAGAAGATTTTATACAGACGGTCCTCATGTACATGAATATCTTAAGGAACTGACCAGAGATACAGGCATTGAGGATATGATCACAGTAGGAGAAATGTCTTCCACTTCGCTTGAGAACTGTATTCGTTATTCAGGACGGAAGGAAAAAGAGCTTTCCATGTGCTTTAATTTCCATCATCTGAAAGTAGATTATAAGGACGGAGATAAATGGACACTGATGGAGCCTGACAGAATAGCACTGAAAAAACTGTTCGAGACATGGCAGATGGGAATGCAGGATGGAGATGGCTGGAATGCACTTTTCTGGTGCAATCACGATCAGCCGCGAGTTGTGTCCAGAATGGGCAATGAGGACCTTTACTGGAAAGAATCCGCCAAGATGCTGGCAGCGGCGATTCACATGATGCGGGGAACTCCTTATGTTTATCAGGGAGAGGAACTGGGAATGACCAATGCCCACTACAACGATATTTCCCAGTACCGTGATGTGGAGAGCCTGAATTATTATAAAATCCTTCTTGATCAGGGAAAAACCAAAGAGCAGGCTCTTAAGGTTCTGGCTGCCAGATCAAGAGACAACAGCAGAACACCGATGCAGTGGTCTGATGACAAAAACGCAGGATTCACAGAAGGAACACCGTGGATCGAAGCTCCCGAGAATTATAAGGAGATCAATGCAGAAACAGAACTTAAAGATCCGGACTCCATTTACAGCTTCTATAAGAAACTGATTGCCCTTCGAAAAGAAAAAGATATCATAGCAGAGGGAACTATCGAATTTCTGGAAAAAGAAAATGCAGATGTGCTGGCATACAGACGTAACTATCAGGGAGAAGAACTGATCGTTCTTAATAACCTGACAGCAGAGAATGTAACGATCCGGCAGCAACCGGAATGGAAAGCATATCAGAAACGTCTTGGAAACTATGAGAAGATCACTGCAGAAGATGGAAAGATCACATTAAGACCGTTTGAGACAATCGTATTAGATTCAGCTTTATAAAATTAAAAGAATGCCCACCTGATTAAAATGAAAAGAAACAGGAACTGAAAATAAATCAGAACCTGTTTCTTTTTTGTATCTATGGACATACAGTCTTCCTGTAGTGTAAAATATAGATATACGATATCTGTAAACACCGCAACAGGAAAGGAAGGAAAATTATGAAAAACAAACGAAACCAAGGTAACAGACTGCTGACCATATGTATGGTATTACTGCTGGCATTCAGTATGCTGTTTACAGCAGTAGGAACAACAGAGAATGTACAGGCCGCGTCAAACGGACTCAGTGCATATAAGAAGATTACTTTTTATAAAAGCGGCAAAGTAAACGGCACGATTTATTCTATGAAATACAATGACAGAACCAATCGTTATATTGTATATGCTTCAAAGAATGGTAAAAAGAAAGCGCTTCTTAACAGCTGTTCCAGTGGTTCCATTGTAACAAACGGAAAATATCTTTATTATGAAAGTGCAGCATTTCTGAGGAGCGGCAGCTTTGGAGGAACTTACAAAAATCGTAAACTGGTTCAGTATAATCTGAAAACCCGTAAAAATAAAGTGCTGATAAGCTTCAGGGGGGAGGGACCTGCGGATAGCATTATCGGCTGCGATGGCACCTATCTTTATATGGGATATCAGACCCAGTATGGTGACGGACTGGGAAATTTTGCAGTGGTAAATCTGAAAAAAAGACAGATAAAACGTCTGGGGAAGGATTGTTCAACAGTACAGAGCGTGAAAAACAAAGTCTTGGTTACAGCTGTGGGATTCCCTCATGGAGGTCCTGTCTATCTGATAAACAGAGATGGAAGCAAATGCAAAATAATTAGTGACAGAGCTATTAAAGTATCTGTAAAGGGCAACTATATTTATTATACAGAAGCTACTTATGACTGGAAAACAAGAAAGTGCAGATGTGATCTCAACGGAAATAACAAGAAAGCTCTTACTGCGTGGAGCAGAGGAATTGCCGGATAAGAAAATTTCTAAATTTCATAATAGTCTGAGGTCTGAAAAATAAATAGAAAAACAGAGGGGCTGTCGGTTAATAATGATTTTAACACCGTCAGTTCCAAATAAAATGATCCCGGCAAGTACAAAGTTTTTACGTTTTGTAACTTGTTTGGGATTATTTTATTTGAGATTGTGAGAAAAAGTCTGTAAATAAGATTCTTTTACGAATGCAAGGGTGATAGACCCTTCGCCCTTGTTTTATATAAAAGTCGTTGAATTATATGTCAAGCACAGGGGGCGCCCGTCTTAATCGTCGGTTTACTTGTTACTCTGGATGGCACCTTTCGTATATAATACTCAGTTTGTTATATACCTGCACCCAGTTTCGAATTGTACTGGCCTATTTTTCGTAGCCTTAAAAGTGGCCAGATACAGCACTTTTAAAGAGTGCTTTTTCTTGACATAGAAACATATTCAGAAATCGTTGCAGATGACAGGTACGAAAGTGGAGGAACAGTTACAAATGAATGAAGAAGTAAAACGACGAGAGGATATATCAGTATAAAAACTTATTACAGATGTTCAGACTGCACTGGTTGTTCTTATAAAACAGAATGTATCAAAGGGAATAACTGCAAAACATCTATGGAAAAACGTAAAAAAGTGTTGATGGTGTCGAAGATAATGGTCCAGAAACGGGAAGAAGATCTGGAACGGATCACAAGTGAGTATGGAATCATGCTTCGGATGAATCGCAGTATTCAGGCAGGAAGGACAGGAAATCACTTTTGCGTTAAAATTGACATAGAATTTGATGGTTGAAAACAAAGCAGTTTAAAATAAGGCATGCTGAAAGGGAGGCTTAGGAAAGAATGGCCGCTGATGGAGCCTGCCAGAGTAGCGATGAAGAAGCTCAACCGCAGATTCTTCAACGGTTGTTGAAAGATTCTTGCTTTTTCAACTAATAAAATGGTGTCTCTCTATTTGATTATTTAAGTATACTATAAGTCTGAACAGGAAGAAACTGTGGCGTATCAGGAAATCCTGTTTCTGTTATGCTAAAAAAGGAAGAAAGAAAAATCAAGTAATTTAAGGGAAAAAGCATTGAAAAAATGCGGATGCTAAACTTTAGATAAGGGGTTTTTTGTATCCCAAAATAAATGTTATTGGGGAGTGACAGTGTTAAAAATCATTATTCATCATCTTCTTCATCATCAATGGAATAGTCATTGAGTTCCGGAAAATCAAGAAACTCACTTAAGGTCATTCCAAATACATTAGCGATTTTATGGAGTGTTCTTACTTGGGGATTCCTGCTTTTTCCTCGTATAATATTATCTATTGTGGATTGTTTCAGTCCAGCCAGTGTTGCAAGCTTGTTTATCGTAATTTTACGATTTTTGCAGAGCTGACAGATACGTAATGCATAAATATCAGAATAAGTCATACGGTCACCTGTTATGATTAGTTATCTTTGTAAAGTTGAGTTCATCATAACAGAGGAAAAATATAAAATTACCTTTACATAGTTGACTTTAAGTAAATAAAAGAATATTATTAAAATGTTACCTATATATAGGTGAATTGGATGTGTAAATGTCTACTGTATTATAAAAAAATACAGGAGGACAAAAAATGGAGAAATATGCATATATTAGAGTATCTACCAAGGAACAAAGTATAGACAGGCAGCTGTTAGCTCTGGAACCTTACCAAATTAAAAAGAAAAATATATATTGTGACTATCAGTCGGGGCAACAGGTCATATGTGGGATAGTGGAAAAATTACAAAGGATGCAACTTGCAAAGAACCGGGAAGTAAAACTTACACTTGTACAAGATGTAGAAAAACAAGCACAGAAGAAATTCCGGCAACAGGACATCTGCATACAGAGCTACGCAATGTGAAAGCTGCGACTTGTGCGGAAGAAGGCTACACAGGAGATATCTACTGCAAGGACTGTAATACAAAGCTGTCTTCTGGTGAAAAAATTGCAAAGAAAGCTCATACATGGGATAAAGGAAAAATAACGACAGGGGTAACCTGTACGCAAAAAGGAATTAAGACTTACACCTGTACAGTTTGCAATGAAACCAAAACAGAAGAAATTCCGGCAACAGGACATCAGTATACAGAACTGCGTAATGAGATAGAAGCAAACTGCATACAGGAAGGTTATACAGGCGATGTTTATTGTACAGACTGCGGCATAAAAATTTCTTCTGGAAAAACTATTCCGAAAGAACCCCATACCTGGGATGAAGGAAAAGTAACGAAAAATGCAACCTGTACAGAAAAAGGAATCAGAACATTCACTTGCGAAGTATGTAGATCCACAAGAATAGAAGAAATCCATGCGACCGGACATGTAAATACTATTACGAAATTTTCAAAAAAAGCATCCTGTAAATCCGATGGTTACAGTGGCGATATTTTTTGCCAGGATTGTGGCAAGTTGCTGAAAGAAGGAACAATAATTCCGAAAACGAAACATACGTGGAATGCGGGAAAAATTACAACAGCGGCTACCACTACGAAGGAAGGAATCAAAACATTTACCTGTACTTTCTGTGGAGTGACAAGAACTGAAAAGATTGCAAAACTCAAACCACAGACTGTAACACCTGGAAAAGTCATAAATGATAAAGCTACAAATGGAGTTTACAAGGTACTGAAGGATGGAATGAGCGTCGAATTTACAAAGCCGTTTTATAAGAAAGCATCTGTAAGAATTCCTGATACAGTTAAAATAAATGGAATTACATGTAAAGTAACGGGAATATCAGCAAATGCTTTTAAAAATAATACGGTCCTCAAAACTGTTACTATTGGAAAGAATGTGACAGTAATAGGTACGGATGTATTTTGGGGATGCAGAAAGTTGAATAAAGTAAGTGGTGGAAATAATATAATGAAGATTGGAGACAGAGCATTTGCCAATTGCGTAAGTCTGAGTAGTATTACAATCTCAGAAACCGTCAGCAGAATTGGTAAACAGGCGTTCTATAACTGTAAAAATCTCAGAACCGTTATTATCAAGACAGGAGTATTATCTAATAAAACTATTGGTGAAAAAGCCTTTGCAGGAACATATAAAAAGCTGACTGTCAAAGTTCCGGCAAAACAGCTGAATGCATACAAGAAGCTTTTAAAATCCAGAGGAATGAGTTCCACGGCGGTCTATAAAAAATAAAGAAAATGGGAATGTCGGAAAAAATTAAGTAAATTTGAGGGAAAACGCACCGAAAAAACAGCATAGAAAAATGCGGATGCAAAACTTCAGATAAGAGAGCTTTGTGTTCCAAGATGAATGTTATTTCTTAAAATAGAACTATCCCGAACAAGCTGCAAAGTGTAAAAACTTGTACTTGCCGGGATAGTTTTATTTAGAGCTGACGGTGTTAAAAATCATTATTAATCAATGGCTCATTTTGATTCAGGCTTCTTTTTTCTTGTAGGAAATATTTCTATAATTGCTTGGGGCAGAAGTTTTCTTTTGAGATACGATAGAAGTATCAGCGGCAGTACTGCGGTCCGCAGCAATCAGCCACACCGCATAGAAAGCTGAGATCAGACAGACCCACACACCGGACAGTCCACAGTACATATAAAGGATCAGAGAAAGAGCAGCACCTGCATGGAAAGACAGCAGCGTCATTCCGTAGAATTTCGCCTTATCACGCTGTGCGTCATCTTTTTTCATAAGAAACTGTGTGACAGCAGTGGTGAACTGGCGGAGATTGTTGGTGGAAAAGATCGTCGAGCTGTTATATCCGCCGGGAGCCTTGAAAGTACACCACTGGAAAGGCATTGCGAAGAATACCGGATAAAGAGCTACGACCGGGCTCATTCTGGCTGGCAGGAAACCAAGCAGCAAAACTGCACAGATATCAATTCCGATACTGATAAAACGAAGATCTGCGGAAAAATGCTCTGGGATCCAGACCGTAAGGATAACAGCAGCCATATATATGAGAAGCGCACCCACACGCAGAAGCATATCCGAAAAATTCCTGCCTATGAGATCCCGCACAACACCAAGAAGATTGGCTGTCTGGGCATTGCCGAAAAGATCAGCTCTTGACACAATGGCATAAAGCCCCAGGTATCCACCGATAAAAGATAAGGTGTAATGTATCAGAAAACGATATTTCATTTCCGTATGCATATGTAAAGATTCCTTTCATTAAAATAGGCAGATTCCATATGTCTGCCGGACTTTGCCACCCATTATAATACAGTCTGTAAAAAAAATCAAAAATTTTTAAAATTTTTTCTTGCATTTCAGGAAAACAGGTGTTAGTATATATTTCAAGCGCGCAAATACTGTGTATGAGTGCGCCTGTGAAACTGCAGATATGAGACTAATTTACGGAAGGAGGATTTCCAGTGAAAGTAAGATCATCTGTAAAGCCGATCTGCGAGAAGTGCAAGGTCATTAAAAGAAAGGGATCCATCAGAATCATCTGTGAGAACCCGAAGCACAAACAGCGTCAGGGTTGATTTCCATATCGGAACTTCTTTGGAATGTTTGTGAAACGTGCGGCTGCAGTATGAAACACCCGGAAGGGTTGTTCTACTGAGTGAATAATAAGCATGTATTGCCTAATACCGAGAGGCAACAGCGGTTAAGATCCGCAATTTCGGAAAGGCTGTGATTCGCCAATTACAGCTGGGTGTTTTACCGAGGCACCCCAATTAGGAAACTAGAAAAGAAAGCGGCAGGTTGATATGTCCCATTTCACCTTGCGGGAGCAAGTGACATACGATATGCAGGACTTTCAGAAACAGAAAATGGAGGAAACAGTACATGGCTCGTATAGCTGGTGTAGACTTACCAAGAGAGAAACGTATTGAAATCGGTCTTACCTACATTTATGGAATTGGTAGACCAAGCGCAGACAAAATTCTTGCTAAAGCAGAGGTTAATCCTGACACACGTGTCAGAGATCTGACTGATGACGAGGTTAAGAGACTGAGCGCTGTTATTGATGAGACAATGACAGTAGAAGGTGATCTGAGAAGGGAAATCGCCCTTAACATCAAGAGACTGCAGGAGATCGGATGCTACAGAGGTATCCGTCATCGTAAAGGACTCCCGGTTCGTGGTCAGAAGACCAAGACAAATGCGAGAACTCGCAAGGGACCGAAGAGAACAGTTGCAAACAAGAAGAAATAATTTATAGATATAACTAATTAATTTCAAAAAAAGGAAAGTGTAGGTTAGTTTTAAAATGGCAAAAGTTACAAAGAAAACGACAAAACGTCGTGTCAAGAAAAACGTTGAACACGGACAGGCACACATTCAGTCTTCCTTCAACAATACAATCGTTACACTGACAGATAACGAGGGAAACGCTCTTTCATGGGCAAGTGCCGGTGGTCTTGGATTTAAAGGTTCAAGGAAATCTACCCCTTATGCAGCACAGATGGCAGCAGAGACTGCAACAAAAGCTGCTTTAATTCATGGATTAAAAACAGTAGACGTTATGGTAAAAGGCCCGGGCTCAGGCCGTGAAGCAGCAATCCGTGCGCTTCAGGCATGCGGACTTGAAGTAACCAGCATTCGTGACGTAACTCCGGTTCCTCACAATGGATGCCGTCCACCAAAACGCAGAAGAGTCTAATTAGGAGGTAGTTGAAATGGCAGTAAACAGAGTACCTGTTCTGAAAAGATGCAGATCCCTTGGCCTGGATCCGATTTACTTAGGAATTGATAAGAAGTCCACAAGACAGTTAAAACGTGCAAACCGCAAGGTATCTGAGTACGGACTTCAGTTAAAAGAGAAACAGAAAGCAAAATTCATCTACGGAGTTCTTGAGAAACCTTTCCGTAACTACTACAAGAAAGCCGACAGAATGCAGGGCCAGACAGGTGAGAACCTTATGGTTATGCTTGAGAGCAGACTTGACAATATCGTTTTCCGTATGGGATTTGCAAGAACAAGAAGAGAGGCTCGTCAGATCGTAGATCACAAGCACGTACTTGTTAACGGAAAATGCGTAAACATTCCGTCCTATCTCTGCAAAGCAGGCGATACAATCGAGATCAGAGAGAAGAGCAAAGGTTCTGAGAGATATAAAGGAATCCTTGAGGTTACAGGTGGAAGACTTGTTCCGGAGTGGATCGATGCTGATCAGGAGAACCTGAAGGGTGTAATTAAAGAGCTTCCTACAAGAGAGCAGATCGATGTTCCTGTAAACGAGATGCTTATCGTCGAGCTGTATTCTAAATAATTAGTAACTGTTTACAGTGTCTACAGTTATAAAAATTGGTAATACCCTCGAATGTTGATTAACCCAGAAGGAGGGAACCTTATAGTGTTTGATTTCAATAAACCAAAAATCGAAATTACCGAAATATCCGAAGATAAGAAGTTTGGAAGATTCGTTGTAGAGCCTCTTGAAAGAGGTTACGGTACTACCCTTGGCAATTCTTTAAGAAGAATTATGCTGTCCTCCCTTCCGGGAGCTGCAGTAAGCCAGGTAAAGATCGATGGTGTACTTCATGAATTCAGCTCCATTCCGGGCGTGAAGGAAGATGTAACCGAGATCATCATGAATCTGAAATCTCTTGCCATCAAGAATCACAGCAGTGACAATGAGCCGAAGACCGCATACATCGAGTGTGAGGGAAAAGGTGTTGTTACAGCAGCTGATATCCAGGCAGATCAGGATATTGAGATCATGAACCCGGATCAGGTGATCGCAACCCTGAACGGCGGAAAAGACTGCAGACTGGCCATGGAACTTACCATTACCAAGGGACGTGGTTATATCAGCGCAGACAAAGGCAAAACCGATGATATGCCGATCGGTGTGATCGCAGTTGATGCAATCTACACTCCGGTTGACAGAGTCAACATGATCGTCGAGAATACACGAGTTGGTCAGGTAACTGACTTCGACAAGCTTACACTGGATGTATATACCAATGGAACACTTGATCCGGACGAGGCAGTCAGCCTTGCAGCGAAGGTTCTCAGCGAGCATTTAAGCCTGTTCATTGATCTTTCCGAGAATGCTAAGACCGCTGAGGTTATGATCGAGAAAGAAGACAATGAGAAGGAAAAGGTTCTGGAGATGAGCATTGATGAGCTTGAACTCTCTGTTCGTTCCTACAATTGCCTTAAGAGAGCCGGTATCAATACGGTTGAAGAATTATGCAACAAGACTTCTGACGATATGATGAAGGTTCGTAATCTGGGCCGCAAATCATTAGAGGAAGTACTTGCGAAACTCAAAGAGCTGGGACTTCAGCTCCAGCCTACAGAGGAATAATAATGTTGACGGTTCGCGGTGAATGTCGCGAACCGTAACTGGATAACAGGTTCTGGTACCAGCATGCCGTACGTGCGTGCACACCGCCGGAAACAGAATAATGAGTGGGGTGTCAGCAGCAGGACAGTAAGACCGAACAAGCATGTCCTGGTGTCCCACAGATGGAGGATAATAAAATGGCAAAATATAGAAAATTAAGCAGAACATCTAACCAGAGAAAAGCACTCCTGAGAAATCAGGTTACAAACCTTCTTCATCACGGAAAGATCGTGACAACAGAAGCTAAGGCTAAAGAGATCCGCAAGATCGCTGAGGGACTTATCGCTATGGCTGTACGTGAGAAAGACAATTTCGAGACAGTTACAGTAACAGCTAAAGTTGCCCGCAAAGATGCTGACGGAAAACGTGTAAAAGAAGTCGTAGACGGCAAGAAGAAAACAGTTTACGATGAAGTACAGAAAGAGATCAAGAAAGATGCTCCTTCCAGACTTCATGCACGTCGTGAGATGATGAAAGTTTTCTATCCTGTAACAGAGGTTCCTGCTAAGGGCGCTGGCAGAAAGAAAAACACAAAAGAAGTTGACATGGTTGACAAGATGTTCAGCGAGATCGCTCCGAAATACGCAGATCGTAACGGTGGTTACACAAGAATCGTTAAGATCGGTCAGCGTAAAGGCGATGCAGCTATGGAAGTTCTCATCGAGCTTGTATAATTGTAATTCTGACCATTTTAAAGGACATTTGCAGAAATGCAGATGTCCTTTTTTTGTATGCTTAAATAGTTGAAAAAATGCAGAAATGGCGGATTTACGACCATAAATTACATGAAGATGACATAAATTAAATAATGAATCATGATATAATATATAGAACAAAAAGATACAATGACAGAACAAGAGGGGATACATAAGTATGACGATGATGACCATTGCCATTTGTGACGACATGCAGGCAGATGCTAGAAAACTTCACAAACAGCTTGAGCGAATCGTTCCAGGGTCAGAAATTCGGATATTTAAAAGCGGCGAGCTTTTATTGGAAGAATTGGAAAAGAAAAGGAAACCTTATGATGCAATCTTTGTTAACATGGATTCAAAAAAAGTAGACGGACTGGAAACAATACGGAAGATACGAGAAAGAGAAATGTCAGTAGCTGTAATTTTCATGAGCAGAAGCGATGAATATTACAGAGATGCTTTTGACCTGTTTGCATATAATTATTTGCTGAAACCAGTAACTGCAGCAACATTGGAATATATTATGGAACCGTTAAAAAAGAGATTAAATATCAACACGGATGAGAGGGTGATACATTTCCAGTATCGTGCACGGGTGTATACTTTACGGCACAGCCAGGTAAGCTTTATTACCAGCAGCCTGCATATCGTAAATTTTCACATGACAGACGGAAGTATACTACAATGCAGAGGTAAACTGAAAGATTTTGAAAAACAGTTGGAAAACAGCACGTTTTTGCGATGTCACCAGAGCTTTATTATAAATATGGAACGGATTACAGGAGCCAAAAATGGCAGTTTTCGGATCGGAGATCATGTGATACCGATTTCACGTTCCTACAATCGGGTTGCTCACGAAAAATATGATGAGTATTTGCGCTTCCAGCAGGAATGCAATGGAGAAGAAACGGAATAAAATGGATATTCAAATCCTGGCTTGATTATTATGCCTTTTTAGCGTACAATCGGTAATGTACAAATTAAGAGTACAGGTATGCGAAAGGATGATGAGAATGGTCGGCAGAATTTCCGTTACTACCGGGCAGAATGAATATAGGAGAATTTCGGATGTATTGTCCGGAGATCATAAACTTGCAGAAGATATGAAGGAAAGCAGAACAGAAATGTTTTCCTTTATGTCTTGTGCATTTTTTTGTTGCCGGAGAGAATGAGACGTTTTATACTGACAGTGGAAATACTGTTTCTGTCACTGGTACTTCTCGGAGGAAGTTCGGTGCCTTTAAGAAATGATACAGCTGTTGCAACAAAGTTTCGTTGGGAGGATCACCGAACCATAGCACATGCGCTGGGTGGACTGGCTGGAAAGGATTATCTGAATTCCAGAGAGGGATTTCTTGCCATGTACGAACAGGGTGTACGGCTTTTTGAACTGGATCTTTCCAGAACATCGGACGGAGTGTGGGTATGCCGCCATAACTGGAAGGAATCCATGGGGCAGTGGAAGGGCAGCGGGAAAAAAGTTCTTACAGAGAAACAGTTTAAGAACAGTAAGATATATGGAACATATACGCCGATGACGCTGGAAGATTTTTTCCTGCTTCTGAAAGAACATCCAGATGCCTATGTGATGATCGATTCCAAACAGTACTCTCTGCGCAACTATCAGAGAACACTTGAAGATTACTGCGATTACGTGGAAATTGCAAGAGCAGCGGGAGCAGAGAGCGTTCTGGACCAGATCATTCCGGAAATCTACAGTGAGGCAATGTTTCCCGGAACCACCATGATTTATTCTTTTCCCTCCTATGTATATTCTCTGTGGCAGGAATATTCGGCAGAGGTTCTGGAGCATATCGCATCTTTCTGTGAAGAAAAAGGTATCCCTGCGGCAACAGTTTACTGGAAATACTGGTCTGAAGAAACCGAAGAAATTTTTGAAAAAAAGGGAATACGGCTGTATGTGTATACCGTAAATGACCGGAATCAGGCCAGAAAGTATATTGCACAGGGAGCAGAAGGAATCTGCACGGATTTTCTGACAGCAGAAGATCTGTGGTAGGAGAAATAAAAACAAAGGAATCAGAGGATTATGAAAATAAGAACAACCATTGCTGTGATGGCAGCAAAGATCACAGGGCATGTCTGTAAACTTATGGGACGCCAGGGTGTAACCTGGGCGGGGAAGATCGCATTGAAGATATGTCCGGATATCCTGGAGGAGCTATCCTCTCAGGTAAGAGAAAAAATATTTGTAGTATGTGGAACCAACGGAAAGACAACAACCAATAACATGCTCTGTGCAGGACTGGAGGCAGAAGGTAAAAAAGTTATCTGTAATCATACCGGTTCCAATATGCTGAACGGAGTTGTGGCAGCTTTTGTGCTGGGCGCAAGATTCAGCGGAAAACTGGATGCGGACTATGCCTGTATTGAGGTTGATGAGGCTTCCACAAGACACGTGTTCACAAAGATCAAACCGGATTATATGGTCATGACCAATTTGTTCCGTGATCAGCTGGACCGTTATGGTGAGATTGATATCACCATGAATATTCTGGAAGAAATGATGAAAAAAGTTCCGGATATGAAGGTCATCGTTAACGGTGACGATGCACTGTCCGCATATCTTGCCATGGACTGTGGCAATCCTTTTGTAACCTATGGAATCAGCAAACCGGTAATTAAGAACAAAACAAACGAGATCCGTGAGGGCCGCTTCTGTAAATGCTGCGGGGAGAGACTGGTCTACAGTTTTTATCATTACAGCCAGCTTGGTGACTACAGATGCCCGAAATGCGGATTTAAACGTCCGGAGATCAATTTTGATGCCACAGATGTGAAGGTGGATGACCAGATCGCATTTACTGTGGAAGATAAACGGATCGTGGCCAATTACAAAGGCTTCTATAACGTATATAATATCCTTGCTGCCTATGCGGGAATACGTACCGCTGGATTTAAGGCAGAACATTTTAATGAGATGCTGAAAAAATTCAATCCTGAGAACGGACGTAATGAGCAGTTCCGGATCAAAGGTACCAGCGTTGTTCTGAACCTTGCCAAGAATCCGGCCGGTTTTAACCAGAACATTTCAGCTGTGATGCAGGATGAATCACCCAAGGATATCATCATTGTGATCAACGATAATGCACAGGACGGAAAAGATATCTCCTGGCTCTGGGACGTGGATTTTGACCTTTTCGGAGGGGATAATATCAATTCCATCACAGTCAGCGGCATTCGCTGTCAGGATATGCGCCTCCGACTGAAATATGTGGATATCCCGTCCATGCTGGAAAATGATGTGGAGACAGCCATCCGCAAGCGGATCGAGGACGGATGTGGCAATCTTTATGTACTTGTAAACTATACGGCGCTGTTTGGCACCAGAAATATTCTGAAGAAACTGGAGGGTGAAAAATGAAGATAACGATTGGACATTTATATCCGGATCTTCTGAACCTTTACGGTGACAGAGGAAATATCCAGTGCCTTATGAAACGCTGTCTCTGGAGAGGCATTGAGGCAGAAACCATTGCGTTTGAACTGGGAGACAAGATCGACTTTTCCAAACTGGATATCGTTCTTCTGGGAGGCGGTTCTGACCGTGAGCAGATGCTGGTATGTGAAAAGCTGAAAGAAATTCAGAAGGATTTCAAGGCTTATGTGGAAGATAACGGGGTTGTGATCGCAATCTGCGGTGGATATCAGCTTCTTGGAAAATATTATAAGACCGATCAGGGAATGATCGAGGGCCTGAAACTGGTGGATATGAGCACAGAGCAGGGAAAAGGCCGCCTTATTGGAAATATTGTGATGCAGAGCGATCTTTTTGACATGCCCATCGTAGGATTTGAGAACCATGGCGGACGCACCACCATCGGAAACAACAAACCCCTGGGAAAAGTTCTGTCCGGATATGGCAATGACGGACAGTCCGGTGAGGAAGGTGTTGTATACAAAAATGTGATCGGAACCTATCTTCATGGTCCGCTTCTTCCAAAGAATCCACAGCTTGCTGATCTTCTGATCAGCCGTGCACTGGAAAAGAAATATGGTAAGAAGATCGAACTTGAGAAACTGGATGACAGCGAGGAGCAGGAGGCAAACTCCTATATTTTCCACCGCTTTGTAAAGAACGAAGGATAAGAGGATAGTATGGCAAAATCAAACAATCAGAAAGCGAAGATCCTGTATCTTGAAAAAATGCTGCGGGAGACAGGGGAGCATCATGCAATATCCATGCAGACGATTCTTGCGAATCTTATGGAACATGGGATCCGTGCGGAGAGAAAGAGCATTTATGACGATGTGGAGGTTCTGCGGGAGTTTGGAATGGATATCCGCTATACAAGGGAGCGGCCAGGTGGTTATTATCTGGCAGGACAGCAGGGGGCAGAGCAGCCATCCGTTCAGGCGGAAAATGCAAATGTTTCCACTCTGGAAAAAGTTCAGGAAAAGGCAGAAACAAAGAGCGTTGATATAAGTGGGTACCAGGCGCTTCTTAAGAATTCTGCGGGAACCATAAAAAAAGAAATGCGCCTTCTCTGTACAGGTGTTGCACAGGCTGAAATCCGTGATTTTTTTGGCGAAGACGCAGAGTATAAAATAAAGGAAAACGGAGATCTGATGGTAACGGCGCAGCTTCCGGAAAATTCCAAGTTTTACGGCTGGCTGACGGGCATGGGCGGAGATGTGCGTATCCTGAAACCAAAGAAATCCGCACTGGCGTACAGAGACTATCTGAAATCACTGGCAAAGGAATATAAAGGCTTATAGGAGAGGATTTGACCATGAAGAAAAAAACAGCGATCCTGCTTGTGGGAGCTCTGGCTCTTACAGCAGTTCTTTCCGGCTGCGGCAAAAACAAAGAGGCAACAGAGGCTGCCAATGAAAGTGTGGAGTCCGAAGATCCGGAGGGAAAAGCCAAAAACAGCGATGATGCGGAGGAAGAAGAAAAAGAGGAAGAAAAAGAAACTGCAGCTGCAGATAAGAAAGTAGGAGTATTTCTGCCTTCTGCTGCGGACGATTCCCGCTGGGCTCTGGATGGAGAAAGTTTTCAGACTGCACTGGAAGGAGACGGCTATGATGCGGAGATCTTTTTTGCAGATGAGGACAGTGATACGCAGGTGTCACAGATCCAGTCCATCCTGGACGATGAAAAAACGTCTGCCCTTGTGATTGCACCGGTAGATGCCTATGGCCTGAACGATGTGCTTGAACAGGCCTATGAGAAATCCATTCCTGTAATTTCCTATGATCAGCTGATCATGGATACGGATAAGATCAACTATTATGTTACTTTTGATACGAGAAAAGCAGGAAAAATGGTGGGAGATTCCATCATCAAAAAAATGGATCTGGAGAAAGCCAGAGAAGAAAAACGCACGCTGACCATCGAGTTCCTGATGGGTTCTCCGGATGACCGTGATGCACTGTTCTTTTATAATGGCGTGATGGAAAAACTTCAGGAATATTTCGATGACGGAACACTGGTGTGCACTTCAGGAAAGCAGACGCTTGATGATACTGCAGTGATGCGTTCCGGAAGAAATACCGCGAAGAACGATATGGCAGAGATCCTTTCCCAGAATTATACAGAAGGCACACCGGACATTATCTGCACAGGTGCCGATGACCTTGCTCTTGGTGCCGTTGATGCCCTGGAGGATGCTGGCCATGTGTCAGGTGAAGAGGGATGGCCAATGATCACTGGCTGTGGCTGTGAGGCAGAAGCAGTAACTGCTGTGATTGAGGGAAAACTTGCAGACAGTCTGTTCTTTGACAACCGCGTGCTGGCAAATGACTGTGTGACTATGGTGGACACTTTTCTGAAAGGGGAGAAACCAGAGATTTCTGATTACGAGCAGTATGACAACGGAACCAAGATCGTGGGAACTGTAACAAGCGATATCCAGCTGATCGATGCGGATAATTACCAGATGCTTGTGGATGACGGATATTATGATGAGGATGAGATTGTACCGGAAGCAACTCCGACACCGATTCCGACAGCAACACCGGAAGTTACGGTAACAGAAGAACCGGATAAAGATGTAACTCCTACACCGTCTGAGAAAGCTGACGGAGAAGATGACAAAACCACCCCGACACCGTCAGAAGAGGCTGGTGCTTCTGTGACTCCGACACCGGAAGCAGATGAAACGGCAACTCCGACACCTACAGAGAAAGCTTCCAAAGGTGCAGATGCATAAAACAAAATAAATATGGCAAAATAAAAATACTCCTGGAAACCGACATACGTAAGTTTCCAGGAGTATTTTTTATGATAAATCTTATTCGCGGAAAGTAAGCTTGCCACCTTCAATGGAATCAATGATGGCAAGGGATTCCAGATGGATACCCATATCACGGATGGTCTGTCCGCCGGACTGGAAGCCTTTTTCGATAACGATTCCGGCACCTTCCAGAGTTGCACCGGATTTCTTCACGATGTCGATCAGGCCAAGAAGTGCGCAGCCGTTTGCAAGAAAATCATCGATCAGGAGTACGTGATCTTCAGGACCAAGGAATTTCTTGGAAAGGATTACATCATAAACTTTCTTGTGTGTAAAGGATTCTACCTTGGTGGTATACATTTCACCGTCAAGGTTTACACTCTGTGCTTTCTTTGCAAATACAACCGGTACGTGGAAATACTGTGCCGCAATGCAGGCAATACCGATACCGGAAGCCTCGATGGTAAGGATCTTGGTGATTGGACAGTGGTCAAAACGTTTCTTGAATTCTTTACCGATCGCATTGATCAGGTCAATATCCATCTGATGATTCAGGAAGCTGTCCACTTTTAAAATATTTCCTTCTTTTACTACGCCGTCTGTCAGAATTCTGTCTTTTAAAAGCTGCATGAAATTTATCTCCTTTGATTTATCACATTAATGTATGTTTACTGCTCACGGACAGAGCAGTAATATTTTTAATATGTATCATACGACAATATTTGCGTGAGTGCAATTATTTTTGACAAAAAAACATAAAATTATTATAATAGATAAGATGACAAAGAAAGGAACAGACACGGATGAAAGAGTACGAAGTAATCTGGGAAATTTTTAACAAATGCCCGAGAAATCAGATGCGTGATGTATTTGTGGAAGAAGTGGAGATCGCAGATCCGGAAGCGTATGTGAAACAGAAATTTCAGGGAAAGGATGTCTCCTACGAGAAGACAGTACTGGAAGACGGAACCATCATTTTTGACATTCAGACATCCATGATCCGGCAGCGCTGTTCTTTCACGGAAATCTGAAGGAGGAATTACACATGAGTGATAAAAACGAAACGCATGTGCACGTTCTCGAGGATGGAACCGTTCTTGAACATACCCATGGGGAGCAGGAACATGTGCATACTCATAATGGCACACATCCTCATCATCACAGCCACGCACAGACCAAGGCTGTGCTCAACAGACTTTCCAGGGCCATCGGTCATATGGAATCCATCAAGCGCATGGTGGAGGACGGACGTGACTGCAGCGAGGTGCTGATCCAGCTGTCAGCCGTGAAATCTGCGATCAATAATACAGGCAAGATCATCCTGCAGGATCATATAGAGCACTGTATCGTGGATGCAGTGGAGCATGGAGACCGGGATGCTATCAAGGAACTGGAAAAAGCGATCGACAGATTTATGAAATAAGGTAAGGCGTTCATGAGCAAATCGTGAATGAGGAAAATGCACGGACAGAGAGCCAGTTCTGCCTGTGTAAATACAAAGAATGAGAGGAACCTATTATGGCAAAAGAGTGCAGCAATTCATCCTGCAACAAATCAAGCTGTGAAGGCTGCGGCCAGAAACAGCCCCAGAGCCTCATGGCAGAACCAAATGTTTTTTCTGACGTAAAACATGTGATCGGAGTTGTCAGCGGAAAGGGTGGCGTTGGTAAATCCTTCGTAACAGGCTCCCTGGCCAATCTGATGGCTTCCAAGGGATATAAAGTGGGCATTATGGATGCGGATATCACAGGTCCGTCCATCCCGAAGATGTATGGCATCAAGGGTAATGCACAGGGCAGTGACAACGGAATCTATCCGATGCCAACTGCAAACGGAATTGAGGTTATGTCTGTAAACCTTCTGCTTCCGGATGAGGAGACACCGGTAATCTGGAGAGGCCCGGTCCTTGCAAATATGGTAAAACAGTTCTGGAGTGATGTAATCTGGGGCGAGCTGGATTATCTCTTCGTAGATATGCCGCCAGGAACCGGAGATGTTCCGTTAACTGTATTCCAGTCCCTGCCGATTGACGGTGTTGTGATCGTTACTTCCCCGCAGGATCTGGTTCGCATGATCGTCAAGAAAGCCTACAATATGGCTGATATGATGAAAGTTCCGGTACTTGGAATCGTGGAGAACTACAGCTACGTGAAATGTCCGGACTGCGGAAAAGAGATCAAGGTCTTTGGCGAGAGCCATATCGATGAGATCGCCGCAGAACTTAAAGTTCCGGTACTTGGCAAGATGCCGATCGATGTGAAACTTGCAGAGCTTGCAGACAGCGGCCTGTTCAGCAAGATCGAGAACGAGTATATCACTGCGGCAGCAGATGTAATGCCGAAAGATGAAGCGTAAGGAATAAAAAGGCAATAACAGAAAAGACCATCGGAATCCGATACAATAAGGATTCCGATGGTCTCTTTTTAGATCTGGGAAAAATATTTCAGGAAGCACTGGGCGGCCTGAGAAAGCTGCAGCGCTTCATGGTGTGCGATCACGGCGCTTCTTGCAGGCAGCGGTGTTTTCAGGTGGACCGGTTCCAGGCCCGGGCGGTTGCGGAGCATATAGTCCGGGATACAGGCAATACCAAGTCCGATCTCCGCAAGGTCGATCAAAAGATCGTTGCTGTTCAGTTCCACCTCAGGCAGCAGCTTCAGTCCCTGGGCCGCAAATACCTGATGAAGGTATTCGCTGGTGGTGCTCTTCGCAGCAAGCATCAGGATGGGATAATCCAGAAGATTTTCCAGGGAAAGAGGCGTTTTTCCCATGGTAAAATAATCCGGGTTTGCCACGAAGATATCACGGAATTCCAGTACAGTCTGAAGTTTGGTGTGGGAAGAAAGCCGGGAGTTGGGGTAGTTGGTGACGATCAGTTCTGCCTGGCCGTTTTCCAGAAGCTCCGCACATCCGATGGAAGTGCTGTTGATGATCTTGATCCGCACTTCCGGGTGGTCCTTGTGGAACCGGCGGAGATAAGGAATGAGGAAATAACGGCACAGAGTATCGCTGGCACCGATCCGAAGCTGGCCGGTAAGATTCCCTTCGCCGGAAAGGGCTGCCTCTCCTTCGTTAAGCATGGAAAGGGCGGGTTTTACGTGCTGGAGAAGAAGCTCCCCCTCAGGAGTCAGGATCACCCGTTTGGTGCTTCTCACAAATAAGGTGTGGCCCAGCTTTTTCTCCAGGTTTTTGACCGCCTGGCTGACTGCAGACTGGGAAATAAAAAGCTGTCTGGAAGCCTCCGAAAAGCTAAGGGTTGTGGCCACGTAATAAAATACTTTGTAGAGTTCAAGATTGATATCCATATGTAAAAATCCTCCGCTTATAAATGATATAAGATATATTAATTTTACTAATGATATTTCCTATGATACTATATTTTCAGCAGAAAAGAAAGACAGAAATGCTTTCTGCACGTTTACCATCCTTATTATCGGATATAGAGAAAGGAGCCTTCTATGAGCAACGTAAGACGTGTGTATGTAGAAAAGAAACCTGCCTTTGCAGTAAAAGCAAAGGAATTGAAACATGAGATCAAACATTATCTTGGCATCAGCACTGTGACAGCAGTCCGTGAGCTGATCCGTTATGACGTGGAGAATATCTCCGATGAAGTATTTGAGAAAGCCTGCAAGACCGTATTTGCAGAGCCGCCGGTAGATGATCTGTATCTTGAGAAATTTGATGTGGCAGAGGGCGCACGTGTATTTTCAGTAGAATTCCTCCCTGGACAGTTTGACCAGAGAGCAGACTCCGCTGTACAGTGTGTACAGTTCCTGGATGAGAATGCGGCACCGATCATCCGCTCCGCAACTACTTATGTAATTGAAGGAACTGTGACAGACGCAGAGTTTGAGGCGATCAAACATCACTGCATCAACCCGGTAGACTCTCGTGAGACAGGACTTGAGAAACCGGAGACACTGGTAACTGTATTCCCGGATCCTGAGGATGTGAAGATCTTTGACGGATTCAAGGATATGGCTGAGGCTGATCTGAAAGAACTGTACGATTCTCTGAACCTTGCCATGACATTCAAGGATTTCCAGCACATCCAGAATTATTTTAACAAAGAAGAGAAACGTGATCCTTCCATGACAGAGATCCGTGTTCTGGATACATACTGGTCTGACCACTGCCGTCATACCACATTCTCCACAGAGCTTACCAGCGTGAAGTTTGATGAAGGCGACTATAAGGCTCCAATCGAAAAAACATACGAAGAATATCTGGATGCCCATAAGAACATGTACAAAGGCCGTGATGACAAATTTGTCTGCCTGATGGATCTTGCTCTTATGGCAATGAAGAAACTGAAAGCAGAAGGGAAACTTGCAGACCAGGAAGAGTCCGATGAGATCAATGCCTGCAGTATCGTGGTACCGGTGGATGTGGACGGAAAAGAAGAAGAGTGGCTGATCAACTTCAAGAACGAGACCCACAACCATCCGACCGAGATCGAGCCTTTCGGTGGTGCGGCTACCTGCCTTGGCGGTGCCATCCGTGACCCGCTTTCCGGACGTACCTATGTATATCAGGCAATGCGTGTAACCGGTGCGGCTGATCCGACCGTATCCGTAAAAGAAACTCTGAAAGGTAAACTTCCGCAGAAGAAACTTGTCCGCAGCGCAGCTCACGGCTACAGCTCCTACGGAAACCAGATCGGTCTTGCAACCGGTTCTGTAAAAGAAATCTATCATCCGGACTACGTTGCAAAACGTATGGAGATCGGTGCGGTTATGGGTGCTGCCCCGAGACGTGCGGTTATCCGTGAGAATTCCGATCCGGGAGATATCATCATCCTTCTTGGAGGACGTACCGGCCGTGACGGTATCGGCGGTGCTACCGGTTCTTCCAAGGTCCACACAGAGGCTTCCATCGAGGTCTGCGGCGCAGAGGTGCAGAAAGGTAACGCACCGACAGAGCGTAAGATCCAGAGAATGTTCCGCAGGGAAGAAGTCAGCCATATCATCAAGAAATGTAATGACTTCGGTGCAGGCGGTGTTTCTGTTGCCATCGGTGAGCTGGCACCGGGACTTCAGATCGACCTTGACAAAGTTCCGAAGAAATACGCAGGTCTTGATGGAACGGAGATCGCCATCTCCGAGTCTCAGGAGCGTATGGCTGTTGTGGTTGACCCGAAAGATGTGGATACTTTCCTGAAATACGCAAATGAAGAGAATCTTGAGGCAGTTCCTGTTGCAGTTGTAACCAAGGAGCCACGCCTTGTTCTCAACTGGAGAGGAAAAGAGATCGTAAATATTTCCCGTGCATTCCTGGATACCAACGGTGCACATCAGGAGACTTCCGTTGAGGTTGAGATCCCGTCCAAAGACGGAAACCTTTTCGAAAAACGTCCGGATGTCACAGATGTAAAGAAAAAATGGCTGGATACTCTCGCTGACCTGAATGTATGCTCACAGAAAGGTCTCGTGGAGATGTTTGACGGTTCCATCGGCGCAGGCAGCGTATTTATGCCTCACGGTGGCAAATATCAGCTGACAGAGACACAGTCCATGGTTGCAAAAGTTCCGGTACAGAACGGAAAAACAGAGACAGTTACCATGATGAGCTATGGCTTCGATCCATACCTTTCCTCCTGGAGCCCGTATCATGGAGCATCTTACGCAGTAACCGAATCTGTTGCCAAGATCGTTGCAACCGGTGGTGACTATAAGAAGATCCGCTTCACATTCCAGGAATACTTCCGTCGTATGACCGAAGATCCGAAGAGATGGAGCCAGCCGTTCTCCGCACTGCTTGGCGCTTATGCGGCACAGATCGGATTCGGCCTTCCTTCCATCGGCGGTAAGGACAGTATGTCCGGAACCTTCAATGACATTGATGTTCCTCCGACACTGGTATCTTTCGCAGTGGATGTTGCAAAAGTAAAAGATGTGATCACACCGGAGCTCAAAAAAGCAGGAAGCAAACTAGTATGGCTCCGTGCACCGAAGGATGCTTATGACCTTCCGGATTATCCGGCTCTTATGGAGCAGTATGACAGATTACATCAGGATATCCAGGCTGGCCGTGTGATCTCCGCATATGCACTTGACCGTCACGGAATCGCCGCAGCAGTCAGCAAGATGGCATTTGGTAACGGTATGGGCGTGAAGATCGAGCATAGCCTTGATCCAAGAGATTTCTTTGCCCCGGCATTCGGAGATATCATCTGCGAAGTTCCGGATGGAAAAGTCGGCGAGCTTGCTATCACTTACACAGTGATCGGTGAGGTTACAGACGATGCGAAATTCTCCTACGGCGATACTGAGATCACTCTGAAAGAGGCACTTTCCACATGGGAGGGCACTCTGGAGAACGTATTCAAGACAGCAGCAGGAACCGAGGATGTCAAAGCAGATGACGGTTCCCTTTACAAAGCAGACAGCATCTATGTATGCAAACATAAAGTGGCAAAACCACGCGTATTCATTCCGGTATTCCCTGGAACAAACTGCGAGTACGACAGCACCCGTGCATTTGAGAGAGCAGGCGCTGAAGTAGATGTAAAAGTATTCAAAAACCTGACAGCAGAAGATATCCATGATTCTGTGGAAATCTTTGAGAAAGCTATCAGCCAGGCACAGATGATCATGTTCCCGGGCGGATTTTCAGCAGGTGATGAGCCGGATGGATCTGCTAAATTCTTTGCAACCGCATTCCAGAACGAGAAGATCAAAGAAGCTGTTATGAAGCTTCTCAATGAGCGCGATGGTCTGGCACTTGGTATCTGCAATGGATTCCAGGCCCTGATCAAACTGGGACTGGTACCGTACGGCGAGATCTGTGGTCAGAAAGAGGATTCTCCGACACTGACCTACAACACCATCGGCCGTCATGTATCCAAGATGGTATATACCAAGGTTGTCAGCAACAAGTCTCCATGGCTTCAGAAAGCACAGCTTGGCGGTGTATACTGCAACCCGGCTTCCCACGGTGAGGGACGTTTCGTTGCAAATGATGAGTGGCTGAAGAAACTCAAAGAAAACGGACAGATCGCAACGGAGTATGTACCGGTAGATGAAACAGGCTATGAGGGCGAGTTCAATGTAAACGGTTCTTATATGAACATCGAAGGTATCACAAGCCCGGATGGACGTGTTCTCGGAAAGATGGCGCACAGCGAGCGTCGTGACGCAGGTGTGGCTGTAAATATCTATGGAGAGCAGGATATCAAGATTTTCGAATCTGGTGTAGAATACTTCAAGTAATATCCGTAAGCTTGCAGTGGCAGGGGATTTCAGACCTCCCTGCCACTGTAAAAATACAAAAAAACATATATTTTTTAAAAAATTTAAAAAAAGTGAAAAAAACTGTTGACACAAGTCAGAAACCATTATATAATAGCAAAGCGAGTTGCGGAACAGAAGAGTTCTTAAGACGAGCAACTGTTATGGGATCTTAGCTCAGCTGGGAGAGCATCTGCCTTACAAGCAGAGGGTCATAGGTTCGAGCCCTATAGGTCCCATGTTACAAAAAGATATGGCGAGATAGCTCAGTTGGCTAGAGCACACGGTTCATACCCGTGGTGTCGAGGGTTCAAATCCCCCTCTCGCTACTTATGTGGGATCTTAGCTCAGCTGGGAGAGCATCTGCCTTACAAGCAGAGGGTCATAGGTTCGAGCCCTATAGGTCCCATGTTACAAAAGAATATGGCGAGATAGCTCAGTTGGCTAGAGCACACGGTTCATACCCGTGGTGTCGAGGGTTCGAATCCCCCTCTCGCTACTTAACAAAAGGTCTGAAGATTCAATTTTATTGGGTTTTCGGACTTTTTTTGTTATAAATTTCCGAATGTCTGTGGTAAGACCAGATGTAAAAACTTAAGATTGACATTTTACATCGTTTTTTTTATCATAGTAAAAGAATAGACATAACGAATCATTTCGGGAAATGAGGATTGGATAATGAAAAAAAGAATGCTTTTTGTTTTCAACCCCAAAGCAGGAAAAGGAAGAATCAAGACGCATCTGCTGGACATTGTGGATATCTTTAACAAAGGTGGGTACGAAGTGATCATCCGTGCCACACAGGGACCGAAGGATGCTTATGAACAGGTGAAGGAATATGCGGATCAGGTGGATCTGATCGCCTGCAGTGGTGGTGATGGTACACTGGATGAAGTGGTTACCGGAATCGTGGAAGTGGGCAGCCGGACACCCATCGGCTACATTCCTGCAGGAAGCACCAATGATTTTGCCAACAGTCTGTTTATGCCGAAGAGTATGACTGCAGCTGCATCCATGATCATGGAGGAGCAGATCTATCACTGTGACATCGGTAAATTTAATAACCAGACATTTGCCTATGTGGCTGCGTTTGGACTGTTTACCAATGTTTCCTATGAGACAGACCAGGATCTGAAAAATATCCTGGGACATGTGGCCTATGTGCTGGAAGGGATGAAACAGCTTTTTGAGGTGAAATCCTATCATTTGAAAGTAACTTCCGATGAGCTGACCGTAGAGAATGATTTTATCTACGGCATGATCAGTAATTCCAGATCTGTAGGCGGTTTTAAGAACCTCACCGGAAAAAATGTGGATATGAATGACGGACTGTTTGAGGTGACACTGATCACCAACCCGAAGAATCCGCTGGAGCTTCAGGAGATCATGACTGCACTTCTCACCGCAGAAGATAATACAGATCTGATCTATTCTTTCAAATCCGCACATGTTGTGATTGAGTCGGAGGAGGCTGTTCCGTGGACGCTGGACGGAGAATTCGGAGGAGACCAGACCCGTGTGGAGATCGATAATCTTCATGAGGCCATGAACCTTTATCTCACCAGCAGTAAGAAACAGAAAAAAAGCCGGCTGAACCAGAAAATGCAGGAGCTCAAGGAGATCACCCAGAACAGCGAAGAATGATCCGGGCATCCGAGGACAAGGTGATCATACAGAGGTGAAAACGTCTTTCCTCATAAGAAAGACTGGATATACAGGAACGAAAAGGAGGAAGAAATGGGAGATTATATCAACGTAAAGGAAATCTTTGGCTGCGATGTATTTAACGATTCTGTTATGCAGGACCGTCTGCCGAAGAAGGTATACCGCGAACTGAAAAAGACAATAGAAGAGGGCAAGGAGCTGTCCATGGAGATCGCTGATGTGGTTGCACATGAGATGAAGGAATGGGCCATCGAGAAGGGTGCCACTCATTATTGTCACTGGTTTCAGCCGCTGACAGGCGTTACTGCCGAGAAGCATGATGCATTTGTCACAGCACCAAGAGAAGATGGCAAGGTACTCTTAAGCTTTTCCGGCAAGGAGCTGATCAAGGGTGAGCCGGATGCATCTTCATTCCCGTCCGGAGGACTTCGCGCAACATTCGAGGCCAGAGGCTATACAACATGGGATTGTACATCACCGGCCTTTGTACGTCATGACGCAGCCGGCGGAATCTTATGTATCCCTACTGCATTCTGCTCCTACACAGGAGAGGCACTTGACCAGAAAACACCGCTTCTTCGTTCCATGGAAGCGATCAATACACAGGCACTTCGACTTCTCCGCCTTTTCGGAAATACAACTTCCAAAAAAGTAACGCCTTCCGTTGGAGCTGAGCAGGAATATTTCCTGGTCGACAAGGAGAAATGGCTCCAGAGAAAAGACCTGATCTACACAGGAAGAACTCTTTTCGGTGCCATGCCGCCGAAGGGACAGGAGATGGATGACCATTATTTCGGAACCATCCGTCAGAGAATCTCCGCATACATGAAAGAAGTCAACGAGGAGTGCTGGAAACTGGGCGTAACAGCCAAGACACAGCATAACGAGGTTGCACCTGCACAGCATGAGCTGGCTCCGATCTACGCACCGGTAAATATCGCTGCAGACCACAACCAGATCATGATGCGTATCCTTAAAAAAGTTGCCAGCCGCCACGGTATGCGCTGCCTGCTTCATGAGAAACCTTTCGCAGGAGTGAACGGTTCCGGTAAACACAACAACTGGTCCCTGACAACCGATGACGGAATCAACCTTCTTGAGCCAGGTAAAACTCCTCATGAGAATATCCAGTTCCTTCTTGTACTGACCTGTATCCTGAAAGCGGTTGATGAACATGCAGATCTTTTAAGAGAATCAGCGGCAGACGTTGGAAACGACGAGCGTCTTGGCGGAAATGAGGCACCACCTGCAGTTATTTCCGTATTCCTTGGCGAGCAGCTTCAGGACGTGCTGGAGCAGCTGATCAGTACAGGTACTGCCACACACAGCAAGACCGGCGAGATCCTGGATACCGGTGTTAAGACACTTCCGGATTTCATGAAAGATGCAACAGACCGAAACAGAACCTCACCGTTTGCATTCACAGGAAACAAATTCGAGTTCCGTATGGTAGGTTCCCGTGATTCTATTTCCGAGTGCAACGTTGTACTGAACACCATTGCGGCAGAAGTATTCCGCGAGGCATGCGACCGTCTGGAAGCAGCAGAAGATTTTGACACCGCAGTACATGACCTGATCAAAGAGTACGCAACGGAGCATCAGCGTATTGTATTCAACGGAAACGGATATGCACCGGAGTGGGAGGCTGAGGCAAAGAGACGTGGACTTCCGATCCTTCCGTCCATGGTAGATGCTATTCCTGCACTGACTACAGACAAGGCAGTGAAGCTGTTTGAATCCTTCAATGTATTCACAAGAGCAGAGCTTGAGTCCAGAGCAGAGATTCAGTACGAAGGTTATGCAAAAGCCATCAACATCGAGGCCAAGGCCATGGTGGATATTGCAACCAAGCAGATCATCCCTGCAGTCATCCGTTACACAACCGTTCTTGCAGAGTCCATCAATTCTGTAAAAGCAGTAAGTGCAGCGCTTGATGTCAGTGTGCAGACAAGCCTTCTGGAAAAATCCTCCACGCTTCTCGCAGAGACCAAGGCAGCCATGGACAAACTTTCCAGACTGATCGCAGAGGCGGAAGCTCATGAAGAGGGACGTGACCGTGCCGTATTCTTCAGAGAGAGCGTTGTACCGGCAATGAAAGCATTAAGAAAACCGGTAGATGAGCTTGAGATGATTGTGGACAAAGATATGTGGCCGATGCCATCTTACGGCGATCTGATCTTTGAGGTATGACCGGCTGAATAAAATACAGGAAATAAGAGATGTTCCCTGAATGCAGAGGCATCTTTGAAAGCAAATGACGGGACGGATGTAAGATCTGTCCCGTTTTTTACCTGGCGGAGAAAGAAACTGTTAGGTTTTTATCCGCTTGAATCAGATTCAGGAGTAAATATATGAAAGAATTAGAATTTTTAGAAGAACAAAACGTTTCCGAAGACCTGATCCATGGCGTCGAGGAATTCCGAAAAAATTATGGCGTTGATGAAGCGGCCGCAGCCAGAGTCACCAGACCGTCCATTCCGTTCTATGGAAAAGAAATCCTGGAAATGGCTATTGCAGGACTTCTGGAAGGGGAAAATCTCCTCCTTGCAGGTCCGAAAGCCACCGGAAAAAATATCCTGGCCGAAAATCTGGCTTATGCTTTTGGCCGCCCGATCTATAATGTATCGTTTCATGTCAACACAAACAGCGGGGATCTCATCGGAACGGACACGTTTGTAAACAATGAAGTATGCCTCCGGAAGGGCAGCATCTACCAGTGTGCCGAGTACGGTGGTTTCGGTATCCTGGATGAGATCAACATGGCAAAGAACGATGCGGTCTCAGTCCTTCACGCAACGCTGGACTACCGCCGTTCCATTGATGTTCCTGGATATGACAGGATTGATCTCCATCCGGCGGCACGTTTTATCGGAACCATGAATTATGGATATGCAGGAACAAAAGAGCTGAACGAAGCCCTTGTTTCCCGTTTTCTGGTGATCGATATGCCGGCCCAGACAGAGGAAACTTTAGGGTTCATTTTTAACAAAATGTTCCCGGAAGCAAAAGAAAAAGCAGTGGAACAGTTTATCGGCGTTTTTATGGACCTTCAGAAAAAATCTGTAAACAGTGAGATTTCCACAAAATCCCTGGATCTCCGCGGCCTTCTGGCTTCCATGAAAATCGTCCGCGCGGGACTTTCTCCCCTGGCTGCAGTGCAGATGGGAGTGGTGAACAAAACCTTCGATATTTTTGAAAAAGAGATCGTGGACGATGTAGTCCGTACAAGGATCCCGGAAGAGTGGACAAAGGACGATGTCTATGCGTAAAGATCTGACAGAAGAACTTTCCATTGAAGATTACAAACTGGATCTGGAAAACCGCATCCGGAATCTTCTCTGGACGGTCAGTGGAGATTACACCCTGGAAGTAAAGCCGGATGTATCCCTGTTTCTCCGCTCCAAAGAGATCGCACTTTACGACGGGATCAAACAGGGCGCTTTTGCCAGATATTTTGACAAAAACCTTCTTGGCCTTTACCTTGTGAAAAAGATCTATCTGGATGCGTCGGAGGCGGAACTTACCGGGCTGACACAGCTTTGCATCGAGGCAGCAGTGGGAACGCGGATCTGCGAGGAACGCCCGGGCGTGCGCCGTATGCGGAAAAAAGCGCTGGAAGATATCCTGGATCAGGAATATGAAACCCTGCCTTCCTATGATAAACTGCTGGATCGGCTGAAAGTCGCGGTATTCCGTGACGTTCTTGCAGGAAGTGTGCAACCTGTGGAGAAAAAACTTTCCGCATTCCGGGATCAGATCTATGCCTGTGCAGAAACCGGAGATACCATGGAACTGATCCGGATCATTGACAGGCTTTATAATACAGTGATCGATCCGGATTTTGAGAAGAAAAACGGTTCTCTGGATCGGGTAATGGCAGTGACGCTTGAGGAACTGACGGAATTCGGCTGGGAAGACTATCTCAACGAAGAGATGTATGAGGATGCCCTGGAAAACTATGTGGAAAAGATTACGGACCGGATGACAGATCTTGAGGATTCTTCCCTTACTGAAGATATGGAGGAAAAGCGCAAGGTAAAAAACAAGATCACAGTGGTTTCCGAGGAGGCACTTAAGAAAGCCCACACCTATGTGGAACTGAACTTTGGAAGAAGTTATCTTTCACCGGCAGAAGAAAAAAGAATGAATTATCTGATGTGCCGGGGGATTCACGGGGACTGTACGTTATATTTTACCGAAGGGATCCTGAAAAATCCGGTCCGGGACAATTACCAGTACCAGTATGCCAAACGTCTCCGCAATAAGAACATATGGGTCTATCATGACAAGCACAGGATTGCGAAACGGAATATTTCCATGCTGACGGAACTTCTGAAAAAAGCACTGGTGATCCGAAGTGAAAACCAGGAAGTCCTCTCAGACCGGGGAACCATCGTTCCTTCCAGGCTGTGGCGTGTAGGAAGAAGCAGCGAGGCGAATCTTTTTAAACGGATCCTCCGTGGGGATAATACGGATTTTGTGGTAGATGTGCTGATCGATGCCAGCGGTTCCCAGATGAGCCGACAGGGAGATGTGGCGTTGCAGGCCTATATGATCAGTTCTGCCTTAAGTAATGTGGACATCCCCCACCGGGTTATGAGTTACTGTACATTCTGGGATCATACCATCCTGCACAGGTTTCGGGAGTATGAGGATCCGGTCGCGGCAGATGATGATATTTTCAATTATGTGACTTCATCTAACAACCGCGACGGGCTTGCCATAAAAGCAGTGGGATACGGCCTTTTACAGAGAGAAGAGGAGAAAAAGATCCTGATCATCTTAAGTGACGGCCGTCCTTATGATGTGATCATAAACCGTCCCAATGCAAAAAATCCGGCACCTTATCAGGGAAAATATGCCATCGCAGACACTGCAACAGAAGTGCGCCGCCTCCGCAGCCAGGGGGTCAGTGTTCTGGGAGTATTTGCGGGAGAAGAGAAGGACCTTGCAGCGGAAAAGAAGATCTTTGGAAAGGATTTTGCCTATATCCGGGATATCGGAAATTTTTCCAAGATCGTAGGACGATATCTGACAAAACAGCTGGAAGCAGATAACTGAAAAAAAACGACATTTTTTTCGGAATGTATAATATTCAATTAACAAGAATACAGTCACTATGTTAGCATAAAAGCTGCATAGTGACTAATTTTTTGCTTATAATTATCCATAAAATTGTAAATAATACATAATATTACAGAGATAATTCCTTGCAAAAATAAGCGAAATTTGTTATACTAGATAACGTTACTAATTTACTAGATAAAGGGAGAGGAAATATGAACGAAAACACAGAGTTCAAACCTTACATTCCGGCGGAGAAAGTTACTCCGGAGCTCACAGTTACATCTGTGATCATGGGATGTATCCTTGCTGTCATCTTCGGCGCAGCCAATGCTTATCTTGGCCTTCGTGTTGGTATGACAGTATCTGCCTCCATTCCGGCGGCAGTTATCTCCATGGGTGTTATCCGCGTACTTCTTCGCAGAAACTCCATCCTGGAGAGCAATATGGTCCAGACTATCGGTTCAGCCGGTGAGTCTCTTGCAGCAGGTGCTATTTTTACCATGCCTGCACTGTTCCTCTGGGCAGAGGAAGGACTTTCAGACAAACCAGGCATCGTTGAGATCACTCTGATCGCACTTTGCGGTGGTATCCTTGGTGTACTTTTCATGGTACCCCTTCGTAATGCCCTCATTGTTAAAGAGCACGCAACTCTGCTCTATCCGGAAGGAACTGCCTGCGCAGATGTTCTTCTTGCCGGTGAGGAAGGTGGAGCAAACGCTTCCACAGTATTCTCCGGTATGGGACTTGCAGCCATCTTCAAATTCGTTGTTGATGGACTGAAACTGCTTCCGGCAGACGTTGCAGCAGCATTCAAATCCTTCAAGGGTGAGATCGGTATGGAAGTTTATCCGGCACTTCTCGGTGTTGGTTACATCGTAGGACCGAAGATCGCATCTTACATGTTCGTTGGTTCCCTTATGGGCTGGATGGTTATCATTCCGATGATCTGCCTGTTCGGACCTGACACATGGATGTACCCTGCAGCAGAGGGAACAACCATTGCACAGCTTTACGCAAACGGCGGAGCAGCAGCAATCTGGTCTACTTACGTTAAATACATCGGCGCAGGTGCCATCGCAACCGGTGGTATCATTTCCCTGATCAAATCCCTGCCGCTGATCGTTACAACCTTCCGTGACTCCATGAAGAGCATGAAAGGAAGCAAGAGCACAAGCACAGCGAGAACCGCACAGGATCTTCCGATGCAGTTCATCCTTCTTGGCGTTTTTGCAATGGTATTTATCATCTGGATCGTTCCGGCTATCCCGGTAACTCTTCTTGGTGCATTTATCATCGTAATCTTTGGATTCTTCTTTGCAACTGTATCCTCCCGTATGGTAGGTCTTGTAGGAAGTTCCAACAACCCGGTTTCCGGTATGGCTATCGCTACTCTTCTGATCGCTACATTTGCAATCAAGAGCTCCGGTAAAACAGGCATCGACGGAATGACAGCAGCGATCGCTGTTGGTTCTGTTATCTGTATCATCGCAGCCATCGCTGGTGATACTTCTCAGGACCTTAAGACAGGATACCTTCTTGGTGCCACACCTAAGAAACAGCAGATGGGTGAGATGCTTGGTGTTGTTGTTTCCGGTCTTGCTATCGGTGGTGTTCTGTATCTTCTGAATGCAGCATGGGGATATGGTACAGCCGAGATCCCTGCTCCGCAGGCTCAGCTTATGAAGATGATTGTTGAGGGAATCATGGGCGGAAACCTTCCATGGGGACTTGTATTCATTGGTGTATTCCTTGCAATTTGCCTTGAGATCCTTCGTATTCCGGTAATGCCTTTCGCAATCGGTCTTTACCTTCCAATCTACCTGAACGCTACCATCATGATCGGTGGTGTTGTACGTGGATTACTTGACCGCAGAAAAGGTGTTGACGAGAAGACAAAGACAGCTCAGTCCACAGATGGTACTCTGTATTGTGCAGGTATGATCGCCGGCGAGGGTCTTGTTGGTATTCTTCTTGCAGTATTTGCAGTATTCGGTATCAGCCTTGATATGTCCGGCATTGTAAACTTCGGAAATATCGGTGGCGTTGTACTGATGATCATCATGATCCTGTCACTGCTTAAATTCTCTATCTGGAGAAAGAAGAAAGCCTGATGAGAAAAAACAAAAAGGATAAGAAACAGGATATCAACTATCTTGATCTGATCCCGGAAACAAACCAGTCGATCCGGTGGCACCGGGACCTGAAGCAGCGGATCATTCTTGAGATAGAGAATAAAGGTATGTTCAATACTATCGCACAGAAGGTTTTTGGCAAGCCAAGGTTTTCCAAGGTTCACCTTGATGAAATGGGAACTTTTATCTGGCCTGAGATCGATGGAACAAAAACCGTGCAGGATCTTGCCCTGCTGGTGAAAGAACATTTCGGGGATAAGGCAGAACCGCTTTATCCGAGAATCGTAAAATACTTTCAGATAATGGAAAGCTATGAGTTTGTTCATTTTATAAATAAGAAGACAGACAAATAGCAAAAGAGAACGGGAACGGACGCAAAATAGTGTACGGTCCCGTTCTTTTTATGACACGTCAGTACGGGAAACTGATGCAGTTGTCATATGATAAATGAAAGGAGCACTTTATGAGTCTTGTGACAAAAAAGAAATGGTATCTGGATTATCTTCTGATCATAGTTGGAACCGGACTGATGGCACTTGCCATCAATTCCGTGTTTGATGCTTCCGGGCTGGTAACCGGTGGTTTTTCCGGTATTGCGATCCTTGTGAAACGATGGACCGGAGGAATCGTAGATGGGGGTATCCCGCTGTGGCTTACCAACATTACCTTGAATATCCCGCTGTTTCTTCTGGGATGTAAGATCAGAGGATTTTCCTTTGTAAAAAAAGCTCTGATCGGAGAAATCTCCCTTTCAACCTGGCTTGCCCTTCAGCCGGTGTGGAATATCGCGGGAGATGATCTTCTTCTGGCTGCTGTATATGGTGGTGTGATCCAGGGAATCGGTATCGGAATGGTTTTCCTTGGACAGGGAACCACAGGCGGAACAGATATGATGGCAGCGCTGATCCAGAAATATCTGCGTCATTATTCCATCGCACAGATTATGCAGTTTATTGACGGTCTTGTTGTAATTGTGGGTATGTATGTGTTTGGCATCCAGCGTGCTCTGTATGCCATCATTGCAGTTTATCTGGTAACAAAAGTATCCGACAGCCTGATCGAAGGTCTGAAGTTTTCCAAGCAGACATTTATCATTACGGAGAAGCCGGATGAGGTGGCAAAAGTCATTATGGAAGACCTGGACCGCGGGGCAACCGGAATCTGTGGCAAGGGTATGTACTCCGGCCAGGAGAAAACCATCATCTTCTGTGTGGTAAATAAGAAGGAAATCGTGAAGCTGAAAGAGCTGGTGGATGATATTGATCCCGATGCTTTTGTGATTGTTTCCGATGCAAGAGAGGTTCACGGAGAAGGCTTTATAGAGAAAAATTAGGCGGATTTCAACAAAAATTTGTAAATTTTTTCAGTTTTCCTCTTTTATTTTTGGTGATTTTGTATTAAAATAGCCATAGATAGAGAGGGAAAGACAGAAGATAAGCATACACATAAGTGAGAAGGGATTGAACGGAATGATATCGAATCAGGTGTTACAGAATACGCTCGAGGGACTTAAAGAAATATCAAGGACGGAATTTTGTGTCATTGACACAGACGGTAAGGTACTGGCGTCTACCTTTTCTGATTTTGAAATCCAGCCGGCAGATATCCAGGCTTTTGTAGAATCCCAGGCGGACAGCCAGCTTGTCAAGGGATTTCAGTACTTTAAGGTCTGTGATGATTATCAGTTGGAATACGTCCTGGTAGCCCATGGAGATGATGAGGATACTTATATGGTAGGTAAACTTGCAGCCTTCCAGATCCAGAATCTGATCGTAGCGTACAAGGAGCGTTTTGACAAGGACAGCTTTATCAAGAATCTTCTTCTTGATAATCTTCTTCTGGTGGATATTTACAACAGAGCGAAGAAACTTCATATTGAAGCAGATGTCCGTCGTGTAGTCATGATCCTGGAACTGAACCAGGAGAAAGATCACAGCTCCGTGGAGAGCGTGAAGAGCCTTTTTGGCGGAAAGAGCAGAGATTTTATCACTGCAGTTGATGAGAAGAGCATTATTATTGTCAAGGAACTGGAAGAAGGAGAGGGCTATCCGGAGATGGATAAGCTGGCTCACACCATTCTGGATACTCTTGACCTGAATAAAGACGGTGAGGATGTCCATATGGCATACGGTACCATCGTCAATGAGCTGAAGGAAGTTTCACGTTCCTATAAGGAAGCGCGTATGGCACTTGATGTAGGTAAGATTTTCTTTGGAGACAAGGAAGTGATCGCATACAGCTCACTGGGAATCGGACGACTGATCTACCAGCTGCCTATTCCTCTGTGTAAGATGTTTATCCGTGAGATCTTTGATAACAAATCTCCGGACGACTTCGATGAGGAGACACTTGTCACCATCGATAAATTCTTCGAGAATAGCCTGAATGTATCCGAGACTTCGCGTCAGCTGTACATTCACAGAAATACACTGGTATACCGCCTGGATAAACTCCAGAAGAGTACCGGATTGGATCTTCGGGTGTTTGAGGATGCCATCACATTTAAGATTGCACTGATGGTTGTGCGTTATATGAAGTACATGGAAACGCTTGAATATTAATATCATCAGATCAGATTTTTTGACTGCTGCCTGTTCCTTACCGGAATGGGCGGCAGTTTTTGTATGATTTTTTTGCAGCGGGATATCGTGTGCCTTCAATAATAATTTGAAGATTTCACATGAACTTCACAGATAACCCTTGGGGCTCTATTGTATTTTTTGCATTTTTATTATAAAATAAATAACTCGAAGAGGGCTGTTACAGCCTGGAAAATTTATTCTTGCATTTATGCGAGATATATATTACAATAATGTTACAAAAAAGTTAAGATAATTATGCTTTTGCAATATAGAGGAGGATACATATGATCGATCTTGTAGATGTGAGCAAATCTTATGGTCCGGGTCTTCCGGCTGTGAATCATGCGAACTTACATGTTGATAAAGGGGAATTTGTATTTGTAGTAGGAAGCAGTGGTTCCGGTAAATCCACACTGATCAAGCTTCTGATGAAAGAGCTGGATTCTACCAATGGAACCATTACAGTCAGCGGAGAACGTCTGGAGAAGATGAAACACAGACGTGTGGCCAAATATCGCAGAAAGCTTGGCGTAGTATTTCAGGATTTCCGCCTGTTAAAAGACCGTAATGTATATGAGAACGTAGCATTTGCACAGCGTGTTATCGGAAGACCGACCCGCGTGATCCGTAAACGTGTTCCGGAGGTTCTCCAGGAAGTAGGTCTTGCAGGGAAATATAAGGCATATCCGGATGAACTTTCCGGTGGTGAGCAGCAGAGAGTTGCCCTTGCCAGAGCACTGGTAAACCGCCCGGACATCCTTCTGGCAGATGAGCCAACCGGAAACCTGGATCCGAAGACTTCCGAGGAGATCATGGCTCTGATGGAGCAGATCAATGACAGAGGAACCACCGTTCTGGTAGTCACCCATAACAAAGACATCGTCAATGCCATGCGTAAACGAGTAGTCACCATGCACAATGGAAAGATCATCAGCGATGAGAAAGAGGGAGGATATCATGAGGCCTAGTACGATCTGGTATACCCTGAAGCAGGGATTTAAGAATATAAAAAGAAACTGGATGTTTTCCCTGGCATGTATCATTACAATGGCTGCATGCATCTTTCTGGTAGGAATTTTCTATTCCATTGTTAACAACGTAAATTCCATAGCACATAAAGTAGAAGAAGAAGTGCCAATTACGGTATTCTTTGATGAGGGAACTACAGAGGAAGAGATCCAGGCGGTCGGCGCTGCCATTCAGGCCAGACCGGAAGTTGCCAGAATGGATTATCAGTCTGCAGACCAGGCGTGGGAGGATTATAAACAGAAATATTTTGGAGATGAAGATGCAGCAGATGGATTCAAGGATGACAATCCTCTGGCCAATTCTTCCAACTATCAGGTATATCTTAATGATATCACCAAACAGACAGAGCTGGTAAATTATATCCAGAGTCTGGATCATGTCCGCAAGGTAAATCAGTCTGAGCAGGCATCCAAGACACTTGGATCTATCAACAAACTGGTTTCCTATATTTCCATTGCGGTGATCGGGATCCTTCTGGTGATTTCCATATTCCTGATCAGCAATACTGTATCTATGGGTATTTCTGTTCGTAAGGAAGAAATTGGAATTATGAAATACATAGGAGCTACCGATGCTTTTGTACGGCTTCCATTCCTTCTGGAAGGAATCATTCTGGGTGTGATTGGTGCGGCAATCCCGTTGGTGTGTCTGTTTTTCCTCTACAATTCCGCAGTTGAGTTTGTTCTGACAAAATTCAATGTACTGACAGGAATCGTAGATTTTATCCCGATCTGGCAGATCTATGAAGGACTGATCCCGATGGGACTTGGACTTGGTGTGGGAATCGGACTTCTGGGAAGTTTCTTCACAACAAGAAAACATCTCAGAGTGTAACCAAATAGCAGAGCGGATCTGCGTGTATCCGCGGGATGCATACCTATAAGAGATACAGCGGCTGTCGGAGAACCGGCAGCCGCTTTCAGTATATAAAAAACGGACGGCACATAAGGAAAACAGAGAATCTGTGATATTACCGGGCTGTGCAGAAGAAAGGAAAGATATGAAAAATAAAGAGTTCAAAAAAGGCGTAGCCATCGGAGTGGCAGCCACGCTTGTTGTGACAGGGGCTGGTTTTGTCAGTTATCAGAAAGTGCTGTTTCCCAAAGGCAATGCACTGTCAGACGTGAAAACAGTCCAGAAGCTGAATTATCTGGAAAAACTGATCGATACAGAATATCTGGATGAAAAGGATGAAAGCAGTCTGCGGGAGGGCCTTTATGCAGGTCTGCTCGCCGGACTGAAGGATCCATACTCCACGTATTACACGGCAGAACAGTATAAAGAACTGAATACTTCCAATGAAGGTTCCTACGTGGGAATCGGGGCAGTTCTCCAGAAAGAGGATGGCGGAGGGGCAAAGGTCGTGCAGCTCTATGAAGGCGGACCGGGAGAACAGGCAGGTCTGAAAACCGGAGACGTGATCAAAGCGGTCGATGGAACAGATGTCACAGAAAAAGAAACTTCCGACATCGCTTCCATGGTCCGTGACAGTGATAAAGATTTCGTAACGCTGACCATACAAAGGGAAGATGAAGAGAAAACTCAGAATATCAAAGTAGAGATCCGAGATGTGGAAATCCAGACTGTCTCTCATGAGATGCTTGTCGGAGACACCGGATATATCCGGATTTCCGAGTTTTCCGAAGTGACCAGTGACCAGTATAAAAAAGCATTTGCAGATCTGAAAGACCAGGGAATGAAAAAACTGGTAGTCGATCTCCGTGACAATCCGGGTGGCCTTCTTACCGCAGTCTGTGGAGTACTCCGCCAGATCCTTCCGGAAGGACTGATCGTTTATACAGAGGACAAAAACGGGAAACGGGAAGAGGAAACCTGTGACGGAAAGAATGAGCTGACTATGCCGCTGGCAGTTCTGGTAAACGGAAACAGTGCCAGTGCATCAGAGATTTTTGCGGGAGCAGTGAAAGACTACGGTATTGGAACGATCGTGGGAACAACGACTTACGGAAAAGGCGTAGTGCAGACCATCCAGCCGCTTACCGACGGCAGCGCAGTAAAGATCACCATTGCAAAATATTTTACACCAAAGGGCAATGACATCAATAAAAAAGGAATCACTCCAGATGTGGAAGCAGAGCTTTCCGGAGACATTACAGACTGGGCAGAACTTACACATGAGGAAGACACGCAGCTTCAGACGGCCCTGAAAGAGCTGGAACAGAACTGATGCGTACAGAAGGAGAGAAAAGAAAATGATAACTTTACAATTATTGCAGCAGATCATAGTATTTTTTCTGATGATGGCCTGCGGGTTTGCGGTGGTAAAATGTGGACTGATCGATGCGAAAAGCAGCAGGACACTGTCGGTGATCTGCATTTACATCATCATGCCATGTGTGATGATCAATGCGTTTCAGATTGAATATTCCAGAAGTATCCGGAATGGGTTTCTTCTGGCAATAGCAGCAGCGGTCCTGATCCATATTTTTCTGCTGGTATTTACACAGATTATCGGCAAACCGCTGAAATTAAGCGTGGTGGAAAAAGAATCCATCATTTATTCCAATTCCGGAAACCTGGTGATCCCGCTTGTGACCGTAGTCCTTGGAGAGGAATGGGTAATCTATGCCAGCGCTTTCCTGAGTGTACAGATGCTCCTGATGTGGACCCACGGACAGTCACTGATGGAGGCGAAGGCAGGAATTAACTGGAAAAAAATCCTCTGCAATATCAATCTGATCGCCATTATCCTTGGCATTGTCCTGTTCTTTACACAGATCCGACTGCCTGTCATCTTTGGAAATACCATGAGCCAGATTTCAGCCACCCTGGGACCGGTATGTATGATCATGCTTGGAATGACTATGACAGAGGTAAAATGGAAAGATATTTTCAGTCATTCCAGAATCTATCTGATCACGATCCTGAAAATGGTGGTGACGCCGCTGATCGTACTGCTGCTTCTGAAATATCTGCCATTGGCATCTCTTGTAAAAGACGGAAAAACGATTCTTCTGATCAGCCTGATGGCAGTGATCACACCGTCGGCAACAACGATTGTACAGCTGGCGCAGCTGTACGACCGGGAACCGGTCTATGCCAGTACTATCAATGTAATGACAACTCTGGTCAGCATTGTGACCATGCCTTTGATGGTGATGTTTTATCTGGCCTGAAAAAAAGTGCAGAGAATGTTTCAAAACACAGTGGTATAATTGTAAAAGTATGATAAAAGTGTTAAAATCAACTCAGAGTACGGAAAAGAAAGAGACCAGTTATTTTTGATGAGACTACATATGGAAATTTCTGCAAACGCCATATAAAACAGGAGGGTACATAAATGGAACGACATGCTTTTGCAATGAAAGTAAAAGAAGGAAAAATGAACGATTACCGTAAGACCTTAGGCGAAATCTGGCCGGAGCTTACCGCATATCTGGATCGCAACGGCATTCATAATTTCAGCATCTGGAATGCTGCAGACCTGATCTTCGGATATTATGAAAATGCAGACGGAGCTGTGATCTCTCCAAAAGAGGAGAAAGTAAAAGCAGCACTGACTGAAAAAATCCAGGATACATTTACCTGGATCTCCACTCCTGGAAAAGACATGCGTCTGATGTATCATAATTTTGGTGTTGTGAGAGAAAACAAAGAGCTGATCCGCCACAGAATGTTCATGACAAAATTAAAAGACGGCTGTGAGGAAGAATACAAGGCTCGTCATGACGGACTTGTAGCACAGAGAGGCGATACAATAGATCCGGGCCCGGACAGTAACTTCAGCATCTGGAGCGCAGGCGGATATATTTTCGGATACGATGAGATCGACACTACCATGGAAGTGGAAGAAACACCGGAAGCAAGAGAGGAGACCATCGCATGGGAAACACGTCAGCTGGGGATCATGGACTGGATCACCAACGATGTGGACTGGATGACAAAAGAAGTACATCCGTCCAGTGTACGTCTTGCATGGCATAATTAAAAAAATGGGGAAATAAAAAGGAAGGAGGCCGGGGCTTTGTTTGGAGGTAGCCCCGGCAGTATGAAAAAGAAAAAAGTGTTATCAAAGGTAGTACCCTTTGCACATCTAATAATATACTCACATTTTGTGGTCATTCTGTGACGTCATTCTGAAAAAAGTATGAACAAAAAAGAAAAATTAGCTGAACTGAAATCTTAACAATTCTTAAAATTCCCATATTTAGTTGAAACCATACGCCCCGACTGTTATACTGTGAGTAACAGAAAACATCAGGAAAAAATACGTTTTCTTCCTGAGATCAATAAAATAATGAGGCGTGAATTTATGAAACGTTTTTGGAAATATGTAACAGGGGTTGTACCTGCGTACGGGCTTTTTCCCCTTGTTTTTTCATTTGTATTTAACTGTCTTGTATATTCCGGTTCAAGGGCAATTGCAGGCGGTTGGTACCATCACAACATAGAAAGTAGTTTTGACCTGCGGCTCCCGTTTGTGCCGCAGTTTTTAATTGTCTATTTCGGATGTTATATATTCTGGGCAGTGAATTATATTCTTGCGGCAAGGCAGGAGAAGGAACAGGTTTACCGTTTTTTTACCGCAGATCTTATATCCCGCTGCGTGTGCCTGATCATATTTCTGGCATACCCCACCACCAACACAAGACCGGTGATCGAGGGGAGCGGTTTCTGGGATCTGCTGGCAGGATGGCTTTATTCCATTGATGCGGCGGATAACCTGTTTCCATCCATTCACTGCCTGGTAAGCTGGTTCTGTTTCCTGGGAATCAAAGACCAGAAAAGAATTCCGGCATGGTATAAAGGAGTATCTTTTGTGCTGGCAGTTCTGGTTTTTCTGTCCACCCTTTTTACCAAGCAGCATGTTCTGGTGGATGTGGCCGGTGGCGTGATCCTGGCACAGATATGTTTTATGCTGGGACAGAAAACGGAGATCTGGCATATTTATGAACGGGTCGGAAGTAAAATTGAGAAGAAGATCAACAGATATATAGAAGGTGCCAAGAGATGAAAAGCAGAAAAAAGATCATATTTAACGGAGTATTCCTGGCGGTCGTTTTTGCCCTGACCATCTACGGCGTTTTTCACGGAGAAGATCTGTCTTCCATGATGGATGCCATACACAGGGCTGACAAACGGTGGCTGATTCCGGGAATTGCACTGGTAGCGTTTTTTATCTGGGGAGAATCCATCATCATCTGGTACATGATGAGATCCAGTGGAATCCAGCTGAAAAAGAGAACCTGTTTTCTGTTCTCTTCCGTGGGATTTTTTTTCAGCTGTATCACACCGTCCGCCAGTGGCGGACAGCCCATGCAGATCTACTACATGAAAAAAGAAAAGATTTCCATTCCGGTGTCAACGGTAATTCTGATGATCGTAACCATCACCTATAAACTGGTACTTGTGGTGATCGGTATTGGAATCGCAATTTTCGGAAGGGGATTTCTCCATAAATATCTGGAAGGGATCCTGCCGGTGTTTTACCTGGGACTGGCACTGAATATTTTCTGCGTTACATTTATGACCATCCTGGTGTTCCATCCACTTCTGGCAAAAGCGATCATGGTAAAGGGAATGAAACTTCTGGAACGACTTCATCTGGTGAAGAAAAAAGATGGGCGTCTGAAAAAACTGGAAGATTCCATGGATACTTACCGAAATACTGCGGCATATCTGAAGAATAATCCTTTTGTGATCGTTAAAGTTATTGGAATCACTTTTATCCAGCGTATGGCACTGTTTGCGGTGACCTGGTTTGTATATCAGGCTTTTGGACTTCACGGCACCGGATTCTGGGAGATCCTTTTTCTCCAGGCCGTGATCTCGGTATCTGTGGATATGCTGCCGCTTCCGGGAGGAATGGGAATCAGTGAGACGCTGTTCCTTAATATTTTCAGCCCGGTGTTCGGGGGACTGCTGCTTCCGGGAATGGTACTTAGCAGAGGGCTTGGATATTATGGGGAGCTTCTGATCAGTGCGGCGTTTACAGTGGTGGCCCAGCTGACTATTGGAAAAAAGTAATTGAAAGAGAAAAATGAGGTGTGCAAATGATAGGATTTTATGATTACACGGTAATAATGACTTACATAAGCGTAGTGTCTTCCATGATCGGAATCTTCTGCGCTGTGACGGACCATATTTCAGCAGCAGTGTGCTGTCTGGCATTTTCCGGGTTGTGTGATATGTTTGACGGAAAGATTGCGCGAACCAAGAAGAACAGAACGGAGGAAGAGAAGTGCTTCGGGATCCAGATCGATTCTCTTGCGGATATTGTCTGTTTCGGAATCCTTCCCATTGTGCTGGGATTTAAGCTTGGCATGTATCATATTTACGGAATTGCCATTCTTCTGTTCTACGGTCTTGCAGGCCTGATCCGTCTGGCATATTTCAATGTTATGGAAGAAAAACGCCAGAATGAAACCTCCGAAAACCGGAAATATTATCAGGGACTTCCCATCACATCCATGTCCGTGATCCTGCCACTTCTGTTTGTGGTTTCCCTGCTTTTTCCGGAGTATAAATGGTTTGTGGTGCTCCTCCATATCACAATGCTGGCAGTAGGACTTCTGTTTATCCTGGATTTTAAATTCCGTAAGCCAACCAACCGGGAGCTGGTGATCATCGTTGCGGTAGTTGCAGTGGCAGTCCTTCTGGTTCTTTTCTATAATGAGGGATGGTGGAAATTCAATTATCTCTACAAACTTTCCATGGAAAGAGGCGGTAATTTATGATCCGGACGGCAGACCGAAAGGGAAACATTAAAAAGGAAGATTCTTTTCAGAATAATTTGCTGGAAAAAATCTACGGTTCTGTGGCCGGGCGTATGATGATCCGGCCGCTGGTTACCCCGGCTGTTTCCACGGTTGTGGGAAAGCTTCTGGATTCCAGGATTTCGGCAGCAGCAGTGGAACCGTTTATCCGGCTCAATCATCTGGATATGAGTGATTATGAAACGCGGAAATATATTTCCTACAATGATTTTTTCAAGAGAAAGATCCGGGAGGGTGCCCGCAGGATCGATATGGAACCCGGGCATTTTATCAGTCCCTGTGACTGCCGGGCCAGTGTATATCCTGTGGATGAAAAAGCCTGTCTTCATATCAAACAGACCCGATATACAGTGGAGGAACTTTTAAGGAACCCTTCCCTTGGGAAAAGATATCAGGGTGGCTATGTGTGGGTACTTCGTCTCTGTGTCCAGGATTATCACAGATATATTTATCCGGACAATGCAGCAGAGTCCCGGCGTATCAGAATCCCCGGGATTCTGCATACAGTCAACCCTGTGGCAAATGATGCCTATCCTATCTATAAAGAAAACAGCCGGGAATATTCCCTTCTGAAAACAGAAAATTTCCGCACGATGTTGATGATGGAAGTAGGCGCTCTCTTTGTGGGGAAGATCGAAAACCGGCCAAGAAGGGCATCTGTGAAACGTGGAGAGGAAAAAGGCAATTTTGCTTTCGGTGGTTCCACCATTGTGCTGATCACCGAAAAAAATGCGGTAAAGCCAGATGAAGATATCCTCAAAAATTCACAGGCAGGAATGGAAACAAGAGTACTTATGGGAGAAAAAATCGGAGAATCCTTTTGAAAGTGAAAGGGTTCTCTTTTTTATATTTGCTTTACACAAAATTTTCTTAAAAAATGAAATTACGTTCACACACACAACACAAACCTGTGATATATTATGAGCATATAGCAAAGCGGAACGGGAAGATCCGCTTTAGAATGAACGGGAAGCAGAGAAGAAATCTGTTTTCTGTGAAAGTGGGATAACACAGAGCATTTCGGACTGAAAATAACTGTCCGGAACAGCACTTGAGAAACGGAGGAAGATAGAATGGACGCATTAAAGATTCTTGTAGTAGATGACGAGAGCAGAATGAGAAAACTGGTAAAAGATTTCCTTACCAAAAAGAATTTCCAGGTACTGGAAGCCGGTGACGGTGAGGAAGCCATGGATATTTTTTATAAAGAAAAAGACATTGCACTGCTGATCCTGGACGTGATGATGCCGAAGATGGACGGCTGGGAAGTATGTCGTGAGATCCGTAAGAATTCCAAAGTTCCCATCATTATGCTGACAGCAAGAGGGGATGAACGTGATGAACTTCTGGGATTTGAACTTGGCGTAGACGAATATATTTCCAAACCGTTCAGTCCAAAGATCCTGGTGGCACGTGTAGAAGCCATCCTTCGAAGAACCGGACAGAGCAACCCGGATGAGGTACTTTCCGCAGGCGGTATTGTCATCGACAAGGCAGCACATCAGGCAACAGTGGACGGTAAAACGATGGATTTAAGCTTCAAGGAATTTGAGCTTCTGACTTATTTTCTGGAAAACGAGGGAATCGCCCTTTCCAGAGAAAAAATTCTTAATTCTGTATGGAATTATGATTACTTTGGTGATGCCAGAACCATTGATACCCATGTAAAGAAACTGAGAAGTAAAATGGGCGACAAAGGAGAGTACATCAAGACAGTCTGGGGTATGGGTTACAAGTTTGAGGTAGGAGAATGAAAAAGCCAGAAAAAAAACTAAAAAAAATCCACAGTCTACGCCATCAGATCACCGCATATTTTATCGGACTGCTGTTTTTGTCCATTCTGACTATCACCGTGATCAACGGAGCTTTCCTTGAAAAATATTATGTGACAAAAAAAATCGATGTACTTCTTGATCTCCGTACAACGCTGGAAAATACAGACATTGACAAGATGATGAACAGTGACAGCTCCGAAGGTTCGGAGAGTATCCCTGATGAGATCCAGAGAGCCTGCTCCAGAAACAATCTTTCCTGGGTTATCATTGACAGCAGCAATACCAGCTGGCTTTCCTGGGGCGAAAATGAAAAAATGCTTCAAAGCAAACTGTTCGGATATGTCTACGATCTGGATGAGGATGGGGACAAGAGCCGGACTCTGAAACAGGGAGACAATTATACGATCCAGCAGTCTCATGACCGTTTTGCAGGAATGGATTATGTGGAATGCTGGGGACAGCTGGATGATGAACATTATTTTATTATAAGGACACCACTTGAGAGCATTCGTGAGAGCGCAAACATTTCCAATAAGTTTTATTTTGCGGTTGGACTTGCGATTATTGTAGTGAGTGGTCTTATGATCATGCTGGTGACGAAACGGATCACCCGCCCGATCAGCGAACTGACAGATCTTTCAAAAAAAATGTCAGATCTTGATTTTGAGGCAAAATATGAGAGCAAAGTAGGCAATGAGATCGATGTTCTGGGGGATAATTTCAACCGGATGTCTTCACAGCTTGAAACAACCATCAGTGAACTGAAATCCGCAAACAATGAACTCCAGCGGGACATTGAGGATAAGATCAAGATCGACAAGATGCGAAAAGAATTTCTGGATAACGTATCCCATGAGCTGAAAACTCCGATCGCGCTGATCCAGGGCTATGCAGAAGGTTTAAAAGAAAACATTTCCGATGACCCTGAGAGCAGAGAGTTCTATTGCGACGTTATTATGGATGAAGCCTCCAAGATGAATAAGCTGGTAAAAAATCTTCTTACGTTGAATCAGCTGGAATCTGGTAAAGACGCAGTTGTGATGGAGAGGTTTGACATCGTATCCCTGATCCGGGGTGTGCTCCAGACCATGAATATCATGATCGGACAGAAAGAGGCAAACGTGATCTTTGAGGCGGAGAAGCCGGTTTATGTATGGGCCGATGAGTTTAAGATCGAAGAGGTTGTGACAAACTATGTAAGCAATGCCCTGAATCATCTGGATGGTGAGAAAGAGATCGAGATCAAACTTCAGGATGAGGATAACCGTGTGAAGATCAGTGTATTTAACACAGGAACTCCGATCCCTGAGGCAGATGTGCCAAATCTCTGGAATAAATTTTATAAAGTTGATAAAGCGAGAACCAGGGAATACGGTGGAAGCGGTATCGGTCTGTCCATTGTAAAAGCTATCATGGAAAGCATGAACCAGGAATACGGCGTGCAGAACTTTGACAATGGTGTGGAATTCTGGTTTACACTGGATCGGAAATAATGAAACTTTAGTGTGATAATGCGAAAAAACGGGCGGCAGCAGAGAAAAGTCTTTGCAACCGCCTGTTTTTGCGTTATACTAAATCAATGTAAATCGAAGGTGAGAGAGGAATATCGAGATACAAAAGAGCAGGAGGAAGCATTATTATGATAGGAATCATTGACTACGATGCAGGAAACATAAAAAGTGTGGAAAAAGCACTTCAGTATCTGGGACAGGAGACTGTCGTCTCAAGAGATCCCCAGGTGCTTCTGAAAGCAGATAAAGTAATTCTTCCAGGTGTTGGAAGTTTTGGTGATGCTATGGAGAATCTCAATAAATACGGACTTGTTCCGGTGATACATGAGATTGTAGAAAAAGGAACCCCCTTTCTTGGAATCTGTCTTGGACTGCAGCTGCTTTTTGAGAGCAGTGATGAGGCACCGGGAGTGGAAGGCCTTGGAATCCTGAAGGGAAAGATCTTACGGATCCCGCCAAGCCCGGGACTGAAGATCCCGCATATGGGATGGAATTCCCTGCATCTTCAGAACAGCGGAAGATTATTTAAAGATATTCCGGAAAACACATACGTTTACTTTGTACATTCCTATTATCTTCAGGCAGAAGATGAAGAGATCGTGAAAGCCACCACGCAGTACAGTACATGTATTCACGCATCTGTGGAGAAGGGGAATGTATTTGCATGCCAGTTCCACCCGGAAAAAAGCAGCCGGTGGGGCTTGAAGATCCTTGAGAATTTTGCGGCACTTGAGGCAGGCACCGGAAAGGAGGAGGCATAATCATGTTTACAAAACGAATTATCCCATGTCTGGACGTAAATAAAGGACGTGTAGTAAAAGGCGTGAATTTTGTTGATCTGAAAGATGCCGGAGATCCGGTGGAAATTGCCAAAGCTTATGACGCAGCCGGTGCGGACGAGCTTGTTTTTCTTGATATCACGGCTTCCTGTGAAGAGCGTGATACGGTGGTAGATATGGTAAGAGCTGTTGCTGCCAATGTATTTATCCCCTTTACCGTAGGTGGAGGAATCCGTACTGTGGATGATTTCCGGAAACTTCTCCGTGAAGGTGCAGATAAGATCTCTGTAAATTCCGCAGCCATCGACCGCCCGGAGCTGATCCATGAGGCTGCACAGAAATTCGGAAGCCAGTGTGTGGTAGTTGCCATTGATGCCAAGAGAAGGCCGGATGGCGGCTGGAATATCTACAAACATGGCGGAAGACTGGATACCGGTATCGATGCTCTTACATGGGCAAAGAAGGTGGAAGAACTTGGCGCAGGTGAGATCCTTCTTACCAGCATGGACTGTGACGGAACCAAGGCAGGATATGATATTGAACTTACAAGAGCTGTTGCAGATGCGGTTTCCATTCCGGTGATCGCTTCCGGTGGTGCCGGAACTCTGGAGCATTTTTATGATGCACTGACTGAAGGCGGAGCAGACGCGGCACTGGCAGCATCTCTGTTCCACTACAAAGAACTGGAGATCCGGGAAGTGAAGGATTACCTTGCGGAAAAAGGAATTTCCGTGAGAAGATAAGTTGGATGAGAGGTGAAGGATATGGCTCCTATAGCGGGAGACTGGCAGGAGGCGCTGAAAGGTGAGTTTCACCAGCCTTACTATGCCAAACTTTATAAAACCGTGATGACAGAATACAGAACAAGAAAGATTTTTCCGCCTCCGGAAGATCTGTTCAATGCGTTTCATTTTACGCCGCTGCATCAGGTGAAGGTTGTGATCCTGGGACAGGACCCCTATCACAATGACGGACAGGCCCACGGGCTTTGTTTTTCCGTAAAAAAAGGTGTGGAAACACCGCCATCCCTGGTGAATATTTATAAAGAACTTGAGGATGATATGGGATGTTACATCCCAAACAACGGCAATCTGGAAAAATGGGCAAAACAGGGCGTGCTTCTTTTAAACACAGTGCTGACAGTCCGTGCCCATCAGGCCAATTCCCACAGGGGGATCGGCTGGGAACAGTTTACCGATGCCGCCATCCGGATCCTGGACGAGGAGGACCGTCCAATCGTATTTCTTCTCTGGGGCCGGCCTGCCCAGATGAAAGCATCCATGCTTCACAATCCGAAGCATCTGATCCTGGAAGCACCACATCCAAGCCCCCTTTCTGCTTACCGGGGATTTTTCGGATGCAAACATTTCAGTAAGGCCAACGAATTTCTGAAAGCCAACGGGGAAGAACCCATTGACTGGCAGATCGAGAATATTTAAGTTAAGGAAAGTAAAATGGGTAAAAAAAACGATAACACACTTGTGAAAAACGCCTCTTTTCTTATGGTTGCGGCGCTGATCTCCAAGATCATCGGAATGCTGTACAAGAGCCCGCTTTCAACCACACTGGGAAGCCAGAGTTTTGCACTTTTCCAGTTTGCACAGAATGTATATTTCATTCTGCTGATGATCGCGTCTTTCAGTATTCCACAGGCGGTATCCAAGATCATGGCGGAAAAGATCGCTTTTCACAGATATAAAGATGCACAGAAAGTATTTTACGGTGCTCTGATCTATGCGGCAGTTGCCGGCGGCATCGTGGCACTTGTCTGTGTATTTGGTGCGGGAATCCTGGTTCCGGACAGTATGGCAAATGCCCGTCTGGCACTGCAGATGCTTGCGCCTACAATTTTCATGTCTGGTCTGTGCGGTGTATTCCGCGGATATTTCCAGGCATACCGCAATATGATGCCGACATCGATCTCACAGATTATTGAACAGATTTTTGTGGCAACCTTTGCGCTTCTGATGTCACATGTATTTATTCAGCACTTCTCCGCAACGGGAGATATGGATCTGGTCCATCGCTGGGGTGCGGCAGGTGCTACCATGGGTACCGGTGCCGGTGTGGCGTCCGCTCTGATCTTTATGCTGATCGTCTACGGGGTAAACCGTAAGATCATTCGAAAAAGGATCGCTAATGACCATCACTCTGTGAATGAGAGCATGGGACATGTAATGAGTAATATCGTGCTTATCATCATGCCGATCATTCTCAGCGCATTTATCTACAACGTAAACGGATATATCAACAGCTATATGTATTCCGGTATTATGGACATCAAAGGCGCTGCCAAAGACGTGATCCAGACCCTGTATTCCGAGTACGGATATTATATGACACTGATCAATATCCCGCTTACCCTGGCAAGTACGGCGCCGACTTCCATGATTCCAGAGGTTTCTGCACATTATGCCATGCATGATATTGAGGGTGCCAATATGAAGACCGACCGTGCCACCTGGATCAGCATGCTGATTTCCATTCCGGCGGCAGTAGGTCTTGCAGTTCTTTCCGGACCGATCACAAGACTGATCTTCCCGGGAACCAATGGTGTAGGCGGACAGCTTCTGATTCTGGGAGGAATTACCATTATCCTCAACGGTAACTCCAATATTACCAACGGTGTACTTCAGGGAATCGGCAAGCCGAAACTTCCGATGATCCATGCAGCCATCGCTCTGGTGGCGGATGTGATCGCAATGGCACTGCTTCTGGTGTTTACCAACCTTGGTGTTTATACCATCGTCATCGCACAGATCGTCTATGCAGTTGTGATGTGTCTTCTTAATGACCGTTCCATCAAGAAATACATGGGTTACAAAAATCCATGGAGAAGTGCTTATTTAAGCCCGTTCCTGGCATCTATCCCAATGGGAGTTGTTGCGGGAGTGGTATATTACGGACTGTATGCACTGATCCATTCCAATGTGATCTGCCTTGGTATTTCCGTGATCCTGGCTGCTTGTGTATACTTTATTGTATATCTGTTTGTAAGTAAGCCTGGTGAAGAGGAGCTGGGTATGATGCCTGGTGGAAGGTATATGAAGAAACTGGCGAGAATGATGAAGATCATTTAACCGAATCAAGGAAGTCTTCGTCTGATTCGACCTGGTTCAGATGAATTTTATATGGTATAGAAATACCCACAGATTTATTCCGGAAAATAACCGGCCGGAGGATCTGTGGGTATTTTTTGTTTATATCAGATTTCTGGCGATTCAGGTTTTTGAAGAAATTTCTTTTTAGCCTTTCCTTTGGGAAAACAGTTTTATAATCTCCAGGGTAACATCTACAGCAGCATCCATTCCTTCAACAGTAATGTGCTCATAAGGCCCGTGATAGGCATGTCCGCCGGTTCCAAGGTTCGGGCAGGGAAGTCCCATGAAACTTAACTGGGCTCCGTCTGTGCCGCCACGGATAGGCAGGATCAGTGGCGTGACACCGCAGGCACGGCAGGCATCCTCTGCCAGGGTGATCAGCCACGGGCAGGTATCAATGATCTCTTTCATATTGCGGTACTGCTGGGTGATGGTAAGGGTCACGGTACCTTCGCCCCATTTTTCGTTGAGGATTTCGGTGATATGTGCAAGAGTCTTCTGACGGACTTCAAAAGAAGCAGCATCGTGATCCCGGACAATATACTGAAGTTCAGCCCGGGAAACATCTCCTTTCATGGAGCACAGATGGAAAAATCCCTGATAGTCCGCTGTGTTCCGTGGTGTATCCGCAGACGGGAGCATGGAATCAAACTCCATGGCAACAAGGGCAGCGTTGATCATGGTATTTTTGGAAGAACCGGGATGGACATTAACACCCTGGAAGGTTACTTTTGCGCTGCAGGCATTGAAGTTTTCATACTGGATCTCGCCTTCTGTATCACCGTCCAGGGTATAGGCGTAATCTGCACCGAATTTTTTTACATTGAAGTGAGCCGGTCCCATGCCGATCTCTTCATCTGGCGTAAATGCAACACAGAGAGGTCCGTGAGGTATTTTTTCCGTAAGGATATGCTCCAGCGCTGTAAGGATCTCCGCAATGCCGGCCTTGTCGTCAGCACCCAGGATTGTGGTTCCGTCTGAGGTGATGAGGGTCCGTCCGGCAAGAGAAGTAAGGTGTGAGAACATTTCCGGAGAAAGCGTTCTGCCGCTTGTACCAAGAGGGAGATCTTTTCCATCATAATTTTCAGTGATCACAGGTGTGACTGCATGGTCGCAGAAATCGGAAACTGTGTCCATATGTGCGATAAAGCCGAGGGCTTTGCAGTGTTCCAGACCTTCTGTGGCCGGAAGATGCGCGTAAACATAGCAGTGATCGTCCAGTGTTACATCAGAGATGCCAAGCCCTTTCAGTTCCTCCACAAGAAGGCGGGCCAGGTCAAACTGACATCTGGAAGAAGGGGAGGAAGTGCTTTCTTCGTTGCTTGGTGTGAATATTTTTACATAGGATAAAAGTCGTTCGTATGCTTTCATAGAAGAAAAGTCCTTTCTGAAAAAATTCGTCCGGAACAGACTGTACTTGCATTTGCGGAATCCGTCTGTTTTCCAGGAGATAACAACAGTATACCACACAGCATACGCATATTTGCGGAAAAAATCTCCCACGATGAGAAAACCTGTGCTATAATCGGTGGGATAATAAAAAACGGAGGATTTGAGAGTGGAAAAAAGAATCATACAGGTCGAAGAAAAAGTACCTGCAAAAATGCTGATACCGTTAAGTATCCAGCACATGTTTGCCATGTTCGGAGCATCCGTACTGGTGCCGTTCCTTTTTGGCATCAATCCGGCCATCGTGCTTTTGATGAACGGCGTGGGAACACTTCTTTTTATTTTCATCACAAAAGGAAAGGCACCGGCATACTTGGGCTCCAGTTTTGCCTTTCTTTCACCGGCACTTCTGGTCATCAGCAAGTACGGTTATGAGTATGCCCTTGGCGGTTTCGTCGTACTTGGTATCGCAGGTATGTGCGTGGCGTTTATTGTCCGTCAGTGTGGAACGGACTGGATCGATATCGTGCTTCCTACCGCGGCAATGGGACCGGTAGTTGCACTGATCGGTCTGGAACTTGCGGGAAATGCGGCAAGCACGGCAGGACTTCTGGATGAAAAGGTAGATCCGAAGAATGTGATCGTATTTCTGGTGACACTTGGAGTTGCGGTATTCGGGCAGATCCTGTTCCGTGGTTTTCTTTCTGTTATTCCGATCCTGATCGCGATCATTGCAGGATATGTGGCAGCAGGGGCATGCGGACTTCTGGATTTTACCCAGGTAAGAGAAGCGGCGTTTTTTGCTCTTCCCAACTTTACATCCCCGAAATTTAATTTTGAGGCTGTCATGACGATTTTCCCCGCACTGCTTCTGGTAACTTCCGAGCATATCGGACATCAGATCGTAACCGGAAAGATCGTCGGAAGGAATCTTCTGAAAGATCCGGGTCTTCACAGATCCCTGTTTGCGGATTTCTTCTCCACCACAGTTTCCGGATGCCTTGGTTCTGTGCCGACCACCACTTACGGTGAGAACATCGGTGTTATGGCTGTGACAAAGGTTTACAGCGTACAGGTTATCGGCGGTGCGGCAGTGCTTTCCATCTGCTGTTCTTTCCTTGGCAAACTGGCAGCTCTGATCAGTACTATCCCTGGTCCGGTTATCGGCGGAATTTCTTTCCTCCTTTACGGAATGATCGGAACTTCCGGACTTCGTATGCTGGTTGACAATCACGTGGATTACAGCAAATCCAGAAACCTGACACTGACAAGTGTTGTCTTTGTTGTGGGACTTTCCGGAATTGCCCTGAAACTTGGAAATGTGGAGCTTACAGGTATGGTACTGGCGTGTGTGGTTGCCATGGCATTAAGCCTTGTGTTCTATATCCTGGATAAACTGAAACTGACCAACGATCAGTAAAAAATAAGCGGCGTTCATTTTACAAAGCAGATAAAAAGGGAAACCTTTCTATCTGCTTTTTCTGCTTGACAATCATTCCGTTTTATAATACTATGTAATACAGAAAACACGAACAAAGGTTCGAAAAAACAGGAAACTTGGCGATAGAAGAGAATAAAGAATAGGAGATTGTAGAATGATCAGTGAAGAGAAGCAGAAGGCGCTGGAAGCAGCCCTTGGAAATATTGAGAAACAGTTTGGTAAGGGCTCTGTTATGAAGCTTGGAGATTCCAGTTCCCATATGCAGGTGGAGGCAGTTCCAACAGGATGCTTAAGCCTTGATATTGCTCTTGGCGTAGGTGGTGTGCCGAAAGGACGTATCGTGGAGATCTACGGACCGGAGTCCAGTGGTAAGACAACCGTAGCCTTACATATGGTTGCCGAGGTTCAGAAGAGAGGCGGAATCGCAGGATTCATCGATGCGGAGCATGCCCTTGATCCGGTTTACGCCAAGAATATCGGTGTGGATATTGATAATCTTTACATTTCACAGCCGGATAACGGAGAGCAGGCTCTGGAGATTACAGAGACCATGGTGCGCTCTGGTGCTGTGGATATCGTGATCGTGGACTCTGTTGCAGCATTGGTTCCCAAGGCAGAGATCGAAGGCGATATGGGAGACAGCCATGTGGGCCTGCAGGCACGTCTGATGTCACAGGCACTCCGTAAACTGACTGCTGTTATCAGCAAGTCCAACTGTGTGGTAATCTTTATCAACCAGCTCCGTGAGAAGGTCGGCGTAATGTTCGGTAATCCGGAGACTACAACCGGTGGACGTGCCCTGAAGTTCTATGCATCTGTCCGTATGGATGTCCGCCGCGTGGAGACACTGAAGCAGGGCGGTGAGATGGTAGGTAACCATACCCGTGTGAAAGTAGTCAAGAATAAGGTGGCTCCGCCATTTAAACAGGCAGAATTTGATATTATGTTCGGAACCGGTATTTCCAGAGAGGGAGACATCCTGGATCTTGCGGCAGACTGCTCCATTGTAAACAAGAGTGGTGCGTGGTATGCATACGAAGGGGACAAGATCGGACAGGGACGTGAGAATGCCAAATTATTCCTGAGAGAGCATCCGGAGATCCGTGATGAGATCGAGAAGAAGGTACGTGTACAGTATCATCTGGATCCGGCTGATGAAACAGCAGAATCTGCGGCACAGGCAGCGGATACGGAAGAAGAGGAATAATCCATGCTGAATCCGGAAGAGCGAAACCGGGCAAGAAAGAAAGCCATGCGGCTTCTGGAACATATGGATCGTACAGAGAAAGGCCTGACGGATAAACTCCGTCAGGCTGAATTTTCACCGGAGGCAGTGGAGGATGCAATTGCCTATGTGAAGTCTTACGGCTATATTAATGATGCCCGTTATGCCAGGACATACATTTCTTTCCGCATGGAGTCCAAGAGCCGCCAGAAGATCCTTTCCGAGCTTCAGATGAAAGGTGTAGACCGTCAGACTGCACTGGAAGCCTGGGAGGAAATGGAAGAACTTATGGAACCTGATGAACGTGCCGTTTTACGAAAGACCATAGAGAAGAAATATGCACCGGATACCGAGCTTGATGAAGGACAGATGCGGAGACTCTATGGTTACCTTGCCAGAAGAGCATTTAAGTACGAGGATATTTCTCATATTCTGGAAGAAATGAACATCCGTGTGAGACACGAGATGGAATAATTCCATACAAAAAAAGTCACAGTTCATGCATGCTAACCAAAATCGGCTTTTTCATGAGAAAAACTTGACATAAATGTGAAAAACAGCTAAACTTGTATTGTTGTATTTGTACAATGAAAACTAAATAAGGAGGTGCTCCTGTGGCAGGCACAATTATCGGTGTTATTGTCGCTGTGGTAGTCACGCTACTTATTGCAGTTCCTGTTACTTGCAAGGTTGCTGTTGACAAGAAAGTACGCAAGGATGCGGAAATCGTAGGTACAGCAGAGGATAAAGCAAGGAATATTCTTGATGAAGCATTGAAAGCAGCAGAGACCAAGAAACGCGAAACTTTACTTGAAGTAAAGGAAGAATCTCTGCGAACTAAAAATGAACTGGAAAGGGAAACCAAGGAACGGAGAAACGAGCTGCAGAGATACGAGAAACGAGTTTTGTCAAAAGAGGAATCTGTTGACAAAAAAGCCAATGCAGTGGAGAAGCGTGAGCTGGAATGTACAGCGAAATTTAACGAGTTACAAGAAAAAGAAAAACGAGTAAATGAACTTGAGGAAAAAGGAGTACGGGAACTGGAACGAGTTTCAGGTCTTACCTCCGAACAGGCAAAAGAAGAATTACTGAAATCTGTAGAAGATGACGTAAAGGTGGATGTTGCAAGACTCTATAAAGAGCTTGAGAACAGAGCCAAAGAAGAAGCCAACAAGAAAGCCAAGGAATATGTGGTCAATGCCATTCAGAAATGCGCAGTGGATCACGTATCTGAGACAACAATTTCTGTGGTACAGCTTCCAAGTGATGAAATGAAGGGAAGGATTATCGGTCGTGAGGGCCGTAACATCCGTACATTGGAGACACTTACCGGTGTGGATCTGATCATTGATGATACACCGGAGGCAGTTGTTCTCTCCGCGTTTGATCCGATCCGTAGAGAGATCGCCAGAGTGGCTCTGGAGAAACTTATTGTGGATGGACGTATTCATCCGGCAAGAATTGAAGAGATGGTGGAGAAAGCCCAGAAAGAAGTGGAAACACAGATCCGTGAAGACGGTGAGACAGCAGCCATGGATGTGGGTGTTCATGGAATCCATCCGGAACTTCTGAAACTTCTTGGACGTATGAAATTCCGTTCCAGTTATGGTCAGAATGCTTTGAGGCATTCCATTGAGGTTGCACAGCTTTCCGGACTTCTCGCAGGAGAGATCGGTGTGGATGTGCGTATGGCCAAACGTGCCGGACTTCTTCATGATATCGGTAAATCCATTGATCATGAGGTGGAAGGTTCTCATATCCAGATTGGTGTGGATCTCTGTAAGAAATATAAGGAATCCCCGATCGTTATCAACACAGTTGCGTCCCATCATGGCGATGTGGAACCGGAATCTCTTATCGCATGTATTGTACAGGCTGCTGACGCGATTTCCGCAGCAAGACCTGGTGCAAGACGAGAGACACTGGAAACCTATACCAATCGTCTGAAACAGCTCGAGGATATCACCAATGAGTTCAAGGGCGTAGAGAAATCTTTTGCTATTCAGGCAGGAAGAGAAATTCGTGTTATGGTTGTACCGGATCACGTAAGTGATGCAGATATGGTTCTCCTTGCAAGAGACATTGCAAAGCAGATCGAAGCAGAACTTGAATATCCGGGACAGATCAAGGTTAATGTGATCCGTGAAAGCAGAGCGGTTGATTACGCAAAATAAGCTTTCGCTCACAGAATACTCTGGAAATAATGAAAGCCGGACAGCTTTAATAGCTGGCCGGCTTTTTTGCTGCCCGGAAACAGGTTATATTACGGAGAGTTTGGACGTAAACTGGTACAGGGTGAGTGAATGGAAAAAAGAAATGAAAGCAGAAAATGGAAAACAGCTGGTCGTTTTCCGGCAGAGATTCTTTTTTTGACCGGTTTTCTGGTGGGAAATATCATACCGAATCTGATCTGGAAAATGGAATGGAAACAGAAAACCCTGGCTTCTTTCTATCTGATCCGGAATTTTGCGGGGAAAGATATTTCCGGCGGAGCATATTTGCTGGAAGTGTTACGACACAGGGGAGTACTCTTTCTTTTTCTGTTTTTCTGTGGGTTTACCATATTTGGGGTACCGCTGTCAGTGGCTTATATGCTGATTCTTGGGATGGAGACAGGACTTATCCTGACTTTATCCGTGCTGGAATTTGGTATTTACGGAGGTGTGGCCGGGGCCGGACTTCTGATTCCTCAGTATGTGATCTATATTCCGGTGTATTTTTATCTTGCTGGTCTTGTATACAGACAGTCCTATGATATCTGGAAAAACTATGGGCTTGTACCTCAGAAATCGAGGCTATATATCCGGCAGGGAATGACTGCATTTCTGGTGTATACAGGGGGAATTCTTGCGGAAAGTTTCCTGAATCCGTGGATTCTTGAAAAAGTTGTAAAGGGACTGAAATTTTTTTAAAAAAATTTTTACAATATGTAGTAATGGTTTCCATAAAATCTGCGATATTTGGTGGTTTGAGGCGGAATGTGTTGAAATTGCGAGGTTTTGCGCTGAAAAACCGTTTGATTTTATGTAAAATACACAGTATAATTCAGTCATAAAAGAATACAGATTTTACGGTTTGGTTGATAACGAGTTATTTAGAAACGGGATGTAAGAGAATGGACATAGAGATACGGGAATTTATTACATATTTACATAACAGAAAAAGAACATCTCATAATACAGAGGTGTCATATCAGAGAGATCTGAAGAAAATGGCAGCATATTTTGAGGAACGTGGGATTTACGATATCCGTGACGTGGGAGAGTTGGAACTGGAGGGATATCTCAGTTACATGGAGAGGGGACAGTTTGCCTCTTCTACAATCTCAAGGAATGTAGCTTCCATCCGTGCACTGTTTCAGTATCTTCAGCAGGAAGGCCGGATTGAGAGAGATCCGTCCCTGGAGCTGAAGCCACCCAAGGTTGAGAAGAGGATGCCGGAGATCCTTTCTGTGGATGAAGTGGACAGACTTCTGAGACAGCCGGATTTGAATACTCCGAAGGGAATTCGGGACAGCGCCATGCTGGAACTTCTTTATGCCACAGGAATGCGTGTCAGTGAACTACTTCACCTGAATCTGGAGGATATTAATCTTCAGCTTGGTTATGTAGTCTGCCACGATGAAGAGAAGGAGCGGGTAATCCCTGTAGGAAATGTCTGCAGGAATGCCATGGACAAATATCTGAAAGAAGCCCGCAGAATATTTGTAAAGGAAAATGAGACGCAGAGCCTTTTTACCAACTGTTCAGGAAAGTCCATGAGCAGACAGGGGTTCTGGAAAGTGCTGAAGGGATATGCGGAAGAAGCAGGAATCCAGCATGATATCACACCACACACCCTGAGACATTCTTTTGCCGCACATATGCTGCAGAACGGAGCAGATGTGAAGAGTGTACAGGAAATGCTGGGACATTCAGATATTTCTACAACACAGATCTATTTGAATTTTGGTGTTGCGAAAATGCGTGATGTATACATGAAGGCGCATCCGAGGCATTAACCTGTAAAGAGGAATATGATATTAGGCAGAAAGAAATAAGCGGAGAATGGAACGACAGGACAGTTCTGTTTTCCGCTTTTTTTGATATATTATAAGTCTAACAGATCATGAGAATGGTCATATCTGCTTAAAAAGGGATTGAAAAAAGAACCGACGCTTCCAAAGAAAGGAAGAACGCCGGTTCTTTTGATGTGCATTTCAGTCAAGGGAATATTTGCAATCCCGTAGGGACCCCTTGATTTGTTAAAACTGCAGATCAGACAGACCTTAGCAGTTCTCAGCGATCGTATAAAGCAGTTTCTCAGACTCATCCCATCCAAGGCATGCATCTGTGATGGATTTTCCGTAGATGTGATCTACACCGATCTTCTGATTGCCTGGCTCAATATAGCTCTCGATCATGAGACCTTTTACCATAGTGTGAAGCTCAGGATCTACCTGACGGCTGTGAAGAACCTCGCTTGCGATACGAACCTGCTGCTCGTAGTGCTTGTTGGAGTTGGAATGGTTGGTATCCACGATCACTGCCGGGTTGGCAAGGTTCTTTGCGTGGTATTTGTCATAGAGAAGACGAAGATCCTCATAATGGTAGTTCGGGATAGCTTCTCCGTGTTTGTTTACCGCACCACGAAGGATTGCGTGGGAGAGCGGGTTACCGGTGGTCTCAACTTCCCAGCTTCTGTAAATGAAGCGGTGAGCGCCCTGTGCTGCAACGATGGAGTTCAGCATAACGCTGTAGTCGCCACTGGTAGGATTCTTCATACCAGCCGGAACGTCCATGCCGCTGACTGTCAGTCTGTGCTGCTGATCTTCAACAGAACGTGCACCTACAGCAACGTAGGAAAGAAGATCAGAAAGATAACGGTAGTTCTCCGGGTAAAGCATCTCATCTGCACAGGTAAAACCACTTTCGCGGATGGCACGCATGTGCATCTTACGGATTGCAATCAGTCCGGCAAGAAGGTTCGGTTTCTTCTCAGGATCCGGCTGATGGACCATTCCTTTGTATCCTTCTCCGGTTGTACGTGGTTTGTTTGTGTAAACACGCGGGATAATGAGGACTTTATCCTCGATCTTTTCCTGTACTTTGCGAAGTCTTAAAAGATAATCGCATACAGCATCTTCGTTATCTGCAGAACATGGTCCGATGATAGCGAGGAATTTATCAGATTTTCCGGTGAAAACGTCGCGAATCTCAGCATCGCGTTTCTCCTTGAGAGCCTGAAGTTCAGCATCGATGGGATACTGATTGCGGATTTCCTCAGGAGTTGGCAGTTTTTTTATGAATTCAAAACTCATAGTACTTTATTCCTCCATAATTATAACATTTCGGTTATTAATTATAAACGATTATCGCCCGCTTGTCGATAGGGAAATTTTAGCGCTTTCACGTGTAGAAGGGAAAGGAGCAGTTCACCCAGAAAAATGCCGTAAAAATAGCCTCGAATCCCAATTGCCGGAATCATAAAAACAACAGAAAAAATACGGATGAGAATGCCGGCAGCGCTGTGGATCAGGCAGCGCCCCGGCCTTCCAAGCCCCTGAAGGATGCTGGTGAGCATGGTGTTGGTATAAAGAAAAGGACAGATGAAAGAAAGATACCGTATGTAAGTTCCGGCAGTTTTGCTGTGAAAAAGCAGTGTTCCAAGGAATGGTCCAAAGAGAAAGAATCCGCTTCCACACAAAAATCCCAGAAACATGCAGAGAAAAAAAGTCTGGTCTGTGACATGGCGGATCTGTTTCTGATCTCCAAGGGCATCCATTCTTGCGACAGAGGGCATCAGCATTACAGCTGCGGAAGTTGTAAGGGTGGAAGGAAACAGGAGCAGGGGAAGGGCCATTCCCGTAAAGATCCCGTAAATTTTCAGTGCCTCTGAAGAAGTCATTCCACAGCGAATCAGCATCTGTGGAATCAGAACCGCTTCTATGCTTCCGAGAAGTGTCAGGAGGATGCGGTTCAGGGATATGGGGAAAGACAGGGTAAAAAGATCTTTTATCAGCGGAAAAATTTTAACGGAAGTTTTTTCTTTTACAGGATGATTTCCAAAATGAAAAGAAACCATAAGGAGTGATATCAGAGAAGCGGCAGCTTCTCCTGCGAGGGAACCGCCGGCTGCGATCATCGCAGTGACCGGACGGCCTTCGGAGAGAAAGATCAGATACAGGATATAAGTGGCACCGATCCGGACAGCCTGCTCGCTAAGCTGCACAGCTGCGGGTACAGAAGCTTTTTTCCGGGCATAATAATAGCTGTCAATGCAGGAGTGAATGGCGCAGAGTGGTATACTGGCAGCCGTCAGCCGAAGAAGATCGGAGGTCCCGGGTGCTTTCAGGATTGTGGAAGCAAAAAAATCTGCATGCCGAAAAAGCAGAAAACCGGTTACAGCAGAAAAAAAGACAGCCGCAAAGATTCCCGTAACCAGAGAAAAATATGCCTCCTTTTTTTCCTGAAGAGCAAGTCTGGACGCAATCAGCCGGGAAAGTGCAGACTGGATTCCGGTATAGGAAAGAGCAGCCATAAGTCCCTGCAGAGGAAGGATCAGCTGATACAGACCAAGACCTTCCGCACCAATGGCATGGGATAGGAATATCCTATAAAAGAAACCAGCAATACGGCTGACAAGTCCCGTGCAGGCAAGAATCAAGGTTCCTTTGAGAAATACTTTTTTTGACATGGATAACCTGGAGCCTTTTTTGTCAGTATATGAAGAAGTTAGTCTTGACAGAACCATAGGTTTCTGATAGAGTAAACATGAAATCCGAGGAAAACACTGGGAATTGAAAAAGAGGTGAGCGGATGAAACTGTCAACAAGAGCAAAATACGGACTTAAGGCCCTGATAGACCTTGGTCTTTACAGTGAAAAAGAAGCGGTCTCGCTTCAGAGTATTGCGGGCCGTCAGAATATATCAGTCAGCTATCTGGAACAGCTGATGGCGCTTTTGAAGAAAGCGGGCCTTGTGAAGAGTGTCCGCGGTGCTGCCGGAGGATACTTTCTTGGAAGACCGGCAGAAGAGATTTCAGTGGGAGATATCCTTCGTGTTCTGGAGGGCGGCCTGGAGGCTGCTACATGCCCGGGAACAGAAGGTGACGGAGGCTGCCAGGGTTCTGATCTCTGCGTAGCTAAATTAGTGTGGAAGAGGATCAACGACAGCATCACAGATGCGGTGGATACACTGATGCTCAGTGAGCTGATCGAAGAGAGCCGGAGAATACACGAAAAATAATTATCCTGAACAGGAGGAAAAGAAAATGGGAAAAATGATATATCTGGACAATGCGGCTACCACAAAGACCGCACCGGAAGTTGTGGAGGCAATGCTGCCGTATTTTACAGAGTTTTATGGAAATGCTTCTACTGTTTATGATTTTGCTGCAAACAGCAAGGCTGCTATTGCCAAGGGAAGACAGCAGATTGCAGATGTGATCGGAGCCAAGAAAGAAGAAATCTATTTTACAGCAGGTGGATCTGAGTCTGATAACTGGGCTCTGAAGGCTACATTTGAAGCATACAAGAACAAAGGAAACCATATCATTACAACCAAGATCGAGCATCATGCGATTCTTCATACCTGTGAGTATCTTGAGAAAGAGCGCGGAGCGAAGATCACATACCTGGATGTAGATGAGAATGGTTTTGTTGATCTGGATGAGCTTCAGAAAGCCATTACACCGGAAACAATCCTGATCTCTGTTATGACTGCCAACAATGAAATCGGTACGATTGAGCCGATTAAAGAGATTGGTCAGATCGCACATGAGCATGGCATTCTGTTCCATACAGATGCTGTTCAGGCATTTTGTCAGATCCCGATCAATGTAGATGAGTGTAATATTGATATGCTCAGCTCCAGTGGACATAAGATCAACGGACCGAAGGGAATCGGTTTCCTCTACATCCGTAAAGGTGTCAAGATCCGTTCCTTTGTACATGGTGGAGCACAGGAGAGAAAACGTCGTGCAGGTACAGAGAACGTTCCTGGAATCGTAGGATACGGCCTTGCTGCAGAACGTGCCAACAAATCCATGAAAGAGCGTACCGCAAAGGAAATTGAGATCCGTGACCATATGATTAACAGGATCCTTACAGAGATCCCATACGTACGTCTCAACGGAGATAAGGTAAAACGTCTTCCGAACAACGTAAACGTAAGCATTCAGTTTATCGAGGGTGAGTCCCTTCTTCTGATGCTTGACAACTTCGGAATCTGCGCATCCAGCGGTTCTGCATGTACATCCGGTTCTCTGGATCCGTCACATGTTCTGCTGGCTATCGGCCTTCCTCATGAGATCGCACATGGATCTCTCCGTATGACATTAAGCGAGGAGACAACAATGGAGGATGCTGATTTTGTAGTAGATAAACTGAAAGATATTACTGCAAACTTAAGAAGTATGTCTCCATTATATGAAGATTTTATTAAAAAGCAGAAAAAATAATAAAAACACTTGCCAGGAGGAAAAAATAATGTATAGTGAAAAAGTAATGGATCATTTTCAGCATCCACGTAATGTAGGTGAGATTGAGAACGCAAGCGGCGTGGGTACTGTAGGAAATGCAAAATGCGGTGATATTATGAGAATATTCCTTGATATTGATGACGAAACCCATATTATCAAAGACTGCAAATTCAAAACATTTGGATGCGGTGCAGCCGTTGCGACAAGCAGCATGGCAACAGAGCTTGTAAAGGGCAAAACCATCGAGGAAGCCATGGAAGTAACAAACAAAGCCGTTATGGAGGCTCTGGACGGACTTCCACCGGTAAAAATCCACTGTTCCCTGCTTGCTGAGGAGGCTATTCATGCAGCTCTCTGGGATTATGCAGAGAAGCATCACATTAAGATTGAGGGTCTTGCGAAACCGAAGTCTGATATCCATGAGGGAGAAGAGGATACAGAGGAAGAGTATTGATCCACGAAGATCATGATCAGAGCCATGGCATGAGCAAGCTGTACGCAAACGGAACCGTAAGCCATTGAAAGGACAGGTAAGCAAATAGCATGACAGGACTTACGAACGAAGAAGTTCAGGAAAGAATTGCGCAGGGCCAGGTAAATAATAACGAAAACCCCAACACCAGGACATATAAGCAGATCATTCTGGAGAATACACTGACGTTCTTCAATTTTCTGAACCTGGTGCTGCTGGTTCTCGTACTGCTGGTTGGTTCCTACAAAAACTCCATGTTTGTAGGAATCATTTTTATTAATACCGTAATTGGAATCATTCAGGAGATCCGTGCCAAGAAGACCATTGACAAGCTGGCTATCCTGACAGAATCCAAGACGGTTGTTCTGCGTGAAGGAAAAAAATGGAAAATTTCTACAGAGAAGCTGGTTGTCGATGATCTGATCTTTCTGAAAGCCGGAGAACAGGTTCCGGCAGATGCGAAGATTCTGGAAGGAAGCCTGGAGGTCAATGAATCTCTGCTGACCGGTGAGGCAGACAATCTTCCGAAGAATACGGGAGATGAGCTTTTTTCCGGAAGTTTTGTGACGGCGGGACAGGCATGCTGCCAGATCATCCATGTTGGAAGTGACAACTATGCGTCAAGGATCACCAGTGAGGCCAAGGAATTCAAACGCCATAATTCAGAGCTTCGAAATTCCCTGAATGCCATCCTGAAGGTGATCAGTATCATTATCGTACCACTGGGTGCGATGCTTTTTTATAAACAGTATTATTTTGTGGGAGATAATATCCGGGATTCCGTCGTCAATATGGTTGCAGCAGTTCTTGGAATGATCCCCGAGGGACTTGTTCTCCTTACCAGTGTGGCGCTGACTCTGGGTGCGCTGAAACTGGCTCAGAAGAAGACTCTGGTGCAGGAGCTGTACTGTATTGAGACTCTTGCGCGTGTGGATACGCTCTGCCTGGATAAGACAGGAACCATTACAGAAGGTACCATGTGTGTGGAAGCAGTGGAGAGCTATCCGCCGGTGTATGATGAGATTTCAGGTGAAGCAGCAGGAAATAAGACTGAGTCTGGTGAAAGTAAGAACGACAGAACTGAGAGTTCTGATCTGGTCGAGGTTTCAGCAGCTTCTGAAATTTCAGCAGTTTCAGCCGCAGAAGCGATTGCAAAAGAGGATGGGAGTTCGATTCTTTCACCACGGGAAGAGTCTGAAGCTGGCACAGAGACGTACAGCCAGGAAGATCCGGAGAAAATCCGGGAGATCGAGCATATCATGGGAAATCTCCTTTCTGTGCTGAAAGACCAGAATGCTACTGCCGATGCACTGCGGGCGAGATTTAAAGTATCCCAGGATATGGAGCTGGATCATGTGATCCCGTTCTCTTCTGACAGAAAGTACAGTGGAGCTGCTTTTAAAGATACAGGCACTTATCTGATGGGTGCTGTGCAGTTTCTTTTTCCGGAAGGGAATCCGGAGCTGGCAGAATACTGCAGCGGTTTTGCGAAAGAAGGACTTCGTGTTCTGGTTGTTGCTCACAGTGAGAATGTAAATGAAGGCACTGAGATCCCGGCAGGGCTTGAGCCGATCGGACTTCTTCTTCTTACGGATGTGATCCGCCAGGAGGCACCGGATACCCTGGCATATTTCGAAAGCCAGGGGGTGGATCTGAAGGTGATCTCCGGTGATGATCCGGTGACCGTTTCTGCCATAGCCAGACGTGCAGGCCTTAAAAATGCGGAGCAGTATGTAGATGCAACAACGATCACAACCCAGGAACAGATGGACGAGGCAGTTGCAACATACAGTGTGTTCGGACGTGTGACACCGCAGCAGAAGCAGGCGATGGTGAAATCTCTTCAGGCACAGAAGCATACGGTTGCAATGACCGGTGATGGTGTAAACGATGTTTTGGCCCTTAAAGAGGCTGACTGCAGTATTGCCATGGCTGAAGGAAGTGATGCGGCCAAGAATATTGCCAATGTGGTATTGCTGGATTCCAATTTTGCAGCGATGCCGGAGATCGTGAACCAGGGACGCAGGGTTGTAAATAATATCCGTACTGCAGCATCCATGTTTCTGATCAAGACAATTTTTTCCGTGCTGCTGTCACTGATCACAATTTTCTTCGGGGATGCCTATCCCTTTGAGCCGATCCAGATGTCACTGATCAGCGCCTGTGCAGTTGGTATTCCTACGTTTCTTCTGGCCCAGGAGAATAATTATGAGAAGATTGACCATACATTTTTGCGTCACGTGTTTATGAATGCATTTCCGGCCGCTGTGACAATCACAGGCTGCGTGTTCAGTGTGATGCTGGTATGTCAGAACGTATATCATTCCAATGCGATGCTGAATACGGCCTGTGTGCTTGTAACCGGGTGGAATTATATGGCCGCACTTAAGACGGTTTACGCACCTTTGAATACCTATCGTAAGGTGATCATTTACAGTATGCAGGTGATCTTTTTCGGGGCGGCGGTGGTTCTGCAGAATCTGCTGACGCTGGGATCTCTGGAATTCGGAATGATCATTCTGGTATTCCTTCTGATGACGTTTTCTCCGATTCTGATCGATGTGATCACAGCCTGGATCAGGAACATTTACAGCCGTTCACTGGATAAAGGAGAACAGGGAAAATTTGCCACATTTATTGATAAGCTGAGAAAATAATAATATGAGAAAAGTAAGAGGACACTACCTGGAAACGGGCAGTGTCCTCTTTAGGTTGAGTGAATAAACTGCGAAACAGATATCCGAAGCAGAGCTGTGTAGCGAATGTGGATCACGCATATCCGCTTGACGAAGATACTATTTCGTATGCATGAGCCAGATAAATCCAAAGGCCGTGATCTCTACGGCCTGTGCATCTCTTTGAACTCCTGTGAGGAGATCTGTATAAGTGCCGTCCTGTTCGTTGATCCAGGCTACTTTGTCCTGGTCACTGAAGTTGTAAATGCAGATCAGTTTCTCTTCGGAAGTTTCTCTTACCAGGGCAAGAAGGGATTTTTCCCAGGTTTCCAGTGTGTGTGCAGGAATCTCAGGGGCAAATACCGGATGGCTGGCGCGGATGGACTCCAACTGTTCCAAACTGTTAAAAATGCGTCCCTGGATCGTCTCGGCATCGGCTCTGTTCCGGGCAAGAATCCAGTTGAAATGGCCGTTGTGGAGCCAACGGGGGTCAGAAGCCCTGGAAGGGTCTGCTTTATAGGTGTAGTCGTTGAGCTGTCCGATTTCATCACCGCTTCGAAGTACCGGGATTCCAGGAAGGGAAAGAAGCAGTGCATGAAGTGCTACATCATATCGGATTCCGCGGCTGACACCATCTGTATTTCCCTCATAATCAAAACGCTCGATTCCTGCAAGGGAGGCAGTTGTTCCGCAGAGCTCGGATTCTTCTGTTTCCGGATTTACATAGATCTCACCCCGAGCAAAGGAATTCGGGAAAAGACCGGAAAGGAATTCATTCAGATAATCTCTGTGAGGACCCTCTGTGATAAAGCTGTCTTTCAGGAAATCATAGTCCAGGTTCCAGCGTACCGTGTTGCGGTTGCGGAGGTAATTCTGGAATACAGGTGCCTGTGGAAGACTGGCCGTCTTATCAATTCCGCGGCGGAGAAGAGTGGTATCTTTTGTGGCAACAGTGTGCCAGATATCGGACATCAGCTGAGTGCTGTTTACAATATGGAGTTCCGGCATATCGGAAGTTCCACCGAATGCAGCCGCTTCTGCTGGTGTGCGGTCTGTCTCACCAAGGAGAAGAACTCCAGGGCATACGATCTCGCAGACCATACGTGTCATGCGGAGAAGAGAGTGCAGTTTCCAGAGATTTTCGCTATCCATCACAGGAAGGACACCAAGACTGAATACAGAAGCGCCCTCATTTGCAAGCTCCAGGATCTGGAGAAGCATTGCATTGAAAAAGGCCGGAGTCTGAAGTACACATGGCGCGCCGGACTGTGGGTCGTCCACAGAAAGGCTTAACGGGATTTCAAGAGCCAGGCGGATACCTGCTTTCTGGCAGTTAACTGCAAGGTCGTGCAGATCTTCTGAGGTTCCGATCTCCGGGATAATGCGAAGAGAGCAGTTGGAAGTTGCCTGGAAAAGATCTGTCAGGTACAGAGTGTCTGCCTTGCATTCACTGATATAGTCCAGCTTACCGGACAGTCCGGCAAGGGTATCTGCGAAATCAGCAGGATTTACAGCCATTCCGGTAAACGTGGTCTTACGGAACCAGTCCGGATCAGCAGCACAGTTCTGGTCAGCTTCTTTCATGGAAAGAGAACGCTCGCAGTAGATTTCTTTCATTTTTTTTGTGAGGCTTGAGAATGTGCCGGCAACCTCTGGATGGTCACGGAACAGCTCGCAGTAGAGCCATTTCAGATCGTTGTAGTAGTGGTTCAGGCGTTTCTCGTAGAGTGCATCGTAGGCAGTGTCTTCCTTAGAAGTTTCGACTTTCAGAGGTTCGGTTTTGGAAGTAGTAACTTTCGCCGGTTCAGTTTTGAAAGTTTCGACTTTGATCGGTTCGGTCTTTGAAGTCTCAACTTTGATCGGCTCAGTTTTTGAAGTCTCAACTTTAATTGGCTCGGTTTTTGAAGTCTCAACTTTAATTGGCTCGGTTTTGGAGGTTTCGACCTTGACCGGTTCAGTTTTTGAAGTTTCGATTTTGACGGTTTCGGTTTTTGAAGTTTCAATCTTAACAGTTTCTGGCTTCTTTTTCAGCTGTTGTTCTTTTTTTGCCTGCATGGCAGCTTTCTTTTTCTGGAGTCTTTTTGTTGACATATAGAGTTCCTCCTTAAATAAATTGGTATTTTCGGTATAAAATGTAAACTCTCTGACTGGAGAGAGAAATAGATCTACAGTTTGTGAAAAACCGGCTGACGGTTTTTGAACACAGTATAATAGGAAAAGCCACAGTCACGGAGAACATCGGCTGCCCTGTCAAAAGCATAGGCAATTTTATCCGGGGTGTGGGCGTCTGCACCGATGGTAATGATTTCGCCGCCAAGTTCACGATAACGGCGGATTACATTCACACATGGATTGGGTTCTCCAAGACCGTAGTGATAACCTCCGGTATTCAGTTCAATTCCGATGTTTTTGCGGATCAGTGTACGCAGAATTTCATCCAGGATTTCCTTATAGCGGCCATAGGAGTACTGACGGTTCTGATTGGGGCCGTAACGCACTACATAATCAATGTGTCCGTAGACATCCATTTTATCAAATGCGGCGATATTTTCCAGAATGGATTCAAAATATTCCATATAGCAGGCGGATTCTTTCCGGCCTTCAAAATAAGAAGGATAATAGGGATCATATCCGTGCACCACATGGGAAGAACCAATAACAAAGTCAAAAGGGATTTCTTTCAGAAGTCCGGAAAAAGATTCGGAAAGATGAGGCTGAAGTCCCAGTTCGATTCCGAAATTTACAGAAATCTGGTCCCGGAAAGCATCAGCCAGTTCAAAAAGACGCTGGCGGTATGCCGGGATATCCAGTGAAAAGTCCAGATTTTCCGGTGTTTCCGGGTAATCCGGATCAAGATGCTCGGTAAAACAGATTCCAGTAAGACCTTTATCAACCGCAGTCTGGATCATATCTTCCATGGGTGTTTCGGAATCTGCGGAAAAAGAGGAATGCATATGACAGTCCCATAAAATTTTCTGGCCCATTTTGTACCTCCATATTCAAGTCTGACGAGTGTGCAACAGATGCTGTACCTGCTTTGAAATTTAGAGCTGGCAGGACAGAGATTTCTCTCACAGAATTATAACACATTTTTCATAAATTTTCTTAATATTTATTTTAATGTGCTTTTTTATAAATAGCTCTTGAATTTTTGTTTGGAATTAGGTACAATATGAGACAGGTTGATGTTTCTTTAACAAAGGAACGATTTAAATCACCATTCAATTCATAGGAGGAATTTATCATGGCAGTAAAAGTTGCAATTAATGGTTTTGGACGTATCGGTCGTCTTGCATTCCGTCAGATGTTTGGAGCAGAAGGATTTGAGATCGTAGCAATCAACGATCTTACATCTCCTAAGATGCTTGCTCACTTATTAAAATATGATTCTACACAGGGAAGATATGCTCTTGCTGATAAAGTAACAGCAGGCGAGGATTCCATCACAGTAGACGGAAAAGAGATCAAAATCTATGCTAAGGCTAACGCTGCAGAGCTTCCATGGGGAGAGATCGGTGTAGACGTAGTTCTTGAGTGCACAGGTTTCTACACATCCAAAGACAAAGCTCAGGCTCATATCGATGCAGGTGCTAAGCACGTAGTTATTTCCGCTCCGGCTGGAAACGACCTTAAGACAATCGTTTACAACGTAAACCATCAGGGTCTTACAAACGAGGACAAGATCATCTCCGCAGCTTCCTGTACAACAAACTGCCTTGCACCAATGGCTAAGGCTCTTAACGATCTTGCACCGATCAAATCCGGTATCATGTGCACAATCCACGCTTACACAGGCGATCAGATGACACTTGACGGACCGCAGAGAAAAGGCGATCTGAGAAGATCCCGTGCAGCTGCAGTTAACATCGTTCCGAACAGCACAGGTGCTGCTAAAGCTATCGGACTTGTTATCCCAGAGCTTAACGGCAAACTTATCGGTTCTGCACAGCGTGTACCTACCCCAACAGGTTCTACAACAATCCTTACAGCAGTAGTTGAAGGAAACGTTACTAAAGAGCAGATCAACGCAGCTATGAAAGCAGCTTCCAATGAGTCCTTCGGATACAACGAGGATGAGATCGTATCCAGCGATATCGTTGGTATGAGATTTGGTTCCCTCTTCGATGCTACTCAGACAATGGTACTTCCACTTGAGAATGGCACAACAGAGGTTCAGGTAGTTTCCTGGTATGACAACGAGAACTCCTACACAAGCCAGATGGTTCGTACAATCAAGCACTTCGGAAAACTTCTGAACGCTTAATTTTCTGCGAACGGGTGTAGAAGAATAGACTCAGAAAGGGTCCGGTCTGAAGAGGACCGGGCCCTTTTTTTCCAAAAGACCAAACAAAAAAATGTCTGAGGAAATGACTGTTAACAGAGCGGACAACAATACCGCTCGCCCTTATTCATCTGCTTTTGCAGAAATAAAAGTTAAGGAGATATAGAGATGCTGAACAAAAAAAGTGTTGACGATATCAATGTAAAAGGACAGAAAGTACTTGTAAGATGCGACTTCAACGTTCCGCTTCAGGATGGAAAGATCACAGATGAGAACCGTCTTGTAGCTGCTCTTCCTACAATCAAGAAACTGATCGCAGACGGCGGAAAAGTTATCCTTTGCTCCCACCTTGGAAAACCGAAGGGAGAGCCGAAACCGGAGCTTTCTCTTGCACCTGTAGCAGTTCGTCTTTCTGAGCTTCTTGGCCAGGAAGTAAAATTTGCAGCAGATCCTGAGGTAGTAGGACCGAACGCAAAAGCTGCTGTAGCAGAGATGAAAGATGGCGATGTAGTTCTTCTTGAGAACACACGTTATCGTGCAGAAGAGACAAAGAACGAAGACAAGTTCAGCGAAGATCTTGCTTCCCTCTGCGATGTATTCGTAAACGATGCATTTGGAACTGCTCACAGAGCTCACTGCTCCAACGTAGGTGTTACCAAATATGTGAAGACAGCAGTTGTAGGATATCTGATGCAGAAAGAGATCGATTTCCTCGGAAACGCTGTAAACAATCCGGAGAGACCATTCGTAGCAATCCTTGGCGGTGCTAAGGTTTCCAGCAAGATCTCCGTTATCAACAACCTTCTTGACAAGGTAGATACACTGATCATCGGTGGTGGTATGTCCTATACATTCTCCAAGGCTATGGGCGGACATATCGGAACATCCCTCTGCGAGGATGATTACCTTCAGTATGCTCTCGATATGATGAAGAAAGCAGAGGAGAAAGGTGTGAAGCTTCTTCTTCCTGTAGATAACAGAATCGGTGATGACTTCTCCAACGACTGCAACATCCAGATTGTAAAACGTGGTGAGATTCCGGACGGATGGGAAGGAATGGACATCGGACCGGAGACTGAGAAGCTTTTCGCAGATGCTGTAAAAGATGCTAAGACAGTTGTATGGAACGGACCGATGGGATGCTTCGAGATGCCGAACTTCGCACATGGTACAGAGGCAGTTGCAAAAGCTCTTGCTGAGACAGACGCAACAACAATCATCGGTGGCGGTGATTCCGCAGCAGCTGTAAATATCCTCGGATATGGCGACAAGATGACACACATCTCCACAGGTGGCGGTGCTTCTCTTGAGTTCCTTGAGGGCAAAGAGCTCCCAGGTGTAGCAGCAGCTAACGATAAAGACTGATAAAAAATAAAGTGTTCCACGAACACAAAAAGGAGATAAAAACAATGGCAAGAAAGAAAATTATTGCTGGAAACTGGAAAATGAACATGACACCAAGCGAGGCTGTAAAGCTCGTTGAGACTTTAAAACCGCTTGTTGTTAACGACGAAGTTGACGTAGTATTCTGCGTACCGGCTATCGACATCATCCCTGTTGTTGAGGCAGCTAAAGGAACAAACATCCAGGTTGGTGCTGAGAACATGTACTTCGAGGAGAAAGGTGCTTACACAGGCGAGATTGCTCCGGCTATGCTCGTAGATGCAGGCGTTAAGTATGTAGTACTTGGACATTCCGAGAGAAGAGAGTACTTCGGTGAGACAAACGAAGACGTTAACAAAAAAATGCTCAAAGCTTTCGAGCATGGTATCACACCGATCATGTGCTGCGGTGAGACACTTACTCAGAGAGAGCAGGGCGTAACAATGGACTTCATCCGTCAGCAGGTTAAGGTTGGATTCCAGGGTGTTACAGCTGATCAGGCTAAGACAGCAGTTATCGCTTACGAGCCGATCTGGGCTATCGGAACAGGTAAGACAGCTACAACAGAGCAGGCTCAGGAGGTTTGCGCTGATATCCGTAAATGCATCGCTGAGATCTATGATGACGCTACAGCAGCAGAGATCCGTATCCAGTACGGCGGATCTGTAAACGCTGCAACAGCTCCTGACTTATTTGCTCAGGCTGACATCGACGGCGGTCTTGTAGGTGGCGCTTCCCTGAAACCAGATTTCGGAAAGATTGTAAACTACAAATAAATCGTATATTTTGTTCAAACTGAATAAATAAATTGTATGAAAGAACCCCTGAACACAGATAAATCTGGTAAAATTGCCGGATAAACTGTGGAAGGGGTTCTTTTTTGACAGAATAGCAGATATCACTTTCAGGAAAAGAATCGAGCTGGAAAGTAAAAAAGTGATAATAACATAAAAAACTCTTTCTGACATGGATGACACAGCCGACGAAAAGCTGCATTCCTTTACAGTCAGAGAGAGTTTTTATCATCTTTAGAGGAAGAAGTATAATTCTTCGTATCTGTTTTTTCATTCATTTCATCAGGCTCTGGAATATGCTCCACAATATCTTCAATCTCACAGTGGAGAATGGAACATAGCCTGTCTATTGTGTAAATTTCAACATTTTTATTTTTTCGCAGTCTGTCCAGAAGTGAACGGGTGATCTGATAATGTTCATAAAGATCATACTGAGTAATTCCGCGTTCCTTCATCGTGACCCAAAATCTGTCATATTTTATCATATGTATATCCTGTCCGATTCGTCCTTGAATTAATCTTATTATGAGGGTAAAATTGGGATTACAACAGTGTCCTTATACCGACACTATGGAAAGGAGAAACGATGAGGAAGTTTTTTAAGATCTTTTTTTCGGTGGTAGTTATACTTTATTTTTCAGCTACAATGTTTTATTGTTTTGTAGCCGGAACACCGGAAGCGGGAAAAGGAGCAGCAATCTATATAATGTCAGCAGCAGGTCTGTCAATTCTTTTTCCAGCGTTTACCTGTGGATGCATTCACTACATTATTTACCTCAGAAAAAAACTGGATGAAAAGAGCAAATGATTTGGATTTATGTTATGATAAGAGTAAGGAGATTATTGGGGATACAGCATAGCTGTTACGTATTATAATAGAAAGAAAGCCTGCAACTGTGCGGAAGACGCTTATAGGATCATTTGGGGAGGATTTTAATGGGAAATATTCTGGATTATCTGGACTGGAGAGGGGATCTTACTTTTGAACAGACACCCTTTAATCAAGTAGACAATCTGATACTGGCATGTTTTTCTTATCTGGATCTGGATGAAATAGCTGATGTAAAAAACGGGAATACTCTTTCTGTGGAAGAACTTTTTGAGATATTTTCCGGAAAAGAAAAGGATGGAGAGGTGAAAGCAGAAAGTGCTTTTCTGCAAAATACACCAATTCTTCTTGAAAAAATGGCCAGCTCAGAAAGATTTCGAAAATGCAGGGCAGGAGGATATGTTAATGAGATCCTTTTCCGGAAAGCGCAGCAGTTTTCGGCAGTTACAGTGGAACTTCCTGACGGAACTGCATATATTTCTTTTCGTGGAACGGACGATACCATTGTAGGATGGAAAGAAGATTTTAACCTGAGCAACGGAATTGTGCCCTCTCATAGAAAAGCACTGGAATATCTGGAATTTAATGGGACTTACATGCAGTCCATGATTCGACTCGGAGGGCATTCCAAGGGAGGAAATCTGGCTATGTACACGGCAATGCAGTGTGATGACGCACTTCAGGAAAAAATCCTTTCCGTTTATGACAACGACGGCCCGGGTTTCCCGGAAGCGTTTTTCAGTTCAGAGAAAGTAGAAAAGGTTTTGCCAAAAGTCACTCGTATCATTCCTGAGGCATCGGTGATCGGTATGCTGCTCAACCACCAGAAAGATCCTCTGATTGTAGCGAGTACCCAGAAGGGAATCCTGCAGCATGATGCTTTTACCTGGGAGGTGATGGGACCATCCTTTATAGAGAAAGAAAGTCTGACGAGAAGAGCGGCGGCATCAGATCGGAGTCTCCATAAATGGATCGACCATATGGATGAAAGACAGAGGGAGCATCTGATCGGGGAACTTTTTTCCGTGCTGGAAGCAACCGGAGCAGAGACGATTTCACAGATTCAGGACGGCGGCCTGAAAAGTCTGGCGGCCATGGTACGTCAGCTGGATAAACTGGAACCCCGGTCCAAGATCATGGTTCAGGAACTGATCGCCGGAATTTTCGGCAGCTGGCTGGAACTCCTTCCGCTGCCGGAGCTTGACAAAAAGCGTTTTCTGCCATAACATAGGAGTTAACTCTGATAAAAATTGGAAAAAACGGAAAGGGGACATCAGAAAATGAGCGAAAAAGTCGTAAATGCGGCCCTTCTTGGTCTTGGAACAGTAGGAACCGGAGTCTATAAAGTTATCAAAAATCAGGAGCAGGAAATGACAGCCAAGCTTGGACGTCAGGTAAAGATCACGAAGATCCTGGTGCGTAACCTTGAGAAAGCATCTAAGAAGGTGGAAGATCCATCTGTTCTTACAACAGACTGGGCAGATATAGAAGGAGATTCTTCCATAGATATTGTGATCGAGCTGATCGGAGGAATTGAGCCGGCACGTACTTATATTCTTGCAGCACTGAAAGCCGGAAAGAACGTGGTGACTGCAAACAAGGATCTGATCGCAGTCCACGGAAAAGAGATTCTGGAAACCGCCAAGGCTGCACAGAAAGATTTCCTGTTTGAGGCTGCTGTTGCCGGAGGAATTCCGATCATCAGCCCGCTGAAGAACAGCCTCGAGGCCAACCATGTAACGGAAGTGATGGGAATCGTAAACGGAACTACGAACTTTATCCTCACCAAGATGTCCCAGGAGGGAATGGAATTTTCAGATGCCCTTGCTCTTGCCACAGAGCTTGGATATGCAGAGGCAGATCCTACTGCAGATATAGAAGGAATTGACGCAGGAAGAAAGGTAGCGATCCTTGCCTCCGTTGCTTTTAATTCCAGAGTTACTCTTGACAATGTTCATATCGAGGGAATCACCAAGATCACAGCGAAAGATATCCGCTACGCCAAGGAAATGGGCTGTGAGATCAAACTTCTGGGTGTTGCACGCTGCCAGGAGGACGGTGTTGAGGCTTATGTATGCCCGATGCTGATCCCGGCAGAGCATCCGCTTGCATCTGTCAATGATTCCTACAATGCGGTATTTGTACATGGAGATGCTGTAGGTGATACCATGTTCTACGGACGTGGAGCAGGAGAACTTCCAACAGCAAGTGCAGTTGTCGGTGATATATTTGAGGTAGTCCGTAACATGAAAGCAGACTGCTGTGGACGTGTGGGCTGCACCTGCTATAAGACACTTCCCGTAAAAGCCATGGCAGATACCCACAACCGTTATTTCCTCCGTCTGCAGGTTGAGGACCGCTGTGGTGTGCTTGCGGAGATCCTGGAGCATTTTGCAAAATATCAGGCAAGTGTTGCACAGATCATGCAGAAAGAGAGCAAGAGACCGGATACAGCAGAGGTTGTTGTGATCACCAAGCTGGTAAGTGAGGGCGCTTTCTTTAAGGTTAAGGAAGAACTGGAGAACAGTGCATCTGTAAGAAAGATCTCTTCCATGATCCGTGTATATGAGAAATAAAAAAAGCGTTGCAAAATTCCTGGATTTTGGTACTATATAAAATGGAAAACAAAAGAATCCCGGATGGCGCAGGAAGTTTCCATATCGTCGGAAATCTGTGCCGGATGGAACTTCGATCAAAGATAAGAAGGGGAAAATTATGAGTAAAAAACCAACAGTTTTAATGATCCTTGATGGATACGGACTCAATGACAGACATGACGGAAATGCTGTATATGAGGCGAAGACACCGGTTATGGACGGACTTATGAAAGATTATCCGTTTGTAAAAGGCAATGCCAGCGGTCTTGCTGTAGGTCTTCCGGATGGACAGATGGGTAACTCAGAGGTTGGCCATATGAACATGGGCGCAGGCCGTATCGTATACCAGGAGCTTACAAGAATCACAAAAGAGATCCAGGACGGAGATTTCTTCAAGAACGAGGCACTTCTCGCTGCTATGAAGAATGCAAAAGAGAACGATTCTGCAATCCATTTCATGGGACTTCTTTCTGACGGTGGTGTACACAGCCACAATACCCATCTCTATGGACTTCTTGAGATGGCCAAGAGAGAAGGACTTAAGAAAGTTTACGTACACTGCTTCCTGGACGGACGTGACACACCGCCTGCATCCGGTAAAGAGTTTGTAGAGCAGCTGGAAGCCAAGATGAAAGAGATCGGCGTTGGTGAGATCGGTGTGATTTCCGGACGTTACTATGCAATGGACCGTGATAACCGCTGGGATCGTGTAGAGCTTGCATACAAAGCTCTTACACAGGGCGAAGGAGTAAAGGGAACAGATGCTGCGGCAGCAGTTCAGGCTTCCTATGATGATGGCAAGACCGATGAGTTCGTACTTCCGACAGTGATCGAGAAAGACGGCAAACCGGTTGCAACCATTTCTGATAAGGATTCCGTTGTATTCTTCAACTTCCGTCCGGACCGTGCAAGAGAGATCACAAGAGCTTTCTGCGATGATGATTTCAAAGGCTTTGAGAGAGTGAAGAGACTGGATACTACATTCGTATGCTTCACAGAGTATGATGATACGATCCAGAACAAACTGGTAGCATTCCACAAAGTTCTTCTTCACAATACATTCGGTGAATATCTTGCAGCTCACAATATGACACAGGCACGTATCGCTGAGACAGAGAAGTACGCACACGTTACTTTCTTCTTCAACGGTGGCGTTGAGGAGCCGAACAAGGGAGAGGACAGAATCCTTGTAAAATCCCCGAAGGTTCCGACCTATGACATGCAGCCGGAGATGAGCGCACCGGAAGTTTGCGAGAAACTTGTTGAGGCAATCAAATCTGATAAATATGATGTGATCATCATCAACTTCGCAAACCCGGATATGGTTGGCCACACAGGTGTCGAGGCAGCTGCGATCAAGGCTGTTGAGACTGTTGATGAGTGTGTAGGAAAGGCTGTAGAGGCAATCAAAGAGGTTGACGGACAGCTCTTTATCTGCGCTGACCACGGTAATGCAGAACAACTTATAAATTATGAGACCGGTGAGCCATGGACTGCTCATACAACCAATCCGGTTCCGTTTATCCTGGTAAATGCAGATCCGAAATACACACTTCGTGAGAACGGATGCCTTGCAGACATCGTTCCGACACTGATCCAGCTTATGGGCATGGAGCAGCCGAAGGAAATGACAGGAGAGTCTCTTCTTGTTGAGAAATAAATAAGATATATGGAATCCCTGCAGATTTTCAAAGATCTGCGGGGATTTTTTTCGTCGGATTGTTCCTATTTTCACACATGGAAAAATTTTTCAAAATCATCTTGTAAAATCATTCCATTTCAACTATAATCCCTCTGATACATAAAGATAGGTAAGTTTTGAGTAAGTATAAAGTTATAAAAAGAATAACAAAAGCAGCACAAAGTTTATAATTGAATGAATTAAGCAGGGGGAAAAGTATTTCATGAAAACAGACATGACACAGGGGAAGCCGGTAAAAGTGCTCCTGGGATTTACGATCCCGGTATTTATCGGTAATGTATTTCAGCAGTTCTACAATATGGTAGATGCGGTAGTTGTGGGAAAATTTGTAGGAACAAAGGCACTGGCGGCAGTCGGCTCAACGGGAACGATCATCTTTCTGATCATAGGTTTCCTTCTGGGACTGACAGCCGGATTTACCGTACTGACTGCGCAGAAATATGGTGCGGGAAAAATGGATGAGATGCGCCAGACCGTAGGAAACGCACTGATCCTGACCGCTGTGATTTCCGCAGTTATGACAGCCATCAGCATGACAGGCATGCATGCACTTCTGAAATTCATGCATACACCGGATGATATTTTTAAGGACGCATATGCCTACGTTATGATTATCTGCGGAGGTATTTTTGCCCAGGCATTATATAATATCCTGGCCAGCATCCTACGTGCACTGGGAAACAGTAAAGTGCCACTGTATTTTCTGATCTTATCTGCAATGCTGAATATTGTGCTGGATCTCGTATTTATCATCGTGTTTAAGCTGGGAGCGCCTGGAGCAGCCTGGGCTACCATTATTTCCCAGGGAGTTTCAGGAGTCTTATGTCTGGTATATATCTGGAAGTTTGTACCGGAGCTCCGTATGAAAAAAGAAGACTGGTATTTCAGATGTAACCTCGCAGCCAAGCAGATCGGTGTGGGAATCCCAATGGGACTGCAGTATTCCATTACGGCGATCGGAACCATGATGGTACAGTCAGCCTTAAATATGCTTGGCTCTTATGCGGTGGCGGCGTTTACAGCAGGAAGTAAGATCGAGCAGATCTTCACCCAGGCATATGTGGCACAGGGAACTGCCAGCGCTACCTACAATGCACAGAATATCGGAGCCGGAAAGCTTGAGAGAGTGCGCGAAGGCTTCCGGGCTTCGCATTTTATAGGAATTGTATATTCTGTTGTTGTTGGTAGTTTTCTGTTCTTTGCGGGAAAATATTTTGCATATCTGTTTATCTCAGATAACATTGAAGAAGTGCTTCCTATGGTAGCAATCTATGTAAAATGTGTGGCACTGTTTTTTATTCCTCTGTATTTTGTCAATGTACTGCGAAACGGGATCCAGGGAATGGGATATGGTCTTCTTCCTATGATGGCCGGTGTGGCTGAGCTTGCAGGAAGAGGGATCACCGCTACCGTTGCAGCCGGAAAAAGCAGCTATGTTGGTACCTGCCTGGCAAGTCCGGTGGCATGGGTTTTTGCATCGGTGCTTTTATGGGGCATGTATTTTTATGTTATGAAAGATATGTCCCGGAAATTGTACGGTACAAATAAGTTATAAAAAAACCGTGAAATGAGATGCAATTTCCAGAAAGTATGATATAATGAAAAAGCTGGTAACTGATCCGTGCACATCAGTGCGGATTAGCCCGGAAAGTATCAATGGAAAGGTGTCTTTTCGAAAGACACATAAACATAGAGGTGAAATATAAATATGAGCAACGAGGAGAAGAAAGACATCGAAGATAAGATCAATGACGCCATGGCGAAGATTGTCAGTGATACAGTCGGAGATGTCCAGCCTGAGAAAAAATCAGATCCATCCGCTTCTCACGTAACAGCAGAGAACTCAAAATCTGCAGGACATTCGAAGTCAGCCAGACCATCTAATGTGTCGCATGCAAGATCTGCGAGATCATCCGGTGGATCAGGAACTTCAAGATCAGGACGGCCATCTGGCAATGGTACAGTCACTTCCAAGTCAGCGAGGCCGAAGAAGATCAGTTATGTGCCTATTGATGAATCTGAATTTGCCCCCATCGTTCTCCCCAAAAAGAAAAAGCATAAGGCTTTGAGGGTAACTGGAATGATCGCAGCGATGGTTCTGGTTGCTGCCGGGTGTGCGTACGCAGGAGTGTCTTATTACTACACGAATCATTTTTTTGAGGGGACAACGATCAATGGAATTAACAGTTCCAATAAAACTGCGTATGAGGTAGAACAGGAGATCGCCAGTAAGATGGCGGATTACAGCATTGAGATAAAGGCCAGAGATCAGGAAGCACAGACGATCACCGGTTCGGATATCGACTATCGCTATATATCAAGTGGAGAGATATTGAATCTTCTGAAAGAGCAGAAACCTTATGAATGGGTGAAAGGTTTTTTTGAAAAAACAACCTATACAGCGAAAGAGGAGACAGCTTTTGACAAGACCAAGCTGGAGAATGAGGTGAAGTCGCTGAACTGTGCACAGAAGGAGAATCAGGTAGCTCCGGAAAATGCATACGTAAGTTTTAATAATTCTGAGTTCACTATTGTGCCGGAGACAGCAGGAAGTGAGCTGAAGGTAAAAGAAGCTTATCAGATGATCAGTGAGGCCATCAGCAGTGATGACGCGGAAGTAGATCTGGGAAGCAATCCGGATGCTTATGTCACAGCCGATATCACAAGTGACAGTGCTGATCTTCAGGCAACTGTAGATGCATACAACAATTTTGCGAAAGCAAGTATCACGTATACATTTGGGGATGAGACAGTAACTCTTGACGGAAATACGATCAAAGACTGGCTGCAGTTTGACGAGAAAGGACAGCTGATCCAGGATGATGCGTCTTTTAAACAGCATATTGTTGATTATGTAGCACAGCTTGCGGCAGCACATGACACAGTTGGCACAGAGCGGCAGTTCCAGACTACAAGTGGAAGAACAGTATCTGTATATGGATCTGCATATGGCTGGAAGATCGATCAGGACGGAGAGGTAGCACAGCTTACCCAGGAGATACAGTCCGGAACGCAGACGACCAGAGAGCCGGTTTATTCCATGAGAGCCAATTCCTATGGCGTCAATGATCTGGGTAATACTTACATTGAGGTGGATCTGACTGAGCAGTATATGTGGTATTATCAGGATGGAAATGTAATATTTGAGTCGGATATCGTATCCGGACTCGCAAGTGATCCGGAGAGAAAAACGCCTCCTGGAATTTTCACCATGTATTACAAGAAGAGCCCGGATGTACTCCGTGGTACCAAGAAAGCAGATGGAACATATTCTTATGAACAGCCGGTAACTTACTGGATGCCGTTTAACGGAGGAATTGGATTCCATGATGCGGACTGGCAGCCATACTTTGGTGGTGACCGGTATCTCACAGGAGGTTCCCACGGCTGTATCAATATGCCGCCGGATAAGGCAGGAGAGCTTTACAATATTATTCAGTACAATGTTCCGATTATCTGTTTTTATTGATCGGATCTATAGCAATAACAAACAGGAGCCAGCCGGTGATCCGGTGCGGGGCTCCTGTTATTTATAAGGAGGAAAATAATTATGTTTGATCAGACATTCAGTTATGTACTGGCAATTGCGGCGCTGGTAATAGGCGTTATGCTTCTTACAGGTCATGGATCTGTGTTTATGAAAGGTGGGAATACTCAGGCCAGAGCACAGAAATATGATGAGAAAAAAATGGAAAAGTTTTCCGGAATCTGCCTGATTCTTATTGGAATTGCCACCGGGGTCGATGCTTTTACCGAAAGCATGGCAGCAAAGATTGCATATGTGGTTATCTTATTTGTGATCCTCGCAGTTTTTCTGTTTCTTCTCAGAACAAAATGTCTGAAAAAATAATATAGGGCCGATTTCTGTGATCCATAAAAAACCTCTCTGTGGATATCCGGAAACGATTCTTATCGTTTCCGGATTCGCAGAGAGGTTTTTATTTTGAGTAATCCTGTAAAGGTCTGACAGCATTGTGGGAAGCGGTAGATCACATCCGGACAAGTTCCTTTTGATGCATTAATTCCCGGAACTACTATCGTTTAATTTTGTACGGCTGGTATGACGGAATGTCATTGTAAAGACAATGCCCTTTACAATGGAAGTAAGGGAAAGCGCCCACCAGATACCGTCAAGTCCCATTCCCACGTGAGTCAGCAGCATGGCAAGCGGAATTCTGGAACCGGTCAGGATAATGCTGATGATACTGCAGAGTTTGGTCATTCCAAGACCGGACAGAGCACCGATGGTCATCAGCTCAATGGCCATAAACGCCTCGCTGAAACCAATGATGATCAGGTAATTTACGGAAATTCCAAGTGACTCCGGATCATGGAAAAACAGACCGGAGATCGGGCGTGGAAGCAGCACAAAAGATGCGGTTATAATAAGACCCCAGATTGCCAGGATGCCGAAAGAAATGCGGTATCCATGGCGGATTCGGTCGTATTTTTTTGCACCGAAATTCTGTGCGGTAAATGCATTTAATGCAGAGGCAAAACCATCTGCGGTATTCCAGGAAACAGATTCGATCTGCCCGCCCACACGCTGGACAGCGATGGCAGCAGCACCGAAGGCGGAAACCATTCTGGTCAGTACCATGGAGATCATGCAGTAGATCATGCTCTGGATAGCTGTTGGCAGACCAATGCGGAGGATATTTTTATAAAATTTTCCCGGAAAACGTGAGAAAAGATGAAGCCCACGAAGTACATTGGGTTCCAGCCTGGACGTAAAAATACGGAAAACCAACACTGAAAAAACCAGGATCTGAGCAGTTACTGTGGCAATGGCAGCCCCCACAGTCTCAAGCCGTGGAAACGGTCCCACGCCAAGAATCAGGAGTGGATCCAGGATCATATTTCCTACAAGTCCCAGAAAATTGGCCATCAGTGGTGACCTGGAATCTCCCTGAGCTGTGAAAAGTCCGGTGAGGGTCAGGTTCAGGAAGGAAAAAATGATCAGTCCGCAGGTGATCAGCATATAAGATCTGGCAGAAGCATAGGCATCAGGGTCTGCCAGATTAAAAAATCCGATCAGCGGATCGAGAAAAACGATGCTTGCCAAAGCAAATAAGAGGCCGAACAGAATGGTCATCTGCAAGGCACTGGCTGCGTAGAAACCGGCTTCTTTATAATCTTTCCTGCCGCAGGCCTGGGCAGTGTTTACCTGTCCGCCCATTCGGGGAAGGGCGACCAGTCCCTGGGAAAGCCACACATACATGCCACCTACCCCTACGCCGGCAACTGCTTTGGATCCCAGAAGCCCGATCCAGGCCATGTCCGTGATATTATAGGCAGTTCCCAGAAAGGAAGAGGCCATGATAGGAAGGGCCAGTTCCGCAAGAGTTTTCAGGATTGGACCGGAAGTAAGGTCTATGGATTTTGATCTTTTCATACTCATCTGCATATCTCCGTAAGGTCAAAAGGCCTGGTGATCCGGTAATCCGGTTTATCCACCTGACCGAAACCGTATTCAGCAAAGATAAAAGGAACTCCTGCTTTCCGGCAGGCATTAAAGTCTCCTATAGTATCACCGATATAAACCGGATCGGAAAGATTATTATCCTCGCGGATCTTCATGATATTTTCCGCTTTGGCCATGCCGGTGTCACCGGGACAGAGATGGCCCTTGAAATAGTGGCCAAAGCCTGTGGATTTTAGGAACACTTCAATATATCCGGCCTGACAGTTGCTGACGATAAAAAGAGGAAAACGGCTGGAAAGGATCTTCAGTGTTTCCTCAAGATCCGGATACAGCGGAGCACATTTGCGAAGCAGTGCCTCGTGCTCTGCCTGGCAGCAGCCGTCAATGATCCGAAGCTGTTCCGCTTCCGAAAGCTCCGGAAAAAGAGCTCTGGCAATATCCGGTAAAAGCTGACCAAAAAGCCCCATCAGTCGCGCAGAACTTACATCAGTATCCATGTGTTCCGTATGGATAAGGTAATCGCTCCATGCCTCAGCCACGATTCCTGTGGAATCCCAGAGCGTACCGTCAACATCAAAAATAATACTGTCCATCAGAAAAACCTCCCAAAATATCTGTAATATGTAAAAAAGCAACTCTTTGTACTGGACATAGTACAAAACAATTCTATATGAGAAAAGAAAAAAAAGCAACTGCGCTTTTGAAGATTTTATGTTATAGTAAAAGATATGAGGGAAAAAATATGAACTATAAAAATACGATCAGAGGTATTTTCAAAGACAGGCCAAACCGGTTTATCGCCCATGTACAGATCGGGGATCAGCTGGAGACGGTTCACGTAAAGAACACAGGCAGATGCAGAGAACTTCTTGTTCCGGAAACAGAAGTGATCCTGGAAAAGAGTGACAATCCTGCCAGGAAAACAAAATACGATCTGATCTGTGTAAACAAGGCGGGCCGTTGGATCAATATGGATTCCCAGGCTCCGAATAAAGCAGCAGAAGAGTGGGTGGCAGCCGGAAATCTTTTTCCGGAGAAAGTGACTGTCAGGCGGGAGAAGACATATGGAAACTCCCGTTTTGATCTGTATGTGGAATCTGAAGAGCGAAAGGCTTTTATTGAGGTAAAAGGCGTCACCCTGGAAGAAAATGATATCGTGCGTTTTCCGGACGCGCCTACAGAGCGTGGGATCAAGCATCTCCACGAACTGATGAAAGCGGCATCTGACGGCTATGAGGCCTATCTTCTTCTGGTGATCCAGATGAAGGACGTACGGTATTTTGAACCGAACCGGGAGACACATCCGAAGTTCGGGGAAACACTTAAGGAGGCAGCAGATGCCGGTGTCCACATCCTGGCCTATGACTGCGCCATCACGGAAGATTCCATGAAGATCTGTGATCCGGTACCGGTGAAATTATAGAAAGGAAACAATATGACCGAAAACATTGCAGAACCCCTTCTGAAATGGTACGATAAAAACAAGAGGATCCTGCCCTGGCGTGATAAGGACAATGCCTATTACACCTGGGTATCGGAGATCATGCTCCAGCAGACCAGAGTGGAAGCTGTGAAACCTTATTTTGCACGGTTTATCCAGGAGCTTCCAGATGTGGCAGCACTTGCGGCGGCGCCGGAGGAGCGTATTGTCAAGCTGTGGGAGGGACTTGGCTATTACAGCCGTGTCCGCAACATGCAGAAAGCGGCCATTCAGGTCATGGAAGAATATGACGGCAGGATTCCTGAAGACTTTGAGACACTTCTCTCGTTAAAAGGAATAGGAAGATATACGGCAGGTGCCATTGCATCCATTGCCTACGGGAAGAAAGTCCCGGCAGTAGATGGAAATGTACTGCGGGTATATACAAGACTAACCGAAAACCATGAAGATATCATGAAACAGTCTGTGCGGAAAGCTGTAGAAAACGAGCTTACAGAGCGGATGCCCAAGGATCGGCCCGGAGATTTCAACCAGGCCATGATGGAACTGGGAGCTGTAGTCTGTGTTCCAAACGGAACGGCAAAATGCGAAGAATGTCCTCTAGGAGAATTCTGCCTTGCCAGAAAACACGGAACAGTAGAAGAACTTCCGGTAAAAGCACCGAAAAAAGCCCGCACCATAGAACAGCGCACCATCCTTGTAATCCAGGACGGTGCCAGCACAGCAATTCGGAAACGCCCGGATACAGGACTTTTGGCAGGCCTTTATGAGCTTCCCAATGTGGAAGGACACCTGACCAAAAAGGCAGCTCTCGCCCAGGTAAAAGATATGGGACTGGAACCCTTAAGGATCGAAGCACTGCCGGATGCGAAGCACATTTTTTCACATATTGAATGGAGGATGTGCGCTTACCGTATCGCGGTATCTTCTCTGGAAGAAGCACCTAGGGAAAAGTTCCTGTTTGCAGATAAGAGAGAATCTGCCGAGAAATATGCAATACCATCTGCGTTTCGCGCATACACCAGATACATGAAGGAGGAAAACACATGAAACTTTTGAGCGTAGCAATACCATGCTATAATTCAGAGGCTTATATGTCAAAATGCATCAATTCCCTGCTGATCGGAGGAGAGGAAGTAGAGATCATCATTGTAGATGATGGTTCCAGTGACCGTACTGCCGAGATTGCAGAGGATTATGCCGAGAAATATCCAACCATCGTAAAAGCCATCCATCAGGAAAACGGCGGCCATGGACAGGCAGTGAACACAGGAATCAAAAACGCAACAGGACTTTATTTCAAAGTTGTGGACAGCGATGACTGGGTAAATCAGGATGCCTATTATGAGATTCTGAAGACACTTTACGATCTCACCCGCGGAGCCGAGACTGTGGATCTTCTTATCAGTAATTTCGTCTATGAGAAGCAGGGAGCTACCCGCAAAAAGGTCATGCAGTACAGACACTGTTTTCCAACAAACCAGATTTTCGGATGGGACGAAGTACGCCATATGAAAAAAGGCCAGTACCTTCTTATGCATTCCATGATCTACCGTACCAAACTTCTTCATGACTGTGGAATGGAACTTCCGAAGCATACGTTCTATGTAGATAATCTGTTTGCGTTTGAGCCGCTTCCCTATGTAAAAAATCTCTATTATCTGGATGTGAATTTCTACCGGTATTTTATTGGAAGAGATGATCAGTCCGTCAATGAGAAAGTAATGATCAAACGTATTGATCAGCAGATCCGTGTAAACAAGCTGATGGTGGATGCCTATCTGAAAGCAAATGTAAGCAACCGGAGACTCCGTGCGTATATGTTCAGCTATCTGGATATCATCACAACCGTTTCTTCAATCATGCTGGTAAGAGCTGCAACGCAGGAATGCCTGGATAAAAAACAGGAGCTGCAGGATTATATCAAAGATCAGAATATGGGACTGTACCGGAAACTTCGGAGAAGTCTTTTCGGAAGAGTGTCCAACCTTCCGGGAAGAGGTGGAAGAAAGATGTTTGTGGCAGCCTATAAGATCTGTCAGAAGTTTTATGGATTTAACTAGGACGCAAATAAAAAAGCCCCCAACGGGGCTTTTTTTGTTATAAATTTTGTTCCGGTTTCTTCTTGCTCATCTGTGCCATAGCACGCTGTTCCTCATAATCTTCCACTCTCTGTGGGTAGAACAGCAGATGTCCGAACAATGCCAGTGTGGTACCGAGACATACATCGATCACCGAATGCTGTTTGATAAACATGGTGGACAGGATGATCAGAATGGAAAGGATCAGAGATCCTCTCTGGATCCATTTCTTATCTTTCAGTGCCTGGCAGTGATGGATGGCAAAATAAACAGCCAGGGAATTAAATACATGGATACTTGGCAGGATGTTGGTCGGGGTATCTGTCCTGTAGATTTCTGCAATCAGCTGTGTAAAGATATTGTTTCTCGGGAATACCGCAGGGCGGAGATGCTGAATATTCGGATAGATGTAGGAAACAACAAGGAAAACCGTCATTCCCATCATCAGATTGAAGATCAGCTGGAAATATTCCCGTTTATTCTTATTGCGGAACAGGAAATACACAACTGTCAGTATCACATATGGAAACCATAAAAGGTACGGAATAATAAAAATCTCGCAGAACGGGATCATATCATCAAAAACAGTATGTACAACATGGTAGGCACGTACAGGCCGCTGTTCCAGATATCCAAACAGGATAAGATACACAACGAAATAGATCGCTATGATAAAACCGTGCCTGTATTTTTTTATCTTACTCAACATTTTGCCGCTCCTTTTCTTGATGTATGGCCAAAATGCCATGGGTGTCAGTCTTAAGCTTCTTTTTTGTCAAGTATCTACCTGCTACTATAACACAGGCATTATGATTTTTAAAGGTTTCTTTTCAATGGTCACAGAAAATTCACGCTGGATTCCGCCGGATTCTCCGTCTTTATGCACAGGAAGAGGACGGTCACTTGTAATATGTACGTTTTTGCACTGCGAAATATGTACACCGCGAAGGTGTGTATGTTTTCCCCAGAGTGCACCTGGCAGGCAGAAAGGCATTTTCAGTTTGGAGATTCCTTCAATGACGATTACATCCAGAAGGCCGTCATCCGGACTGGCATCCGGGCAGAACTTAAAGCCGCCTCCTTCGTATTTCTGGTTCATTACAGCCACAAACCAGGTTTTCCCGAAGGTTTGTGGTTCGCTTCCGTCAAAGGTTACCGTAACCGAAGACGGGGTGAGGAAGAGAAACTGTTTCAGCGCCACCATAAGATAGATCAGTTTGCCCATATGGAGACGGTTGAGAAATTTTTTCCCCGGGGTGATCAGGACTTCCTGGCAGACTGCAGCATCGTAACCCATTCCCGCACTGATGCCGAACCGGTAAGAATGGCTGCCAAGATGGATCACAGGAACATCCATGGAAATCGTCCTTCTGTTCTCAAGGATGGAGTGAAGTGCTTCAAAAGGATCAAATGGCAGGCCCATGCTGCGGCAGAAATCATTGCCGGACCCAACCGGAATAAATCCAAAGATGACTGAAGACAGATCACGGATCCCGGTAAGTACTTCGTAAATTGTGCCATCACCGCCTACAGTTACCAGCGTTACCGGATCTTCCGGCGTTCCAGCGGCACTGATCTTTTCCGCCAGCACTGTGGCGTGTCCCACATATTCTGTGAGAAAATACTGATATGAAATCCCCTGACTTTCCATGATGCTGCGAAGCCGGTTCCAGACATTACGCCCCTCTCCGGATCTTGAATTGGGATTCACAATAAAAGAATACATAATAAAAACCTCCAAACAACTGTCAGCTTTATCATAACATTGACGTCCGGCTTTTACAAATTAAAATTTCTTAAGGATTTCTATATTTTACATAAACTTAACGTTTTTTCTATGTTGGATTTTACGAAGGCACTTTATACTTGCAACTGTCAGGTGAAAAATGAAGTTGGAGGAAAATTATGATATATCTGGTGGAAGATGACGAAAGTATCCGTGAACTTGTTGTATATACATTAAACAGTCAGGGCCTTGATGCACAGGGATTTGAACGGCCATCACTTTTCTGGAAGGCGATGGAAAAAGAACAGCCTTCTCTGGTACTTCTGGATATTATGCTTCCGGAAGAAGACGGACTGTCTATTTTAAAGAAAATCCGTATCCGTCCGGATGTCCGGAAACTTCCGGTGATCATGCTTACTGCAAAAGGCAGTGAATTTGATACAGTGGTAGGCCTGGACAGCGGTGCAGATGACTATATTCCGAAACCGTTCCGCATGATGGAACTGATCTCCAGGGTACGGGCCCTTCTTCGGAGATCAGAGGACAATGGCGCAGAGGAATACCGCATGGAAAATCTTTATGTGTGTCCGGGAAGACATGAGGTGACGGTTGACCAGGAACCAGTGAATCTGACACTGAAAGAATATGAGATGCTTTGTCTCCTTCTGAAAAACAGTGGAACGGTTCTCTCCAGAACTCAGCTTTTAAATCAGATCTGGGGATATGAATTTGACGGGGAAAGCAGAACCGTAGATGTACATATCCGTACCCTCCGCCAGAAACTTGGTTCAGCCGGTGATCTGGTGGAAACGGTTCGTGGGGTAGGTTATAAGATCAGCGGAAAATGCGCGTAATAAAAACAAAAAACACAAAAAAATAAAAGAGCATTTCGACGGAAAAAGGCTTTGGCCCTTTTCTGGACGAAGTGCTTTTTTCATGCTATAATAGGTGAACCCTGGAGCGTAATCGAGAAGGCTCCAAAGAGCATGAGGTGAAATAAAAAATATGAAATCATTAGTGATCGCAGAGAAACCGTCGGTTGCCAGAGACATTGCCAGAGTCCTCCACTGCAGCCAGAAAGGGAACGGAACCCTGGAAGGAAAAGACTATGTGGTGACCTGGGCACTGGGACATCTGGTAACCCTGGCAGATCCGGAAGAATACGATAAAAAATATACCAAATGGGAACTTTCCACTCTTCCCATGATGCCGGAGAAGATGAAACTGGTGGTGATCCGTCAGACATCCAAACAGTACAATGCAGTAAAAACCCAGCTTTACCGGAAGGATATCGGGGAGATCATCATTGCCACAGATGCCGGACGAGAGGGAGAACTGGTAGCCAGATGGATCCTTGCAAAGGCAGACTGTCATAAACCAATCAAACGTCTGTGGATCTCATCGGTAACGGACAAGGCGATCCGTGACGGTTTTGCCCACCTTAAGAATGGTCATGATTATGATAATCTTTACCGTGCGGCACAGGCAAGGGCAGAGGCAGACTGGTTGGTGGGAATGAACGGAACCAGAGCGCTGACCTGTAAATACAATGCACAGCTTTCCTGCGGACGTGTGCAGACACCGACCCTTGCCATGATCGCAAGAAGAGAGCAGGAGATCCGGGAATTTAAACCGGAAAGCTATTACGGAATTACTATTGAGGCAGGAAACGTGCGCTGGACTTGGCGTGACGGAAAGAGCGGAAGCCTCCGTACATTTAAGAAGGAACGTGCCCAGGAGATCCAGACAAAAGCCGGAAAAGGCAGCATTACCGTAACAAAAGTTTCCAGAAAGCCGAAGAAAACTTATGCACCGGGACTTTATGATCTGACAACTCTTCAGAGAGAGGCCAATCAGAAATACGGTTTTTCCGCAAAAGAGACGCTGAACATCATGCAGCGGCTCTATGAGAACCATAAGGTTCTTACTTATCCAAGGACCGATTCCAGATATATCGGAAAAGACGTAGTTCCTACTATTAAAGAACGTCTTCAGGCATGTGGAACAGGTCCTTACCGGAAACTTGCCGGTGTGCTTGCCAACAAACCAATCCAGGCCAATGCAAGTTTTGTGGATGATAAGAAAGTCAGTGACCATCATGCAATTATTCCGACAGAACAGTTTGTACAGCTGGATCATATGACAAATGAGGAACGGAAAATTTATGATATGGTAGTCCGCCGTTTCTTAAGTGTGCTGTATCCGCCGGCTGTATATGAGCAGGTGAGCATGGAAGGAACGGCAGCAGGAGAAACTTTCGCCGCAAGCGGACGAATCGTAAAAAGCGCCGGATGGAGAGAAGTCTATGAAGGTGGCTGTCAGGATGAGGAAGAAGAGGAGGCTGACAGGCTGAAAGACCAGAAGCTTCCGGCCCTTGCGGAAGGCCAGATTCTTACTGTGGAATCTGCATCCCTTACAAATGGACAGACAAAACCGCCTGCAAGATTTACAGAGGCCACACTTCTTGGCGCCATGGAGAATCCGGTCCACTTTATGGAAAGCCACGACAAAAAGGCGGCAAAAACTCTGGGCGAAACCGGCGGTCTTGGAACAGTAGCAACAAGAGCCGATATCATCGAGAAACTTTTTAACAGTTTTATGATGGAAAAAAGAGGCAATGAGATCTACATTACCTCCAAGGCAAAACAGCTCCTGGAACTGGTTCCGGAAGAACTGAAGAAGCCGGAACTTACCGCAGACTGGGAGATGAAACTCAGCGATATCGCAAACGGGAAACTCCGTCAGGATAAATTCCTCACAGGGATCCGTGAGTATGCCTGTGAGATCGTAGATGAGATCAAGAGCGGACAGGGAACGTTCCGCCATGACAATATGACAAACAAGAAATGCCCCAACTGTGGCAAACACCTTTTGGCAGTTAATGGAAAGAATGCGAAGATGCTGGTATGTGAGGACAGAGAATGCGGATACAGGGAGACGGTATCCAGAACTACCAACGCGCGCTGCCCGAAATGTCACAAGCGGATGGAGATGCTTCTGAAGGGAAAAGAAGAGACCTTTGTATGCCAGTGCGGATATAAAGAGAAGCTTTCAGCTTTCCAGGCAAGACGTGCCAAAGAAGGTGCAGGTGTCAATAAAAGGGATGTGCAGCGTTATCTTAAAAAACAGCAGAAAGAGGCCAACGAGCCGGTAAACAACGCATTTGCACAGGCATTATCAGGAATCAGACTGGATTAAATAAGTTGGCTGTCAGAAGCAGGTACCCGGAGATTTGGATATAGATGCGCCGGTCAGAAAGCAGGTATCTGGCAGAACAGGACAGCAGAAAGAGAGGAAACGGATATGGGATTACAGGATGACAGAATGTCAGGAAATATTCAGGATATCGCAAGACTGATCACAAGGCTTCTTCTTAAAGGAGACATGCCACAGTATACACTTCCGGCAGCAGAGGCAGATTATACAGAAGCAGATCATCTTTTTAAGAAGGTTATCGGACTTGCTGATGAGGGAGATATCAACGGAGCGGAAAATGAGCTTCTTATGAATATGGAGGATGATGATCCAGATTATCTGGAACTTGCCCTTACGTTTTATCTGTATCTCAACGATATGGACGGAGATTACCTGGATGACCACGGTTACTCCAGAGAAGAGGTTCTGGACGGAGTGAAAAGCCTGGCAGAGGACTGGGGCGTTACCGGACTGGAGACTCTGGTCTGATGCGGCGGGAAGTTACGCTGGAGGAGATTTCCGACGGCCGTTTATACGAAGCAAATGACATGGTAAAGGCAGACTGCCAGGACTGCAAAGGCTGTTTTGACTGCTGTACGGGAATGGGAGATTCCGTTGTGTTGGACCCGCTGGATGTATGGCGGTTAAGCCAGGGCCTTCATTTAAGTGCGGACCAGCTTCTCACGGGAAAAATCGAACTTGGCGTTACAGACGGGAACATTTTGCCGCATCTTAAGATGGCGGGCGCAGAGGAACGATGCGTATTTCTGGATGGAAACGGGAGGTGCTCCATCCACAGCTTCCGTCCGGGTTTCTGCCGCCTGTTTCCGCTGGGAAGATATTATGAGGATGGTGGATTTAAGTACATCCTTCAGATCCACGAGTGCAAAAAGACCAGCCGCAGTAAGATCAAGGTCCGGAAATGGGTAGATACACCGGATTTCAAAAATTACGAAAAATTTGTCTGTGACTGGCATTATTTTCTTCTGGATGTACAGGAAGTTCTCTATGAGAGTGAGGACAGTGACCTGATCCGAAACCTGAATATGTATGTGGTAAACCAGTTCTATCGGAAACCTTATGATGGAAACCGGGATTTTTATGAGCAGTTTTACGAGAGACTTGCGGCGGGAAAAGAGCTCCTGAGCCTTGGTATGTGAAACAGACCAGGCAGCGAGGCAGGCTGAATTACCTGCCGGAAAGTCTCTTAAGCGGAGGAAAGAAAGGATTTTTTAACATATGAACTTAAATCAGCTCACATATTTTGTGACGCTTGCCCAGATCGAAAATTATACCAGGGCAGCCAAGCGGCTGGATATTACACAGCCAAGCCTCAGCCATGCCATCTCCAACCTGGAAAAAGAACTCCAGGTTCCACTTTTTGAGCGTCACGGAAGAAATGTGACCATGACCAAATACGGGGAAATGTTTCTGAAATATGTGCAGGACTCCTTACATATCCTGAATCTTGGTGTGGAGAGGATCCAGGAGGCGGCAAGGATTCCAGGCGGAAGCATTTCCATCGGATATATCCATACCCAGGGACGCAGATTTATTCCGGAACTTGTACGTGGGTTTCTTGATGAGCAGGAAGGGAAGAAGATTGATTTTCATTTCCAGAATGCAGCTACCGGGAACCTGATCCGGGGCCTGAAAGAAGAAAAGTTTGACATGATCTTCTGCTCCCGTGCGGAAGGGGAAAAAGAGATCAGTTTTGTACCGGTAGCGGAAGAAAAACTGGTGGCTGTTGTACCGGAAGATCATGCTCTTGCCGGAAAAAATACAGTGACCATAGAGGAACTGGGCCAGTATCCCCAGGTGACTTTTACCCCTACCAGTGGGCTGTATTTTGTGGTGCGTGAACTTTTTGAAAAAGAGGGGATCGTACCGGAAACCGCTTTTGAAGTGGAGGAGGATGGCGCCCTCGCGGGAATGGTGGCAGAAGGGTTCGGTGTGGGAATCGTGCCGGATGTGCCGGTGATCCATACTCTGCCTGTGAAGATCTTAAATATCGAGAATCTTCATTACCGCCGTTACATATACATGGGTATGTTGAAAAAACGGTACCCAAGTTCTCTTGTGGAGCAGTTTCGGGATTATATTTTCAAACATTACCGGATCTATGAAGTGATACAGTAGAATACCTGTGAAAGAATTGTATGAAAAAATCTCTGCTTTTGTAATAATAGGGCAGAGATTTTTTAATCGAATCAAGGAAGTCCCCTGCTTCACTTGCGAAAAGCAATAAGCAGCGGGGGGAGTTGCTTGTATCAGGAGGAGTGATCCTCCTGATAAACTGCGAAGCAGTTATTCGGTGTAGAGCTGTGTAGCGAATGCGGATTGCGAATATCCGTTTGACTGTAGATTTCAATAGGATTTTGGTTATGAGGGCAGAGGAAGAAGTGTGATTCCGGGTGTCAGGGCTCATTCTTCGGTAAGATATGTGACAGGATTCCCTGAAAAAAATCATAGAAAATATCTATGAATCACATGTGCAAATTCAATAAAAGTTTAGGTTGAGATAAAAATGACCAGTTGGTATAATAAGAACAGACACTTGGTTTAAAGTGATAAAGTGATGACGGAAATCCGTGATACAACGAACGAAGCAAAGGAGAAGTTATGAACCAGTTAGAAGTATTAAGAGAGAGCCTTGGACAGTGCGATGAGATCATCCTGGACGCACTGCTTATGAGAAACAGAATCGTAGAGGACATCATGGTATACAAGGAAGCCAACAATCTTCCGGTACTGCAGCCGGAGCAGGAGGCGAAGCAGAAAGGATGGCTGGAAGCCAGAATGGAAGGCAGACGCCATAAGAAAGAAGTTAATGATGTTTTCGCAAGCATCACACAGAACAGTAAGAGAATCCAGTCCAGAAATCTTTTCAACTACAATATTTTCCTGATCGGATTCATGGGCGCAGGGAAATCCACAATCTCTGATTATCTGAAGAACGCGCTGGCTATGGATGTTGTGGAGATGGATCAGTGTATCGTGGAGAGACAGGGAATGAGCATTTCCGATATCTTTGAGACTTACGGAGAAGAGTATTTCCGTGAGCTTGAGACAAACCTTCTCATTGAGATGCAGTCTCAGTCCAATGTTGTCGTATCCTGTGGCGGTGGTGTTCCCATGAGAGAGCGCAACGTTGTTGAAATGAAGAAAAACGGCCGTGTTGTACTCCTTACCGCAAAACCTGAGACGATCCTGGAGCGTGTAAAAGACAACCATGACCGTCCGCTGCTTGAGAACAACAAGACGGTTCCGTTCATCGCAGATCTGATGGAGAAACGTCGTGCGAAATACGAGGCAGCAGCCGACATCGTTATTGAGACCGATGGTAAGAGCGAGCTTGAGATCTGTGAGGAGATGATCCACAGACTTCGTGAGGCAGATGCGAATAAATAATTACTGATTACAGAAACAGAATATTCTTACATAATAAGAGGACAGCTGTCCAATAAACCGTACAGAAACAAGACGGGAATTGGACAGCTGTCTTTTTAGCTGTCTTTTTGGCTGTCAGGAGATCTCCTTTGGAAGGTCTCCCGAAGCTCTTAATTTGTTTTATAGAAAATCTCTTTTGATGTTTTCTCGATTACAAACTTCTTAAAGGCTTCCACAACCGGAGGATGGTATACATCTTTCAGCATGGCCATGTAGAAATTTCTCTGCCAGCTTGGAGAAACAAGGGGCAGGATCTTAAGATCCAAAGAATGAAGGATGGGGATATCCGGGGCAATGCAGATGCCGAAATCATTGGCAACAAATCCTGCGGCAACCTGGTCCTCATCGATCTCAAAGGCCACATCCGGGTACTGACCGATACTCTTAAACAGCTGGTCGATGATCTGGCGGAGCCCACTTCGTTTCTTAAAAATGATCTGTTTGTAAGGAAGGGTTTCCTCCAGATGGATCTCGGATTTCTCCGCAAGAGGATGGCCGGGCGGAACAATAACCACCAGGTCCTGTTTGGCAACCGGGATAAACTCGATCAGCGGTTCGTCATCAAATTTGGAACAGAAGCCGATATCATATTTCTTCTCTTTCAGCCCGGTAAGGATATCGCCGGTAAGAACCTTGTCACAGAACAGATTGAAATTGATCTGTTTTCCTTCGTTGGCGGTGAGAAAATTGCGGATGATCTTCGGCACAAAATCAACTCCAAGGGTCCTGAGAAAAGCCACATCAATTTGCCCTTCTCCTTTTCCTGCAAGCTGGAGGCCGTTTACAGAGGAATCCAGCCGGTTCAGGGTTTCTTCCACATCTCCCAGAAAAGTCTTGCCATATTTGGTGAGAGAAACATTCCGTCCGTTTTTTTCAAATAATTTCACTCCAAGTTCTTCCTCCAGGGAAGAGATCGCATGACTTAAACTGGGCTGTGTGATCGCCAGAACATCAGCAGCTTTCGTGTAATGTTCCAGATGCGCCAGTGTCACGAAATAACGAAGATGATACAGGTTCATTTTCGAAGCTCCTTTCGTAAGTTTAGCTGAATGTTTTATTCAGGCAGATTCCAGTGAAGTCGGATGATCAGAAGGAATTGCCGGTCTGACTGCTGTGACGGTGGCAGTACAGTGAAAATGTTTTTATATAGTATACCACGATATATTGATAAAATCTATGAATTCTCCTGGTACAATCAATTTGTTTTGTATTTAACGAAGTTATATAATGCTTATAGAAAAAAGATACAAAATAATTAAAAAAAACCTAAAAAAATTATTTATATTTTCAGGAGGAGTTATCATGTCAAAAGAATTTCCAATTACAATCAGTTCCTGGACACTTGGGGATCAGTGCAAATTTGAGGACCGTGTAAAAGCTGCCAAAGAAGCTGGCTATGAGGGAATCGGCCTGAGAGCGGAAACCTACGTAGATGCCCTGAATGAGGGACTTTTCGATAAGGATATCCTGGCAATCCTGGATAAATATGACATGAAGGTAACAGAGGTTGAGTATATCGTACAGTGGGCAGAGGAGCATCGTTCCTACGAGCAGAAATACAAAGAACAGCTCTGCTTCCATATGTGTGAATTATTTAACGTAAAACAGATCAACTGTGGACTGATGGAGAACTATTCTGTGGAGTATACAGCACAGAAACTTCGTGAGCTCTGCCAGAGAGCTGGCAAATACATCATCGGCGTTGAGCCAATGCCATACAGCGGAATCCCGGATGTAAAAAAAGGCTGGGCTGTTGTAAAAGCTGCTGACTGCGAGAATGCAAAACTGATCCTCGATACATGGCACTGGGTAAGAGCAAACCAGCCGATCGAACTTTCTGTACTTGAGGGAATCCCGGCAGATAAGATCGTATCCATCCAGATCAACGATGTATGGGAAAGACCATATGCGACAACTATCTTAAGAGATGAGTCCATGCATGACCGCCTTGCTCCTGGAACCGGAATCGGAACAACCGTACCGTTCGTGAAAATGATCCGTGAAAAAGGAATTAAACCAAACGCTATCGGCGTAGAGGTTATCAGCGATGCAAACCTTGAAAAAGGTATCGAGTATGCTGCAAAACATACATACGAGAACACAAAGAAGGTACTGGAAGAAGCCTGGCCAGAGGTACTTTAATCAGAAAGGAGAACCCACATGAAATTCAATGCGATGTTTCAGCCGATCGAGATCGGCCCTATGACCGTAAAAAACCGTTTCGTTGTTCCGCCAATGGGAAATAACTTTGCAAATACAGACGGAACTATGAGCGAGCAGTCCGCTGCATATTATAAGGAAAGAGCAAAAGGCGGATTTGGCCTGATCACTATCGAGGCTACCGTCGTTCACAAAGGCGCAAAAGGCGGCCCGCGTAAACCATGTCTCTATGATGATTCTACCATCGAGAGCTTCCGCAAAGTTATTGACGGATGCCATGTGGAAGGTGCAAAAGTTTCCATCCAGCTTCAGAATGCAGGTCCGGAAGGAAATGCAAAGAACGCAGGAGCACCGATCACAGCAGCAACCAGCATCCCGTCTGTATGTGGACGTGACATTCCGAAACAGCTTACAACAGAGGAAGTTTATGAGCTGATCAAAGGATATGGCGAGGCAGCAAGAAGAGCCATGGAAGCAGGTGCAGATGCTGTTGAGATCCATATGGCACACGGCTATCTGGTAAGCACATTCCTCTCTCCAAGAACAAACAAGAGAGTGGATGAGTTTGGCGGATGCTTTGAGAACCGCATGCGTTTCTCACGCCTGATCATTGAGGAGATCAAGAAAACAACACAGGGCAGGATTGCGATCCTTGCAAGAATCAACTGTGCAGATGAGGTTCCAGGCGGCCTTGACATCCATGACAGCGCGGCGATCGCAGCATACCTGGAAAGCTGCGGACTGGATGCCATCCACGTATCCCGTGCCGTTCATATCAAAGATGAATTTATGTGGGCACCGACGGTTATCCATGGTGGATTCTCCGCATCAGAGGTTGAGGAGATCAAACGTGCGGTAAACATTCCGGTGATCACAGTCGGACGTTATACAGAGCCACAGTTTGCAGAACTGATGGTAAAAGAAGGAAGAGCAGACCTTGTAGCATTTGGCCGTCAGAGCCTTGCAGATCCTGCTATGCCGAAAAAAGCACTGGAAGAGCGTCTGGAGGATATGACTCCATGTATCGCCTGTCTTCAGGGATGTGTTGCAAACATGTATGCAGGAAACCCGATCTGCTGTCTGACCAACCCGTTCCTTGGACATGAGGCAGAGCCAATTGCTAAGACAGAGAATCCGAAGAAAGTTATGGTGATCGGCGGTGGTGTTGCAGGACTTTGCGCTGCATTTATCGCAAAAGAGAAAGGACACGAAGTAACACTTTATGAAGCAGGAGATGTTCTCGGCGGAAACATGAGACTTGCGGCTTATCCACCAGGAAAAGGTGATATCACAAACATGATCCGCAGCTATATCCACCGCTGCCAGAAAGACGGCGTGAAGATCGTGATGAACTGTGAGGTAACTCCGGAGCTTATCAAAGAGGAGAAACCGGACAGTGTGATCATCGCAACGGGTTCCAAGACTCTGATCCTTCCTATCGAGGGAATCGACAATCCGGCCATCATCCACGGTTCTGATCTTCTGGACGGAAAGAGACCAGCAGGCAAAAAAGTTCTTGTTGTGGGCGGTGGAATGGTAGGATGTGAGACCGCTGCATTCCTGGGCGAGCAGGAGCATGATGTAACGGTGATCGAGTTCCGTGATACCGTAGGTGCAGACGTGATCCATGAGCACAGAGTCTATCTCATGAAAGATTTCGAGGACTACGGAATCAAAGAGATCACCGGAGCAAAGGTATGCAAATTCTATGAAGACGGTGTAGAGTACGAGACAGCTGACGGAGTACGTCATGAGACAAGAGGATATGATTCCGTTATCCTTTCCATGGGATTCCGCAATTACAATCCACTTGAAGAAAAGATCAAAGATCTTGTACCTGAGACACACGTGATCGGAGATGCCATCCGTGCAAGACGTGCACTGGATGCAACAAAAGAGGCTTATGAGGTAGCTTCCAGACTCTGATGGGATATCCGCCTGACAGCGTCAGGCACCGGATCGTATCAATACACAAGAAAATAATTGTCCAATAAACAGGACAGAAGAAAAATAAAAGAAACATCCTGACAGGCACCGGAGAAAACATCCGGTGGCTGCAAGGAGAGAATGCAGGAGGAAAAAAGAAATGGAACAGAGAATTAAAGGAACAACTGGTTTACTCGCGCTGATCGGAAGTCCGGTAGGACACTCCGGATCACCGGCTATGTACAACTTCAGCTTCCAGTACCATAACCTGGACTATGCTTACATGGCATTCGATATCAAAGAGGATCAGGTTCCGGCAGCTCTTGATGCAATGCGCCTTTTCAAAATGAGAGGATGCAACGTAACCATGCCTTGCAAGAACAAAGTAGCTCAGTGTGTAGACGAGCTTTCACCGGCAGCAAAGATCATCGGCGCTGTAAACACCATTGTGAATGAGGATGGAAAACTTGTAGGACATATCACAGACGGTATCGGATTTGTCCGCAACTTAAAAGAGCACGGCGTTGACGTAAAAGGCAAAAAGATGGTAGTCTTAGGAGCAGGCGGAGCAGCTACAGCTCTTACTGTACAGTGTGCCCTTGACGGAGCAGCATCCATCGCGATCTTCAATCCGGATGACCCGTTCCTTGAAAGAGCAAAAGGAACAGCAGAGAAGCTTGCAAAAGAAGTACCGGACTGCAAAGTAAGCGTATACTGCCTGGACGATCAGGACAAACTGAGAGAAGAGATCGCAAACGCAGACATTCTTGCAAACGGAACACTTGCAGGAATGAAACCACACGATGACCTTACTCTGGTTGACAAATCCATGTTCCACAAAGATCTTGTCGTTGCTGACTGCGTATACAATCCTGCAGAGACAAGAATGGTAAAAGAGGCAAAAGAAGCAGGCGTAAAACTTGCAGTAGGCGGAAAAGGAATGCTTCTGTGGCAGGGCGCTGAGTCCTATAAACTGTACACAGGACTTGAGATGCCTACAGATGAGTACCAGAAATTCCAGGCTGAGAACGAAGGGAAATAAGAATCATGAGCCAGACAGGTAAGAAAAATTTGGTAATTACTTCTATCGCGCTGTATTTTACATATTTCATTCACGGAATCGGAGCTTCCATCATGGGCCAGTACAAGCCGGAGCTTGCGGCTCACTGGGGAGCAAAGGCTTTAAGTGACGGAACTATGGATGTCAGCATGGTAGTATCCGTAATCGCTGCACTGGGACTTGGAAGACTGATCTCCCTTCCGTTTTCCGGTCCCCTGTCCGACAAATTCGGACGCAGATTAAGTGGAATCATTGGTGTGATCTGCTATGCAGCATACTTTATGGGAATCGCATTTGCTCCGTCTATGGGCGTTGCCTATGCCTTTGCCATTGTAGGTGGTATCGCAAACTCTTTCCTGGATACCTGTGTAAGCCCTACATGCATGGAAATCTATGTAAACAATCCTTCTGTGGCGAACCTGTTTACAAAATTCTCCATGTGTATCAGTCAGTTCCTGCTTCCGTTCCTCATCGGATTCGTAGCAGCGGCTAATATGTCCTACAGAACCATCTTTATCGTTGCAGGTGCTGCAATCTTCATCGATGGAATCCTGATCCTGTTCCTGCCATTCCCGGACAGAAATACAACAGGTGCAGAAAAGAAAGAGAAAACAAAGTTAAAGATCACTCCTGCGGCAATTGCAGCGATCCTCATTGGATTTACAAGTTCTTCCACATTCATGCTGTGGCTGAACTGTAACCAGGAGCTTGGAAAACTTTATAATTTAAGTGATCCTTCCAAGATCCAGTCCTTCTATGCAGTTGGAACTTTTGCAGCGATCCTGTGTTCCTCTGTATTTATCAAAAAAGGACTGAAAGAGATCAATATCCTGATCATCTATCCGCTGATTTCCTTTATCATGCTGGGACTGTGCTATTTTATCCAGAACCCGACTATCTGCCTCATCGGTGGATTTGTCATCGGTTTCGCGGGCGCAGGCGGTGTATTGCAGCTGGCAGTTTCCACAACCGCTGAATTCTTCCCGGAGAACAAGGGAACTGCAACATCCATGGTTATGATCGCATCCAGCGTTGCAAACTATACCATCCTGACACTGGCAGGTTACATTACAAAGACTGCCGGAACCAGCGCTCCGAGAATGATCCTGCTTCTTAACATGGCAGTGACATTCATTGGAATCCTTCTTGCACTGTTTGTCAAGATGAACCGTGGAAAAGAAGCCTGAGACAGGGTGGAAATAAGTGAATGATCAGTTACGGTTCGCAGGTCACGGAGTGAACCGTAACAATCATTGTATGGATTCGGACGAAGATGACGGAATCTGTACAAAATAAAGTTCCAATTCGGGAACAATTCCCGGATTGGACTTTGATGTTTCTGGAAATGTTTGTTAATTAACAAACTTCCAGAACAAAAGATACTATATATGTATTATCAAAAAAACTGACAAAGGAGAATCGTTATGGCGCGTGCAGCAAGACAGAGAAGAGAAAACGAACTGCCCTACATTCCGTTTGGGCCATTTCAGGTTCGTCTTCCCTTTATTCATTACAAACTTGAGTCCGTAGAATTTATCCAGGGCCTGATCCTTGGCGTTACGGCACTTGCGGCTGTCCCTTATCTGGAACAGTATCTGGGACTGCCTTATGAGCTGGCATGGAGCTGTGTCATCATAGAGACCATGCTGTATATGCTACACAGTTTACTTGGCGATCCGGTAGTTCCCGGATGGATCACGCCGACCCTTCCGCTGACTATCGTATTTCTGGAAGGCTTTCCCCTGGGAAAAGAGCGTATCCAGGCAATGATCGCCCTGCAGATGCTGGTTGGTCTTGTGTTCATATTTATGGGCGTTACCAAACTTGCGGATAAATTTGTCCATGCTGTACCGGATTCCGTCAAGGGTGGAATCCTTCTTGCAGCGCCGGTTACGGTTATGGCAGGTCAGCTGGGAGAGGGCGGCAATATGCACAAATATCCCTTGGCGATCGTCGCAGGTGTTGGCCTTCTGATCCTGATCAGTTTTTCGGATAAATACCAGGAGAAGAGAAAGAACAATAAATTTCTGGATCTTGTTGCCCGCTATGGAAACCTTTTCCCGTATCTGATCGCCATGGTAGTTGGCCTTCTTGTGGGGGAGCTGGACAAACCGGGATTAGAGATTGGAACTTTTATCAAGATCCCGCAGTTTAAAGAGATCATCTCACAGGTAAGTATTTTCGGTGTGGGAATCCCGCCGCTTTCCATGTTTATCAAAGCGCTTCCTCTGGCACTTGTATGCTATGTTATCGCATTTGGTGATTTTGTTACCACAGAAACCCTGGTTACTGAGGCACGTCAGTCCAGAGATGATGAGTACATTGATTTCAATTCCAGCCGTTCCAACCTGGTCAGCGGACTTCGAAATCTGATTCTTTCCATCATCGCACCGTTCCCGCCCCTTTCCGGTCCGTTATGGGTTGGCATGACCGTATCTGTCTCCATCCGTTACAAAGAAGGAAAGAAAGCCATGAAGTCTCTTCTTGGCGGTATGGCGTCCTTCCGTATTGCAACTTTCTTAAGTGTGCTGATCATTCCAGTTGTAAGTTTCTTCCGCCCGATCTTCGGAGTTGGTTCTTCCATCACTCTGATGTTCCAGGCCTTTGTCTGTGCAAGGATCGGTATGGATTACTGTAAGACAGACCGTGACAAGATGATCGCAGGTGTTATGGCTGCTGTCCTTGCAACCCAGGGAACTGCATGGGCATCTGCATGGGCTCTGGCTGTTGGTTTCGGACTGAATATCTTCCTTTCCAACTGGGACCCAAGGAAAAAATCACAGGAAAATGTCATTGAGGAAAAAACTGAGAAATAATAAGTAAAGCGATAAAAGAAAATAGGAACTGCACTGGATGGGTCAGCGCAGTTCCTATTTTTGTCATGAGATTTGTTTTTGTTACAAAATAGATTTGCTATTATGGGATTAAAGCGGATAAAATCATCCGCATTTGCTATTTGGTTAAATTTGTTACATTAATTGGGATTAAAATTGGTCTATAATTCACGTTCTTTCTTAAACGAAGCCGTAGATCCTTTCAATGGGAGGTTACAGGATCACAGGCTTTTGTGGATAATGTCAAGAACCTGTTCAAGCTCGTTGACATTGATCTGCCCCGGTGCGGAAGCTTTTGTAGCGGCACCGAAGGTAAGGGCGGAACCAAAGGTTTCGCCAGTGAGACGGCTGACAACACCGGTTCCTGCCATGGACATGGTAATGATCGGGCGGTCGGCGAACTGCTCGGACATTTCCAGTGTTGCACTTAAAAGGGTAAGTACGTCCTGTTTGCTCTTAGGCATAACAGCCATCTTCGGGATATCTGCGCCATAATCCTGCATCATGCGGAGACGGCGCACGATCTCATCTTTCTCAGGAGTTGCATCAAAATCATGGTTGGAAGCGATGACTTTTACGCCATAGCTGTGAGCTTCCTGGATCATGCTTTTTACGATCTCTTCGCCTGTGAAGGCTTCTACATCAATGAAATCTACATAGCCACTTTTTGCAACAGCCATGTTGAGGGCTTTGTAATCTTCGCTGGAGATTGCTTTTTCTCCGCCTTCCTTTGCAGTACGGAAGGTAAAGAGGATCGGAGTGTCCTTTAAAACGGTCTGGAGATCTTTTGCCACATCAAGAACTTTGTCTGTGTCAAAAACATTCTCGAACCAGTCCACACGCCATTCTACAACATCCACCGGGATTCTTTCGAAGGTTCCTGCTTCAAGAAGGATATCCTCCTTTGTCTGTCCAACGATCGGGACACAGATCTTCGGTCTGCCCTCTCCGATTGTGATATTTCTTACCTGAACTGTTTTCATAATGGTCCTTTCCGATACGGATGGGATTTTATCAGTCATCGTATCTGATATTAAGAATCTCTTTCATATGCTCGATCGGCATCGGCTCGCCGGTCCACAGTTCAAATGCAGCGGAGCCCTGGAAAAGCATCATGCCAAGGCCGTTCATTGTCTTGCAGCCAACTTCCTTTGCCATGGAACGCATAGTGGTTTCAAGAGGGGAGTATGGTACGTCAACAACGATAAGCTCCGGACGGAAGTAAGATTTATCCGGGACAACGGACTGGCCTTCCAGCGGTTTCATTCCAACGCCTGTGGCATTTACAAAAATATAACTGTCAGCCATTTCTTTTTTCAGCTGGTCAAGGTCGGAGAGATCATAGAGAACTGCGTGGCTGGATGTTCTTGTGTTGATCTTTTCAACAGTAGATACGGCACGGTCCCAGAACTCATCCTTACGGTTAAAGATCACGATCTCGCCTACACCGTCAAGTGCAGCCTGGATCTCAATAGCAGTAGCAGCACCGCCTGCGCCTACGATGGTCATTTTCTTTCCGATGGCGTCAATGTTGTTGTCTTTCAGTGCTGCCATAAATCCGATGCCATCTGTGATGTGGCCTGTAAGATGGCCGTGATCATTGACGATGGTGTTTACAGCACCGCACATTTCTGCTGCCGGTGAAAGCTCGTCAAGGTACTGGCCTACCAGAGTCTTGTTCGGCATGGAAACGTTGGAACCTCTCATTTTCAGAGTACGGATGGCTTTTACAGCATCCTCGATCTCATCTGCGCCAACTTCAAATGCAAGGTATGCATAGTCATAGCCAAGCTTTGCAAAAGCTTCGTTCTGCATGGCAGGAGAGCTGGAGTGACGGATCGGATAAGCCATAAGACCGATGAGCTCTGTGTGTCCTGTGATTCTTTCTGACATGGTAATAACTCCTCTCATTGGTAAAAATCTTGGGTAACTTTTTTAAAACCTCCCGCCACATCAGTCTGAAGAAGTTGCGGATGTTCTTCGGACGGCTGCAGCGGGAGGAAGACGTGGAAAATCTATAGACACTCCGTGGAGCGGACTTTATAACATATGAAAATGCCCGTCAGGAGGTTATAGCGATGATATTAAAGGTATCCTCTCTGCTCGAGAATGGTAAGGATGTTACGTCCTTCCTGGGTACCGTCAATGATTCTTCTTGCTCTCTGGCTGTCGCCGATGTTCATGATCTCAACATCCTCAGAAGAAAATTCTTCTGCAAGGCTCTGGTAAAGCTGTCCCTGGGCTCTCATTCCGAGACATACGAAACCGTATTCAAATGGAAGCTCATAAGGCTCGCCGTCACCTTTTACAAGGAAGGAAGAATCCTTAACCTCAAGGAGAGCAGTTTTTGTAAGCTGATGTACATTGTGTTTTTTCATCATGGCCTTTGTGTCGTTCTTGCTTACCGGATCAAGGTCACGTCCGATCTGATCCATCATCTCAACGATAGAGATGTCTGCATTTCTGTCTGCGAAGAATTCCACAACATCAAGACCTACAGCACCGCCGCCTACGACAACGACTTTTTTGCCTTCCAGATCCTTTGGAAAATCATTAATGTGGTTGATCATACCAAGAATAGAATAAATATTATAGTCCTCGTTGTCAATACGATCCTTCAGTCCTGCGATCGGAGGCAGAAGAGGAGCGGAACCGGTGGAACTTACGATGATATTCGGATGGAACTTGCGAATGTTCTCCGGTGTTCCTTCTGTATTTGTGAAGATATAAAGGTTCTCAAGCTGCTCTGCGCGGTGCATGAGATAGTGCGGGAAATCAGCCAGACGGTTCTTTGCAGGGATTTTTGAGATCAGAGATGCAAGTCCGCCAAGCTCGCTGCCTTTTTCCAGAAGGAAGGTGTTGCAGCCAACCTCTGCGGCTGTGCAGGCAGCTTCCAGTCCGGCAGTACCACCGCCGATAACAACCACGTTGCAGTTTTTGTTTACATGCAGTTTCTTATATACATCGCCCTCAAGAACAGACGGGTTTACGGTACAGCGGATCGGACGGTTTACACCGATACGGTTTCCGGCGCATCCAACGTTACAGGAGATACATTTGCGGAGATCGCACTCATGCCCTGTGGCAACTTTGTTTACCCATGCAGGATCAGCGATAAGGCCGCGTCCCATACCGATAAGATCTGCGTCGCCGTCAGCGAGGATTCTCTCGGCAACTTTCGGGTCACGGATGTTACCCATGGAAATACACGGTTTGTTGAATTTTTCTTTTACAGCTTTTGCCATGTAGGAACGCCATCCATCCGGAAGATAGTTTGCGTCGATCTGGTACTGGATGGAACCGTTGAGACCGCAGGAAACGTCGAAGATATCAACTTCTTCCTGAAGGTAATCCAGATATTCCAGAGTATCATCAAGTGTGTTTCCACCTTCCATCAGCTCATCTGCACTGAGACGGAGCATGATCGGAAAGAATGGTCCGACCTGTTTTCTTACCTCGTCGATGACCATGCGGCAGAAACGGGTACGGTTCTCAACAGATCCGCCGAACTCGTCGGTACGCTTGTTTGTGATCGGGGAAAGGAACTGGCTGATCAGGTAGGAATGTCCTGCGTGGATCTCTACTGCGTCAAAACCGGCTGTCTGTGCACGTTTTGCAGCCTCGCCGTATTTCTTTACAATGTGAAGGATCTCTTCTCTGGAAAGAGGACGCGGGATCTCGCCGCCTTCTTTTGACGGAACATCAGATGCGGAAACCGGCTGCATGTTGATCCTGGAAGAAATTGCGGAAGCTCCTGCATGGTTGATCTGGATCGCGATCTTTGTTCCATATCTGTGGATGTTCTCACAGAATTTGAAAAGACGTGGAAGATAGTTGTCATGATCGATACGAAGCTGGGTAGTACCGTTGGAACCCTGCGGGGAATCGATGCTTGCGTTCTCTACGATAATGAGGCCTGTGCCACCCTTTGCACGCTGCTCATAGTAGTTGATATGAAGAAAACTCATTTCGCCGTTCTGCTCACCGTAGTTGGTACCCATCGGCATCATAACAATACGGTTCTTAATAGTCATATTTTTAACGGTTAAAGGGGAAAAAATATGCGGATAATCATTCTTCATCTGGAAAAACCTCCCTGGTTATTTTTTAATAGAATCGTTTGTTTGTGTTAATTATATAACAAAAATATCTATAAAACTAATTCATAATACCAGTAATATAATAAAAATAATCTATAGATTTTTAGCGGATGGAAAGTGACTGGAAAATAGTGCAGGATTCCAGGGTTTACATACAGGACTTTAGCGTGTTATCATAACAAATAAAAAAGATACAGAATGCGGGGAGACGGGGCAGATATCCGTAATTTATATTTGCTGCTGCAGGTGGTTAAATATAAGATCGTATTACCGTGTACTGTATAAAGACAGGAGATAGAAAAATGGAATTCTGGGATATTTACGATGCAGATAAGAAACCGACGGGACGTACCATGAAACGGAATGACTGGTGTCTGAAAGATGGAGAATATCATCTGACAGTCCTTGGCGTGGTTGCAAGGCCGGATAAAACCTTTCTGATCACCAAACGTGTGATGACAAAAGCCTGGGCTCCGGGCTGGTGGGAAGTTTCCGGTGGCGCTGCCCAGGCAGGTGAGGGATCCAGGGAGGCAGTGCTCCGTGAAGTAAAAGAAGAGACAGGACTGGATGTAAGAGAGGCAGAGGGAGGATATCTTTTTACCTATAAAAGAGAGAATCCTGGTGAGGGAGATAATTATTTTGTGGATGTGTACCGTTTTGTGATGGATGTGCAGGATAAGGATCTGGAACTTCAGACTGAAGAAACAGACGGATATATGTTTGCAACTCTGGATCAGATCAGGGCGTTTGCGGCTGAGGGAAAATTCCTGCATTATGACAGCATTAAGAGGGCATTTGAGTTCTGAGAGAAGCTGAGTATGATGAACTTAAGCTGTGTCTGGGTCCTGCTGAAAGTTGCTTACTGTTTGTGTGAGAGCAAAACGATGATCGTGGCAATGGGAAATATAAGAATTTCTGACTGATTTTCTATACAGATATAAAACAAGTGTTGTTTTCTGTGGATTTTTATTTTTAAAAACGTTGTTTTCTGCCTTGTTTTAGAAGAATTGTATTGACATTAAAATGGATAAATAGTAAAATTTATCGTAGGGAAATTGTAAGCCGGATGAACAAAATCCGGCTTATCGAATATTAAATCGATTGAAAAAACTATGGTATTGATTTTGACAATGCCATATTACGAAATTTTTGAAAGCGAGGAATCATCATGGCAGATGAACATAAAGACCAGATCAGAATCGTACAGGAGACCGTAGCCGGTAAGGAGATCACATTTGCCCATATCATGGGTGGTCCGGCACCGATCATATATCAGAAGCTTGGACTGAATCCACAGGTGGACTATGGATCATCTGCGATCGGAATCATGAATATGACACCTTCCGAGTCTGCTGTGATCGCATCCGATATCGCAGTGAAGAGTGGTAATGTATATCTTGGTTTTGCAGACCGTTTTACAGGAACTCTGATCATAACGGGAGAGATTTCCGATGTGCAGACAGCAATGGAAGAAATCGTGGACTATTTCCGTGATACCCTGGGATATGTGGTTTGCAAGATCACCAAGAGATAAGGAAGTGCACCATGGAAGAAAGGATAACGAAGGAAGAACTGCTGGAGCGGCTGTTTCATGATGATTATGAGAACCTTAAGGGAAAAAGACTTCGACTGACCCGGGTGCGTGTACCTGGAAAAGAGCTTTCTTTTGCACATGTTTTTACACCAAGTGATAAATCTGTCTATGAGAATCTTGCGTTACATATCGGTGTTCATGAAGGCGAGGACCATAGAGGAGATGCGATCGGTATGGTCAGAGTCACACCCTGGGAGGCGATCGTAGTTGCGGCAGATGTTGCAGTGAAGGCAGCTCACGTGGAAGTAGGATTTATGGATCGTTTCTGTGGAACGCTGATTCTGACAGGCGGTTTTACGGAAGTGATGACAGCTGTGGAAGAAGTGGTGCGTTTTTTCCATGAGACATTGAAGTTTGATGTCTGTGAGATCCACAGAAGCTGAGGCAGGACGGGATAATAAATGAAAAAAATTTTTCTGATGGGTCGAAGTGAAGCCGGCAAGACATCCCTGACACAGGCACTTAAAGGGGAAGAACTTCATTATCATAAAACCCAGTATACCAACACAAATGAAGATACCATTGATTCACCGGGAGAATATGCGGAGTCCAAGCATTTCAGCGTGGGGCTAGCCTGTTTCTCTTTTGAGGCAGATGTGATCGCCATTGTACAGGCGGCTAATGAGCCATTTAACCTGTTCAGTGACGGAAGCAGGAATTTCCTTCTCCGCCCGCTGATCGGGATCATCACCAAGGTGGATTCTCCCCATGCAAATATCCCCATGGTCAGACAGTGGATGGAGAACATGGGCTGTGAGAGAATCTTCATGGTAAACAATAAAACAAGAGAAGGAATCAGTGAGCTGATGGATTATCTGAAAGATGATCTTCCAAAGCTTACACTGGAACAGGCGAAATTCAAGCAGAGTCTTGGACTGAATGAATGGGATCCCATGCCGGAGGGAGTGGAATATCCGGAATCGATACGGTAAGGTTGGGACATGACATTAACCGGATCAAGCAGTTATTCGGTTATGAGCAAGTAACGAATGCGGATGATTTTATCCGCTTGACTTACAGATAATTAAGAAATTAAATGCAGAACATGGCTGGATGGATGTTCTGCATTTTTTTGTAATAAGTCTCCACCAGCGGATGATTGTTTTTCACAATCCTGCAGGGGACTTCCCTGATTCGGTTAATTAATACATTGAATAACAAAAAGAGAATGCCTGATATAAGATTTTTTCTATAATGGGAAATTACAAAGAAAGAAGGTATATATATTATGAGAGAAGTAAAAGCAGTGACCATCACAAAAGAGGAATTCGCGCCATACGGAACATTTTATGACATGACTCATCCCGACGGATATCCACTTCAGGGCGAGATCCACAAATTCTATCCGGACCGCATTTCCGGAACAGCCATGGGCAGCATAGCATTTTCACCCATCGAAGTAAAAAAGGACGATCGGATCGTAAAATGTGCAGAGTATCACACAACCACCTGGGAAGGTATCGTAGCGCTGGACGACGATATGATCATCCACGTAGCCCCTGCATCCGCCGGAACCCCTGTCCCACAGCTCGCAAAAGCATTCCTCGTACCAAAAGGTTCCATGGTAAAGATCAACGCTGCAATCTGGCACTTATGCCCTCTGCCGGCAAACAATGAAGTACTCCACGCCATGATCATTTTGCCGGAATGCACTTGTGCAAACGACTGTACAGTGGTGGAGTTTGAGGAGAAGGACTGGTTTAAGATCGTGACAGACTGAGGGAATTTTATGAGTGAAACTGAAGAAATCATGTCTGCATGCAGTCTCTGTCCAAGAGACTGTCATGTAGACAGAAATGCCGGTAAAAAAGGATTCTGCGGGGAAGATAAAACGGTTTATCTTGCGAGAGCGGCACTTCATATGTGGGAAGAACCTTGTATTTCCGGAAAGAAAGGATCCGGGGCAGTGTTTTTTTCCGGTTGCGGACTGAGGTGCTGCTTCTGTCAGAACCATGATATTGCCATTGGAAGCAGAGGATTGGCGGTAACGGTAGAGCGTTTAAGTGAAATTTTTCTGGAATTGCAAGAAAAAGGTGCCGCCAATATCAATCTGGTGACGGGAGCACATTATGTTCCACAGATTGTTCAGGCGCTGGATCAGGCCCGTATGGAAGGAATGGATCTTCCGGTTGTATATAATTCCAGCGGTTACGAAAAGACTGAAACACTGAAAATGCTGGAAGGGTATGTAGATATTTATCTTCCGGATATGAAGTATATGGAAACAGATCTGGCAGAAAAATATTCTCATGCGGCAGACTATCCGGATATTGCAAAGGCAGCTGTTGCGGAAATGGTGAGACAGACAGGTCCATGTGAATTCGGAGCAGATGGTTATATCCGAAGGGGAACGATCGTCCGGCACCTGATCCTGCCGGGACATACCAGAAATTCAAGGGAAGTTCTGAACTACCTTCATGAAACTTATGGAGAAAATATTTATATCAGCATCATGAACCAGTATACACCAGTAAGAAAATTTGAAAAGTTTAAAGAGCTGAACAGAAAAGTAACAAAGCGGGAATATGAAAAAGTTCTGGATGCTGCGGTAGATATGGGAATTCAAAATGGATTTATCCAGGAGGGGGAAACTGCTTCCGAAAGTTTCATTCCGGAATTCGATTATGAAGGGGTGAAAAAAAATACCCCATAAATGGAAGGAGGCCGGTACTTTCGTACCGGCGCGTATGAAAAAGAAAAATATTATAGAAAGCTCATCGCCTTCTATGGCTAATAATATACAGGAAAAATGTGAAGAAAGTGTGACTAAGATTTGAAATAAATGTGAAAAAATGCGATTTATGACGCAAATATGACAAAATATGCTTGCAGTGAAATGGATATGAGTAAAAAGTGAAAGAGATCCGCGAATGTCCGATCGAGGGCGGCGGGAAACAAAAACCGGAGAAATGGGAAAACCCATGTTTCTCCGGTTATATTTTTTATCAGAATTTTTTCCAGGTTTCCCGAAGGAAAAGAATCAGAATCGGGAACAGCTCCAGTCGTCCGGCAAGCATGTCAAAAGAGAGAACCAGTTTGGACAGGGGAGAAAAGATTCCGAAGTTTCCGGTAGGGCCGATCAGGGAAAGACCGGGGCCTACATTGTTCAGTGTAGTTGCTACAGCAGTGAAGTTTGTCACGAGGTCAAATTCGTCAAAACTGATGAGAAAAATAGATACGGCCATCAGCATAAGGTAAACAATCATATAAATATTGGTGGCACGCATTACTTCGTGTGATACCGCTTTTCCGTCCATTTTGATCTTTTTTACCGCATTGGGATGCAGATAAAGATGCAGTTCCTTGCGGACGGATTTTGCAAGAAGCAGAAGACGGGAAATCTTGATTCCGCCGCCTGTACTGCCGGCACAGGCACCACAGAAGGTAAGCAGTACCAGGATCGTCCTGGATACCGCAGGCCACTGGTTAAAATCCGTAGTGGCATAACCGGTGGTGGTGATAATAGAACCAACCTGGAAAAATGCCTGCTGAAGTGCTTCCCACACATTGTCAAACAGATGCCGGACGTTGAAAGTGATCATCAGGGCAGAAGCGATGATCACAAAGAAATAGCAGCGGACCTCTTCAGATTTCAATGCCTGAGAAAACTTCCTGGTGAGAAGAAGAAAATAGACATTGAAGTTTACGCCAAACAGGATCATAAAGATAGTGATGACGATCTGAATATATAAGCTGTAACTTCCCATACTGTCGGATTTGATTCCGAACCCACCGGTTCCGGCAGTTCCAAATGCTGCACAGAGACTGTCGTAAAGAGGCATCCCCCCAAGAAGCAGGAGGATGATCAGTGCAACAGTGAGTGCAATGTAGATCTTGTACAGGATCTTGGCAGTTGACTGGACTTTTGGAAGAAGCTTTCCTACGGAAGGACCGGGGCTTTCTGCCTTCATAAGGTTCATATGATAGCCACCTGCAAGCGGAAGCAGTGTCAGGATAAATACCAGAACACCCATACCACCGATCCAGTGGGAAAAACATCTCCAGATATTGATGCTGTAAGGCATCTGTGATGGATCGGAGAGAATACTGGAACCGGTTGTAGTGAAACCGGAAACAATCTCAAAAAAAGCATCAATGGGATTCGGGATAGCCCCGCTGAGCACAAACGGCACAGCACCGACAATACTGAGGACGATCCAGCTTAAAGCAGTAGTCACAAGGCCTTCACGGGCGTAAAACGCTTTCTTGGACGGTTTGCGGCTGACCAGTGGAACACCGATCGCCAGGCATGCCAGAATTGTGATCACAAAGGCGATTCCGGCTTTTTCACGGTAGATAAGGGCTGTGATACTGGGAACCAACATGCAGACTGCTTCCACGTTCATGATCCATCCCAGGATATAAACAATAATTGAATAATTCATTTTTCAGTACCTCTATTTTGCAAGTATGTCTGTGATGTCACGGAGGCCTTTGTGAGTGGTTACAATGATGACCGTGTCGCCTACCTGAATGGTATCCTGACCACGGGGAATGCGGATGCGGCCGTTGCGGTTCAGGCATCCCACCAGAAGGTTCTTCCGGAGATTCAGTTCTGCAAGAGGAATGTCCGTTACGGCAGATTCCTCGCGGATGGCAAATTCCAGTGCTTCTGCATTGTTGTCCAGAATGTGATAAAGCGTTTCCACATTGCTTCCGATACTGTTCTGGGTGGCACGGACATACTGCAGAATGTAGTCGGCGGTAATATTCTTCGGATAGATGACGCTTCCGATATCCAGAGAGTCAATGACATCATCGAATTCCAGACGGTTGACTTTGGCAACCAGCTTGGCATCGGAAATACTCTTTGCAAAGAGTGCAAGGAAAACATTCTCCTCATCCAGATTGGTCAGGGTGACAAAGGATTCAGATTCTGTCAGTCCCTCTTCAAGAAGGAGAGAACGATTTGTTCCGTCACCATTGATGATAGTTGCGTCTGGAAGCAGTTCGCTTAAGTGTTCGCAGCGGTCTTTGTTCTGCTCGATAATCTTGACACCGATCTTCATATCAAGAAGTGCGTGTGCAAGATAGTAGGAAATGGTTCCACCACCTACAATGATACAGTTTTTGACCTGATTGGTCTTGAGACCGATCTTACGGAAAAATGCCGCTGCATTAAGCGGAGAGGCCAGAATGGAAACCATATCTCCGTCGTGTATAATGTGATCACCACCAGGAATGGATACATTGTCACGGCTTTCAATCGCGCAGACCAGAATATCACTTCGGAAAGCATCTGAGATCTGGGAAACGCTCATTCCGTCCAGCTTGAATTCCGGGAGAACTTTAAACTTGAGAAGTTCTACACGGCCACGAGCAAAGGTGTCAATCTTGATCGCAGATGGAAAACGGAGAAGCCGTGAAATTTCCTGGGCAGCGGCAAGCTCCGGATTAATGATCATGGTAACACCAAGACGTTCTTTGATGAAGCCGATTTCTTTTTCATAAATGGGGTTACGGACGCGGGCGATAGTCTGGCAGTGGTTGGCCTTCTGCGCGATCAGACAGCAGAGAAGGTTCAGCTCGTCAGAAGCGGTAACTGCGATCAGGATATCTGCAGTATCAACACCTGCCTCCATTAAAGTATTGATGCTGGCACCGTTACCGACGATTCCCATAGCGTCGATATTTTCGCAGAGATCATTGATCTTGTCGGCGATAACGTCGACAAGAGTGATATCAATATCCTCTGCCTGAAGCTGCTCTGCAAGATTTCTACCGACTTTTCCGCAGCCTACAATAATTACCTGCATAATTTCCTCCTTCAATAGCCGGTCAGGGCTACAAATCATAAGTAAAAGCGCCCATCCGTGTAAAGATAGGCAAGGATATTATAGCATTGTATATCTGATTTTTAAACAGTAATATTTTCCTGTATATATAGAAAAAAATGGTAGAAAGATAGATATATGTGAAGGAAAGTGGACATTACGGTTTTCACAAGTTTAAAAAACTGTCATAAAATATAGCGTGATCATGAATGAAAGGATTTCGCTTATGGACCGATTTCAGATGAATCGTTCGGGCTGCCGGCCATATCAGTATACCTGTGGGATGAATGGCGGGATGGCAGCCCGGAACGATTGTTCATCTTCAGATATGGCAAATCACGGCAGCCAGAACGGGAACCATTGCAACAGCATGAAGAAAAATATGCCGAAGGAAACCTGTGGATGCAAAATGCCGGGAACCGGAAACAGCGCTGACCAGGAGATGTATTCGCATCTTAAACATCTGGTTCCGGCAATGGCTTATGTGCCATGCCAGGAATTTGCGCCTACGTTTGAGCTGAAAAAAGCGCTTCAGGTTGGAACAATCTTTCCTGAGCTTTGCAAGCCGTTCTGCGGCAGGAGAGGAGGCCGTAGATGATGTCCGGAAACTGTACTTCAAAAAAAGAACTGTTACAGTCCATTGATCAGGTAAGTTTTGCTATTGATGATCTTCTTCTTTTCCTGGATACACATCCAGGGGAAAAACGGGCGCTGGAGTATTTCAGCGAACTTTCTGCCAGAAGAAATGAACTTCTGGAAAAATATGCAAAACTTTATGGTCCGTTGACCATCGATACCGGAAACGACAGCAATCTTAACTCCTGGCAGTGGATGGAGCAGCCGTTTCCGTGGGAACAGGAAGGAGGGTGCAGATAGTTATGTGGAATTATGAAAAAAGACTCCAGTATCCTGTAAATATCAAAACGCCCAATGCAAAACTGGCACAGTTCATCTCTAGCCAGTACGGCGGTCCCGATGGCGAAATAGGCGCTTCCATGAGGTATCTTTCCCAGAGATTTACTGCGCCGAACCGGATGGTCGCGGCGGTGCTGAATGATGTGGGAACGGAAGAATTAGCTCATTTGGAAATTGTATCCACCATTGTCCATCAGCTGACAAAGGATCTTTCTATGGAAGAAATCGAGAACAGCGGACTTGGGCCGTATTATATTGACCACACGGTGGGAATCTGGCCGCAGGCTGCAGGTGGAGTGCCCTTTAATGCCTGCGAATTCCAGAGTAAGGGTGATCCGATCACGGATCTGTTTGAAGATCTGGCAGCAGAACAGAAGGCACGCTCCACCTACGATAATATCCTCCGGGTGGTGAAAAATATCCCGGAGGTTGCAGATCCCATCCGTTTCCTTCGGGCAAGAGAGGTAGTCCATTTCCAGCGTTTCGGTGAAGCACTGAGATCCGTGCAGGAGCAGCTGGATGCCAAAAATTTCTATGCCTTTAACCCGAGCTTTGATGCTCCGTGCAAAGCCTCCTGTGAAGAGTGATGGATCAGAGAAAAAATCTGTCTGACAGGAATCATATCTGAAATAAAAAGAGCTGCACAGCCGGCAGGGATCCTGCGGCTGTGCAGCTTTGAATTTGTTTTTGGGAAAAAGATGTTTGTAACCTGCATTTCTTGTTATGCGTCTTTTTTATCGTCTTTATGCAGATTCTTCTGTGCTGTGGAAAGCATAAGCTTGATCCTGTTCAGCTGATTTACTTCACTGGCACCTGGATCGTAGTCGATGGCAACAATGTTGGCTTCCGGATGCTCACGGCGAACTTCCTTGATGACACCTTTTCCTACGATGTGGTTCGGCAGGCATCCAAAAGGCTGGATGCAGACGATGTTCGGGACACCGCCGTGGATGAGTTCCATCATCTCTCCGGTCAGGAACCATCCTTCACCGGTCTGATTTCCGGCAGAAACGATGGGCGCAGCCATTTTTGCAAGATCACGGATATCTGCGGCCGGTGTAAAGTGGCGGCTCTGCTCCAGAGCCTCATTTGCTGTTTTTCTCAGCCAGTCGATGGCTCTGAGACCAAGATTTGCGATGGTTGCCTTGGATTTCTTGAATCCAAGCTTTTCAACCTTGAAATTCTGGTTGTAGAAGCAGTAGCAGATAAAGTCAATAAGATCCGGAACAACCGGTTCTGCCCCTTCTGCCTCTAGAAGATCTGCCAGGTGGTTGTTGGCAGCAGGCAGGAACTTGACAAGGATCTCACCTACGATACCAACGCGAGGCTTTTTCTCATCGGAGATCGGGATCGTATCAAAATCATGGACCATCTCACGGCACATTTTTTTGAAGGTACCATGGCTGACGCTGCTGCCTGTTACGAAGGCAATGACGCGCTGCTCCCAGATTTTGTGCTTGCGGTTTACGATACCCTTTTCCAGCTCGTAAGGACGCATGCGATATACGCATTTCATCAGGATATCACCGAATACGGCACCGTAAACGATACGCCTGATCAGCGGCAGTGTCAGCTTAAAGCCAGGGTTGCTTTCCAGTCCGCTTAAGTTGAGGGAGATAACCGGAATCTGTTCCATGCCGGCTTTTTTCAGAGCACGGCGGATGAATGCGATATAGTTGGAGGCACGGCAGCCGCCGCCTGTCTGAGACATGATGACTGCAGTTTTGTTCAGGTCATATTTGCCGGAAAGAAGAGCATCCATGATCTGTCCCACAACCATCAGGGACGGATAGCAGGCATCGTTGTTTACATATTTAAGGCCCACATCAACAGCATGCTTGTTGTCGTTGGGGAGGACTTCCAGGTTATAGCCGGATGCTTTAAAAGCAGCCTCAAAGATTCCGAAGTGGAATGGAGACATCTGCGGGCAGAGAATGGTGTACTCCTTACGCATCTGCTTGGTAAAGGATATCTTCTCAATGGAAGCCGGATTGATGTTCCTTTTTTTATTCTGTGCCTGTTTTGCACGGATAGCAGCGATCAGGGAACGGATACGGATCCTTGCCGCACCCAGGTTGTTGACCTCATCGATTTTCAGGCAGGTGTAGATCTTGTCACTTCCATCCAGGATCTCATAAACCTCATCGGTGGTAACGGCATCAAGTCCGCATCCGAAGGAATTCAGCTGGATCAGATCCAGATCCTCTCTTGTTTTTACAAAATTTGCGGCAGAGTAGAGACGGGAGTGATACATCCACTGGTCGTTGACACGGATGGGACGCTCCAGATGTCCAAGGTGTGCAACGGAGTCTTCGGTAAATACGGCGATTCCGTAGCTGTTGATCATATCCGGGATACCGTGGTGGATTTCCGGGTCAATATGGTATGGACGGCCTGCAAGAACGATTCCGCGGCGTCCGGTTTCTTTCAGGTACTGCAGGGTTTCTTCACCCTTTTTCTGGATATCCGTATGTACGGCTGCAAGTTCTTCCCAAGCCTTGTGGGCAGCAGCTTTGACCTCGGCGGCAGGTATATCCTGGAATTCTTCCACAAGGCGGTTTGTAAGGATCTCCTCGGAAGTAAATGCCAGGAACGGGTTGCGGAAAGTGATGGACGGATCGTTAAGTTCGTCCACATTGTTCTTGATGTTTTCCGCATAGGAAGTAACGATCGGGCAGTTATAATGGTTGACTGCATCCGGGAACTCGTTGCGCTCGTAAGGGATGCACGGATAGAAGATAAACTTCACACCGTTACGGATCAGCCATGTGACATGTCCGTGAGCAAGTTTTGCAGGATAGCATTCGGACTCACTTGGGATGGACTCGATACCCAGCTCATAGATCTTACGTGTGGAAGTCGGAGAAAGCACCACCTGGTATTTCAGTTCGGTAAAGAAAGTATACCAGAACGGGTAATTCTCAAACATGTTCAGAACACGAGGGATACCGACCTGTCCACGGGATGCCTTGTCTGCGGAAAGTGGCTCGTAGGAAAAAATTCTCTTATATTTATAGTCGAAAAGGTTCGGGATATGATCCTTGTTCTTTTCTTTTCCAAGTCCGCGCTCACAGCGGTTTCCACTGATATATTTGCGGCCGCCGGAGAATTTGTTGATGGTCAGACGGCAGTTGTTGGTACATCCGCGGCAGTTCGCCATGGAGGTGGTGTACTGCAGGCTGTTGATCTGATCAATGGAAAGCATGGAAGTTTTTTCACCCTCCTGATAGCGTTCCCTTGCGATCAGAGCGGCACCGAAGGCACCCATGATTCCGGCGATATCTGGGCGGATAGCCTGACAGTTGGCAATTTTCTCAAAACTGCGGAGAACCGCGTCATTGTAGAAGGTACCACCCTGTACAACGATGTGTTTGCCAAGCTCGGAAGCATCGGAAACCTTGATAACTTTGTAGAGGGCGTTTTTGATAACGGAGTAGGCAAGACCAGCGGAGATATCGGAAACTTCGGCGCCTTCTTTCTGTGCCTGCTTAACCTTGGAGTTCATAAATACAGTACAGCGTGTTCCAAGATCAATAGGATGTTTTGCAAAAAGAGCTGCTTTTGCAAAGTCCTGTACGGTGTAGTTCAGGGATTTTGCGAAAGTCTCGATAAAGGAACCACAACCGGAGGAACATGCCTCGTTAAGCTGTACACTGTCTACCGTCTGGTTACGGATCTTGATGCATTTCATATCCTGACCGCCGATATCCAGGATGCAGTCTACTTCCGGATCAAAGAAAGCAGCTGCATAGTAATGGGAAACAGTCTCAACCTCACCTTCATCAAGAAGAAGAGCCGCTTTGATCAGGGCCTCGCCGTAACCGGTGGAGCAGGAAAAGGCAATCTCGGCGTCTTCCGGAAGGAGTTCATAGATCTCCTGGATGGAACCGATGGTGGTCTTCAGCGGATTTCCGTTATTATTGCTGTAGAATGAGTACAGAAGTGTTCCGTCTTCGCCTACCAGTGCAGTTTTGGTGGTGGTGGAACCGGCGTCGATTCCCAGGAAACATTTTCCCTTATATGTAGAAAGGTCGCCTGTTTTTACCTTGTAGGCGCTTTGGCGGTCATGGAAGGCCTGATAGTCCTCCTCTGTGGCAAAAAGCGGTTCCATACGTTCTACCTCAAAGTCCAGTTTGATGGTGGTACGCATGCGTTCCTTCAGTTCAACCAGAGATACGGTTACGTCCTGCTTCGCGTTGAGGGCGGAGCCGATGGCTGCGAACAGATGGGAATTGTCCGGCGCGATAATGTGTTCGTCATCCAGCTTCAGGGTGCGGATAAAAGCGGTCTTCAGTTCGGAAAGGAAGTGAAGCGGGCCGCCCAGGAATGCAACATGTCCGCGGATCGGTTTACCGCAGGCAAGACCGGAGATGGTCTGGTTGACAACTGCCTGGAAAATGGAAGCGGAAAGATCTTCCTTGGTTGCTCCGTCGTTGATCAGCGGCTGGATATCTGTCTTTGCGAAAACACCGCAGCGTGCCGCAATGGGATAAAGAGCCTTGTAATGTTTGGCGTATTCATTGAGGCCCGGTGCATCGGTCTGGAGAAGAGATGCCATCTGGTCAATGAAGGAACCGGTACCGCCGGCACAGATACCATTCATACGCTGCTCTACATTTCCGTTTTCGAAATAGATGATCTTGGCATCCTCGCCTCCAAGCTCGATAGCAACATCCGTCTTTGGTGCCAGCTTCTGCAGGGAAGTGGATACGGCGATAACCTCCTGTACAAAAGGTACTTCCAGATGATTGGCAAGTGTCAGTCCGCCGGAACCTGTAATGACCGGACAGAGTGTCAGTTCACCAAGCTGATCCTCAGCTTTCTGAAGAAGATCTGCAAGGGTTTCCTGGATATTTGCAAAATGTCTCTCATAGTCGGAGAAGACAAGTGTATCGTTTTCGTCTAAGATCGCAATCTTAACAGTGGTGGAACCAATGTCAATTCCAAGTGTGTGTTTCTTCATAAAAAATTGATTTCCTCCTCGTTGTATCTATACAGGGGTTGCCCGACTCTGACATTTCTGTCAGATGGGAGTTGTTTCTTCTTATTATAAAGGATTTTTAAGCGAATATCCTATATTATACGATATCGTTTAAAAAATGGCAATGTAAAAGTTTAACAATCAGTAGCAGGAAAGAAAAAAATGTGTTATGATATTGACTAAAAGTTTTGAAAGATATCTGCATCGGCAGCTGGTTATGGCTGTATCTGCGACGCAGATGCCGGGCAGAGACAACTTTAAAATATTTTTAGAAGGGAAATGAAATGGCAGAATATAAACTGATCACAACAGAAGGAAGAGCGAAAAGGGGCGAGTTTAAGACGGTCCACGGAACGATCCAGACTCCTGTTTTTATGAATGTAGGAACAATTGCAGCAATTAAAGGTGCAGTTTCCACTGTGGATCTTCATGAGATCGGTACACAGGTAGAGCTGTCCAATACCTATCATCTTCATGTGCGCCCTGGCGACAAGGTGGTAAAGCAACTGGGAGGTCTTCATGAATTTATGAACTGGGACAGACCAATCCTTACCGATTCCGGCGGATTCCAGGTGTTTTCGCTGGCGAAGCTTCGTAAGATCAAGGAAGAGGGCGTGTATTTTAACTCTCATATCGATGGACATAAGATCTTTATGGGACCGGAGCAGAGTATGCAGATCCAGTCCAATCTGGCTTCTACCATTGCCATGGCCTTTGATGAATGCCCGAGCAGTGTGGCGGAGAGGGATTATGTGCAGAAATCTGTAGCGCGTACTACCCGCTGGCTTAAGAGATGTAAGGATGAGATGGCACGTCTGAACAGCCTTCCGGATACCATCAACAAGGATCAGCTTCTTTTTGGTATCAACCAGGGTGCTGTTTATGAGGATATCCGTATTGAGCATGCACAGGCGATCGCAGAGATGGATCTGGATGGTTATGCGGTTGGTGGCCTGGCAGTTGGTGAGAGCCATGAGGAGATGTACCGGATCCTGGATGAGGTAGTTCCGCATCTGCCGCAGAACAAGCCGACGTATCTGATGGGGGTTGGTACTCCGGCAAACATTCTGGAGGGTGTTGAGCGAGGTATTGATTTCTTTGACTGTGTATATCCGAGCCGCAACGGTCGTCATGGCCATGTGTATACCAACCATGGCAAGATGAATCTTTTTAATGCGAAATATGAACTGGATTCCAAACCGATCGATGAGGAATGCCAGTGTCCGACCTGCCGTCATTACAGCAGGGCATATATCCGTCATCTTCTGAAAGCGAAGGAGATGCTTGGTATGAGGCTTTGTGTGCTGCATAATCTTTATTTCTACAATCATATGATGGAAGAGATCCGGGATGCTCTGGATGCGGGGAATTTTGCGGCTTATAAGAAGATGCGTCTGGAAGGGTTTGAGGAAGGTAAGATTAACGGGAACCGGTAGTTTTTATTTATAAAATTTGCGTAAATTACTTTGATTTTATAAGAAAACGCTTGAAGGTTTTTTGGTTTTTGTGTATGATAGTACGAAGTGACATTTTTTATAGTGGCGGGAGCTGCTATAGGTCAGAAACGGCGGGTAACCGCATAAGAAGAATTGATTTTATCAGGAGGAATTTGGAATGATCGCATCATCTACAGCAGCAGCTGGCGGACTTAGCGCGGGTCTTGGTATTGTCTGGATCGTAGTTCTGTTTGGAATTATGTATTTTATGATGATCCGTCCGCAGAAGAAGGAGCAGAAGAGAACTCAGACTATGTTGAACAGCATGGAGGTTGGTGACAGTGTTGTTACTACCAGTGGTTTTTATGGTGTTGTTATTGATATGACTGAGGAAGATGTTATTGTTGAGTTTGGTAATAATAAGAATTGCCGTATTCCTATGAGGAAGCAGGCGATTGCTGAGGTTGAGAAGGCTGATCAGGCTTCTGCTTGATGACTTTTTTGGCAATAACGTGAATATGGGAAGGCACTGCGTTTTTTTGACGTGGTGTCTTTTTTTTGTGCGGAAGGGATGGTTGAAGGGACGCCGGGGGAGGGGATGCTGTCTGGTCTGCGGCTTCGTCGGGGGCTGGTTCTAGGGCACCGGGATTCTGCTAAAACCGTTTTCCAAAAGTCCGAACTCGCGGCGTGACGCCGCTCAGACAACGGACTTTTGAAAAACAACGCAGATTCCCGCCGCCCAAGTACCAGCTCCCCTCCTGCAGAAGCAGAGCCAGCCAGCATCCCCTTCCCCGGCTGACTTTCGGCAGCGTGAGGGTGATCAAGGGACGGCTGAGGCGCTGCGCTGTCAGCCTGAGGTTGGATGTGTGGTTGTGTTGTTAGATTGAGATTGGAGTGTGGCTGAGGCGCGGTGCTGTCAGCCTGAGGTTGGATGTGAGGTTGTGTTGTTAGATTGGGATTGGAGTGTGGCTGAGGCGCGGTGCTGTCAGCCTGAGGTTGGATGTGAGGTTGTGTTGTTAGATTGGGATTGGAGTGTGGCTGAGGCGCGGTGCTGTCAGCCTGAGGTTGGATGTGAGGTTGTGTTGTTAGATTGGGATTGGAATGTGGCTGAGGCGCGGTGCTGTCAGCTTTAATTTGGGATGTGACAAATGTAATATTGTATAGAAATAAGTGGATTTTTGATGTAATTCATGCAATAATGGTATTACTATCAGAAATGAGAGTGACGGTTACTGCAGAATATTATAAAATTACAAATAAGAATGAATTTTCAGAAAGGGGTCGGTTTTATGGGTCTTATCAGAGCGGCTGTTGGCGCAGCAGGGGGTACGATGGCGGATCAGTGGAAGGAGTTTTTTTACTGTGAGGCTATGGATAAAGAAGTGATGGTGGTGAAGGGTACGAAGCGTACATCATCCAGGTCTTCCAATAAGAGAGGCAGCGACAATATCATTACCAGCGGAAGTGGGATTGCAGTTGCAGATGGTCAGTGTATGATGATCGTGGAGCAGGGGAAAGTTGTGGATATCTGTGCAGATCCAGGTGAGTATACTTATGATGCTTCCACAGAGCCGAGTATTTTTGCGGGAAGTCTTGGGGAAGGTATCCGCAGGACTTTCCAGACCATCGGTAAGCGTTTTGTGTTCGGTGGTGATACGGGTAAGGATCAGAGGGTATATTATTTTAATACCAAGGAGCTTGTGGATAACAAATTTGGCACGGCTACTCCGATCCCGTTCCGTGTGGTAGATTCCAGGATCGGACTTGATATTGATGTTGCAGTGCGCTGTCATGGAGTATATTCCTATCGGATCGCGGACCCGCTTCTTTTTTATACCAATGTGTGTGGGAATGTAGAGCGGGAATACACGAGAGAGGAACTGGATGGACAGCTGAAAACGGAGTTTGTCAGCGCACTGCAGCCGGCTTTTGGCCGTCTTTCTGAGATGGAGCTTCGTCCGAATCAGATCGTGACCCACAACACGGAGCTTGAGAATGCCATGAATGAGGTTCTTTCAGCGAAGTGGGCAGAGCTTCGGGGCTTAAAAGTCGTAAGTGTTGCGCTGGGCTCGGTTACACTTCCGGATGAGGACGCCGAGATGATCAAGCAGGCCCAGCGCACGGCTATGATGCGTGATCCTTCGATGGCTGCAGCCACACTGACTGGTGCTCAGGCGGATGCCATGAAGGCTGCGGCTTCCAATTCCGCCGGGGCTATGACTGGTTTTATGGGCATGGGGATGGCTGCCAGCGCAGGGGGCCTGAATGCTCAGCAGCTTTTTGAAATGGGACAGAAGCGTGAGGCACAGGCAGCGCAGAACAACGTACAGACTCAGCCAAAGATCCGGCCGGCAGCAGGCGGAGATTCCTGGACTTGCAGTTGTGGTGCGGTTTCTACGGGTAAGTTCTGTCCGGAGTGTGGGGCACCGCGTCCGGTGGAGGACAGCTGGACTTGTTCCTGCGGTACAGTGAATAAAGGGAAGTTTTGTACGAACTGTGGAGCGAAGAGGCCGGAGAAGAAGTTGAGGTATCGTTGCAGCAGGTGTGGATGGGAACCGGCTGATCCGGAGAATCCACCGAAGTTCTGCCCGGAGTGCGGGGATCCGTTCGGACCGGAGGATGCTGTATAAATCACAAAATGGAGAAGGTCAGGAGAAATTCACAGGATAACTCCTGCCGGTCGATGGATACAGAAGGATGAATTGAGGTGGATATATGGCGAAGATGCAGGAGTTTAAGTGCCCGTGCTGTGGTGGCTCCATAGAGTTTGACAGTTCTGCACAGAAGATGAAGTGTCCGTTCTGTGATACGGAGTTTGATGTTAAGACATTATCGGAGCATGCTAAGGCTGTAGAAGAAGAACAGCCGGAGGATATGAACTGGTCGGATGAGGCTGGCAGTGAGTGGCAGGATGGAGAGAGTGAGGGATTACGTACTTATACGTGTAAGTCCTGTGGCGGTGAGATCGTGGGTGATGCCAATACGGCAGCGACAGCCTGCCCGTTTTGCGGCAGCCCGGTGGTAATGACCGGACAGCTGTCCGGTGCACTGAAACCAGATTACGTGATTCCGTTTAAGCTGGATAAAAAGGCTGCAAAGGAGAAGCTGAAGAAGCATTTGTCAGGCAAGCGCCTTCTCCCGAAAGCGTTTAAGTCGGAGAATCATATCAGTGAGGTGAAGGGGATCTACGTTCCGTTCTGGCTTTATGATACGGATGCCAGTGCGGATATCCGCTATAAAGCTACGAAGACCCGTTTCTGGAGTGATAATGATTATGATTATACGGAAACCAGTTATTATGCAGTACACAGAAGTGGTTCTCTGGGATTTGATCATGTACCTGTGGATGGTTCGGCCAGTATGGAAAATGATCTGATGGAGTCCATAGAGCCTTTTGATTTTAAAGAGGCGGTGGATTTCCAGACTGCATATCTGGCGGGATATTTTGCGGATAAGTATGATGTGACGGCGGAAGAGTGCGAGGGACGTGCCAATGAGCGTATCCGTCACAGTACGGAAGATGCATTCCGGGATACGGTCAGAGGCTATTCCAGTGTGGTTCCGGAGAATACCAGCATCCGGCTTCATAACGGAACTACGAAGTATGCACTGTATCCGGTATGGATCCTGCAGACGAAATGGAAAGGCGATAATTACATATTTGCCATGAATGGCCAGACTGGGAAATTTGTGGGGAATCTGCCCACAGATAAGAGTGCTTTTGCGAGATGGTTCCTGGGAACGACGGGGATCGTTGGCGTGATCGCCTATATTATCCTGTATCTGATCTGGGCTTTGTAGGGGAGGTGAATGCCATGAAAAAGAGAATATCCGTATTTCTGACAGTGATCCTTTTATGCCTGGCATGTGCCTTTCCGGTATGGGCGGAAACAGAAAGCCGGCTTGCGGATCAGGCGGGACTTCTGGATACAGATCAAAAGGAGAGCCTTTGCAATACACTGGATGAGATCAGTGAGCGGGAACAGGTAGATGTTATCATTGTTACCACCAATAGTCTGGAAGGAAAAACGGCGCAGGCTTATGCAGATGATTATTTTATTGACCATGGATATGGACAGGGAGAAGATGGTGACGGTATTTTGTTCCTGGTGGATATGGGTGACCGTAACTGGGCTATTGCAACACATGGTTATGCTATTGAAGCGTTTACCGATGCCGGACAGGAATATATCATGGAGCAGGTGAAGCCTTATTTAAGTGATGGGGATTATAACGAAGCGTTTCAGATGTTTGCCATGGAATGCGATGACTTTATCATGCAGGCGGATGAGGCAGAGCCATATGATGTGGGAAATCTTCCAAAGGAGTCTTTTGATGTGGGGGCAAATCTGCTGATTGCTCTTGCAGTGGGACTTGTGGCAGGCGTGCTTATAACCGGAAATATGAGGAGGAAACTGAAAACTGTGCGAAAACAGGATCAGGCTGCTTCCTATGTACGTCAGGGCAGTATGAAGGTAACCAGAAGTAACGAGTATTATCTTTACAGTACGGTGTCAAAATCCGCAAAACCGAAAAATGAGGACAGTGGCGGGGGCTCCAGTACACATACGTCTTCCTCGGGGGATACTTTTGGCGGCTCCAGTGGAAAATTCTGAGAGATTTTTTGAAAAACAGAATACAGGAAAAAGAAAAGGCTGCTGTACCGGAAACGGGAAGGCAGCTTTTGCCATAGTGGAACATCCTGTGGCATAAGATACTTTTCGGGCGGGAGCGTGGCGGTAACGGGCAGAAAGCAGGGAGCCAAAGTACCAGGAGTCAGGAAGAAAATCAAAGACACAGGAGCTCTTTTTATATCCTGGAGATAACTTTATCTATTTAATAGGTTGAAATCCGTCGAAAAGTGCGTTATGATAATAACAATTATCCACACCAGTGCGTTAAAATTTTACAGCACAGGGGAAATCGGAGGAGTAGATAAAATGGAGTACAAAATTGCCCTGATTCCGGGAGACGGAATCGGCCCGGAGATTGTTGCCGAGGCCAAAAAAGTTTTAGACAGAGTATGCGAGAAATACAGCCATAAATTTTCATACACAGAAGTTCTTTTAGGAGGTGCATCCATTGATGCTCACGGAGTACCTCTTACAGAGGAAGCCATTGCTCAGGCAAAAGCTTCTGACGCCGTACTGATGGGGTCCATCGGCGGCGATGCCAAGACATCCCCGTGGTACAAACTGGAGCCGTCTAAACGTCCGGAGGCAGGACTTCTTGCAATCCGTAAAGCGCTGAACCTTTTTGCAAACCTTCGTCCTGCATATCTTTACAATGAGCTTCGTGATGCATGCCCGCTTCGTGATGAGATCATCGGAGATGGTTTTGACATGATTATCGTAAGAGAGCTGACAGGAGGTCTTTACTTCGGAGCCAGAAAGACTACCGAGGAGAACGGAGTCCGCACAGCCGTAGATACTCTTTCCTATAATGAGAATGAGATCCGCCGTATTGCCATCAAGGCATTTGAGATCGCACGTAAGAGAAGAAATAAAGTTACAAGTGTAGATAAGGCAAACGTTCTGGATTCTTCCAGACTCTGGAGAAGCGTTGTGGAAGATGTTGCAAAAGACTATCCGGATGTAACACTGGAGCATATGCTGGTTGATAACTGTGCAATGCAGCTGGTACGTGATCCGAAACAGTTTGATGTCATCCTTACAGAGAACATGTTCGGAGATATCCTCTCTGATGAGGCAAGTATGGTAACCGGTTCCATCGGAATGCTTTCTTCCGCAAGCTTAAATGAGACAAAACTTGGCCTCTATGAGCCGAGCCACGGTTCCGCACCGGATATCGCAGGTCAGAACAAGGCAAACCCGATCGCAACTATCCTTTCTGCAGCCATGATGCTGAGATATTCTCTGGATCTTGACAAAGAGGCAGATGCTGTGGAAACAGCAGTACAGAAAGTTCTGACAGCTGGTTACAGAACCGGAGATATCATGTCTGAGGGCTGCAAACTTGTGGGAACTAAAGAGATGGGCGATCTGATCGCAGATGCCATCGCATAAATAAATTTGAAGAGATATAGAACCATATCGTAAAGAATAAAAAGGAGAACCTTAAAAAATGAGAAGTGATACCGTAAGAAAAGGCACACAGCAGGCACCACATCGTTCCCTGTTCAATGCCCTTGGAATGACAAAAGAAGAAATGGACAAACCACTGGTAGGAATCGTAAGCTCTTACAACGAGATCGTACCGGGACATATGAACCTTGACAAGATCGTAAACGCCGTAAAACTTGGCGTTGCAATGGCTGGTGGAACACCGGTTGTATTCCCGGCGATCGCAGTATGTGACGGAATTGCAATGGGACACGTTGGAATGAAATATTCCCTGGTAACCCGTGACCTGATCGCAGATTCCACAGAGGCTATGGCAATGGCTCATCAGTTTGATGCTCTGGTTATGGTACCCAACTGTGATAAGAACGTACCTGGCCTTCTGATGGCAGCAGCAAGAATCAATGTTCCGACTGTATTTGTAAGCGGAGGCCCGATGCTTGCCGGTCATGTAAAAGGACACAAAACAAGTCTTTCCAGCATGTTTGAGGCAGTAGGTTCCTATGCAGCAGGAACGATCACAGCAGATGACCTGGCAGAATTCGAGAACAAAACCTGTCCGACCTGTGGATCATGTTCCGGTATGTACACTGCAAACAGCATGAACTGCCTGACAGAGGTTCTTGGAATGGGACTTAAGGGAAATGGTACCATCCCGGCCGTATACTCCGAGCGTATCCGTCTTGCAAAACATGCAGGAATGCAGGTAATGGAAATGTACAAAAGGAACATCCGCCCAAGAGACATCATGACAAAAGAGGCAGTTTTAAATGCTCTTACCGTAGATATGGCACTTGGATGCTCCACAAACAGTATGCTTCATCTTCCGGCTATCGCACATGAGATCGGAATGGACTTTGACATCAGCTTTGCAAATGAGATCAGTGAGAAGACTCCGAACCTCTGCCACCTTGCACCGGCAGGCCCGACTTACATGGAAGACCTCAACGAGGCCGGCGGTGTTTATGCGGTTATGAATGAGCTGAACAAGATCGGACTTCTTCATACAGAGTGTATGACAGTAACAGGAAAAACAGTTGGGGAAAATATCAAAGATTGTGTAAATCTGAATCCGGAAGTTATCCGCCCGATCGACAATCCGTATACAAAGACAGGCGGACTTGCCGTACTGAAAGGAAACCTTGCACCGGACGGCGGCGTTGTAAAACGTTCCGCAGTTGTACCGGAAATGCTGGTACATGAAGGTCCTGCACGTGTATTTGACAGCGAGGATGACGCGATTGTGGCAATCAAGAGCGGCAAGATCGTAGAGGGTGATGTAGTTGTTATCCGTTACGAGGGACCAAAAGGTGGTCCTGGAATGAGAGAGATGCTGAACCCGACATCCGCAATCGTGGGAATGGGACTTGGTTCTTCCGTAGCCCTGATCACAGACGGACGTTTCAGCGGCGCATCCAGAGGAGCTGCTATCGGACACGTATCACCGGAGGCAGCCGTAGGCGGCCCGATCGCACTGGTTGAGGAAGGCGATATCATCAGCATCAATATTCCGGAACTGAAACTGGAGATCAAAGTTTCTGACGAAGAGATGCAGGCAAGAAGAGAAAAATGGCAGCCAAGAGAGCCGAAGGTAACAACCGGATATCTGGCAAGATATGCTTCCATGGTAACATCCGGAAACCGTGGTGCGATCCTGGAAGTACCGAAAGCAAAATAAGGAGGAACGAAAGACATGCAGCTTACAGGTGCAGAGATCATCGTAGAATGTCTGAAGGAACAGGGCGTTGATACCGTATTTGGATATCCGGGCGGCGCGATCCTGAATGTTTACGATGCCTTATATGAATACAAAGATGAGATCACACATGTATTGACCTCCCACGAGCAGGGTGCATCCCATGCTGCTGACGGTTATGCGAGAGCTACCGGAAAAGTGGGCGTCTGCCTGGCAACATCCGGTCCTGGAGCCACCAACCTGGTAACAGGAATCGCGACTGCATACATGGATTCCGTACCGATGGTAGCCATTACTGCAAACGTAGGAAGACCACTCCTGGGAAGAGATTCTTTCCAGGAGGTTGATATCGCAGGTATCGTAATGCCTGTGACAAAATACAGCTTTATTGTAAAGAATATCGAAGATCTTGCAGATACGTTAAGAAGAGCATTTTATATTGCAAAAAGCGGAAGACCTGGCCCGGTTCTTGTGGATGTTCCGAAGGATATCACAGGAATGAAATATGAATACGAGCCATGCCATCCGGCTACCGTTAACCGTGAGATCAAAAACATCCGCAAAGAAGATATGGACCAGGTGCTGGAAATGATCAGAGAGGCAAAGAAACCTTTTATTTTTGTAGGCGGCGGCTGTGTGATCTCCGGTGCTGACCAGGAAGTCCGCGAACTGGCTCACAGGATCCAGGCTCCGGTCTGCGATACACTGATGGGTAAAGGTACTTTCCCAGGTGAGGATCCGCTTTATACCGGTATGGTAGGTATGCACGGAACCAAGACTTCCGATCTTGGTGTTACGGAATGTGATCTTCTCATTGTTCTTGGAGCACGTTTCAGTGACCGTGTAACAGGAAATACCAAGACTTTTGCACATAATGCAAAAATCCTTCAGATCGATGTAGATGCTGCGGAGATCAACAAAAATATCAAAGTGGATGCAAGCGTGATCGGAGATGTGAAAGAAGTGCTGAAACGTCTTCTGGAGGAAGTTCCGGAAAAAGAACATCCGGAGTGGATCGCACATATCCAGGAACTGAAAGCAAAATATCCGCTGAATTATGATCATACACAGCTGACAGGTCCGTATATTATAGAGAAACTTTATGAACTGACCAATGGTGATGCCATCATCTCCACAGATGTTGGACAGCATCAGATGTGGGCGGCACAGTATTATAAATACAAAGAGCCGAGAACTCTTCTTACTTCCGGCGGCCTTGGAACGATGGGCTATGGCCTTGGCGCTGCAATTGGCGCAAAGATGGGCAGACCGGAAAAAACAGTTGTTAATATAGCAGGTGACGGATGCTTCCGTATGAATATGAATGAACTGGCAACAGCAGCGCGCTGTGGTAGACAGTTGATCCAGATTGTCATGAACAATCACGTACTGGGAATGGTGCGTCAGTGGCAGACGCTTTTCTATGGAAAGAGATATTCTTCCACAGTACTGGATGATTCTGTTGATTTTGTAAAATTATCAGAGGCGCTGGGTGCAAAAGCCATTCGTGTGACAAGGATGGAGGATGTGGAACCTGCACTTAAGATGGCACTGGCAGCAGAGGGACCTGTCGTTCTGGATTGCTGGATCGATCAGGATCTGAGTGTGTTCCCGATGGTACCGGCTGGTGCGAATCTTGATGATGTATTTGACGAGGAGGATATGAAGAAACATGAGTAGAGTGTACAATTTTTCTGCCGGACCGGCAGTGCTTCCGGAGGAAGTACTCAAAGAAGTAGCTGATGAAATGCTTGATTATAACGGCACAGGAATGTCCGTTATGGAAATGAGTCACAGAAGTGCAGCGTTTCAGGAGATTATTGATACAGCTGAGAAAGATCTCCGCGAGCTTATGAACATCCCAGATAACTACAAGGTACTTTTCCTTCAGGGAGGAGCATCCCAGCAGTTTGCCATGATCCCGATGAACCTTATGAAAAATAAGGTCGCAGATTATATCGTAACAGGTCAGTGGGCAAAGAAAGCTTATCAGGAAGCTCAGAAATACGGAAAAGCAAACAAGATCGCATCTTCTGAGGACAAAACTTTCAGCTATATCCCGGACTGCAGTGATCTGCCGATCAGCCCGGATGCAGACTATGTATACATCTGTGAGAACAACACCATTTACGGCACAAAATTCAAAAAACTTCCAAACACAAAAGGCAAGACTCTGGTAGCAGATGTATCCTCCTGCTTCCTGTCTGAGCCTGTAGATGTAAGCAAATATGGTATTATCTATGGCGGCGTTCAGAAGAACATCGGACCGGCAGGTATGGTTATCGTGATCATCCGTGAGGATCTGATCACAGAGGATGTTCTTCCGGGAACACCAACCATGCTGACCTATAAGACACATGCAGACGCAGGTTCTCTTTACAACACACCGAATGCTTACTGCATTTATGTATGCGGCAAGGTATTCAAATGGCTGAAGAAGATGGGCGGTCTGGAAGTGATGAAGCAGCGCAATGAGGAAAAGGCAAAGATCCTCTATGATTATCTGGATTCCAGCAAGCTGTTCAAGGGAACTGTAGTTCCAGAAGATAGATCTCTTATGAATGTTCCGTTTGTAACAGGTGACAAGGAAATGGATGCCAAGTTTGTGAAAGAGGCAACAGAGGCAGGACTTGTAAACCTGAAAGGACACCGTACTGTTGGCGGAATGCGTGCAAGTATCTACAATGCCATGCCGAAGGCTGGTGTAGAGGCTCTGGTTGCATTCATGAAGAAATTTGAGGAGGAGAATGCATAATGTTCCAGTATCATTGCCTGAACCCCATCGCAGAAAAAGGACTTAAACTTTTCGGCGATAATTACAAAAAATCAGAGACTGTAGATCAGTGTGACGCGATCCTTGTGAGAAGTGCGAAAATGCATGACATGGAGCTTCCCAAAAGTGTTTGTGCAGTTGCACGTGCAGGAGCAGGTGTCAACAATATTCCTGTTAAAGAATATGCAGAGAAGGGTGTTGTTGTATTTAACACACCTGGAGCAAATGCAAACGGCGTAAAAGAGCTTGTACTTGCAGGTATGCTTCTTGCATCCAGAGATATCGTTGGCGGTATCGAGTGGGTTGCACAGGAGAAAGATAAAGAGCACATCGGCAAGCTTGCCGAGAAGCAGAAAAAACAGTTCGCAGGATGCGAGATCAGCGGCAAAAAGCTTGGTATCATCGGACTTGGTGCCATCGGTGCCATGGTGGCAAACGCAGCATGCGGACTTGGAATGGAAGTTTATGGTTATGATCCGTATCTTTCCATTGATGCGGCATGGAATCTTTCCAGAACCATCAAGCACAGCAAGAGCCTGGATGAGATCTACAGCCAGTGCGATTACATCACCATTCATGTGCCCCTTCTTGACAGCACAAAGAAGATGATCAACAAAGAAGCTTTCGAGAAAATGAAAGATGGCGTGGTTCTTCTGAATTTTGCAAGAGATCTTCTTGTTGATGAGGAGGCACTGATCGAGGCTGTTGAGAGTGGTAAGGTTAAAAAATATGTAACAGACTTTGCCAACGAGACAGTTGCAGGACGCGAGGGCATTCTGGTAACCCCACATCTTGGTGCTTCTACAGAGGAATCTGAGGAGAACTGTGCGGAGATGGCTGTAAAAGAGATCCGTGATTACCTTGAGAATGGTAATATCAAGAACTCTGTTAATTATCCAAACTGTGATATGGGTACCTGTGTGGCTGTGGGTAGAATTTCTCTTGCACACAGTAATACACCGAATATGATCAGTCAGGTAACCAAGATCCTTGGATCTGAGGGGCTGAATATTGCGGATATGACCAATAAGAGTAAAGGGGAGTTTGCTTATACTCTTATCGATCTTGAGAGTGCGGCTTCTGCCAAGGCACTTGACGAGCTCAAGGAGATTGAGGGAATGTATAGGGTGCGTGTTGTTAAATAGAGTAACAAGATCTTAGAAAAACTCTTTGAAAAAATGCTGTGTTTCGTTCCTGGCGAACGGGGCGCAGTATTTTTTTGTAAAAGTGAAAACCGCAAAGGGGCCGCAAAGCCGCGCCCCCTCTGCACACCCCTTGGGCTTTTTTGAGTAGTGCTTCGGTTGAGAAATGTGTGAGGTTGTTAACTTGTGCCTGTATGCTTCTGTATTGGCTGTGTCAGGTTGAGCCGATGTGTGGATGGAGGGACGGGAAGGCGGGCCGTTGGCCCTGTTCCCTGGAAATTAATTCCTGGGAATGGATTCTTTCCTGGTTTTCTGGGTTGAAAATGTGAGTTTTGGGGTTGACATTGCAGGGGTTTTCGCCTAAAATGTATCGAAGATACGGCGATGATGAGAATAGTACACAGGGAATTATCTCAGAGAGGGGCCTGTTTTGGTGGAAGGGTCCTGTGCGTGAACTGTGGAACCGGCCTCGGAGCTCTGCGTGATTGAAGCGTGGCGTGTGTTTCCGGCGTTAACGGGTGTTGAGAGAGCAGCGGGTGCGCTGTTAACTGGGGTGGTACCGCCGAAGTCATTCGGTCCCTTGTGAGGGATTCGGAGGGCTTATTTTTTTGTCCGTAAAACGGGACTGTAAATGCAGTGTACGATTTATGGGACAGAAGAGTGAGCCGGAGGGATTCCGGATTGCCGTGGCTGCCTGGCGGCTGGCAATATGTAACAGATCACAAGAAAAAGGAGATTTATCATGGCAAAAGAAAAGAAATTAGTACAGGCCATTACGTCTATGGATGAGGATTTTGCTCAGTGGTATACAGACGTTGTTAAGAAGGCTGAGCTTTGTGGCTATACAAGTGTTAAGGGCTGTATGGCGATCAAACCTGCAGGTTATGCGATCTGGGAGAATATCCAGCATGAGCTTGACCGCAGATTTAAAGAGACCGGTGTAGAGAATGTTTATATGCCGATCTTTATCCCGGAGTCTCTTCTTGATAAAGAGAAAGATCATGTAGAAGGTTTTGCCCCGGAGGTTGCATGGGTGACTCATGGCGGTCTTGATCCGCTTCAGGAGAGACTTTGCGTGCGTCCGACTTCCGAGACTCTGTTCTGTGATTTCTACCAGAAAGAGATCCAGTCCCACAGAGACCTTCCGAAAGTATACAATCAGTGGTGCTCTGTTGTCCGCTGGGAGAAAACAACCCGTCCATTCCTTCGTTCCAGAGAGTTCCTGTGGCAGGAGGGCCATACAGCTCACGCAACAGCTGAAGAGGCTGAGGCACGTACCATTCAGATGCTGAATGTTTATGCAGATTTCTGCGAAGAGGTTCTGGCAATTCCGGTTGTAAAAGGTCAGAAGACAGACAAAGAGAAATTTGCAGGTGCTGAGGCTACTTACACCATCGAGTCCCTGATGCATGACGGTAAAGCACTTCAGTCCGGTACAAGCCATAATTTCGGAGACGGATTTGCGAAAGCATTCGGAATCCAGTACACAGATAAAGATAATACACTGAAATATGTTCATCAGACATCCTGGGGAATGACAACCCGTATGATCGGTGCCATCATCATGGTTCACGGTGATAACAGCGGCCTTGTTCTTCCTCCGAGAATCGCTCCGGTACAGACTGTGATCATTCCGATCCAGCAGCGTAAAGAGGGTGTTATGGAGAAAGCTGATGAGCTTCTCGCAGCACTGAAGGCAGCCGGTATCCGTGCAAAAGTTGATGCTACAGATAAGAGCCCGGGATTCAAATTTGCTGAGCAGGAGATGCGTGGTATTCCGCTTCGTGTTGAGTGTGGTCCGAAGGATATCGAGAATGGACAGGCAGTTCTCTGCAGAAGAGATACCCGTGAGAAATATACTGTATCCTTCGATGAGCTTGCAGATAAGGTAAAAGAGCTTCTGGATACTATTCAGCATGATATGCTGGAGCGCGCACGTGCACACAGAGAGGCTCATACCTATGTAGCCAGAAATTATGAGGAATTTGGTGAGATCGTAAATAACAAACCTGGATTCATCAAAGCTATGTGGTGCGGTGACCGTGCATGTGAAGACAAGATCAAAGAAGATTTCCAGGCAACTTCCAGATGCATGCCATTTGAGCAGGAGCAGCTGAGCGACGTTTGTGTATGCTGTGGAAAACCTGCCAAGAAGATGGTTTACTGGGGACGTGCATACTAAAATGTATAAGCCCTGTGTGGGGCAGAGGCAGTTTTGCAAAAATCATAGTTACCGGTCACCAGGTGAACAGTAACAGATTATACAGGAAACAAGGCAGCGGGGCGAAATAAGCTCCGCTGTTTTTGTGAATTTATGCTATAATATCGTTACTGAAACCATATCAGAATATCATCCGGCTGCTGAGCGCAGATAATACAGTGAAATGTGAATGCTTGATCTGGACAGCAGCAATCAGTAAGAGGAGTTATTTATGAAGATAAACATACCACAAAAAACAGCGCAGATCCTGAAGACTTTAAATGCTGCCGGTTATGAAGCCTACGTTGTGGGCGGATGCGTCCGGGATTCCATCCTGGGCCGGGAGCCGGGAGACTGGGATATCACCACGTCAGCACTTCCGGAGCAGGTGAAGGAACTTTTTCGAAGAACCGTAGATACGGGAATCCAGCATGGAACAGTAACGGTAATGATGGATAAAGAGGGTTTTGAGGTGACCACCTATCGTGTGGACGGAGAGTATCATGATGGACGTCATCCGGATGCTGTGACCTTTACCAGAAGCCTTGAGGAAGATCTGAAGCGAAGAGACTTTACCATCAATGCCATGGCCTATCATCCGGAACATGGACTGGTGGATCTGTTTGGCGGAATGGAAGATATCGGGAAGAGAATCATCCGGTGCGTCGGCAATCCGGTGGAACGTTTTACAGAGGATGCCCTTCGTATGCTCCGCGCGGTGCGTTTTTCCGCACAGCTTGGATTTACCGTGGAAGAAAATACAAAGGCGGCACTGGCACGAATGTCAGGAAATCTGGAACATGTCAGTGCAGAGCGTATCCAGACCGAGCTTGTGAAGCTTCTGGTATCTGATCATCCGGATTATCTCCGTACTGCATGGGAAACCGGGCTTACAAGAGAATTTCTTCCGGAATTTGATGCCTGCATGGAGACAGAGCAGAATACCCCACACCACTGCTATACTGTGGGCGAGCATATTCTGAAAAGTCTTACAGAGATTGAGAATGACAGGCTTCTCCGCATCACAATGCTTCTTCACGACATTGCGAAACCAGTCGTGAAAAAGACGGACGGGAACGGCAGAGACCACTTCAAGACTCACGGCCCGGCAGGTGAGAAACTGGCAGGAAAGATCCTGCGCCGCCTGAAATTTGACAATGCAACGATCCGAAATACCTGTCGTCTGATCCGGTATCATGATCTTCGACCTGCACCGGCAGCTGAGGATGTAAGACGGTCTGTGAATCTCATAGGAGAAGATCTTTTTCCACTGTATCTGAAAGTGCAGAAGGCAGACCTTTTAGCTCAGAGTACTTACAAAAGAGAAGATAAGCTGGCACGCTTAAGCGGCGTGACGGAAACTTATCAGGGAATCCTTAAAAGAGGAGAATGTACATCTCTGAAAATGCTGGCAGTTTCCGGAAAAGATCTTATAAATGCCGGACACCCGGCCGGACCGGAACTGGGAGATCTTCTTGAAAGACTTCTTGACTGTGTGCTGAAAGATCCGTCCCTTAATACAAAAGAAAAACTTCTTGAAATAGCGGAAAAAGATGGCATAAAAACCGAATAGAATAACAAAAATCCCCCCTGCATAAGATAGAACGTAAAATAAGGCAGGGGGGAACTTGTTTGTATGATTATGGTCTGAGTGTGCTGGAGCAGTATGGGCTTAATGCGTTATCTTCCGGCAGAGTGAGAGGCGCACTTCTTTGCAGGACAGAAAGAGGTCCTGTCATACTTCGGGAATTTCACGGATCGGAAAAAAAGCTTTCCATGCAGCAGAAACTTCTGCAAAAACTTAAGGAGCAGGGATGCCATGTAGATGTCTATCTGGAAAACCGGGAAGGTGCTCTGGTGAGTAAAGACAAAGATTCCATTCCCTATACGGCACAGGTATGGTTTGAAGGGAGGGAGTGTGACACAAAATCCGAAACCGACATTTTGAAAAGTGTGCGGATGCTGGCGGAGATCCACGGGAGAATGCAGCTTCCTCTGGAAAAAGACTACACGGCAAGGAATCTTAAAGAAGAATATATCCGGCACAATCAGGAAATGCGGAAGATCCGACGTTTTATCCGGAAAAAAGGAGTGTCAAGCCCTTTTGAAAAAGATTATCTTAAAAGTGTGGAATGGTTTCTGGAAAAAGGAGAAAAGGCGGTTTCCATGCTGGATGAAACGGATTATCAGACACTGCGGCAGCAATCTCTTGAAAAAGGTACTGTCTGTCATGGAGAGTATAATCAGCATAATGTGCTGATCCTTGGAAAAAATGCGGCAGTGACCAATTTCAGCCACTGGAACTTTGATGTGCAGATGGCAGATCTGTATCGATTTATGAGGAAAATTCTGGAAAAATACTGCTGGGATCCATATATTGCAGAAAAAATGCTTTCCACATATGATTCCATCCGCCCTATTTCCATGTCAGAATGGCAGAACCTGAAAGTACGATTTGTATATCCGGAAAAATACTGGAAACTTGCCAACCATTATTACACCCACAATAAAGCAGTCATATCCGGGAAAAATGTGGAAAAGCTGCATACGATGATCCGGCAGAAAAAGCAGTGGGAAGAATTTCCGAAAAGATGCCTGCGGCAGTAATGCGTCTGAATAAGGCAAAAACAAAACTTCCCTTTTTCAGAAAATTGTTATATAATGTTAATTATCTTATATAAAGAAACAGGGAGGTATTTTGGAACATGGATTATAAAGAAATCTATAATCAGTGGCTTGAAAACCCATACTTCGACGAGGCAACAAAAGAAGAACTGAAAGCGATCAAAGACGACGAGAATGAGATCAAAGAGCGTTTTTATATGGATCTTGAATTTGGTACGGCTGGCCTGCGTGGTATCATTGGCGCAGGTACCAACCGCATGAATATTTATGTAGTAAGAAGAGCAACACAGGGTCTTGCCAACTATATTGCAAAAGTAGACAAGAAATCCCAGGGCGTTGCTATCGCATATGATTCCCGTCATATGTCACCGGAGTTTGCCCAGGAAGCAGCGCTTTGCCTGGCAGCTAACGGAATTAAGGCGTATATCTTTGAGACACTTCGTCCGACACCGGAGCTTTCTTTTGCAGTACGTCATCTGGGATGTGTGGCAGGTATCAACGTAACGGCCAGTCACAACCCGCCGGAATACAACGGATACAAGGTTTACTGGGAAGATGGCGCACAGATCACACCACCTCATGATACAGGGATTATGGGCGAGGTAAAGGCAATCTCCGACTGGAATACCGTAAAGACCATGGACAAGGAAGAAGCAGTGAAGGCAGGTCTTTTCGAAGTGATCGGACAGGCTGTTGATGATGCTTATATGGCAGAGCTTAAGAAACAGATCATCCATATGGATGCTATCCAGGCAGAGGGCAAGAACCTCAAGATCGTTTACACACCGCTTCACGGAACCGGTAATATCCCGGCCAGAAGAATCCTTAAAGAGCTTGGATTTGAGAACGTATACGTAGTACCGGAACAGGAACTTCCGGATGGAGATTTCCCGACAGTCAGCTATCCGAACCCGGAGGCAGCAGAGGCATTTGAACTTGGCCTGAAGCTTGCCAGAGAAGTAGATGCAGACATCGTACTTGCGACAGACCCGGATGCAGACCGTCTTGGCGTTCGTGTAAAAGACAGGAACGGCGAGTATCATGACCTTACCGGAAACATGTCCGGATGCCTTCTCGCAAACTATGAGCTGAGCCAGAGAAAGGCTGTAAACGGAAGCCTTCCGGAGGATGGAGCTCTTGTAAAGACTATTGTTACAACAAACCTGGCAGATGCGATCGCCAAGGGATACGGTGTAAACCTCATCGAAGTACTTACCGGATTTAAATACATCGGACAGCAGATCCTTGGATTTGAAAACAGTGGCAAGGGTACATATCTTTTCGGATTTGAGGAGAGCTACGGCTGCCTGATCGGAACCTATGCAAGAGATAAAGATGCTATCGTTGCAACTATGGCACTTTGTGAGGCAGCAGCTTACTACAAGACACAGGGCAAGACTCTCTGGGATGCAATGATCGACATGTATGAGGAGTTTGGATATTATAAAGATGCGATCCAGGCAGTTACCATGAAAGGCATTGAGGGACTCCAGAAGATCCAGGAGATTATGACAACACTCCGTCAGAATCCGCCGGCAGAGTTTGCAGGACATAAAGTAACTGCTGTCCGTGACTACAAGCTGGATGAGATCACAGATCTTGCTACAGGAGAGAAGAAACCGACAGGCCTTCCGAATTCCAATGTTCTTTACTATGAGCTTACAGACGATGCATGGGTATGCGTAAGACCGTCCGGTACAGAGCCGAAAGTGAAATTCTACTATGGAGTAAAAGGAACCTCTCTTGCAGATGCAGACGAGAAATCCGACGCAATGGGCAAGGCAGTTCTTGAAATGGTTGATTCCATGAAATAAATGGGGCATCCTTCCGCCTGTAATATGCGAAAAACCTTGACATTATAAGCCAAAAGGTTTATATATATAAGGCAAAGCCAAAAAAATAAGAGAACATCAATTATAGGAGGAAACACCATGAATAAAACAGAGTTAGTAGCAGCAATGGCGAAAGACACCAATCTTTCCAAGAAAGATGTAGAAGCTGTTCTGAAATCTTTTATCGATGTTGTAACTGATGAACTGAAAAAAGGCGAGAAGATTCAGCTTGTTGGATTTGGAACTTTCGAAGTAAGCACAAGAGCTGCAAGAGAGGGAAGAAATCCTCAGACTGGTGAGACCATGACAATCGAGGCTTCCAAGTCTCCGAAGTTCAAAGCAGGAAAAGCTTTAAAGGACGTTGTTAACGGTAAATAATCTGTTGATTCAGTGATAACGGCAGGAGGAACCAGAAACCGGTTTCTCCTGCTTTTTTACTATGAAAGTTTTGTTAAAGGAGGGAAAAATATGCGTCTTGACAAATATCTGAAAGTATCCAGACTGATCAAACGCCGTACAGTAGCCAATGAGGCATGTGATGCGGGAAGAGTTCTGGTAAATGACAAGCCGGCGAAGGCATCCGTGCAGGTAAAGACCGGCGATACCGTGGAAATCCAGTTTGGAAGCCGTAACGTAAAGGTGGAAGTCCTGGAAGTGAAAGACACCGTAAAAAAAGATGAAGTGGAGAGTATGTTCCGCTATATCTGATACTACAGCATCCGGGAAGAGGTCTATTTCCCAAGCTTTTTTCATAAATTAAAAGAGAAATCGCTTCAGGAGAATCTGGCTTTGGAGGAAAAAAAATCCGCAGCGATCCACAAACTGATGTTGGAACGGCAGAAAGGCGGCACGATCACAGGAATCCGAGATGTGATCTCTTTCGACGAAAAAGAGATCCTGCTGCATACAGAAGATGGAAAACTATCCATAAAAGGCGAAACTCTTCATGTGAAACATCTGGATCTGGAACATGGAGAACTGAGCCTGGAAGGCAGAATTGACAGCCTTGCGTATCTGGGCAGAAAGAAAGAGAAACAGGAAGAATCCCTTATAAAAAGACTGTTTCATTAAAGACAAAAAAAGACAGTAAACTGGTTGATATTTTTTTGCAGAAGTTGTAAAATCTGGATGTATAAGCTCATAACAGGAAAAGAAAACCAAAAAAGGTAAAAAGGAGCAGACAGATTGAAGAAGCCAGGAAAGGGAAAAGAAAAAAAGAAAATCGGATACAATTACCTTGGCATGGCAGGCATTGCTGTGATCGCACTGGTTCTGCTTGGAAGCCTTATGGTGCAGAGCAAGACTTTGCAGCAACGTCTGGATTACTACGATTCCAAGGCTGTGGCACTGGAGAAATCCATTGACAGTGAGAAAGAACGCACCAAGGAGATCGAAGCCGAAAAAGAATATATGAAAACCGATGAATACGTGGAAGAAGCAGCACGTGAGAAGCTTGGACTTGTGAAGGATAACGAGATCGTGTTCCAGGAAGAAAACTAGCACAGCGAATGCAGAAGCATTTTGGCGAAAAGTTTTCTATAAGTTTCGTGTTACTTTGACAGATATTTCAGAATACCTCCTTTATAATAATCAGTCAGTGAAGGTTATAAGGGGAGGGGAAAATATGCAGGAATGGATCATTGCCATGCTCGTAGTCAGCATTCTGCTGATACTCCGGGACATGGCAAAAACTGTCTTTTCGGGAAGAACACAGGCAAAAGAAGAGATGATGCCGCTCAGTGAAAGCCATCCCCAGAAGGAGAAGGTGGAACGATATGCAGCATCCTTCCGGAAACTTGCGGATACATTCTATGGAATGCCTTACAGAAAGGAATTTTTGAGTGGAGGACAGCTGAACCGAATCATTTCGGATACTAGCGCCTGTGTGTGCTCCAGATGTTATCAGAGAGAGATCTGCTGGGGCGAGCGTGCAGGAGAAACCATGCGGAACAGCGAGCATATGCTAAGAGTCATGGAGGAGGGGGATGAAGAGGATGTTCGTCAGGTTCGCAGTGAATGGATGAGTGCCTGTGGGCGTTCTGCCCAGTATTTTCAGGTTTTGAACGAAGGATTCCGGGAAGAACGGCAGAATCTTGTGTGGGACAACCGGATGATCGAAAGCCGGCTTGCTGTGGCTCAGCAGCTGACAGAGATTTCCAGGATCATGGATCATATGGCAGAAGAGCTTTATGATATTATGCCGGCAGATCCCAGGTTTCAGGAAGAACTTCGAAAAGCCTTCCGCAGGAAACACGTACTCATAAAAAATGTCTGGGTGATGGATAAGATTGAGGGAAGACGGCAGATATTTCTGAGTTTACGTGCCAGAAGCGGGCAGTGTGTTTCCATGACAGAAATCGCACAGATTTTATCCAGAATATGTGGCAGCCCCATGACGCCGGAACAGGGAAGCAGGAGTATTGTAAATGGAGATTTCCATACGGTACATTTTGTGGAAGATGTCAGCTATCAGATGCTTTACGGGGTAGCCAGGCTTACAAGAGAAGCAGAAAAGGTTTCCGGGGATAATTATATCTGCCGTCAGGAAGAGGATGGCAGGTTTTTTCTCTGCCTGTCCGATGGAATGGGATCCGGAATGGAAGCTTTCCGGGAAAGTGAGATCGTAGTGGAACTTCTGGAACAGTTTATGGAATCCGGACTTTCCCAGGAGACAGCGGCCAGAATGGTGAATTCCGCCCTGATTCTGAAAGGACGGGAAGGGATGTTTTCTACGGTGGATATCTGTGCGGTAGATCTTTATACGGGAATCTGTAATTTCCTGAAAGCGGGAGCATCTTCCACTTTTATAAAAAGAGATCACTGGGTAGAGTCCATTGCTTCCGAAAGTCTGGCAGCGGGCCTGATCCAGCAGCTGGATTTTGATACGGCTTCCAGAAAACTGTATCATGGAGATTATCTGATCATGATGACGGATGGCGTCCTGGATGCACTGCCAGCAGAACATGAGGAAGAGACCATGAAAGAGATCATCATGGATGTCCATGAAAAAGAACCAAAAGAGATCGGTCGTGGAATTCTGGAGAGGGTTCTGGGATACAGTGACTATCGTGCACGGGATGATATGACCGTCGTTGTGGCTGGTTTATGGAAAAAATAGGATTAGTCAAGCGGATATTCGCAATTGAAGCAGGGGACTTACTTGATTTGGTTAAACACAGGAGAAAAAATGATCGAACGTGTAAAGAAATATATCAGAGAAAATCAGATGCTGAAAGCAGGAGACATTGTTGCGGCAGGAGTCTCCGGAGGGGCAGATTCCATTGCCATGCTTCATATCCTGAAAAGTATCCAGGAAGAATTTGGATTTTTCCTGGAGGCAGTCCATGTTCATCATGGAATCCGGGGAGATGAGGCGGACAGAGATGAGAACCTTGTAAAAAAAATCTGCCAGGAGTGGAAGATTCCTTTTCAGTCCTATCATTATCCGGTTCCGGAACTTTCCAGAAAATGGAGGCTGGGAGAAGAAGAAACCGGACGGATCGTCCGAAAACAGGCTTTTGCGAAGGAAAAACAGCGCATTGCCTTTTCGGAATTCCCGGAAGAAAATGAGCGTCGGTTCTGCGTTGCGCTGGCTCATAACCGTAATGATCTGGCAGAAACCATGCTGCATCATCTGGCAAGGGGAACCGGACTTCGGGGACTTTCCGGGATACATCCCTGCAGTGACGGGATCATCCGTCCGGTTTTATGTTTAGAACGCAGGGAAATTGTCTATTATCTGGAAGAGAACGAGATTTCCTATATTACGGACAGCAGTAATCTTTCTGATGGATATACCAGAAACCGGATCCGGCATCATGTGCTTCCTGCCATGGAAAAGGAAATTAACGGAAAAACGGTAGAACATATGGCGGAAACAGCCAGAATACTGAGAGAAGCAGACGGATACCTTCGCAGAAAGGGCGCAGAACTTCTGGAACAATGCAGACAGAAAACCGGATACCTGCTGGATGGTGCATTTTTTGAGAAACCGGATATTGTCCGGGAGTATGCGGTTATGGAAGCTTTTGAGCGGCTGTCGGGAAAACGAAAGGATTTTACGTCTCTTCATGTAAGGCAGGTTTTTTCCCTCCAAAAAAAAGAAACCGGACGCTATATAAAGCTTCCGGGGAATATTCAGGCTGTCCGGAGTTATGGAGGCGTTCGCCTGGAAAAGACAGTTTCCGGACCGGGGACCACAGAAGGTGTGTCAGCAGAAAAAAAAGGTTCCGGGAATCCGGCGGAAATGTTTTTTGAAATTCCGCTGTCCGGGATCCTGGAATGTCCGTTTGGAATTTTTGAGACAAAAATTTTCCACTATAAGAATCAGAAGATTGAAGAAAAAAAGTATACGAAATGGATGGATTATGATAAAATAAAAGGTAGTCCATGCGTTCGTACCAGAAAACAGGGGGATTATCTTGTTGTAAACAGCGCCGGAGGTAGAAAGAAACTGAACCGGATCTTTATTGATGAGAAGATCCCGGCAGGGTTAAGAGATCAAATTCCGGTTGTTGCCGCAGGATCGGAGATCCTCTGGATACCGGGAGGACGAATGAACGAACAGTATAAGATCACTTCCACTACAGGGAGAGTGTTAGAATTACATTACCAAGGAGGAGTATTAACATGAGCGAAAAAATCAGGGTTTTACTCAGTGAAGAAGAGGTAGATGCCCGTATCCAGGAAGTTGCAGATGTGATCAACAAAGACTACGAAGGAAAAGATGTACACATGATCTGTGTTCTGAAAGGCGGCGTTTTCTTTATGTGCGAGCTTGCCAAGAGGATCACACGTCCGGTAACACTGGATTTCATGTCTGTGTCCAGCTATGGCGATGACACAAAATCAAGCGGTGTTGTAAAGATCGTCAAGGATCTGGATCAGCCTCTGGAAGGAAAAGATGTTCTGATCGTGGAGGATATCATTGATTCAGGAAGAACATTAAGCTATCTGCTGCGTATCCTGAAAGGCAGACATCCGGCCAGCGTCAGACTCTGTACACTTCTTGATAAACCGGAAAGACGTGTGACAGATGTAGCGGTAGATTACTGCTGCTTCAACATTCCGGATGAGTTTGTGGTAGGATATGGACTTGATTATGCCCAGAAATACAGAAACCTTCCTTACATCGGAGTAGTGGAGATGGAGGACTGAAAGGAGATTTAACCAAGTGAGCAAGCATTCAGGTAAGATAGGCCTGTACCTTCTGCTTATTGTGGCACTGATCGCAGGATATCTGTATCTCAATGACCAGGTATCTACCCAGGGCAGTTACACAATGGGCCAGCTGGAAAAGGCTCTGGAAGAAGACAAAGTAACGGATGCAGTGATTCATCAGAACAGAGAAGTGCCCACCGGTTATGTAACGGCAAACATTGTTTCAGACGGTCAGAGGACGGTCTACGTAACCGATGTAAAAGAGGCAGAAGAGCTTCTTGAAAAATATGACATTGATCCGACGATCCGCAATGTACCCAAAGACAGTTCCATGATCGGAACAGTACTTCCGGTGGTACTTACCGGTGCGATCCTTATCTTTTTCTTTATGATGATGAACCGGCAGATGTCCGGAGGCGGCGGAAGCAATGCGAAGATGATGAACTTCGGAAAAAGCAGAGCCAGAATGTCTACCCCTGATGATAAGAAAGTAACATTCAAAGATGTTGCAGGTCTTCAGGAGGAGAAAGAGGATCTGGAGGAAGTGGTTGACTTCCTGAAATCCCCGCAGAAGTATACCAAGGTAGGCGCCAGAATTCCGAAAGGAGTGATCCTTGTGGGCCCTCCGGGAACTGGTAAAACCCTTCTTGCGAAGGCAGTTGCAGGAGAAGCCGGTGTTCCGTTTTTCTCCATTTCAGGATCGGATTTCGTGGAGATGTTCGTAGGTGTCGGTGCTTCCCGTGTACGAGATCTTTTTGAAGAGGGCAAGCGCCATGCACCGTGTATCATCTTTATTGATGAGATCGATGCGGTAGCCCGTCAGAGAGGAACCGGAATGGGCGGCGGCCATGATGAGAGAGAGCAGACACTGAACCAGCTTCTTGTAGAGATGGATGGTTTTGGGGTAAATGAGGGTATCATCGTAATGGCAGCGACCAACCGTGTGGATATTCTGGATCCGGCAATCCTCCGTCCGGGACGATTTGATCGAAAAGTCGGTGTGGGACGTCCGGATGTCAAGGGCAGAGAAGAAATCCTGATGGTCCACGCCAAGGACAAACCGCTGGGAGACGATGTGGACCTTCATCAGATCGCCCAGACAACGGCTGGATTTACCGGTGCGGATCTTGAGAACCTTCTCAACGAGGCTGCCATTGACGCAGCAAAAGAAAGCCGTCCTTACATCATGCAGAAAGATATCAAAAAAGCATTCATTAAAGTTGGGATCGGTGCGGAGAAGAAGAGCAAGGTCATCTCTGACAAAGAGAAGAAGATCACAGCTTATCATGAGGCTGGCCATGCGATCCTGTTTCATGTACTTCCGCATATGGATCCGGTATACACCATTTCCATTATTCCTACAGGTATGGGAGCTGCCGGTTACACCATGCCGCTTCCGGATAACGATGAGATGTTCAATACAAAAAACAAGATGCTGGAGGACATCACAACGCTTCTGGGAGGCCGTGTGGCTGAGGAGATCATTTTCGGAGATATTACAACAGGTGCATCCAATGATATCAAACGTGCCACAGAGACTGCCCGTTCCATGGTAATGAAATATGGTATGTCCGAAAAGATCGGCCTGATCGCTTATGGTAACGATGACGATGAAGTGTTTATCGGCCGTGATCTGGCACATACCAGAGGTTACAGCGAGGAAGTGGCAAGAGAGATCGATGCGGAGATTTCCCGTATCATCAGCGAATGTCATGAGAAAGCAGAGAGCATTATCCGGGAGCATATTGGCGTTCTTCACAGCTGTGCAGCCCTTCTTCTTGAGAAGGAAAAAGTACATCGTGAAGAGTTTGAAGCACTTTTTACAACAGAAAATGAAGAGGTTGCAGAAACAAACGAATAAAGTGCACAAAAAAACATATTGAATTTTGTGAACTTTGTGCACACTTTTTGGTGGACACATGGTACTATATATACCGTAAAAACCCCCCAATACATTATATAGTTTTTGCTACACCCCATAAGAAGAAATACCTTCTCCAAAAAAGGCAGCCTAACCAGCTGCCTTTTTTATTGCGCAAAAATAAAAGAGGAAATATGGAGAAAACCGGTAGATAAGCTTGCGGTATGGAAAAAATTAAGATAATATATTTAAGAGAATGGTACTAAAAACGGAATGAGGAAAATAGAATGTTATATGAAAGCATGGAGACAGCAAAGAAGATGCAGTATATACTCAATATGAGTCCGGTATTAAATAAAGAGGCAATGTTCAGTGACGGAACGGAATATTACCGAACACCGGTAGAACCACGGGAAGGCGATACCGTGACCATTCGTTTTCGTACCCAGAGAAATAATGTGGACAACGTCTGTCTTGTGCATGACGGAGAATATCTGGAAATGAAACGGGAGAGGACTTCCGGAAGTTTTGATTACTATACTGCACAGATCATAATGGGAAAGGACATTGTACGCTATTATTTTGAAATCCATTCAGGGCTTGTTACCTGCTATTATGATACAGATGGTGTTAGCACCAGGCATGAGGAACGGACAGAATTTGAGATCTATCCGGATTATCATGTGCCGGAATGGCTGAAGGGGGCTGTCATGTACCAGATTTATGTGGACCGCTTTTATAACGGAGACCCTTCCAACGATGTGGAAACCGGAGAATACTCCTATATCGGGGATATTTCCGTGAAAGTGGATGACTGGGGAAAGATTCCGGCAGTCATGGGGGTACGGGAATTTTATGGCGGTGATCTTCAGGGAGTTATGGATAAACTGGATTATCTCCAGGAACTTGGGGTGGATGTGATCTATCTGAATCCGGTGTTTGTTTCCCCAAGCAACCACAAATATGACTGCCAGGACTATGATCATATCGATCCTCATATCGGAAAGATCGTGGAGGACTGTGACGGCCTTTTGAGCCCCGGAGACCGGGATAACAGCCATGCGCTTAAGTATATCCGCCGTGTGACCGATAAACGGAATCTTAAGGCCAGCAACGAGCTTTTCCGGGAGCTTGTGGAAGAGATCCACAGGAGAGGAATGAAAGTGATCCTGGACGGGGTATTTAACCACTGTGGATCTTTTAATAAATGGATGGACAGAGAACGGATCTATGAAAATCAGGAAGGATACGAAAAAGGAGCCTATATTTCTGCGGACAGCCCTTATCGTTCTTTCTTCTGCTTCCAGGATCAGAATCGCTGGCCATATAATCCCACCTATGACGGCTGGTGGACCCATGATACTTTGCCGAAGCTGAATTACGAAGGATCTGAGGAACTTTGCCGGACAATCCTTGATGTTGGCAGGAAATGGGTTTCTCCACCATATAACGTAGATGGATGGAGACTGGATGTGGCTGCAGATCTGGGACACAGCAATGATTTTAACCACCATTTCTGGAAAGAGTTCCGAAAAGCGGTAAAAGAGGCTAATCCTGATGCGGTGATCCTTGCAGAACACTACGGAAATCCGGAGAGCTGGCTTCTGGGTGATGAGTGGGATACGGTTATGAACTATGACGCTTTTATGGAGCCTGTGACCTGGTTTCTGACAGGAATGGAGAAACACAGCGATGAGTACAGGGAAGACCTCTACGGTAACAGTGAGGCCTTTATCGGTGCCATGAAGCATCATATGCGGTCACTGCACATGGGAGCTCTTTACGGGGCCATGAATGAGCTTTCCAACCATGATCATTCCAGATTCCTGACAAGAACCAACCACAGAGTAGGAAGGCTTTCCTATGCAGGTGCAGAGGCGGCATCCGCAGGCATTAATCCTGGGATCATGAGAGAGGCGGTTGTGATCCAGATGACGTGGCCAGGTGCACCTACGGTATATTACGGGGACGAGGCCGGTGTGTGTGGCTTTACAGATCCGGATAACCGTAGAACTTATCCCTGGGGAAAAGAAGATCTTGAGATGCTGGATTTTCATAAACGGATGATCTGTATACACAAGGCATATCCGCTCCTTGCAAAAGGTTCCCTGGAGTTTCTGTGGAACGATCATCAGGGCTTAAGTTATGGCCGCTTTTCTGATTCTGAGCAGATCATTGTGATCATCAATAATCAGGATTATGAGAGAGATGTGAGGGTAACAGCCTGGAAAACAGGTGTAAGCCGGAAAGAAGCGACAGCTTTTCAGCGCCTGATGCTTTCTTCCAGAGATGGCTACACAGAAAAGGCAGAGGAATATATTGCGGATGCGGGAATCCTTCATGTGAGAATGCCTGCATACGGAGCGATGGTACTTTACCACAGAGCGAGAGAGAAATATAAATAATGTACAGGCCAGGAAACAGACCGTGAAAATACGGAGGATGCCTGATGGAAAGGAGAAATATACAATGACAATTGAACAGTGCTATAGTGCGATTGAAAGTAATTACGAAGAGGTGCTTGGACGTTTTGCGGGAAACAAAATGCTGGTAGAAAAATTTGCCAGAAAATTCCTTGATGATCCAAGTTATCAGACACTTGTCGATACCATGGATAAAGCGGATTATGAGGAAGCTTTCCGTGCTGCCCATACATTAAAGGGTGTTTGTGCAAATCTGGGATTCACACAGCTGTTTAAAGTTTCCAGTGATCTGACAGAAGAACTCAGAGGCGGTGCTCCGGATGAGGCAAAGCTGCCGGAACTTCTTGAAAAAGTGTCTTCTGAGTATAAAAAGACGGTTGATGCTATTAATTGTGTAAATGAATAAAAAAAGCCGGAACTGAACGTTATTTATAAAAAAGCCGATCTGCTATTTCCATTGCTGGAAAGCGGATCGGCTTTTGGTGCTTTTTATGTTTTATTCTTCTGTTACGTGTTCCAGACCCTGATTCATGATGGTTGCCACGTGGCTGTCTGCCAGGGAGTAGAAGATTGTTTTTCCATCTCTTCGAAATTTGACCAGTGACATCTGCTTCAGCACACGAAGCTGATGAGAAATCGCACTCTGTGTCATGGAAAGCCGGTCGGCAATATCCTGCACACAAAGTTCTTCTACAGAAAGCGCATACAGGATACGGATCCTGGTAGGATCACCAAAGACCTTGAACAGGTCGGCAAGCCGGTAAAGCGTATCATCATTGATCGGGTAATCGATATGTGGTTTCTTCATTTGCGCATCCTCCAAACTATTAACTTCTATTGTAGCTGAAAAAAACGCACCGGTCAAATTTTTTATTTTTTATACAGGATACGAATGGAATTCAGCACGCAGATCATGGCAACGCCAGTGTCTGCAAATACGGCCATCCACATGTTGGCATGTCCGGCAAGACCAAGGATCATAACGGCGATCTTGATCACAAGGGCGAATATTACGTTCTGCCATGCGATGCGGTTTGTGTTTCGTGCAATGGCGATAGACTGAGGAATCGCATCTACGTTGGAGTTCATAAATACGGCATCTGCAGCCTCGATAGCCGCATCTGCACCACTTCCCATGGCCGCGCCTACATCTGCACCTGCAAGTACAGGAGCATCGTTGATTCCGTCACCGACAAACATAACCGTTCCGTGTGCCTCACGGACCTTTTTCAGGGCGTTGAGTTTGTCTTCCGGAAGGAGCTTGGCATAAATTTCATCGATTCCCGCGTCTTTTCCTACGGCATTTGCACTGTCTTCGGAATCTCCGGTAAGCATAACTGTGTGAAGACCGAGTTTTTTCAGGGAAGCAATGGCTTCTTTTGCATCTGGTTTGATAGTATCGGAGATCAGCATATATCCTGCAAAAGTTCCGTTTACAGCCATAAATACTTCAGAGCCGTAAGAGGCTTCTTTTAATTCTCCGATGGTGACGCCGAATTTATCCATCAGCTTGCGGTTTCCACAGAGAACTTTTCCCTCCGGCATTTCTGCGACAATTCCATGTCCGGAAATTTCTTCCAGAGAGATCGGTTTTTCAAACTGGATTCCGCGTTCTTTTGCGGCAGCTACAATACTGTTTGCAATCGGATGTGTGGAGTTCTGCTCGCAGCCTGCACACATGGAAAGAAGTTCGTTTTCGTTATATTTACCGGCAGTTACAACTTTCTGAAGCTGGAAGTTACCTTCTGTGATGGTTCCGGTTTTATCCATAACTACAGCGCCAAGGTTGCTTAATCCCTCGATGGAAAGGCCGCCTTTGAACAGGATTCCTTTCTTGGAACCGGCACCGATGCCTGAGAAGAATGCAAGCGGGATACTAAGTACAAGAGCACATGGGCAGCTCATTACCAGGAAGGTGATGGCTGTGTAGATCCAGTAATGCCAGTTTCCGGTTACAAGGGATGGAATCAGTGCTGTTGCAACAGCGATTCCTACAACACAAGGAGTGTACACTTTTGCAAAACGTGTGATAAAACGGTCGATCTTCGGTTTACTTGCTGCTGCATTTTCTACAGAATCCAGGATACGTGTGACCATGGACTCTTCGAGAGGTTTTTCCACGCGGATCTTTAACTGACCGGAAGTGTTTACACATCCGGAAGTGATCTCATCACCTTCATTTACAGCAACCGGTACAGGCTCACCTGTGATTGGGGATGTGTCGATACGGCTGCTTCCTTCGATGATCACGCCGTCAAGAGGAATACGATCGCCAGGACGGACCAGGAGAACATCGCCAACCTGAGCTTCTTCAGATGGGATCACCTGAATATCATCGCCAACAACAAGGTTTACAACTTCCGGGCGAAGATCTACAGCGTCCATGATCTGTCCGCGGCTTCGCTCAACGGCTTTTTCCTCAAAAAGCTCGCCGATTCGGTAGAAGAGCATAACGCCTACGGCCTCAGCGGAATCATTGATGGCAAAAGCAGCGAGAGTTGCAACACTCATCAGGAAGTTTTCGTCGAATACCTGTCCGTGGGAGATGTTTTTGGCTGCCTTTACAACGATCACACCGCCAAGTGCCAGATATGCAATCACAAATAACGGAAGAGTGGCAGTATCTGCAAATCCTTTGTGTTCCATGATCTCACCGGCAACAAAGAGGATCGCGCCGATGATAATACAGATCGTGTCGATCTTTTCTTTGGAAAAAGATTTCTTTTTGCTGGATGGGTGAGTTTCGGATGCAGCTGTCTGTGATTTTGGCTTCGGATCTTTTTCTTTTACTACAACTTCGGATTCAATGGAAGTACAGATCTTGCGGATCTGATCAAGGTAGCGGTCCGGGTTTTTTGCAGTAACGCGAAGTTGTTTTGTTGCAAAAGTGATGGTAGCTTCGGAAATACCGTCGAGGTCTGCAATCTGTTTTTCCATTTTGGAAGCACAGTTAGCACAGCCTAAGTTTTCCAGAATATAAGTTTTTGTCTTTTCTCCGGAATTGTTGCTTCTTGGAACAACCTTGACCTCGGATTCAATGGAGGTACAGATCTTACGGATCTGATCAAGGTAGCGGTCCGGATCCTTTGCGGTTACACGAAGCTGTTTGGTAGCAAAAGTGATGGTGGCTTCGGAGATGCCGTCGAGGTCTGCAATCTGTTCTTCCATTTTGGAAGCACAGTGGGCGCAGCCCAGGTTCTCCAGAAGGTAGATCTTGGTTATTACGTCAGCAGAAGCGGCTGGCTTCGGGTTTCTCGGAACAACTTTGACTTCGGATTCAATGGAGGTGCAGATCTTGCGGATCTGCGGAAGCAGAGCATCTGGGTCAGCGGCGTTTAAGCGAAGCTGTTTGGTGGCGAAAGTGATGGTTGCACTTTCTACGCCGTCAAGATGCTGGATCTGTTCCTCCATCTTGGAAGCACAGTGGGCACAGCCCAGGTTCTCCAGGATGTAGACACGTTTTGTGGATGCTGTGCTGTGGGAGTGCTCGTGATGCTCGTGGTTGTGGTCGTGATCCCCGCAGCCGCAACCGCAGTGTTCGTCATCGTGATGATGGTGATGCTCATGCTCATGTTCGTGATGTTCGTGGTCATGATCATGATGATGATGATGTTCATGCTCGTGGTGGTCGTGATCATGATCCTCGCAACCACAGCCGCAGTGGTCATCGTCGTGATGATGGTGATGATGTTCATGCTCGTGATGTTCGTGATCATGATCCTCACAGCCACAATCGCAGTGGTCATCATCGTGATCATGATGGTGATGTTCATGCTCATGATCTTCGCAGCCACATCCACAATGCTCATCATCGTGGTGATGGTGTTCTTCATGTGCATGTTCCTCATGCTCATGTTCCTCATGATGGTCGTGGCCGCAACCGCAGCCACAGGAATCCGTGGACTCCATGGAATTCTTTTTTAAGCTCTCTTCCATATGAAATCTCCTTGAAATTTATATGAATATATGATTTAATGTTCATATGACTATTTAAGCATATGTTTTATCTGATGTCAATATTTTTTTCTAAAAAGAATAAAAGAAATGTAAAATCTATTACAAAAGAAATATAGAAAACATTAATATATTCTGAAAAAATAATCTATTTTATTATTCTTATTTAACATGTTATACTTTTATCAAGTAAAGAAAGAAAGGAAGGTAGCAACATGTACAGTATTGACTTAAACAGTGACATGGGTGAGAGCTTTGGCGCATACAAGCTGGGCGGAGATGAAGAGATCATTAAATATGTCACAACAGCAAATGTAGCATGTGGCTGGCATGCAGGCGATCCAATGGTAATGGATAAGGTAGTCCGCATGGCAAAGGAACGTGGCGTTATGGTTGGAGCCCATCCTGGATATCCTGATCTTCTTGGCTTTGGACGAAGAAAGATGGTTCTCTCTCATGATGAAGTTAAGAATTACGTCAGATACCAGATCGGAGCACTGGCTGCATTCACAAAAAGCTATGGAATGAAGCTTCAGCATGTCGCTCCTCATGGAGCAATGGGAAATGCCTGCCAGTATGATGAGGACATTTCCACAGCAATCTGCGAGGCAATCTGTGAGTATGACAAAGATCTGATCGTTTACTACTGTGCAGGAGCAGTTCTCGGTGATATCGCTGAGAGCAAGGGACTCCGTACAGCATCCGAGATCTTTGCAGACCGTGCATACATGGATGATCTTTCTCTTGTACCGAGAAAGATGGAGGGATCCATGATCACAGATGAGAACATTGCCATCGAAAGATGCGTGAAGATGATCAAAGAAGGAAAAGTAACATCCATCAACGGAAAAGAGCTTGACATCAAGGGTGACACACTCTGTGTACACGGAGACGGACCGAAGGCACTTGCTTTTGTACAGAAGATCCGTGAGAAATTCACAGAAGAAGGTATTGAGATCAAACACTTATAAAAACTAAATAAAGTACATTCACATGAGAGATAGAATGCCGGATAAATCAAAGGAGATTTAGTACAAGGGATTACTGCGATGATTTGTCCGGCTCTTTTTATATGAAAATGTGTACCTTTTTAGGATAAGAAAGGAAAGGGTGGAAACTATGGCAAAAGAGAAAAAACAGAACAACATAGTAAGAAACATGATGATCGCTCTGGTCGGCGGTCTGGTCGTAGGACTTGGATTCATGCTTCTGAAACAGCAGATGTCAGAGGGGACATGGAACGTGATCAATGCACTTCTGTTCCAGGATATCACAGCAGATCAGGGATTTCATTCCATCGGTCTCTTCTACATCATCGGACAGCTGTTCATGAGAGGATTACAGATGGCGATCGTACCGCTGGTACTGGTATCCTTAAGCCTTGCAATGTGCAGTATCTCCAGTTCCTCCAAGCTTGGAAGAATTGCAGGACGTACATTACTTGGATTCTTCTGCTTCTATGTAGTTGGCGCACTTATCGCAGGTATTGTTGCATTCGCAATGAAAACAGCTGGATTTTTCAACGTAAAACTTCCGGCAGAGGCAGTTACAGAGGCTGCAACACTGGATCAGTTCAACCCGCTTGCAACAATCGTAACAGCAGTTCCGTCCAATATCGGAACCGCATTCAGCAGCAATAACAGCATCCTTGCAGTTGTAGTAGTAGCTATCGTTCTTGGTCTTTGCATGAACGCACTTGGCGACAAGATGAAACCGCTGAAAAGCGTACTTGAGAACTTAAGCGACATCATCAACCTGTATCTGACATTCCTGATCAACAAAGTTGGTCCTGTAGCAATCTTCTGCCTGATCTCCCGTACATTCGCAATCTACGGAGCTGAGTATCTGGCACCGGCAGCAGCTTACATCGTAGGCGCAATGCTGACACTGTTTGTACTTGTAGTAACGATTTACCCGATCGGTATCGGCCTTACAACAGGCTTAAGCCCGATGAAATTCCTTAAGAAGATCGCAAAAGTTGGTGTATTCGGATTCTCCACAAACTCTTCCGCAGCATGCCTTCCGCTGAACACCAGAACATGCCTTGATGAACTTGGATGCTCCCAGGAGATCACAAGCTTCGTTCTTCCTACAGGTATGACCATCAACATGAACGGTACAACTGTTATGCATATGTTTGCAGTAACATTTATCGCAACAGCATCCGGAATTGACATTACACCGGCAAACCTGATCACAGTCGCATTTCTTTCCATCTGTGCGGCAATGGGATGCCCGGCTATCCCGATCGCCGGAACAACTCTGATCGTAACAATCCTTTCCGGTATGGGCTGGACATCTGACCTTTGTATGATCGCATATGCACTGGTTGTAGCGATCAACCGTCCGGTTGAGATGGCACTTCTTCCGCTTAACGTAATCGGTGATGCAACAGTCAACGTTATCGTTAACAAGAAAGAAAATGAGATTGACGAAACAAAATATAACGCGTAAGTAAATATAAAAAGTCTTAATATTATACATACAAATTATTAAATTGACTTAATATTACTACGATGATACCATTTAAGCGTATAGTTGAGACATCAGCTATACGCTTAAATACTAAATGCAGTAAAAAACAGCGGGACATCCGCAGAAAAATAAAAGGGTTCAGGAGGAAATAAATATGGAGTACAAGACAGCGAAAAGAATGGAGTGCCTTCCATTTTCCGGTATCCGTGCAGTAATGGAAAAAGCAAACAAAATGCAGCAGGCAGGAGAGAAGATCATTCACCTGGAGATCGGACGTCCGGATTTTGATACACCGGAGAAGATCAAAAAAGCAGCAAATGAGAGCCTTGCAGCAGGACATGTATTTTACACATCCAACTATGGTATCCCGAAACTGAGAGAAGCCATTGCAAAATGGGAGAACGAGAACCATGGTACAGATTATGAAGCATCTGAAGTTCTTGTAACAGTAGGTGTTGGTGAGGCAACTTTCGCATCCATGGACGCTTTCCTGGATCCCGGCGATGAGATTCTTGTCCCGAACCCGGTATGGCTGAATTACATCCATGTTCCGTCAGCACTTGGTGCAGTACCTGTAACATACAGCCTGAAAGAGGAGAACGATTATCAGATCGACTTTGAGGAGATGGAGTCAAAGATCACAGATAAGACTAAGATGATCGTTGTTGTAAACCCAAGCAACCCGACCGGTGGTGTTTTCTCTAGAGAGACACTTGAGAAATTAAGCGAGATCGCCATCAGACATGATCTTCTTGTGATCGCAGATGAGATCTACAGCCAGCTTGTATACGATGGAACAGAGCATGTAAGTATTGCATCTCTTCCGGGAATGAAAGAGCGTACCATTACATTAGGAGGATTTTCAAAAGCTTACTCCATGACAGGATGGAGACTTGGATATCTGTGTGCGCCGGTTGGAATCATCCAGGCCTGCGTACGTGTTCATCAGTATACAGTTACCTGCGCATCTTCCTTTGTACAGGAAGCAGCGATCACAGCTTTAACTGATTGTGCAGATGATGTTGAGGCAATGAGAAAAGAGTATCAGAGAAGAAAAGATTATGTGGTAAAAGCTCTGAACGAGATCGATGGGATCAGCTGTAACAACCCACATGGTGCTTTTTATATCTTCGTAAATATCAAGAGCCTTGGGATGACTTCAATGGAGGTTGCCGAGTATCTTCTTGACAATGCAAAAATCGCTCTGGTACCTGGTTCCGCATTCGGTTCCGAGGGAGAGGGATACTTAAGAATTTCCTACGCATGCAGCTATGAGGATCTTCAGGAAGCATGTGCAAGAATCAAAAAAGCAGTGGAAGAACTGAAAAACAAATGATCAGATAAAAAAATACCCACCGCTTTTTGTGGCGAAAAGCAATATATTTATACCGTGAAGTCTGGAAAGTGTTGATTTTAAGCCATTTCTGGATATGTGGGTTGATTCAGAGATATGGTTTTGTGACGTTTTTAGGACAAACGCCAGAAAATATGGAGAGCTCCGTGACGTTTTGAGTTGACTTTTTACCGGTAATAGCATATGATAATAACAGCTAAGGAATGTGGTGAGATTCCAAGTGGCAAAGTGAAAGCCCTCAGAGTTGCAGCTCTGGGGGCTTTCTTGCTCGTTACGGTGAGTTATTCCGTTTAGGCTGTTGCTGCCTATCGTCTACCGTCCAGCCGTTTGCATATGTAGTAGCTAACTACGCCTGCTACAACGGAGACAAGAAATGTGGTGAGAATTTCTTCCATCGTGGCCACCTCCTTTCTGCTGGAGGTTCGACAGCTCTTTTAGTATAGCATGGTTTAGAACAATTTGGAATATATAAAATTACCCGGTGCAAATTAATGTACCGGGAGGTTTTTACGAATTAAAAATAGTTCTTTTTTCTATTCCTGTAAAATTGATAATCATTCTCATAGTAAGAAGGAGAATGAGGCAATTCCTTTTCGTATTTTTCTAGAAAGTTAGGTGATAATTTGTAATCATAAAATTCCGCAAGTTTTATTAAAAATCCCTCTAGTATCTTTTCGGGTGAATAGCCTAGAATAATACTGGAATTATCAATTTCGCGGATTTCTTCAAGACGACGGGAGATGATTTTTATTATCTTTTTGCGAGGAATATCAAAATAGTGTTTTTCAATAAATTCAAGTAGTTGTTGAATCATATTTTGAGCTAAATCTGGATCATTTCCACAAGAATCGTAACGATTAATTTCATCTGCTATTATTTCGTCGAATAGATATACTATTCGATTTTTTAATATTCTTTTATCTGCGATTTCTTTTCTATAGGCATATGTATAACATGAATCGATAAGAACTGGTATTTCTGTTTTAACTACAATTGTGCTATTTTCAGAACTGAATAACAAAATGTAAATTAAAGAATAGAACTATAATCTGCCGGACGACGGCAAAAGAAAAAAGCCGTCGCAGAGCAGAGGTATCTTCATGCGCCATTTCTAAATTACGGCGGCTTTGATTTTCAGAGCCGCCGCTTTCTTTTTGCCTATCGGCAAGTCTACGACGCCCCGAACACTGTAAAAATACGGCGGCTAATGGCGGCTATATGCTGGAAAAACAGAGCCATTCCCTTTATTGGGCGTGGCTCTTTTATGACAATTTTTGTGACAAATAAAAGAAAATAGACGCAATCAGACGAAATATTGTTTTGTATGGAAATGCTGAAAATCCTTGTAAACAAAGGGTTCTTGATATATGATGAAACAAGTCGAGGCCCGTTGTTGCTTTTTGTGGCGAAAAGCGGTGGATGAATCATCCTGGTATATAATATAAGAAGAAACGGTAAAGCAGAGAATGTTCCTGTGACAGGCTTATGCTTGCCGTTTTTTTATTTCTGATGTTCCCATACCTGACCGATCGGGAAAGAAGGAGTGGATTCTGCGAGGAAGTCTTCCAGTGCATTTTCGAAGAATTCCACAGCTCGTTTACTGGTGGATTTTGGATATTTATGTTTGATTTTATAGCAAACACGGTTTGGCGGCGTGTTTTTCAGCTCACTGATAAAAAGAGGCCGGTAATGAGAAAGCTCCAGGATCACAGACTGTGGTGCGACCATCCAGTTTCCTGGCTTTTTCCAGAGACGGTCCAAAAGTGTGATGGTATCTGCTGCAATGTGAGGTCTGGATGCGGAGGAAAGCCAGCGGTCATGCCATATCTGATAATTGTCGTCCCAGCTTAAAAACAGCTCCAGGGATGGATCCAGCTCATCAGTATGTATTGCCGGAGCAGAAATGGCTGGCTGATCTGATTGTATCAGATAAAGCTTTTCTTCAAAGATTTTCTCTGTTATGATATTCTTGTAATGTAATTTGTGGTAGACAAATCCGATATCAATGCTGTGTTCTCCAAGAAGTCCGTAGAGCTCTGATGAGTGGTGGGATTCAATGTTCAGGTCCAGCTTGGTCTGTTCATTTAAGATCCTGTCATACAGAGGTGCGAAGACAGCAACATTCAGACTGTCTGTACAGCCGATGGTAAGCAGCAGGGAATCCTGGTTGCGCTGCAGTTCCATGGTTTCTTTCCAGAGAGACATCCAGCGTTCCGCAAGGATGATAAAATCAGTTCCCTTGGCAGTAAGTTCCACCTGTTTATGGCCTTTCTGGCGGATCACAAGGGGAAAACCAAGTTCATTTTCGAGGGAAGTAAGCCGGTGGCTGACAGTAGGCTGCGAAAGAAAAAGAAGATCCGCTGTACGCGTGATGCTTTTTGTGTTAACAATGGTGAGAAATGTTTCAATTTCAGCAAGATTCATATGATCAGCTCCTTTTCTTATGTATATCTATGGAAATAAAGAGAATTTCAAAACAATATAAAAATTATTTATATTATACAGAGAAATTATTCGTTATTCAATAGTAAGCTTGTATGATATGATAAATACAACTTAAAAAGAAAATCAAAAGAAGAGAGGTTTTCATATGTCATTAGGATGTAGAATCAGACGAAACTTTGAAAGACCGTCAAAAGAATTAGTAGAAGCATTCCGTGGAATTCCGGTTGCAAATATTGATGATAACTGTGGAAGAATCGCTGCTGTAGATTCCAGCATTTATCCGCTGAACCCGAAGGCAAGACTTCTGGGAACCGCATTTACAGTAAACGCACCGGCAGGAGATAACCTTCTGTTCCACAAAGCTCTGGATATGGCTCAGCCAGGAGATGTTATCGTTCTTGCAAATAAGGGAAGCATGAGCAGAGCACTTTGTGGTGAGATCATGAGCAATTATGCAAAATCCAGAGGAATCGCAGGAATCATCATCGACGGATGTGTTCGTGACAGCTACACATTAAGCCAGATGGATTTCCCGGTATATGCAAAAGGCATCACACCAAACGGACCATACAAAAACGGCCCGGGAGAGATGAACTTCCCGGTATCCTTCGCAGGAATCGTGATCAATCCTGGTGATATCATCGTAGGAGACTCTGATGGACTTCTGGCAATCAAACCAGATGAGCATACAGCAGAGCTTGCTGAGATTGCAAGAAATTATCATGCAGGCGAAGAAAAACAGCTTGAGGGAATCCTGACACGTGGTGAGTGGCCGCGTCCATGGGTTGATGAAGCTCTTAAAAAAGTCGGATTTGAATTTGTAGACTAACCGAATAAGATAAGGTTCATGCAGGAAGGTCTGTCACCACATATGACGGGCCTTTTTGTCAATAAAGAACGGAGGTATATCTGAATGGATGTGAAGTTCCTGATCGCAGGAGACAGAGCAGTTTCCGTTGAATTCGGCAGCGTGATCAGTCTTGAGGTAAATGCCAAGGTACGTGCGCTGGATGAAAAATTAAAAGAATCTCCAATTGAAGGCATGGTGGAAACAGTTCCTACCTACTGTGCGCTGATCGTACATTACCGCCCGGAGGTGATCCGTTATTCCAAACTGGTGGAAGAACTGGAAAAGAGAATTGCGGACATGCATGAAGTTTCCACAACAACGAAGAAGGTAGTAAAAGAGATCCCGGTTTATTATGGCGGCGAGACCGGACCGGATCTGGAATATTGCGCAGAGCTTGAGAATACCACTACGGAGGAGATCATCCGCAAGCATTCCCAGCATGAGTACTATGTATATATGCTTGGTTTTGCACCGGGACATCCGTATATGGCCAGATTTGATGAGCCGTTCAGCTTTAAGAGAAGAACTTCTCCGCGAGTGAAGATCCCGGCGAGATCCATCGTAGTTCAGCTGGCACTGTCTGATTTTATTCCTTTTGAGCAGCCTTGTGGATGGAATATTATCGGAAGCACACCTCTTGATATCTGCAATTTTGCAAAGGAAGATCCGTTCCTTGTACGTGCCGGTGACTGGGTAAAACATGTTCCTGTCACAAAAGCAGAGTATGATCAGATCCGAAGAGACGTGGAAAACGGTACCTATAAAGTGAAAACCTATACGCCACAGGATTGAGAACGGAGGTCATGATATGGGAATTACAGTTGAAAACGGCGGGATCCTGACCACTGTTCAGGACGAGGGAAGATTCGGAAATCAGGCATTTGGTGTTTCCACATCCGGTGCCATGGACCCGCGTGCTTTCCACATTGCCAATCTGCTGGTAGGCAATAAAAAAACAGAGGGTGCTCTGGAGATGACTTTTATCGGACCAACCCTTACTTTTACCAGTGATAATATCATAGCGGTGACAGGTGGAGATCTGACACCGATGCTGGACGGACAGCCTTTCCCGATGTATAAGGCAGTTCTTGTAAAAAAAGGCCAGAAGCTGATGTTTGCAGGTGCCAGAAACGGCAGTCGTGGATATATCGCTTTTGCAGGCGGTCTGGATATTCCCCTTGTGATGGGAAGCAAGTCCACACTTCTTCGTAACCACATTGGTGGTGCTGAGGGAAGAAAGCTGGAAAAAGGTGACACCATCGAGTTTACCGCACCAAGGACAGAGCTTCCGAATATGGAACTTCGTCAGGTTCCGGCGGAAATTTATCCTTCTGATGAGGTGGTTCTCCGTGTGGTTCTGGGACCCCAGGAGAATGAGTTTACAGAAGAGGGCGTCCGCAAGTTTTTCTGGTACAGCGGTACTATTACCAATGAGTTTGACCGTATGGGATGCCGTATTGAGAGAGAGCCGGTAGAGCATGCTGGTGATGGCAACATCAATACAGATGGTATTTCCATGGGATCGATCCAGGTTCCGTTAAACGGACAGCCGATCATTATGCTGGCTGACCGTCAGAGTACAGGCGGCTATCCGAAGATCGGTACTGTGATCACGGTGGATTTTGCAAAGATTGCCCAGGCCCGGCCTGGACAGAAGATCCGTTTTATTGAGGTGAGTCTGGATCTTGCCCAGGATCTGTATATCCGTGAGCTGAATGAGCTGAATGCTCTGGATGAAAGACTGAATTCAGATTGCTGATCAATCTGAATTCATGAGCAAGTAGCGAAAGCGGATTGCGAATATCCGCTTTACAGATTAATCATACATACCACAAAATTTTTTTAAGAAAGGTGAGTACGAATATGAAGATTGTTGTATTGGATGGCTACACAGAGAACCCTGGAGATTTAAGCTGGGACGCATTAAAAGAGCTTGGAGAGGTTACTGTTTATGACAGAACTTCCTATGAGGAATCCCCGCTGATCGCTGAGCGTATCGGAGACGCTGAGATCGTTATCATCAATAAAACTCCGATCTCCAAAGAGACAATTGACAAATGCCCGAATATCAAGCTGATCGCTGTTCTGGCTACCGGCTATAATGTAGTGGATTACAACTATGCAAAAGAAAAAGACATTCCGGTTGTAAATGTGCCTACCTACGGAACCCAGATCGTTGGTCAGTATGCTCTTGGCCTTCTTCTTGAGATCTGTTCTCACTATGGTCATCATGATGAGACTGTTAAGGCTGGTAAATGGGAAAATAATGCAGACTGGTGCTACTGGGATTATCCGATGATCGAGCTTTATGGAAAGACTGCCGGTATCATTGGCCTTGGTAGAATTGGACAGGCTACTGCCAAGCTTCTGAATGCGCTGGATATGAAGGTTCTTGCTTATGATGCTTATCAGAGTGAGGCTGGCGCAAAGCTTGCTGAGTATGTTTCTCTTGACGAGCTGTTTGCACAGTCTGATGTGATCTTCCTTCACTGCCCGCTTTTCCCGGAGACAGAGGGTATGATCAATAAAGAGAATATCGCGAAGATGAAGGATGGTGTTATCCTTATCAACAACAGCCGTGGTCAGCTGGTTGTTGAGCAGGATCTTGCGGATGCTCTGAACAGTGGCAAGGTTTATGCTGCTGGTCTTGATGTTGTTTCTACTGAGCCGATCAAAGGGGATAACCCGCTTCTTAAGGCTAAGAACTGCATCATCACTCCGCATATTTCCTGGGCTGCGCAGGCTTCCAGACAGAGAATTATGGATATTACGGTTGATAATATCAAGGCTTTTCTGGCTGGTAATACAGTTAACAGAGTTAATAAATAAGTATTTTTCGATGTTTCGATTTCCTATGTATGATGTGTGAGGGAAAGGCGGCTGTCTCGGTTTGGGGTGGCCGTCTTTTTCTGTGCATGGAAGGAGTGTGCGCAGGGTGGAAGGAGCGTACGCTGGGATGGTGGAAGGAGCGTACGCTGGGATGGTGGAACGAACGTACGCCGGGGATGTGACATCGGTTCGGGCAGGGCTCCGTCGGCGGATACTGCTAAGGCTCCGTGAATCGGCTAAAATCATTGTGCCAGGGGCTGAACTCGCCTTCGGCTCAAACAGCAGCCCCTGGCACAATAACGCCGATTCCCGCAGCCCAAGCAGTATCACACCTCCTCCACAGCAGCCCGAACCGATGCCACATCCCCGGCTGAAACTCCAACCGCAAGGGACGGAAGCGGACGTTTGCGTCCTGTCCTGAATTGTGAAAACGTGGCTGTATCGGCATAACGCCTCACATGCAACACCGAAGAATACAGCAACCAGTTCGGCACAGCGTCCCACGTCCAACACCGAAGCATACAGACAAAAGTCAACACCCTCCCGTCCTCCACAACCAAGAACTCCTTAAAAAAGGCCCAGGGGTGTGCAGAGGGGCGCGGCCTTGTGCCCCTTTGCGGTTTCCTTTTTCACAAAAAAATAGCCCCTACATCTCAAAGATATAAGAGCTAAATTCGCTGGATGGAGAAGGATTCGAACCTTCGAAGGCGGTGCCAACAGATTTACAGTCTGCCCCCTTTGGCCACTCGGGAATCCATCCGTGAACAACAAGTGTATTATATATAACATTTTTTAAAATTGCAAGCTTTTTCTCAAAAAAAATAAAATTCTCACAACACCAGCATTTTTGGCAAAACACTGGACTTACCAAAAGAAATCTGCTATTATGAGTACGGTTGGATATAAAGGACACGGTTCTTTTCCGTATCCTAATACAGGTTAGGAGGATTTTATCATGTTAGTAAACGCAACAGAAATGCTGAAAAAAGCAAAAGCAGGCCATTATGCAGTTGGTCAGTTCAACATCAACAACCTTGAGTGGACAAAAGCTATCCTTCAGACAGCTCAGGAGCTCAACTCTCCGGTTATCCTTGGTGTTTCCGAGGGTGCTGGTAAATATATGACAGGTTATAAGACTGTTGTAGGTATGGTTAACGGTATGATGGAGGAGCTGAACATCACTGTTCCGGTTGCTCTTCATCTTGACCACGGCAGCTACGAAGGATGCCTGAAATGTGTTGAGGCTGGTTTCTCTTCCATTATGTTCGATGGATCTCATTATCCGATCGATGAGAACGTAGCTAAGACTAAAGAGCTGGTTAAGATCGTTGCTGAGCACAACATGTCTCTTGAGGCAGAGGTTGGTTCCATCGGCGGCGAGGAAGACGGTGTTATTGGTATGGGCGAGTGTGCTGATCCTAAGGAGTGCAAGATGGTTGCAGATCTTGGAATCAACTTCCTTGCAGCTGGTATCGGTAACATCCACGGAAAATATCCGGCTAACTGGAAAGGCTTAAGCTTTGAGACTCTGGATGCTATTCAGCAGCTGACAGGAGATATGCCGCTTGTTCTTCACGGTGGTACAGGTATCCCGGCAGACATGATCAAGAAAGCAATCAGCCTTGGTGTTTCCAAGATCAATGTTAATACAGAGTGCCAGCTTGCATTTGCAGAGGCTACACGTAAATACATTGAAGAGGGTAAAGACCTGCAGGGTAAAGGATATGACCCACGTAAGCTTCTTGCACCTGGCGCAGAAGCAATCAAAGCTACTGTTAAAGAGAAAATGGAGCTTTTCGGATCTGTCAATAAAGCATGATGAATCGAAAATAATATATGAAAGAAGCCGGAATGGGAGCAAGCCTGTTCCGGCTTCTTTTTTCATGATAAAATGTCAATATTTTCACTATATAAAAAAATCAACATGTTTCTTGGTTTTTTTATATAGTGAAAATGACCTCTTCGATTTACAATAACATCAAGTTAATCGAGAAGCTGATTTGAAGCTTATCGGTCAGAGATATGCAAAAGGGACGTTTTAAGCATATCTTCAGAACAAGTTGAATATCATTTAAGGTAAAGGAGAGGTACGATTATGAGAATGAAAAAAGCAACAGCATTTGGTCTTGCAGCATTAATGGCAGCTACCATGATCCCGGCAGTTCCGGCTATGGCAAAGGGGGATGACAGTGAAGGTTCTGTTTACTATCTGAACTTTAAACCGGAGCAGGCAGATCAGTGGTCAGACCTGGCAAAGAAATACACCGATGAGACTGGTGTACCGGTTACCGTTGTTACAGCTGCTTCCGGAACTTACGAGTCTACTCTGAAATCAGAGATGGCCAAGGATGAGGTTCCGACACTGTTCCAGGTTAACGGACCGGTTGGACTTGCATCCTGGAAGGATTATTGCTATGACCTGAAGGACAGCGATGTTTACAAAAATGTAGAAAGCGATGATTTTGTACTGAAGGATGACAGCGGTGCAGTTGACGGTATCGCATATGTAATTGAAACATATGGAATTATTTACAACAAAGCGCTTCTTAAGAAATATTGTGAGATGGATGGCGCTGTGATCAAGTCTGCAGATGAGATCAACAATTTTGAGACATTAAAGAAGGTTGCAGATGATATCCAGGCTAAGAAAGATGACCTTGGAGTTGACGGTGCATTTACTTCCGCAGGCTTTGATTCTTCCAGTGACTGGCGCTTCAAGACACACCTTGCAAACCTTCCAATCTATTATGAGTACAAAGAAGACGGAATCACATCCACAGATGCGATCAAAGGGACCTATCTTGACAACTTCAAGAACCTGTTTGACCTTTATATTACAGATTCTACCTGTGAGCCAAGCCTTCTTTCCAGCAAGACTATCGATGATGCAAATGCTGAATTTGGTCTTGGAGAGGCTGTGTTCTATCAGAATGGAACCTGGGCTTATGATAACATCAAAGATAACGAAGTAGCAGACGAGGATATGGGAATGCTTCCAATCTATATTGGTGTAGATGGTGAAGAGGACCAGGGACTTTGCACAGGCAGTGAGAACTACTGGTGCGTAAACAAAAAAGCAGATGAGAAGGATATCCAGGCAACTCTTGATTTCCTCAGCTGGGTTATCACAAGTGATGAAGGAAGAGAATCTATAAGCCAGGAAATGGGATTTACAACACCATTCAAGACCTTTGATGAGAATTATGAGTCCACAAATCCGCTTGTAAAAGCAGCCGACGAATATGTAAAAGCTGGTAAAACTCCGGTTTCATGGAACTTTACAACCATGCCTTCTGAAGAGTGGAAAAACCAGGTCGGCAGTGCAATGCTTGAGTATGCACAGGGTACCGGCGAGTGGGATGCTGTGAAAACTGCATTTGTTGACGGATGGGCAAAAGAGTACAAAGCAGCAAATGAAGGCTGATAAGGTATAACTGAAACGTGATCACGAAGGGGTGGGCGGTTTCCGCCTGCCTCTTTCAATGAAGGGAGGATGCGTAAAGTAGGGAAGGATGCATCCTCAGGAGAAAGGAAGAGAAAACATGCAGAATAAGATGATGAAAAAGTATTTTCCGGTTTTTGTCCTGCCTACCCTGCTGGCATTTACCATTGGATTTATCGTTCCCTTTATCATGGGCGTGTATCTTTCCTTCTGTAAATTTACCACAGTAACGGATGCAAAATTCGTGGGATTACAGAACTATGTGAAGATTTTTACTGAGGATGGAACCTTTGGACATGCATTATGGTACACCACCGCATTTACGGTTGTATCAGTAGTTCTGATCAATGTGATCGGTTTTGCAGTTGCGTTGCTTCTGACCAAGAAGATCAAAGGAACCAATATATTCCGTACCGTATTTTTTATGCCAAACCTGATCGGTGGTATCATCCTTGGTTATGTATGGCAGCTTCTGTTAAACGGTCTGCTTCTTCAGATCAATAAAACACTTACATATTCTTCTGTTTACGGATTCTGGGGCCTTGTGATCCTGATGTGCTGGCAGCAGATCGGATATATGATGATCATTTACATTGCAGGTATCCAGAATATCCCGGGTGAGCTGATCGAGGCTGCACAGATCGATGGTGCAAACAAAGGACAGCTTCTGAAAAATGTGATCATTCCTATGGTCATGCCGTCCATCACCATCTGTACTTTCCTGACACTTACCAACTCCTTCAAGCTTTTTGACCAGAACCTTGCTCTTACAAATGGTGAGCCTTCCAATATGTCAGAAATGCTTGCACTGAATATTTACAATACCTTCTATGGACGTACCGGATGGGAAGGTGTAGGACAGGCGAAGGCCGTGATCTTCTTTATCCTGGTTGGAGCAATTGCCATGATCCAGAATCGTCTCACAAGAAGTAAGGAGGTACAGCAGTAATGAATAAAAAAGTAAAATTCAGCGGTCTGTGGACTGCGATCCTGAGTGTGGTATCTGTTGCTTATATTTTTCCGATCCTTCTGGTTTTGATCAATTCTTTTAAGAAAAAAGCATACATCAGCCGTTATCCTTTTGCAATCCCGACGGATAAAATGTTCGTAGGTCTGGAAAACTATGTAAATGGTCTTACAAAAACTGGATTTTTCCAGGCATTTGGATGGACATTATTTATCACAGTATTTTCGGTTGCGGTAATTCTGCTCTGTACCTCCATGTGTGCCTGGTACATCAACCGTGTTACCAACACGCTGACAAAAACCATGTACATGCTGTGTCTGTTTTCCATGGTCGTACCATTCCAGATGGTAATGTTTACTCTTTCCAAGATCGCAAACATTCTGAAGCTGAATACTCCGTGGGGACTGATCATCATTTATCTTGGATATGGAGCAGGACTTGCGGTATTTATGTTCAGCGGTTTTGTAAAATCCATTCCGATCGAGATCGAGGAAGCTGCCATGATCGATGGCTGTACCCCGATCCAGACATTTTTTAAAGTAGTTCTTCCGGTTATGAAACCGACCTGTGTAACGGTTGCGATCCTGGAAACCATGTGGATCTGGAACGATTATCTTCTTCCGTATCTGGTACTTGATATCAAGAAATACAAGACTATTTCCATTGCCATCCAGTACCTGAAAGGTGGTTACGGAACCATTGATATGGGAGCAATGATGGGTGTTCTGGTACTTTCCATCATTCCGATCATTGCCTTTTATCTTGCATGCCAGAAATACATCATTGAAGGTGTGGTTGCAGGAGCGGTTAAGGGCTGACAAATCAGTTGAATAATGTTAAAATGAAAGAAAAACGGCCTGATCTGCGTGTCTTTACGTGGATCAGGCCATATTTGGCGAGGTGGGGAATGTACAGAGTTTTGGTGGTAGATGACGAAAAACTGGAACGGGAGGGAATCCGATTTCTTCTGTCCATGGAAGAAGGTGAATGGGAAATTTATGAGGCAGCCAATGGCAAGCTGGCATTAAATGAATTGAGAAAGCATCCTGTAGATCTGATGCTGACAGATATCAAGATGCCCCATATGGATGGTCTGGAGCTTTCAAAAAAAGCAAGGGAGGAATATCCGGATCTGGAAATTATCATTTTCAGCGGTTATGGAGATTTTGCTTTTGCCCAGGAGGCGATCCGTTATGGTGTGACCGATTACGTGCTGAAACCGGTGGATCCGGACCGCTTTCATGACACCATACAGAAAATTCAGAAAGAGATCGCATCACGGAAAAATAAAGAGCAGCAGTCCATAAAAGAAAAAAGTTTTCTTCAACAGTATTTTCTTCAGAGTTATCTTTATTCTGGTGACCGGGAACGTCTGAAAGAAGCGGAAGGGATTGTGGATTTTGCCATCTGGGAGCAGTGGCACTGTGCAATCCTTATTGAATCCGATGAATCTTTTTTTGATTCTGCCAGTGATGAGGTGCCTCTTGAGATCCAGGCAGAACTTCGCCGGTCTTTTTTCTATCTGAATCTCAATGGCCGTCAGTCCCTGCTTCTTTTTAAAGATGTGTACTGCGATTATACCCTTGTGGCAAAAAATGTCTACAGTCTTCTGAAACGCCTTCATCCTGCCCGTTTTCACCTGGCTGTAAGCCGGCGTTTTGACGGATACCGGGAACTGCCGGGGATCATGGAACAGCTGGAGCAGCAGATGGAAGAGAAATTTTATCATCCGGACATCCATATTTACACCAGCGAGGAAGAAGAGGAAAAAAATACCGGAGAGGAAGAACAGGATTCCAGACTGATGGAAAAAATTTCAGAAGATATTTCCAGAAAAGATGTGAAACAGCTGTGGAGCCATTTTCACAGCCTGGCATCCAAATATCAGTCCAACACCCAGTTTTCTGCCATGTATGTGAAATTTGTTTTTTCCAATGTAATACGGGAACTGTTTCAGGAGAACCGTTTTGCGGGAGAGCACAGGCTGGATCTGGAAGTGGATCATCTGTATGGCTGTTCGACCATTCAGGAGATCATTGAAGTTACGGAGAAAAATATCCGCCAGTACGAAGCGTTTCTGGAGCGTTCCATGAGCGAATCAAGAGATGAGGTGGCAGCAGTGAAAAATTATATCTACAATCACTATGCGGAAGATCTCAATCTGGAAACCCTGGCGGAAAAAGTATATCTTTCTTCGGGCTATCTCAGCTTTATTTTCAAAAAAGAAACCGGAATGAACCTGAACCGTTTTATCCGTGTGTTCCGCATGGAAAAAGCCAAGGAACTTCTCTGCACTACCAATATGAAGGTAGCCATGGTCAGCGAGAAGGTAGGATTTGCCAATTCTTCGTATTTCTGCCGGAGCTTCCGGGAATATTACGGAAGCAGCCCGGAATCCTACAGGAAAGGAAACAATGAGGATGAAGAGGCTTCTGAAGAAGTATAACGATATGAAATACCGGTACAAGCTGACCATTCTTCTTGTAGTGGTTTCTCTGGTACCGATGACTGTTCTTGCGCTTTACAGCCACAGCCGTATGAGCAGTCTTGTCCGGAAGAATGAGATGGAAGATATGTATTCCATTCTGGAACAGACCCGGGAAAATATTGACGGGCAGATTGAGATTTATGCCAGTCTTCTGAATTATCTTACTTATTCCCCGGAGATCCAGGAGGTGATCCAGAATAAAGACATGGACCGTTATACTGCCTATGAACAGTATACGGAAGTGGTGGATCCGCTGCTTACAGTGCCAAAATCCTATCACGAAGCGATTCTTGGGATTCAGCTTTTTGCGGAAAGCATTCCCGTGCGTCATGAATATACCCTGGCTCCGCTCTCGGAAGTAGAGGGGGAATGGTGGAGTGACAAACTGGATGACAGTGTGACAGTTCAGTGGATCGTGGACCGGGACAACCGCCAGATCGCAGCAGTCCGGGAAATTTACGATGGGAAGACGCGGGAAGCTGTTCTCTGTATTACGCTGGATTATGGAAAAGTATTCCGTCCTCTTGCCAATATTATTGAACGGAATTCCGGCGGCCTTGTGGTAGATAACCGCCAAAATATCGTTTATCATGGAGAAAACCTTGCAGCCAGTGATATTTCCGCACAGAAAGAAACCGGAAAAATGCTGGACCGTCTGCGGGAAGAATATACCTATGTCAGCAGCAGCGGCCATGAGACAAGGTGGACATATTATTTTTACAAGCCGCCAGCAGTGATCGAGAGTTCGGTTTCCAAAGTGCTGATCAGTGAGATTCCGCTGATCGGATTTTGTGTTGTGATCATTATCGTACTGGGAATGACGTTTTCCACATTGTTCACCAGAAAGATCGAGCAGCTTACCAGAAATATGGAACAGGTGAATCAGGGAAGCCGTGAAGTTACAGTTTACAGTGATTCCAGAGATGAAGTGGGACAGCTGGTAAGAAGTTTCCGGCATATGATGGATGAGATCAATCGTCTGATCGAAGAGGTTTATGAAAACAAGATTGCTTTGAAAGAATTTGAGCTGAAAGCCCTGACTGCTCAGATCAATCCGCATTTTCTTTATAATTCTCTTTCTATTATAAACTGGATGGCAATTAAAAGCCGACAAAAGGAGATCAGCCGTGTGACCCTGGCATTGTCTACGTTTTATCGGACTGCATTGAGTAAAGGGGCGGATATGGTGACTGTGGAAAACTGTATCCGGAATATCGAGGCGTATCTGGAAATCCAGCTGATCATGCACGACAATGATTTTAAAGTGGAGTGGAGCGTTGATCCGTCTGTGCAGCAGGAACTGGTTCCGAAGCTTGCCTTGCAGCCTATCGTTGAGAATGCGCTGGAACATGGGCTGGACGTGAAGGAAGAAGGAGAAAAGATCCTGAGGCTTTCTTTCTTTGAAGAAGCGGGCGATGTGGTGATCCGTGTGGAAGATAACGGAATGGGCATGGAACAGGAGCAGGCAGAGAAACTGATCACCTATCAGGCAAAAGGCTATGGTCTTAAAAATGTCAATGACCGTATGTGTATTTTATATGGAGAGGATTATGCCATCCGGATCCTGAGCAAAGTAGGGCAGGGAACAAGAGTGGATATGAGGATTCCGAAAGAGGTGAAAAAAGATGAGACGTAGTCCGAGAAAAACGTTGCTGTTTTTTAGTGCGATACTGATCTTGACACTTCTGGCGGGGTGTTCTTTTGGGACCGGGGGAACGAAAAAAACAGACGGAGATGTTTCATCTGTAAAAGACCGTGAGAATTGGGATATAGCGGAAACTTCGCCTCTGGGGAAATATCCGGAGCTTGTAACCTATACACTGGGACAGATGAAGGGAACCAATAATTCCAATCTCCCGGAAGGGCAGACTTATGAAGATAATGCTTATACCCGGTATCTGAAAAAGACATTGAATGTTCAGAATAAGAATATTTTTATGGAGAGCGAGGAGCGGTACGACGAAGCTCTGAATATCCTGGTCAAAGACCGGAATCTTCCGGATATTTTTCTGGTATCGGACAGGGAGACTCTGGAAGAACTGGTTGAAAATGATCTGATCGAAGATCTGACGGAAGTATACAAAAGCTGTGCTTCCGATAAGATACAGGAGATGTATGAAAGTTATGGAAAAGAGCTTCTGGCATCTGGAACATTTGACGGGAAGCTGTTTGCGCTTCCGGAGACTGCGATTGATGACGGATCGCAGCTTTTGTGGCTGAGGCGTGACTGGATGGAACAATTGGGAGTGAAAGAGCCGAAGACCCTGGACGAGGCGCTTTCTGTGATCCGTGCGTTTCAGGAGAACCGGATGGGGGCAGAAGAGGGCGAAGATCCTGTGGGCCTTGTCTGTGATCCGGGTCTTGTGGGTACGGTCAGTACCAGTTATTCGGTGGACTCTGTGTTTGAAATGTTCGGTGCGTATCCCCAGCAGTGGATCAAAAATGCAGATGGAGAAATTGTCTATGGATCACTGACGGAGGAGACAAAAGAGGCTCTGGGGTATTTAAGAGAGCTTTATAAGCAGGGGATCCTGGATCCGGATTTTGCACTGCGTGCACAGAATAACATCCGGGATCTTGTGGTGAATGGAAAGTGCGGGGCGTTTTTTGGCCTCTGGTGGACTCCCAATAATCCGCTTATGGATGAGTATAGGAAGAATAAAGAGACTGACTGGGAACCGTATTATCTGACTGCAGATGCAAAACGGACGGTGGAAGTGTATTCTACGTTCTGGGACAGTAAGTATGTGGTTGTACGTAAGGGATATGAACATCCGGAGATCGTGATGAAGATCCTGAGCGTGCTGTTTGATTATTCCAGGTATGAAGCGGAGGATGCGGATGAGGTGAACAGTTATTTTGCCCTGAACGTGGATCCTACAGCGCGTCCGCTGATGATCAATGTGGATTATAATGAGGCTACTTATATGGTGACGAGGCATATCCGGGAGGCGCTTTACAGTCCTGGTGATGCAAAGACGAGAGAGGATCTCAGTGCCATTGAGGTTTCTTATTTTGATGCCTGCAGGGAGTATCTTGGTGCAGAGGTGCCTTCGGTGGAGGCCTGGGCTGCGTATAAGTCCAGGATTTCAGCGGTTGGGCTTCTGGTGGATGCGAATTATCATGCTCCGGAGAAAAAGTATCTTGGGGATGGTGACGGGGAGATTCCTCAGACGTTGCGTTCATTGGAGAAGAAGGCTTTTATTCAGATTATTATGGGGAAAAAGCCGGTGAGTTCTTTTGATTCTTTTGTGGAGGAATGGTATCGTAAGGGTGGGGACAGTCTTACGGAACGGGTGAGGAAAGGAATTATGATTTGTGAGAAATGAGATGGTGTACAGATGCTTTTTGTGAGGTGTGGTGAAAAACTTGACAAGGTGTTGCGGGGTCTTTAATATAAAAGTGACAGGGACAGTCAGTGGTGTGGATGCGCGGATGTCTGTTGACTGTGACTTTTGATATTGGAGGTAATAATATGAAGCAGTGTATGGACTCGGAAAATATTCACAGGAGACTTAAGAAGATTGTTGGTCAGGTTCAGGCAATTGATCGAATGGTGGATGAGGATATTCCGTGTGAGGATATTTTATCTCAGATCAATGCGGCGAAGTCGGCTTTGCATAAGGTTGGACAGGTTGTGCTTGAGGGGCATATCCAGCATTGTGTGAGAGATGGTATTGAGCATGGGGATGCGGATAAGACGATTGAGAATTTTACTAAGGCTGTGGAGAGGTTTGCGAATATGAAGTAGGGGATTTTTTTGCTGGGGTGTAGGGCTTTTGGTTGTGTGAGAGTTTGCAGGGAGTGTGCGGAGCTTCCTGCTTTTTTTGTGGCTGGAGGGACGCTGTCGGGGGAACTGCTAAGGTTCCGGAAGGTGGAGAGAAAGGCGGACGCCAGAGGGAGAGGATATCGGCCCGGGCAAGGACTCCGTCGGGGGATACAACTAAGGTTCCGTGAGATGGCTAAAACCATTGCGGCAGGGCCAGAACTCGCCGCTGGCTCAAACAGCCGACCCTGCCGCAATAACGCCCTCTCCCGGGACCTAAGTTGTATCACCCCTCCTCCGCAACAGCCCGAACCGATATCCTCTCCCTCTGGCTGACACTTCCAGCCGGCAGGAAAAAAGATAAAACCCGGGCAGGGGACGGAAGCGGACGCGGGGCGTCCTGTCCTGGGATTGTGAAAGGGCAGCTGTATCGGCGTAGCGTCTCAGCGCAGATACCGAAGAGACCAGAAGAAGGATTGGAATAACGACTCATTATAAATATTGAAGAGTTTGGAAACCAGATTAGTATAACGTTCCACTGTAAATATTGAAGAGTTCGGAAACCAGCTCAGTATACCATTCCACTATAAGTGCCGAAGAACCCAGGAACCCAGATCGGCACAGCGTCCCACTCTGAATACCGCAGCATACAGACAAAAGTCAACCGTGTTACACATCAAAGATGTAACACTCCTTTCCGTGCCCAACGGGGTGGGAGCGCGAGGGAGGGCGTTCGGGCT
>NZ_QTYB01000040.1:244-609 GCF_003461955.1 Ruminococcus sp. AM36-2AA | reverse complement strand
TGATTAACTTAATCAAATCTTCATGTATGCAGTTTTCAAGGTACAATATATTGGGCTTTATTACTTAAAACCCAATGGGCTTAAGTGGACCTTTGCCCTATGGCTCATGATTATGAACTTTACGGGGTTCTGGTTCATTTAAACCAGTGGGCTTAAGTGGACTCGAACCACCGACCTCACGCTTATCAGGCGTGCGCTCTAACCAGCTGAGCTATAAGCCCATCTTGAAATCTTTCGATTTCAGTGGAGATGAAGAGATTCGAACTCTCGACCCCCTGCTTGCAAGGCAGGTGCTCTCCCAACTGAGCTACATCCCCATTTGATCTGGCAGCCACCTGCTCTCCCACACCGTCTCCAGTGCAGTA
>NZ_QTYB01000040.1:0-234 GCF_003461955.1 Ruminococcus sp. AM36-2AA | reverse complement strand
GCTACATCCCCATTTGATCTGGCAGCCACCTGCTCTCCCACACCGTCTCCAGTGCAGTACCATCGGCCGCTTAGGTCTTAACCGTCGTGTTCGGGATGGGAACGGGTGTGTCCCCTAAGCGCATCGCTACCAGAAATATCGTTATTCAGTTGCCTTGATAACTCAACAGTAAAACACATTTCAATTACTCTACTTTTTCCTTAGAAAGGAGGTGATCCAGCCGCACCTTCCGAT
>NZ_QTYB01000004.1 GCF_003461955.1 Ruminococcus sp. AM36-2AA | reverse complement strand
GCGGCTGTTAACCGCAGTGTCGTTGGTTCGAGTCCAACAGGGGGAGCTTTTTTATTTCCTGTAAACGTGAAGTTTACAGGTTTTTTATATATATCATATCTAAAAAATAGAGACAAGTTTTCTGATAAAAATTCAGGACAAGATAACAATTATAAAAAACGTGTAGATATAAATAACAAACATTTATACCTACACGTTTTTTAGTATAACTTATAACTGGCAAGTCTCCATTCGCTGCTTATTGCTTTTCACAACCCTGCCGGGGAAAATCCCGCTTTATCGAATGAAATTTGTCATAATCTTCGGCTCTGTCTCAGGCGCCTCAATACCTGCCTTTTTACCGGCTTCAATGCATTTTAAGAGCCATGCCATATTATTGCCTACTGTACGCATGATCTGAAGGCCCTCAGCGTCTTTTTTGACGTCATCCGGGGTGTTACCGTGAACCATTGGCCAGTAGTTTCCGGATACAACCGGCATCTGATGGTAGGTGAAATATTTGATCAGTACATCCAGAGTTGCAGTAGTACCGGCACGTCTTGCGGAAGCGACTGCTGCGGCTGGTTTGTGGATCATATCTTTTCCGGCCTTGGAAGCGAATTTATCCATGAATTCAATGATCTGACCGGAAGGAGAAGCCCAGTAAACCGGAGAGCCGACAACAAGGGCATCAGCCTCTTTCATAATGGCTGCTGCGGCAGCAACGTTCTCCGGGGAAGGATCGCCAGCCTGGAAAATTTCTGCCTCCACTCCATTTTTCTTTAAGGTTTCTGCGATTTCTGTAAGTGCTGTATAGGTGCAGCCTTCTTTTCGCGGACTGCCGTTCAGTAATAAAACTTTCATTATTAATATCATCCTTTCATATGAATTTTCAGCGGCTGACTATAGTTGTTCAGGAAAAAACTGCATCAAATCCGGCTCATCGGAGTAAATTGTCCGACGTACATTGGTTTGATGTTTATTTCCTCCGGATTACAATAGTCTCTGGGGCCGCTACACTTTCAATTATATACAGCGGAAAAATAATGTCAATGTTGGAAAAAAACAGAAAAGAGTTTTCAAGACAATGCTTCAGAGAGAGAATGAGAACCCTCGGAAAGCCTTATTTTACAAGGGTTTTCGGCCTGTTTTACGGCTTTGTAAAAAAAATTGAAATTTTTCAAAAAAAAGCTTGCAATTATGAAAAAGGTATGGTATTATTTAACTCGTCGCTGAGGGAAATACGAAACAGCGAAAAATAAATAAGAAATATGGCTCCATGGTCAAGCGGTTAAGACACCGCCCTTTCACGGCGGTAACAGGGGTTCAAATCCCCTTGGAGTCACTTAAAACTAAATTGGATATTCATTTGACTCGATTCAACATTTGGTGTTTAATACGCCGATGTGGCTCAATTGGCAGAGCAGCTGATTTGTAATCAGCAGGTTATCGGTTCGAGTCCGATCATCGGCTTTTTGGCCCTTTAGCTCAGTTGGTTAGAGCAACCGGCTCATAACCGGTCGGTCCTGGGTTCGAGTCCCCGAAGGTCCATTTTATAAGTTTTATATTTTGCATGGCCCAGTGGCTCAGTTGGTTAGAGCACCGCCCTGTCACGGCGGAGGTCGAGAGTTCGAGTCTCTTCTGGGTCGTTCATATTTGTGGTCTTAGCTCAGCTGGGAGAGCATCTGCCTTACAAGCAGAGGGTCATAGGTTCGAGCCCTATAGGCCCCATTTTTGAACAATTTAATTGAATATGCGGGTATGGTGGAATAGGCAGACACAAGAGACTTAAAATCTCTCGGGGGCAACTCCGTGCCGGTTCAAGTCCGGCTACCCGCAGTATCAGTAAGATTCCTATTTTCGGGAATCTTTTTTTGTGCCATAAGATTTATTGACAGAAATGGGAAAATATTCCTAGTGTGTTGGTAGGGATATTGACAAGGTTATTTTCCCATGATAGAATCCTGACAGTTATAAAACGAATTATTTTGTCCGATTAACTGAATCAAGTAAGTCCCCTGCTTCTATTGTGGAAAGCAATAAGCTGTGGAGGGGGACTTTGTTGTCGGTACAATATACATGGAAAGAATATAAGGAGAAATCAGAAAATGCTGAATCAGTTTTCAAGAACAGAATTATTAATTGGAAAAGAAGGAATGGAAAAGCTGAAAAATTCCAGAGTTGCAGTATTTGGAATTGGCGGTGTAGGCGGATATACGGTAGAAGCCCTGGTAAGAAGCGGTGTTGGAACACTGGATCTGATCGATGATGACAAAGTATGCCTTACCAATATCAATCGCCAGATTTATGCGACAAGAAAGACTGTAGGAAAATATAAAGTTGATGTGGCCAGAGACCGTATCCTTGAAATCAATCCGGATGCAGTTGTAAATATCCACAAGACGTTCTATGTGCCGGAGACAGCAGATTCCTTTGATTTTTCCCAGTATGATTATGTGGTCGATGCGATTGATACTGTAACTGGAAAACTGATGCTTGTAGAGCAGGCAAAGGCTTCAGGAACACCGATCATCAGCTCTATGGGCGCCGGAAATAAGATGGATCCTACCGGTTTTATGGTGACAGATATTTATAAGACATCTGTCTGCCCGCTGGCAAAGGTTATGCGTCGCGAATTGAAAAAACGTGGAATTAAAAAGCTGAAAGTTGTTTATTCACAGGAAAAACCAATGACTCCTATTGATGACATGGCGATCAGTTGTAAATCTCACTGCATCTGTCCTCCTGGAACGAAAAGAAAATGTACCCAGCGTCGTCAGGTACCGGGAAGCAACGCTTTCGTGCCATCCGTAGTAGGACTGATCATTGCCGGTGAGGTTGTAAAAGATCTGATCAAATAAAATCCGAATATCCCGTAAAAACAGATATTGCAAGTATACCCGTACTGTGCAGTATCTGTTTTTTTATTCCTGACACTTTGATTGTTTTTGCAAAAGCTGTTCTTTTTATAGAATGTTCAGATTTTTTATGATAAAATATTTTCTATAGATAATTCTGTAAATAAAAGAGAAGGGCAGATAAAGTATGGGGATCGTTGAAAAATTTATAAAAGAGGGACAGCTGACAAGGGAAGAATATCCGGAACTTCTGCACTTATATCAGGATCCGGATTCGGTGCGTCTGCTTCGGGAAGAAGCTGTCCGTATCCAGAAGAAATATTTTGGAAATAAAATATATACACGAGGTCTGATCGAATTTACCAATTACTGCAGGAATGACTGCTATTACTGCGGAATCCGCCGTTCAAACAAGAATGTCAGCCGTTACCGCCTTACAAAAGAAGAAATCCTTATGTGCTGTGAAAACGGGCATGAGCTGGGCTTTCGGACATTTGTGCTGCAGGGAGGAGAAGATCCATGGTTTAATGATGATCGAATGGTGGACATCATCCAGTCCATCAGACAGGGATATCCGGACTGTGCCATTACACTGTCTATTGGGGAGAAATCAAAAGAAAGTTATCAGAAGTTTAAAGAAGCCGGGGCAGACCGTTATTTACTCCGTCATGAGACAGCCAATGAAGAACATTACCGTTACCTCCATCCGGAAAATTTAAGTTCTGCAAACCGGAAACAATGTCTTTATGATCTGAAGGAGCTTGGATATCAGATCGGAGCAGGTTTTATGGTAGGGGCTCCGGGGCAGACGATGGAATATATGGCGGATGATCTTGTTTTTCTGAAAGAGCTGAACCCTCATATGGTGGGAATCGGACCGTTTATTCCCCACCATGATACGAAATTTGCAGAGGAACCTGCGGGAAGTGTGGATCTGACACTGTTTCTTTTGTCTGTCATCCGGATCATGCTGCCACAGGTACTTCTTCCGGCAACCACAGCTCTGGGAACTCTGGACCCGAGAGGCAGGGAAAAAGGTTTTCAGGCAGGTGCCAATGTAGTAATGCCAAATCTTTCCCCGGTGAAGAACCGTAAACAGTATGAACTTTACGATAACAAGATCTGCACAGGAGAGGAAGCTGCGGAATGCAGGGGATGCCTTTCCAGACGTGTGGAGTCGGTTGGTTATGAGATCGTCACAGATCGTGGGGATTCTCCGATGATGCTTCACTGATTTGGGTCAAATATTTTATGTATCAGTACTTTCTTTTTTGAGTAATTTACGGTAAAATACCAGTGAGATCAGATTGCTAAAAAATTAACAGCTGGTCAGAAACAAGCGGAGTTTTCCTGTATGCGGATAAAACAGGAAAAATTATGGAGTGCGTACAATATGGAAAAAACAGAAAATGCTGTGCGGAGCAGACTTCTGGAAGCGGGAAAGGAAGAATTCAGAGACAGGGGATTTCTGAAGGCTTCTCTTCGTGCGATCTGCAAAAAGGCAGATGTGACTACGGGAGCACTATATTTCTTTTTTGAAAGCAAAGCAGCTCTTTTTGAGGAGATTGTGAAAGAAACGGTGGAAAAGCTCAAAGAGCTTACTGGAGATTTTTCCAATCGGGAAAAACAGCTGCAGCCAGAAGAATATGACAGAATTCTTATGGAATTTATCTGGGAAAACCGGGATATCGCAAGAATCCTTATGGATGGAGCGGAAGGAACTCGATATGACAATTTCCGGGAAGATACCTGTATAAGAATGGAACAGTTCCTCCGGGAAAATCTTCAGAAAAAATGTGGAAAAGAAGTGGATAGTGATCTGGTACATATTCTGGCAGAGACGAAATTACAGGGATACAGTGAACTGCTCAGAGGAGATTATTCAAAAGAAAAGTTTATGGAAATTTTCAGGATGCTGAAGATCTGTTCCTGTCAGAGTTTCCTGGCAGTTGCAGAAGAAATAAGCAGAAAGCAGTAAAGACCTGGCAGCTTTGAGCTGTCAGGCTTTTTTTCTGTGAAAACCATTGCTCATTTGCTCAAAGTATGCTATGATTAACTTGGTTAGTTTTAACAAACCGAGGGAGGTGTAAACAGAATGAGATCAAATGAATCATCGGAAGATTATCTGGAGACGATCCTGATTCTTGGAAATAGGAGTTCGCTTGTAAGAGCCGTGGATATTGCGGCAGAAATGGGCTTTAAGAAACCAAGTGTCAGCGTTGCCATGAAGAATCTCCGCCAGAAAAATCTCATCACAGTAGCAGATAACGGAGATATCCGCCTGACAGAAGAAGGACATAAGATCGCAGACAAAGTATACGAACGCCACCAGCTGATTTCATCCTGGCTGATGATGCTGGGAGTGCACGAAAAAACAGCACTTCATGATGCCTGCAGGATTGAGCATATTATCAGTGAAGAGAGCTTTCAGGCACTGAAGAGAGCAGTTCATGAGCTGAGAGAACAGCAGGAATTTGTAAAAGAAAATGCTGCAGATCAGGCTTAAAAAGATCTGCCACAGAGGACATCAGGAATTGACAACTGAAAAAATAAGAATATAATGGAAATCCAGGTTATAAAATGGAGGATATCAGAAAGATGAAATTACTTTTTATACGACATGGCGACCCGGATTACACAATAGATTCCCTGACCGAAAAGGGCTGGAAAGAGGCGGAATTCCTTTCCGAGAAGATCGCTGCTCTTGATGTCAGGGATTTTTATGTCTCGCCACTTGGAAGAGCAAAGGATACCGCATCCTGCACACTTAAGAAAAACGGAAGAACAGCCACAGAATGCAAGTGGCTCAGAGAATTTGATGTGAAGATCAGAAGACCGGATGTGCACGGAGAAAAGATCATTCCCTGGGACTGGCTTCCTGAGGACTGGACAAAGATCGAGAATTTCTACAGCTTTGACCGCTGGTGGGATAATGATATCCTGCGAGAAGGAAAAATGAAAGAAGAGTATGACTGGGTCACACAGAATTTTGATAAAGTTCTGGCAGAACATGGTTATGTGCGTGAGGGCCATTACTACAGAGCGGAAAAAGCCAACGAGGATACCCTTGTATTTTTCTGTCATTTCGGAGTAAGCTGTGTGCTGATCAGTTATCTTCTCAGCATTTCTCCACTGGTAATGCTGCAGAATTTCTGTGCGGCGCCATCATCGGTGAGCACTATTGTGACGGAAGAGCGAAGAAAAGGAATCGCATCCTTCCGTATGAGTTCTTTTGGTGATATTTCACATCTGTATGCTCATCAGGAGCCGCCGTCTTTTGCTGCCAGATTCTGTGAGACCTATGATAACAAAGAGCAGAGACATGATTAAGGATGAAAAAAGACGGCTGTAATATTTCGGGAATTTTCCGGAATACGACAGAAAATAACGGCCGACAGGATTATTTTGGGAAATGATTAGACTTCGTTAATAAAATTTATAATTTTACGGGGAACGTTTCATCCGCTTTTATCTAGTGCCATTATGTAGCTTTTCAAAAAGCCCGAAACCCTTGATTTTACTGGAAAAATTTATAAAAAAGCTTTTGTCAGTGTTTATCACATATCAAGTTTTGCTCGTGGGGTAAAAATCAGTTTGTGGGGTAAAAATTGGGGTAAACTGTGGGGTATGGAAACGCAATAGATATGTTTTGCTGCATGGTGATTTAGATGGTACAGAATGTGAGAAACCAATAGAAAAGATATGGTGGTTCGGTTATAATAAAGAAAAAGCATTGAAGCAGGAAAGGAGAAAACATTATGCCGGTAACGATAAAGATGCTGTTAGATCAGTATACCGAAATATTACGGAAGATATATGGAAGTCATTTAAAGACAGTGATTTTATATGGATCCTATGCAAGAGGAGATTATAAGGCAGATTCTGATATAGACATAATGATTCTCCTGGACTTGTCAGACATGGATATTAAACAGTATCGTCATGAGCTGTCAGGAGAAACTTTTGATTTCAATATGGATCATGATCTTGACATTAAACCGATAGCAAAAAGTCAGCAGCATTTCCAGAACCGGATCGATGTATACCCGTTTTATGCGAATGTAAAGAAAGAAGGGGTGAAATTATTTGATGCAGCCTAATGAAAAGGGAACACAGAAAGATTTGGTATTGTATCGTATTGAAACCTCTAAAAGTGACATCAAAGCAGCTGAAATCCTTTTGGCAGCAAGAGAGTCCGGTGTGGAAAGTATGGTCCGCAGATATGCTACAAAAAAGTCAGAAAATTAAGTGAATTTGAAAAAATGTGTGAGTGCGAGATACCATTTGAATGATTTTAGTTACGGCTAGTTGCACTTAGTTACACCCCAAGATACACCTCAAACCCTTATAAATACTGTATTTTTTACTTAGTGTAACTAATGTAACTAATATTTTACTATAAAGTATATTTTAATATTATATAAAAAGGTAATTATAAGGAAAATTAAATACTTATGCTACACGTTACACATTCAAGGGAGGAAAAATGGTAAGTGTGGAAGAATATATGCAGGTAAGGTGGGAGAAGTAAACTGAAATACAAGGATGATTTTTCAAAAAATTATCCATAAAGGATATTATGATGATTAAAGAGAAGGGCTGGAGCTGTAACAGGTTCCGTCCCTTTTTTGGTGAAGGAGCGGCTTTGATTTGTCGAAAAATGTCGAATTGTAATTGTTGTACTGCCACATAATTAGCGATATGATAAAAGAAATTGTATACGTAGGGGGAGACAATCATGCCATCAAAAGCCTATATGAGGTTTCAAAAAAATAGTGTTCAAGTTGAGAAATTCAAAGAAGCCTATGAAGAAGCTCTTCATAAAGATCACAGAAGAGGTAAACGAAGCTTAGATCATTTTACAAGAGCAGCAATAATGTTTTTGTGTTCAACTTTTGAAGTTTATTTTGAAGAAGTTTTAAAAGAAAGTTGCTCTATAGTAACCAAGTCTTTGAATCATCCGGGGGATTTGCCTAAGCAGGTTAAGAAAACTATTGCGAAAAGCATAAAAGAGAGTAAAAATGAACTTGAGTGTATAACTTGGGCAGACAACTGGAAAGAGTATTATATCAATTTGGTAAATAGTGAAATGGACAGATTAAATACCCCTAAAATGTGTAACATAACAAGGTATATATCAAAATATTTAGGATTAAATAATATATTTGATTGTAATGCTTTTCCATTCAGTGGAATTGATGATGTGATTACTGAAAGAGGCAGTATAGCACATAAAGTTTATGGCAGTAGCTATATAAAAGAAGTTAAGCTGATTGAATATATAGATACGATTAGCAATGCAGTAAAAGAAATTGAATTGACACTGTATAAAGAATTGCCTAAAATAATTCACAAAAAGCCGTGGAATAATACTTACTGATAAATGTAAAGTTGCAACGAAAAGTAACTCGAAAGATATTTGGGGTGTTGCTTTTCAACACAAAACAGAATATCGAACACACAATAAAGCACTCAATGCCTATGACATGATGCCTCTTAAGCAGACAAGGTAAATAACCAGGTCTACTTAAAGAGGCTTCAATAAATTTAGGTATTGGGTGTTTTATTTATCATTTGTTCTAATCGATGAATGAGTTTAAATGGTTGTTCTAATTGAAAAATGGTGTAATCACGTATAGCCTGTTGCATTCGGATTAAATCATCTAAGTTAATATGAGCTCGTCTTCCTTCAGGATCCTCAATAATATAGTATCGAACTGGCTCGGCATCGCGGGCTTTTTCTAAAATCTGTTCGTCTGTATCATCAGTATTTATTTTTAAATATTTGAAACGCTTGTGCATAGAAGTTTTTGTTCCGTTTGGGGATATTTTCAAATCTATAAATTTATAACCTAAGGCCTCCATAAATGTATAACAAGCTATATCTTCATTTGTAGTAGATTGAGCTACAGCTTTGATTTGATCGGAATCTGTTTTATATTCACTTTCCCCTAACAAGTAAGATTCATTAACATGAAGAACTTTTGCAATTAAGTGGGCGTATTCAATAGAAAGAGTTCGACTTCCGCTTTCTATATAAGATATCTGTTTTTCATTGCGAGGTTTTCCGTTATTTTCAGGAAGAGCCATTATTTCTTCAATGAGTTGTTCTTGGCTGTACCCCATTTCTTTTCGGCATTCTGCGACTCTTTTTCCACAGAGTAACATTTTTTCAGTAGGTTGTGTTACTTTTGTCTTCATGTTAATTCCTTTCAGATAAAAATGTAACGTAAAAATAGGTAACTGTGTTGTGGTTATTAAACCACCTTTATGTTACCATAATAGCATAAAGAAACATGATAAACAATATTAAAACAACCGAAAGGAATGATTCTATGCAAAAAAGAGCCATAAATAATGAAAATGATTTTAATATAAAATCAGGACGCATTGAACAAGCCTGTGCTCGCTATGGATTAGGGCGTAATACAATGCGTAAGGTAGCAGAGGAAGCAGGTGCGGAAATTAAGGTAGGGAAATGTTATCTAATAAATTTCTCGAAAGTGGACGCCTATTTGGATGCAATTTCAGAGTAAGGCGGTGTTTATATGAGTGTATATGAAAATCTACTACCGGGAAGAGAAAATGCACTGACACCGGAGTACCTTACTGTGAAATGCCATTTTTCCAGCGTTCGAATGCTTCAGAAGCAGATCGAAGCAGAACGCAAGGCTGGCAAAGTCATATTATCTAGCACCACTCCGCCGGGAGGATATTATCTTCCGGCAGCAGGAGACACGATGGAAATCCGAAAGTTTATTCGTACACTTGAGAATCGTGGTGAAAATACATTGCGTGTGTTAGAGAGTGCAAGAGAATTTTTGGAAGAGTTGGAAGGTGATAAGAATTGACTTTTGAAAGGATTTTATCACACTTTCAAGTTAGGAAACGCGGGACAGGCAAGGCACAATGCATTTGTCCGGCACATGCAGATAGAGAGGCTAGTTTAACACTTACAGATGGTAATGATCGAGCATTGATTAAGTGTCATGCTGGATGTAGTACTGAGGAAGTTGTTATTGCAGCAGGATTAAAAATGTCAGATTTATTTTATGGGGATGGATTGGCAAAGGAACGATGGCGTGCGTACATAGAGAATCGTGAAAAAAGAAAAATCGAGGCTGTGTACAATTATGCTTCCATTAACGGTGATTATGCATATACAAAAGTACGATTAGAAGGCAAGAAAATGCTTTTTGGAATCTTGAGTAATGAGCGTTTTGCTTATGGCTTAAACGGAAAGAACAAGAAAACGTTTAATGCAGTATATGGAAGCATATCCAGTATAAAGCGGGCCATTGAGAGAAAAGAACCAGTATTTATTCCAGAAGGGGAAAAGGACGTTAATACTTTAGTTAAAAAAGGATACGCTGCTTTTTCTTGTGGCGGTGCAAATGATTGGAATAAAAATGTATCCGAGCTTTGTAAAGACGCAGATGTGATAGTTTTGGCAGATAATGATGATCCGGGAAAGAAATTAGCGTCTACTGTTGTAAGAGACTTAAAAGGCACTGCTAAGAGTATCAAGATAATTATTCCAATGCCAGAGGTGCCTAAAGCAGACATTACTGATTATTTTGAAGCAGGACATACTGTTGAAGAATTTGAAAATCTAATAAGGAATGTTGACGATACAGAGAAGGTTTGTACAGATGTTCAGCAAGATCAGGAGCAGGATACAGGCAAAAAACGATCTGTAATACAAAAAAGCAAGGACGAAGTAGCTGGAGGTCCGGCATTAGTCTTTAAATTCCTCGACTGTAACTATGATGAAGATGGAAATGTAAAAAGCGTAAAACAGCTTGTACATAATTTTGAAGTCGTTATGGATAAAGACAGTCGTTTCGCCGGAAAAATCCGCCTTAATGAGTTTGCACAACAACCTTATCTATATGGTAGCGTACCATGGGAAAATGAGAATAATTGCAGAGCATGGAGCAGTCATGATGATTCAGCCTTATTTTCACTGATACAGGCTGATTATGGGCTTAAAAGCCGACAGGACTTTGCAGATGCATTGAAAAATGTTTCTATGCGGAATAAATTCCACCCAGTAAGAGAATTACTGGATTCCCTTACATGGGATGGAAAAGAGCATATAAGAAGCCTGCTGCCGGAATATCTTGGAGCAGAGGATTCTGATTATACATATCAGGTTATGCGCCTTTGGATGTTGGGTGCTGTTTCAAGAGTGTATAAACCTGGAAATAAATTTGATTATACGATTATTCTACAGGGTTCGCAGGGCATTGGCAAGAGCACATTTCTGAAATTGATGGCTTTGGACGATTCATGGTTCAATGATTCCTTAGACAGTCTGGATTCAGATAAGGCAGTGCAGTCTCTTACAGGTTCATGGATAATTGAGCTTGCAGAGCTTAAATCATTGGCAAGGACGGCGGGCGGTGTGGAGAGTGTAAAGCGATTCCTGACAGCCACACAGGACAAATATAGGATTCCTTATGAGCGGCGGGCAGACACATTTTACAGACAGTGTGTATTCGCCGGAACTACCAATAAAGATGATTTCCTACAGGATGAAACGGGAAATAGGCGTTTCCTAATTGTCCAAACAGGCGTTAAGAAACCATCAAAAAGTCTTTTTGTGCCAGAAATTATGGATACAATCAAGCAGGCTTGGGCCGAGGCTGTACATATTTGGAAAAATGAGAAGCCACAGCTGATACTTCCAGAAGCATATATGCAAGAGGCAAAGGAACTTCAAGAGGCGAATATGGCGGATGATGGCAAGCGGGGGATTATTCAGGAATACCTGGAAGGTAAAACACAGGTATGTGCTAGGGAAATATGGTTTGAAGCATTGGAAGAAAGCATTTCGCCAAAAAGTTATCAGACATCGGAAATAAACAGTATTATTGCAAAGGTACCAGGATGGCAAAGAATGAAAACTCCACGCAAATTTCCTAAGTATGGAAGTCAGAGAGGGTTTCAGAAGATGTTACTACAAACTGAACCGGAAAAAACTACAAACTCTTCTGACTTTGTGCCAGTTCCTAAACAAGAACAAATGGAAATACCGTTCGAGTAGGCGATCTTGAAAGAATGTAGTCAACTTTGTAGTTAGAATGTAGTCTGCTCAACCCCAGCATTTATGGGCTTTTCTACAATAACTACAAAAACTACATTCTATAAAAAGAAATATATAAAAGATAATAATATGGGATATAAGAGTATATAAGGAAAACTTTAAACTCTTTGGAACGATTGTAGTTGTAGTTTGTAGTTTGGTTTTGCAATGGATTTTATGGACGAATTACCGCCGGAAAGGATAGCAACCATGAAAGTAATGACGCAGGATAAAGTAAGAATCATTGATTTTAGAATGCCGTGCACAGAGGGATATTTTATTCGAGAAAGAAGAATGTACATAGCAGAATACAAAAGTTGTGAGCGAGCAACGGAAGTTCTTGAGGAGATGCTTCAGAAGTATGCAGCAGGAGAAAAGATATACATCATGCCGGAGGAGTAACCAGTGAACGATAAAGAAGAATTAAAGCAGATATATGACATCTTCACGGACTGCTGGAGGTTATACAAAAAGCTGTATCCTCCGGGCAGACCTGAAGACGATGTATACTGGCAGGGAGTGGTGAAAGAGATAGAAGTATTACGGAAGAATCATCATCATTCCCGGTTGTGTGAGGATCTTCTTTTAGCAGTAGCAAAAGATCTGGAAAACAAAGCCAAAAGAAATAATCCCGTTGCCAGTATAAAAAAGTAATAATATGGGATTATTGCCATTAAAGATCATATCACGATATGGAAAATGGTGCAAACTGTGGTAAACATGTACCACAACTGTGGTCAGGTTTGATGGTAAAATATATATAACAGGTAATATTTCATTGTTGCGGAGGTGATTTTGGTGGTAGTTATTGGTCTTTTGTTATTTGTGATTGTGTGTGAGCTGGCAGCGATTTATGACAGACAGAATGGAGGTAAGTGACATGGGAAGAAAGAAACAGATTTCAGATCAGAGACGTTTATACACGGAAAAAATGAGGTTGCAGAAGGGGGTATTTAGTTCTCTGGCTAATGCGGCTGGACATATCGGAGAGCTTTATGCGGATTTCGTTCAAAGTGATGAGGTACGCAATTCAATGAGAGCTACAGCAGATAAGGTCACAGAATGCATGGATGGGATTAGGGAGCTTAATGAACTGGAAGGACAGCTGAAAGCAGAAGAGCAGGAAAGCGAGGATGAGGATTAATGGAGAAAGTAGTAGTTCAGACCGGTGCGAAGACATACCAGATTACTGATCAAGACGGAAATGATCTGGGCGTGTTCAGATTTATTCCTTCAGATGCAGGTATTTTAAAGAGGTATAAAGAGGCAGCAGCGTTTTTTACTGGAATCAATGACAAAATCAAGGACAAAGACTTCGAGGAAATTCTTCCAGATCTGGAAAAGGAAGCCGGGGAGAAGATTGATCTGTTGTTTGGTGCTCCTGTATCAGAGAGCTTCTTCAAGATTACCAGTCCGTTTACAGTCCTGGAAAGCGGAGAGACCTTTGCAGAGCAGATTATCACTGTAATTGGTGGAATTATTGAGAAAGAGCTTGAGGCGAGAGAGAAGGCGCAGCAGGAGCGGGTGAGAAAATATATCGCTAAATATACGAAAGAAGAAAGCAAAGCGTAAATACATATAACAGGGCTGTCTTGGTAACGGGATGGTCCTGAGTATATAACGGCATTGGAAACAGGATTCAGTGCCCGAACCTCAAATAGTTTGGAGGCAGATATAACATGGCAGATGGTTCAATTATCATTGATACCAGGATAGATACCGGCGGTGTGTCGAAAGGAATGAACGCTGTAAAGGCTGGAATGACCAGGATATCCGCGCAGGTATCGAAGATGGGTGATTCAGCAAAAAGTTCTTTCCAGAGGCAGATAACAGCGATAACGGACCTGTATCAGAACTACGAGAAGCAGGAACGTAAAGTATCAGAGCTAAAATCAAAGCTTGAAGAACTGAGCAAGGTCAGAATCGAGACAGAAGAATATAAAAAGCTCAAAGACGATATAAAAGCTCTGGAAGATGAGTTTGAAAAGGTTGAGACAAAACAGCGTGAATGGCTGGATATGGGATTTTCAATAAATTCTGCGCCGCTGAAGAAACTTGACGAACAGATGGACGACATCTGGACGGATATTGACAGGTTACAGCGGAAACAGAAAGAGATGCAGACGACCGGAAGGGCCTATGCGGATCCTACATCGACAGATACGTATAAAAGCACAGCTGAGAAGTACAATGCGGAATCACAGAAGCTGGAGCACATAAATGGAAGGCTGTACTCTTCATACAATAAACTGAAGAATAAGGTTGCGGAATACCGGCAGAAAAATAGCCGACTTGTGCAGGTAATGCAGAATTTGCAGAAAGCTGCTGCCCGTGTAGGTATGGTTGTGAAGAATATGGGTTCCGCATTAAGAAGTGCTGGTTCTGCTATTAAGAGCATGGTTTCAGCGATGAAAAAGGCTGTAGAAAACATGTTTAATCTGAACAAGCAGACGGACCGGTCGAGAATGAGCCTTTCCCGGATGCTGGGAATGTCGTTGTTGTTTTCAGGGGTATTCCAGGCGATAAGTGCTGTCAGTGATGGTGTGAAGACCGGATTTGAAAATCTGGCACAGTATTCTAACAGTACCAATTCAGCAATATCGTCTTTGATGTCCAGTATGACGAGGCTGAAGAACTCGTTTGCTACAGCATTTGCACCTGTCCTCACGGTGGTAGCTCCGATCATGTCAAGATTTATTGATATGATATCACGTGCAATTACTTATGTGGGAATGTTTGCAGCAGCATTAACCGGACAGGATACTTTTGTAAAAGCCGTTGGAGTGCAGGAAGATTATGCGGCAGGACTGGAAAAGACTTCAAAAAATACAAACCAGGCGGCTAAAAGTACAAAAAAAACCAATAAAGAAACAGAAGGATATCTTTCTACTCTTGATGAGATCCAACGGTATACATCAAATAAAAATGATGATTCGGCAGCAGATGGAAATGGCATAGGAGATACCGGAGGGTATACAGCACCTACACCGGCACAGATGTTTAAGAAGGTTCCAGTTGCTAATTCGATCAAAGGAATTGCGGATAAGATTAAGAAATTAATCAAATCGGAAGACTGGGAAGGCCTTGGGAAATATATTGCCAGTGGAATAAATAAGGGGCTTAAGAAAGTCTATGAAGCAATCAGCTGGAAAAAGGTCGGTCCAAAGATAACAAAATTCTGTGATGCTTTTACCCGAACATTTAACAGTCTGGTTGATAATGTAGACTGGAAATTATTAGGAAGGACCGTGGGTGCAGGAATCAATACGGTTGTTAATACCTTGAATCTGTTAATAACCGGAATAGACTGGAAAAATCTGGGAAAGAAATTCGCAGAAGGAATTACCGGACTAGTAAAAGAAGTCAACTGGAATAATCTGGGGCAGCTCATAGCAAACCGGTTCATGATTACCTGGGATATCTTTAATGGAATGGTACATAATCTGCCATTTTCAGAAATCGGAAAAGCGATAGCGGATGGTCTTAATGGAATCTGTTCAAGGATTTCCTTCCGTGAGATAGCGGATACGCTAGCAACTGGCCTGAATGGAGCATTTACCACATTGTACAGCTTTACCCGGCGATTTGACTGGACAGGTCTGGTAAATAACATTGCCGGAGGAATTAATACCTTTATTTCAGAGTTCGACTGGAAGAATAATGGGCGCAAACTGGAAGCTTTCCTGAATAGCTTATGCAGTTCACTGGTTGATATGGCAGAAAAAACAGACTGGGAGGCTTTGGGCCAGGGGATTGGTGAAATGCTGGGACAGATCAACTGGGTGAAGCATCTGAAACAGGTAATAACTGCGATTACCCGGACACTGGGGGGTTTGTTCGATGGTTTGGAGACAAGCGGAACCGCAGGGAAAATAGCCGCTTTTTTGGGTAAGGCGTTTATCGCGGTAAAGATTGCGGATATAACGGGCATTGGAAGCCTGGTAAAATTCCTTGTTACCACTATTGGAAAGAAGCTGATTACAGAGGAATCAGTACAGGCATTAGCGGGAAATATTTCTAATCTGACCAATGGTGCACTTGCTGGATCTACATCTGGCATTGCTACATTTGCATCTTCTTTGGGCTCTTTAGTTGGGACTGTCGGTGCAATTACACTGGTCACTGCCGGAACGGTTATGCTTACGAAGAAAATTGCTGAGTTAGTAGAAATTGCGCAGGGCGGAAACGGAATTTTAACTCAGACAGGTGGATACTTACATGATTATGCTGGCAAGATGGGCGAAGCTCATGCAATTACAAACAAACAGGTAGAAGAACTGTGGGCTTTAGTAGAAGCAGATGAGACTGCCGGTAAGTCAAACAGTGAGATGTATGACAGCATGGTTCAGAAATTGGGCGAATATGGCGTATCGGCTGAGAAAGCAACGCAGATCCTTGAGCAATATGGAGCGCAAGCGGGAGTGTCAAGTGCATTTGTTGAAGAAATGACAGGTAAGGTGCAAGCTCTGGGAAAAGGTTTTTCTGAAAGCTCTTCCACAATAGATACATCTTCAATAACTGTGAAAGAATCAATAAAAGGAATCAGAAGTGTACTATATGATCTCAGTGTATCTTCTAGTGAGTATGCAGGAACATACAGAGGTGTTTTAGAAGTATTTAATAATACAAGCGGATCAGCGGCCAATGCGCAAGATGCTTTTAATATTGTCTATAATGCCCTGAAAGAAGCAGGAGTCCCATTGGATGAGCTGAATAAAAAACTGGCACAGGAGTTTCCTTCCGCAGCTCAGGCGACAAAAAGCAGTGTTGATTCTAGTATTGTTGAGGCTCAGAAGACAATAAGCAGTTCAACTGGAAAAATGAAAACGGATGCGGAGACTAATCTTGCAGGAGTAAAGAAAGCAGCAGAGGATGCTTCTGGAGGTGTGAATACAACCACAGTGACAAACTGGGGGAATTCGGCATCAGAAGTAAAGAAAAATCTGGATAAAATGAAGCAGACTGCCAATTTAAAGCTTGGCGAGATGCAGAAGACTGTGGAGAGTCATTTTTCAGGTCAGTATAACACAATGACTAAGAAATGGGAAAAAGCTTGTGAGAGAATTGCTCAGTTGATAACTCAGATGGTGCGTAGTACAAAGGATAGTTTAAACGGACTTGCCAGAAATATGAATACGATTGGAAATGAGATGAGCAATAATCTGATTAATGGGATTTCCGGGGCAGTAACAGGAATCGCAGGGATTCTGAATGAAGTAGTTAGTAAGGTTAACAGCACGATCAGCAATGTCAATTCTTCTCTTTCCGGTATTGAGAAGGCATTTACATTTTCTTACGATGTTACAACCCCTGATGGGAAGCGGAGATGGGGTAAATACTCAATGAATTTACCAAGAGTCAATACGCTTCCGTATCTGGCTAAAGGCGCGGTCATTCCACCTCGAAGTGAGTTTCTTGCAGTTCTGGGCGATCAGAAACAAGGCAATAACATCGAGACACCTGAAGCCTTACTCAGAAAGATTGTCCGGGAAGAAACAGCAGGACGACAGACGGGCGGTGGAAGCTACCGATTTACGGCGCAGATCAATCGCAGGACGCTGTTTGACGAGATGATGAAAGAAGCACAGATGAGACGAGATACAAGCGGTAGAAACCCGTTTGAGATGGCATAGAATAATTCCCTGTCATGCAGAAAGTGTGGCAGGGGAAATACAGGGAGGATTCAATGCTTACAAGAGAAGCGACTTATGAAGATTATGGATTTTCAGAAGATGAAGATAAAAGATTGGGTGAATTTTGCAAGAATCTTGAGATGCGTGACAAGATATTGCTGTTGCAGTGTGCAGCGGAGGTGTATCCGAACATTGTTGACGAATTATACTGCTGTATCGTAATTGGAATGAGCTATGACAAGATGAACAAAAAGAAGTTTGTTGCGCTTGATCGTAAAGATTTTTATGCGTACCGGAAGAAAACGTTGGCTGTGTTCCGGGCGGCATTACAGGCATGTAATAGATATCCGTTTTAAAGGTTAGGGTAGAACCTGTCAAAACCGTCTGTTTTTATGTATTTGAAATATCATTGATTAGTTAGGGGTGATTATTATGGCAAGAGGTATATCAGCAGAGGCACGCGAGGACATCTTAGTGCAGGCGTTTTTAACATGCCCGAATATAAGTGAGATATCTAAAAAGACGAAGATTCCCAGACCTACAATCTATACTGTAATTCATACAGAAAGTTTTCAGCGCAAATATTCTGAGGCAAGGAATGAAGCTATAACGGGAGCGATTGCATATCTGCAAGGTAAACTTGGAGAATGTGCAGCAGTGTTGGTCAATACGGCTACTGATACGGAAGTGCCGGCACAGATCAGAGTGAACGCAGCTAATGCGGCATTGTCTCAGTGTTCTCAGTGGACAAAAAATGTAGATATGATTGAACGTCTGGAAGCTATGGAAGAATTGATGTCACGTGTAGAACAAGAACAGAAATCACAGAAGAGGGATAAATGATAGATTTATGAATCGGACAAGTCTAATCTGATAGGAAGGAGTATTAAATGCCGAGAAGAAATAAGCGTGTAACGATAAGAGCTACGAGTGTGCCGGAGCTGCATCAGTGGTTGAGAGCTTGCAAAAGGGAAAATGCCAGAAAGAAATCACAGGGCCATAATGGTACGAAGAAACAGGCAAAGGATTTGCATATTTAAAGGCGGTGGTGAATTATGGGAAGTCCGTTGATTAAAAGGCTTGATGCTTTATACCAAAGAGCTCAGATGGTAATGAAAGTGCAGGCGGATCATGCTCCGTTTGTATCCATTGCTCCATGGAGTTTTATGAAGAATGAATGCAGGGTTGAATATTTCCCGGAAGGACATTATCAGAAAGAAGAAAAGATAACAACCACACTTCTTGACGCATTTGCAATAGCTCAGTATTACTATGAATGCGGAATACATGTTCAATTTACAATGAGCCGGTGCATAGAATGGTTGTTCCTGTTTGTCCGTGATGATCCACGGTATTCTCCGCCACAACAGAAGTCATGGTATACCGAGTGTACAGAAAAATATCCAGAAATAACAGCCATGTTGGAGAGTGAACAGCGATTTGAAATTATTGGAACATTGCGAAGAATGCCTCAGAATTTCCTTTTTAAGGGATTGCCTGATGATATTAAAGATGATTACAAATTGATGGATTTTTAGACAAAAAATGACGGGAGTATGGGAATTCGTGGACACGATAATGCGCACGTAAAAGAGTTTTGTAACACGATTACGCGCGCATAGACATTCGGAGATTTCGGAGCCCCTAAAAGAGTAAAATGCGTTAGAGCGAACCCCGAGCGAACCCCCGAAAAATAAGACTGTAAATATTATCGAACAAAACAAAAAGGAGATTTTTATGAATGGATGTAATGAAAATGTAATTGAATTTATGACCAATGATATCAGAGCAACTTTATCATTCTCACAGGGTCGGTATAAGTCTGTAATCCGTAAGCTGGCAGAGAAGCGCCCTGAAGATTGCCAGATCATTGCGGATAACGAGGACGGAAGCATTTGTGCTCATGTTCCAGTATCCTGGCTCCGGATTTCTCCGCCAAGGCAGTATACAGAGGAGCAGCGGCAGCAGATGGGAGAAAGACTGAGACAGAACAGATCTGAAAATACAGCAACACAAGGATAAAACAGGGCGAAAAGCGATTGCAAAGCGTTTAAGGTAAAGTTGCAAGGGAAACGGTATAAAAAGGCTAAATGAGCCGATAAAACAGTAGAAGCGGTGATGCTGGCAGTTAATAAAAATCCTGCTGCCGAACCTACGGTTCAATAAAAGACCTATTATGAGAAATACGGTCATTTACGGTCATGCGTTATTACTGATTTTTACGGTATTGGTCTGATTGAAGCGGTGAGGAAGCGGTGAGAAATGGAAGTAAAACGGCGAGAACAGGGAGTGCTTGAACTGTCGATTAACAGTCGATATATTTGATCGAACAGGCGAGGAGCAGGCGAGAAATTAATAAATTGATGGAACAAGTGGTATTTTTGGATATAGCTAAAGAAAGGCGTACAGTATGAATGAACTTGTTTATTTAAAGAATGACGAAGCAGTATGTGACAGCTTGCAGGTAGCTGAGAAGTTTGGAAAAGAACATAAAAATGTTTTGCAGAGTATTGATAATCTCATTGCTGAAAATTCAGCTGTGAAAATAATGTTTAAGATTTCTTCTTACAAATCTGGTAACGGGCAATCATATAGAAAATTTTATATGAATCGTGATGGTTTTTCTCTTTTAGCAATGGGGTTTACTGGGAGAGAAGCCCTCGAATGGAAATTGCAGTATATCCGGGCATTTAATCAGATGGAGAACTTTATTCGTGAAAAATCTACTCAGATGTGGATTGAAACCCGGAAGGCAGGAAAGCTTACCAGAAAGGCAGAGACGGATACGATTCAGAAACTTGTTAAGTATGCAAAGGGACAGGGCAGCAGCCATGCAGAAATGCTTTACATGACTTATTCCAGGCTGGCAAATAAAATGGCAGGAATCAATAAAAGGGACGAAGCTACGGTGATGCAGCTTAATAACCTGTCTTTAATGGAAAATATCATTTTGCATGAGGTTGATCTGGGAATTATGCGAGGGAAACATTATCAGGAAATATATAAAGACTGCAAGGAACGCCTTGAGACGGTGAAAGACTTGGCGTATTTAGAAGCAGTATAGAAAGGAGAAGCAAAATATGAGTGCAGTTGACGACTACATCAAAGAAAACGCAGAAATACATAAATTCGCTGCAGAAGTGGCGAGAATCATCTCAGGAATACCGCAGATGCCGGAGTTCTCATCAGAGGGCATATCCGTAGCTGATGCGAGCAAGTTAATTGGTATTCCAGCAGCATCTATTAGAGCCGGTATCGTATATGGATGGCTTCCGATTGGAGTAGCTATCCAGAACAACAAGCCAGCAAAAAGCCTTTCAGGTAGTCGGATTACGTACATTGTATCACCGCGAAAAGTTTATGAGGTAACAGGACATGTTTGGAGGGGGAAAGAAGCATTAAGAAAGAAAAACAAAGCTGAAGAACATATTGAAGAATGAATAAGGCAGCAGTTTATAGTAAATTGACAAATTCCTGAAGCTGGCATATAATATACTTATCAAGACAGCCAGTAAGGGAAGTCAAGGTTCCCCGTCCTGGCAAGATATATGTTTAAGACGTAGCCGCCTATTCTTTACCAGAGAGCAGGGCGGCTATTTCTTATGTGTGTATGTAAGGATAGATACAATTAAGCTGGCTGTCGTCAGGATTATCATAAAAATCTCATAATCGCTCATAAGCATTCCCTCCTGTCAAGGCTCAGGATCAGGGAACCACAGCCGCTCTACTGGCTGCCTGGATAAATATACTATATTCAGTTTTAGCTTATTGAAATCCCATGTTTTATTGCTTGATCTTTAAGTTTGAGAAAATTTTTTGTTTGAGCATTTTTCATTCTACGATATCCACCGAATGACTTTGGAGCAATTTCAGGAAGCTCATAAAATATATGGTAATATTCAATTTCGTCTAAATCCTTTTGTTTTTCTTTCTGTAATTGTTCAAGATGTTCTAAATAATTCTTTTTTTCTTCTGCAGTACGATCGTCTTTAAAAGGTCGTTGACTGGATTTTATAGCATTTACGCTATTTCCGTTTTTGTCGAAAATAGTATCATCTTTCCCGGTGTAAAAGAAGACCGAAAAATTGTGACCACATCCATCATGAACTTTTCCTGTTTCGCGTATTACATCTGGCAATTTAGGAAAGATTTTGCTTTTTCCTGATATACTGTATACTCGTCCTTGCAATTTATTACATTCCTCACAACAAGCACGATGGGCACTCATAGAAATGTAATCAGTATTATATTTTCCACAATCAAAAAGCAATTTGTCCATCATATCTTTTGCAGAATTATAGAAAGAAAAGGAATTATGGCATACTCTTAATGTTTTTAAATAAGATTGCACAATTGCTTTATATTTTTCTGATTCTTCAAAATGTCCTTCTTTTAGGAGAAGATGTGAATATATTAAAAAATCTTTTTCTTGATATCCATTATCAGCTGCACCCATAAAAAGATGAATCCGCTCCAAGATAGAATTCGATTCTTTAAGGAGTCCTTTTCTACGGAGATTGCCAGCTTTCATGCGCAATACATATTCTAAACTTCCGGTAATACCGTAGCCCTGCATAATATCAATGTTTGTAAAAGCAGGTATGGGAATACACCTTAAATCATCCAGATTCTCCAGATCATATTTTACTCCATCTGAAACCAGATATCTGGCATCGTACCAACTTTCCTTATCGGTGGGGTACACTTTGTACATTTCTCCGTTTTTAAAATAGATGGTTTGCGCATCAGGAATATCAATGGATGATGAATTGAAAACATTTTTGATTTTGCTAAAAAGGCTCATATAATCCTCCTAATAAATGGAACAGTAAAATATCAGATGTTGTTTTATTTTTTAACGATAGAAAGACGATAGGTAACGTGATGCTCCTCAGATGGTGGATTCTGGAAAACTTCTTCGTCAATCTCTAAATCTGTAAAGTCATCTGTGTAAATTATTCCGTCAAGTAGCTCCACCCGGATAAAATCAGGCAGATTCATAATATCATCATAGGTATATAAGCGTTTTGCCATGAGAGCACATCCTTTCGTGAATAATAATGATTATGCATTGTCGCGGTCCATTCGCTGATCTACAGCTTTTTTTATATATCCGTTTACGGATTCACCAGCAGCAGTTGCAGCGGCTTTGATTTCCTCGTATTTTTCCTTTTGTACATCAAGAGGAATACGTTTAAGTTTATTTTTGGCATATTCAATATCGTATTTTCTTTTTGCACTGGTTTCACTCATGGTATTAGTTCCTTTCTGGAAAGAGGGCATAATAAAATACTTACACTTTCCCTATTATGTACATAGTATAACACAAAAAGTCAACTATGTACATAGTAAAAAATACAGAAAAACTACGTACATATTTATACAAATTGTCAATAGACATATAACTACGTACATAGTATGCTATAATCAGTTCAAGGGAACAGACAACAGCCGGGAGAGCCGAAAGCCCCCAATACTTCAAGCCATATACCTGTGAGAATCGCAATAGGGCATATCAATAGCCAGGAAGATGCTTGAAGGGCTGAGGGACCTTGAAAAGCAAAGGAGGACAGCAATATGAAGTACAATCTCAGCAAGATCATGTTGAAAGCATGGAAAGTTTACCGCAAGACAAAGAATATCAGCTTTGCAGAAGCACTTCACAGAGCATGGTTATCTGCAAAGGCAGAAGAAATCAATGCAAAGAGAAGCGAAGATGCGAAACATGCAGCAGGAATCACAGAGGAAACCAATACCTTTGCTAAGTGGAAAGAGCTTGGTTATAAGGTAAAGCATGGAGCATCAGCATTATTCGGATGTTCTCTGATCTGGGGAAGCAGAGGAGACGGGGCAACATACAAAGCCAGTTTCTTTGGAAAGTCTCAGGTAGAAGCAATTTAATAAAAAAGCCCTTACCAGAGCGGCAACTCTGATAAAGGCAAAGTAACCCGACAAACGATCAAAATTGAGGGGCTGTGCGTATTATAACATACTCATTCCCCTCAGACAACAAAAGAAAGGAACGAAAGTATGATATCAGTAATGGACGTTCTTGTAATTTTTTTGAGTGGATTTATATCTGCTAAAGTATGTGATTATGTACACGAATTAGAACGAGAGGAGAATGAAGCATGAGTAAAGAAAAAACATTAAGAACATTAGAAGAAGCAGAAGTGATGCAGGCCACAGGTGTTCCGGCACAGGAGACAGAAGAAGTAAGTGCAGCTCTTGCAACTGAGATTATCGCGGATCTCAAGAAACAGTTAAAAGAAGCAAAGGAAGAGGCTGACAATCTGGAAAAAGACTGGGAGTTTTGTTCGCAGCAGAGATTAATTCTTGCAATGCAGACAGACATTATCAATTTTACGCTGAAAATCTTTGATTATAAATGTCTCAGTAGGGCTTTAAGTTATGTAAAGGCAGTATACAATCAGCAACCGCCGGAAGAAGAGGAAGAACAGGAGGGTGAAGAGTAATGGAAAGATGCACATTAACTCAGATCCCTTGCAGGGAAGCAATCATGGAAGTTGTTCAGAACAACAAGAACAGAAGATCATTGCAGCACACTTATGAACTGGCAGAACTCTTTCAAGTGGCTTGTTCTGGTAATGAAGCATTTATGAAGCTGCCAGAAGTAGACCAGGAACGTTTCTGGCTGATTACAGATGCTTTAATGATGAATGACCTGGAAGATCTCAAGAGGGTACATAACCTTGCAAATTATCTGATGACAAAGCGAATAAAGGACAATGCAAAAGTGGCGGAGGCATAACATGGATTATAAAAAAGAAATTGCAAATTTTCTGAATGAAATCCAGAGCGAGAAATTTCTGAAATTTTTGTATAACGTAATTGTCTCATTTAAGAGACAGTGGGGGTACTAATATGGATTACAAGAAAGAAACTATTGAGATACTACAGAAGGTAAATGACGATAGCTTGCTTGAGTTCTTCTATAGATTCATTGCCAGAGTAATAAAAAATAGAGGATATTAATATGGACTATAAAAAGAAAATCATAGAGCTGTTAGAGAAAGCGGATCATGACCAAATATATACAATTTTCAGATTTGTTTGTAGCTTTCTGGGAATTAAATAAGACAATCAGGGGCGGCGGACTGCTGCCCTATTGCCAATAGAAAGACAGGTGATATAATGGCAAGAATACCATCAGGAATGCGAAAAAAAGAAAATGGTTTATTCGAAAAGCGTTTTACCGTGGAGGGCAAGAGATACAGTGCCTATGGTCGTAGCACAAAGGAATGTGCAGAGAATGAGCTCAGGATCCGTGAGGAAATTAAGGCAGGTCTGTATAATTCCAACAAAAATATAACACTGGACGCATATTTTGATGAATGGGAGAAGTCTCGGAGAGGAACGATCAAGGACAGCAGCATTAAAATAAACCGGTCGAAGTACAATAACCATATCAGGCCAGTACTGGGGAAAATTAAGGTTCAGAAAATAGAAAAGCGTGCAGTGGTGAAATTGCAGCAGGATTTATCAAAGAAGCTGAGTGCATCCATGACTAATGGTGTTATAGTGCTGCTGAAAACGGTGTTGAACGCGGCTGTTGATGATGAAATCCTTATGAAGAATCCTGCTGCCAGTGTGAAACCATTAAGGAAGGATGACCGGCCAAAAGCGAGTGAGACTATTCACAGAGCATTAACCAGAGAAGAGCAGCAGGCGTTTATGCAAGAAGCCAAGACGGAATGGTTATATGAGTTTTTCTGTTTTTCCTTGTGTACGGGAATGAGACTTAATGAGATCACGGCTTTAAAGTGGCAGGATATAGATTATATCAACAATGTGATCCGGGTAAACAAGACCGTGAGCTGGAAAGAGGGCGGCGGTATTGAGGAGACTTTGCCAAAATCAGATACCAGTAATCGCGATATTCCTATGAATGACACAATAAAAAAAATCTTGCAGATGCAGAAAACCAAAATGTCCATGGTTTACGGGGAAATCCATGCGAGAAAGATGGATAGTAATATCTTTATCGGGGGTAATGGAGCTAAGGCAATAGCATCATCCACGGTATCATCTGCTATAGATAACGTTTTAAAGCGGCTCCGGCAGCAGGGTATAGAGATTGAGAGGTTTACGCACCATGCTTTCAGAGATACCTTCGCAACACGGTACATAGAAGAGGGCGGAAACATGCAGACGCTACAGAAAATCTTAGGACATAGCAGCCTGGCCATGACTGCGGACTTATATGCTCATGTTCTTCCGAATACAAAGCAACAGGAAATGCAGCAGATAGAGAATGGATTTATCGGGGTGGCAGTTTTATGACTGCTGCTCCTTTTTTAGAATAAAATGAGCGGATTGGGGTAATAATTGGGGTAAAACGCTGATTGCTTTCGTAAGAATGACTTAAAATCAAGGTTTTTTGTAGTTTCTTAATAAATTTTATAAATTTATTAGAAATTGTACAAATTTCTCTCACATTTATCCTGTATGATATAAACATCTTAAGAGAACAGAAGCTCTTAAGAAAAACTCTTTCCTTTCCCTAAAATATGTATGAAGATAAACCACCGTTCCGTTGGCAAGACAGAGCCGACAGGACGGTGGTTTTGATTTACAGAAAAATGTTGCCGGATGACAGAGGAGATAAAAGTTTCCAATGTTAACCGGCAACGTTTTTTTGTTTTGTTAAGATTACTGGTCGTGTGGATGCAGAGGGCAGTTACGGTCTTCTGTAACGGTTGAAACAGGAATAGATCTCCTGGATCCGGGGCATGGCATAACCACATGAAATATAACTTCCTTCCGAGAAGAATGATAATCCCTGTTTTTTCAGCTGGGAATCCAGATAAGTGACGATCTCCGGCAGAGTACGTTTTCCGTCGATGAGATGTTCACAGGCATACTTCAGAAGCAATGCCAGAGATGCTGTCTGCTCGGAGTCGATCAGCTGCTCCACATAGCGGAGGTCTACTTCGGTTTTTCCAAGAGAGAAGCCGTCTTTGCCATGAACTTTGGTTTTCAGTCTTTCCGGCTGTCCGGGACGGCTGTGGCGGGATGGAGCCGCTTTGGACCTGGTCATGATGCGATGGCTTTCCGGCAGACGGAACGCAGGTGTTTCAACGTCTGAGAGAGGATATTCCTGACAGAGCTTTCCGGTAATTTCTGTGATATCCACGGGATGATAATTATCCATCTGGATCACAGTATCCGCAATGTGGAAAAATGCTCCGGAACTTCCTGCAACCAGAATGGTGGAGATCCCTGCCTTTTCATAGAGATCCCGTGCACGTTCCAGAAATGGAGTGATGGGCTCTTTTTCCCTGCAGATCACACGCTGCATGAAGGAATCCCGTACCATAAAGTTGGTGGCAGAAGTGTCCTCGTCAAGAAGAAACACTTTACTTCCGGCTTCCATACTTTCCACGATCCCGGCAGCCTGGGAAGTGCTGCCGCTGGCATCCTCTGTAGAAAAGCAGAGGGTGTCTTTTTTGTTTGGAAGATCGTTGATAAAAAGAGAAATATCTACGTCTTTGATAAAACGGCCATCCTCAGAGCGGAGCTTCTGGGCAGAGGAATCGGTAATGACGTATTCACGGCCATCACCGGAAATATGGTTGTAAATACCCAGTTCCAGTGCGTTAAGCAAGGTAGATTTGCCATGGTAGCCGCCGCCTACGATCAATGTGATGCCGCAGGGAATGCCCATGCCTGTGATGGTTCCTCTGTGGGGCATATCCATGGAAATCCGCAGGTTTTCCGGAGAAACAAAGGGAACGGAATTTTTCATCGGGCGGGAAGAGATGCCGCTTTCCCTGGGAAGGATGGCCCCATCGTTTACAAAGGCAGCCAGGGAACGCTTCGCAAGTTCCCGGCGGATATATTCCTGGTCTTCGGCAAGCTCGATCGCTTCTTTCAGACGGTCGGCATCAAGGTTCCGGTAAAAGAACGCTTTATGCACGCAGACCGGGAGAAAATCGAAGAGGATTTTTTCCAGTTCGGGGGAATTGATGGTTCTGCCATTGGCCGGGAAACCGATAAAAAACCGGGCAGAGATGCCTTTTTCCGTAATCTCGCAGGCGGTACGTGCAAGAACCTCCTGCCCACAGTGACTGACGGAAATCAGGCCGCTTTTTCCGGATCCTTTTGCACGGAAGGTATAATGATTTACCTGCTGTTCAAACTGTCGGTTCAGGAAATCTCCCAGTGTGATACGGGTCAGGGAATCCTTATAATATTCTTCCGGAAATTTGGTGTCCCGGTGGGAAAGTTTCACGCTGATATGAGACGGAGAGGCAAAAGGATCTCCCTGTACGTGGTCAATGGATAAAATATAACGGTCAAACTGGTATGCCCCCCGCAGAGACTTGTATGCGGGATAGCTTTTGCGGTTGATACTGTGAAGAAGCTCTTTTAACTGAGCAGATGATTGCATGCTGGTTCCTCCTTTGCCCTGGCCAGGTCAGACAGGGCCAATTCTTAAGAACTACTATAACGAATCATAAAGATTTTGTAAAGAATATCAATTGCGGTGGAAATTCATAAGTGTTTGACCTATAATAGTAGACAAATTGCAGATAATATGATGAGAAACGGTATCTGTCAGAAATTATAAAGAAAGGTGGAACATGAAGATGGAAAGAAGAAATGCGTGGCTCTCCTATAAGGAAGCAGAAGAGGCAGAAATGGAGAAGCTTGCGAAAGCCTACAGAGAATTTCTGGATAAAGGAAAAACAGAGCGTGAATGTGTCACAGAGATCGTGAAGGAAGCAGAAGCTGCCGGATACGAATCCCTTGAGTCCAAGATCAAAAAAGGCGAGAAGATCAAAGCCGGTGATAAGGTTTATGCGGTAGGAATGAAGAAGATTATTGCTCTGTTTCATGTAGGATATGAAGAACTTTCCGGAGGCATGAGCATTCTCTGTGCACATATTGACTCACCGAGGCTGGATGTGAAGCAGAATCCGCTGTATGAGGATACAGACCTTGCTTATCTGGATACTCATTATTATGGCGGTGTGAAGAAATATCAGTGGGTGACACTTCCACTTGCCATGCATGGTGTTGTTGCAAAGAAGGACGGCAGTGTTGTGGCGGTCAGCATTGGTGAGGATGAGGAAGATCCGGTACTTTACATCACTGATCTTCTGATCCACCTTTCCGGAAAACAGCTCCAGAAGAAGGCGGCTGAGGTTATTGAGGGCGAGAATCTGGATATCCTGATCGGCAGCAGACCTCTTGCGGATCTTCCGGATGATAAGAAAAAAGATGCTGTGAAACAGAATGTTCTGAATATCCTGAATGAGAAATATGGTATTGAAGAGGAAGATTTTCTTTCCGCAGAGCTGGAGATCGTTCCGGCAGGAAAAGCCAGAGACTGTGGACTTGACCGCAGTATGATCGCGGCATACGGACAGGATGACCGCGTATGCGCCTATACTTCCCTTGCGGCAATGCTGGAGATGGAAGAGACACCGAAGCGTACCGGCTGTTGTCTCCTTGTAGATAAGGAAGAGATTGGAAGCGTTGGTGCTACAGGTATGCAGTCCAGATTTTTTGAGAACAGTGTGGCAGAGCTTCTGGATGGAATGGGATGCTATTCCGAGCTTGCCCTGAGACGCGCACTTCGTAATTCCAGCATGCTTTCTTCTGACGTGAGCGCAGGTTATGATCCGGCCTATGCAGAGGCTTTTGAGAAAAAGAACGCAGCATATCTGGGACGCGGTATTGTTCTCAACAAGTTCACCGGAGCAAGAGGAAAATCCGGTTCCAACGATGCCAATGCAGAGTATGTGGCGAGAGTACGCAGGATCTTTGATGATCATGATGTCGCTTTTCAGACAGCAGAGCTTGGAAAAGTCGATTTTGGCGGCGGCGGAACCATCGCTTATATTGCGGCGCTTTACGGAATGGAAGTCATTGACAGTGGCGTGGCTGTGCTGAGTATGCATGCTCCGTGGGAAGTTACCAGCAAGGCGGACGTGTATGAGGCATATAAAGCGTATAAGGCATTTTTACTTGATGCATAAAAATGCGTCAGTTCTGAAGACATTCCGGTGATCTTTTCGTTACAGATCAATGAGCGGGGTTTTCCCGGAAAGGACAGAGCAGTCTGCCTGCTGCTGTTTGGGTGCGGATCATTCCGCCGATAAACAGCAGTATCCCCTGCAGACTTCGCTCTGTATTTTTTAACCAAATCAAGTAAGTCCCCTGCGGGGTTGCGAAAAGCAATAAGCAGTGGATAGAGCTTGCCTGAGACTGGTTTACTTTAGAAGGAGTAGTTTAATTATGGAAGAAGCATTGGTACGGGTAGTGGATCTGTGCAAAGTTTACAATCCCGGAGAAAATGAAGTGCGGGCGCTGGATCATGTGAATCTGGAAATACATAAAGGTGAATTTGTGGCAATTATCGGACAGTCCGGTTCCGGAAAATCTACATTTATGAACATGCTGGGCTGTCTGGATGTTCCCACCTCCGGGAAATATTATCTGAATGGAACAGACGTATCCACAATGAAAGATAATGATCTCTCGGTGGTTCGAAATAAAGAGATCGGATTTATCTTTCAGGGTTTTAACCTGATCGCGAATCTTACCGCAATAGAAAATGTGGAGCTTCCTCTTATCTATCGTGGGATCGACCGGAAAACAAGAAGAAAGCTTGCTGTGGAATCCCTCAAAAAAGTCGGACTTGAGAAGCGTATGGATCATAAGCCAAACGAAATGTCGGGCGGACAGCAGCAGCGTGTGGCCATTGCAAGAGCGATTGCGGCCAAGCCCCCTGTAATTCTGGCGGATGAACCTACCGGAAATCTGGATTCTGCATCCAGCAGGGAAATTATGGAGATTCTGAAGGGAATGCACAGATCCGGAGAAACGTTAATCCTGATCACCCATGATAATGGAATCGCGGCTCAGGCCAAACGGGTGGTTCGTATCATGGATGGAAAAATTGAATCAGATATGATTAATGAGGAATTCGTCGAGGAGGCTTAACAGAAATGAAAAAAGGAAAAAAGATTGTAATCGGTGTAGCGGCAGTGGCAGTTGTGGCAGGCGGTTTTTACGCAGTATCAGGAGGAAGCCGCGGCGAGGCACAGCTTCCTCAGGTTTCGGTTACAAAGGCGGAGACCGGAGATGTGGAAGAAATTGTGGATGCAACCGGAACGGTTGTCAGTGATGAACAGAAAACTTTTTATTCACCGGTAAACGCACAGATAAAAAAAGTATCTTTTGCAGAAGGGGATTCCGTCTCAAAGGGTACAAAACTTGTGGAATTTGAGCTGAAAGATCTGGAGAGAGATAATCAGAAGGCAGAACTGAATGTGAAATCCGGAGAGTATGATTACAAAAATTCCATCAATAAATCTGATGAGGCACAGCAGAAGCAGAATAATGCCAAATCAAAAGTTTCCAGTTTGGAGCAGCAGGTGAAAGATAAGCAGAACTATCTGGCATCACTGAAATCTCAGCTGGCATCTGTGCAGGCGCAGGCAGCAGCAGACGCACAGGCCCAGGCTCAGGCGGAAGCCCAGGCAAAAGCCGATGCTCAGGCAGCCCAGGAAGCGGAAATCCAGAGAGCATATGCAGAGGCGCTTACTACATATCAGAATGAAACGCTTCCCCAGTATCAGAAGGAACTGGGCGAGCTGAATGCCGCCTATATTAAGGCCCAGGGCGAGTATAACCAGGCAGATAATAATTATCAGATGGCTTTTGCCCAGTGGCAGGCAGACCAGAGTGATGAGAACGCGCAGGCACTGGACGAAGCGGAGAACACAAGAAGCCAGGCCGAGATTAATTGCCAGGAGGCAAAAGAAGCTTACGAGGATAAAAAGGCGGCTCAGCCGAAAATGCCGGAATATTCGGATTACAGCAGTGCAGGAGGGGAAGATTTTGTTACAGACGGAACACAGGACGATGGACAGGATCTGACAGACCAGGGAAGTGCATCCGCTGCTTCCACAGGTGCATCTGTGGATACTTCAGGAATTGAGAATGCCATTGATCAGGCAAGTTCTGATTTGGCAGATCTTCAGTCCGATCTTGCCACACAGAAATCCATTGCAGAGGCAGATTCTACCAGCCTTACAAAGGAAGAAAAAGAGAAGCTGAGAGTCAGCAATAATCTTACAGAACTGGATGCCAAATCTGCAAAAGAACTTGTTGCGGAAGGAAAAAAAGGTATCACGGCAGATTTTAACGGCGTTATTTCCAAGTCTGCAGTGCAGCAGGGAGCAGCAGTGACACAGGGAATGGAGCTTTTTACCCTGCAGAACACAGGTAAAGTCAGTGTGGACATCAATGTATCCAAGTATGATTATGCAAAGGTAAAAGAAGGCCAGACTGCGGATATTACCATCGGTGATAAGAAATATACCGGCAAGGTAACGAAGATCAGCCATATTGCTACAACAAACGAGAAGGGATCTACTCTGATCGCAGCTACTGTCAGTATTGATAAACCGGATAAAGATATTTTCCTCGGCGTTGACGCAAAGGTGAAGATCTATGCGGAAAAGGCTGAAAATGTAGTAACACTTCCGGCAGGAGTGGTAAATATTGGTAAAGATGGCTCTTTCTGTTATGTACTGAAAGACGGCGTGATCACAAGACAGGACATCACTACAGGAATCAGTTCTGAGGATTCTGTTGAGATCACAGATGGAATCAAAGCAGGCGATGAGGTCATCGAGGATCTGGGTTCTCTGGAAGAGGGAATGACGGCAGAAGCAGCACCTGCAGATGGTGACAGTGCAGCAGAGACAGGGGAGACTGCCAATGAGTAATATTTATGAATACATCAAAATGGCGATCCACAACATCATGGCAAATAAGGGAAGATCGTTTCTTACCATGCTGGGTATCATTATCGGTATTGCATCGGTGATCGCCATTGTTTCCATCGGTGAAGGAACCAAGAATCAGATGAACAGTGAGATCGATGATATCGGCGGCGGCCAGATTGCGGTGTACTGCAGCGATGATGCCACCGCAGATGATGTCTGGATCCAGCCTGAGGATATTGATGCGGTCCGGGATCTGGATGGTGTGGAAGGTGTTAATGTTTCAGATTCCTATACAGGAGAGACAGTAACCGGAAAAGGCGATTTTAATCTTACAGTAACCGGTGAGGCGCAGGACGCCAAACTGGTGGACAATGCTTCTGTGAAGTATGGAAGTTACTTCGGACAGAAAGAGGTTGAAGAGGGAAAAAATGTCTGTGTGATCTCAGATGCCGACGCGAAGCGGCTTTTTGGAACGGATGATGTCGTGGGAATGACACTGGATGTCACCTGTTATGATCTGACCAAGACATTTCGTATCTGCGGAGTTACCACGCAGAAGGAGAACGGTACTTTTGTCAGCTACACTTATGACGGTATGCCTGTGTCCATTAACGTGCCTTATACGGCCATGGACGATTTTACAGGAAGTACCGGTGAGTTCTATCAGATCACAGTTCAGGCAGACAAAAATCTGGATTCCCAGGTGGTGGCAGACCGGATCGTAAATCTTCTGGAAAGACGCCATCATTGTGCCGGAGACGATTATTTCCAGGTACAGAGTTTCCAGGATATCATGAAATCCATGAACCAGATGCTTGGAATGGTCACCGCATTTATTTCTTTTGTTGCGGGAATTTCCCTTCTGGTAGGCGGTATTGGTGTTATGAACATCATGCTGGTGTCCGTCACAGAGCGCACCAGAGAGATCGGTATCCGTAAATCCCTTGGGGCAAAGACTTCTTCCATTATGCTTCAGTTCCTTGCTGAGGCAGCGATCCTGACCATCATGGGTGGCCTGATCGGCATTGTCCTTGGCATCGCAGGGGGACATGTGATCTGTGCGGTGATCGGCAGCAGCATGGGAACCACCATCACACCAGGGATCAGTCTGGGAACTATCCTGGCGGCAACGTTGTTCTCCTGTGCAGTAGGTGTATTCTTCGGAATCTACCCGGCAAGAAAAGCAGCCAAACTCAGCCCCATCGAGGCACTGAGAAGAAACTAGAAAACTGTTGCTTTTGCATCAAAAATAGCAATAAAAAATATTTTTGAAAAAAAATAAAAAAACTTTCAAAAAACCCTTGACATTTTATAGGTCTTAGAGTATCATACATATTGTTGCAGCGGTGATACGAAATATCACAAAGGAAAAGCAACAAAGATGTGCGTTTAGCTCAGCTGGATAGAGCGTTTGGCTACGGACCAAAAGGTCGGGGGTTCGAATCCTCTAACGCACGTATGAAGCCTCTGGAATTGTTCCAGAGGCTTTTTTTCTAATTATACATTCTGATCTATTAATTCTGTATGCAGATTCCTTTTTTTAACCAAATCAAGTAAGTCCCCTGCGGGGTTGCGAAAAGCAATAAGCAGTGGGTGGGGACTTGCTTGTATCAGGAGGAGAGCAAGCTCCTCCTGATAAACTGCGGAGCAGTTATTTGGTGTAGAGCTACGTAGCGAAGCGGATTGCGAATATCCGCTTGACAAGGAAAAGTGAACAATAACAGAAATACAGAACACCTGAAACACAGGTGAACTTATCAGGAGGAAAAAACAATGCCAGGATATCTGATCAAAGATACAACAAAAGAGGAACGTAAACAGATCGTGGAGGAATCTCTGGGAAATATTTCCGCGAACTGCGATGGCTGTATGGCGAGACTTGCAGATATGTACCAGGATTATATTGACGGGAAGAAGGAAATCCGTGAGATCAATATGGAATTCAATGCCAGATATGTCCGTGGAGATATGGACAAAGAGGAGAAAAAAAGCTGCCCGATGTAGGAAATGGAGATTGACAGTACCATGGACCAAAATGAAGTAAAATATGATAAGCTGCTGAAAATCAAAACTACCGGCCGTGACGATTCCAGGTCGGATCAGTACTGTTATCCATATGAACCAACGCCATACTGTGTACTGGAACGGCTTGCGTATTGTGGGTATCTGGGGAAAAAGAATCATCTGATCGACTATGGATGTGGAAAAGGCAGGGGGGATTTTTTTCTGGCATGGCAGGTCAGGTGCCGGACTACAGGTGTGGAGTACGATGAACGCATGATAAAAGCCGCAGAAGAAAACAGGCAGCGGGCTGTTTCCGGGGCAAAAACCACTTTTATACTGGAAAATGCAGCACTTTTTCAGGTGCCAGAATCTGCTGACAGATTTTATTTTTTTAATCCGTTTTCTGTGGAAATACTGAGAAGTGTCATCGGACACATCCGGGAATCCTGGTATGAAAAAACAAGAGAAATGCTGCTGTTTTTCTATTATCCATCTGACGAATATATTTCCTATCTGATGACTGTGGATGAACTGGAATTCCTGGACGAGATCGACTGCCAGGATCTTTTTGACGGAAAAAATCCTAGGGAGAGGATATTGGTATTTCAGATGGGAGAGGAGTAAAACAACATGATAAAACTAATCGCAACCGACGTAGACGGAACTCTGGTAAAAGATGGAACCATGACCATCAATCCGGAATATATGACGGTGATCCGGAAGCTGACCGAGATGGGCATTACCTTTGTAGTATGTTCGGGGCGGCAGTATGACAGTGAGAGGAAGCTGTTTGAACCGTTGAAGGATCTGGTGTATTTTGTTTCGGATGGAGGTACGGTGATCCGGAAGAATGATAAGATCCTGAAGGTGCACACACTTCCAGACGAGACCTGGAAAAGCATGCATCGCATGGTAAAAGAAAAAATGCCGGAATGTGACTGCTTTATTGCCACACCGGAGTGCTGTTATGCGGAGAATGAAAATGGAAGGATGTTCCGATGGCTCAGGGATTCCTATGGTTATGATATGAGAAAAGTGGACGATCTTTCTTCTCTTGAGGGAAAACAGGTGCTGAAGTTTTCCGTCTATCATCCGGAACGGTGTGAGGAACTTTGTGCCCCATATTTTACACCGGCGTGGAAAGATAAGGTGACACTGGCAGCGGCTGGGAAAGAATGGATGGACAGTACCCCGCCACATGGCGAGAAAAGTATAGCTGTGGAGTTTATCCAGCAGCGCCTGGGTATTTCTTCAGAGGAAACCTGTACATTCGGAGATAACCTCAACGATATCGCCATGCTTCAGAAAGCGGGAAGGAGTTATGCGGTAGCTAACGCCAGAGCGGAAGTGCAGGCAGCAGCCAGGGAAGTATGTCCGTCATACAGTGAAGATGGAGTTTTACAGATCCTGAAAGGGATTGTTTCTGAAAGCGGAAAATAATAAAGATACATAAAATATGTGCTTTCGATAAAGAAAAGTCACCGGCCAGGGGTTGACTTTTAAAAACAATTCTGTTAAATTGAAAAAAATTGAAAATTTTAATTCCATGAGGGAGTAGTTCGCACGTAAGTGTGATTTGTCAACAGACCCGGTTTTTTCTGAAAAACCTGGCAAATCTTAAAGAATGAGACTCATGTATGCTTTGTTATATTTTATTGCAGCAGGGCATACATGGGTCTTTTTTATGTAACAAAAGAATGCCGGAAAGAATTTTTTCAGCAGGGCGTGCGACAATGAATCTCCAGGTTGTGGGAAATAAAAACAGAAAGTGAGAAGAAAAATGGAAAATCTGGTAAACAGTTCACCACTGATCCTTGTGTTAGTTTTTCTTGTGATCGGCTTTGTGTTCCTGATGAAGGGTGCGGATTTCTTTGTAGAAGGAAGCTCCAGTATCGCAAAAAGGCTGAAGGTGCCGCCGATCATCATCGGTCTTACTATTGTGGCAATGGGAACATCTCTTCCGGAAACCGCAGTCAGCGTTACAGCGTCACTGGTCAATAACAATGAGCTTGCGGTCAGCAATGTGGTAGGTTCCAATATTTTTAACCTGATGGTGGTTGTTGGAGTCTGTTCCATCCTGACACCGATCCTGGTACAGAAGGAAACCATCCGGAGGGATATTCCGTTTTCCATGATCTGTGCGCTCCTTCTTCTGGGGCTTGGGATCCTGGCAGCAGGAGATACGATCGGAATGAGACTTGGTCATCTGGATGGAATGATCCTGCTGGGATTTTTTGCAGGCTATATTGTGGCAATGATCCGAAGTGCCATGAAAGCCAGAGCAGCAGGAAAAAATGTGGAGATCGAAGGAATTGAAGAACTGGAAGAAGAAATCGGCATCCTTTCCTGGCCGAAGAGTATTCTCTTTATCGTTGGAGGCGCGCTTGCCATTGCTTTTGGCGGAGATCTTACCGTAGATGCTGCCAGCCGCATCGCCATTGATCTGGGAATGAGCCAGACACTGGTGGGACTTACCATTGTTTCCATCGGAACCTCCCTTCCGGAGCTTGTGACATCCGTGGTTGCAGCCAGAAAGAATGAAGTGGATATGGCAGTGGGAAATGCAGTAGGTTCCAATATTTTCAATATCCTGATGGTCCTTGGAATTGCGTCTGCCATCAATCCGGTGGCACTGATCCGGGAGAACATTATCGATATTGTGATATTGATCGTATTTTCCCTGATCGTGTGGATCTATGCCGCAACGAAGCGTAAGATCAGCCGGAAAGAGGGAATTTCCATGGTGTGCCTGTATCTGATCTATGCGGGGTATATTATCTGGAGATAGCTGTCATGGAAGAAATTTTTCAGTATTATACCTACGAACAGTTTTGAGACCTATATAGCAGGTAAGAGATAAGATTGTAAAGATTCAAAATTGAAAGAAAGTATGGATAATTGTGAAGTACTCCGTTCAGCATTCTTGCAGGTGGATGTGAAATATAAGAAATATATAGGGAAGCTCTTTTTATCCGGAAGAGCTTCCCCTTTTTTGGTGGCACCCGGAAATGCTATAAGTAATAGGAAGAATATAAGAGTGAAAATTACATATAAATATAATGATAACGTAAATTAACAATATAAATAAAAATAGGTTATTATGTAGATAACAAAATATAACTATTAAAATTAAAATACGTTATAAGGAGGATAACAATGTTATACGAGTATTTGTGTTCAAACTATAAGCCGAATGAACCTATTTTTGTTGCGGATGTTAGTCTTCCAGTTTCAAATGTAAATCTTCGTCAGATGTTTAAAATACTGTGCGATTCTGGAAAGATCAGGCGATTTGATACAGGCGTTTACTATATTCCAAAGGAGAGTCGATTAAAAGGGGGGGTTCCCCTTGGAGCAGATACTGTGGCGAGATATAAATATATATCGCGAAATGGAAGAGTTGATGGATATTATTCAGGATATACTTTTGCAAATCAGCTGGGTGTTACTACACAGGTGCCATATATGGTGGAAATTGTATCAAATAATGCCAGTGCCAGGGTACGGGAGGTAAATCTGCATGGAAGAAGAGTTCTTCTCCGTAAAGCAAGAGTTCTGGTAACAAAGGAAAATTACCGGATATTACAGTTTTTAGATTTTCTGAAAGATATAGATCAGTATGCAGACGAAAATGACAAGATATTGTCCGATCGTATTAGGAAATATGTTGTTGATGTACAAATTAAAAAAACAGAAATAGATTGTTATATTAAACAATATCCGGATAGAATTTATCGATATATATATGAGATGAGGTTGTATGATGTTTTTGCATAACGATGAAGAACTTTTTAAAGATGTAATCATAGCTGCATCTGTTGATCAAAAGCGTCCGGTAGCAATCGTAGAAAAAGACTATTATGTTACGATGATATTAAAACTTCTGGCGCAGGTTGAGCCTGGATGTGTTTTTAAAGGTGGAACTTCACTATCTAAGTGTCATCATGTGATTGATCGATTTTCAGAAGATATTGATATTACTTTTTCAAATACATTGACACAAAAGGTGGAATTGACGTTATGCAGGTAGATGAACTTTTACCCTACCTAAGAGAAAACCAGGAAACCCTAATCCAGGAGATAAGGAATGGGAAATATAAACCCAATCCGGTTCGCAGGGTAGAGATACCCAAGGAAACAAAAGGCGAGTTCCGAAAACTAGGAGTTCCTACAGTTGTTGACAGAGTTGTTTAACAGGCAATTGCACAGGAACTCTCGCCAATCTTCGAGGAACAGTTTTCGGAGAATAGTTTTGGTTTCAGACCAAAAAGAGGAGCGCATGATGCGCTCAGACAATGCCAAAAGAATGTAAATGATGGCTATGTCTATGTGGTAGATATGGACTTGGAAAAGTTCTTTGACACAGTATGCCAGAGCAAACTCATTGAGGTATTATCACGAACCGTCAAAGATGGAAGAGTGATTTCATTGATACACAAATATCTAAACGCAGGTGTTGTGGCAAATGGAAAGTTTGAGCGTACAGAAGTCGGAATGCCACAAGGTGGACCATTAAGTCCGTTACTTAGCAACATAATGCTTAATGAGTTAGACAAGGAGCTGGAAAGCAGAGGGCACAGATTTGTCCGTTATGCAGACGACTGTATGATTTTCTGTAAAAGCAGAAAAAGTGCAGAAAGAACTTTGGAAAATATCATTCCGTTTATAGAAGGAAAACTTTTCCTAAAAGTAAACAGGAAGAAAACAAAGGTGGCTCATATCAGCAAGGTCAAATATCTAGGCTACACCTATTACAGATATGAAGGGACTACTAAAAGAAACTGACGAATGGGCAAGGCGTAGAATCAGGGCGGTCTACTGGAAACAATGGAAGAAAATCAAAACGAAGTACCGAATGTTAAAAGCATTGGGAATGGAACATTGGAAAGCAAAGGAACTTGCATGTAGTAGAAAAGGTTATTGGAGAATGGCAAAAGTTTTGAACCAAATCTTTTCAAAGAAAATAATAGCCAAGCTAGGATACAGCTCCATGCTTGACTATTATCTAGTAGTCTGTGAAAACTAAAGAACCGCCGTATACGGAACCGTACGTACGGTGGTGTGGGAGGACGGTAAATAAAATAATTATTTACCTCCTACCCGATCATAGAAATGTTTTTCACGTGGATTCATCTGGTTTCAGAAGAACAGTCTTTTTTCTGGGGGTGATGCGGTGTCATATCATCGCTGTCTGTCATCAGATATTTCCGGATAGCGAAAAGAATGGCGATACCGACGATCCCGATCAGTGTCTGCGTCGGATTGAGATGTTCCACAACCATCTGCCTTGCTGTCGCAAAAAGCAGGACTTCAACAACGGTCTGGGCGGAATGGCGGCAGAGCATTTTTACAAACTCCACACCAACTACAAGGGAGAGAGCCTGTGACAGGAAACTGGTAAAAAAACTGGTATCCATATCCATGACGGAGGTACCGGCAGTTGTAAGGATCAGCCGGAGTCCGGCCAGGGCGATCACGACAAGGATCACGATGGACAGCACGACCTCTGTGTAGCGGGCTACGTTGTAGATCAGTTCATTGAAATGTTTGCGGATCTTGTGATTGACGGCAGTTCTGTCTTTCATAGGTGATTATCCTTTCTTTTTTGAAGCAACCGGATGGTCGATGAAACGGGTTGCAAAATATCCGAATGCGCAGGTGATCACGATCATACATGGCAAAAACAGCCAGAAGCGCTGCTGGCTCATGGTGTTGAACCATGGAGCATTGGCCTGAAGGATCATAATGACAGGCATATGCCACAGGTAGATTCCGTATTGGTTTCGCGCCACGAAGTACAGTGGGCGAAGAATCCCGAAATTCATTTCCGGCAGGATGGAAAAGCCCACGAGCAGTATTCCAAGCAAAACCGCAAGAATGGAATGAGCCGGATAACCAGTCGGAGCCGTTCCGTAAAGGCCGTGGCTGTGATAGTAAAAAATCCATGCCAGGATCAGTATGGTACTTGCGAGAGAAACAGGAAGTCCAAGTGTAAGACGCTTTTCCTGTATACGGTTTCCGGCATGTTTCCAGAATGCGGCAGCCGCCATGCCCAGTACAAAATTATCCAGTGCGGTGAATACCTGGCGCTCATATACGAAATATACGGAGGTATCGGAAATTCCGGAAGCATGGAGATACCGGACAACTGCAAACCGGCAGATAACGGTAAACAGAATGGACACAATGGCAGATACAAGCCAGTTTTTCCGGACGGCTTTATAAAGGAACGGGGCGATCAGATAAAACTGAAAGATCACACCCATCGTCCACAGTGCTCCATTGATGGAACCGTGTGTCACCGGGGAAAAATTCTCCGTAAAGGTGTAATAGGCAAGGATATGCCGAAACCCTTCATTGCTGAACATCTGTGTTGACATAAAAATCAGAAGAACTGTAACGCAGACGTAATACTGAGGCATGATACGGATGCAGCGTTTTTTCATAAAAGCCCGCCAGCCAGGGAGACAGCCTCTTTCTTCCGAAGAAGAGAGGGAAAGATAGATCCCATATCCGCTGAGCAGGAAAAACAGAGTCACGCCCACTTCGCCTCCAAGTGTCAGGATCGTGTGAATGGCTGTATGTGCCTGCCACGGCTGCCCGGACAGAACATAGCAGTGGTACAGCATAATGTAGAGGATCGCTCCTGCCCGGAGCAGATCGATGTTTTTAATACGTTTCATGATGATTCCTTTCAAAATAAATATGTTTGCCCTGCAATCTGACAGGACAGACAGAGATAGATTCAGTATATCATGAACCGGTGGGAATGCAAAGGGAAAACACCGGGCAGAAAGCAATTACGGTAAGGTTGCGGATATTTTTCCGGACTGATATAATCAGGTGGGAGGAAAAGACAATGATAAACTGTTTATTTGTGGGAATGGGAGGCTTTATAGGTTCTGTGTGCAGATATCTTCTGGGATTACTGCCAGTGGAAAACAGTCAGGGATTTCCGGTAAAAACATTGATCATAAATGTAACAGGCGCATTTGTAATTGGGATTGTTGCTGCAGCCGCGGCAAAAAATACGTCTCTGGATCCAGGACTCGTACTGTTTCTAAAAGTGGGAATCTGTGGCGGGTTTACCACATTTTCTACTTTTGCATATGAGACAGGGATTATGATGGAAAAAGGTCAGATTGGCCTGGCGCTTCTTTATGTGATTTTAAGTGCAGTTTTTGGCGTGCTGGCTGTTTTTGCCGGACAGATGCTTGTAAAATAAGGATGAAACAAAGGTGTGAAATGAAAGATCAGGAGGAAACGGAAAACATGGAAGAACCAAGAATTGACAAAACCATCTATACGGGAAGACCGGAAAATACGGAAGGACGCCTGGAGAAAGAAATCGCAGTGTACGATTTTCTGGACAGTCTGGAAATTGAATATAAGAGGGTAGATCATGAGGCGTTGATGACTATGGAAGCCTGTGAGGAAGTGGATCATCTTCTGGAAGCGAAAATATGCAAAAATCTGTTTTTGTGCAACCGTCAGAAAACGGATTTTTATCTTTTGCTGATGCCGGGGGAGAAGCCGTTTAAAACGAAATTCCTGTCCAAACAGATCGGAACAGCCAGACTTTCTTTTGCAGATGGAGAGCAGATGGAGGAATATCTCAACATTACACCGGGGTCATTAAGTCTTATGGGACTGATCTTTGACAGGGAAAAAAGAGTGCACCTGGTGATCGACAGGGAAGTTCTGGATGAGGAATACTTCGGATGCCATCCGTGTATCAATACATCCACTCTGTTAATGAAAACCAGTGATGTAAAAGAAAAAATCCTGCCGGCGCTGAACCACGAATATCAGGTGGTAGAGCTGCCGACAGAGTAAAGATCCAAAGATCAGCGTATAGGAGAAAAGTCCTTTTTATTGGACTCTGCAATGATGTAATGTGGACGGTTTTTAACTTCCATATAGGTTTTTGCTATGTACTGTCCCATAATGCCAAGACAGAAAAGCTGCAGTCCGCCGATGAAAATGATCACGCAGATGATGGAGGCCCATCCGTCAACCGGATCATCAAATATCAGCTTACGCAGTACGATAACGATCAGAGCCAGGAAGGAAACACCAGTCATGCTGGTTCCGAACCAGGAAGCAATGGTCAGCGGTGCCTGTGAGAAATTAATGATCCCACTGATGGCATATTTAAACAGCTTCCAGAAATTCCATTTGGTCTCGCCGGCAACACGTTCGATATTTTTGTACGGGAGCCAGAGGGTTTTGAAACCGATCCATCCGAAGATTCCCTTGGAAAAACGGTTATATTCGCTCATGGAGACGATGGCATCTACCATACTGCGCTTCATCAGACGGAAATCTCTGGCACCGTCCACGATATCCGCATCAGAGATCTTGTTAATAAGCTGATAGAATTTCCGGGCAAAAAAACTTCGAATGGGTGGTTCGCCATCGCGGCTGACACGCCTGGTGGCAACGCTGTCATATTCTCCGGATTCCAGTTTCTCCAGCATTTCCGGAAGGAGCGATGGCGGATCCTGCAGGTCAGCGTCCATGACCGCAACGTAATCACCACGGGCATTGCAGAAGCCTGCATACATGGCTGCTTCCTTTCCGAAGTTTCTGGAAAAAGAAAGATAGATCACATGAGGATCTTTTTCTGAAAGTTCTTTTAAAATCGCAAGGGTTCTGTCTCTGGAACCGTCATTCACAAAAATAAGTTCATAATCGCAGTTCATTTTCTGAAGAACAGAAGTCGCTTCCGGGTAAAAAAGCGGAAGGGATTCTTCTTCGTTAAAACATGGTATAATCAAAGAAATCATTTTTCTAACCTCCGTTTCTTATTTTCTATCAAAGTCATGGTAATTGTCAATAGAATTCCCAAAATGGAAATTACAGCTCCAACACGAAGCATAGGACATACATACCTCATTTCGATGGTATTGTCTCCCTTTTTCAGTGGAAGAGAGTACAGGCAGTTATCAATGAGATTATAAGAGGTCTTTTTTCCGTTTATGTAAATCTGCCATCCCCGGTCATAGGGAACAGAAAGATACAGGGAATGGTGATCGTCCGTAACATTATGACATACGGCGCGGATATAGCCATTTTTTACAGAGAGTTTATCTGGCTGACCGGAAGAAATTTTGCGGGTAATACGGGAAAGGGTATCCAGATTCAGACCGTAAAACTGTTCACCATCAGGGTGGATGCTGTAACCTTCAGCAGACTTGATGGATACGGATGCAGTCCGCGCATTTTGCCTGGAAGGAATGTAAAACAAAGAGGGAGCAAGCCACCAGGAATACCGGGTGGTATAGGTTTTGTTTACAGTGAGCATGGCCCGGTCCATAACAGTATCCCAGGGAATGTTTCCATAGAAAGCATAATTCCCCTGTTTCAGATCAACAGAGTAGATCTGAGGAGTACCTTTTTGGGAATTGCCTATGGAAGTTCTTCTGTAATGAAGAGGTTCGTAGATGGAGATATCCTGTCCGTATAAAATGCTGTAAAGATAATTCTGATATTCAAACGGATTTTCCGGGTCTGTATTTGTTTTTTTCTCTGTAAGATCAGGATGGTGATCTGGATAGATCAGGGCAAAAGGAAGCGCATAGGGATTCCTATATGCCTTTTTTCTACCTTTGCTTTTTATGGAAGAAATTTTCTGCAGTCCGTTGATCCGATAAGGGGATAAAATATATTTTACGCTAAGAAGAGAATCCGCACCAATGATGGAAGCATTGGTAATGTTCATGTTTTCTCCACATTTGCGATAACCCAGATGCTCCAGAAAATCTCGTTGGTTGTCATCCGGGGAAGAAGTATAACCTGCGATAGAACGGTAATTGAATCCAAAAGCTTCATCATAATTGGCAGTGGTAAGGCTTTTCAGCATTTTTCGGGAGGTTGTCTGGGAAATCCGGTAAATTCCGGAATCTTTTTTTCGGATAGTATCAATGAGGTTTCGGGTATTCATGGAATAAGAACGGTACTTTGCATCATCGGAAACGTGATAAGTGTTCATCAGGAGCTGGGTATTATAAGCGGTCTGACCCAGAAAAAGAGCCACAGCCGCAAGAAATGAGAGCTGCTTGTAAAGTCTGTGCCGCTGTCTGCAGGATAGCAGAAGCAAAGAAAAAACAACTCCGGTAAGTAAAGCCGCCAGTATGATGAGTACGGTTTCCTGAAGTGATTTTCTGTCTGTAAGCCTGCAGCGAAGTAAAAACATCAAAAGTGCAAAAATAAGACTGCTTTTTACCAGAATACAGGTATTTTCCTGTTCCAGGACTGTAAGGTAGAAAACAGCGGCCACAAAGAGAATGCCGAAAATATTTATATAAGAATAGCGGTACCAGTAACTGCTGACATTTTTAAACAGTGAAAAGACAGTATAAAAAGGAAACCAGTAGATCAGAAGGATGGAAAGAAAAGTAAAACATCCAAAGATCAGTTTCTGTTTTCGGGATATTTTTTTCGACAGAAACAGAGCGATCAGACCGAGGATGGCAAAAGTTCCGCAGAAAAGGGAGACGCAGCCATAAACGCTTGTGGAGCCAAAAACATAATTGGATAACGCGGTAAGGATATTTCCGGTAAAACTGAAATTTTTAAGGCAGTAAAGATCCAGTTGTCCGCGGTTGGAATTGCGCATGGCAGATATTGTAGGCAGAAAGAGAATACAGCTGCACAGAACACCGGAAAACATGGAAAATATATAGTACAATATGGACTTTAGACAGCTTTTCAATACTTTTTTGGAAAACGGCAGGGATGTTGCATAAAGGCATAGTTCCAGAAAAAGCCAGATCCCGGAGAAGAGGCAGTTGATACCTCCGGTGTACCAGTTGAAAAGAATGGACAGGGCCACTGGAACTGCCAGTTTCCATGCTGTTTTTTCGCAGACCATATGGTATACGCCAAGAAGGATCAGTGGAAGCATATAAACGCCATCCAGCCACATCAGATTACAGCTTTGTGCAATAGAATACTGACAGAGACCGTAACTGACAGAAAGAATTACCATGGAAAAATTTTTTATGGAAGTATTGCCGGCGGAAAAATGTTTGTGAAAACGGCCGGTCAGAAACCAGCAAAAAGTAAAGGAAGCTGTGGAAAGCTTCAGCATTACAAGTACATCAAAAAAAGCATGAAGCTGTGTCTTTTTGAAAAATACACAGAGCAGCATGAACGGAGAGGTCAGATAGTAACTGAAAACGCCGATATTATTGCCGCCCAGAGTTTTGCTGAAGGTGTAGGTGATATTGTTTTTTCCCGAGAGAACATCCTTGAAATAGGAATAGAAATCCAGATATTGGACACTGGCATCGTGGGAAGCCATGGAATTTCCACCGAAAGGTGCGTATCCATAATGCCAGAATAAAATCAGCATCAGCAGAAAAGTGATAGAAAAAGAATAAATGCAAAGGTATCGGTTTTGTTTTTTCATGAATGTTGTACTCCTAACTTATGTCGTAAAACTACCGGTAACAAAATTTTTTTTTATTGTACCATATCTGTTCTACATGTCCAGTATTTATAAATTTATATTTTTCTTGCGTTGTAATGAATTTATGCTACACTGAAAGAAATCAAAGAAAGCGTAAAAGGTAAAGAGGTGTAGTATGCTGGAAAAATTTAACAGTTTTATAGAGAAATGGATGGCTTTTGTGACACCGGTGTGTCTCCTTATGGGAGTACTCTTTCCGGATATTGCGAAGCATGGTGTTCCGTATGTAACGTATGCGTTTGCGTTTATGACTTTTATCGGAGCGTTGAAATCCAGGTTTCGGGATGTTGCGGATGTGTTTAAACGACCGCTTCCTCTGATCCTGATGCTTTTTGTCCTTCATGTGCTGGTACCTGTGATTGCCTGCGGGATCGGACATCTGCTGTTCCCCGGAAATGCCAATTATATCACAGGAATGGTGCTGGAGTTTTCCGTGCCGACGGCTGTGATCAGTCTGATGTGGGTATCGATTTATAATGGTAACAGTCCCCTTTCTCTTTCGCTGGTGGTTATCGACACGATACTGGCACCTTTTCTCATACCTGCTGCATTGAAAATCCTGGTAGGCTCCAGTGTGAAAATGGATACGATGGGTATGATGAAGGAACTGGTATTTATGATCGCACTTCCGGCGGTACTTGCCATGTGCCTCAATGAAGTCAGCCATGGAAAAGTCATGGAGACCTGGCCGAAAAAACTGGCACCTTTTTCAAAAATGTGTCTGATCTTTGTGGTGACTTCCAATTCATCCAAGGTTTCACCATATATGAAACACCTGAATGGAGAAAGACTGGAAGTGGCAGTGACGATTCTTGTATTGGCAGCTGGCGGATATGCGATCGGCTGGCTTATTGCTATTTTTACAAAGCAGAATAAGCAGTCCACAGTTTCCATGATCTATGGTTCCGGTATGCGTAACATCAGTGCGGGAGCAGTGATCGCGGGGGCGTATTTTCCGGCGGAAGTACTGTTCCCCGTTATGATCGGTACTTTATTCCAGCAGATCCTGGCAGCTTTTTACGGAAGCCTTGTCCGCCATGTACAGACAGCTCAACGAAAAAAAGAAAAGGGGGATGGGTATGGAGTTTCAGCATGAACTGATCATTCCCAATGAGGGACTTCCGTTTAAACTTTTTCTTTTTGAAGGCAGAAACGGAAATTATGTCAGAGAAAAACACTGGCACACGTCCATAGAGATTTTTACGGTAATGGAGGGGAGTCTTTCTTTCTATATTGATGAGGTGGAATATCCGCTGAAGGCAGGAGAATTTCTGATCATCAATTCCAATGAGGTACATTCTATCCAGGCACCGTTTCGTAATGAGACAATCGTACTTCAGATCCCATTGAAGCAATTTGAAGATTATTTTACAGCTCAGAGATTTATCCGGTTTCGCAGGGCAGACGCAGGGCGGAATGAGTATGGTTATGGGCACGAAAGAAATCACAGCGGGAATATCCGTTTAAATTTTGGGACAATGGGACAAACGGAAGCAGCAGATCCGTCAGAGACTGACCGGAAGATGGTTTCCCTGATCCAGGAATTGTACCGGGTATATATGTCGCGGGAAACAGGCTATGAATTCCGCACCAGGGCAGTATTCTATGAAATTCTTTATCTTATGGTTTCTACATACAGGGAAACGCAGGTGGAGGAAAGTGAGCTGAAAACCAGCCGGAGACTGGATGCTTTGTCAAAAATAACCACTTACATGCGGGAACACTACAAAGAAGATCTCAGACTTTCCGGACTTGCTTCCATGTTCGGATATTCAGATGCATATCTGTCAAGAATGTTCCGTAAGTATGCGAAGGTCAATTTTAAGACATATTTGCAGGATATCCGCATGGCATACGCTTATAAGGAACTTCTCAATACAGATCATACGATCAGTTCCATTGCGCTTGATAATGGATTTGCAAGCAGCAGGGCTTTTTCCAAGGAATTTGTAAAGCGCTATGGGATCCTGCCCGGAAAGGTGGAACGTCAGATCCATTAAAATGTCAAAAAAGTGCTATGAATGAGACAAGAAAAACGGCGAAAAGCATACCACGATATGGTATGCTTTTTTCAGTTCAAAACGAAACAGTAACTCTATAAGGAGGCTAAAAACGTGAAAATTCAGAAAGTAACAGATCCGGCTTTCCGTAAATATGGAAAAGTTCTGGAAGGATACAATTTCAGTGCGCTTCTGAAAGAAATGAAACACACACCGGTTCCGGAAGATGTGGTATATGTTCCGTCTGTGGAGGAACTGGAAGCTCTTGAGGTGGAGAAGGATCTCAGAAACAGAGCTTTTGGAGGCTTACCTGTCGAGATCGGATACTGCAACGGTCATAACAAAAAACTGAATGCTGTAGAGTATCACCGAAATTCCGAGATCAATGTGGCAGTGACAGATCTGGTGCTTCTTATCGGACATCAGCAGGATGTGGAACCGGATTTTACATATGATACCTCTAAGATCGAGGCATTTCTTGTACCGGCAGGAACCGGGATCGAAGTTTACGCCACAACGCTTCATTATGCACCATGTCATGTAAATGAGAGTGGATTTCAGTGTGTAGTTGTTCTTCCAAGAGGAACCAACACAGAGATTGATTTCCCGATGCCAAAAGACGGCGAGGACGGTCTGATGACAGCCAAGAATAAATGGCTCATCGCTCATGAAGATGCGAAGATCGAGGGTGCGTTCAATGGCCTGAAAGGTGAGAATATCACCATCGACTGAAGATCCCTCAGGAAAATGCAGTGCAGCGGATATGGATTGAAAATATCTGCCCGATATAAAAATGCTCAATGATATTGCCGGTGGAGATCTGCCGGATATAAAAAAGGAGAATGAAGATTATGAACAACATGCCAGAAGTTAAAGTCGGAATCGTTGCAGTCAGCAGAGATTGTTTCCCGGAAAGCCTTTCCGTAAACAGAAGAAAAGCTCTTGTAGATGCTTACACAAAGAAATACGATGCAAAAGATATCTATGAGTGTCCGGTCTGTATCGTAGAGAGTGAGATCCATATGGTCCAGGCTCTTGAAGATATCAAAAAAGCAGGATGTAATGCACTTTGCGTATATCTTGGAAACTTCGGACCGGAGATTTCCGAGACACTTCTTGCAAAACATTTCGAAGGACCGAAGATGTTCATCGCAGCAGCAGAGGAAACACAGGATAATCTTTGCCAGGGACGTGGAGATGCTTACTGCGGTATGCTGAACGCAAGCTACAACCTGCAGCTTCGTAACGTAAAAGCATATATTCCGGAGTATCCGGTAGGTGATGCAGAGGACTGTGCAGATATGATCCACGATTTCCTTCCGATCGCAAGAGCTATCGAGGGATTAAGCAACCTGAAGATCATTAGCTTCGGACCACGTCCTACAAACTTCCTTGCATGCAACGCACCGATCAAACAGCTTTATAATCTTGGAGTTGAGATTGAAGAGAACTCTGAACTGGATCTTTTTGAGGCGTTCAATAATCATGCAGGGGATGAGAGAATCCCTGAGATCGTAAAAGAGATGGAAGAAGAGCTTGGTGCAGGAAACAAGAAACCGGAGATCCTTCCGAAACTTGCACAGTATGAACTGACTCTGAAAGACTGGGTAAGAGATCACAAAGGATATCGTAAATATGTAACACTGACAGGAAAATGCTGGCCGGCATTCCAGACACAGTTCGGATTTGTTCCATGTTATGTAAATAGCCGCCTGACAGCACAGGGCATTCCGGTATCCTGTGAGGTTGATATCTACGGAACCTTAAGTGAGTTCATCGGACAGGTTGTAAGTGATGATATTGTTACACTCCTTGATATCAACAACTCCGTACCGAAGGATATGTACAAAGAGTCCATCGAAGGAAAATTTGACTATACACTTCAGGATACTTTCATGGGATTCCACTGTGGAAATACCGCATCCAGCAAGCTTGCTTTCTGTGAGATGAAATATCAGATGATCATGGCAAGATCTCTTCCGATCGAGGTTACAAACGGAACACTTGAGGGAGATATCAAACCAGGAGATATCACATTCTATCGTCTGCAGAGCACTGCGGATAACAAGCTTCGTGCTTATATCGCACATGGAGAGGTTCTTCCTGTTGCAACACGTTCCTTTGGAGCAATCGGAGTATTTGCAATTCCGGAGATGGGACGTTTCTACCGTCACGTGCTGATCGAGGGAGGCTTCCCGCATCACGGCGCAGTAGCATTCGGACATCATGGAAAAGCTCTCTTCGAAGTATTCAAATATATTGGTGTACCGGTTGAGGAAATCGGTTATAATCAGCCGGCAGGTGTAAGATATCCTACAGAGAATCCATGGAAATAATTCAGTAAGACATAAAATTAACCAAATCAAGTAGCGAAGTGGATTGCGAATATCCGCTTGACTATAATTCGGAAACCGCGAACTCTCAGGCGTGCAGACGCTGCGAACTGAGAGTCGCGGTTTCTGTATTTACAGGAGGAAAAATTACTATGTATTATATTGGCGTTGATCTTGGAACTTCAGCTGTAAAACTTCTTCTTATGGAAGAATCCGGAAAGATCTGCAACATCGTATCCAAAGAATATCCACTGTTTTTTCCACATCCGGGCTGGTCTGAGCAGAATCCGGAAGACTGGTTCACGGAGAGTATGGAAGGAATCAAAGAGCTTACAGAGGGAATTGACCGCAGGGAAGTAGCTGGAATCGGTTTTGGCGGTCAGATGCATGGTCTGGTAACTCTGGACAAAGACGACAACGTGATCCGCCCGGCGATCCTCTGGAACGACGGCCGTACCGGTGAGGAAACAGAATATCTGAATACTGTGATCGGAAAAGATAAACTTTCCCAGTACACTGCAAACATCGCTTTTGCAGGATTTACTGCACCGAAGATCCTCTGGATGCAGAAAAATGAGCCTGAGAATTTCAAAAAAGTTGTAAAGATCATGCTTCCAAAAGATTATCTTGCATATCGTTTAAGCGGATCTTTCTGCACAGATGTATCGGATGCTTCCGGTATGCTTCTTCTGGATGTGAAAAACCGCTGCTGGTCAAAAGAAATGCTTGAGATCTGCCATATCACAGAGGAACAGCTTCCGAAGCTGTATGAAAGTTGGCAGGTAGTTGGCACTCTGAAACCGGAAGTGGCAAAAGAGCTTGGTTTCTCTGAAGATGTGAAAGTCGTAGCTGGTGCGGGCGACAATGCAGCAGCTGCTGTCGGAACAGGAACTGTTGGTGACGGACAGTGTAATATTTCCCTTGGAACATCCGGCACGATCTTTATTTCCAGCAAAGAGTTCGGTGTGGATGAGAATAATGCCCTTCATTCTTTTGATCATGCAGATGGAAGTTATCATCTTATGGGATGCATGTTAAGCGCTGCTTCCTGTAACAAATGGTGGTCTGAGGAGATCCTCAAGACGAAGGATTTCGTGGCAGAACAGGCACCGATCCAGAAGCTTGGCGAGAATCAGGTATTCTTCCTTCCATACCTCATGGGAGAAAGATCTCCGCATAACAACCCGGATGCAAGAGGCGTATTCTTCGGAATGTCCATGGATACCACAAGAGCAGATATGACACAGGCGGTTCTGGAAGGTGTTGCATTTGGCCTTCGTGATTCCCTTGAGGTAGCGAGAAGCCTTGGTATCAACATTGAACGGACCAAGATCTGTGGCGGCGGAGCCAAGAGTCCTCTCTGGAAAAAGATCATTGCCAATGTAATGGATCTGAAAGTGGATGTACCTGAGAACGAGGAAGGCCCGTCCATGGGTGGCGCAATGCTGGCGGCCGTAGGATGCGGGGCATATCCGGATGTGGAAACCATCTGCAAAAAAATGGTAAAAGTTGTAGATACTGTAGAACCGGATCCGGAACTGGTTGCGAAATATGAAGAGAAATATCAGAAATTCCGTAAACTTTATCCAACTATGAAAGAGCTGTTTTGATTTATGGCTGTGAAACTGATCGCAAGCGATCTGGATGGAACTCTTCTACGAAATGACAAGTCGATATCAGAGGAAACAGGTAAGGCACTGGAGAAGGCCAGAGAAGCAGGGATATATTTTGTTCCGTCCACCGGGCGTGCCCTGGAGGCTGTTCCCGTGGAAGTGATGGCACTTCCGGGAGTGGAATATGTGATCACTTCCAATGGCGCTGCCGTGTATTCGGTTTCCGGAGGGACCAGGATCTATGAAAGTCTGGTTCCGGCAGAAGCAGTAGATGCGCTTCTTGAGATTTCCATGCCTGAGAATATGACAATTGAAGTGTTCGTGAAGGGAATTCCGTATACAGCATCCGATCATGTGAAAGATCCCGCCAGATACGGAGCCACCGCGTTTGGCATCGGTTATGTGAAAAAAACGCGCCATCCTGTGGAAAACATCCGGAAATTTGTGAAAGAAAACAGAGAACATGTGGACAGTTTTGATTTTGTATGTGGAGATCCACAGGCTTTAGACACCGTGAAAAAGGAAGTCCGGGAAAAGATTCCGGGAGTTTATGTGACTTCATCCGTTTCCCATCTTCTTGAGATCGGAAATGCGGAGGCCGGTAAAGGAAAAACACTGCTGAAGCTTCTGAAACTTCTGGAGATTTCCCCGGAAGAAGCGATGGCGTTTGGAGATGCGGACAATGACCTGGATATGATCCGGTCTGTAAAGTATGGGATCGCAATGAAGAATGCAACGGAACATCTGAAAGAGGCTGCGTACCATATAACGGACAGTAATGAAGAGGATGGCGTTGCCAAAGAGATATACAGAATGATATAAGAACTGGAAAAAGATGCTGCTTTGACGGATATGGTATAAAAGCAGCATCTTTTTTGTGCTTTGTGAAGGCGAGCGGGGATCAGCGCAGCTGTTTTTTTCTGTATTGTCTTGGAGTACATCCTTTGATCTTTGTAAATACTTTGGTGTAATAATTAGAGTCCGAAAAACCGGACAGTAATCCGGCTTCCGTTATGGAACAGGAAGAATCTTCCAGGTATTCCAGGCTGCGTTCAATGCGATATTCCTGAATGTATCCGAAAAGAGTAATATTCATACACTTTTTGAAAAGCCGGCTGCACTCGCTGGGGCTCAGGTGGATGAGTTCCGCAATATCCTCCAGCTGGATCTTTTCGGAATAGTGTTCTGCAATATAGGACATGATGCGGCGGATGCGGCGGTAATTTTCTTCATCCTGTCCGGAAGGGGCGGAAGCCTGGGACAGTGTGTTGGCGCACAGAAGCTTCCAGAAGTGCTGCAGTCGGGCAATGATCTCAAATTCATACATCGGTTTTCGCTGGCTGTCAAGGGCAATGATCTGCCGGATATCTTCCACGGCATCCTGATGCCATTTCATGGAAAGATCCAGAGGAACTGCAGAGAGAGAAAAACTCCGCAGGATCGGTTCTGTGTATTTCTGGAAGAGGATACTTCCGGGGAAACCATAGATCAGTTTGGGATCAAAGGTGACAGGGATATACTGACAGTCCTGATTATGGTACATGTAACCGGCGTGAAGGGCGTTGGCATTGCCGAAAAGCACCTGCCCCTCTTTCAGGTGAAAGGTGTTCTGATTGACTTTATAAAGCATTTCGCCTTTATGGATATAAGTAAGTTCGATCTCCGGATGCCAGTGCCAGAGAAAGGAGCCGGTTTCGTAACCGGAAAGCCGTTCGTAGCTTACCAGAAACGGAAAAGCGCTGTCACCGTGCTTCTTCAGTTCTTTTCCCGCGTTATTTGTGATGATCTGCATAGATGTGGCCTCCTTTCATAAAAATGCCGGGATCCGGTCAGTCCCCCGTTGGGATAACGAGATCTGTCGGGGTATATTTTAACAGAAAGGGAAAAAGAAAGCCAGTATCTTGCAGACCACAAAATAATACGGTTTTTACACAAAATCTTTATGGACAGAAGTGACAGGGCTGTTATAATAAAGGTACAGAAAACGTGACGGGACAGATCACCGGAAATCAGGGGCGAAGGCTCTGGCGGCGGCCGGATATACGAAAACCGTGCAGCAGGAAGAACAATACCAGAAAAAGCCCGGATCAACATGAAAAACAGGAGGATACGAAAATGGGAACAATCAAAATTCCAGCAGCAGAAGTGCTGAAAAAAATCTATGGTGAGACAGAGGAGAGCAGTGCTCGTTATACAAACCTTGCAGTGAATTTCGAGAAGAAATATCATCACGACAAGGCTGAGTTTTTTACTGCTCCGGGACGTACAGAGATCATTGGCAACCATGTTGACCATAACGGCGGACAGATCATTGCCGCAAGTATTGATCTGGATACTATCGGTGCAGCTTATCCAAACGGAACTAATGTGATCCATATGATCAGTGAAGGTTACAGACAGGAAGTAGTTGTAGACCTTGACAAACTCAGCACAGAAACTTATACAAAAGGTACCGATGCTCTTGTCGCAGGTATCATGGAATATATGAAGAAGAAAGGCTATGCGACAGGTGGTTTTGATGCTTATGTTTCCACAAAGGTTATTGCAGCTGCCGGTGTAAGCTCTTCTGCATCTTTTGAGATGCTGGTATGCGCAATTACCAACTACTTCTTCAACGAAGGAAAACTGGAGTACGGCGAGTATGCGAGGGCCGGCCAGTATGCGGAGAATGTTTACTGGAAAAAAGCTTCCGGTCTGATGGATCAGATGGCATGCGCTGCCGGCGGCCCGATTCTGCTGGATTTCTCTGATAAGGAGAATATCAGCTGCGAGAAGATCGCCTTTTCCTTTGAGGATATGGGATGCAGACTTGTGATCGTAAATACCGGAAAGGGTCATGCAGATCTCAGTGAGGAGTATTCTTCTATTCCTATGGAGATGCGAGAGGCTGCAAAGGCTATGGGTGTGGAGCTTCTTTGCGAGTCCAATATGGAGAATCTTCTTGCTCATGTTAAAGATATCCCGAATGACCGTGCGGTTCTTCGTGCGATGCATTTTTATGAAGAGAACAGACGTGTTGCAGATGCAGTGAAGGCTGTTGAGAATAAAGATGGTGAGGGATTCCTTCGTCTCCTTGAGGAGTCTGGCAATTCTTCCTGGGAGTGGCTGCAGAACTGTTATTCCCTGCAGAACTGTAAGGAACAGAAGATCACACTCAGCCTGGCGCTTACCAAGCTGTTCCTGAATAAGATCGGAGCAGGTATCTGCAGAGTTCATGGCGGTGGTTTTGCAGGTGTTATCATGTGTGTCCTTCCAATTGAGAATGCAGAGGAATATGTGGAGTATATGGCACAGTATGTAGGACGTGAGAATGTTTATCCTATGAATATCAGAAGCACTGGAGCCGTTCACGTTGAGTAACTTGTGATAAATATCGGAAGATCTGCTGAATTTATAAAAAGTCCGGAGTTTGCGGCTTTTGCCGCTGAAACATCCGGACTTTTTTAATAAAAATTTTATGGTTTGTTTCTGATTTGATTTTGCCAGTCATGATATAATGGGGAAAATAAAAGAGAGGTTTGATCATATATATGAGCAGAAGAGAATTTCTGGAGATTTTGAGAAGTCAGCTGTCCGGTCAGATGTCACAGGGAAAAGCTGCGGCACATGTGCGTTATTATGAGGATTATATCCAGTCTCAGGTCCATAATGGACGGAGCGAGGAGGAGGTACTTGCAGAACTTGGCGATCCAAGGCTGATCGCAAGGACTCTTATTGATACCGATGACGGAACAGAGGTTTATGATGAGTCCGGGTATACAGAAGAAAGTTATGGAGCAGATGATTATGCAGACAGCAGTGCCGGAAGTACGACCGGCAGGACAAGAAGTTACAAACTGGATCTCAGTACCTGGTATGGAAAAGCAATTGTGATCGCAGTTGCTGTAGTGATCGTGATACTTTTGACAACAGTTTTGGTAGCTGTTGCACCTTTTTTGATAACTTTTGGTGTCATTCTGTACCTGATCTCATGGTTCAGAAAAAGAAAAGCGTAGATACCGGATGATCCGCATAAAATCCGAAAATATTGAAAAGGCCTGTTTGTTAAAAAAATATTTATTGAAAATGACATAAAAAATGCAGATAAACTCTTGAAATATAGTGAAAATTACGGTATAATGCATCACAACAAGTAAAGAGAGTGTCTGAAATGTATAAAACAGACAGTGCCATTGAGAAGAGAGAACGGCAGAAGGAATACATCGAAAGATGTGTTATTTCTGTCGCTTTTTTTATTGGCTTTTGAGAAGAAGGTGATCGTATCAGATTGCCTTGTTAAAATGCTTGCTATTGTGCAAAATATATAAAATGATGCACTATACAATGGAAATAATTATCAAAAGTTAATGAAAAAATATTGAAAAAATCAAATTTAACTGTTGATTATATGTAAAATATGTGCTATCATTTGGTCAAAAGTTGGTAAAGATAACAATACATGAATGCAGAGGAGGGTAGCAGGAGGGCATTTTGATATGATACATTGGGGTAAAGCCCGGAAGATATAACGGAAGTATTTTCCGGCAGGATGTGTAAAGGGCAACGTGATCAGAACTGTTGCAGATATGGGGGACCGTAATAACAGGACTGATCAGAAGTACACAAATTTATGAAAAGCAGGTGATATACAATGAAAAGTAAAAAATCTTTTTTCAGGACAGTAGAGCCATATCTCTATCTGATTCCTGTAATGATCCTTTTTATACTGTTTGTATTCTGGCCGTTTGTTAAGACGATTCAGTTAAGTTTTGCCAGAACCACACCTCTTGGTCAGGTGGCACAGTATGTAGGGCTAGACAACTATACGAATATTTTTACAGATGGAACGTTCCTTAACAGTTTGGTGACAACACTGAAATTCTCTGTTATGCGAGTTATCCTTTCTATTGTGCTCGGTTTTATACTGGCGATCATCAGTACAGAGAAGATCAGGGCAAAGGGATTTTTCCGTACTGTATATGCACTTCCGATGGCTATTTCCGCAGCAGCGGCATCTGTAGTGTTCATGTTTATTTTCCACAGCTCTCTGGGTATCCTGAACAAGGCTCTCGGAACTCATATCGGATGGCTGACAGATAAGAAATATGCACTGATCGCAGTTACGATCGTTAGTGTATGGATGGCGATCGGTATGAATTTCATTTACCTTACTGCAGCGATCCAGAGTGTACCGGCTGAACTTTATGAGAGCGTTGCGCTGGATGGAGCGAATTTCTTCCAGAAACACCGCCATGTAACAATCCCGTCAATCTCTCCGACATTGTTCTTCCTTCTTATTATCAACGTTATCAACTCCGTACAGGCGTACGCAGAGTTCAAGATGATGACCCAGGGCGGGCCGGCAGAGAGTACCAACGTTATCGTGTATGAGATTTACCAGGAGGCATTTATCAACAGCCGTTTCGGTGTAGCCTGTGCAGAATCCGTAGTTCTGTTTGTTATTTTGATTATCCTGACTGCACTGCAGTTTAGACTGGAAAAGAAGGTGACCTACTGATGAAAGAAAAACCATATGTAAAAGTGGCGATGTATGCGCTGAATATTATTTTTGCAATTATTATTATCGTTCCTGTTATCTACTGCTTCAATGTTAGTATGATGGATCTGAAAGAGATCTACGGCGGAAAGTTCTGGCCGTCTCATCTGACCCTTGAGAACTACACAAGAGCATTCCAGCTGGCACCGTTCTTTACTTTCATTAAGAACTCACTGATCGTATCCGGTGTTATCACATTTGCTCAGGTTGTCACAGGTGCTCTTGCAGCTTATGCTTTTGCAATGATGGAATTCAAGGGCAAAAAAGTCCTGTTCTATATCATGCTGGCAACCATGATGATCCCAAGCCAGGCGATCATCATCGCAAACTACCTGACAATCGCTGACTGGGGTATCCGTAATACATACGCAGCGCTGATTCTTCCGAATGCAGCAGCAGCTTTTGCGGTATTCAACATGCGTCAGGCATTCCTGACACTGCCGAAAGAGATTCATGAGGCAGCTGAAATTGACGGATGTACAAACTTCAAGTTCTTATATACCATCGGTGTTCCGCTTATCAAACCATCACTTGGTGCTCTGATCATCTATGTATTCCTTCAGAGCTGGAACTACTATCTGTGGCCACTGCTTGTAACAGACAGTGTAAATATGAGAACTGTTCAGATCGGTCTTGGTATGCTCCAGGGTGCTGAGGCAACAGACTTCCGACCGGTTATGGCTGGTGCCATGGTCATCCTGATTCCTTCAATCCTTGTATTCATCATTGGTCAGAAACAGATGATTAGTGGTCTGACAGCTGGTGCCGTTAAGGGTTGATCCAATTACATAAGAGCAAGTAGTAAAAACGTTAATTTATCCGGCCTGTATTGGGGCAGGCCGGACCAATATAAAAGGAGGGTTTCTATATGAAAAACAAAAAATGGATGGCGATTCTTTTAGGAGGAATCATGGCAGCATCTCTCGCAGCTCCGTGCTCAGTAAGTGCAGCTGACAAAACTACCATCACATTCTGGCATGCAATGGGTGGTACAAACGGTGAAGTGCTTCAGCAGATCGTAGATGATTTCAACGCATCTCAGGATGAGATTGAAATTAAAGCTGAGTATCAGGGAACTTATGATGACACCATCACAAAACTGAAAGCAGCTATGCAGAGTGATTCTGGTCTTCCGGATGTCTGCCAGATGTATGATGTTGGAACAAAATTCATGTATGACAGTGGTTCTGTCATCCCTGTAGAGGACAAATTCGAATCCACAGGTTATGATAAGAGTTCCGTTATGGACGTTATCAGCAGCTACTATACAGTAGATGGCAAACAGTATGCAATGCCATTCAACGTATCCACACCTATGCTGTATTACAACAAAGACGTATTTGAGGCAGCAGGTCTTGATCCTGAGACACCGCCTACAACTTACGATGAGGTTCTTGAAGACTCCAAGAAAATCGTAGAGAGCGGAGCAGCTCCGGTTGGTTATTCACAGGCTATTTACGGATGGTTTTTTGAACAGCAGCTTGCAGGACTTGGATTAACATATGGAAACAATGACAATGGACGTACAGAGGCAGTTACAGCTGTTGATTTCGATTCCAACGGCGGTGGCCTTAAAGTATTCGATATGTGGAAAAAACTGTATGATTCCGGATATTTTGAAGATTACGGAACAACAACAGCTGATACTCAGACAGCATTCTTCTCCGGACAGGTTGGTATGATCATCGAGTCTACCGCTATCCTGAAAAATGCAGTTGATTCTTCTCCGTTCGAAGTTGGTACAGGATACCTTCCAAGAATTGAGCAGAATGATGAAGGCGGCGTTATCATCGGTGGTGGTTCTCTGTGGCTTACAGATACAGGAAACGAAGCAAATGAAGATGCAGCTTGGAAATTCATCGAGTACATCACAACTCCTGACGTACAGGCTAAATGGTCCATGGGTACAGGATACTTTGCAATCAACGAGAAAGCTTATGAGACAGATGATATGAAAGCTTACCTCAAAGAGAACCCGAATTTTGAGACTGCTATCAACCAGCTGAAAGATTCTCCTGTAAACGCAAATACAGCAGGTGTTCTCTCTGGCGTACAGACAGAGGCCCGTCTTACATTCAACGAGATTATGCCTCAGGTATATGATGGCAAGCTTACAACTCAGGACGCTGTTGATCAGCTTGCAGCTTCTGTAAACAAAGCGATCGAGAACTATAACGAGTCTATTAAATAATCAGAATGCCCTCTGATCAGTAGATAGAGCAACAGATAGGGATACCGCCGCCGGGCGCCGGTATCCCTGCTGTTTTACATGCTGTGAGACTACAGATCATGTATATCCGGGGTATAGGATCATATGAAAAACTGTGTAGTGAGACGGACGGAGTGAGTCCGGTTGACTAGACAGCTTTCGAATGTAGGAGTGTGGCCTGCGGCGTTCGTGCAGGGCAAAATGAAGTGATGCGCGATTGGCGTTATCACCGGCAGAAAATAATGATACAACAGGAAAGGAGCAAATTTATGGGCGGAATTCTCGGAGCATGTAATGCAATATCGGATTATTTGCACACTTTAAATATGGGATCGACGCTGTTTCGGCTGATTCTTGCGATGTTTCTTGGATGTCTGATCGGTATTGATCGTGGAATGAAGAAGCGTGTGGCAGGTGTAAAAACACATATGATCGTCTGTATGGGGGCAACTCTGGTTATGATGACGGGCGATTTTATCCATGTATATTCTAATGGGGCAGGAATCGGAGATACTGCACGACTTGGCGCACAGGTTGTCAGCGGAATCGGTTTTCTTGGAGTGGGAACCATCATCGTGACAGGACAGAGACATGTATCCGGTCTTACGACAGCAGCCAGTCTTTGGACTTCCGCGTGTATCGGACTTGCTGTGGGGATCGGCTTTTACAGCGGTGCGATCTTTACCACGCTGGGGCTTATTCTGGTGTTCAAATATGCGAAATATATAGAGGTTTATGTGGAAGAGCATTCCAATACCTATGACGTATATATGGAGTTTGAAAATGAAGACAAGATGAGTATGGTCATAAAGAAGCTCCGGGAAGAGGACATCCTGATCTCCAACGTAGTTATCATCAAAAAGAGATCCAAAACACAGAGTGTGGTGATCCAGGCAACAATGGAGGCTGCCAAATGGAAAGCACGCCATACTGTATTTCGTGAGGTAAGACAGCAGGAAGGAGTTATTTCTGTGGAGGAAATATGATCGGGAATACAATGAAATTTATCAGGCTTTTGGTGAAGTTAAGAGCATGTTAAAGAAAAAACGATGTATTTTACGAAAAATGCACTTGAAATATGAAGAATAGTCTGATACAATGAATACAAAGTGAAGAAGGAATCTGATTCAGCTTGCTGAATACAGAGAATGCCATTGAGAACAGAGACCGGCATGAAGACACATGGATAAGTGTGTTTTTATGCCGGCTATTTTTATGCACAAATGTTAATGTTTCAAAAGGATTACAAGGGTTACGGCATAAAAATAATGGCATATTCGCTTGAAAGATTGCTGTTCGTAAGCAGTACTCCTCGCAGAATATTTACCTGCGGACGGCAATGCTTGTGTTGCAACGGATATTCTGCTGTTTCCGGCGCAGAGAAAGCCGGGGACAGTTCAGAAGATCCGCAAACAGGAAAGGAGAAACAGATCTATGTATGATGTGATCATTATCGGAGCAGGAGTTTCCGGAGCGGCAGCGGCGAGAGAGCTTTCAAGATATCGGCTGAAAATCTGCGTTCTGGAGCGAGAAGAGGATGTATGCTGTGGAACTTCCAAGGCAAACAGCGGAATCGCTCATTCCGGTTATGATGCAGAACCGGGAAGCCTTATGGCGGAACTGAATGTGAAGGGCAGCAATATGATGGGACAGCTTTCGAAGGAACTGGATTTTCCTTTTAAACAGACTGGTTCACTGACTGTCTGTACAACTGAGAATGGAATCGCCATGTTGCATAAGCTGCGTGAAAGAGGACTGAAAAACGGAGTAGAGGGACTGAGGATCCTTGACAGAGAAGAGGCACTTGCCATGGAGCCGAATCTGTCTGACCAGGTGCTGGCAGCACTGTATGCACCGACAGCCGGAATTGTCTGTCCCTTTGAGCTGAACATTGCAATGGCAGAGAACGCATATAACAATGGTGTGGAATTTAAATTTGACACAGAAGTAAAGAACATCCGAAAACAGGAAAAAGGTTTTGTTGTGGAAACCTCAAAAGGTGATTTTGAGACAGTCTGTATCGTCAATGCTGCCGGTGTCTATGCGGATGTTTTTCATAATATGGTAAGTGAGAAAAAACTGCATATCACTCCTCGTAAGGGTGAGTATATGCTCCTTGATAAAAGTGCAGGAACACATGTGAATCATACGATCTTTGCACTTCCAAACAAGAGCGGAAAAGGAATTCTGGTAACACAGACTGTTCATGGGAACCTTTTGATCGGACCTACAGCTACGGATCTGGAGGATCGGGAGGAAACAGCAACTACTTCGGAGGGTATGGAGACAGTAAGTATCAAATCCGGTAAAACAGTAAAGGATATTCCACTGCGGAAGGTGATCACAAGCTTTGCGGGACTCCGTGCTGTCGAGGATGGTATGGATTTTGTGATCGAAGAGGTGGAGGACGCACCTGGATTTATCGATTGTGCAGGAATCGCATCACCGGGACTTACCAGCTCACCGGCCATTGGCTGTATGGTTGCTGACATCGTAAAAGAAAAATTACATCCGGAAGTAAATCCGGATTTTAATCCGGTGAGAAAAGGAATCCTGGATCCGTCAGAGCTTTCTCTGGAAGAAAGAAATGAGCTGATCAAAAGATCACCGGAATATGGAAATATCATCTGCAGATGTGAGATGATCTCTGAGGGAGAGATTCTGGATGCGATCCGAAGACCTCTCGGAGCGAAATCCCTGGACGGAGTAAAACGTCGTACAAGAGCAGGAATGGGAAGATGTCAGTCAGGCTTCTGTTCTCCCAGAACAATGGAAATCCTCAGCCGAGAGCTTGGCATTTCCATGGAGGAGATCACAAAAACAGGCGGAGTTTCCAGACTGATCGAAGGAATCAACAAGAAAATTGCAGAGGAGGGCGAGAACCATGAATGATAAGATTATGGTGAAGAGAGATATCGTGATCATAGGCGGAGGCCCTGCAGGACTGGCAGCAGCCCTGGCTGCAAAGAAAGAGGGAGCAGAGAGTATCCTGATCCTGGAACGTGATAAGGAACTAGGCGGGATCCTGAATCAGTGTATCCATAATGGATTTGGCCTTCATACATTTCAGGAGGAGCTGACAGGACCGGAATATGCGGCACGTTTTATCCGGATGGTAAAAGAGCAGCAGATCGAGTACCGGCTGAACACCATGGTCATGGATATCAGCCAGGATAAGGTGATCACTGCCATGAGCCGCCAGGAGGGAATGTATCAGATCCGGGCAAAAGCTGTGATCCTTGCCATGGGCTGCAGAGAGAGACCGCGAGGTGCACTGAACATTCCGGGATATCGACCGGCAGGCATTTATTCAGCAGGAACAGCACAGCGCCTTGTAAATATGGAAGGATTTATGCCGGGAAAAAAAGTAGTGATCCTGGGATCTGGTGATATCGGACTGATCATGGCCAGACGTATGACGCTGGAAGGTGCAGAGGTTAAGGCAGTGGCAGAACTGATGCCATATTCCGGAGGCCTGAAGAGAAATATCGTGCAGTGCCTGGATGACTTTGGTATCCCGTTGAAGCTTAGCCATACAGTGGTTGACATAAAAGGAAAAGAGCGTGTGGAAGGAATCACTCTTGCAGAGGTAGATGAAAACAGACGCCCGATTCCCGGTACAGAGGAATTTTTTGAATGCGATACGCTTCTTCTTTCTGTTGGTCTGATCCCGGAGAATGAACTTTCCGGACAGGCAGGTGTGAAGCTGAGCAATGTGACTTCCGGACCGGTGGTAAATGAAAGTCTGGAGACAAATGTAGAAGGTGTTTTTGCCTGCGGAAATGTTCTTCATGTTCATGATCTGGTGGATTTTGTTTCGGAGGAAGCCGGCAATGCAGGAAGAAATGCGGCTCTCTATATAAACAACAATGGAGAGGACAAAATACCGGAAGAGATAAAGATCACGCTTTCGCCCCAAAACGGAGTCCGCTATACAGTGCCGTCTGAGATCCGTATCGGTCACATGGCGGAGGAGCAGCTGGTCCGCTTCCGTGTGGGAAATGTATATAAAAATTGTTACATCCGTGCATATCTGGATGGAGAACGGATCTTTTCCAGAAAAAAACAGGTGGCAGCACCCGGAGAGATGGAGCAGATCAAATTGAAAAAAGAGCAGCTTCTTTCCATTCTGGAAGGAAAACAGAAACAGGATAAACATGAACTTGTGATCCAGGTGGAGGAGTGATGAAAATGGAAAAAAGGAATCTTACTTGTATCGGATGTCCTATGGGATGCGCCCTTCTGGTGGAAATGAATGGAAAAGAAATCATTTCCGTCACAGGAAATACCTGTAAAAAAGGCGCGGAATATGCAGTGAAGGAAGTGACAGATCCGACCAGGATCGTGACAACAACCGTTCGTGTGAAGAATGGAAGTATGCCGGTAGTGTCAGTAAAGACAGCACAGGATATTCCGAAAGGAAAGATTTTTGACTGTGTGGAAGCGCTGCGGGATGTATGTGTGGAAGCACCGGTTCAGATCGGGGACGTGATCCTGGAGAATGCAGCAGGAACAGGCGTGGATATCGTGGCTACAGGAAATGTGAAGCAGATCATACAGTGATCAGCTGAGGATATATATGGCAAACTGTATGCTTATAATATGTCAGCCCTCCGGCAGACAAAGCGAATAAAATAAACCTGAAAAGGCTTTTTTATCACTTTGTTTGCCATGAAACAAAATATACAAGATGCACAAAAAATATTAGTGCTTAAAAGAATAATTAATTAAAAAATAACAAAATATATACAAAAAAATAATAAAAAATGTTGAAAATAAATAAACGCTATGATATAATTGGAAAAATGAATTAGCAAAAATGCTCACAATGATGTAATGTATTGAATGGAGGATGATTAGAATGAAAGTATTTGGACATCGTGGTTTCAGCGGAGAATATCCGGAGAATACAATGCTGGCGTTTCAGAAGGCTGTGGAGGCTGGCTGCGAGGGAATCGAGCTTGATGTGCAGCTGACCAAGGATCTGGTTCCGGTGATCATGCACGATGAGAAGGTTGACCGTACCACAGATGGAAACGGATATATCTATGATCTTACATATGCTGAGCTGTGTAAACTGGATTGCAGTTATCCGGATAAGTTTGCCGGAAAATTCGGCAGGCTTCAGATTCCGACTCTGAGAGAGTATTTGGAGTGGATGGCAGAGGAGGAAGATCTGATCACAAACATCGAGCTGAAGAACAGTGTTTATTATTATGGTGGTATGGAAGAGAAGGTTATTGATATGATCTGCGAATATGGTCTGGAGGATCGGATCATTCTTTCCTCTTTCAATAACGCATCCATTGTATTGTGCAGACAGAGTGATGAGACTATTGCAGGAGGTTTTCTGGTAGAGAAATACGTGGATAATGCAGGGGTTTATGCAAGAACCTGTGATGTGCAGTATTATCATCCGAATCTGGAATACCTGAAGGAAGAGCATGTACGCAGCTGTTCCCAGAACGGGATCGGGGTGAATGTCTGGACTGTAAACGAGGAAGAGGATATGAGAAGGATGAAGAAATGGGGAGTAAACTCCATCATCACCAATTATCCGGACAGAGGAAGAGCAGTGGCAGATGAGGATTGACACTGCGATGTAAAGACGCTTTCTGTGAGGCACATACAGGAGGCAGGCTAAATTTGAAATCTCCGGCAGGAGGGGGTTCTGCTGCAGATCTATATAAGTAAAATAAAAAAACTATAATAATGTATATGGAGGATTTTTACAATGGAGAAAGAAACAAGACCTTTTATTCCCTGGCAGCTCGCAGATGATTTTATGACAGCTGTATTTGAGAAAGTAGGAGTTCCGGAAGCAGACGCAAGACTTTGCTCTGATGTACTTCTTGAGAGTGACAGACGTGGAATTGAGAGCCATGGCTGCAACCGTTTCAAACCGATCTACATTGATCGTATCAAAGCTGGAATCTTAAATCCGGTAACAAAGATTGATATCATCAAAGAGACACCAACAACTGCAGTTATTGATGCCAACGATGGTATGGGAATGGTAGCCAGCAAGAAAGCTATGGATATGTGTATCGAGAAAGCACATAAGTATGGCATGGGTATGGTTGCAGTTCGTAACTCTTCTCATTATGGAATCGCAGGATACTGGACAGGTCTCGCAACAAAAGAGAACATGATCGGTATCAGTGGTACAAACGCAAGACCGTCCGTTGCACCTACATTTGGTGTTGAGAATATGCTCGGAACAAACCCGCTGACATTCAGCATGCCTACAGATGAGCCATTCCCGTTCATGCTGGACTGTGCAACATCTGTTATTCAGAACGGCAAGATCGAATACTACGCACGTATCGGACACGATACTCCTAAAGGTCTTGTTATTTCCAGAGAAGGTGAGGAGCTTACAGACAGCGTTGAGATCCTCAAGAAAATCCGCAGCAAACAGGCTGCACTTGCTCCTCTCGGCGGATTTGGCGAGACAAACGGAGGATATAAAGGATATGGATACTCCACAGTTGTTGAGATCCTTTCCGCAGCACTTCAGTCCGGTATCTTCTTAAGAGCACTGGAAGGAAAGAATGAGGATGGAAGCATCCGTCCATATCATCTTGGACACTTCTTCATCGCGATCGATACAGAAGCATTCATGGGCGCTGAAGCATTCAAGAAAACATGCGGCGATATCTTAAGAGACCTGAGAGGATCTGAGAAAGCTCCTGGACAGGAACGTATCTACACCGCAGGTGAGAAAGAGTACGATGTATGGATGTATCGTAAAGACAAAGGTGTTCCGGTAACTGAGGCAGTTCAGAAAGAGTTTATCGGACTCCGTGATGAATTCGGACTTACACAGTTCAAATTCCCATTTGAGAAATAATATTTCTGAGCCAGGCAAGTCATTGCGACTTGCCTGGTTTTGATGAAATTATCAGTTACTGGCCACGGAGTGAACAGTAACAAATATCGACATATCTGGTAAAACTGTCTGGTCTTTGCAATGATAAACTGTTACAATATCTTCGGATAATGTGTGAAGATACAACTATATTGTGTGAACATTGCGGAGGGCAAACAGATGGATAGAGAATTTCTGGATGCGATCGAGGCAAACCCGATCATAGCGGCAGTGAAAGATGAACAGGGACTTTCAAACTGTCTGCAAAGAGAAGAACTTACTGTGATCTTTATCCTGTATGGAGATATTCGTTCTATCGGAGAGATCGTAGAGCGGATCCATCAGGCAGGGAAGATTGCAATGGTACATATTGATCTGATAACCGGATTGAGTTCAAAAGAGGTTTCTGTCGATTATATTTGTGAGGATATTCATGCAGATGGAATTATTTCCACCAAAGCATCGATGATCAACAGAGCAAAAAAGCTCGGGATGTATACCGTCCTGCGCTTTTTTCTCATTGATTCCATGGCGATCAAGAATATTGAAAATCTTGGAAACCAGCATGAGCAGCTGCCGGACGTGGTTGAAGTTTTGCCAGGGCTGATGCCGAAGATCCTCAGAAAAATATGCAGAACAAGCAGGGTACCTGTGATCGCAGGTGGTCTGATTTCTGATAAAGAGGATGTAATGGGAGCGCTGGGGGCGGGGGCCGCAGCAGTTTCCACTACGAATCAGGGGGTATGGGAGCTTTAGGCTGCATAAGCTTTGATGATGCGGTCAAGAAATGTATTGGAGGATTTTTATATGGCAAAATATGTTATGGCGCTGGATTCCGGAACAACCAGCAACCGCTGTATTCTTTTCGATGAAAACGGAAGGATCCGCAGTGTGGCACAGAAGGAGTTTATCCAGCATTTTCCAAAACCTGGCTGGGTAGAACATGACGCAGGTGAGATCTGGTCTACACAGCTTTCTGTTGCAAGAGAGGCAATGAATCAGATCGAGGCAACTGCAGAGGATATTGCTGCGATCGGTATCACCAACCAGAGAGAGACAACGATCGTCTGGGATAAGAATACAGGACAGCCGGTATACCATGCCATTGTATGGCAGTGCAGAAGAACTTCAGAATACTGTGACAGTCTGAAGGCAAAGGGCCTTGAGGAGAAATTCCGTCAGAAAACAGGACTTGTTATTGATGCGTATTTTTCCGCAACCAAAGTGAAATGGATCCTGGATAATGTGGAAGGTGCACGTGAAAGGGCGGAGAAGGGAGAACTTCTCTTCGGTACCGTGGAAACCTGGCTGATCTGGAAGCTGACCAAGGGTGCTGTTCATGTAACCGATTATTCCAATGCATCCAGAACCATGATGTTCAACATCAATACTCTGGAGTGGGATGATGAGATCCTGGAGGAGCTGAATATTCCGAAGTGTATGCTCCCGCAGGTAAAAGAGTCCAGCGAGATTTATGGTGAGACAGATCCGTCCTTTTTCGGTGGAAGAATCTCGGTGGCTGGTGCGGCCGGTGATCAGCAGGCGGCGCTGTTCGGTCAGGCCTGCTTTGAGAAAGGTGAGACCAAGAATACATATGGAACCGGTGGTTTCCTTCTGATGAATGCAGGAGATAAGCCGGTATTTTCCAAGAACGGACTGGTTACGACGATCGGATGGGGCCTTAACGGAAAGATCACTTATGTTCTGGAAGGTTCCGTATTTGTTGCAGGTGCTGCGATCCAGTGGCTCCGAGATGAGCTGCATCTGGTGGATTCCGCTTCAGACACGGAATATTTTGCAGGAAAAGTACCGGATGCAAACGGGTGCTATGTTGTGCCGGCGTTTACAGGACTTGGAGCTCCGTACTGGGATCAGTATGCGCGTGGTACGATCGTAGGTCTGACCCGTGGCGTAAACAAGTATCATGTTATCCGGGCAACACTGGAATCTCTTGCATATCAGGTGAATGATGTACTGGAGGTTATGAAGGAAGATGCGGGAAGTGATCTTGCAGTTCTCCGTGTAGATGGCGGAGCAAGTGCCAATAACCTTCTCCTTCAGATCCAGGCGAATATCAGCAATGTAGCTGTAGAGCGTCCGGAATGCATTGAGACAACCGCACTTGGAGCTGCTTATCTTGCAGGTCTTGCCGTAGGATTCTGGGAAAGCAAAGAAGCGGTTCTGGAAAGCCGTAATGTGGAGCGGATTTTCCGCACACAGATTGATGATGCGAAACGGAACGCAATGGTAAAAGGCTGGAGAGCAGCGGTAGGCTGTTCCAGAGACTGGATTAAAAAGATCCAGTAAAAGACAAAAAAGAAAAGTCATGCAGTGGGACAAGAAAAAGGATGTCCTGTGCATGGCTTTTTTGCGCCGCCGGAACTGCTCTGTGGCAGACCGATGTAGTATGGTGTTCGTGCGGAAAAACCGCTGGAACTTACAGAGTAGTCAGATCGATTTTGTAATCGTCGGAACCTTCTCCGTCTGCAGTGTAATAAGCTGCTCTTTCTTCTGCATTTACATAGATGTGGAGCTCTTTGCCCTTAAGGCCTTTTGCTTCTGCATCTTTCTTAACAGCTGTCTCAAGGTCGGCAACTGTGATGGATGTCTCAAAAATTTCAAGTGTGATGCCGCTGATCTTATGGTTCTTTACAGTGTTCTTAACTTCTTCTACTACTTCTGGTGCCTTGGCTGCTACAGTCTCGGTTGCTTTCTTGACTGCTTTTACAGTTTTTTCAGCTGCAGGTGTTTTCTCAATCTTCTCTACAGTTGATTTCACGGTAGCTTTGGCTTTTGTGGTTGCGCTCTTCAGGTTGCTTGTTGCTCTGCTGTTTCTTTTTTTCTCCATAATGGAACACTCCCTTCCACATATTTCTCTGACGGAACGGCTCCGCCGGAATATGTACCCGTCTACAGTATCATGAATCCGCGGGAAAGTCAAATTTTTGTATGGGTGTTGCATTTCAGGCGCGGGTCGTATAAACTGGATTACAGTGAAATTGCCGGGTTACGATGGTAAATATATTCAGACAGGGGTACAGATATTGAAAAATATTCAGGAAGATATTAAATCAGGAAAATTTAAACAGGTATATCTCCTTTATGGAGAGGAAGCTTATCTGAAACAGCAGTATAAAAGAAATCTGGTGAAAGCACTCAATCCGGATGACGATACCATGAATTTTGCCAGATATGAGGGGAAAGGCATCGATATCCGGGAGCTTATAAGCCTTTTTGACACCATGCCTTTTTTTGCGGATCGAAGGACCGTGCTTCTGGAGGATACCGGCTTTTTTAAGAACAAGTGTGAGGAGCTGGCGGATTATATGAAGAATCTTCCGGATTATCTTTATCTGGTGTTCTGTGAATCTGAGGTTGACAAGCGAAGCCGTATGTACAAGGCTGTGAAGGCGTGCGGGAGTATCGGAGAATTTAAGCAGCAGGATGAAAAGACGCTGATGCGATGGGCTGCAGGAATCCTTGGGAAAAATGGCCGTAAGATCACGCAGAGGGATGTGGAACTGCTTTTGTCCATGACAGGGACCGATATGGGAAACCTGAGAATGGAACTGGAAAAGCTGATTTCCTATACAGAAGGAAGAGAAGTGGTGACTGCGGCGGATATCCAGGCTGTCTGTACCACACAGACAACCAATAAGATCTTTGATATGGTACGTGCTGTTACTGAGAAAAATCAGAAACGTGCTCTGGATCTGTATTATGATCTTCTGACGCTTCGGGAACCGCCGATGAGGATCCTGTTTCTTCTGGCAAAACAGTTCCGCCAGATCTGTCTCACAAAGAAACTGTCCCAGGAAGGGCTTTCGCAGACAGAAATTGCGTCCAAACTGGGAGTACCTTCGTTTGTTGTGCGGAATCTGGCTTCCTGTGCCAGATCCTACACAGTGGAAGAACTGGAAAATGCAGTACGGGATTTCGTGGATGCAGAGGAAGCTGTGAAGACAGGTACACTGGGAGATGTGCTCAGTGTGGAACTTCTGATCGTGAAATACAGTTCGGCGAGAACAAAAAGTGCATGATTACCATTTTCATGGCGTAGGATTTTGCCACAGAGTTCTGCCGTTATCTCTGAGCCATTTTTCGTATGTTTTATATTCCGGCATTACAGATGCCACCACTGCGTAGAAAGCGGGAGAGTGGTTCATTTCTTTCCGGTGGGCAAGTTCGTGGACAACAACATAATCAAGAACCTTTTCCGGAGCGAAGATCAGACGCCAGTTGAAGTTTAAGTTTCCTTCACTGGTACAGCTTCCCCAGCGGGTTTTCTGCTCCCGGATGGTAATGCGGCCGTAGGTTACGTCCATTTTTCTGGCGTAGGCTGCGGTTTTTCTTTTGAATATTTTGCGGGCAGATTCCATATAATAGCTGCGGCGGAAATCAGAGAGGGGATGAGATATCATAAAAAAAACTCCTTCAGAAATATATATACAAAAAAGACAGTCGCTGACGGTTCGACTGTCTTTCCTTTTACTTATAAGCTTATAACTAAAATATTCCGTGGTCTATTACGCAATGCTGTTGACAGCTTTGGAAAGACGGGAAATTTTTCTGGCGCAGTTATTTTTGTGGTAAACGCCCTTGGATGTAGCTTTGCTGATTGTGGAGATTGCGTCCTTAAGAGCAACCTCTGCAGCTGCCTTATCCTTATTCTCAACTGCTGTCTCAACTTTCTTGATGGAAGTCTTAACTGCAGAACGGATTGCTTTGTTTCTTGCAGCCTTAGTTCTGTTAACTAAGATTCTCTTCTTTGCGGATTTAATGTTAGCCAATTCGTACACCTCCGATTCCTAAAAATATAATATAAATTACATTCACAGGAACAGACACGGGCGCTCCTATGAAACATGCTTATATATATTATTATATGTGAAACAGAATGTCAAGATATTTTTCAAAAAAATTACGGAAAAATGACAAAAAAATACCAGATGATGTGGATGCAGGAGAAAAGGATACATATTTATGGGAAAAAGGGAAATAATGAAAACGAAAACACCGAAAAATGTGGCTTTCATGGCGATGATATGATCGGAAAGCAAGTGGGAGCGGAAAGAGTTTACGATTTTACAGAAAAAGAGGATGAGAGTATGACTGGAAGGAGCAGAATCAGAACAGACCTGGCTCTAGAAGCAACAGAGCGCTTTCAGGAGGAAAATGTAGAAGTACATGGAGTAGAGATCCAGGAAAAATATGATGCGGAAAAAGACGTCCGGACGACTGTGGTACGGATCACAACAGAAAACGGAGCCAGAACCATGGGAAAACCGCAGGGGACATATATCACCATTGAAGCGCCGGATCTTTCTGTTCCGGATGAGGATTATCACAGGGAGATTTCAGAAGAAGTGGCACATCATCTCCGGGAACTGATCGATTTGGGACGGCAGCAGTCAGTTCTGGTGGTTGGACTCGGGAACCAGGAGATCACTGCGGATTCTCTTGGACCACGTGCGGTTTCCGGTCTTCATATGACAAGGCATGTGATCCGGGAGTATGGACTGAAGTCAAATGCACATATGAAAATGCATCAGATCAGCGGAATCGCACCAGGAGTGATGGCTCAGACCGGAATGGAAACGCTGGAGATCGTTCAGGGGGTCGTTTCCGAAACAAAGCCGGATGTGGTGATCGCCATTGATGCACTGGCTGCCAGAAGTACAGCAAGGCTGAACCGTACCATTCAGATCACGGATACCGGGATCAGTCCGGGTTCCGGAGTTGGCAATCACAGAGAAGGTCTGAATGAGGAAAATCTCTCTGTCCGTGTGATCGGGATCGGTGTGCCTACGGTGGTAGATGCGGCTACCATTGTCCATGATTCCATGGCAGATCTTCTGGATGCACTGGAGGAAGAAGAACAGAAGGAATTTCTGGAGGAAATGATCTCGCCGAAGCTTTATACCATGTTTGTGACACCGAAAGATGTAGATGAAACCGTGCGCTATTTAAGTTTTACCATTTCTGAAGGACTGAATATGGCATTTTCTGATAGTCTAATCGAGGAGGACAGGTCATAAAATACCATAGAGGTGATCGTGGGTGACGAATATCCAGAAGGCATTCTGTGTGGTTTTGAGCCTGATCTTTCTGTGCGTCGTGGCTGCACTGCCGGGGGATTTTTTCAAGCATGGTGAGATCTACAGACAGCTGCCGCTGTATTGCTTTCTGGAAAAGAAAGCTTTGCAGGAGGAAAACGGGCAGGACCGTGAAACAGAGATGCTTTTGCAGGAAAAAAATGCAGAGCATCTGGGGGAGGAAGTGGAAGCGGAAAACCGGAAAGAGCAGGAGGCGCTTCTTCTGGCGGAGGCGGAGAAGGCAGAGGAAAAAGAATCGCCGGAGTCCGTACAGAAGCCTTCTGACAGTGCCGAAACCAAGAAAACTGATGGAAAGCAGAAGGAAAATGTGGAAAAGAAAGATGAAATAAAAAAAGAGACAAGTCAGAAAAAAGAGAAAACGCCGGAAATTACGAAACCGGAAGATACCCCGTCAGAGAGCACTCCGACAAAAACGGCTCCAAAAGAAAAGAAGACCTCTGGCGAAGAAGCCGGAAAAACTCAGGAAACCGTGGCACTGCCTCATCCGCAGATCGATCTGTCTCCTGCGAAACTGGCAGATTTTGATTATGTGATGAATCAGTTTTTTATCCTGGATTCCAATACGGAGACGAATGCACAGCAGATTTGCGGAACCAGATTCCTGAAAGAAGATCTTTCCATAAAACAGGACCCGGAGGTGCCACAGATCCTGATCTATCACACCCATTCCCAGGAAACGTTTGCAGACTCCAGAGAAGGACAGGTGGAAGATACCATCGTTGGAGTGGGCGACCATCTCGCGGAGCTGCTTGAAAAGACATATGGTTATCGGGTGCTTCATGTGACAGACGCTTTTGATATGATGGGCGGGCAGCTGGACCGGAGTAAAGCATATGATTATGCAAGAGCTTCCATAGAAAAGGTCCTGGAGGAGAACCCTTCTGTTGAAGTGGTGATCGATCTCCACAGAGACGGCGTGCCGGATGACCGTCATCTGGTGACGGAAATAGACGGGAAACCAACAGCGCAGCTGCTTTTTTATAATGGGTTGAGTTATACGGTCAACCAGGGAGCGGTGAGTTATCTGCCCAATCCTTACATAGAAGAGAATCTGGCTTTTTCTTTTCAGCTGGAATACCAGGCAGCACAGTACTATCCAAAGCTTTACCGGGGAATTTATCTGGCAGGGCTTCGTTATAACCTTCATCTGAAGCCCCGGGCCCTTCTTCTGGAAGCGGGTGCACAGACCAATACTGTGGAGGAAGTCCGAAATGCCATGGAACCTTTTGCAGATATCTTAAACAGAGTATTGAAAGGCAGTGACAAAAACGGCTAAAATATGATATGATAAAGAGCAGTATGGAAAAATATGCTTTGTGAATGAAAAGCGTGAAGTGACTACATTTACAGGCATGCAGCAGAGCGGAACAGGAATGTCCGTCTGATGCAAGAGAAACTTAAGGAGGATTTCCTGAATGATAGACCAGAGTAAAATTCGAAATTTTTGTATCATTGCACATATTGACCACGGAAAATCAACACTTGCGGACCGTATCATCGAGATGACAGGACTTCTCACGGAGAGAGAAATGCAGGCCCAGGTTCTGGATAATATGGAACTGGAGAGAGAACGTGGAATCACCATCAAATCCCAGGCTGTCCGTATTGTATACAAGGCCAAGGATGGAAATGAATATATTTTTAACCTGATCGATACCCCGGGACATGTAGACTTTAATTATGAAGTTTCCAGGAGTCTTGCAGCCTGTGACGGCGCGATCCTTGTTGTAGATGCTGCCCAGGGAATCGAGGCTCAGACCCTTGCCAACGTATATATGGCGCTGGATCATGATTTGGATGTGGTTCCGGTTATCAATAAGATCGACCTTCCAAGTGCGGACCCGGAGCGTGTTATCAATGAGATTGAGGATGTGATCGGGATTGAAGCCCAGGATGCACCGCAGATTTCCGCAAAGACAGGTCTGAACGTGGAACAGGTTCTGGAGCAGATCGTAAATAAAGTTCCGGCACCGCAGGGAGATGTGGATGCACCTCTGAAAGCCCTTATCTTTGACTCTGTTTATGATCCTTATAAAGGTGTTATCGTATTTTGCAGGATCAAGGACGGCCGTGTAAAAAAGGGCACGAAGATCCATATGATGGCTACCGGATTTACTACGGAAGTCGTAGAAGTAGGATATTTTGGCGCTGGACAGTTTATTCCCTGTGATGAACTGACGGCAGGTATGGTCGGCTATATTACTGCCAGTATCAAGAATGTGAGGGATACCCGTGTGGGTGATACCGTAACGGACGCAGACAACCCCTGTGCGGAGGCACTTCCGGGATATAAGAAGGTAAATCCGATGGTTTACTGCGGACTTTATCCGGCAGACGGTGCCAAATACGGCGATCTTCGTGATGCCCTGGAGAAACTTCAGCTTAATGATGCGTCTCTTTATTATGAGCCGGAGACTTCCGTTGCTCTTGGCTTTGGTTTCCGTTGTGGGTTCCTTGGGCTTCTCCATCTGGAGATCATCCAGGAACGTCTGGAGAGAGAGTATAATCTGGATCTTGTAACGACCGCACCAAGTGTTATTTATAAAGTTTACAAAACCAACGGCGAGGTCATCGAACTGACCAACCCGACTAATCTTCCGGATCCGTCTGAGATCGAATATATGGAAGAGCCGATGGTGAAGGCTGAGATTATGGTAACTACAGAGTTTATCGGTGCGATCATGGATCTCTGCCAGGAGAGACGTGGCCAGTATAAAGGCATGGAATATATGGAAGAAACCCGTGCACTTCTGAAATACAGGCTGCCTCTGAATGAGATCATTTACGATTTCTTTGATGCACTGAAGTCACGTTCCAGAGGATATGCGTCCCTGGATTATGAGCTGGATGGTTATGAAAGAAGTGAGCTTGTGAAACTGGATATCCTTGTGAACAAGGAAGAGGTGGATGCCCTTTCCTTTATCGTTCATGCGGATACTGCTTATGAGCGTGGCAGGAAGATGTGCGAGAAACTGAAAGATGAGATTCCGAGGCAGCTCTTTGAGATCCCGATCCAGGCAGCTATCGGAAGCAAGGTCATTGCCAGAGAGACAGTAAGAGCCATGCGTAAAGACGTTCTTGCCAAGTGTTATGGCGGAGATATTTCCCGTAAAAAGAAACTTCTTGAGAAACAGAAGGAAGGTAAGAAACGTATGCGTCAGGTTGGTAATGTGGAAATTCCGCAGAAGGCATTTATGAGTGTCCTGAAGCTGGATGATAAATAGGAGATGACTTTTTGGGAAAAAATATAAAAAGACTGTTTCTGGCAGCAGGACTTCTGGCGATGACCGGAATCCTGCTTACCGGATGCGGTTCAAAAAAGAAAAACGCGGAAGATGAAAGTGTGATCAAGATCAGTATGGCACCGGAGCCGACCGCAACACCAGATCCGAAAACGGTAGATCCGGATGCCGTGACAACCAACGGTAATCTTACTATGGTAAATGAGTATCTGGCTGAAAACGGCGGAGCGGCACTGGGAACAGATGCCGTGACACCAACACCGGCAGCTTCCGACGGAAGCGGGAATAATACGGATGAGACCGGATCAGATTCAACATCCGGGGATGGTACGGATACATCCGATACCGGAGACGTTGCTGATGATGGCAGTGATGCCGGAGATGATGAAAGCAGTTATGATACCGGCGATGGAGATACCTCGCAGTATGACGAAACTGACAGTTATGCGGGTACAGAGGAAGGAGACATGGATGAAGAATAAGGCGAAGAAGCCTATGGAACTCTATGTTCATATTCCCTTTTGTGTGAAAAAATGTGATTACTGTGATTTCCTTTCAGGTCCGGCGGGAAAAGAACGGCAACGGGAATATTTCCAGTCTCTTGGAAGGGAAATCGCTGCTGTTCCGGAATTTCCGGACAGAGAGATCACCACGGTTTTTATTGGCGGAGGAACACCTTCCGTTCCGGATCCTGCTCTTATGGGAGCAATTCTGGATCAGATCAGAAATAAGTTTTTTATGGCCCCGGATGCTGAGATCACCATCGAAGCAAATCCGGGGACTTTATATAAAGAAAAACTTCAGGAATACCGGAAGCATGGAGTGAACCGGTTAAGTCTGGGATTGCAGTCTCCACAGAATCGTGAACTGAAGATCCTTGGGAGGATACACACCTGGGAAGAATTTCTGGAGAGTTTTTTCATGGCAAGGGAAGCGGGATTTTCCAATATCAATATTGATCTGATGAGTGCGATCCCGGAGCAGACCTATGAAGACTGGGAAAAAAATCTCCGTACAGTGGCAGAGCTTTCACCGGAGCATATTTCCGCATACAGCCTGATCGTGGAGGAAGGAACTCCATTCTGGGAACGGGAGCTGGATCTTCCGGATGAAGATACGGAGTACCGCATGTATGAAGATACGGCAGCAATTCTGGGAGAATACGGATTTCATCAGTATGAAATTTCCAATTATGCGAAAAAGGGCCTGGAGTGCCGCCATAATAAAGGATACTGGCAGAGGACGGATTATCTGGGACTGGGACTTGGAGCTTCTTCTCTTGTGGACCATGTGCGGTTTTCCAATACGGATAATATGGAAGAATATCTCAGAAACAGTGCGTTTCCGGAAAAAATCCGCTGTGACAGGGAAACACTTACGGAGGCGGATGAAATGGCGGAATTTATGTTTCTGGGGCTGCGTATGACAGAGGGGGTATCTGTGCGTGAATTTGAGGAATATTTCGGAAAAAATATGGAGAGTATTTACGGAGAGGTTCTGAAAAAACATTTTGCCCTGGGAATGCTGAAGAAGAAAAATGACAGGATTTTTCTGACAAGAAGAGGAATCCATGTAAGCAACGGAGTGATGGCAGATTTTCTTCTGTAGCGGATTTTGTCGATTTTTTCACCTTGACGAACGAATGTTCTGATTGTATACTGTAAAAAACAAACAGAAATTTTACAGCAGAATGAGAGACAGATATTCTGCTATAGAAGAAAATACCGGAAGATTTTTGTATGGCCGGGCAGAGTAGGAGGCTTTCATGTCAGCAGAAGTGAACGATAAGAAGCGTTTTATCAGAATACGCGGAGCGAATGAGAATAATCTTAAGAATCTCAGCGTGGATATTCCCAGAGACCAGTTCGTGGTACTTACCGGACTCAGTGGATCCGGTAAGTCATCCCTTGCGTTTGATACGATCTATGCGGAAGGTCAGAGACGTTATATGGAATCTCTTTCTTCCTATGCGAGGCAGTTTCTTGGACAGATGGAGAAACCGGATGTGGAGAGTATCGAGGGACTTCCTCCTGCGATTTCCATTGATCAGAAGTCAACGAACCGGAATCCCCGTTCTACTGTGGGAACGGTAACTGAGATCTATGATTATTTCCGCCTTCTGTATGCCCGTGTGGGAGTCCCTCATTGTCCGAAGTGCGGCAGAGAGATCCGGAAACAGACAGTGGATCAGATGGTAGATCAGATCATGACGCTTCCGGAGCGTCAGAAGATACAGCTTCTTGCGCCGGTGGTACGTGGCCGTAAGGGAACACATGCCAAGCTGCTTGACCAGGCCAGAAGAAGCGGATATGTAAGAGTTCAGATCGATGGAAGTCTTTATGAGCTTTCCGAGGATATCAGCCTGGATAAGAATATCAAGCATAACATTGAGATCGTTGTGGACCGTCTTATCGTGAAACCGGGAATTGAGAAACGTCTTTCGGATTCTATTGAGACTGTGCTGGAGCTGGCTGATGGTCTTCTGGTAGTGGATACCATGGACGGAAAGCTTCTGAATTTTAGCCAGAGCTTTTCCTGCCCGGACTGTGGTATCAGTATTGATGAGATCGAGCCGAGAAGTTTTTCTTTTAATAATCCGTTTGGTGCCTGCCCCAAGTGCCTGGGCCTTGGATATAAGATGGAATTCGATATTGACCTTATGATACCGGATAAGAAACTGAGCATCAATGAAGGTGCGATCACGGTTCTTGGCTGGCAGTCCTGTACCACACAGGGCAGTTTTTCAAGAGCGATCCTGGATGCACTGGCGAGAGAATATAACTTTTCTCTGGATACCCCTTTCTGTGAATATCCTAAGGAAATCCAGGACATCCTGATCAACGGTACCGGTGGTCACTCCGTGAAAGTTTATTACAAGGGTCAGCGTGGAGAAGGTGTTTATGATGTGGCATTTCCGGGACTGATCCGCAATGTGGAGCAGAGATACCGGGAGACCGGTTCCGAGACTATGAAGCAGGAATATGAGAGTTTCATGCGGATCACTCCATGTACCACCTGTAAGGGACAGAGGCTGAAGAAGGAGTCTCTGGCAGTGACTGTGGCAGATAAGAATATCTATGAAGTGACGAACATGCCTGTGGAGAGATTACAGGGATTTCTTCGTGACCTGAAGCTTTCCGAGCAGCAGGAACTGATCGGTAAGCAGATCCTGAAGGAGATCCGTGCCAGAGTGGGATTTCTTGCGGAAGTTGGTCTGGAGTATCTTTCCCTTGGAAGAGCTACCGGAACTCTTTCCGGCGGGGAGGCACAGAGGATCCGTCTTGCCACACAGATCGGTTCCGGCCTTGTTGGAGTTGCCTATATTTTGGACGAGCCAAGTATCGGTCTCCATCAGCGGGATAATGACAAGCTTCTGGGAGCGCTGATGCGCCTTCGCGATCTTGGCAACAGCCTGATCGTGGTCGAACATGATGAGGATACCATGCGCGCGGCGGATTGTGTAATCGATATCGGTCCCGGTGCCGGTGAACATGGCGGACAGCTGGTTGCCATGGGTACAGCTGAGGATCTGATGAAGAACGAGCAATCGGTAACAGGAGCTTATTTAAGTGGAAGACTTAAGATTCCGGTGCCGGAAGTACGTAAAGAGCCAACAGGTTTCCTTCATATAAAAGGTGCGGCAGAGAATAATCTGAAGCATATCGATGTGGATATTCCGCTGGGTGTCATGACCTGTGTCACAGGAGTTTCCGGCTCCGGTAAGAGTTCACTGATCAATGAGATCCTTTATAAGAGACTGGCAAGGGATCTGAACCGTGCCAGGATAATTCCTGGTAAACATGATGATATTCTCGGGATTGATCAGCTGGACAAGGTGATCGATATTGATCAGTCTCCGATCGGAAGAACGCCCCGTTCCAATCCGGCAACTTATACCGGTGTTTTTGACCAGATCCGTGATCTGTTCGCAGCAACTGCAGATGCCAAGGCGAAGGGATATAAGAAGGGGCGCTTCAGTTTTAATGTGAAAGGCGGTCGCTGCGAAGCCTGCAGCGGCGATGGAATCATCAAGATCGAGATGCATTTCCTTCCGGATGTATATGTGCCATGTGAGGTTTGTAAAGGAAAACGCTACAACAGGGAAACACTGGAAGTGAAGTATAAAGGCAAGAGCATTTATGATGTACTGAATATGACGGTGGAAGAGGCACTGACATTCTTTGAAAATGTGCCGTCAATCCGGAGAAAGATCGAGACCCTTTATGATGTGGGACTTTCCTATATCCGCCTGGGACAGCCGTCTACAACCCTTTCGGGAGGAGAGGCTCAGCGTATCAAGCTTGCCACGGAACTCAGTAAACGAAGCACCGGGAAGACCATATATATTCTGGATGAACCCACGACAGGCCTTCATTTTGCGGATGTGCACAAGCTGATCGAGATTTTGCGCCGTCTTTCCGAAGGAGGAAATACAGTTGTGGTCATTGAGCATAATCTGGATGTGATCAAGACAGCAGATTATATCATTGATATTGGCCCGGAAGGCGGTGACCGTGGCGGAACAGTCATAGCGCAGGGTACACCGGAAGAGATCGCTGCAAGCCCGGTCTCCTACACCGGTAAATACGTAAAAAAATATCTGGAACAGAAATAACGGGTAAAAGTCCTTTTCAATTCCGAAGGTTTTGTATATAATGAAGTGCGGGAACTGTCCGGCAGACGCAGATAGATCAGGTTTTGCCGGATGAAAGATAGAACAGAACAAGTCAGAAATGTGTCTGCACGGGAATTTTGCAGACGCAGGCGGGAGGATTTATGCCGGCAAAAGATATCGGAATCGATCTGGGAACCAGAAACAGTCTGGTGTTTTCTACAGGAAGGGGAATCGTTTTAAGAGAGCCTTCTGTAGTTATTTATGATAAAGATACAGAGAAGATCAGGGCAATCGGAGAGGAGGCCAGACAGATGGCCAGCCATTTAACTTCCAATATGGAAGTCATATGGCCGATCCGTGGCGGTGTGATCGTTGATTACAATGTTATGGAGAAGATGCTGAAATATTTTATTTCCCAGGCTATGGGACGAAGAGCGTTCCGTAAGCCGAGAGTCAGCATCAGTGTTCCGAGTGGTATTACAGAGATTGAGCGTAAGGCTATGGAGGAAGCAGCATATCAGTCCGGAGCCAGGGAAGTATTTCTCGTGGAAGAACCTATTGCGGCTGCGATCGGTGCGGGAGTAGATATTACCAAGCCGTTTGGAAATCTGATCGTGGATATCGGTGCGGGAACTACAGATGTGGCTGTGATATCTGTAGGCGGAGTAGTTGTTTCTGCTTCGGTGAAAGTTGCAGGTGACAATTTTAACCATGCGATCATGAATTATGTAAGAGAGAAACACAGCCTCTTTATCGGAGAGGATGCAGCAGAAAATATCAAGATCAAAATTGGAACAGCCAGTGAAGAAGCAGACCTCCGGACTATGGAAGTGAAGGGAAGAAACATTATCACAGGTCTGCCGAAGGTGGCAACGCTGACGTCAGAAGAGATCAGGACAGCGTTGAGAGAGACAACAGGACAGATCGTGGAAGCGGTTCATGGTGTTCTCGAAAAGACACCACCGGAACTGGCAGCAGATATCATGGACAGAGGAATTGTCCTGACAGGTGGAGGTGCCATGCTTCATGGCATGGATACGCTGATCGAGCAGAAAACAGGAGTAAGTACGCTGACTGTGCAGGATGCCATGCTGGTTGTAGCTGCCGGAACAGGGAAATATGCGGAGATCATGTCAAGAGTATAAATTTACACCAGATAAGGCGCTGCGACAGCAGTGCCTTTTGATGTTATTACAGTGTTCCGATAATTAATGCATCATACTCGCAGGGGTATCTTTGATGCGTTAAGCATTTGAACCGCGATGCAGATGGAGAAGAAGATGAGTGAGACAGTTACAGGATATATAGATCATGTGATATTCCGAAATGAAGATAATGGGTATACCGTTATGGTACTGAAAGGAATGGAAGAGGGACAGGAGCTGACCTGTGTAGGCACATTTCCTGCGATCACACAGGGCGTGTCAATTGAAGCTTCCGGAAATTATACAACACATCCGGTATACGGAAAACAGTTTCAGATATCCTCCTATGTGGAAAAAATGCCGGAAGATGCACTTGCGGTGGAGCGTTATCTGGGTTCCGGTGCGATCAAAGGTATCGGTGCCGCATTGGCGGCAAGAATCGTCCGGCGGTTTGGGGATGATACTATGCGGATCGTGGAAGAAGAACCGGAACGGCTGGCAGAGATCAAAGGTATCAGCGAAAAGAAAGCCATGGAGATTGCGGAACAGATGACAGAAAAGGCGGATATGCGCCGTGCCATGATCTTTTTGCAGAAATATGGGATCTCTTTGAATCTGGGAGCGAAGATATACCAGAAATACGGACAGTCGGTATATGGTGTCCTTCAGGAGAATCCATACCGTCTGGCAGAAGATATCAGCGGTGTGGGATTTCGGATCGCAGATGATATCGCATCCAGGATCGGAATCCATACAGATTCAGATTACAGAATACGGAGCGGAATGTTGTATACTCTCCTACAGGCTTCTGGGGAGGGCCACATTTATCTTCCAAAGGAAGAGCTTTTTTCCAGAGCGTCCAGGCTTCTGGGAGTAGATGTTTCTTATATGGAGAAGCACCTGATGGATATGGTCGTGGAACGGAAACTGATCCTTAAGGAAACGGAAGAGGGAACTGTCGTTTATCCCAAACGTTATTATAACCTGGAACTGGATTCTGCAAGGATGCTGTGTGAATTGAATATTCTCTGCCCTGAGGATGAATACATGATCCAGAAAAGGATTGAAAGAATTGAGAAAGAGACAGGAACCAAGCTGGATGAAATGCAGAAACAGGCAGTGATATCTGCTGCCCAGCACGGCCTGTTTATTCTGACGGGAGGCCCGGGAACAGGAAAAACAACTACCATTAACGCAATTATCCGCTATTTTGAGGAAGAAGGAGCAGAACTTCGCCTTGCAGCTCCTACGGGCCGTGCTGCCAAGAGAATGACAGAAGCTACCGGATATGAAGCACAGACGATCCATCGTCTTCTGGAACTGAATGGTATGCCGGAGGGAGAGCAGGAAGGCAGAGCTGTTCATTTTGACAGAAATTTCGAAAATCCTCTGGAAGCAGATGTGATCATTATTGATGAGATGTCTATGGTAGATATTGCGCTGATGCATTCTCTTCTTCTGGCGATAACTGCAGGAACCAGACTGATCCTGGTGGGAGATGAAAACCAACTTCCAAGTGTAGGACCAGGAAATGTTCTGAGGGATATTATCCGCAGTGGCTGTTTTTCAGTAGTGGAGCTGAAGAAGATCTTCCGGCAGGCTTCCGAGAGTGATATTGTAGTAAATGCACATAAGATCAACCGCGGAGAACAGGTTACGATCAACAATAAAAGCCGGGATTTCTTTTTCCTGAAGAGATACGATGCAGATATCATCATTCGGGTTGTGATCGCGCTGATCCAGGAGAAACTTCCACGTTATGTTGATGCGAAGCCTTATGAAATCCAGGTTTTGACTCCCATGCGTAAGGGGCTTCTTGGCGTGGAAAGACTGAATCAGATCCTTCAGCGCTATCTGAATCCGCCAGATGAGAAGAAAAAAGAAAAAGAAATCGGGCAGCGCCTTTTCCGTGAGGGAGATAAGGTGATGCAGGTGAAAAACAATTATCAGCTGGAGTGGGAAATCCTCGGAAGATATAAGATTCCGGTAGATAAAGGAGTCGGGGTATTTAACGGCGATACAGGTATCATGACGGAGATCAATGAATTTGCGGAGACCGCTACAGTGGAATTTGAGGATGGACGTCAGGCGCAATACTCCTTTAAACAGCTGGAAGAACTGGAACTTGCCTATGCAGTGACCATACATAAATCACAGGGCTCGGAATATCCTGCGGTTATTTTACCGATTCTTTCAGGTCCAAGAATGCTGATGAACCGAAATCTTTTGTATACAGCTGTGACAAGGGCACGTAAATGTGTCACAGTAGTAGGAAGTGAAAATACCTTTGCGGAAATGATCCGTAATGAGAAACAGCAGCAGAGATACAGTTCACTGGACAGGAGAATACGGGAACTGGATGAAGCTGAGATCAACTAGTATAGCTACTAGTACAGCGAATATCCGCTTGGCTGTACTATAAGGAGAGTGCTATCGGGGAGAAAGGACTTTCTTGAAAAAAACAGCTGAAATTTTTCTGAATATGCTCTATCCGAAAAAATGTCCCATGTGTCATCAGATCCTGAAACAGAAGAACAGCCTGATCTGTTCCGGGTGCGCCGGAAAGATCCGGCCAAATGTGGAACCATTGTGCAAAAAGTGTGGCCGTCCCGTAAAAACAGAAGAGGAATATTGTCAGGACTGCCGTAGGGAACAGCATTATTTTTCGGAAGGCAGAAGTATATTTTCATACGGAGAGATGTGGCGGCAGTCTCTGGTACGGTTCAAATATTACGGGTGTCGGGAATACGGAGATTTCTACGCAAAAGCCATGAGTATTTATGGAAAGAAATATCTGGAACGCTGGAGACCGCAGCTTATCGTTCCTGTTCCGCTCCACCCCAGAAAGAAAAGAAACAGAGGATTTAACCAGGCAGCGTATCTGGCAGAACGGCTCAGTGGTTTCTGCGGGATACCCTGGAGGGAGGATGTGGTACGAAAAGTACGAAATACAAGATCGCAAAAGAAACTCAATGCCGCAAAACGGCGGCAAAATCTTAAAAATGCATATCAGGTAACTGCAGATATAACTGGATTATCGGTGCTGGTGGTGGACGATGTCTATACAACGGGCAGTACCATGGATGCCATGGCACAGTGCCTTCTGGAGGCAGGTGCAAAGGAAGTTTATTTCCTTACAGTATGCGCCGGAAGGGCGTGAAAGCCCTGAAAAAACACTTTTCATAGGTAGGGAACTATGCTACAATAAATTTGATTGCAGTTAAACAGTATAGCTGCATAAAGTGCGAAATACGAACTATATATCAGGAGTTTCCTGATAAGAAAGCTTATGAGGAGTTATTTATGGTAAATGAAGAAAAGGTGAAGGTCATGAACCGCCTTGCCATGTATGAACATGGAGAAGGCAGGAAATATCTTCCGGTGAGCAGATATTACCGGAGCGATTATATCGGCCTTGCACTGATCAAAAATTTCTTTCTGGTAACCATTGGCTATGTGCTTCTGCTTGCCGGAATTGCTGCGTATTTCAGTGAATATCTTATGGATAATGTGAATAAGATCAACCTGGTCGCAGTGGGGATTTATATCATAGTCGGATATCTGGGCATGCTGATCGTGTATTCTGTGCTGACTTATATTCAGTATTCTGTGAAATATCACCGCGCCAAGAAGAGTGTGAAGGAATATTATCAGGATCTTACCAGACTGGAAAAAATCTACGGACGGGGAGAAAAGAGAACACCGGTCCGGAGAAAATCGGGAGGACATAGAAAATGACAGCTTTACTTGAGATTAAACAGAATATCAAGAGGTTTTATGGAGAATATGAAGTATATATACTGCCGGTTCTGAAGTTCGCTCTGGCATTTGTCTATTTCCTCTGGATCAACAGTAATATGGGATATATGAAGCAGCTGGATAATATATTTGTAATTCTTGTACTGGCACTGGTGTGTGCTATTTTACCTGTATCCGTGATGATGTTCATCGGATTTGCCATGATGATCGGTCATTGTTATGCGGTGGGACCGGAAGTGGCCGGATTTATGCTGGTACTGATCCTGTTTATGATGATCCTGTTTCTTCGGTTCAGCGGATCTCAGAATCTTACATTGATCCTGACACCTCTTTCTTTTGGATTCAGTGTTCCTACACTCCTTCCACTGGGAGCAGGTTTACTTGGCAGTGCGGTTTCAGCACTTCCGGCAGGATGTGGTGTGGTGATCTATTATTTTATCCGTTTTGTACATGCACAGTCCGCGGCACTCAGCGATCAGGGAACAGAAATTGCCGAGAAGCTGAAACTGCTTTCGGACGGACTGGTCCAGAACTGGGCTATGTGGATCACAGTGATTGCTTTTGTGGTTGTTGTATTACTGGTGAATCTTCTCAGAACACGCTCTTTTGACTACGCGTGGAGAATTGCGATCATTGCAGGTGGTGTGGCCTATATTCTGGTTATTCTTGCGGGAGATTTTTGCCTGGATGTGACGGTATCAATGGTTCCGATGATCATATCTACAGTAGTTTCAGTTCTGATCGGGTTTGTACTGGAATTCCTTGTCTATGGCGGAGATTACAGCAGGACAGAACGGTTGGAGTATGAAGATGATGAATATTACTACTATGTAAAAGCGGTTCCGAAAGCATCAGTGGCAACTTCAGAGAGAAGTATCAAAAAGATCAATGCGGAACCTGTACGTGAAGAAAAAAAGAAAGAAGATAAAGTAGTTTTCCGTGAAGAAAATTTTCCGGAAAGAAAAGAAACACCTGTTACACAGAAACCGGATTTTGGAAGTCCGGTGAATGAGACACCACAGAAAATTGATGAGATTGACTTTGAAAAACAGCTGGAAGAATCATTGAAAGATCTTTGATTTAACCAAACTGCGGAGCAGTTATTTGGTGTAGAGCTACGTAGCGAAGCGGATCGCGAATATCCGCTTGACATATTTTTGCTGATGGTATTTTACTCAGGATGAGCGGAAAGAAAGGAGGAGACTTATGCAGAATATACTGACAGTTCTGACCGGATATCTGGGGAAGATTTCCCTCCCGGGACTTGGGGTTATTGATATTATTGAGATTGGACTGATTTCTTTCTTTGTATATCAGTTTATGGCCTGGATCAAATTTACAAGAGCATATACATTGCTGAAGGGTATTCTGGTAGTTCTCGGTTTCATTCTGATCGCTTATATATTCAAGATGAATACGATCCTGTGGATCTTCCGCAATCTGGCCAATGTGCTGGTGATCGGTGTGATCGTAATTTTTCAGCCGGAATTGAGAAGAGCGCTGGAACAGCTGGGACAGAAAAAAATCGTATCAACCATCATTCCATTTGACAGTGGAAAGGAAGTCAAGGAACGCTTTAACGACAAGACGATCAATGAACTGGTTAAGGCATGTTTTGATATGGGTGAGGTTAAAACCGGTGCACTGATCGTTATCGAAGAAGAAATCCGTCTGGATGAGTATATACGTACCGGTATTAATATTGACGGAATTCTCACCAGTCAGCTCCTGATCAATATTTTTGAGCATAATACACCGCTCCATGACGGAGCAGTGATCGTGCGTGGCAATCGAGTCGTTGCGGCAACCTGTTATCTTCCGCTTTCTGATAATATGGAACTGAGCAAACAGCTGGGAACCAGACATCGTGCAGGCGTGGGAATCAGTGAAGCGACGGATTCTGTTACCATCATTGTTTCCGAGGAAACGGGGCAGGTATCGGTTGCTCAGGGAGGAGAACTTTCCAGAGGCCTTAACAGCAAGCAGCTTCGGGAAATACTTGTAGCAGCACAGAATAAAAAGGTAGTTGACAACAGCAAACTGAGAAATCTGCTGAAAGGGAGAGTGAAACATGAAGAAAAATCTGACTAAGAACATCCCTTTAAAGATCATGTCCGTGATCGTAGGTATTCTGGTATGGCTGATCGTGGTAAATGTTGACGATCCTATCATTACAAAGGGGTTTGTGATCTCCGATGTGCAGATCATTAATGAGGCTTATGTGGATCAGCTTGGACAGATGGTCATGCAGGATGACAGTGAAAATACAGTGCGTGTTTATATTACAGGTGAGCGGAAGACAGTCAACCGTCTCACCTCAAGTGATATTAAGGCAGTAGCAGATCTGCAGCAGGCGCAGTCTACAGACACGGATCCGGTCATGATTCCAATTACGGCCACCTGTGCAGGAGTACTTCCGGAGAATATCCGGGTATCTCCGCAGAATCTCAGCGTACACCTTGAGAAAAAGGTTACCAAAGAATTTGCCATTAATGTAAGCTGCGGTGACAGTAAGCCGGCACAGGGCCTGGAGATTGCATCACTTACTGCCAATCCGGAGAAAGTCAGAGTTACAGGGCCGGAATCACTGGTTGGTAAAATAGACAGTGTGAGTGTGGACGTAAGTTCCAAGATTGACGGGATCGATCAGGACACAACGATCACCGGAGCGGAACTGACGATCACCGACAAGAATCAGGATACCCTTTCATCGAATTCCATGAGTTATCTGAAGTTTGATAATAACGGAAAAGTAAATGTTACGGCAAAACTCTGGAAAGTACGTTCCGATATACGTATCAGTGCAGGATACACTGGAGAACCGGCGGAAGGCTACGTTGTAGACAGTGTTACAACAGTGCCGGAAACGTTCAGTGTTGCCGGCAGTGAGGAAGCATTGAACAGTTTGAAACTTCAGGGAAATACCATATATCTTGATAACGAGAATGTAGATATTTCAGGTAAGAGCAATGATGTGGAGAAGAAAGTAAATCTTGCAGAGCTTCTTCCGGATGGTCTGAAGCTGACAACAGGATCCAGTACGGATCTTTGGATTACGGTTAATATCCTGCCTGAAGGCAGTAAAATATACAATTTCCCGACGGAGGATATTAAGGTAAAAGGCCTGCCTGATAATCTGCAGCTGGCGTTTGAGGTTGCGGATGTAGAATTAAAAGTACAGGCAGAGGATGGCGATCTCTCGGGCTTTAATCTGAAATCGATAAGTGCGACTCTTTCCATGGATGACTGGGAAGAAGGCAGCTATGAAGTGCCGATCAAGATCAGTCTTCCGGATGGTTATAAGCTTCTGGAGGATGTGACTGCTGAGATCAAAATTTCCAAAGTTTCTAATGTTGACAGTGGAAACAGCCAGTAACATATGAGTAAAAGCATGTAAGGGAGACATAGGAATGTTAAGTTATAAGGTAACGGTCAGGAACCCGTCAGGGCTTCATCTCCGTCCCGCAGGACTTTTATGTGGCGAAGCGATCAAATATAAATCTTCTGTTACATTTCAGTACGATGGAGGCACAGCAAATGCCAAAAGCGTATTAAGTGTACTGGGGGCCTGTGTAAAAAGCGGAGATGAGATCACACTGATCTGCGATGGTGAGGATGAACAGGCGGCAATAGATGCGCTTGCATCACTTATCGAAAGTGGATTGGGCGAGTGATACCGTACAAATATATTAATTCATTAACACAGCAGCATGAGCAGGAGGGATTATTATGAAGAGAAGAGTTGTGGCAATCATGCTCAGCCTTACACTGTGCATGGGTGGTACTCTGGAAGCCGGAGCGACGGCTTTGAGCAGCCCGGATGTGCAGACAGCAGAGGCAGGCACTGGCTCAGAAGACAGCTTCAGTGATGAAGTCGGAGATGAGCAGCAATCGCAGACGGATGAAGACAACGACAGTACAGATGAAGTGGTAGTGCCGGAGAATCCGACTGAGACACCGGATATCACCGAGACACCGGACATTACTGAGACACCGGATATTACCGAGACACCGGATGTTACTGAAGCACCGGCGGAAGATCCGGCAGATGACTTTAATGCGGGAGATGTGGCTGAGCTGGAAGATCCATCTGTGAACAGTGCGGATGCGCAGAAAAATACAGTGGATGCAGGTAGTGCAGATGCGGCATCTGCAACTGCAACCGGAGCAGAGATCGTAAACGGTGTAGTCGTTGCCAAGGAAAACGACTGGGTCAGAGAGGGGGATTTCTATAAACTCCGTAAGAAGACAGCACCGGAGAGCACTGCATCCGAGGCAAAGGCAGCTGAGAATCCATCTGAAATCCAGACAGACAGCAGTGATTCCGGGGATAATGCAGGAGAGATAACTGAAGATACAGCAGATACTGTCGAAACACCGGAGGTATCTGAAGATACAGCAGATACGCAGAGTACAGAACAGCAGGATGAGGCTCAGAATACAGAAACAGAAGTGGCAGAACCTGCATCAGCAGATGAGAACACAGACAGCGCTTCCGGTGATCTGGACCTGGAGAATGAAGACGCAGCAGAAGCCTCCAGTACAGAAGATGCCGCAGGAACAACTGCTAAATATAGCTATTTTACAGCACAGGATGGTCTTCTGAAAATCAAGACCAATGGTCATACAGGATATTATCTGTTTAATGAGGATGGATATCTGGTGACAGGAAGAATGTCACGGGAACCTGGAACACCGGGATATGCAGGAACACAGAAGGTGGAATGGTATTTCCTCGAAAAGGATAAAGCAACTCTGTATTCCGGATATGAGAATGCTACGATCACCCCATGGACTTCCAACCTTGGTCAGCAGCAGAAGAACTACTGGCTGTGGACAGGAAAAACTTTCCGTTTTTATGATGCAGAGGGAAGCTATAAATCTGTAACTGATCTGAATCTCTATGGAAAGATCAAAAAGATCGGAAATGATTACTATACACTGGCAAGTAATGGCGCACCACGTAAAGGTACAATAAAGCTGAAAGCAGGTTCTACTACCTATGAATATTATTTTCAGCCGGCTTCCAAGGAAGGCGATATTCCTGGAAAACTTTTCTATGGTGGATGGACTTATGTGGTGAACAGTAAAGGTGAGAAACGTTTCATTTACTGCAGCCCGAAGACAGCTACACGTGGACAGATCATGAAACATGGTGTTTATGTATCTATGGTAATGTCCAAGAAATATCTGTACATGCTGAATTCCAGTGGCTATGTAATGAAGAGTACAATGGCGAAGGCTAAGAATCAGGACAATGCCTATTATGTCACAGACAGCCATGGTCGTGTATTGAAAAATAAACTTGTCAGATATAAAGGCGCCAGATATTATTTTGGCGGCAACGGAAGAAGAGCTACATGGACAAATTGCTGGCGTAACTGTGCGGGAGCATCAAACAGAATCTATTATTTTGGAAGCACCCCGGGAAAAGTTGTTGAGAAAAAAGGCTGGCAGAAAGTTCTCAACGCAAAGAAGCAGTTTTATGGATGGTTTTACTTTGACAGCAACGGAAATCACTATCAGAATAAAATGCTGACAGTAAAGAGCTCCGGAAGAAGTTATTATTTTAACAGCAAGGGAAAGCTTGCAAGTGGTAAAACAAAGATCGGTAATAACTATTACTTCTTTGCTACGTCCAATTCCAGTACACACAGAGGCTGGATGTATAAGAACACTCTGATTCGTTATCAGAATCGGTGGTATTATGCAGCTTCCAATGGTGTCCTGAAAAAAAGCGGCTGGAAGAAAGTAGGTAAATACTGGTATTATCTGCAGAATTACACAGTTGTAACCAATAAAAACATAAAACGAGGTTCTGTAAACGGTTATCTGGACAGCCAGGGACGTTTTTCAACAGGCTGGGTGATCTACAGTGACTATTATGATCAGGTAAGATATATCGATCCGGACAGTGGTTCCAAATATCTGACCAATACAAGACGCTGGATTGACGGTAAACTGTATTACTTTGATAAGAACGGATTCCGCCGCAATGACCTTACTTCCATCTACAGAGGACCATATTATCTGGAAGTGGATAAGACCAATGGTGTTATGACTGTTTATACAAGTTCCAATAAAACGATTCCGGTTAAGACGATCCGTGTTTCTGTAGGTCTTCCTGAAACACCTACATGGGATGGTACATACAGACTGTCCCGCAGCTTAAGATGGCAGCCTCTGATGGGACCATCCTGGGGACAGTATGGAACACATGTTGATGGCTGCGGACAGGGAGGAATTTTCATTCACTCTGTAGCCGGTTCCACAAAAAGCGTATACAACCTTCCGTCATGGGAATACCTGAAACTTGGTAATCCGGCATCTCACGGATGTATCCGTACCTGTGTAGCGGATGCAAAATGGGTATATGAGAACTGCAATGGAGCAACGATCCATATTTACAGCAGTGGTAAATACAGCAATACTGAGTCCTTCAAGGGACCGTTAGGCCGCAGACCACTGGCTACATTCCGTGGCAATGGAAGTTTTGATCCGACAGACCCGGAAGTTCCGTGATCTGGAAACAGAAGAGAATATTATTAACAGAAAGTACAAATGAAAGACTGGTGTCAGCCAATAAGGCTGGCACCGGTCTTTTTCCAAATATGGGTTTACTTTCCATTTAACAGTTAGTATAATAAAATTCAGGCAAAAATAAACATGGACAACAATATGGGGAAAGGGAGAAAAATGAAAAACTGGAAAAGATGGCTAGCAGCCGGCTGTATGGCGGCGTTGCTGGGAATAGGAACAATGGGGACTACAGTAATGGCCATGGGCGGCGGTGGAGTCGACCGCAGTAAGGCTGTTGCAGAAGAAGAGAAAGTGCCGGGGGCCAGGGCAACCAGCTCAACAGCAAGCTCAAAGGCATGGAAGAAGCTCAACGGAGTCTGCTATAACGGAAGCGGACAGAAGCTGGAAGGGGCTATTACAAGAGGAATTGATGTTTCAGAGTGGCAGGATACTATCGACTGGAGCAAGGTTAAGAAGTCCAATGTAGATTTTGCGTTTGTAAGAATTTCCTACGGACTGAATCATATAGATATGAAATATGATTACAATATGAAACAGGCCGAAAAGGTAGGAATGCCTGTTGGAACTTATATATACAGCCTTGCCACAACAACACAGCAGGCGATGAAAGAAGCACAGCTTGCTATCAAAAAAATGAATGGTTATAAGGTTTCCTATCCCGTGGTATATGACATTGAGTATGAGAAGATGAGAAGCCTTTCTTCCACACAGATCGCAAACCTTGCCAAGGCTTTCTGCAATGAGGTTAAAAAAGCAGGATATTATCCGATGATCTACTGTAATACAGACTGGTATGACAATAAGCTGGACTGGAGTAAAATGACCGGCTACGATGTCTGGCTGGCACGATATGGTGACACGATCCTTGCACCGAACAAAAAGAACTATAAATATACGATCTGGCAGGCTACAGATGGTGATGGTGGCGGATATCTGAAGAGTACGAAAGGACTGGTTTCCGGAATTCCGTCATATTCTACAGTAGACATTGATTTCGGCTATGTAGATTATACAAAGATCATTACACCAAGGTGGAGAGCCGTAACCAGCTATAAAGCATCCACCAAACCAGACACCTCCAATGGAAAAACCGGCTGGGTTACTGAAAATGGAAAGAAATTTTATTATGTAAATGGTGTTAAGAAAACCGGCTGGATCGAAGTCGGCGGCAAAAAGTACTACATCGACAAAACACTTGGAATGTATAAGAGCAAGCTGCTCAGAGACTCCAAGAATGTGGTCCGTTATGTGGACAGAAATGGAGTTCTCGTAAAGAATCGGTGGATAACTGTCAGCGGCAAGAAGTATTATTTTGATCAATATGGACATGCCTTAAAGGGAAGAAAGAAAGTAGGGCAGAATTATTATTATTTCCAGACGAAATATGGCTATATGATGAAACATGTGAGATACATGGACAGTAAGGACGATCTCTATTACTTTGGCGGCGATGGAATCATGGTAAAGAGCGTATTCTATACATGGAGCGGAAATAACGAAAGCCATACCTATTATTTTACTGCAAGTGGAAGAGCATGCAGATCCTGGCTGAGACATGACGGAAAGAAATATTATTTTGATCCGGAGACTGCGATCATGTACAAAAACTGTACGATCAAGATCAATGGAAAGAGTTATACTTTTGATGCAAACGGTGTATACATAACAGCGGCTGCAGCAAATAAACGTAAATAAATAAAAAACGGCAGTTACCGGCTGTACTGAAAAGCATAAGAGTTTTCGGATACAGCAGGCAATTGCCGTTTTTTTGTTGTAATTATAAAGTATAGATCAGAATACCCAGAATAATGATCAGATTACCAATGATTTTTCCACGGGTGATCTTTTCTTTCAGGATACGCCAGGAAAAGATCAGTACAAAAACATAGGCAGCGGTATCGATTACAGGACCAAATTTCATATCGACTCTTGTATAACACCAGGTATTGAGGAGCAAAACTCCGAAAAAGATGCCATAAGCCAGAATTACTCTCCAGTTCAGATATTCCCTGAGAGGATTTTTGTATGTGATATTGGCGCTCTGTTTCAGCAGAACCTGCGAAATTGCTGAAAAAAAAGTTCCTGCCAGCATGATCAGCATAAATGTTCTATTCATATCTCTGCACCATCCAGACTCCGACCAGAACGACCATGATACCGATGATGTTCTGAATCGACAGATTTTCATGAAAAATAATTACAGCCCATACCTGTGACCACAGAAGATAGACACTCTTGTTGGCGTAGGCCGTGGAAAGGGAAAATTTTTTGATTACCTGCTGCCACGCGATGGCGTAAATTCCACAGTTTGCGATCATAAGAAAAAGAAATAAATAGAGAAACGGGCTATTAAGCCCCTCTTTATTATAATAAACGGACGCAAGCTTGGAAAAAACGCTGGTGAGAGAAAACAGCAGGATATTCAGATGAAGCTGAATATAATCTTTGAGTTTTGTCATGTTTCCTCCATATAAATGTGATTGTAAACTGATAATCAATATATCGCATCTGTTCGTTTTATGCAAGAGAATGTTTCTGTGAAAAGTGCACAGCAACAACGGGTTTACAACAGGAATCGAAAATGATAATATTAAACGATAAGTGTCAACTGATACAAAAGAGAGGAAAAAAACTATGTGTCTATATTCAGTGGTTGTTCCTGTATACAATTCAGAACATACGCTGCAGGAACTGTACACTCGCCTGGAAAAAGTTTTCCGGGAAACAATAAAAGAAGAATTTGAACTGATCCTGGTAGATGACGGATCGAAAGACCGTTCTTTTGAAGTAATGAAAGAACTCCGGGAGAAGGATTCCCGTGTGAAGATCATCCAGATGGCAAGAAATTTCGGCCAGCATCCGGCACTTCTGTGCGGATTTGCCCATGCAAAAGGGGAGTTCATCGTAACGATGGATGATGACCTTCAGCATCAGCCGGAAGAGCTTCCGAAGATGATCAATGTCATGAATGAACGGGATGATGTGGATGTGATCATTGCAAGTTATGAAGGCCGGAAGCATAATCTGATCCGTAAACTGGGAACAAAATTATCCGTCTGGGCTACTTCCAAAATGCTTGGGAAAGACCCGAATCTTCAGATTACCAGCTACCGCCTGATCCGCCGTTTTCTTGTGGAAGCCATGCTGAAGACCAATACATATCTTCCGCAGATCGGCAATCTCCTGGTTTTAAGCTCCAATCGGATCATCAATGTGCCGGTACAGCATGCAGCCCGTGCCTATGGAAAAAGCGGATATTCTTTCCGCCGTCTTGTGAAAGACCTGATCTATGATATCACGGCCCATACGGCATTTCCGCTTCTTATGGTGAGGAACATCGGAATCGCAAGCTTTCTGGTAAGTCTTTGCCTGGCCATTTATTATCTGGTGCGTTATTTTATGTTTGGGATTTCTGTGGAAGGATGGACATCCCTGATGCTGGTAATGCTGGCATTCTTTGGGCTGACACTGCTTTCCATTGGAATTATCGGAATTTATCTTATGAATATCCTCAATGAGGCGAAGAAGATGCCACATTATGTGATCCGTCAGGAGGAAACAGACTGATGAAAAAAGAAATCGGTGGTTATCTGGAACTGGAAGAATCTACAGGTCAGGAATATTATCCTGAACTTTGTGGAGTAAACCTTGGGAGAACCGCACTTCTTTGGTTGATGGAAGCTCGAAACTGCAAAAAAATCTATCTTCCAACATATCTCTGCGATTCTGTGACCGGAGCCTGTGAAGAAACAAAAGTGGAAATAGAATTTTATCATATGGATGAAAAGTTATGTCCGCTTCTGCCGGAAAAGAAACTTCCGGATGGTGAATATCTTTACCTTGTAAATTACTACGGACAGCTGACCGATGACAGAATTCGGCAATATAGGGAAATTTACGGAAACATTATCGTGGATCATACACATGCATTTTTTCAGAAGCCTTTGCCTGGCGTGGATACTTTGTACTCCTGCCGGAAATTCCTGGGGGTCAGCGACGGGGCATATCTGTCAACGGATGCGAGTCTGCATCCGGAAAAGAAACCGCTGGATCATTCCATGGGAAGACTTGAGCACATTCTGGGCCGATATGAGTATGATGCCGGTACTTTTTACCAGAAGATGCTGGACAATGCGGCAGATTATCATGAGATGGAAATCCGCCGCATGTCACGGCTGACTGGAAATCTTCTCCGCTCTATGGATTATCCTTATATAAAAGCGAAAAGAGAAGAAAATTATCATCTGCTGACAGAACTTCTTCCGTCAGAAAGTATTTTTAATCAGGTAATTCCTGAGGGACCGTTTGCCTATCCCTATTATCATGAGGACGGGCTGGCACTTCGAAAATGGCTGGCCGGCCGGAAAATTTTTGTGCCGACCTACTGGCGGAATATCATCGATCATTTTGATGAGGATACCATGGAATATGACTGGGCCGCCAATGTCCTTCCTCTGCCCTGTGATCAGAGATACGGGGAGGAAGAAATGCGTTACATTGCGGATTCCATAAGAGAATGGGAGGAAACAAAAGCATGAAACACCGACTTCTGATACTGGGAACTCTGGGGGAATTTGTACAGCTGGTACAGAAATCCCGGGAAAAAGGATACTACACCATTGTCTGTGACGGATATCCGGATGGTCCGGCAAGGAAATTTGCGGACGAGGCGTATCAGATTCCGGTAACAGACACGGAAAGAATTGCAGAACTTTGCCGGGAAAAAGAAATTGACGGTATCATTACTTCCTTTTCTGACCTGCTTCTGGAATGTATGGTGAAAATTGCCGACAGGGCAGGACTGCCCTGCTATCTGAAACCGGAACAGCTTCCATGGTACCGCGATAAATCCGAGACAAGGGCACTTCTCCGGAAACTGGAACTGCCAACCCCGGGATTTCGAAAGATCCCTACAGCGGTGCTGGAAGATCCGGACAGAAAATCCAGGCTTAAGGAGCGGCTTAAAGGGCTTCGTTACCCGGTAGTCAGCAAACCGCTGGATAAATACGGTTCCCGTGGAATCTATATATCTGAAAATCTGGATGAACTTATAGAAGCGTCACAGAAAACAGCAGAATTTTCTGATATGCCGGAGATCCTGGTGGAAGAATATAACGATGGATATGAATTTAATATGATGACCTGGGTCCTGGATGGACAGGTTCATGTGATCAGTATTGCAGACCGTGAAAAAACATCGGTTGCAAAAGGCGAAATTCCCATCAGTACAAGAAATGTCTATCCGTCCAGGCTTATGGCAAAGGTAGAGAGACCTGCCACAGAACTTCTGCAGGCCTATATAGAAAAGACCGGTCAGAAAGACGGAGCGCTTTCCATGCAGTTCTTCTGGAAACCCGGGGAAGGAATCCAGGTCTGTGAGATTGCGGCACGTTTTTTCGGGTATGAGCATGAACTTACTGACATAGTATACGGATTTAATATGGAAGAACTTCTTCTGGCTTCTCTGTATGACAGAACAAAACTTCAAAAAATGCTCACAGACCATGACATACACAAACCACATTGCTGTGGCGCTGTGATCTATTTTCAGGGAAGACTGCTCACCATCGGAGATCAGTCGAAAGCTGTCCTGCTGGGACAGAAAAAAGAAGTGGAAAAACCGTGGATCTTTTATAGAGAAGGAGAAACGGTGATCGAACATGGTCCGAATCCATATCTGGCACTGTATTACGTAAAAACGGAAAACCGTGAGGAAATGGATGAACTGACACAGGAATTTTACAGGGAAATGCACATTCTGGATCCATCTGGAAAAGAAGTGGCATATCAGAATCAGATCCCCGATTATACACCTGCAGAAAAATAGGCATTGAATTTACAACATGAGTGTGAGAAAATGAAATGTACAGTTAATAAAGAAAAACCATGAAAAACAGAAAATAAAGAGGAAATACATGATTGATTTTAACAGACCTGCGTTTACAGGTAAGGAATTTGAGTATATCCGGGATGCGGTAGAACGGGGAATGCTCTGTGGGGATGGAATCTACACGAAGAAATGCTCTGCATGGATGGAAAAACGTTTTCATGCCGGGCATGTAATGCTGACGACTTCCTGTACCCATGCGCTGGAGATGGCTGCATTTCTTGCGGATATCCAGCCAGGTGATGAAGTGATCATGCCATCGTATACCTTTGTGTCAACGGCAGATGCATTTGTGCTGCGGGGAGCGAAGATCGTATTTGTGGATATTCGGCCGGATACCATGAATATCAATGAAAAACTGATCGAACAGGCGATCACAGAAAAAACAAAAGCAATCGTTCCGGTTCATTATGCAGGTGTAGCATGCGAGATGGATACGATCATGGACATCGCCAGACGCCATAATCTGAAAGTTGTGGAAGATGCGGCTCAGGGTGTGGATGCCTACTATAAAGGAAAAGCGCTTGGAACTATCGGGGATTTTGGCTGCTACAGCTTCCATGAGACGAAGAACTATACTATGGGAGAAGGCGGCGCGATCCTGTTTAATGAGGACCAGTACCAGGAGAAGGCGGAGATCCTCAGAGAAAAGGGAACGGACCGCAGCAAGTTTTTCCGCGGACAGGTAGATAAATACCGGTGGATGGATTACGGTTCCTCCTATCTTCCAAGTGAGCTGAATGCGGCGTATCTTTATGCTCAGCTGGAACAGCATAAGAAGATCAGTGACAAGAGAATGCAGATTTATGATTTTTATAATGAAAATCTGAAGTTCCTTGCCGAAGAAGGAAAGATCGAGCAGCCTTATGTTCCAAAAGAATGTACGCATAATGCACATATGTACTACATAAAAGTTCACGATATCAAAGTACGTACACGGCTTCTGAAATATCTTCGGGAGCGGGAAATCTGCAGCGTGTTCCATTATGTACCCCTTCATTCCGCACCCGCAGGAAAGAGATTCGGAAGATTTTCCGGGGAGGATGTTTATACAACAAAAGAAAGCGAACGGCTGATGCGTCTGCCAATGTTCTATAATCTTGACATGGAGGATGCGAAACGAGTCGTGGATGCAATTGCTTCTTTTGATGGATTCTGATAGAAGAAGGGGAGAATTATGAAAAAAATTAAAAAAGTATTTATGATCCTGGCAGCAGTCAGTGTGGCGCTGATGCTTCCGGTACAGGCTATGGCAGCGGTGGATCTCAATGCGAAATATGACATCAGTACCAACCAGATCCAGGGATGGCCGGCCGGAGCCGATATCATTTCTGACACGGGCGTTCTGATGGACGCGGATACGGGTGTGGTTCTTTATAATAAAGGCGCAGATGAACAGCGTTATCCTGCAAGTATCACCAAGATCATGACACTTCTGGTGGCGGTTGAGAATTCCAGCATGGATGAACAGGTAACATTTACACAGACGGGTGTACAGAATGTAAATGCGGATTCCAGTAACATTGGCACGCAGGTAGGCGAAGTCCTGTCCATGAAAGACTGTCTTTATGCACTGATCATTAAATCGGCCAACGATGTTGCTGCACAGATTGCTGAGCATATCGGTGGCACGGAGCAGGCGTTTATCGATATGATGAACCAGCGAGCTCAGGAAATCGGATGTACGAATACACATTTTGCCAATTCCAGCGGACTTCCGGATGATAATCATTATTCCTCCGCAAGAGATATGGCTCTGATCATGAGGGAAGGTCTGAAAAATGACGATTTCCGTACTGTGATCGGGACTGCGGATTATACGATCCAGCCTACCAATATGAATGCTCAGCAGAGAGTTCTGCATACGCACCATCCAATGTTCGCGCCGGAAAGCGGATTTTATTATCAGGGATGCATCGGTGGAAAAACAGGAACTACAGTTGCGGCAGGCCATACCCTTGTTACTGCGGCTACAAGAGATAATACAACGTATATTGCAGTGACCATGAGGGCAGCTGATCTGGCGAATTCCTGTATGGACAGTACTGCCATGTTTAACTATGGTTTTGATAATTTCACAAAAACAGAAGTAGACGGAGGAAGTGTGCTTCTTCCAAAGGGAACAGATCTGAATTCTCTCACAAAGAAATCCGAAGATGTAAACGGAAAAACAGAAACTTCTTATTATTTTGGAGAATATCTGGTGGGCAGCGGAAGTGTGGCACAGGCTACAGCAACTCCAACGCCGGAGCCAACTGCGGCATCTGATCAGGAAAATACAGAAGGTTCCGAAACAGAAACAGCAGCAGATCAGACTGCTGCAAAAACAGAGAAGAGTACAGCCAGCAAAGAAAGCAGCGAAACAGAAGGAATGCCGGTACTTCGAAAGATCCTTCTGGGAATCATGGCAGTTATGATCCTGATCCTGATCGCTCTTCTTGTGGCACTCAGAATAAAAGAAAAGAAACACGCAAATAAATATCGTTAGAAAAGGAGAAAGAAAAATGGGAAAAATAAAAGTAACACAGTGCGGAGATATTGAAGGACTGAAAGTGATCGAGCCAACAGTTTTTGGGGATTCCAGAGGATATTTCATGGAAACTTACAATTACAATGACTTCAAGGAAGCCGGCATTGATGTGGAATTTGTTCAGGACAACCAGTCCAGCTCCCGTTACGGTGTCCTCCGCGGACTTCATTTCCAGATCAACTATCCGCAGGATAAACTGGTACGTGTGGTAAACGGAGAGGTTTTTGATGTTGCAGTTGACCTTCGTGAGGGATCCAAAACATTCGGAAAATGGTACGGAGTAGTTCTTTCAGCAGAAAACAAGAAACAGTTCTTTATCCCGAAGGGATTTGCCCACGGATTCCTGGTACTTTCCGAGAATGCGGAGTTCACCTACAAATGCTCTGACTTCTATCATCCAAACGACGAGGGCGGTCTTATCTGGAATGACAAGGATATCAATGTAGAGTGGCCGATCCCGGAAGGCATGGAGCTTATTTTCTCCGACAAGGATCAGAAGTGGGGAAGCTTCGAGGAATATAAGAATCGATAAGGAATTACAGAATGAAGAAAATATTAGCTTTGCCGGCAGAGCTGTACCAGAATCGAAAGCTGGTTTTAAGCCTTGCAAAAAATGATTTCAAAACAAAATATGCAGGATCCTATCTTGGCATTGTCTGGGCATTCATCCAGCCTATCGTGACGATCCTGGTCTACTGGTTTGTATTTTCCGTGGGACTGAAAGCCGGAACTGTATCGGATTATCCTTTTGTACTCTATCTGGTATCCGGTATCGTGCCGTGGTTTTTCTTCCAGGATGCGTTAAACGGTGGAACCAATGCACTGATTGAGTACAATTACCTTGTAAAAAAGGTTGTATTTAAGATCAGTATTCTTCCCATCGTGAAGATCATTTCCGCACTTTTTGTGCATGTGTTTTTTGTAGTGTTCGCACTTATTTTGTGCGCATGTTATGGATATACACCAAGTTTATATACACTGCAGATCATTTATTATTCCATCTGTACCTTCCTTTTGGTACTGGGGCTTGTGTATGCCACAAGTGCAATCGTCATTTTTTTCCGTGACCTGACCCAGATCATCAGCATTTTTCTCCAGGTTGGCGTATGGCTTACACCGATCATGTGGGATATCAATATGCTGTCTTCACATCCATGGCTGATCAAGCTGTTCAAGCTGAATCCGATGTACTATGTAGTTACGGGTTATCGTGATTCCATGCTTGGTCATGTCGGAATCTGGAACCATGCTTCATGGACGATCTATTTCTGGGTGGTTACGATCCTGCTTTTCGGACTGGGATCTGTAATATTCAAACGTCTGAAACCGCATTTTGCAGACGTTCTTTGATCGAATCAGGGAAGTCTCCTGCGGAAACTTGCTCAGTACGCAGAAAAACAGCAAAACGGCGACAGATTGTGAGAGTGAACGATTTACACAAAAGTGAGGTTAAAAATGGCAGAAGATATTGCGATTTCAGTAAATGATGTCAGTAAAATGTATAAACTTTACGATAATCCCATGGACCGTCTTAAAGAGTCTCTGGGATTATCCAGAAAAAAGAAATATAAAGAGCACTATGCTCTGAACCACGTATCTTTTCAGGTGCATAAAGGGGAAACAGTAGGAATCATCGGAACCAATGGATCTGGTAAATCTACGATCCTGAAGATCATCACAGGCGTACTTTCTCCTACAGGTGGAGAAGTTTCCGTAAATGGAAGGATTTCCGCTCTTCTGGAGCTTGGAGCAGGATTTAACGGAGAATATTCCGGACTTGAGAATGTATATCTCAACGGAAGTATGATCGGTTTTTCCAGAGAGGAGATTGATGCCAAGCTGCAGTCTATCCTGGATTTTGCAGATATTGGAGAGTTTATCCATCAGCCGGTAAAAACATACTCCAGTGGTATGTTCGTGCGTCTGGCTTTTGCGGTGGCCATCAATATCGATCCGGAGATCCTGATCGTTGATGAGGCGCTTTCCGTAGGTGATGTATTTTTCCAGGCAAAATGTTACCGGAAATTCGAGGAGTTCAAGGAAATGGGTAAGACCATTTTGTTCGTAAGCCACGACCTGAGCAGTATCGGAAAATACTGCGATCGGGTTGTTCTTCTCAACAAAGGAGAAAAGCTTGCGGAAGGTGGCGCCAAGGAGATGGTCAATCTCTACCGTCGTGTGCTGGTGAATCAGTATGATGATGCAGATCTGGAGGAAGGTGCAGAGAATGCAGAAGCAGGGCAGGATGGTCAGCTGACAGATGGCACAGCTGGAGAAAATGTGTCGAAAAAAGAGCATGCCGGAGGCGGCAGGGCTATGAAAGACAGCCTGAATCTGAATCCGAAGGTTCTTGAGTATGGCAGTAAGCTTGGAGAGATCGTGGATTTTGCGATCCGGGATGATACCGGAATGATTACAAATGTGATCGAAAAAGGTAAAGAATTTTCTGTTCAGATGAAGGTACGCTTTCAGGCAGATGTCAATGACCCGATTTTTGCATTCACACTGAAAGATCTGAAAGGTACGGAAATCACAGGAACAAACACCATGTATGAACACACTCCTGTGAAACCGCAGAAAGCCGGTGATGTGCGGGAGATTACTTTTAAACAGATAATGCCGCTGGAGGCAGGAGAATATATGCTTTGTCTGGGCTGCACAGGATATAAAGACGGCGATTTTACCGTATTTCACCGGCTTTATGATGTGTGCAATCTGACGGTGATCACAGATAAAAAAGCAGTGGGATATTTTGACATGTTTTCCAAAGTATCTGTGAAATAAGTGGAGGAACTACTATGGCGGAGTTGAATTTAGATTATTATACGGCGAAGGATCATTATTCCGATGGGGATATCGAGGAAACACTTCTGAAAATGGCACAGGAAGGGAAATCGTTTGAGGACCTGCCGGAGGATGAAGTGAGTTTTCCCATGGTCTATCATTTTTCCGGACTGCGGGAGAATATTTTAAGCTGGTACCCTCTGAAAGAGACGGATTCCGTTCTTGAGATCGGAGCCGGATGCGGAGCTATTACCGGAATGCTTTGCCGCAAGGCCGGGCATGTGACTTCAGTGGAGCTTTCCAAGCGTCGTGCAGACATAAATTATGCAAGAAACAATGATAAAGAAAATCTCACGATCATGGTTGGAAATCTCAACGACATGACTTTTCCGGAGAAATTCGACTATGTGGTAGTAAACGGTGTTCTGGAGTATGCCATGAGTTTTACGGAAGGAAAAACTCCTTACGAGACATTTCTTCAGCGTATGGGTGCATACCTGAAACCGGAGGGAAGACTTCTGATCGCCATCGAGAACCGACTGGGACTGAAGTACTTTGCCGGAGCACCGGAGGATCACACAGATCTTCACTTTTTCGGAATCAACGGATATCCGGGAAATCAGTCTGTGCGCACCTTTTCCAAGAATGAACTGGGAGAGCTGCTGGAAAACAGCGGCTTTCCTTTTCTGCACTTTTATTACCCGTACCCGGATTACAAATTTCCTACAGAAATTTTTACAGATGAGAGCCTTTATACCAATTCCTATGGAAGAAACTATCCGGTGTACACAGATAAGACAGCGGATCTTTTCTCAGAACATGCAGGGGTAAAAGCTTTTGAAAAAGAGAAGATCCTGAGCAGTTTTGTGAATTCTTTCCTTGTGGAGGCCGGAAGAACAGAAAGACAGGAGAAGGAAGAAATTCTCTATGTAAAACTGAATCAGGAACGAAAGGAAAAGTTTCGGCTTCTGACAAAGATCGTTCGTGAGAACGGAGAGGTCCGTGCAGAAAAAGAGGCCATGGTACCTGAGGCAGAGGGGTTCCTGAAGACCCTGGAAAAGCTTGGAGCGGAAAAAACAGGCTCTGATAAATATAAAAATCTTCCATGCAAGGCAGAAAACGGAAAAGTCAGCTATCCGCTTCTTACCGGAAAAACTCTTCATCAGGAAATCGCTGAACTTGCTCATGAAGGAAAAACCGGGGAGCTCAAAGGACTTCTTAAGAATTTCCATCGGGATTTTTTCCAGTCCCGCAGGATCATGGATTATAGAACGAAAGAGTTCTGTGAGGTATTTGGAAAATATCCCGGAAGAACAGATTATGAATGTGTCTGCCCTGCCAATGTGGATCTGATCTGCAGTAATATTTTCATGGGTGAAAGCCAAAATCAGATCATTGATTATGAATGGATGTTTGATTTTCCTGTACCGGTGAATTTCATTATGTGGCGTCTGATCCATGAACTGTATACTCATATTCCGGAGCTGCCACAGCTGATACATGAAGATGATATGATGGCAGAATTTGAAATCGGTTACACAGATTATGAGATCTTCATGAAATGGACCATGCATTTTGTTTATGAGTATGTTGGATGTGGATCCCTGCTTCCGTTTGAACAGAAAAAAGTACCGGTTTCCGTAACAGAGCTGGTGAACAGAGAAAGAGAAAAACACCAGATGCACAGTAAGATTTACTATGATCTTGGTGAGGGCTTCTGTGAAGAACATACGCTTTATGCAGAGGGAAAACTTACAGGAAACCGTTTTCGGGTGGAGTTTGATCTTTCCGAAATTGAGGGGATAAAGAATCTCCGATGGAATCCGGCAAACGGTCATTTCCTGAAAGTAAAAGTAGAGCGCCTGGACTGCGGATGCAGTGCAGAACTTGTGCCGCAGGGTGTTCATATGAAGGTGGACAACAGTATAACCGCATTTTTTACAACCGATGGTTTTTATCTTATTCACGTTACACACCCGGAAAATGTAGATAAGATCGTAATTGAGGGAAAACTTGACTGTCTGGAGCTTCCGGATGTGGAAAAGCTTCTGGCATTTGAAAAAGAACGGGAAGTACGCAGGGAACAGGAAAGAGTTAAAAAAGAGGCCGAACGTGCAGCAAAACAGGCGGCGGAAGAGGCAGCCCGTATGCAGGAAGAGGCACTGCGTCATCCTGGCAAAAAAGCTCAGGTGAAAAGGCTGGTCAAAAAAGTTCTCCATTATCATACAGAGCCAGCAACTGTGATGGGAGTGGAGGCAACTCCTACCTGTATGGGAAGTGTTGATTTTTTCCATTATGAAAATGGTACTTTAAATGCCATTGGCTGGGCATTTGATCCTACATTTGCTTCCATGGGACAGCCAAGGATCGTATTTTATCAGGGAACACAGAAGCTTCAGGAAGCTTCCTGTACTACGATCTACCGTACGGATGTAGCCAATGCCATTGGAAAGCCGGAGGCGGAAAGTGCGGGATTTTCTTTCCTGGCAACGGTTCTTGCGCCGGCAGAGATTTCTGTTTTTCTGGAATACGGAACAGCAGCAGATACCGGAAGATTCCTCATTGGAAAGATTCCCGGAACCAGAGATCAGAAGGAACTTCTGGTATATGCCATTGAAGATCCGAAGAGTATCGGAAATCTCCGCCACTTCAAACAGCGTTATGTCCGCAGTGTGAGAAAAGATTATCCACAGGCTGTTTATCAGCAGAAGGTGGATGTGATCGTGCCTGTTTATAATGGTCTGGAGTATTTTGACGCCCTGTTTTCCGGAATTGAGAAGACAAAGGTTCCGTATCGCCTGATCATTGTAAATGACAAGAGCCCGGACTTGGAAGTAGGAAAATATCTGGAAAAATATGCCGCTGAGCATGACAATGTGGTACTTCTTAATAATGAGACCAATATGGGCTTCCTTCCGTCCGTAAACCGTGCGTTAAAGATGGCGGAAAATCACGTTGCCCTTGTAAATACAGATGTGGAGGTTCCGGAAGAATGGCTGGAGCGCCTGATGCTTCCCATCTTCGCAAAGGAAAAAATTGCGACCACCACACCGTTTACCACCTGTGGAACCATCTGCAGTTTCCCGGATTTCTGCCGGGATAACAAGCTGTTCGAGGGAATGCCGCTGTGGGAGATCGATGACGAATTCCGTATGATCCGCCCGCAGTATCCGGCCATGCCTACCGGTGTGGGATTCTGCATGGGTATGAACCTGAAAGCAATCAGAGAAGTCGGACTTCTGGATGAGGAGAACTTCGGAAAAGGCTACGGAGAGGAAAATGACTGGTGTCAGCGTGCCATAGCAGCAGGTTATGAGAACGTACATGTAGATAACCTGTTTGTATATCACAAGCATGGTGGAAGCTTCCCGTCCGAGGAGAAACAGCGCCTTCTGAAAGAGCACAGTGATGCACTGCTCCGCAAGCATCCGGACTACAACAAGGATACCGCAGATTACTGCAGAAGAGATCCGCTCCGTCCGGTAAGGCTTTATGTGGAAATGAAACTTCTCAATAAGAAACTGGATGTGCCTACCATTGTGGCTTTTGACCATGATCTGGGTGGTGGAGCTACGGCTTATCTTGTTGAGAAAAGGCGTCTGGCACTGCGGGAAGGATACCGTTTTGTAACTATCCGCTATAATATCGTAAGCAACCGTTTTTACTTTACGTATCAGTATAAGCAGTATGAGATGGAATTTTTTGCCAACGATCTGGAAACTGCTCTTGGAGAGCTGATGCGTGTGGATGAGATCTGGATCAACGAGCTTGTAACTTACCAGAATCTCTATGGAACCCTGGAGCGTATCCTGCGTCTTAAGAGAGAACAGGGTGCGAAGATCCTCATGCTTCTTCATGACTTCTTTGCTCTCTGTCCGGCAGTGAACCTGATCGATGCGAAGGGAAAATACTGCGGCGTTCCATCCTGCGATGTCTGCGACAAATGTGTTCCGGACAACCGCAGCAATGCATGCACAGAGTATGGAAGTGGAACTCTCTGGCGTACAAAATTCCGGGAATTCCTGTCAAACTGTGATGAGATCCGTGCGTTTTCCGATGATACGGCGAAGCTGTTCAAGCGTGCTTATCCGGATGTATACAATCTCCATGTGATCCCGCATGCACCACATTATCTTCCGGCAGTGAAGAAAACCAGAAAGACCACAGAGACCTTTAACATCGGTCTCATCGGTGTGCTCTGCTACAAAAAAGGCCTGGAAGTTGTGAAGGCGCTTGCAAAATATATCGAAGAGAATGATCTGAGTATCCGTCTGAGACTGATCGGTACTTCCGATGAAGAGATCGAAAGCCCGGTATTTTCCCAGACAGGAAGATATACAAGAGAAGAGATCCCGAGGCTTACCCTGGAGCAGGATATTGATATGTTCCTGATCCCGTCTGTATGGCCGGAGACCTTCTCCTACACAACCTCCGAGATCATTTCCATGGGCTTCCCGGTAGCTGTGCTTCCGGTAGGCGCACCTGTGGAACGTGTAAAACGTTATGGGAAAGGTCTTGTTCTTAAGAATGAGCAGCCGGAGAATATTGTGGAAGAGATGATTTCCCTGTGGAAAACTCTTGGCGGAAATGAACTTCCTGTGGAAAAAAGCAAGATTCTTTTTGTCGGGGAGGAAATTTCCTTTGCATCCAGATATCGTGTGGAACATTTCCGGGAGCAGCTGATCCTTAACGGATATGCATCGAAATTTATCCAGATGGATCAGGCAGAGCAGGAGAAGATCGAAGAATATACAGCAGTTGTGATGTACCGCTGCAGTAAACTGATGGAAGCGGAAATGCTGGCCGACCGGGCAAAAGCTGCCAAAATTCCTGTTTACTATGATGTGGATGACCTGGTATTTGATTACGAAAAAATTTCCGGACTGCATTTCCTTAAAGGCAGCGAATACAGCGATTTCCGTACAACCACAGACCGAATCCACGGATGTATGGAATTCTGCGACGGATATTTTACGTCCACGGAAACGCTGGCAGAGGAAATCCGGGAGGAATTTCCGGGAAAACCGGTGGTGATCAACCGTAACTGCATGAGTATGGAGATGGAAGTTCTGTCTCACGAAGCGGTGGAACAGGCAGATAAAGATAAAGACCGGATCTATATCGGATATCTGAGCGGTTCCAAAACCCATGATCAGGATTTTGTCCAGGTGGAAGCCGCACTTCTGGAAGTGATGGAGCGTCATCCTGAGGTTTATCTGAAGCTGGTAGGTGTTCTGGATGAGTCCGGAATGGAGCCGGTACAGAACCGTATTGAAAAGCTTCCGTTTATGGACTGGAGACAGCTGCCAGGAGTCATCGCAGGACTGGATATCAACCTGATGCCGCTGGAGAACACACTGTTCCACTGCTGTAAGTCCGAAAACAAGTGGACGGAGGCAGCCCTTGTGAAAGTTCCAAGTGTCATGAGCCGCAACCGTGAGATGGAATATGTGATCGAAAATGGAAAAGACGGCTGGATGTGCACCACGAAAGAAGAATGGGTCAGTGCCCTGGAATCTCTGGTAACCGATGAGAAGGCCAGAAAAGCCATGGGAGAGGCCGCACATCAGAAAGTTATGGAACATTACCTGACAGAGAATACCGGAAAGGACGCAATGGAGGAATTGTTATGCAGCGAGAGCTATACGAAGTAGAAAAAGACAGGTTTGACCTGAAGGACAGTTCCCTGTATCACCTTCAGGGAACCTGGCCGAAAGACCATAAGCCGGAAGCCGTTCTTGACGGGGAAAAACTTCCGGCTGCCATCAGTGCCCAGGAGCGTGTCAGCGCCCTGGAGCGCTTTAAAGATCTGGATCTGGTAAACGGGGAACGTGTGCAGATGGAAATAAAGCTTCCGGATCTGGAAGGCAAAAAGAAGCTTGTTGTCTATGCGGTAAAGGGCGGAAAACGTATCCAGTGGTTTGCTGTTTCCGCAGAGCAGCTTTACAGGAAGCAGGGAAAACCACAGTACTTTATCGAAAGTATTGAGGTGGAATCCGCAGAAAAAATCTGCCGTGTCCGTGGATGGGCAGCTTTTAACCGTCCCTTAACCATTCGTCTGGAAGACCGCAGCCGGAAGGAAATCCCCTGCGAGATCACCAGACTGAAACGGGTGGATGTGCAGAACCAGTACCAGGAAACAGAAATTGATGAGAAGAGCGGATTTTTCTTTGAATTCCATTATGACAATGTGAAGGAATTTTACATTGTATTTGAGGCCGGCAATGTGCGGACACTTCGTCTAGTGCATCTGCAGCCACAGAAGCGCCTTGCGGAGAAAGCCGCGGTATATTTCCGGAAGGGAAGCCGCTACATGAAACTTCACGGGGCAGCAGCCCTTACCGGAAAAGTTTTCGGAAAGGTAATGAACCGGAAAAACCGTCCTGTGGATTATTCCAAATGGATTGTGAAACATCTGCCGGATAAGGCGGAACTTGCGGAAGAGAGAAAAACAAAATTTTCCTGGAATCCCAAGTTCAGTATTGTGATCCCGCTTTACAAGACCCCGGAGAAATATCTCCAGCAGCTGGTGGATTCCATTGAGGCCCAGACTTACGGAAACTGGGAGCTTTGTCTTTCGGATGGAAGCGGAGTGGACTCTCCTCTTACCGATTATCTTGCCGGACTGGAAAAAAGTGATGAAAGAATCCGGGTGATCCGCAATGACCAGGCACTTCAGATCGCGGAGAATACCAATGCGGCCATGGAAGCGGCAACCGGAGATTTTATCGTGTTTGCAGATCATGATGATGAGATGACACCGGATGCCCTGTTCCAGTGCGTGAAGGCACTGAATGAAAATCCGGAGATCGAGGTCCTGTATTCAGACGAGGATAAGATGTCCATGGATGGCCATAAATTTTTCCAGCCTCATTTCAAACCGGACTTCAATATCGATCTTTTGTGTACAGTAAACTACATCTGCCATCTTTTTGTTGTAAAAAAAGAGATCGTGGATCAGATCGGAATGCTGAAGAAAGAATTCGACGGCGCACAGGATTACGATTTTGTATTCCGCTGCGTGGAAGCTGCGGGAAGAGAGAAGATCCATCATATCCCGAGGATCCTTTATCACTGGAGATGCCATGAGGATTCCACAGCAGAGAATCCGGAAAGCAAGATGTACGCCTTTGACGCAGGCGCACGTGCCATTAAAGCTCATTATGACAGGATCGGTGTTCCGGTAGAGATCGAGAAGGGCGAGTATCTTGGTCTTTACCGCACGAAATTCCTCTGGGAGGAAAAACCGCTGATCTCCATTATCATCCCGAACAAAGATCACATCGATGATCTGAAGAGATGTATTGATTCCATCGAAGAAAAAGCGACTTACCGCAATTATGAGTATGTGATCGTGGAGAACAACAGTACGGAAGATGAGACATTCGCTTATTATAAAGAGCTGGAAGCCTCCAATCCGAAGGCTCATGTGGTGTACTGGGATGGCATTTTCAACTATTCCGCCATCAACAATTTCGGTGCTTCTCATGCCAAAGGTGAGTATCTGCTTCTTCTCAACAACGATACGGAGATCATCAGTCCGGACTGTCTGGAACAGCTTCTGGGATACTGTATGAGACCGGATGTTGGAGCTGTGGGAGCGCGTCTCTATTATGAGGATGATACTGTGCAGCACGCAGGTGTGGTCATTGGTTTCGGCGGCATTGCGGGACACTGCTTTGTGCAGCAGAAGAGGGACGCTACGGGATACTGCCACAGGATCATCTGTGCCCAGGATTACAGTGCGGTGACAGCTGCCTGCATGATGGTAAAACGTGAGGCTTTTGACAAGGTTCACGGATTAAGCGAAGAATTCCAGGTTGCTTTTAATGATATTGATTTCTGCCTCCGTCTTGGAAAAGCCGGATATCTGGTTGTGTACAATCCTTATGCGGAGCTTTATCACTATGAGTCCAAATCCAGAGGTCTTGAGGATACGCCGGAGAAAGTGGCAAGATTTAACCGTGAGATCGCTTCCTTTGAGAAGCACTGGCCGGAAATCCTCCGTGACGGAGATCCTTACTATAACCCGAACCTTACACTGGAGAGTCAGGATTTCTCTCTGAAGCGGATATAGGAGGAACTGATCTTGGAAAAGAAAAAAATCTGGAAAGAAGAACGGTTTCAGGTGCTGGTTCTTGTCCTGGCAGCATTTCTGCTTTTGACTGCATGGGCATTCATGCAGCCGCTGGGAGCGGGCCCCGATGAAAAAATGCGCTACATGGTGGCACAGTATCTTCATAAACATCCGGGAAAACTTCCTCTCGGAGATGATCCTGCCATCCGGGATGCCACCTGGGGAATTTCCTATGCCTATTATCCCATTCTTTCCTATATGGTATCTGCTGTATTTATGGGAATTGCAGGTCTGTTCCATGCTTCTGCCGACGGACTTCTCCATGCGGCAAGAATGGCAGATGTGCTTTTTGTGACCGGATCTGTGTATTTCGTTGTGAAAGCATCCGGAAAGCTTTTCCCAAAAGAGGGAAGATGGCTGTTTGCGGCGCTGGCAGGTTTTATGCCACAGGCACTGTTTTTGGGAACTTATGTAAATACGGATTCCCTGGCACTTTTGTCTATGGGAATTATTCTGTATTCCTGGTCCTGCTATCTGGAAGAAGGAGACTGGAGTTTCAAAAACTCGATCCTGCTGGCTGTTGGCATGGCAGTCTGCGCGTTGTCCTACTATAATGCCTACGGCTGGATCTTATGCAGCTTTCTGTTTTTCTGCCTGACAGTCCTTCTGTGCAGGGAAGAACCGGTAAAACAGAGAATCGCTTTTCTGTTTCGAAGAGGAATCGTGATCGCGGCAGTAACCCTTGTTTTATGTGGCTGGTGGTTTGTCCGGAACGCCATTCTTTATGACGGAGATTTTATCGGAAGAAAAGCCTGTGCAGAGTGTGCGGAGAAATATGCGGCCATTGATTACCGGCCGTCCAGATATCCAACACCGGAGAAACTGAAATGGACATGGAAGGATATTCTTCTGTATCAGGACCCGGGCTGGAACCATAACTGGTTACTGACAGTTCTGGTAAGTTTTATCGGAACTTTCGGACTGATGCAGATCTATATGCCTTATGGTGTGAGCAAGGCATATTTCCTGTTGTTCGGGATCGGTGGCCTTGGAGTATTGTCCATGCTGGGAATGTTTTATCCGAAGAAACGTACTGTCGTAAAAGAACGGAAAACATCAGGCACTGAAAAACTGAAGATAAAAACAGTGACTGTGTCCAATAAATGGGACAGAAAAGGAATCTTCCATCTGCTGATGATCCTTCTGATCCTGATCCCTGTGGGATTGTTCATGTATTATGTATATTACAGTGACAACCAGGCACAGGGACGTTACATCATGCCGGCACTGTATCCGGCCATGTATTTTGTGACAGCGGGCTGGAACCGTCTGCTGGAACGTTTTGTAAAAAAAGAAAATATCAGAATGTGGATCTACCGGGGCTTAAGTGCACTTCTGGTGGCTTCGCCGTTTTTGTGCTATATCTTCTTGGTGGTTCCGTTTTATCGCTGATTTTCCGAGGGGAAAATCGAAATTGACAATAAAAAATCCCTCCTGTGTATCCGGATATGACCGGTACACAGGGGGGATTTTTTAACCAAATCAAGTAAGTCCCCTGCTTCAATCGCGAAAAGCAATAAGCAGTGGGTGGGGGACTTGCATATAAGATGTGATGCAGATCAGGAGCGGATAATCCTGATCATACGCCACAGAAGCAGGATCAGGATCAGGAGGCCGGCGCCGCCGATCACAAAATAAGGAATTGGAGAGCGGGATTCTGAGTAAGCTTTTGCGGCATCCATATTGTCATCATTTTCCTGAACCTCTGCGGTAGTGCTTTCTGTGGAGGTGTCTTCCACCACTGCAGTTCCCACCTGAGCTCCGCCAAAGGAATAGGTGCGGAGAATCTGGCCATCGGATTCCGTATCTTCCGTAGTAAGATCATCCGAAGTTGCACCGGACGGAACCATTACGGTACCTCCGGACAGAATGTGGAAATCTTCTTCCGAAAGATCCAGAAGCTGGAAATTGGCAAAACCGTAGTCCATAAGAGTAACCGCTTCATTGGCTGTCTGTCCGGTCGCTCCGTTCATAACAACACAGATCAGTGTGGTGCTGTTGCGTTCAGCCGCAGTTACCAGGACGCTTCCGGAAGTAGTGGTAGTACTCTCACGTCCGCCGATACAGCCCTGGTAATAAGTGGCGGAAGTCGGATTTGTCATGGAAAAGGAACTGGTGAGGTTTCTGGCACCGCCGGAAACATTGGTGGCCGGTATGGTATAGGAAGTGGCTCCGGAAATTGTCCGGAAACTGTCATTGCTGATTGCTGCCTGCATGATCAGAGCCAGGTCGTGGGCGGTGGTGTGCTGATTATCGTCCGGAAGACCGGTAGGATTGGTAAATACGGTATTGGTACAACCAAGTTCCTGGGCGCGGTCATTCATTTTCTGGACAAAAGCATCCACAGAACCGCCGATCTGTTCTGCAACCTGAAGGGCAATATCATTGGCAGAAGCCAGCATGATCGCATAGAGGCACTGCTCCATGGTAAAAACTTCTCCGAGCTGTGAGGAAATATGGGCGCCTCCGTCGGTGACACCGGATACACCGGTTTCTGTCATTGTCACCTGATCGGTTAACTGGCTGTTCTCCAGCGCCAGAAGGCAGGTCATGATCTTAACTGCGCCGGCAGGGGAGAGCGCGGTATCCATATCTTTGGCGTAGAGAATGGTATCGGAAGAATCTTCCATGACTACGGCAGATACGGAAGTGATCTCAGGCCCCTGTGGCCATCCGCTGATGGAGTTGGTTGTAATACCGGATGTGGCGGCAGCAGCGGTTTCTTCTGTGGCGAAAACTGGAGTCTGGAACACCATGGAAGCTGAGATCCCAAAGGCCAGAAGCGCCGCGGTTATTCTTGATTTTTTCATAATATATGGTACTCCTGTATAAAAAATAATTCTTATGTAAGCAATACATACGTAAATGTTACTGTTCACTCCGTGACCAGCAACACGTAAGCACAGTATAACACACTTTCTCTCTTCCTTGCAAAAAAAATGCGGTAATGTTAAAATACGTTTATCAAATTGAGTAATACGGAGAAAATATATGAGTAAAGATGATTCCACAGGAAAGATTCAATGGGACAGGCTTGTGAAGAAGCTTTCTCCCTATACAGTACAAAAGGGCTTGAGATACCTGAAGCATTACGGACTGAAAGAATTCTGGATCAGGCTTCATGAACGCTTTGAGCCGGAAGAAGTTCCCTACGGACCGTGGTATGAGGCATACAGGCCAACCGAAGAGACTCTTGAGAAGCAGCGAAAGAGGAAATTTCCGGATGGCCCGCTGATCAGTATTGTAGTGCCTGCATATCTGACACCGGAGAGGTTCTTAAGACAGATGCTTGATTCTCTGCTTGCCCAGACATATCAGAACTGGGAACTCTGTCTCGCAAATGGCAGTCCGGAAGATCCGGATATGCAGCTTGTACTGAGATCCTATGCAGAGATGGATAAAAGGATCCGCTATGAAGATCTGAAGGAAAATCTCGGTATCGCTGAGAATACCAATGCAGCCTTTGCCATGGCAAGAGGAGATTTTATCGCACTTCTGGATCATGATGATCTGCTTGCACCCAATGCTCTGTATGAGATCGCAGCTGCACTGGAGGAACATCCGGAGGCAGATGTGATCTATACCGATGAAGATAAGGTCACAACAGATCTGTCCGAGCATTTTCAGCCACATCTGAAACCGGATTTTAACCTGGACCTTTTAAGATCCAACAATTATATCTGTCATTTTCTGGTTGTGAGACGTTCAGTTGTGCAGAAAGCCGGAGGTTTCCGCAGAGAATTTGACGGAGCGCAGGACTATGATTTTATTTTCCGCTGTGTGGAACAGGCACGTGAGGTCATCCATGTACCGGAGATCCTTTACCACTGGAGAACCCACAAATCCTCCACAGCGGATAACCCGGCAAGCAAGATGTATGCTTTTGAGGCAGGAAAGCGTGCCATTGAGGGAAATCTTGAACGAACCGGAACTCCGGGAACTGTGGAGCATACCCCGGATTTCGGATTTTACCGTGTGAAATATCCGGTGCAGGGGGAACCGCTGGTGTCCATTATCATCCCCAACCGGGAAGAAAAAGAAACCCTTCAGGCCTGCGTGGAATCCATTTTTGAAAAAACTGTCTATAAGAATTATGAGATCATTATCGTGGAGAATAACAGCAGTTCCGACGAGATCTTCCGTTACTACCGGAAGCTTTCTGAAGACCCGAGGATCCATCTGCTCCGCTGGAAAAAAGAATTCAATTATTCTGCCATCAATAATTTTGGCGTGCGCCATGCAAAGGGGGATTATCTGCTTTTCCTGAATAATGATGTGAAAGTGATCGATCCGGACTGGCTTTCGGAGATGCTTGGTGTCTGCCAGCGACAGGAAGTAGGAGCTGTCGGGGCTAAACTGATCTATCCGGACAATACCATCCAGCATGCAGGCTGTGTGGTGGGAATGGGCGGCATTGCGGGACATATGTTTGTAAATATGCCGGCAGAACGTACAGGATATCTGCATAAAGCATCCCTTCTGCAGGATATGAGCTGTGTGACAGCTGCCTGCATGATGATGAAAAAAAATGTTTTTCTGGAAGCCGGTGGCTTTACAGAAGAACTCGCGGTAGCATTTAATGATGTAGATCTCTGCCTGAAAGTGAGAAGCCACGGCCATCTGATCGTCTATGATCCGTACGTGAAACTTTATCATTATGAGTCCAAATCAAGAGGTGCGGAGGACAGTGAGGAAAAAGTCCGTCGATTCCAGTCGGAAATCGAATATATCCGTTCTCACTGGATAGACATCCTCAAAAACGGAGATCCGTACTATAACAAAAATCTTTCTCTGTCAAAATGGAATTATTCCCTGAAGCCTCTTCCGGGAATGGGAAAGAAGAAGGGATGAACCAATGCAGGAAGTATCAGTAGTCATACCGAATTTTAACGGGATGGCATATCTGGATGGTGTGCTTTCAAGTCTTGAGAGACAGACCATCCGCAATTTTGAGGTTATACTGGTGGACAATGGGTCCACAGACGGCAGCTGTGCTTTTGTTTCTGCGGAATATCCGTGGGTCCACATGATCCAGCTTCCGGAAAACTATGGATTCAGCAGGGCTGTGAATGAGGGAATTCATGCGGCACGCTCTCCGTATGTACTGCTTCTGAATAATGACACGGAAGCAGAACCGGATTTTCTGGAAGAGATGGTAGCGGCCCTCAGAAGACATAAAAAAGCTTTTTCCTGCCAGGCAAAAATGATCCAGCTTCATGACCATGACAAGATGGACGATGCGGGAAATTATTACTGTGCACTGGGATGGGCGTTTGCCAGAGGGAAAGATAAGGATATTAACCATTACGATAAAGAGCAGAAGATTTTTTCCGCCTGCGCGGGAGCTGCCATTTACAGAAAAAAAATCATCGACCGGATCGGAGATTTTGATGAAGAGCATTTTGCCTATCTGGAGGATCTGGATATCGGTTATCGCGCCCGGATCTTTGGGTATCAGAACTGGTATGCTCCAAAGGCGAAAGTTTATCATGTGGGAAGCGGAACAAGCGGTTCCAGATATAATCAGTTTAAGATCCGGTATTCATCCAGAAATAATATTTACCTTATTTACAAGAACATGCCGTTCCTTCAGATCGTTCTGAACCTTCCATTTCTGCTTGTCGGATTCGGGGCAAAAATCCTGTTTTTTGCGTCAAAAGGCTTTGGCAAGGAGTATCTGGCAGGAATTAAAAATGGCTTCCAGATCAGCCGGAAGAACAGGAAAGTAAAGTTTTCCATGAGGAATTTTCCACGTTATATCCAGCTGCAGGTTGAGCTCTGGATCAACATTTTTAGGCGATTTGCCGGTTAAAACTCCATATTTTCACAGAAATTTTATATTTCGGAGGGAAGATTTTGTTGCTTTTGGGATGCATCTATTATAAGATAAAAGCAATGAACTTAAATGAGGTGACGGAAATTGATTAAAGATAACCAGAAAAATTTCAGTCGTCTCCATATGCTGATCGATGTATTTGTGATCGCAGCCTCTTATGCGCTGGCGTGGCTGATCCGTTTCCAGGGAATATTTGAACATTCCGCAGTTCAGTCCAAGACCGTTCAGGAATATATGTTTATGCTGATCTTTATCATTCCTGGATATGTGCTTTTATATCAGGCATTTGATCTTTATACACCGATGCGAATGCAGGGGCGTCGTCTCGTGCTTGCCGGAATCGTGAAGGCAAACGCGTTAGGGCTCCTTATCATCATGTTTGCACTTTATAATTTTAAAGAACTGGATTATTCCCGTCTTACACTGGTTTCCTTCTGTTTTATCAATATTGTCCTGGAATGGCTTGTACGCATGTTTGTGTTTTACATTCTCCGGGACATGCGGAAGAAAGGAATGAACCAGAAACAGGTGCTGCTGGTTGGATACAGCCGTGCCGCTGAGGAATATGTGGACAGGATCCTGCAGAATCCGCAATGGGGATATGTGATCAGGGGCATACTGGATGACAATGTGCCGGCAGGCACTACCTATAAAGGAGTCAAGGTGATCGGGCGTATTGCCAATCTGATGATCATCCTTCCATCCAGCCGACTGGATGAGATAGCTATTACCCTGGGCTTAAGTGAGTATTATCGTCTGGAAGAGATTGTTGCACTCTGCGAGAAATCAGGAGTACACACGAAATTTATTCCGGATTATAATAATATTATTCCGACCAAACCGTATACAGAAGACATTCTCGGACTTCCGGTGATCAATATCCGGTATGTGCCGCTGAGCAATACGTTTAATGCAATGATCAAGAGGACGATGGATGTGATCGGTTCTTCGATCGCGATCATTGTTTCATCGCCGGTGATGCTGATCCTGTGTATCCTGATCAAGCTGACCTCTCCTGGTCCGCTGATCTATAAACAGGAACGTGTTGGCCTTCATAATCAGACTTTCCGGATGTATAAATTCCGTTCCATGGAGATCCAGAAGGAGTCCGAAGAAAAGAAAGCATGGACTGTAAAAAACGATCCACGTGTCACCGGAATCGGAAAATTCATGCGTCATACCAGTCTGGATGAACTTCCACAGCTTTTCAATATCCTGAAAGGGGAGATGAGCCTTGTGGGACCGAGACCGGAGAGACCGTTTTTTGTAGAGAAGTTTCGTGAGGAAATACCACGGTATATGGTGAAACATCAGGTGCGTCCGGGCCTTACCGGATGGGCACAGGTAAATGGTTACCGTGGAGACACTTCTATCAGGAAGAGGATCGAATGTGATCTGTACTATATCGAAAACTGGTCAGTAGGATTCGATATCAAGATCATGTTCCTCACCATATTTAAAGGCTTTATCAACAAGAATGCATACTAAAAAGGGGAAAAGGAAAAGATGTCAAAACCTCGGAAAAAAAGAAGAAAAGTTCTGTTTATCCTGGAAATTATCGTACTGCTCCTGTTTATAGGAGGCTTATATGTTTACGGTCAGATCTCAGCCAAGCTGGACAAGATCGATATTCAGGAAACAGATCTTCAGGAACAGGATATCGTAACCAATGACCAGGCACCGCAGATGACGGGTTATACCACATATGCACTGTTCGGACTGGACCACAGAAGCAGGAATGAGAAGCTGAACACAGAGAACAGTGATACCATCATCATTGCAAGTATCAACAACGACACGAAGGCAGTCAAGCTGGTATCTGTTTACCGAGACACACTTCTCAATGTGAAAGATGATACCTATTCCAAAGCCAATGCAGCATATGCCCTTGGAGGACCGGCACAGGCAGTTAATATGCTGAACACAAACCTGGATCTTAATATTACAGATTACGTATCCATTGATTTTGACGCACTGGTAACAGTAGTAGACTGTCTGGGAGGACTGGATATCCCGCTTTCCTATGCGGAGATCGTTCATATGAACAACTACTGCGTGGAAACTGCGGAAGAGACTGGCAAGAGTTATACACCGGTAGAGCTGCCGGAGCCGAAGCCGGAAGATCAGGAAGCGATTGTCGGAACCTATCATCTGAATGGTGTACAGGCTACTTCCTACTGCCGTATCCGTTATACGGCAAGCCTGGATATGGGACGTACAGAGAGACAGAGAAGAGTTATCCAGATGATCGTTGACAAGGCAAAAAAAGCCGGCCTTTCCACAATCTTTGATATCATGGATCAGGTTTTCCCGATGGTCAAGACATCTGTTTCCAAGACAGAGATCCTGAAGCTGATCCCGGCAATGATCGGATACTGCATTGATGAAACAACGGGATTCCCGCAGGACTATAAATTTGCTACAGTTAAGGGCAGTGTCATTGTACCGACAACTCTGGATTCCAATGTACTGAAGCTGCATCAGTTCCTGTACGGAAATACAAATTATACACCGACACAGGATGTACTGAACAAAAGTGCGCAGATCGCTGCGATTGTAGGCGGTGGACAGGTACAGGATACAGCGCCTGCGGTAACGGACGCTCCGAATACAACAACGGATAATTCGTATACCTGGGAGGGAAGTACAGACACTTCTGCCGATTACAGCTACGATGACACGGATTACAGTGATAATACAGACTACACGGATTACGGCAATGACACCAGCGATGATACGGATTATTCCGGTGGTGGAGACGATTCGAATACAGATTATTCCGGCGGCGGAGACGATTCAGGAAACGACGATTCCGGTGCAGGAGATACTGGCGATGATACGTCTGGAGGCGGAGATGAATCCGGCGGAGATGACGCTGGGGGAGATGCTGGCGGCGGAGATGGCGGCGCAGGAGCTGACGATCTCTCAGACGGAGAATAAAAAATTAAAATAATCAACCAGCAGAAGGGACCATCCGGTGAGGGTGGTCCTTTCTGGACAGGAGAGAATTATGAATGCAGTAAAAACAGATGTAATCATACCGGCATATCACCCGGGAGAAGAATTTGACAAACTTCTGGAGCGCCTCAGCGCACAGAAATATCCTGTCAATAAGATCATAGTTATGAATACAGAGAAAAAATTCTGGAGAGAAAACTGGGAACAGAAGTATCCGCTGGTGGAAGTCCACCATCTTACAAAACAGGAATTTGATCATGGTGCAACAAGAAGAAGGGGAGCAGAGCTTTCGGATGCGGAGATCCTCATATTTATGACTCAGGACGCATTACCGGCAGACAGAAATCTGGTTGGAAATCTTGTTCAGGCTGTTGCCGGGAATGAAAAGACAGGAGCGGCCTATGCACGACAGCTTCCCAAAAATGACTGCGGTTTCCTTGAAAAATATACCCGTTCGTTTAATTATCCGGAGCAGTCCTGCCTTAAAACAGAAAAAGATGTAGAGACCAGAGGAATCAAGACATATTTTTGCTCAAATGTCTGTGCAGCATACGATCACAGGATCTACAATGAGATCGGCGGATTTCCGGAACATGCTATTTTTAATGAAGATATGATCTATGCAGGCTGGATGGTAAAAAAAGGTTATGCGGTTGCTTATGCAGCAGAGGCTAAGGTTTATCACTCTCATAATTACAGCTGCAGCCAGCAGTTTCACAGAAATTTTGATCTTGGCGTTTCCCAGGCAGAGCATCCGGAAGTTTTTGAAGGAGTTCCGTCTGAGGGGGAGGGAGTGCGCCTGGTAAAAAAGAGCCTGTCTTATCTTCTGAAAACCGGACATATCTGGATGATCCCCGGACTGTTTTTTCAGAGTGCTTCCAAGTATGCCGGATATTTCCTCGGAAAAAGATATCAGAAACTTCCTGAAAGACTGATCCTGTTTTGTACTATGAGTCCGGAATACTGGAAAAAACAGAAATGATCAGGAAGAATCAGCGGGTCACGATTTTTTAAAGGATATATCACAGTTTGAACACAATTGCCTGTTAAACTGTTTTTTATAAAGCAGATGGCATAAGAAAAATTTGAGAAGGGAGCACCAGGGTCATGAGTGAAGAAAACAGATGGGATGAAGATCTGCCAGAGGTAAACGAAAATGTTCCAACAGAAGAGAAACCTCTGGATACTTTTGGAAATACAGATACCGGCAGTGCTGCAGATAACAGTACTGAAAATATAGATATTGCACAGAAACCAATGGCTCATCCATATTCCGCAGGCCGGAGAATGCAGGAGAACGGTTACGGAAATGGAACAAACAGCAGCAATTTTCAGAATAATACCAGTTTTCAGGAAAAACCGAAATATGCACATTATGAAGTGCATCAGCCGCAGGCAGGAAATTATGCGGGAGGAAGTATTCCACCGAAGAAACCTCATAAACCGAAGACAGCTCATGGAGGCGGGAACGGCGGCTTTGGAAAGAAGGCTGCAACAGCCGTTGCCCTGGCAGTGATCTTTGGACTGGTGGCAGGTGCTGTTTTTCAGGGAGTAAATATTGCGGCAGATAAATACAGAGATAATAACAGCAGCAGTACACAGATCGGAAAAACAGAAACTGTTACCGGTACAGAAAAAAGCACAGATGGCAGTTCCACAGAATCCAGTGTGAAAAGCATCGTAGCAGAGAGCGGAACAGTAGCCGGAGTTGCACAGGCGACGATGTCCTCGATCGTTGCGATCACTTCTGTCAGTGTACAGGAGATCCCGAGCTTTTTCGGATATGGAACAAGACAGTATCAGAGTGCGGGAAGCGGTTCCGGAATCATTGTAGGTGAGAATGACAGTGAACTTCTGATCGCAACGAATAATCATGTGGTATCCGGCGCAACAACACTTACCGTATGTTTTGCAGGCGGAGATGTAGTCGGTGCGGAAGAAGAGACACAGGCGATGGCCAGTGGCGACAGTATTACAGACAGTTCAGATAGCAGTGTGGATGTGAATAATGCGGTATCAGCCAAGATCAAGGGAACAGACGAAGAGAACGATCTGGCAGTAATTGCTGTAGAGAAGTCCGATATTCCGGAAGAGACGATGAATGAGATCAAGATCGCACAGATGGGAAGTTCCGACGATCTTGTAGTAGGTGAGCAGGTAGTTGCGATTGGTAATGCTCTGGGTTATGGCCAGTCAGTCACTTCCGGATGGGTAAGTGCCCTGAACCGTACCATCAGCACAGAGGATGGTGATACCAGTGGACTGATCCAGACAGATGCGGCTATCAATCCCGGAAACAGTGGTGGTGCGCTTCTGAACATGAAAGGCGAAGTGATCGGGATCAATGCGGCCAAATACGCAGACAGTCAGGTGGAGGGAATGGGATATGCAATTCCGATATCCAAAGCAGAACCGATCCTGGAAGAGCTGATGAACCGCGAAACACGTGATAAAATAGAAGACACTTCAAAAGTTGGTTATATGGGAATCAAAGCTGCGGACCTTACAACAGAGGCAATCCAGATGTACAATATGCCGGCAGGAGCATTTCTTACAGAAGTTACACCAGGTGGTGCGGCAGATAAAGCCGGGATCAAAAAAGGTGATATCGTTGTAAAACTGGATGGGCAGAAGGTAAGCGGCAAGAATGATCTGGTGGATAAACTTCAGTATTACGAATCAGGCGAAACCGTGGAAGTGGTAATTGCAAGAGCAAATAACGGAGAATATAAAGAAGAAACCGTAGAAGTCACTCTTGGAAGCAAGCCGGCTTCTGACAACTGAAAAAAGTGACAACTGAAAACAGAAATCTGGACAGGGAGCTGCGTTTTTTGCGGCTCCCTGTTTTATAAAAACTTAATTTGATACGTCGGGATTATGTGGTATAATATGCATTATGACACAAGACGGAAAACGAAACCGGCTTCCGTCTTATAAAAACCAGAAAGGAAATGTTATGGCAGATCAGTTTGATAATAATAAAGACAATGACCAGGAGCAGAAATACGAGAAATTCTGCTTTTTATGCCGCAGACCGGAGAGTCAGGCAGGGAAGATGATCGACCTTCCCAATAATATACATATCTGTGCAGACTGTATGCAGAAGAGCTTTGATACTATGAATACACAGATGAGCAATGGAAATTATTCCGATCTTTTTAACATGCCAAATGTGAGCATGATCGATCTTAGCAGTCTTCAGAATCCGGGAAATCAGGCGAAGAAGATCAAGAAGAAATCTGAAACCCCGAGGCCGGTGATCGATCTTAAAGATATCCCGGCACCGCATAAGATCAAGGCAACGCTGGATGAATATGTGATCGGACAGGAATATGCCAAGAAAGTAATGTCCGTAGGTGTATATAATCATTATAAGAGAGTTGCTACGGACACCATGGATGATATTGAGATCGAGAAATCCAATATGCTGATGATCGGACCGACAGGATGTGGTAAGACTTATCTGGTAAAAATGCTTGCCAAACTCCTTCAGGTGCCGTTGGCTATTGCAGATGCCACCTCTCTTACAGAGGCAGGATATATTGGTGATGATATCGAGAGCGTGGTATCCAAGCTTCTTGCAGCAGCAGATAATGATGTGGAGAAAGCAGAGCACGGAATCATCTTTATCGATGAGATCGACAAGATTGCCAAGAAGAAGAACACCAATCAGAGAGATGTCAGTGGTGAGGCTGTGCAGCAGGGACTTCTGAAACTTCTGGAGGGAAGTGAGGTCGAGGTGCCGGTAGGTGCTACCAGCAAGAACGCAATGGTCCCGATGGTGACTGTAAATACAAGAAATATCCTGTTTATCTGCGGCGGTGCTTTCCCGGATCTTGAGAATATCATCAAGGAGAGACTGAACAAGCAGGCTTCTATCGGATTTTACGCAGATCTGAAGGATAAATATGACAATGATCCTCATGTACTGGAGAAGGTAACTGTAGATGATCTCCGTGCATTTGGAATGATCCCGGAGTTTATCGGACGTCTTCCGATCATCTTTACACTGAATGGACTGACAGAAGACATGCTTGTGAAGATCCTCAAGGAGCCGAAGAATGCCATCCTGAAACAGTACCAGAAACTTCTGGCGCTGGATGAAGTAAAGCTTGAGTTTGAGGACGGAGCACTTCATGCTATTGCACGTAAGGCACTGGAGCGTCACACAGGCGCCAGAGCACTTCGTGCGATTCTGGAAGAGTATATGCTGGACATTATGTACGAGATCCCGAAGGATGATAATATCGGTGAGGTAGTGATCACAGAAGGATACATCCAGGGAAATGGCGGACCGAAGATCCTGATGCGTGGTCAGGAAACTCCGCTGCTGGAGGGATAAAGATAACACAGGAAGCAAATAAAAAGGAGCGTGACAGATATGGCGAAGAGCAGTTTTTGGGATGATCTTGGAAATGCACTGACACGGAAAGCGAAGGGCCTCAGTTCCAAGGCGGAGAATCTCTATGAGATCCAGAAGATCCGCAATAAACTTTCTGCACAGGAGCGTATGATAGAAAAACTGATGATGGACATCGGAAAAATGATCTACACCCGTTATGAACACGGAGAAGCTGTTGACGGAGAAGTGGGAGCAATCTGCGAGGAGATCAGCCAGCACATGCTGGAGGCGGATCACTTCCGGGATGCCATTGCAGCCAGCAAGGGCGAGAAGTTCTGTCCGGCCTGCCATAAGGCAGTAATGAGAGAAGCAAGTTTCTGCCCTTACTGCGGCGCCGCGTGTCCGACAGCAGAACTGGAAGAAAAAGCCACTGACGTGATCGAGCAGGCAGAGGAAGAACTGAAAGACGCAGCAGATGCAGAAGTTACGGAAGCAGAGGAAGTAACAGAGGCAGCAGAAGAAACAGAAACACCGGAGAAGGAAGTATCCGGAAGAGAAACGGAAACGATGAAGACTGAAGAAGCCGCTCCGGAAGCAGAGACTTCGGAAGAAACAGATACGCAGGAAGTGGTGGAAGAAGCAGAAGAAACTGCAACAGAATCTGAAGAAAAAACGGAATAAATATTTGAGATGTGGCAGGCTCCTGAGAGAAAGGGAGCCTGTTGCTGTATTTTTTACAGGGAAAGGAAACGAAAACACATGGAAAATACTTGCCTTCAATATGAGAACAGTCTCACAAGACAGGCAGAAGAATCAATGGATATATGGACGAAAGAACTGGCAGATATGAGTGAAGAACTGATGAACGATCCGATGGCTGTTGTCAGGAGCCTGAACGATGCCAGAAATCTCTGTACAGCCGGATTTTTGATGAGAAGGCAGATACAGGCATCTTTTTCTGAACTTTTGCGTGATGCTTCCGAAGAAACAGGGGAATCCTATGAAGATCTGACCGTAAATAACAATGTCCCATGGCCGGAGAAATTTCTTAAGAATCTGAGTTCCAGGCTGGAAAAATATATGTTAAAGGAACAGAACGAGGTAGTGAAGGCAATCGAATGGTTTCAATGGCTCAGTGACAAAAAATATCCCAGAAAAAGAGAACTTGCGGTAAAACTGTCTTTCCTTTTAAATATGGATGATTATACTACGACAAAATTTCTCCTTGCCTGTGGACACGAACCGTTCAGCGTAAGAAATCCGCTGGACTGTATCTGCCTGTTCTGTAAAATGCTGCGTCCCCAGGGTGACTGGACTAAAGTTAAAAGCATACTCAAAAAATATGAACAGAACAGACCACAGGATGCAGAAGATGGCGGGATAACGCAGACTGTGGGAAATATCGGCATGACCAGAATGATCAGTAACCATATACCGGAACTGGCCGGTATCAGTGTTCCGGAATCTGAGCGGGAAGATATGGAAGACAAACTGATCGAATATATGTATTCTGTAGATCCAGAGTTTACCAGACGAAAAATCCTCGTGAAGAAAGATAAAAAAACGAAAAAAGTGGTATCGGATAATCTTTCTGTTTACTATTCCGGATACTCCCTGCAGCGAAGAAAAGACCTGATGGAACTGACACGCTATCTTGTAAAACTGTATCCAACTTACGATTACTGGGCATATCACAAAGGTGACCGCAGAAACGATGCAGTCGGAAAGGTTTCAAATTCCGGAGATAACCAGGTTAAAGTTGAGATCGCGGAAGATGGTTATCCGGATATGGGAAGTCTGGCCAGAGCATTTATGTGTGCTCATGGCTGGCAGTTTGCAGAACCCGGGGAGCTTGGCCTGCCATCACATGGAAGTCTGAAGACGAAACATGACAATATACCATTTAATAAAGAAATTTATCTTGTGTGTAAGGCTTATGAGAGAAGCAACCGTCTGGGAGCAATCAGACGCTTTGTGGAAAAACCGGACAATGCGGTCATTGTTGAACGTAAAGATATACTGTTGCTTGCGTATCTTTTTATTTCCGGATATTCAAGAAATGAAAATGAAGATTTACGGAATGAACTTTATGAAATGGCAGAAGCAAACGAAGAAAAACATTTTTCTGAAAATATGGAAAACATTCTCGGGCAGCTGGAAGATGTTGTTGACAGCTGGGATGAATACGAAAAAATAGAAGGTTATATCAGCTGCATCAATGGATTTCTGATGATGTTTTCTTTTGAACCACTGTATCCGCCATTTCCTCTGGACCGGTTTGTTCTTTATGCGCTTGTGGCGGAGGGGATAGGAACACCGGGGCTGTCATGGGATGGAAAAACCGAGAATTTAAGTGATATGTGGCTGGAATCCGGATATGGAAACGTAGAAGAAGTGTGAATGAGAAAAAGGAAAAAACAATGCGAAAAGTACTGCAGGAAGGAACATGGATCCGTTTATCCCAGGGTGAACTGTATAAAATTACCGGAAAACCTATCGGAGAAGGCGGCGGAAGTATTGTATACCCATGTAAAAAAATATCTTATCTTGATGGGAAAATTACAGTCAGTGAAATTGACTATGCGTTAAAAGAGTGTTTTCCGCTGTCAGCTGCGTTTGTTTTTGAGAGAAGAGAAGATGGTGAGATCGTATCTGCGTCAGAAGATCCGGCATCCGTCCGTTATCTGGATTCTGTCAAAAAAATGCAGATGCAGGAGCAGGAGATAACAGGGAAAATTTACAATACCGCTGCCAGAACGATTCCCGTCATCAGCGCTTCCGGGGAAGTTGAGCTCTCTTTTGATGAGGGACATACTTTTCATCTGGTAAATAACACTGTTACAATCATGACATCACTGGAATCCAAAGGAAAAGCACTGAAATCTTATCTTTCCCAGGGAGAAAAATTTTCGGTTGTCCAGGCATTTCAGATCATAAAACAGGTATTATTCGCGGTGAAAGAAGTTCATGAAGCAGGTTTTCTCCATCTGGATATCCAGGACGGAAATGTATTTATAAAAGGAAGCCTCTCAGAGGAAGATAAGCTTGTTTCTCTGGTGGATTTTGGAGCGGCGAGACCTGTCTGTGAGGATGGATTATGTCCTGCGATCCGTGACAGGGCATTGTTTTCCACCATCGGATTTGAGTCTCCGGAGATTGTCGGGAGAAATGATGGAACTCTGAGGCTGGGAGCAGAATCGGATTTGTACAGCGTGGGATATCTGCTTCTTCTGATGCTGACCGGAAAGAGATACACTCAGAGGGAGCTTGACTCCGCGAATATCGGCCTGTATCTCTCAAAAAGAAAACTGAAAAAGCTGAACTGTCCGGCTCATATGGCGGATAAAGTCCATCAGATCATTTCGAAAGCGTTAAAGAAAACGCCGGAGGAGCGATATCATTCCTGTGAAGAAATGCTGGCAGATGTATCGGATCTTATTCATGCGCTGCAGCCGTATAAAAGCGATCTTTCCCAGGTTGTATATGATGCGTTTATCTGCTATCGTCATGGGAAAACGGACAGCCAGGCTGCAAAAATACTTCAGCAGAAACTGGAACATTTCCACATTCCGTGGATGCGTAAAAATAAAATAAAAAAGATCAGACGGGTTTTTATGGACGAAGGGGAACTGTCATCCTGTTCTGATTTTGGGCTCCAGATCCGGGAAGCACTGAAAAATTCGGGATGGCTGATCGTGATCTGCTCTTCTGAAACCAAAGATTCCCCCTGGGTTAATCTGGAAATAAAAACATTTCTTGAATTTCATGACAGATCCAGGATACTTGCCGTAGTAACAGAGGGAGAACCGGAAGATGTTTTCCAAAAGGAACTGCTGGGCAGTGACAGGACCGCAGAGGTCCTTGCGGCCGATGCAAGAGGGGAAACACCGGAACAGGTGCTCCGAAATGTAAAGAAAAACGTACTGTTAAAGATTGCGGCTCCAATCTTAGGAACCACATATGATTCCCTGAAACAGAGGCAGAGAAATTATATCATAAAGAAATATGCAGTCATTGGATCTCTGGCTGTGCTGATGGCAAATGCTTTTTTCCTGTTTGCCATGGACAGAAACCACAGGATCGAAGAACAGAACCGGCGGATCATGGAAAACCGGGCGGAGGATCAGGTGGCTCTGTCTGCGGAACTTCTGAAGGAAGGAAACCGGGAAGAAGCGTTACAGGCTGCTCTGGAAGCACAGGAAGAAGGGGATACACCAGTGATCCCGGAAGAGATCTATGCATTGAATTCTGCCCTGTACAGTTATCATCATGAAGGAAACGTAGAAGGTTTCCGGCCGGACAGACAGGTGGAACTGGAAAATAATACAACGGATATCGGTGAAAGCAGTCCGGATGGAAAGGTGTTTTTCTGTCTGGATGAATCGGGAATCGCATATTTTTACAATATGGAAGACTGGTCTTTGAAGTGGAAGTGTAAACTGGAGGAGGAAACTTCTGCATTTATAGATGGAAAGTTTGTTTCTGAGGGAAAAATATTGTTGTTTTCACAGAACACAGCGTACTACACAGACATCGAACAGCAGAAATGTATAAAAAGGATTCCGTTAAAAGAAGAGGACAACATGCTGGAAACTCCGGTCTGGGCACTTCATGATGGAATGCTTGTATTTGGCTGCGAGTCTCTGGATGGAGTTTATGTGTATCGGTATGACCTGAACCAGGACAGCATGGAAAAGATCAGACTGACTGTGGATGCAATGGATCATATAACTTCCATCGCAATTTCTCCGGACGGAAATACTCTGGCAGTCAGCTGGCTTGATTATGCTTCCGGGGATATCTGGGACGGAGGCATTCAGACGGTTGATCTGAATACCGGAAAACAGACAACACTGGAAGCTAATCATGTTTCCGTGATCCGTTTTATCAGTAATTCGGAATTCCTTACCATAGAATGTGAGAACGTGCCTTTTGGAAGTGGTGGAATCGATGATAAAAAAAGATACCGTGAAGCAATATATCAGATGGAAAAGGGAAGAGTGTGGGAAAATACGACCCATTATCTGCGGACACAGTATGAAGATTCTCTGTATGCAGATGCAGCAGTATATGAAAATTTTCAGTTTGACAGTGAAAAAAAGGCAGACGTGATCTTGGTCAACCTGGGTACACATCTGATGATCATTGACAGGAATACATATAACATATTATGTGAAGAAGATTTTTCATATCCAATCGTGAAACTGGCAGTGTATAATGAAAGTACAGTGCTGCTTGGCCTTGCGGACGGAAGTGTGGAACGGTTCTGGATGGATGATCGTCAGAAGATTTTTTCCGCGGAAGACAGTTCTGTTGGCGGTTTTTTATATGATGCGAATAAAAAAGTGATCATTCAGATGAAGGACGGGACGCCGTTTCTGGTCATTTCTCAGATCGCGCAGGATACATCCATGAAACCGGCAGAGGCACAGGATATAAAAAAGAAAATTCAGACAGAAAAAACTGTGGAGAAGACGACAGAAGGAACACGGGTTCAGGGAGCGTCAACAAAGCGTTTTGCAGTCATAAATGATACATCGATCGATGTGTATGACGGAGAGAAGAAAGAGCCGTTTTTCACGATTTCCCGCAATGGGGCAGAGGAACCACTGGTGGCATTTTTTAAAGAAGATGAACAGCTGGTGGTATACTGCGACAGAAAAGTTACAATCTGGGATCTTGCTTCCGGAAAAAATATCGCCACACAGGTGGTGGATATGGATTCTGCACAGAAAACAGATATTTTGGCAGATCCGAAAGGCAGATATCTGGCGCTGTATACAAGAGAGGGCCAGGTAAGCGTCCATTCCCTTGACGGATGGCTGGAAAGAGTACTGAATATCTATTCTGTGGATGAAAATTCTCAGCTGCACCCGTATGCGGATATTCCTTATGCTTATGTGGATCTTGAGAAAGAGATGATATATGCGCTGGGACGGGATGACGACAGATATTATGGTATTTCTTTCTACGGGTACAGAGAGCTGAGGGAGAAAGCGGAGCAGATCCTGGGGGACAGAAAAGAGAAAACGGTGGATATCACATATATTTTCGGATGATTTTGCAAAAATGTCCGGGGCACTGACGTCATTGCCTGGAACAGGGAGCATCTAACTCACAGAGCACATAGCTCATATCATCAAAATTTCTGGTGTTTATCATTTTCTGATTCAGGAGATCCTGATTCTGCACAGAAAAGATACCGGAAGTGAGTGGCGCGTTCAGGCCGTTCATTCCATCGGATAAGAGGATGATCCTTCTGGCACCAGGTTTTGTCCAGCGATAAAAGCGCAGGTAATAAAAAAGCGGGCAGTTCATGGTCAGATAGGTTGAATTTGGCTGATCTCCTCTCTGAGGAGAAGAGACAGTCTTAAGGAGATCACTGCTGCCAACGTTCCACAAGATGCTGCCGTCTCCCAGATGAACACCGACAAATCTGCCGTCATTGTCTATGGAAATGGCAAGCATGGTTGTTGCCAGCAGCCGGGGATCGATCTGCATTTCTTTTGCCATTTTTTTTAATTCAGTGTCCACAGTCCTGGTCAGTTGCATCCGGATATCGGGAAGGGCACCATGAAGATACTGTTCGAAATTAAGATGAAGATTTCCGGCCAGAGTACTGGCAGCTACACTGGCCGCAATGCCACCATAGGGGCTGCTTCCAGCCCCGTCGCATAAAACTATGGTTGTCTGTGTGGCATCGGAAAGTATTCTGATCTGATCCTGACACCGGCTGATGTCAAATCCGTGGCATTTTCCGGCAGTGCGGAAAGATCGAACATGTATCATAGGAAATGTCCTTTCAACGCATTGGTGGACGGTTTTCTTTCTGGAAGGAGAGAATGGTGATTCCCTGGTAGCGAAGGATTCCGATATCGCCTGCAGAAAAAAATACTTTACGTGGTTCGAAAGTTCTGAGTTTTAAACGTTCTCCGTTTTCGAATTCTACAAGATACCATCCAACGAAGAGAGTATCTGTGATTTTTTCAAGGATTTTTGCACGTGTTGCGAAGACAGGTTTGTTTTTATCGGATTTTTTTATAAAATAGAAAATAGTCCAGACTAAAATAGCAAAACCAGCCATTATAATAAAAAATGTTGTGAAAGCGCCAAAAAGTGCATCGTAATCATAAGTATTAAATCTAATTGTCATTATTTTTTCCTCCTGTTGTAAATATGAATGAAGTTAACGTGTATCGGTGTCTGAGATTTATGGCTTCATGATCAGGTCCTCCTTTTGTTTTGGAAATGTGTTGTTCTTTGAACTGACTACATCATAGCGAAAATGGGAGAGGACCCGGGTTTTACTTTTTTCCTGGTATTTTGTGGAGGAAAAATGGAAAAAATAAAAGAGCTGCTGCCTTCCGGATGAAAGTTCCTCCGGGAAGCAACAGCTCCTTTTGATTTTGGATAAAATAAAAAAGAATGCAGGAAATGGGACTTGAACCCACACGATCTTGCGACCACAGGCACCTGAAGCCTGCGCGTCTGCCAATTCCGCCATTCCTGCATTTTGTCAACCGGCTTACTTCGCTTTGTTTAGCTCCGTTCGTCGACTGCTCACTTATAATAACCCAGGAACTAAAGAATGTCAATAGAAAAATTCAAAAAAATTAAAAAAATTCAAAAAAAATATTTTAAGTTAGTTTTATACATTTTTTTTGCATATGGTGTTGAAAAATGACGATTCCTGTGATACAATCTTGAAGATTTAGGATAAAATAAGAGAACAAAGAAAGGGAGATTGTATGAAAGCATTTCTGATATTGGAAGATGGCCATGTATTTACAGGAACCAGCATTGGTTCTGCAAGGGAAGTCATCAGTGAAATTGTCTTTAACACTTCCATGACAGGTTATCTGGAAGTAATGACAGATCCTTCTTATGCAGGACAGGCGGTATGTATGACATATCCGCTGATCGGAAACTACGGAATCTGTTATGATGACCAGGAATCAAGGAAGCCGTGGATTGACGGATTTATTGTACGCGAATTATCACGAGTTCCCAGCAACTTCAGAAGCGTAGACACCATTCAGCATTTTCTGAGCAAGAACGACATTCCGGGAATTGCAGGAATTGACACCAGAGCACTGACTAAGATCCTTCGTGAGAAGGGAACTATGAACGGAATGATCACAGTTGACGAGAACTATGACCTGGATACAATCATCCCCAGATTAAAAGCATATACAACAGGAAAAGTAGTAGAGAAGGTTTCCTGCCGTGAGAAAGAAGTGCTTAAGGGGAACGGACCGAAGGTTGCGCTTCTTGATCTGGGCGCCAAGAGAAACATCGCACGCTCACTGAATGAGAGAGGATGCCAGGTTACCATTTACCCGGCTCTGACACCGGCAGAAGAGATCCTTGGAGACAATCCGGACGGCATCATGCTCAGCAACGGCCCTGGAGATCCGAAGGAATGCACTTCTATTATTAAAGAAATCAAGAAACTCTATGACTCCGATGTGCCGATCTTTGCCATCTGTCTTGGACATCAGCTTATGGCTCTTGCAACAGGCGGAGATACCCATAAGATGAAATACGGTCACAGAGGTGGAAACCATCCGGTCAAAGACCTGGAGACAGGAAGAGTTTATATTTCTTCTCAGAACCATGGCTACGTAGTAGATGCAGAAGGCCTTGAGGAGAAAAACATCGCACATCCTGCATTTGTAAACGTCAACGACGGAACAAACGAGGGTATGGCATATAATGGAAAGAACATCTTTACCGTACAGTTCCATCCAGAAGCATGCCCGGGACCACAGGATTCCAGTTACCTGTTTGACAGATTCATGAAGATGATGGGAGGAGAGAAATAATGCCAAGGAATAAGGACATAAAAAAAGTACTTGTGATCGGCTCAGGTCCGATCGTAATCGGCCAGGCAGCAGAGTTTGACTATGCAGGAACCCAGGCATGCCGCTCTCTGAAGGAAGAGGGCATGGAGGTTGTACTTTTAAACTCCAATCCTGCTACCATCATGACAGATAAAGACATCGCAGACAGAGTTTACATCGAGCCTCTGACTGTTGAGGTCGTAGAGCAGCTGATCCTCAAAGAAAAACCGGACAGTGTACTTCCTACACTGGGTGGCCAGGCAGGACTGAACCTTGCCATGGAGCTTGAGGAGAAAGGCTTCCTGAAAGAGCACAATGTACGACTGATCGGTACCACAGCAGCTACCATCCGTAAGGCTGAGGACCGTCAGGAGTTCAAAGATACCATGGAAAAGATCGGCGAGCCGGTTGCAGCATCCAAGGTCGTTACAACCGTAGAAGATGGTGTGGAGTTTACACAGACCATCGGATATCCGGTTGTTCTCCGTCCTGCATACACACTTGGCGGAAGCGGCGGCGGTATCGCACACAACGAGCCGGAGCTTCGTGAGATCCTTGAGAATGGTCTCCGTCTTTCCCGTGTAGGCGAGGTTCTTGTAGAGAGATGTATCGCCGGATGGAAAGAGATCGAGTACGAGGTAATGCGAGACAGCGCAGGAAACTGCATCACAGTCTGCAACATGGAGAACATTGACCCGGTTGGTGTCCATACCGGTGACTCCATCGTAGTTGCGCCTTCCCAGACACTTGGAGATAAAGAGTACCAGATGCTTCGTACATCTGCGCTTAACATCATCACAGAACTTGGTATCACAGGTGGATGTAACGTACAGTACGCCCTTCATCCGGAGAGCTTTGAGTACTGTGTCATCGAGGTTAACCCTCGTGTAAGCCGTTCTTCCGCACTTGCAAGTAAGGCTACCGGTTATCCGATCGCCAAGGTTGCGGCCAAGATCGCACTGGGCTACACACTGGATGAAATCCCGAATGCCATCACAGGCAAAACATACGCAAGCTTCGAGCCGATGCTGGACTACTGTGTCGTTAAGATCCCGCGTCTGCCATTTGATAAATTTATCACAGCAAAACGTACACTGACTACACAGATGAAAGCTACCGGTGAGGTTATGAGTATCTGCCATAACTTTGAGGGTGCTTTAATGAAAGCCATCCGTTCCCTGGAGCAGCACGTAGACAGTCTGATGTCCTACGATTTCTCCCATCTTTCTGATGAGGAACTTCTGGACGAGCTGAATATCGTGGATGACCGCCGTATCTGGAAGATCGCAGAAGCCCTGAGACGAAATATTTCTCAGGAGAAACTTCACGAGATCACCAAGATCGATATTTGGTTCATCGACAAGCTGGCAATCCTTGTTGAGATGGAGCAGGCTCTGAAGACCCAGAAACTGGACAAAGACCTTCTTCTGGAAGCAAAACGAATGGAGTTCCCGGACTACATCATCGCAGATCTCACAGGCAAGACAGAAGCCGAGATCAAAGCCCTTCGTAAAGAGTACGGCATCCGTGCCGCATACAAGATGGTTGATACCTGTGCGGCAGAGTTCGCGGCAGAGACACCATACTACTACTCTGTATACGGCGATGACCAGACAGAGAACGAAGCAATCGAGACAAAAGATAAGAAAAAGATCCTGGTACTTGGTTCCGGCCCGATTCGTATCGGACAGGGTATCGAGTTCGACTTCTGCTCTGTACATTGTACATGGGCATTTGCAAAAGAAGGATACGAGACTATCATCATCAACAACAACCCGGAGACAGTAAGTACAGACTTTGATATCGCGGACAAACTGTATTTCGAGCCACTGACACCGGAAGATGTTGAGAATGTTGTAAATATCGAGAAACCGGACGGAGCCGTTGTTCAGTTCGGTGGACAGACAGCCATCAAGCTTACCGAAGCACTGATCAAGATGGGCGTGAAGATCCTTGGAACATCTGCTGAGAACGTAGATGCCGCAGAGGACAGAGAACTCTTTGATGCCATCCTTGAGAAATGCCAGATTCCGAGACCGAAGGGACACACCGTATTCACAGCAGAAGAGGCGAAAAAAGCTGCCAACGAGCTGGGATATCCGGTACTTGTCCGCCCGTCCTACGTACTTGGAGGACAGGGAATGCGTATTGCTGTCAGCGATGAGGATGTGGAAGAGTACATCGGAATCATCAACCAGATCGCACAGGAGCATCCGATCCTTGTTGATAAATATCTCATGGGTAAAGAGATCGAGGTCGATGCGGTATGCGACGGTGAGGACATCCTGATCCCTGGAATCATGGAGCACATCGAGCGTGCAGGTATCCACTCCGGAGACAGTATTTCCGTATATCCGGCACAGACCATCAGCCAGAAAGCAAAAGATACCATTGCCGAGTACACACGTCGTCTTGCACAGGCACTTCATGTGATCGGTATGATCAATATCCAGTTCATCGTTGTAGGCGAGGATGTATATGTTATCGAGGTTAACCCACGTTCCAGCCGTACAGTACCGTACATCAGCAAGGTAACGGGAATCCCGATCGTTCCTCTTGCAACAAGAGTCATCCTTGGACACAAGATCAAAGAGCTTGGCTACACACCGGGACTTCAGAAAGAGGCAGAGTATTTCGCGATCAAGATGCCTGTATTCTCCTTCGAGAAGATCAGAGGCGCAGATATCAGCCTTGGACCTGAGATGAAATCCACAGGTGAGTGCCTTGGTATTGCAAAGACCTTCAACGAGGCTCTTTACAAAGCATTCATCGGAGCAGGAATCCGCCTTCCGAAACACAAACAGATGATCATCACTGTGAAAGATGAGGATAAAAAGGATATTATTCCGATCGCCAAGAGATTTGAAGCTCAGGGATACCGTATCTTTGCAACAAGAGGTACTGCAAATGTCCTGACTGAGAACGGAATCAAGGTAACACGTACCAACAAGCTGGAGCAGCCGTCTCCGAACCTGATGGACCTGATCCTTGGCCACAAGATCGATGTTGTCATCGATACACCGCCACAGGGCGTTGAGCATCAGAAAGATGGTTTCGTCATCCGTCGTAATGCTATCGAGACAGGCGTTAACGTACTTACAAGCCTTGATACTGCAGAGGCTCTGGTTACAAGTCTTGAGAACACAGACCTGAACAATCTGACTCTGGTAGACATCGCGAAGATTGATAATCGCTAAAGGTCATGAAAATGTAAAAAAAGCGTAAATTTTGTGAAATGGAAATTTCAAAGTTTACGAATTGCAAAATATGTAATATACTGATAAGGACGGGGCCGTTGTTTACATGCCGGCTCTGTCCTTATCTTGCGTTGGACGTAAATTACGAAAGGAGTTTGTATGAGCTTTATAGAATTGCTGAAGGTTATCCTTCTTGGTATCGTGGAGGGAATTACAGAGTGGCTTCCCATCAGCAGTACCGGCCACATGATCCTGGTAGATGAATTTATCAAGCTGAATGTATCTGATGCATTTATGGAATTCTTCCTGGTTGTCATCCAGCTTGGTGCGATCATGGCAGTTGTCGTATTGTACTGGAGTAAGCTGTGGCCTTTTTACATAAGAAAAATCCCGAAAAAAACACAGATGGCACTGCGTAAACAGCCGGCAGTATCCAGAGCAATCCTTACATTTGTGGAGAAATACTGTGACAAGGAGAAATGGATCCTGTGGTTCAAGATCCTGGTAGCATGTCTGCCGACGATCATCATCGCACTTCCATTTAATGATATCATTGAAGAGAAATTTTATAATTATGTTGTAGTTGCGATCACACTGATCGTATATGGTGTTCTGTTTATTGTGATCGAGAATTACAATAAACGTCGCAGACCAGCCTGTACCAGCCTGGAGGATCTTACCTTTAAAACGGCGCTGATCATTGGCTGTTTCCAGGTGCTTTCCGTAATCCCGGGAACTTCCCGCTCCGGATCTACCATTATCGGAGGAATCCTCGCCGGAACTTCCCGTACTGTTGCGGCTGAGTTTACCTTTTTCCTGGCAATTCCGGTTATGTTTGGCGCAAGTCTTCTGAAGCTTGTGAAATTCGGTTTTGCCTTCAGCTCTACAGAGTTGATCATCCTGATCGTAGGTGTACTGGTATCTTTTGTGGTATCTATCCTGGCGATCAAATTCCTGATGGGATATATCAAGAAACATGATTTCAAGGCATTTGGATGGTACAGAATCATTCTTGGAATCCTGGTTCTCGGATATTTTATCGGAAAAACGTTACTTGCATAAAACAAATATGTATAAACAGTAATTCTGGAGGTAATTATTATGAAATATAAGAAAATTATGATCGCACTGGCAGCAACTGCAGCACTGAGCGCAGCCGGATGCGGAAGCTCATCAAAAGACACCGTGGAAGTAACACCGACACCGGTTCCGACAGCCGCACCGACTTCAACACCGACAACAGCCAGTCCGCTGCCGACTTCAACACCGGCACCGAAGCTTATTGGTGTGAAGACAAGTACCGCGAAATTTGTTTATCTCTCAAACAGCACCAAGGGTGAAGTGCGAGAGATCTATCTCCGTGCAGCCGGTGGATCAGAATGGGGTAAGAATCTGGTTCCGGCAGAGTCTACGATCAAGGCAGCAGAACAGGTACAGATGTATTACACACCGGAATCCGCCACAGATGCTATTTATGATATGAAGATCGTGGATGGAGACGGAAACGCATATGAGATCTACAGTGTGGAACTGGGAGATATGGAGAGTGCGAAGCTGATGATCGACAACGGATCTGCATATCTGACTTATATGAGTCTCAGCGAGAAGAGCGAGAAGAGCACACAGGGAAATGTGGAAACGGATAACAGTGAGAATACAGACAGCACAGATTCTACAGACAGTACAACGGATTCTTCTGATGCAACCGATTCTTCTTCTGACAGCAGCACAGATAACAGTGATAACAGCAGTGATTACGATAACAGTGATAATGGAAATTACGACGGCGGAGACGATGGAAGTGATGACAGCAGTGATAACGGAAATTATGACAATGGTGACGGTGATGACGGCAATGATAATTATGACAATGGAGACAGCGGCGATTCCGATAACAGCGATGATGGCGGTTATGTAGATGACGGTGATAACAGCGGAAACGGAGACGAAGTGATCGATGACAGCGGCAGCGATGGCGGAAACGGAGACATTATCTGGGATGATAATGGAGACTGGTCAGAGCAATAAGCGATACAGGTGGAAATATGCAGGATTTCAAGGAAGCTTCGGCTGAGATCAAAGTAAAAACCAAAAGATTTTCCCTGAAAAAAGGAACCATAAAGATCTGTTTTGAACTGCCGGAGGAAAAGGGACAGATCCGGTCTTTGAAACTGAAACTGCGAAATGAGATCATGGATGTCAGCTATCCGTTTATACTACACACGAGATCCAGAGGAAACAGAACTGTCTATCGGGCGGAGATCAATGTAAATGCCTATCCTATGGAGCGGGCATTCTGGGATGTTGTGGCTGTTGTTGACAGCGGCAGTGGGGAAACTTATGATGCGATCCTGGGTGGATTAAGTATATTTCTGAAACTGAAACTGATCTTTTTTCCAAGATGGACAAGAACAAATGGCGGAAATATGATCTATCCCTTTGTCAACGGGAAGCGGCAGTTTAATCTTCAATACCGGAAATATGACCGAAAATACGACAGCTATCTGTTCCTTATGAAAGAATTTCTGGCTCTTTTGTGTTATTTTATCCTGAAGCCCTACTGGGACCATAAGAAATTGTGGCTTGTAGGCGAGAAATACTGCACGATGGCACAGGACAACGGTTTTTATTTCTTCCGGTACTGTATGGAACAGGTACCGGAAGAACAACGAAAAAAGATCCTTTATGTAATAGATAAAAATAGTTCGGATTATCAGGCTGTAAAGAAATATGAACCGAATGTGATCCAGTTCATGTCATTTAAATACATGATCTATCTCAGTGCGGCTCAGTATCTTATTTCCACAGATGCGATCCGGCATTTTTATATCTGGGATTCTCCGATCAGTGTTTATAAGCTTCAGTATCAGGCCAGAAAAAATATTATTTTTCTGCAGCATGGTGTCACCGCATTTAAACAGTGTCATAAAACCTATCGCAAAAACTGTGGAAACCAGATGGCGTTGTTTGTGGTAACTTCAGAACCGGAGCAGAAGATCATAGAGAAATATTTTGGTTATGATAAGGAAGAAGTGATTGTAACCGGCTTTTCCAGATGGGATGTTCTGGAAGACCGGTCGGACCCTGCACATAAAGAGATCCTTCTGATGCCTACGTGGAGAAACTGGCTGGAAGATATCAGTGAAGAAGCATTCCGTAAAAGTGAATATTATCAGAGATATGAAACACTTTTGCAGGATGAACGGCTGAGGACGATCCTGGAAAGAGAGAATATCACGCTGAATTTTTATATTCATGCCAAGTTTCGGGAGCGTCTCGGAAACTTTTATACGGAGGACAGACACATCCGGCTGATCCCCTTTGGAACTGTGCCGTTAAACCAGCTTCTGATGAGCTGTCATATGCTGATCACAGATTATTCTTCTGTTTCCTGGGAAGTTTATTATCAGGGGAAACCGGTAGTTTTTTATCCTTTTGATCTGGAAACTTACGAGAAGGCCCACGGAAGTTATGTAGATTACAGAAAAGATGTTTTCGGGGATCTGGCATGGACAGAAGAGGAGCTTCTGGATACCATAGAATCCTATGTGAAAAACAACTTCCAGGAGAAACCGGAATATGCAAAGCGAAGAGATACTCTTCTTCCGTACCGGGATCACAATAACAGCAAACGTATTTACGAAGCGATTGTCAGAGCGCACATTCCCAGTAAGCTGAAAAAAAGAAGAAAAGATATAAATTTTTGAGCAGATCAGTTCTCTACGCAGATGCCTGGATAAATAAGCGGTAGAAAGAGTTGTCTGCACCGGGAATGGATAAGATGGGAGAAATATGACCAGAGAAGATGATTTTTCAGTTGTTGTTTTTGCTAAAAATACATCAGGATTATACAGAACATACAGAAATATAAAACAGAATCCACTGGCAGATACCATACAGATCCTGGCGGTACGTGTGGAAGGGAATGCAGATCAGTTCAGCCAGAGTGATCTGAAAGAACTGCAGCTTCTTGGAGAAAAGGAGAAAACTCTTCAGGCACAGGCGATGGATGAGAAATTTGGTCCATTTCAAATGAAAGATAAGCGTTTTCGGGAAATGTTGAAAGATCCGAAACTGATCTATATTGACGGATCAGAGTGTCAGGATATTGCCAGTGAACTTTACAGTCAGATTACCGGAACTTATATTACATTTGTAAGAGGCGGAAATGGTTTTTCAAAAGAGGCATTCCGGGAACTGCAGCGTTGCTTTCAGGAAGAAGGCAGTGATGTAGCTGTGATAAAAATTGACGGAAAAGACAGTTTGCCGGTAAAAGAGCATAATAATTACTGTGACTCTTTTGGAAAAGATGCAACACTGGACGATCATGCCTGTCTGTTGCATCAGATGTATCCGGCATATACATTTGTTACAGAAAAACTGAAATGGACAAAAGAAATCAGAAAGGATACCTGGTATCTGGATATCATGGAAATGGTATACAGAAATGCGGTATCCTGCGGGAAAATTTCGGTAATTTCCGGGGAAAATGCCCGGGTGCAGATTCCTGCGGAGCATTTTATCAGGGATGAATGGGAGAATCTTATACAGGATACTGAGCAGACAGGGATGTTTTACGAGCGTTTTTTGAAAAGGCTTGAAGAATACAGAAAGCAGGGAAAAATCCGGTTTGTGAAGAATGGTGATTATGTGCTTCTGTATTATTATACAAAACTGGCAGAAGTGATATTCCGGAATCCGGAACATGTGGAGCTGATTTCCTATGAAAGAAATATTGATGAATTTCTGAAACATCTGGAATTTCCGGAACTTATCATATTCAGCCATCACATAGGAAGAGAAAATAAACTTTATCTGCTTCATAAATATTTTCCGGATATAAATAAAAGATATCCCAGACAGACAGAGGCTGTTATAAATTCAGAACAGGATGAGCTGAATGTCAGGATTTTCCAGCTTACAGATGAGGGAATACACTGTGAGTTTTCGGTTGTGGAACCATGGATAAGGAACCGGGAGTTCTGCATGATAACCGGAGAACGAAGATATAAAGCAGTCTGGAGATATACACTGGATCGATTCGGGTGGTGCAGGAAGGAAACAGCGACAGAGAAGCTGTATCTGGTGGATATTCCTTATGGGGGAATTCACGATTCTGTTTGCTGGGCGGAAAAAGAGCAGGGTCATATCAGGAAGATGTATAATGTTTCTTACGGAAAATATACACCATTTGCCAAAGCGGTTCCTCTTTTTCTGCATGTAAGGGGAATGCTGTTGCTGCCTGCCGGAAAAAAAAGATCCATTTCTTCACTGGAAGAACAGAACGAAGATCAAATCCAGGAGCAATATGAGATCTGTGTAAAACCTTATCGAATAGGCAGGACCCTGATACTTGGATGGAAACGTGACCGTGCTTTACTGTTACAGGGACTTCCCGGAAAAAAAGCCTTTTTTGTACGCTGGCTCTGTGCATGGAAACGTGCAAGGAAGAAAAAACAGATCTGGCTGTTCTCGGATCGAGTCAACCGGGGAGATGATAACGGAGAGGTTATGTTCCGCTATGTCTGTGAAAATCCGGTTTCCGGGGTGAAACCATATTTTGTTATCAGTAAAAATACACCGGAGAGCCGGGAACTGGTGAAACTTGGAAAAATTGTGGAGCCTTTTTCCTGGAATCACAAAATCCTGTTTCTTCTGAATGATCTTTCTCTTTCTTCTCAGGCAAATAAGACCGTAGTGAATCCATTTGGAAGTTTCGAGTATCTTTACCGGGATCTGATGTACAATAAGAAACTGGTATTTTTGCAGCATGGAGTGACGAAAGATAATCAGTCTCAGTGGCTGAATAAATATAACCGGAATCTGTTTGGGTTTGTGGTAAATACGAAGCAGGAGTATGATTCCATATTCAATTATGATTACTATTATCCGGCAAAGAATGTATGGCTTACTGGTATGCCAAGATTTGACAGGCTGGTCCATGCGGAACGGAAATACGTGACGATTATGCCTACCTGGCGAAAAAGTCTTTCCTCCGGAACCGATGACAGAGGTGTGTGGAAGCTTGGAGAAGAATTCGTCCACAGTGAATATTTTTGCTTTTATAATGATCTTCTGAACAGTGAAAAGCTTCTGAAAGCTTCTGAAAAATATGGTTACACTATCTGCTTTATGCCACATCCGAATACTGTTGATGGACTGCATCTGTTCCGAAGAGATCCCAGGGTGAAATTTCTGGATAGCTCCAGTTCCTACAGAGAGATTTTTGCGCAGACAGATCTGATGGTCACGGATTATTCTTCGGTTGCATTTGACTTTGCGTATTTAAGGAAGCCGATCGTGTATGCACAGTTTGACAGAGAGAGCTTTTTCAGCGGTTCCCATTCCTACACAGAGGGATATTTTGATTATGAGAGGGACGGATTTGGAGAGGTGGAAGATACACTGGAAGGAACGGTAGAACGGATCATTGAATATATGGCTTCTGACTGTCAGATAAAAGAGAAATATCTGAAGCGAATGGAGGATACATTTGCATTTAATGACCGTAACTGCTGCAGGCGGGTATACAAAAAAATCATGGAAAACATGTAATATAAAGGAGAAAATTTTGGAAAAGGAAAAAACAGTCCGATTTGATAAATACGCTTCCCAGGCGATGAAAGGGATTGCCATAGTGATGATGCTGTTTCATCATCAGTATCTTTCAAGAAAGCGCTTTGAGGGATTTACGGTATCTTTTGCGCCATTTGCGGATGATACCATGATCTATATGTGCAGTGTATTTAAGATTTGTGTGCCGATCTATGCTTTTATTTCCGGATACGGACTATATTTAAGTTATCGTAAGAAGCGCTCTGCGCCTGTGAGATGGACTGCCGGCCGGCTGGTCAAAACCATGTCCGGGTTCTGGATCATCTGGATCTTATCTGCGGTTATTTTTCAGGGCATGTTCGGATACGTATCAAAAGTATATTTTTCAGGCGGAAGCAGAATCGAAGGTCTGGCAGCTATGGGGCTTGATTTTCTGGGGATTCATAGCCTGTTTGGTACAGTAACCATGAATGGAACCTGGTGGTATATGAGCGCTGCGGTGATCTTTGTGATCCTGGTTCCACTGGTCATGAAAAATGAAGACTGTCTTCCGATGATCCTTGCGCTGGTTGTGGCAGTTCCCCATATGCTATCACTGAAGATCATGGGAGAAACCAATGTATATTCTTTTATTCCTGTATTTCTTATGGGAATGTGTGCAGCAAAGTATGAGCTGGCTGACCGGTGGCTGCAGGTGTGGAACCGGGGACCGAAGAAGATCATGAAATTTTTGTTGGAGCTGCTGATATTATTTGTTCTGTACAAAGTATATGGGAAATTACCGGGATCTGTATATAATGAGATCCGCTGGGGGATTTTTCCGATTATTGTGATCGCATTTTGCAGCGAGTTTATCACAGTGATCCCGGGAATCCGCCAGGTACTGTTATTCCTTGGAAAACATTCCATGAATATTTTTCTGATACATACATTTATAAGACATTATTTCTGGAGTGATTTTATTTATTCCTTTGGTCATTTTGTGGTAAATGTTCTGGTACTGCTGGGAATTTCTCTGGCAGTGTCCATTGTGCTGGAATGGCTGAAAAATATAACCGGTTACAACCGCCTGATCCGGAATATCTGTGAAAAAATTGAACTAACTGTATAAAAGCATAAAAAGTCCTGAACTTTGATAAGTGCCTTATTTACCGGACAAAGAAGATGTCCGGGATTCTGGCATAGATCAATGCTCAGGACTTTTTTGTGCATAAATAACAGACTCTCAGATAGAAAAAATTTCTCCTGTATGAGTGGTATCATATCCGGTCTGGAGTGCCAGTGTGCGGCGAAAATTCTCTGAAGAGATCGTTTCGGTCACTGCCTGAAAACCGGGAGTATCTAGATTTTCGGAATGCATGATCAGATAAAGTGTCTCCTGTGTAAGGGGGAGAAACGTAAGTTCCGGGAAACTTCTTACAGCATAACTTTCTCCAAGTGCAACATCTGCCTGCCCACCGGCAACCGCGGCAGCTGTGGAATAGTCGGAAACAAGCTCATTACGGTAACCGGATATGGATTCCAGAGAAATACCGGAAGATTTCAGGGTGCGGTCAAGAAGAACCCTGCGGCTGCTTCCTTTTTCGCGGTTTGCAAAAATGATATCCGCTCTTGTAAGATCCGGAAAGTCATGAATATTCCGTGGATTCCCCTTTTTTACATAAAAGCCCATGGGATACTGGCAGAAGAGAAGGGCTGTAAGAGAAAGTCCGGGTACCAGACTGCGGACATCCTCAGGAGCTGCTGCGGCACAGGCAATATGGACTTTTTCAAAATAGAGGGAATACAGGCCATTGTAGGTATTCATATGTGATTGCAGCACAGGAAGGTTCCCAGGTGTGGAAGGCAGCTGATTCAGAAGAAGATCCAGCGCCGGAGATGCCTGTCCGCTGATGATCAGTCCGCTGGAGTGAAGCAGATAATCTCTTTTCAGAAGGGAACTTTCCGGTTGATAATCATGGTGCTGGGCGGAGACACTGTTTTTCGCCGCTCCGTTCAGATACAGGGACAGCTGATCTTCACTGACTCGCAGCTGTTTACCGATTTTGGAAGAGGAAAGCTCCCCGCGTTTGATCAGTTCGTATACGGTTGTTTTTTTGATCTTTAATTTATCGGCGACTTCCTGGGCTGTGTAGAATTTATTCATCGATTCCCACCATAACACTGGTTGCTTTGATGACAGCGTAAGCGTCAGATCCAACTTTCAGTCCCAGTTCTTCCACAGCGGCACAGGAAATGGTTGCTGTGATAATATTTCCTCCGCCAATATCGATGGAAACAATGGAATTTACGGCTCCTTTGTTGATATTGATAACTTTTCCTTTTAACTGATTTCGTGCACTGAGTTTCATAAAAAAATCTCCTTATCTTTTAAGATCCTGATGTTGCAGTGAAAACTGCTCGGTATATTTTATGATAGCATGTGTATGAAAAAACAGCAATGGCCTTACGCTTGACAAGAAACATTCATTTGGGTAAAATTAAACGAAACCATTCAAAACTGAATGAAACTGAGCGAAACAAAAAAGGAGAGAAACAAAAAGATGAAGAAAAAAATCTTAGCGGCTCTTACAGCAGGAATCCTGACAACAGGCCTTCTGACCGGAAATGTCTTTGCGGCAGATACAGAGGTGAAAGGTGATGAGAATCTGAAAGGTGAGGTTTACGCTTTTATCGCAGCCAGCCTCAGCAATTCCATGGAAGAGATCCAGAAAGATTTCAATGAACTTTATCCGGATGTGACAATCTACTACAGCGCAGACAGCTCAGGTACACTGCAGACACAGATTGAGGAAGGCGCACGCTGCGATCTTTTCTTTTCAGCAGCAGATAAACAGATGGATGCCCTCACAGAGGAGAAACTGACAAAAGAGGACACCGTTGTTGACCTTCTTGAGAATAAAGTTGTTCTGATCAAACCAAAGGACGGAGAGACAAAGGTAACAGGATTTGAGAACATCACAGATGCCAAGAACATGGCACTTGCAGGTGAGGATGTTCCGGTTGGACAGTACTCCCGTGAGATCTTCAACAACCTCGGGATCATGGACGATGTAAACAAGATGGAGATCAATGAGTGCAAGAATGTGACAGATGTACTTGCTGCAGTCAGCGAGGGAAGTAATGAAGTTGGTGTAGTATATGCGACAGATGCAGCATCTGTTGCTGATAAAGTAGAGATTATCGCAGAAGCTCCGGCAGAAAGCCTTCAGACACCGGTTCTTTATCCGGTAGGCCTTATTGAGGATAAAGAAGCATCCGAAGACGATACCAAGGCTGCAGAGGCATTTCTGGATTATGTAGAATCTGACGCTGCGATCAAAGTCTTTGAGGACTATGGTTTCACAGCATTTAAGGCAGAAGCTTCCAGGGAAGATGCATAAGCTTCCGAAGACAGCACTGAGACTGAGGACAGCACAGACTCAACAGACAGCACCTCCAAATAATCATTATGCAAAAAAACCGGCAGCAATTTTGACCAATGCGGTAAATGCCGGTGCAGGAATGAACGATGACAGAATTTTTGAAAGAAATAAACTGGAGTCCCCTGTGGATCTCCTTAAAAACAGGTCTGGTGGCTACCGTGATCGCTTTTTTCCTGGGAGTATTCTGTGCCCGTAAGATCATGAAACTGAAGCCGGGCGCCAGGGCAGTACTGGATGGGATCCTTACCCTTCCCCTGGTGCTTCCGCCTACAGTTGCCGGATTTTTTCTTCTGCTGATTTTCAGCCTGAAAAGACCGCTGGGAAGTTTTCTTCTGGATAATTTTGATATTAAGATCGTACAGACCTGGAAAGGTTGTGTGATCGCGGCTGCAGTGATTGCGTTTCCGCTGATGTACCGCAATGCACGTGCTGCTTTTGAGCAGGTAGATGTGAATCTGATCTATGTGGGCCAGACTTTGGGAATGAGCGACAACCGGATCTTCTGGAAGGTGGTTATGCCTGCGGCAGGACCGGGAATTGCTTCCGGAACGGTACTGGCTTTTGCACGTGCCATTGGTGAGTACGGAGCGACTTCCATGCTTGCCGGAAATATCCTTGGAAAAACAAGAACAGTTTCAGTAGCCATAGCTGCAGAGACCGCAGCTGGAAACTATGGAACCGCAGGCTTCTGGGTCGTTGTGATTGTGCTGATTTCTTTTGTGATCGTGGCACTGATCAACATTGTATCCGGAAGAGGAATGAAGACAAGAAGGTGGATCTGATGGCAGTCAGCGTAAATATCGAAAAGAATTTCCGGGATTTTTCCCTGAAAGTGCAATTTGAGGGCAGCTCGGCAGCCATCGGGCTTCTTGGAGCATCCGGCAGCGGAAAGAGCATGACACTGCGGTGTATAGCAGGAATTGAAACTCCGGATCGGGGAAAAATCGTAATTAACGGAAAAACAGTCTTTGATTCAGAAGCAGGAATCAATCTGAAGCCACAGAAGCGGCAGATTGGCTACCTCTTCCAGAATTATGCATTATTTCCGACTATGACGGTAGAGCAGAATATCCGCTGTGGTTACCGTGGAGAAAAATCTTTTGCACAGGAAAAAGTGTCGGATCTGATCCGGCGATATCATCTGGAGGGCCTGGAAAAACGTCTTCCATCCCAGCTTTCCGGCGGGCAGCAGCAGCGAGTGGCACTGGCCAGAATGATGATCGGGGAACCGGAAGCCATTCTTCTGGATGAGCCGTTTTCCGCACTGGATGGATATCTGAAAGATGTGCTTCAGAGGGAAATGCAGGATTTTCTTCAGGATTATCCAGGCGATATGATCCTTGTAACTCACAGCAGAGATGAGGCCTATAAATTCTGTAAAGAGCTTTCTGTTGTGGACAGGGGACGGATCCTTGTAACCGATGAAACGAAACGGCTGTTTGAGAATCCAAGAATGCTGGAAGCGGCAAAACTTACCGGATGTAAGAACTTTTCAGCGGTCCAGCGGCTGGGAGAACATGAAATTTATGCCACGGACTGGAAAATAAAACTTCATACAGCAGAAAAAGTGGCAGAAGATATTACTCACGTGGGAATTCGCGGACACTGGATCAGGCCGGAAGATAAGCCGGGAGAGAATTGTCTGGAAGTACAGGTGGACGAGTATATCGAAACAACTTTTGAACATCAGTATATGATCCGCAGGAAAGGTGAGGAGGCAGCGGCCGGTTTGTGGTGGATGCGGCCGAAAAACAGTTTCAGAGAGGATCCGGACAGGGGTCTTCCGAAATATCTGTATCTTCCGCCGGAACACCTGATGCTGCTGAAATAAAAATATCTCTGCAATAAAATCCCGGAAATATCCGTCAGGTATTTCCGGGATTTTTTTTGTAGTGTGTTCTATTTTTCTGAGATATTTATTTTCCGTGATTCCGGGAGTAGGTAATGTAATCCGATACCATCATGGCAAGCTTAAAGGCCAGCGCATCTTCGAAGGTACGGATATCCAGCCCGAATCGTTTCTGAAGCTTTTCAAAGCGGTACACCAGAGTATTTCTGTGCACATAAAGCTGTCTGGATGTCTCGGAAAGATTCAGGTTGTTTTCAAAGAAAGTGCGGATGATATTCAGCGTTTCATCATCAATAGAATCCAGAGATTCCTCTCCGAAAATTTCACCTACGAACATGTCACATACCTGAGTCGGAAGCTGATAGATCAGACGGCCAATACCAAGGCGGTTGTAACCGAAGACATTTTTGTCCGCGTAAAAGATTTTTCCGACTTCCAGGGCAGTACGTGCTTCTTTATAGGCATCAGAAAGCTGCATGATATCGTCAGCAACATTGCTGTAGGAAACCCAGGCAGAAGTCATAGCCTCCGTATTCAGCATATCCACAAGCATGCAGGCAATACCGTTAAGTTCCTCGTAGCTCTCTGTACTCTGAAGTTCACGGACAACAATAATGCCGGAATCATCCAGGGCAGTGATAAAGTCACGTGTCCGGGCCGAAAAGATATTCCGGATGGTTGCCAGAGCGTTTTCGTCTTTATGCTGCTTGGTTTCCACAAGAAAGACTGCACGGCGGACAGAAGGTGCAATGTGGAGGCGGGCAGCTTTGTTGAAAGCTTCCACCTGAGAATAGCGGTCCAGAAGAAGGTTCTGCATAAAGGAGTTTTTGTCCGTTTTTTCCGCATAGGCAGTAAGAAGACTTTCGACCTGGCAGACCGCAAGTTCTCCGATGGTGGAAGCGGAGTCTGTGGAACCCCATACCGTCAGAAGCATATCTCCGGATGCGCCGTTTAATTTGTAGATGCTGCAGGAACGGTTGGAAATACATAAAGCAGGATCTTCACGGAACTGGATAAGCTTTTCGGCAGATGGCAGCTTTCTGTCTCCGGTGGAAGCAAAAACCTGATTACTTTCGTCCAGAATACAAAAATCCAGTCCGCTGATCCGGTTCCAGTCATCCAGGCATTTTTGAAGTGTTTGCTGTATTTTCATAAAACTGAGTCCTTTCTGTAGATGAAGTGAAAATTGTGCAGAGGAAAAAAGAAACCCCGGGAAAATATATCCCCCGGGGTTAAATTCATTTTTTGTAATTCGGTAAGAATTAGTTTGTGATGGTAAGCTCTGTCTCTTTGTCGAAGAAGTGAGCTTTCTCCATATCGAATGCGAATCTGATCGGATCACCGGTCTTAGCTGTTGTACGAGGATCAACTCGTGCTGTGATCTGAGTTCCGTCAACATCGAAGTACAGGAATACTTCGGCACCAAGAAGCTCGTAAACTTTAACTACGGAGTTCATCGGTTTGCTTGGGGATGTCTCAAGGAACATCTGAGAATCATGGATATCCTCAGGACGGATACCAAGAACAACTTTCTTTCCAACATAGCCTTTGTCTTTGAGAACTTTAGCTTTAGCTGCAGGAACAATAACCTCATGCTCGTTACCGATTGTAGCGATCATGTTACCGCCTTTTTCGGAGATAACAGCATCAAGGAAGTTCATCTGCGGAGATCCCATGAATCCTGCAACAAAGAGGTTGCCTGGTTTCTGATACAGGTTCTGTGGTGTATCAACCTGCTGAACAACACCGTCTTTCATAACGACGATTCTGGTACCAAGTGTCATAGCCTCTGTCTGGTCATGTGTTACATAGATGATTGTAGCACCAAGTCTCTGATGGATCTTGGAAATCTCGATACGCATCTGTACACGAAGTTTAGCATCCAGGTTGGAAAGAGGCTCATCCATAAGGAATACCTTAGGATTACGAACGATAGCACGTCCCATAGCAACTCGCTGTCTCTGACCACCGGAAAGAGCCTTCGGTTTACGATCAAGAAGTTTGTCAAGGTCAAGGATTCTTGCTGCTTCACGAACAGCTTTGTCAATCTGATCCTTCGGAACTTTACGAAGTTTAAGTCCGAATGCCATGTTATCATAAACAGTCATATGAGGATACAGAGCGTAGTTCTGGAATACCATTGCGATATCACGGTCCTTAGGCTCAACATCGTTCATGACTTTGTCACCGATCTTAAGTGTACCACCGCTGATCTCCTCAAGACCTGCGATCATACGAAGTGTTGTGGACTTTCCACATCCAGACGGTCCTACGAAGATGATAAACTCTTTGTCTTCGATTTCAAGGTTGAAATCTTTAACTGCCTGGAAGCCGTTTGGATAAGTTTTATTAATGTGAGATAATGATAAACTTGCCATTGTTGTTTCCCTCCAAAATTAATATATTGTTTTTTACGTAATTTCCTTTGCTGGTTAACAGTATATCGAAAATGGAGGAAAAGAGCTAGAGCTGAATCGTACAAAGTTTCCGGCAGTTTCTTGTCATTCTGACGAAAAAACGAAAGGGGATTTTTCGTCATTTTGTCAAAACGACGGTTTCATATGGATAGATTCACGAATTATTATACTGCATTCCGGCGAAATCCTCAATATTATAAAAAAATCCAAAACAAGTTATTTACAGCTAACCACAGTTGGAGTATACTAACTTATTAGATAAAAGAAAAGTTTTCTCAATAATAAAGGAGGGATCAGAATGCAGAACGCAAAAGCTGAGAAAGAAGAAAAGAGAACAGGATGTTACCGCCATACACAGATGCAGAAAGATCTTATTATAGAGAAGCTGAAAGAACGGGGCTTAAGAATTACCAGACAGAGGAGGATCCTGCTTGATATCATTCTGGAAGGGGAGTGCTCCTGCTGTAAGGAAATTTATTACAGGGCTTCCGCACTGGACCCGAAGATCGGTGTGGCAACGGTATACCGTATGATCAATACGCTGGAGTCCATCGGAGCCATCAGCCGCAAAAATATGTACCGGGTAGCCTGCAGTACCAAAGGGGCCTGCACAGTGGAGCTGGATGATGATACCATCTGCCACCTGTCCGGGCAGAAGCTTAATGAGGTGATCCGTGCGGGACTTCGGGCATGCGGGGAGATCCATGAGCAGAATATCCGCACACTTGCAGTGCTTCCGGTACATGAAGTGGGATAAACACAGCAAGGAGATATTCCCTATATAATAGGAAATAAAGGGTTTGTACAGACTAAAAATTAGAAAAACGAAACTATTAGTAAAACTTAACTGTTAGGGGAAATTAACTGAAAATTCAGCGAATTGTGTTAAATTCACAAAAAAAACACTGGACATTTTTTTACAAGTATTTTATAATGATGAAAATACCGGGGCAGGCATGGGAAATTGTCCACCGGAAATCAGTAAAATGATAAAAATTATATATTTAGGAGGAAAAATTATTATGGTAGATTTTAAATTCAAAAAATCAGGACTTTTTGCAGCAGGTGTTCTTTTTGGAACAGCAGGAATCAAGATCCTTACAAGCAAGGATGCGAAGAAGCTTTACACAGGATGCACAGCAGCCGTTTTAAGAGCTAAGGACTGCATCATGAAAACAGCTACAAGCCTTCAGGAGAACGCGGAGGATATCTACGCTGAGGCTAAGGGAATCAATGAGGAGAGAGCTGCAGCAGAAGAGGCTGTAGAAGATGTTGCAGAGAATGCAGAAGAGACTGCAGATGAGGATGCATTCAAGGAGGCAGCAGAAGAGACAAAAGAAGCAGCAACTGAAGAGACAGCTGAGTAAAGAGGCGATTTCCCGTGAAATTTTATATTAAACATGAGACAAGAGGACGACTTCGTATTCATCTTGCCCAGAAGAGAATGAGTTACGAGCAGGCGGATACTTTGCTGTATTATCTCGAAAATCTTGACGGAGTGGCTTCCGCCAAGGTATATGAGAGAACCTGTGATGCGGTTGTGAATTATCAGGGCAGCCGTGAGGCTGTTATCTGCGGTATCAGAGCATTCCATTATCAGGATGTGGAAGCTCCCCAGCAGGTACTGCAGAGCTCCGGAAGAGCACTGAATGCAGAATATCAGGAGAAACTGATCTCCAAGGTGATCTATCATTTTGGAAGAAAGCTTTTCCTGCCATATCCGTTGAACGCAATTTATACGACAGCAACTTCCCTGAAATATATCTGGAAGGGCATTGATACACTTCTTCACCGCAAGATCGAAGTACCGGTTCTGGATGCCACTGCGATCGGTGTATCCGTACTGCGTCAGGATTTCGGTACTGCAGGTTCCATTATGTTCCTGCTTGGAATCGGAGAAATTCTGGAAGAGTGGACACATAAGAAATCGGTCGGTGATCTTGCAAGAACCATGTCACTGAATGTTGGCAAGGTGTGGCTGAAGAGAGAAGATCAGGAAATTCTTGTAGAATCCAAAGAAGTTCAGCCGGGAGATGAAGTTGTTGTTCGTATGGGTACTGTGATTCCGTTTGACGGAAGCGTTACGGATGGAGAAGCTATGGTGAACCAGGCGTCTCTTACCGGTGAGTCTGTACCTGTATGTAAGAAAGAAGGCAGCGTTGCCTATGCAGGTACCGTTGTGGAGGAAGGTGAGATCACTATCCGGGTGAAGACGGTAGGTGGTTCCAGCCGTTATGACAAGATCGTCACCATGATCGAGGAATCTGAGAAGCTGAAATCTTCCCTGGAAGGCAAGGCAGAGCATCTGGCAGATAAGCTGGTTCCGTATACTCTTGGAGGAACAGCCCTTACATATCTGCTCACCAGAAATGCAACCAAGGCCCTTGCGATCCTGATGGTAGATTTCTCCTGTGCACTGAAGCTTGCAATGCCAATCTCCGTACTGTCCGCGATCCGTGAGGCAGGTACACATAAAGTTACGGTTAAAGGTGGTAAATATCTGGAAGCAATGGCTGATGCAGATACCATCGTATTTGATAAGACCGGAACTCTGACAAAAGCAAAACCAACGGTTGTGGATGTGGTTTCCTTTGATAACAACAATCCGGACGAGATGCTGCGTATTGCCGCATGTATGGAAGAACATTTCCCGCACTCCATGGCCAAGGCCGTTGTCAGTGCAGCCAGAAAGAAACATCTGGCACATGAAGAGATGCATTCCAAGGTTGAATATGTAGTGGCACATGGAATTTCCACTACCATAGAAGAACATAAAGCCGTGATCGGAAGTTATCACTTTGTTTTTGAAGATGAGAAATGTGTGATCCCGGAGGATGGCCAGGAGAAATTCGACAGCATTCCGGAAGAATATTCTCACCTGTATCTGGCTATTGACGGACGTCTTGCAGCTGTGATCTGTATTGAAGATCCACTTCGTGAGGAGGCAAAAGCTTCTGTAGAAGCACTGCGCGCGGCAGGAATCTCCAAGATCGTTATGATGACAGGAGACAGCGAGCGTACAGCAGCAGCTATTGCCAGACGTGTAGGTGTGGATGAATATTATTCCGAGGTACTTCCGGAGGATAAGGCCAACTTCATTGAAAAAGAGAAGGCAGCCGGAAGAAGGGTGATCATGGTAGGTGACGGAATCAATGATTCTCCGGCACTTTCCGCAGCCAATGTCGGTATTGCCATCAGCGATGGCGCTGAGATTGCCCGTGAGATCGCAGACATTACCGTAGGTGCAGATGACCTTCAGGAACTTGTTGTTCTGAAAGAGATCAGTAACGCACTGATGAAGCGCATCAGACGTAATTACCGTTTCATCATTACCTTTAATGCAGGTCTTATCGCCTGTGGCGTTGCAGGAATCCTGCAGCCGACTACATCTGCACTTCTTCACAATACTTCTACACTGGCGATCAGTTTGAAGAGCATGCAGAATCTGCTTCCATAGAAAGTTAACCAAATCAACTGCGGAGCAGTTATTTGGTGTAGAGCTACGTAGCGAAGCGGATTGCGAATATCCGCTTGACATAAATATAAAAGCCGGCCAGGTTATCGAAGAGATAAGATCTTCGTGCCTGGCCGGCTTTTTTCAGGTTGATCAGACGTGTATTGCAGGTATCAGCCTGAAGATGGATCTGAGATGGTAAGTTTTATTCCTGCGGAAAAGGTTCACTTTCCAGCTTCCGTCCGTCCGCCATATGATAGCGTTTCTTTTCGGTATCCGAGCGAAGAGGACGGGTATGCAGGCTCCGGTACCGGGAAGGACTCATGTGATAAAATTTTTCGAAGGTATGTGCAAAATGCTGCCGGCTGTTATATCCGGAAGAAAAGGCAATATCCGTAATGTGAAGAGTGCTGTTGCACAGAAGAAAGGCGGCCTGCTCCATACGCTTGCGGTTGATATAAGTGTTGATGGTACAGCCGTTTTTTTCTGTAAAAAGTGCCTGGAGGTAGGATTTATTGATCCCTGCATATGCGGCAATGGCAGGAATATCGATGTCTTCCAGATAATGTTCATCAATATACCGGAGCGCTTTTTTCAGATAAACACTTCCCTGGGTGTTCCGGCTGGAGCGGGCGCAGAAAGCAAGTTCTGTGAGCATACGGCCAAACAGAAGAAAGAAGAGAAATTCTTCCTCCTTTATCTGATCGGAACTGCGCTGTAAAAAGGTGAGAAGGTCTTTCAGGCTGTATCCGAAATTCCGGGAATCCGTGCCGGAGCAGAATCCCCGGGAGGAGGCAATAAAATTCCAGAACCGGGAAAATCCGGGATCTTTTTTCAGAAGAAGGTCCAGAGAAACCGGGCTTTTTTCGGAGGTGAGGGAAAATTCCAGATTCAGGATCGAGCATGGAAAACCGTCCGGGATCTCAAGCCTGTGCGGGATACCCGGGCGTATAAAGATAAACTGCCCGGATTTCAGCGGAAATTCCATGTCCTGTTCCTCATCCATGCAGAAAACCCGGCAGGAACCGGAAGTAATGTACATGATCTCATAGCTGGAATGTGTGTGATGTTCCATATGATAATACGGCAGGGAAAGGGCATAAAAGGCGGAAATATGAAAATATCTGGAAGAATCCTGAAAAATATCTGGCATGAAAAACCTCCTGAGCATGTGGTGAGATCACGAATATCCATTTGACTCGTATATTCGCAATCCACAGTTGCTGTAATGTCCGTTTTGTGGTCTGTGAACAGTATATCACGTAAAAATAAATGCGACAATATATTGCATTTTTTCATTCAGGGGATGATACCTGTCACCTTGCGGAAAATCCGATGATATACTGAAATCAAGATTACAAAAACGGGAGGATATTTTGTATGAGCTACAAAAACGGGAATATGAAAATAATCGAATTACATGAAAACGGCCTGGATATCCAGTTCCGTATCCGTGAAAACGGCGTGGTAGAGCTGGCAGATTTTTCTTCACAGGAAGTAAAAAAAGCAGCCATGGAGCCGAAGGAAGATATTTATTATCCGGCTGTTGAGATCCACAGAAGCGGCACCGGAAGCCTGAATATGCATGCTTACAAAAACAACATCAATCAGTCCTCTGTAGACTTTGTTTATGAGAAACATGAACTGAAAGAGCAGGACGGTGGAAAAGAACTGGAGATCGTAATGGTTTCTCCGGAAAAGCTGAAAGCCGTATATCATATGCGCCTGTTTGACGGAGTTCCGGCAGTGCAGACCTGGACAGAGATCACCAACGAGGGAAGTGAAGATCAGGGCCTGACTTACGTTTCTTCTTTTATATATCAGGGAATTTCCAGAGGCGGTGACAAACCTTATTACAAAAAAACAGATATCTATGTACCGTTTAACAGCTGGTGCTGTGAGGCACAGTGGCAGAAATATGATGCAGAGACACTGAACTTAAACGGAATGGTCGTAGACGGATTTAATCATCAGGGATATGGACTGAACCGTTATTGTTACAGTGGAAAGGGAAGCTGGTCTACCTGCGAGTATCTTCCAATGGGAATTGCCGAAGACAGAGAAACAGGGGAAACTTATATTTTCCAGGTTGAAAGTTCCGGACAGTGGCTGATAGAATATGGTTCCGCCCAGGGTGGGAATCTGTATCTTACTATAAGCGGTGCCACAGAGCAGGAGCATGGATGGTATAAGAATCTGAAACCGGGAGAATGCTTCACAACTGTTCCGGCAGGGGCAGCCGTTGTAAAAGGAGGTCTGAATCCGGCAGTAGCAGCGCTGACCAGATATCGTAGAAAAGTACGCAGAGCAAATCCGGACGATGAGAAACTGAACGTGGTATTTAATGATTACATGAACTGCCTGATGGGAGATCCCACAACAGAGCGGGAGCTTTCCATCATTGACAAGGCGGCAGAGCTGGGATGTGAATATTACTGTCTGGATGCAGGATGGTATGACGACGGATTCTGGTGGGACCGTGTCGGTGAATGGAAGGAAGCATCCGGAAGATTCCCTGGAGGCCTGAAAGAAGTCTGCGATTACGCACACAGCAAAGGCCTGAAAATGGGACTCTGGCTGGAAATCGAAGTTATGGGAGTTGCCTGTGAGCTTGCAAATAAACTTCCGGATGACTGGTTTGTCTGCCGCCATGGAAAACGCCACATTGACAACAAACGTTACATGCTGGATTTCCGCAATCCGGAAGTACGGAAATACTGCCGTGATGTAGTGGACAGGCTGATCCGTGATTATGGCGTAGAGTACTTTAAGGTGGACTATAACGTAACGATGGGATACGGAAGTGAATTGAACAGCGACAGCTGTGCAGATGCCATCCGTGAGCATTATGAATGTCTCCATCAGTGGTATGAGGAGATCTTCCGTGATTATCCGGATCTTGTTGTGGAGAACTGCGGTTCCGGCGGACAGCGTATGGACTATGGTATGCTGAAAGTCTTAAGCCTTCAGTCAACCAGTGACCAGACCGATTATCTCTACAATGCCAATATTGCAGCCAATGTGGCAAGTGCGGTTGCCCCTGAGCAGGGTGGCATGTGGGTATATCCGTATGAGGATGAAGAAGAGCATGTGATCTACAATGTGGTAAACGGTATGCTCCTTCGCCCGTATATCAGCGGTATGGTATGGAAGCTTGGCGAGAATTCCATGAACCGTATGAAAGAGGGAATCGCCCTGTATAAGGAAATCCGTGAGGAAGTCCGTGACGGTGTGCCGTTCTTCCCGCTGGGCTTCGGTACTCTGAAGTCGGAAGTTCTCGCTTACGGAGTAAAAGCAGAGAAGAATACCTATCTTTCTGTATGGACACCGGGAACAACAGAAGCGGTGATCCCGCTGGAAGACGCAGAAAAGATCAGCAAAGTATCCGTGATCTATCCGAAAGAAGAGATGTGCGAATATAAGATCGAAAATGGAAATCTTGTAGTGAAGATGCCGCAGGAAAAAGCAGCCAGACTGTTTATGATCGAGATGAAATAAGAAAGATATAAAGTCCTTTTTATTGGACTGTAAAAACGACGAATGATGAAAATTACAGGAAAATAAAAAGAGTGATACAAGGCAAGATGCAGATAAAAATACAGCCAGGAGTATCGGAGGTAGATTCTGATATATTCCTGACTGTATTTTTTATAGCAGTAATTTATGGAAATGCTATAGTCCCGGTAAATGGACAGTATTGTTTGATTTACCGGATATCCGCACCCGGTTTCATGATCTGAAGCAGGATCACCGCACAGATGATCGCTCCGATACCGGGAATGGCACCGCCGATTCCCACAAACCGAAGTCCGGCATATTTTACGATCACACCACCCATGGCAGAACCGGCTGCAATACCGAAGTTAAAGAAAACCGAGATCAGAGAAGAAGCCAGGTTTACACAGGCAGGGTGATCCCTGGTGGCGATCTTCAGGAAATGCATCTGCAGCGGTGAATTCAGAAGATACATCACAACACCCAGGATAAAAAGTACCAGTCCTCCGCTTACCAGATTGTGGGTGGCAATGGGAAGAAGCAGCAGACATACAGTCTGGATCACATAGATCAGAGGCAGCATGCGGATGCCGGTTTTGTTTGCCACCTGACCGGAACTTACGTTGCTGGTGATAGCTGCAATACCGAAGATCAGAAGTGCAAGGCTTAACATGGAATCCGGAATGTGAAGTTCCTGCTGGAAGATCGGTGTCAGGTATGTATAAAAACAGTAAGTGGAAGCACCGGCCAGAAAAACAATGGCACAGCCGATGGAGATCCTTTTATCCAGAAAAAGCTTAAACTGTTCCAGGATACTTCCTGCTTTCAGACGGTTCTGACGTGGCAGTTTCATAAACAGAAGCGCCAGCAGAGCCAGAGTCGCCACAAAGATCGTGATAAAAGCCGCACGCCATCCAAAAACATGAGTGATGGTGGAAGCGATAGGCACACCGATGACCGAAGCGATACTGAAGCCCGAAAAAACACCTGCGATCACACCTGGGATATGCTCCGGGATGGAAGCAACATCTTCCGCATAAGTCATGGAGATGGAAACCACAGTACCGGAAACGACAGCCGTAAGAATACGGAATACCAGAAATACCATGTAATTGGTAGCAATGGCACAGATCAGGTTGCAGAGTGCAAACAGTGAAATTCCAAGCATGGTAATACGGAAACGGTTGTATTTTCCCACATAGGCAGCCAGAAACGGAGTGCCCAGGCCATAGGCGAAAGCAAACAGAGATACAATACTTCCGGCCTGTGTCAGTGAAATCCCGAATCCGTCAGCAATTTCCGGCAGGATACCGATCACTGTATATTCACTGGTACCCAGAAAAAAGCTGAGCATGATCAGGCCTACAACAGCCGGATTAAAAAATCGAGCTTTGGATGATGACATGATAATAAGTCCTCCCTGAAAAAATAAAGATCAAGTTTCTGCATCAGAGAAATCTTCTTCAATGCGGTAAAAGAATATCATAATTTCCACCGTGTTTCTTGTTTACAGCTGTCAGATTTTTGTAGTATATTGATATCAGAAAACGGGGAGGAGTAGAAAAAATGGCAATACCGGTATTTGGAAAAGAACAATATCCACTGCGCAAAGAGTCCGGACTTTCCTATACGATCTCGGATATTTACAAGCATGTGCCGCTACATACCCATAATCATTATGAACTTTTTATTATTTCAGAGGGTACGGCCTATCATTTGATCAATGATTCCGTGCAGACGGTGAAAAAAGGAGACCTGTTTTTTATACGCCCCAATGATATGCACAGTTACAGCTTTTTTCATTCAGAGAATTTCTGTGTCCGGAATCTGGGCTTTTCCACCCAGGTGCTTCGAAATGTTTCTCTGTTTCTGGAACAGGAAGAAAAGATGGATAAACTGATAAACAGCGAGATGCCGGCCTATGTTCATCTGGAAGGGGAAAATTTCCGCAAAGTCCTGGATGCCATGGATACTGCCGGAAATCTGGTAAACGAAAGCCATCCCAGGCATGCAAGATATCATGCACAGTGTATCATTGCGCTTCTTCTGGAGGATTATTTTTTCATTTACGATGAAAAGGATCCCTGGAATCAGATGCCGTCCTGGCTGTCAGAACTTCTCTTAAATATGTCCAAGATCGAAAATCTTCAGGAAGGCTATGAAAGAATGTGTGAGCTGGCGCCCTGTTCTCCGAGCCATCTCTGCAGGCTGATGAAGCAGATCAGCGGGAAAACTCCTACTCAGTATATCAACCAGGAACGTCTGAAATACGCGGTCTATCTTCTGGCGCAGACAGACAGGGAGATCCTGGACATCTGTGAGTGTTGTGGATTTTCTAATGTGAGCCATTTTTATCATCTGTTCCGGGAACAGTTCGGGGTGTCACCGGCAAAATTCCGGAAGACAGTGTGATCTGCCTGGGGCAGTTATCAGGTTTTGCGAAATTTCCCGGGACTCATGCCTGCCCATTTTCGAAAAGATTCCGCATAATAACTGGCACTGCCAAAGCCGGTGGAAAGAGCGATTTCTGTTATAGTCATATCGGTTTCCCGGAGAAGCTGAGCACTTTTATTCAGGCGGTACTGATTCAGATAGAGATTTGGACTCTGGCTGAAATATCTGGAAAAGAGTTTGCAGCATTTGCTGATACCTACGGAACCGGCAGCCGCAATTTCCTTAAGGGAAATCCTGGAAGTGTAGTTCTGCTGGATAAAACCGGTCATGTTCCGGATGGCGGTAAGATCTGTATTGGTATGGTCTTCGGTCCGGGAGGCAGAGGGCAGATGTTCAAGAAGCAGAGCCCAGATCAGGGAAAAAGAGGATAGGATCCGTAAAGGAGCAGTTTTACTCTTACGGTGCACATAGATGTCGGCCATTTGTTTCAGAATCTGTGCCTGCCAGGAAATCCCGGGATCAAAGATAAAAAAGGGAACTTCGTTGTTCCGGATCAGAGGAAGGACGAAGTTTTTTTCATAGGCAGGTAATGTGCACAGAAGCATGGGGTGGATGAGGATGCAAAAAAATTCACATTCCCTGTGACTTTCAGAAAATCCGTAATGCATCTGCCTGGAATTTACAAAAATCCCCTGTCCCTGTTCCAGAGTGAGGATTTTTCCGTTGACATTATATTGCATCTGGCCGGACTGGATCATCAGAAATTCAATGTCATCATGCCAGTGGCTGATAGCGGAATAATTGGGATAGTGGGAAAGCATTTCATGGATGGTGTAGGCCGGACAGTCAGGATAATCGTAGACCATTTTTTCAGAAAGGTCATCCTTTAAGTCTATATAGATCATATTCATACCTCGCAGGATTGTTATAAAGTTAGATAGAAAACCGATAGAATAACTTAAAAATATACAATATAATTATAAAACGAAAAGATGCTTCGGTCAATGTCCGCGTAAACTGTAAGGCAGATATAGTGGAGCATGCCGCCGTCCTCTCCGGAATCACTCACAGTGCGTCAGGAGACACCGGGCATTTTTTTGAAGAAAACAAAGTGTATTTATAAGAGAGGGATTTACAATGGACAATATTTACAGAAGAGATCACGAAATGGCATACATCTCCGATGATGCAGTAGTGGCGCAGCAGAAAGAAACAAAAAAGGCCGTCCGGAAGTACAATGAGGCCATGCCTTTTGACCCGGAAAAGGGTATGGAATATCTGGAACGCACAGGACTGAAGCATAAGAAAAACGTATATTTTGAGCCGCCGTTTCACTGTGAGTACGGAAGCCATATCGAAGTCGGAGAGAATTTTTATGCCAACACCCACTGCGTGATGCTGGATGTGGGAAAAATCACCATCGGGGATAACGTAATGTTTGGCCCCAATGTAGGTATTTACACAGCCGGACATCCTATCCATCCGGAAAGCCGTAATTCCGCTTTTGAGTACGGGATTCCTGTCACCATCGGGGACAATGTGTGGATCGGCGGAAGCTGCTGCGTTCTTCCGGGTGTAAAGATTGGAAATAACGTTGTGATCGGCGCGGGAAGCGTAGTGACAAAGGACATTCCGGACAATGTATGTGCAGCCGGAAATCCCTGCCGCGTGATCCGCGAGATCACGGATGCGGACAAGCCATATTACTTTAAAGAACGGAAATTCGATGAGGAGGCATGGGCAAAAATAAATGAAAAATAAAAAAGACCCGGCATTCACCAGAAAGCTTATAAGCCTGGTGATGCCCATCGCTTTTCAGCAGTTTATGCTGGCTCTGGTCAGTGCATCCGATGCCCTGATGCTGGGAGTGATCTCACAGGATTCTCTTTCCGCAGTATCTCTGGCAGGGCAGATAACATTTATCCATAACCTTCTTCTGGAAGCAATGACCATCGGCCTTTCTCTTATCGCAGCCCAGTACTGGGGAAAGGGAGATATTCCGGCAGTGGAGAGGATCTTTGCCTTTGTGATGAAAGTTACGACTGCAATCTCCCTGATCTTTACTCTGTCCGCGCTGCTGATCCCGGGAATGCTGATGAGGATCTTTACCAATGATCCGGTACTGATCCGGGGCGGTTCCCTGTATCTTCGTGTGATCGCGGTATCCTATCTGCTTACCGGAATTTCACAGATGTATCTCTGCATCCTGAAAAACAGCGGCAGAGCGGCAAAAAGCAGCATGATCAGCGCCACAAGTGTGGTAGTAAATATTTTTATCAATGCAGTGCTGATCTATGGATTATTCGGAATGCCAAGAATGGAGATTGCCGGAGCCGCACTGGCAACAGTAACGGCTCGTATCATTGAAGTTACATGGTGCGTTCTGGAAACTGTGGGAAAAGATCAGGTAAAACTCCGGGCAAAATATCTCCGCAGAGACGATCCCGTTCTCAGGAGAGATTTCTGGAAATATACAACACCGGTGATCTGCAATGAGATCGTCTGGGGAACCGGATTTTCCATGTATTCCGTAATTATGGGACATCTGGGAAGTGATGCGGTAGCCGCCAATTCCATTGCCAGCATTGTCAAAAACCTGGCCGGATGTTTCTGTATGGGACTTGGAAACGGTGGCGGAATCATGTCCGGACTGGTGCTTCTGGCATTCAGTCCGCTGATTCTCCGTGCGGCCAACCTAAGCGTTACAGCGGAAGGATATCTTAAGGGAATGCTCCTGATCTGTGCTTATTATATGATCGGACGTTCGGTAAACGGAGTAACCATCAGCGGAATTTTCTGTGCAGGCGGAGACAGTAAGTTCGGGCTGTACTGTGACTGTATTTCCATGTGGTGTATTATGGTTCCACTGGGCCTTATCGCCGCATTTGTGCTGAAGCTTCCGGTGCTTGCGGTTTACTTTATCATCAGTCTGGATGAATTTGTGAAGATCCCGGCTGTGTATCTGAATTATAAGAAGTATCGTTGGGTGAAGGATCTGACGGTAAAAACAGACCCTACCTGAACAGATGCACAGCCAGTCCCCACAGCGGCAGCAGATACAGATAAAAGGCAACTGCGATACTGATGTTTGGCGCACCAATGGCAGCCAGCGGCACGGCTCCTGCAATGGACCAGGGGATCATGGGCGCTATGACCACCACCGTATTTTCCAGATCCAGGGCAAAAGAAGATTTTTCCGGATTGTTTTCCCCGCACAGCTGGCTGGTGAGCATGATGGCAAGAGTCTGGTTGCAGGAGATGGCGGAAGTGACAATGGAAGTCAGTAAGGTTGTGCCATAAGGGGTGATCCTGGAACCCAGTTTTTCCATCAGGGCTTCAATTCCGTTCAGAAATCCGGTTCCCTCAAACATGCCGGAATAGCAGGAAGAAATTCCAACGATCAGATAAACCCGCAGCATGGAAAGAAAACCGCCGCCGCTCATCAGTTTCGCAATCTTCCCATCAGAAGGCGAAAATCCTGAGAAACATAAAGCAGGAAGTTCCGACACCGGAAAGTGCTGTACACTCACCGCAATGGCCATTCCCACCAGTCCGCTGATGGCAATGGTCTTTTTTACATCCACATGAAGAAGGGAAAGTACCAGCACGATCATAACCGGCAGCAGCATCAGAGGAGTGAAATTATAGTAATTCACAAGCAGGTTCCGGGTGGTATCGACAGCCGTGCTGGTATGGACGGAAAAGCCGAGAATTCCATACAGAACACAACTGAGTATGAAGGGAACCAGAGCACTGCGTGTCATATTCCGGATATTGGAAAAAAGATCCGTTTTTGTCAGTTCACTGACAAGAAGCGCACTGGTGGAAACCGGAGAACACCGGTCCCCGAAAAAAATCCCGGCCAGGATCGCGCCGCCGGTAAGAAAGGGAGGAATACCCATACTGTTGGCCATAGTCATACAGATTACGCCGATGGTGGCAGCGCTTCCAAAGGAGGTTCCCGTAAGGAAGGAGATCAGACAGCACAGAAGAAAAGACGCCAGCAGCATCACGGAAGGAGTACAGATGGCAGATGCATAATATACGATATAGGCAATGGAACCACAGGCACGCCAGATCGCTGTGAGCATACTGATCAGTAACAAAGTCAGCAGAACATTTTTTACTGTGAAAATTCCGTTCCGGGAAAAACGAAGCATCTCTTTTACACTTTTTCCATGGATCAGTCCATAGGAAAAGAACAGAATGTACCCGAATATCAGGGCAAAAACAACAGAAGCACCGGTGACTACACATGCGATGAGACTGGCTGCAAACAGCGCCAGAAATAAAAGTTCCATAGATATTTTTTCCTCCGTGATACTGAAAAGTCTTTTCGTATTATACCAGTATGGAAATAGGAAAACAATTGTTACATTATCAGTTCACGAAGTGCATGAGCGATACCGTCCGAATTATTGGACAGTGTAACCTTATCAGCGACAGCCTTTACCGCATCTTCCGCATTACCCATGGCAACACCACAGCCGGCAGCCCGGAGCATAGGGATGTCATTTTCGGAATCACCGAATGCTGCCGTGTCAGCCGGATCGATACAAAGGCGGCTGCACACATCAAGAAGAGCTTTTCCCTTATTGATGGAAACCGGAATGATTTCCAGATAAAAAGGTGCCGTGCGGACAACACAGAGATCATCGGGAAGATGGCTGCGGATCATATCCTGAATGTTCAGGATTTCATCCGGGTCAACAGATAGGAGAAGCTTTACCGGGGAAAAATCCAGAAAATCTGCAAGGTTATCGACTTCTGTGCAGTCCATCTGATTGTTCCAGCATTCGTATTCCACCTTATATCCATGAGCATCTTCCACATAGAAGCGTTCGCCGTCGTCCAGGATTACAGTGACAGGAAGCGCTTCCAGAAAACGGAGAAGTTCCCGGGTTTTATTAAGGTCCATATGGGTTTGTGAAAGAAGTTGTCCGTCTGTGGCGTCTACGACTTTTCCGCCGTTGTAGGCCATGAGGATGCCGTGGTGGTCACCAAGGCGCAGCTCACTGGCAGCAGAATAAAGTCCGGGTACAGGTCTGGCAGAAGCCAGCATTACCCGGATTCCCTGTTCCTGAAATTTCAGAAGTGTGCTTAGGGTATCTGCTGTGATTTTTTTCTCATCGTTGGTAAGTGTACCGTCAATATCAAGTGCGATCAATTTTAATTTCATATTTGCAGTTATTTGTTGTCAGCAGGACATTCTTTTTCCTGCGATCTTTTTGAGGGAGTGATCATTTTGTGACCGGACCAGATAGCCATGATCATACAAAACAGTGTGCCGAAAGAGAAATATTTGTGTGCTTTCATGAATTTTCTGTAGCCTGTGTAAAAAGCACCTGTCATGCAGAGCAATGCTCCAAGTGACCAGTATTTATGTGCTTTCATATAAAAATTCTCCTATCTTTCTATAGTATTTTTCAGATAGCAAGCAGATTTCTGATCGCTTCCATATAGATCAGGACTGCTTCTTCCATACCGGAAACCAGGATAAATTCGTCGGCTCCGTGGATGCGGTAGTCGATTCCCTCTTTTTCAGGTCCGAAGGCGATGATGTTTTTGAGGGATTTTGCGTAAGTGCCGCCGCCGATGACCATTGGTTTGTGCTCTGTGTCGCCGGTTACATCTGTATAAGCTTTGTACAGGGCATTTACCAGTGGAGATTCTCTTGGGAAGAATAATGGGGCAACAACGTTGTTGATCTCAATACGTCCGTTTTTATCCTCCAGTTTGTCCTCACACATTTTGCGGATCTCTGCTTCCTTAAGAGTAACCGGGACACGGATATCGATGGTGCAGGAGATCACGCCGTTTTCTGTTTTTACGATTCCGTTGCACAGGGTCAGATCTCCGTATTCATCCGCAAATTTCAGACCGATGCCGGAACCGTCACAGGCAGTGCCGATATGGGAGTTATAGAATTTTACAAAATCATCTTCAAATCCTGCCTCTGCCAGGCATTCAAAGGTTACACCTGCAGCATTGACTCCCAGGTGCGGGGTGCTGGCATGAGCCGGAACACCTTTGGCGTAGATGGTAAGCTCACCATTTTCTTCAGTTACTTTGTATTCCTGGAGCTTTGTATGGGAAAGTGCTGCTTCCAGCTTTTCTTTCAGATCATCTTCGGCGGGAATAACAGTTGTGCAGGTGTCGCACATTGCATTGGAAACAAAACCGCCGTTCATGGAAAGGATCCTGGTGTTTTTGGAGTAGGCCATCATACCCAGCTGTCCCTTTTCGCCGTGGATACATGGGAAATTGGCATCCGGTGTGAAACCACAGGAGAGCTCTTCGGCTACCTGGTTATAGTGAGCCATACATCTGGAACCGGTCTCTTCGTTGCAGCCCATGATCAGGCGGACTCTTTTGTTCAGTTTTACACCGTGGTCGCGGAGAAGCTTCATGGCGTAGAGCGCTTCCAGAATCGGACCTTTGTCATCGGTAGTTCCACGTCCGTATACATGGTCGCCTTCACGGGTAAGCTTAAATGGATCATAAGTCCAGTCACCACCCACTGGCACGATATCCAGATGTCCGGCGATTCCAACGATCTCATCGCCCTCACCCATTTCTGCATAGCCACAGTAGTTGTCCAGGTTTACGGTTTTAAAACCAAGCTCATCGGCAATCTTGAGACCTTCTTCCAGGGCTTTTGCAGGGCCTTCACCGAAAGGCTTTCCTTCGGCAGGTGTGCCGAGCTGGGAGTCGATGGCAACCAGTCTGCCAAGGTTTGTGAGCATTTCTTCTGATAATGAATGGATTTCTTCTTTAATATTCATAACGATTTCCTCCTGTTGACAGCGTTCCGGAAATGTATCCTGTGTTTATGGACAGATGGCATCTGCCTGCTTGGCATAGTGATAGACCGGAACGCCAGTATTATGAGGTCTATTATAACACAGATCAGAATAGACGGCAGAGGAGATTTTTATATTGTGGAGCGTCTGGCGGTGTTAAGAGAAATCTCACGTTTCATCCGGCCAGATAAAATTGCAGTTTCCGGCTTCCAGGCCATCGATGAGAATATTCTGGCCTGTACAGAAGCGGTTTTTTACAGCCATAAAATAAATCCATTCTGCAGCTTCATCCACAGTCATCCACCGCTTCAGCGGAGTCAGATCCATGATCTGATCCCAGAGTTTTTTGTCCTCCATCACCGGACGGTTCAGCTCTGTCATGACGCCGCCGAAATCCAGGCTGTTGCAGGTGGCCTGGTAAGGCGCGATCCGCATTGCCACATTTTTGGCATAGGCCAGAACGCCACCCTTGCTGGCTGCATATTCCGGGAATTCGGAGCCGGTATGTCCGCTTGCTGAGCCGATCATCACAATAGAGTAAATATCAGGATGGATTCCGTAATGTTCGGTAATGGAAATGGTTCCTTTTAAGTTTACGTCAATGTCATTTCCGTCCTGGGTTCCTGCATTGTCGATCAGGATATCTACAGGAGGGAGTTCCGGGTAGGAATCCTTATCCCGGATATCCAGGCAGAAATGGATATATCCGGGCTGAGTGATCGTGGCGGCATTTTTATCGAAGCCATAGACTTCATGGCCTTTTTTCAGAAAAAACTCTGCACATCCCTTTCCGATCCCGGAGCTGGTACCTGTAATTAAAATTTTCATCGGATAAAACTCTCTTTCATACTTTTTCGCAATGCTCCCATCAGGACAGCTGCCAGTGCAAGACAGAGAATTCTGTCAATGTAATCGGTGATAAACTGGACTGCAAAACAGCTTCCGACCATTCCAAGAGGTGTTTTTGCGAGAAGCTGTACAAGAATGGAGGAACCGGAAGAGGTGATCCCGCCGAACAAAAATGCAGTGATGCAGGAGCTGATCAGAGTTGACGGAAGGGTGATCGCAATGGCCGCCGGAAAGATCTGCCATTTTTTCGGCTGAAATTTCCGGTATACAAGACCGGTCACAAAACCGAGAACGATTCCCACCGGAGCATAATACAGAGAATAAACATCTACGGTCATTCCCATTAACAAGCCGCTGATCAGATTGGGAAGCATACCATAAAACGGTCCAAGAATGGAAGCGATAAACACAGTACCGATACTGTCAAGATAGATGGGGAGCTTCAGGAAAAGAGCGATCTGTCCGCCCACAAAATTAATACAGATGGCAAACGCGATCAGGCAGATTTTCTGTACATTTATTTTTTCTGTTTTCATATTCAGTCACTCCTTATATTAAATCCTGCAAAATATCCAGTTTTTCCGGTTCCAGACCAAGGATCCTGGAGAGGAACAGCTGGAAGAATGCATATACGTCTACTTCGGTCAGTACTTTTGTATTTGGTGTTTTCCGGTAAAAATCCATGAAATCCACAACGGACTGTCCAAGAGAGATTCCTTCGGTTTCGATCTGTACATAGGAATCAAAACCCTGGCAGATATCCGGATCCAGAAAGTATGCCACTGCCAGTGGATCGTTGATCACACAGCCAATGATATGCTCCCATTCCCAGTGAAAGTCAAAATAAAATTTCGTGATCTTTCGGATAAATTCTCCGGTCTCTTTATTCAGACGACAGATATATTCCAGAAGAGTAGGAGTGAGAACGATCTTTCTTGTCACATCAAGACCGATCATGTGGATCATTTTTCCATTCTGGTGAAGGGTGTCATAGACCAGTGCGGCAGCATCCGGATCGCACCAGTAGTTATACTCTGCAACAGGGGAACAGTTTCCGTGGCTTTTAAAAGAACCGCCCATAGATACCAGTTCCTCGATCTGGTCAAAAGCTGCCGGGGCTTTCTGGATCAGGCGTGCAAGATTTGTCATGGGACCCAGGGCGATCACGGAGACTTTTTCTTTTATCAGCGCCTTGGAGAGAAAATCTACAGCACCGATTTCCTGCTGATATCCGGGGACCTCGGGCAGAAAGCTTTCGCCGAGCCCGTCAGCGCCATGAGTATCCAGAGCGTTTACGTAATCCCGCTTCAAAGGTCTGGGTTCCCCCATATAGACCGGCACATCTAGCCGGTTCATCTGCTTCAGGATCTTTTTTGCGTTTTCGAATCCCATTTCCACGGGGGAATTTCCGCAGACAATGGTGATTCCAAGTACTTCGATTTCCGGTGATGTAAGAGACAGCATGATGGCCAGGCTGTCATCAATTCCCGGGTCGCAGTCAATGATGATTTTTCGTTTGTTCATTTTGTTCCTTTCCAACTTGTGTCAAAGCAAAAAAAATGCTTTTGTTTATCACCTCCAATAAACAAAAGCATCCGTAAAAAGACTGCAGATTGTGTATACGTGCAGCCGGAAATTCTTTTTTACTTTGCCTAGTTTTTTATACTGGGAGGTTTTCGAACCAGTTTCGGTGGATATTTTAACATATGTTTCGTGATGTGACAAGATACGGTATCATTTCCATTCTCTTCCGTGGATCGTATACTTCCTGTGCAAAACGTGCTGCCGCCCTTTGGGACAGCTTTTCTATGGAAACGCTGTTTGTACATTCTTCTACTGTCTGAATATATCCATCGCTTAAAGAATAGGCTGTTTCCTCTGGTACACCACCGTCAATAGCAGCCCTGGTAAAAAGGGTGATTCCGGCAATAAACATATTTTTGCTGTTACGGAGCTGATCTTTTGAAAGGATCCCTTCGGTTCCATCTGGCTTCTGTTGCAGCAGAGAAAGGATCTGCTCCACCTGGCCGCTTCTTATGGCATCATACTGCATGCGTTCTCTGGCATAGGAGGTATGCTTTGAAAGATTTTCCCGCCGCTGAAAAAGGGTGTTCTCTCCTCGGTTTACTGCCAGTATTTCTTCAGAACGGATATCTCTGATGTCAATTTTTTTCATATAGTGGATATCTCCTGGTTGTAGTGCAATATTTTATTAGTTTTAGCAATATTTTATTATATTTTACCATCAGAAGATGTTATAGTCCATATTAAGAAAAAACATTTGGAGGTGCTTTTATGGAACGGGATCTAAAAAAAATCGTAAGTGAGATGACGCTGGAGGAAAAAGCCGGCATGTGTTCAGGGCTTGATTTCTGGCATCTGAAAGAAGTGGAACATCTGGGAATTCCAAAGGTGATGGTCAGCGACGGGCCTCACGGGCTGCGCAAACAGGATGAAAAAGGCGACCATCTTGGAATAAACGACAGCATCAAGGCTGTCTGTTTTCCTCCTGCAGTCTTAAGTGCCTGCTCTTTTGACCGTGGGCTGATGGAAGAAATGGGTAAAGCTATCGGAAGAGAGGCACAGGCAAATGATGTATCTGTTGTACTGGGACCTGCTGTAAATATCAAACGTTCTCCTCTTTGTGGAAGAAATTTTGAATATTACTCTGAGGATCCATATCTTGCAGGTGAGATCGCTGCCGCCTTTGTAAAAGGCGTACAGTCTCAGCATGTGGGAACCTCCATCAAGCATTTTGCGGCAAATAATCAGGAATATCGCCGTATGAGCAGTTCTTCAGAAGTAGATGAGAGAACACTCCGTGAAATTTATTTTCCGGCTTTTGAGACAGCTGTAAAAAAGGCACAGCCGTACACCTTTATGTGTTCCTATAATCAAATCAATGGTACTTTTGCGTCCGAGAACAAATGGCTTCTTACAGATGTGCTTCGTGGAGAATGGGGATTTAAGGGTTATGTTATGTCAGACTGGGGAGCTGTTAATGACCGTGTAAAAGGTCTTGAGGCAGGACTTGAGCTTGAAATGCCGGCCTCCGGAGGAGACAATGACGCCATGATCGTAAAGGCGGTAAAAGATGGAGCGTTGGAGGAGAAAATCCTGGATCAGGCTGTAGAACGTATCCTCCGTATTATTTTTGAATATGCAGACCATCGTAAGCCCCAGGAATTTACCATGGAAAAGGATCATGAAGAGGCTCAGCATATTGCAGAAGAATCCATGGTCCTTCTGAAAAATGAAAATCACATCCTGCCGCTGAAAACCTCTGAAAAAGCTGCATTTATTGGCGGCTTTGCCAGAAATCCCCGTTTTCAGGGAGGTGGCAGCTCACACATCAATTGTTTTAAGACAACAAATGTACTGGATTCTGTTCCCTGTGATGCACAGGTAGTTTACGCAGAAGGCTTCCCGGCAGACAGAGATTTTTATGACAAGGCGCTTGCTGATGAGGCTGTGAAAGCAGCTGCTGAGGCGGACAAAGCCGTGATCTTTGCAGGACTTCCTGAAAGCTTTGAATCTGAAGGGTATGACCGTTCCCACATGAGACTTCCAGAATGTCAGAACCGCCTTATAACAGAAATCCTGAAAGTACAGCCCAATACTGTGATCGTTCTTCACAATGGTTCTCCTGTGGAAATGCCGTGGCTTGGAGAGATTAAGGGACTTCTGGAAACATATCTTGGTGGACAGGCTGGCGGAGCTGCAGCAGCAAATATCCTCTATGGAAAAATAAACCCAAGCGGCAAGCTTGCGGAGACTATGCCTTTGAAGCTGTCAGACAATCCGTCGTATCTGAATTTTGGCGGTGGAGAAAAGGTGGAGTATCGTGAGGGAATATTTGTAGGATACCGTTACTATGATACAAAAGAAATGGATGTGGCTTTTCCATTTGGATATGGTCTTTCTTATACTACATTTGCTTACAGTAATCTTAAGTTATCCATGGAAAATCCTACAGAAAAAGACACCGTCATGGTTTACGCAGATGTAACAAATACAGGAAAATCTGCCGGAAAAGAAGTGGTACAGCTCTATATCAGAGACCTGACAGGCTCTGCCATCCGTCCTGAAAAGGAGCTGAAGGGCTTTGAAAAGGTTTTCCTGGAGCCAGGTGAGACAAAAACAGTTACGATGGAACTGAATAAACGAAGCTTTGCATGGTACAATACGGAACTCCATGACTGGTTTGCTGCCAGTGGAGACTATGAGATACTGGTGGGAGCTTCTTCAAGAGACATCCGTCTCACAGAGACACTTCATCTGAACAGCAGTCAGAGGCTTCCCATGCATGTTCATATGAATACCACACTTGGAGATTTGCTCCGAAATCCGGAAACAGCAGAAGCAGCCAAAAAACTGATCCAAAAGTATCTTTCCGGGGAAGCTGGTTCTGAAGCTGCTTCTGAGGCTGTCAGCGAAGAGATGACCATGGCTATGACAGATTCCATGCCATTACGTGCTCTGATGGGGTTTGCCGGAGTTTCCAGAAAAGAGCTTGACAGTGTTATTGAGAAACTGAACAAGTAGCGAAGCGGATTGCGAATATCCACTTGACGATAATAAAAAGAAATTTTGAACCTTTCATTCCTTTATGCATATCCTAACAGCAGAAGTTTCTTAAAGGAGTATCTGCATGAAAAATAAAAAATGGATCTCACTGGCGGCAGCTGTTGTCCTGGCTGTGACAGCACTGCCGGCGGGAGTATTTGCTGCAAAGAGGGATGGAACAGAAGAGAAGCTTACCAAAGTTACATTGAATGAAGTAGCCCATTCGATTTTCTATGCGCCGCAGTATGTGGCAATCGAAGAAGGATATTTTGAAGAAGAAGGTCTGGATCTTACGCTGGTAACTGGATTCGGAGCAGATAAAGTGTTGACTGCGCTGATCTCCGGGGAAGCGGATATTGGATTTATGGGAGCGGAAGCATCCATCTATGCCTGTCAGGAAGGGGCAACTGATCCGGCCGTGAACTTCGCCCAGCTGACCCAACGCGCGGGAAATTTTCTTGTTGCAAGAGAAGAGATGCCGGATTTCAAGTGGGAAGATCTGAAAGGAAAGAAAGTTCTTGGCGGGCGAAAAGGCGGCATGCCGGAAATGGTATTTGAATATATCCTGAAGAAAAACGGCATTGACCCGCAGAAAGATCTGACCATTGACCAGAGTATTGATTTCGGTTCCACGGCGGCGGCTTTTACAGGGGATGATTCTGCGGCGTATACCGTAGAGTTTGAGCCATCTGCCACAATTCTGGAAAAAGAAGGCGCAGGCCATGTGGTGGCATCGCTTGGGGAAGCATCCGGGTATGTGCCTTACACATCTTACAGTGTAAAAACAAGTTACATGAAAGAAAACCCGGAGATCATCCAGAAATTCACAAATGCACTTCAGAAAGGTATGGACTATGTGCAGAGTCATACGCCGGAGGAGATCGCAGAAGTGATCGCACCCCAGTTTAAAGAAACAGATATCGACACGATCACTACCATTGTGAAGCGGTACTATGATCAGGACACCTGGAAAGAAAATCTGATCTTTAAGAAAGACAGCTTTGAGCTTCTGCAGGATATCTTGGAAGATGCAGGAGAGCTAGGCGAACGTGCAGAGTATGAAGAACTGGTGCAGACGGAATATGCAAAGAACGCAGTAAAAGAAAAGTGAAAAAGCTTCAGAAGTATACAGAGCAATGCCGGTTGACAGAAACATTTTCCGGGATTTATACTTAAAAAAGATTGCAAAAAATACAGATGAGGAGAGCATGTGAGATGTTATATTTTGTAAATGATTACTGCGAGGGCGCTCATCCGGCGATCCTGCAGAAACTTCTGGAAACCAATATGGAGAAGCTTTCCGGTTACGGCACGGATAAATACTGCGATTCTGCCAAAGAAAAGATCCGGAAAGCCTGCAGCTGTCCGGATGCAGAGGTGTATTTCCTGGTGGGAGGAACCCAGACCAATGCAACGATCATCGCATCTGTCCTGAACCGTTATGAGGGAGTCCTTGCGGCACAGACAGGTCATGTAGGCTGTCATGAAGCAGGTGCGATTGAATACACAGGCCACAAAGTGCTGACACTTCCGGAAAAAAATGGAAAGATCAGCGCAGAGAGCATCACGGACTATGTGGAAACCTTTTATGGGGATGCGAACCATGAGCATATGGTATTTCCGGGAATGGTCTATATTTCCCATCCGACCGAGTACGGAACCCTTTATACAAAGAAGGAACTGGAAGAAATCTCCGAGGTATGCCATAAATACGATCTTCCACTGTTTCTGGACGGAGCAAGACTTGGCTACGGCCTGGTAAGCCCGGAGACAGATGTGACACTGGAAGATATCGCCAGATATACCGATGTATTCTATATCGGTGGAACCAAGGTAGGCGCACTTTGCGGAGAGGCAGTCGTTTTTACGAAAAAAGCTCCGAAGCATTTCATGACCATGGTAAAACAGCAGGGTGCCCTTCTTGCAAAGGGACGTCTTCTGGGAATTCAGTTTGATACGCTGTTTACCGATGATCTGTATACAAAGATCAGCAAAAATGCCATCGAGACAGCCATGAAACTGAAAAAAGCCCTTCAGGAAAAAGGCTATCAGTTATATCTGGATTCTCCCACAAACCAGCAGTTTGTAGTTCTGGAAAATAAAAAGAAAGAAGAACTGGGCAAAAAAGTTCAGTTTGATTTCTGGGAGAAATATGATGAAGATCATACAGTGATCCGTTTTGCCACAAGCTGGGGAACGAAGATGGAGGATATTGATGCGCTGATCGAACTTCTGTAAAGTCATGAGCAGACAGAAAAACAGCTGAGATGATCCTGCATGCAAATAGAAGCTGCATTGCAGATCCCATCAGATCCTATAGCTGACATAAGACAGAAAAACTCCGTGAAGTCTGCATGACGGCAGAATGACACGGAGTTTTTTCATGTCAGTAACAATGCTGAATCTGATCAGATCAGGCGGAGGATATTTGGCTGCCTGACCGTTAGATGCTTTCAAAAAATTATAATTTTTTACCCTTCTCAGCAGCAGCAGTAAGCGCTTCAAACACAGCACTGCGGAAACCATTCTTCTCCAGGGTACGTACACCCTCGATGGTAGTTCCGGCAGGGGAGCAGACCATGTCTTTCAGGTCTCCCGGATGACGTCCGGTTTCCAGAACCATTTTTGCACTGCCAAGAACAGTCTGGGAAGCGAACTTGTAGGCCTGTTTACGAGGCATTCCCTGGCTGACAGCGGCATCAGCCATAGCTTCGATGAACATAAACACATAAGCCGGTGCACAGCCACCTACAGCACCGGCCGCATCCATCAGACGTTCCGGGATCACTTCCGTACATCCGAAGCTGTCTGTGATCTTAAGAATCTCAGCAAGTTCCTCCTGTGAAACCCGTTCATTGGCACATACAGCAGTCATTCCCTCACCGACCTGCGCCGGGGTATTAGGCATAAAACGGACAACTTTCAGAGGAAGACCGGCCTTTTCTTCCAGCCATGCAAGGGTTTTGCCTGGGGCAATGCCGATAATGGTGTGTTCTTCAGTAAGGCTGTCGTGGACTTCGTCCAGAACCTCCTCATAAAACTGAGGCTTTACGGCAAGAACAACAGTTTTTGCAGATCTGACGACCTCCTTGTTATCCAGAGTGGTGACAACGCCGAGATTTTTTTCACTGCGTGCTTTTCCCTCGGGGGTAAGGTTGGAAACAATGATGTCCTCTTTGGAAAAAATCCCCTGACGGAGAATACCGCCGATCATGGCAGAACCCATATTTCCACATCCGATAAATCCGATCTTCATAATAAAATCCTCCTTAAAATCATTTATAAAAAAAGACACGCCTGACTCGCGTGCCTTCTTTGGCAATGAAAGCAGATAACGGGAATCGAACCCGCCTCCTCAGCTTGGGAAGCTGATGTTCTACCAATGAACTATATCTGCCTGCATCACTAATTATAGCACTGCAAATGAGAAATACAAGTGTGATTTCAGATACAGGCCACGGAGTGACAGCAATGGTATTGAGAGCTGGCAGCATCTGCAAACAGCGATCGCATTTACCAGCCCTGGCTCATAGTGCTGTTATGATATTTTGTAGAATAAGTCACATCTTCACCGAACCATTCCGGCGCGGTGTAGGCATTGGCTGCTTCCTCTGTGGGAAATTCCACTTCAGCCAGAAGAACGCCCTCATATTCTCCGTGAAAGATATCCAGTTCGATAAAAAGTCCGCCTTTTTCCGGGATCACGTAGCGGTCTTTTGTGATGAGGATTCCATCTGCCTTGGGTTTCAGGTGTTCATAAGCTTCTGCGGTGAGCGGAAGATTATATTCCTCACGGCTCATCAGTCCTTTGGATTTATAAGTGAGAAAATAGTCATCGTCCTGTCTTCGGATGCGGACCACCGGTGAGGTGCAGAGATAACCCTGCTCGATTCGATGGCAGGGATAAGAAGCCAGGTTTTCCGGCAGATTTTCTTTTTTAATAAGAAATTTACGCTCAATTTCCATAACCGATTCCTCCTGTAAATATACTGCCCTCAGTTTACATGAAAAAAATATAATTTGCAACGGACTTACCCTGCAAATTTTCTTGACATTTTTTATGGAAAAAAGCATTATGAAAGGGAATGGAAAAACCTCCGGACAGCACCGGAATAATATAAAAAGAAAGGACGGAAAACATTATGAGCAAAGTATATATTTTTTTCGCAGACGGATTTGAAGATATCGAGGGACTGACTGTGGTAGATCTGATGCGGAGAGCAGGAATCGACATCCAGACAGTATCTATTAAAGAGACCAGAGAGATCAGAACCTCTCACGGAATCAATATTCTTACAGACTGCACATTTTCAGAGTGTGATTTCTCTGATGCGGACATGCTTGTGATCCCGGGAGGAATGCCAGGAACAAAATATCTGGAGGAATACAAACCGCTGACCGGGCTTCTCACATCATTTTACCAGAAAGGCGGCAAGGTGGCAGCTATCTGTGCAGCTCCGGGTGTATTCGAGAGACTTGGCTTCCTCAAAGGCAGAAATGCCACATCTTATCCATCTGTAATGGAGCAGCTTACAAGCGCCAGAACTTCCCTGGAGCCGGTAGTAGTGGACGGAAATGTGACTACCAGCAGAGGTCTTGGAACAGCCATTGATTTCAGTCTTTCTCTGATCCGTCAGCTGGAGGGAAGAGCAAAAGCCGAGGAAATCGCAGAGTCTGTAGTATATTCAACAGAGATTTTTTACTAAAGAAGAGCTGTTTTTGCGGTTAAGAAGGAAAACCAGAAGAGCTGCACTGCTTCTGAACGGGATTTTTACGGAAAACAGGGGATTTACAGCGGTATAAGAGCCATATATGGCGAAAAAAATACTGGCGTTTTTACAGTGATTATGCTATACTACAGAAATGACTGTAAATATATAAAATGCGAGTGTTAACTATTTATATAATAAGGTATTTACTCGATATAATTAAGGAGGAACAAGAAACATGAGTTTACAGGTTGAGAAAATGGAGAAAAACATGGCGAAACTTACAATCGAGGTTTCCGCCGAGGATCTTGACAAAGCAATGCAGAACGCATATCAGAAAGCAAAAGGCAGAATTTCCATTCCGGGATTCCGTAAAGGAAAAGCTCCTAGAAAAATGATCGAGCAGATGTACGGTAAGGGAGTATTCCTTGAGGATGCTGCTAACGCTCTGATCCCAGAGCATTACAGCAAAGCACTTGCTGAGTGTGATCTTGAGATCGTTTCCCAGCCTAAGATCGATGTAACACAGGTTGAGCCTGGCAAACCATTTATCTTTACAGCAGAAGTAGCTACCAAACCAGAGGTAACTCTTGGCGACTATAAAGGACTTGAGGTTCCGAAGTCTGAGACAGAAGTAACAGACGAGGAAGTTGAGGCAGAGCTTAAGAAAGAGCAGGAGAAGAACTCCAGAACGATCACAGTTGAGGATCGCGCAGCCGAGAATGGCGACACAGCAACTATCGATTTCGAGGGCTTCGTAGACGGAGAGGCATTCGAGGGCGGTAAAGGAACAGATTATCCGCTGACACTTGGTTCCAACACATTCATCCCGGGATTTGAGGAGCAGCTTGTCGGTGCCAAGACTGGTGACCATGTAGAAGTTAAAGTAACATTCCCTGAGGAGTATCAGGCAAAAGAGCTCGCTGGTAAGGAAGCAGTATTCCAGTGCGACGTTAAGAAGATCGAAGCGAAAGAGCTTCCGGAGCTTGACGATGACTTCGCTAAAGATGTATCTGAGTTTGATACACTTGCTGAGTACAAAGAAGACGTTAAGAAGAACCTGACAGAGAAAAAAGCAGAAGATGCTCGTCGTGCAAAAGAGGACGCAGCAGTAGATAAAGTGATCGAGAATGCCCAGATGGATATTCCGGAGGCAATGATCGAGACTCAGACACGTCAGATGCTTGACGACTTCGCAAGAAGAATGCAGTCCCAGGGTCTTTCCATGGAGCAGTACTTCCAGTTTACAGGTCAGAGCGTTGAGAAGATGATGGAAGACATGAAGCCACAGGCTCTTAAGAGAATCCAGACAAGACTGGTTCTTGAGAAGATCGCTGAGGTAGAGAACATCCAGCCAACAGAGGAAGAGGTTAACGAAGAGATCTCCAAGATGGCAGAGATGTACAAGATGGAAGCAGACAAATTAAAAGATCTCATCGGTGAGAACGAGATGGAGCAGATGAAGAAAGATATGGCTGTTCAGAAAGCTGTTACATTAGTTGCCGATGCAGCTGTAGAGGCGTAATAAACCTCGGAAATGGAGGGCAAAATGAGTTTAGTACCTTACGTCATTGAGCAGACCAGCAGAGGAGAAAGAAGTTACGATATCTATTCAAGACTTCTTAAGGACCGAATCATTTTCCTTGGAGAAGAGGTTAACGATGTCAGTGCGAACCTGATCGTTGCACAGCTTCTCTTCCTGGAAGCAGAAGATCCTTCCAAGGATATCCAGCTTTATATCAACAGCCCGGGTGGTTCTGTAACTGCCGGAATGGCGATCTATGATACGATGCAGTATATCAAGTGTGATGTATCTACAATCTGCCTTGGAATGGCAGCCAGCATGGGAGCTTTCCTCCTGTCTTCCGGTGCCAAAGGCAAGAGATACGCACTGCCGAATTCAACGATCATGATCCACCAGCCATCAGGCGGTGCACAGGGGCAGGCTACAGAGATCCAGATCGTAGCTGACCAGATCGCAAAAACCAAAAAGAAGCTGAACGAAATTCTTTCCGCGAATACCGGACAGCCTCTTGAGATTGTGGAGAAAGATACTGACCGTGATAACTATATGACAGCAGAAGAAGCGAAGGCATATGGTCTGATCGATGGTGTTGTAGTCCACAAATAATGCGTAAGAAAAGACTCCTGTAAAGACACAGGAGTCTTATCTTGCTTTAAAAAGGAATTTTAAATGTCTGCGGGAGACGGACATTTACGTTTAGAAAGGAAACAAAAAGATATGGCAGATAAAGTAAGAGAAGGAAAGGTAAGATGCTCCTTTTGCCATAAGACCGAAGACCAGGTACGGAAACTGATCGCAGGTCCGGATGGAGCGTATATTTGTGATGAATGTATCGGTATCTGTTCCGAGATCATGGAAGAAGAATTCAATATGTATGATCATGAAGCAGATTACGAAACAGGGATCAACCTTCTGAAACCGGAAGAGATCCACAGTATCCTGGATGAATATGTCATTGGTCAGGACGATGCCAAGAAGGCACTTTCTGTGGCTGTTTACAATCATTACAAGAGAATTCTTGCTTCCAGAAATCTGGACGTTGAGCTGCAGAAGAGTAATATCCTGATGCTTGGTCCTACAGGTTCCGGTAAGACACTTCTTGCACAGACACTGGCGAGACTTCTGAATGTTCCTTTTGCCATCGCAGATGCCACTACTCTCACAGAGGCAGGCTATGTTGGCGAGGATGTTGAGAATATTCTTCTGAAGATCATTCAGGCAGCAGATTACGATATTGAACGTGCGCAGTACGGAATCATCTATATTGATGAGATCGACAAGATCACAAGAAAATCCGAGAACACTTCCATTACCAGAGATGTGTCCGGTGAGGGCGTACAGCAGGCACTTCTGAAGATCCTGGAAGGAACCGTTGCAAGTGTTCCGCCGCAGGGCGGAAGAAAGCATCCGCATCAGGAGTTTATCCAGATCGATACGACAAACATCCTGTTCATCTGCGGTGGTGCTTTTGACGGACTGGAGAAGATCATCGAGGCAAGACAGGATACCAAGTCCATTGGTTTTGGAGCAGAGGTTTCTGAGAAGGAAGACCGCAATGTAGGCGAAGTCCTGAAAGAAGTTATGCCGGAAGACTTTATCAAATTCGGTCTGATCCCGGAGTTTATCGGACGAGTTCCGGTTGTTGTGACACTGGATTCCCTGGATGAAGAAGCACTGATCCGAATCTTAAAAGAGCCTAAGAACTCCCTCACCAAGCAGTATGACAAGCTTTTTGAGCTGGACGGTGTGGAACTTGAGTTCCAGGATGAGGCACTTGAGACAGTTGCCCGGAAATCTCTTGAGAGAAAAACAGGTGCCAGAGGACTTCGTGCCATCATGGAGCATACCCTGATGGATCTGATGTACAAGACACCTTCTGACGATACCATCCGTAAATGTATCGTCACAAAAGAGGCAGTGGAGGGAACCGGAGAGCCGGAGATCATCCACGGGGAGGCCAAGTCTCCTGCCAAGAAAGCAGGACACAAAACATCCCGTTCGAGAAAGAAAGGCAAGCCGGAAACAGCTTGATGAAGGGAATGACATAAATGACAAATCAGGTCAATATAATGCCAATGATTGCTCTACGTGGGACTACGGTCCTTCCGGAGATGATCGTACACTTTGATGTGAGCAGAGAGAAATCCATCCGTGCCGTGGAAGCAGCCATGCTCCATGACCAGAAGGTCTTTCTGCTGACACAGAAGGACCCGGAAGTGGAAACACCGGAACTTGATGATCTGTATCGGGTAGGAACCATTGCATACATCAAGCAGGTGGTGAAACTTCCGCAGGATCTTTACCGGGTTCTGGTAGAAGGACTGGACAGAGCTGAAATACTGAGCCTGGAGCAGGAAGGACCCTACCTGAAAGCGGAATGTGAGATCGTTACCGCCCAGGAAGAGGAGTATCCGGAACCGGTGAAAGATGCCATGCTTCGCAGCATCCGGGAACTTTTCCAGAGATATTGCAGAGAGAGCGGAAAGATAAGCAAAGATCTGGTAACACAGATCATGACCATTGAGGATGTTAAGGAGACCATCGACCAGATTGCGGTGAACCTTCCGATGTCCTATCAGAACAAGCAGAAGCTTCTGGAAGCAGTGTCTCTGAATGACCGTTATGAGATCCTGGGAGCACTTCTTGGCAGCGAGATCGAAGTGATCCATATCACCAAAGATCTCCAGCGCAAGGTGAAATCCCATATTGATAAGAATCAGAGAGAGTATATCCTCCGTGAACAGCTCAAAACTATCCGTGAAGAACTGGGTGAGGATAATACTGCAGATGATATCGAGGAGTTTAAGAAACAGCTGAAAGAGCTGGATGCATCCGATGAAGTAAAAGAGAAGATTTCCAAGGAGATCAGCCGTTTTAAAGGAATGGCAGCCAGTGCAGCGGAGGCAACGGTACAGAGAGGCTATCTGGAGACTGTTCTTGCACTTCCGTGGAATAAGAAATCCGAGGATTCCGAGGATCTTGAGAATGCATGGAAAGTACTGGAAGAAGGCCACTATGGACTGAAAGATGTTAAAGAGCGTATCATGGAATTTCTTGCGGTCCGGAAACTGACCCACAAGGGAAAGAGCCCGATCCTCTGCCTGGTGGGACCTCCCGGAACCGGAAAAACTTCCATTGCCCGTTCTGTGGCGGAGGCCATGAACAAAAAATACGTCCGCATCTGTCTCGGCGGTGTCCGTGATGAAGCGGAGATCCGTGGACACAGAAAGACCTACGTCGGCGCCATGCCCGGAAGGATCACGGTTGCATTGAAAGAAGCCGGAGTCAGCAATCCGCTGATGCTTCTTGACGAGATCGACAAGACCAGCAGTGACTATAAGGGAGACACTTCTGCGGCACTTCTGGAAGTCCTTGATCCGGAGCAGAACAGTAAGTTCAACGATCACTATGTGGAGATCCCTCAGGATCTTTCCGAAGTACTGTTTATTGCAACGGCCAATGACGTACAGGGAATCCCGAGACCTCTTCTTGACCGTATGGAACTGATGGAAATTCCAGGCTATACGGAGAATGAGAAGGAACATATTGCAAGGGAACATCTGATTCCGAAACAGATGGAGATCAACGGGATTCCGGAAGGAAAACTGGTGATCCAGCCGGCAGCTCTCGGTAAGTTGATCAACAACTATACCAAGGAAGCCGGAGTCCGTTCCCTGGAGAGAAATATCGGACGCATCTGCCGGAAGACCGCACGTGCGCTTATGGAAGAAGGCAAGGATAAAGTTGTGGTCACATCCAGAAATATCTCCAAATTCCTTGGCAAAGAACGATATAACTATCTGATGGCCAATGAGAAGGATGAGATCGGAATTGCCCGTGGCCTTGCCTGGACACAGGTAGGCGGCGATACCCTTCAGATCGAGGTCAACATCATGCCTGGAAAAGGAGAACTGCTTCTCACCGGACAGTTGGGCGATGTGATGAAAGAATCTGCACAGGCAGGCATCAGCTATATCCGTTCTGTAGCAGATCAGTATAAGATCGATCCGGAATTTTTCCAGAAACATGATATGCATGTACATATCCCGGAAGGTGCTGTTCCAAAAGACGGCCCGTCCGCAGGTATAACCATGGCAACTGCCATGCTGTCCGCAATTATCGAAAAACCGGTGCGTGCGGATCTTGCCATGACCGGTGAGATCACCTTAAGAGGCCGCGTGCTTCCAATCGGTGGACTGAAAGAGAAGCTGCTTGCAGCCAAATACGCAAAGATAAAAGAAGTCCTTGTTCCGGAGAAAAACCGTCCGGATATTGAGGAGATGGATAAAGAGATCATCCAGGGGCTGAATATCCAGTTTGTGGACAATATGAAAGAAGTTCTTGGTGAAGCTCTTGCATAGACAAAAACAGAAAAAACCCTGCCCTGTTTTTCAGGACAGGGCTTTTCCGAGAAAAGGGAGGAACAACGAATGGTAATCAAAAACGTATCACTGGATATTGTCTGCGGAATCACAAGCAAGATCCCGGACACAGGAAGGCCGGAGGTAGCTTTTGCGGGAAAATCAAATGTAGGGAAATCCTCCCTGATCAATGGTCTGATGAACCGCAAGGCCCTGGCAAGAACCAGTGCACAGCCTGGAAAAACACAGACCATCAATTTTTATAATATCAATGAAGCAATGTATCTCGTAGACCTGCCAGGCTACGGCTATGCCAAGGTTTCCGCGGCAGAGAAGGAAAAATGGGGAAAAATGATCGAGGGCTATCTTCACAATTCCAAAGAGCTCCGTGCAGTTTTTCTTCTGGTGGATATCCGCCACAAACCTTCTGCCAATGACAAGCAGATGTATGACTGGATCTGCCACAATGGATATGAGCCGGTGATCATCGCAACCAAACTTGATAAACTGAAACGCAGCCAGGTGGCAAAAAGCCTCAAGGAGATCCGTATTGGACTGGGCCTTCCGAAAGAAGGAAAAATCCTTCCTTTTTCTGCAGAAACCAAGCAGGGAAGAGACGAGATATGGGCACTGATCGACGAGTTGACCGGACTTGCTGAACCGGCAGCTACAGAGGATTAAGGAGAACAAAAAGATGGGAATTATCAAGGCGCTCAAGCTGGGATTTGACTATCAGAGATATGATGACGATGGCAATGTAGTAGACATGCAGCGTGCAGTCAATGATGTAAACCTGGACATTGAAGCAGGAGAATTTGTGGCAGTTCTGGGACATAATGGCTCTGGAAAATCCACACTGGCAAAGCATATGAATGCGCTTCTGATCCCAACAGAGGGAACCATGCTGGTGGACGGGATTGATACTGCCAGAGAGACCAAACTCTGGAAAGTACGCCAGAAGGCTGGAATGGTATTTCAGAATCCGGACAACCAGATCATAGGAACTGTTGTGGAAGAAGATGTGGGGTTTGGCCCGGAAAATATGGGAATCCCTACGGATGATATCTGGAAACGGGTGAATGACAGCCTGGAAAAAGTTGGCATGACAGCTTATCGCTATCAGTCACCAAACAAACTTTCCGGAGGCCAGAAACAGCGTGTAGCCATTGCCGGTGTGATGGCCATGCGTCCGCGATGTATCATTCTGGATGAGCCAACCGCCATGCTGGACCCCAACGGACGGAAAGAAGTTCTGGAGGCTGTGAGGGAACTGAACCGTAAGGAAAAAGTAACCGTTATCCTGATCACGCATTACATGGAGGAAGTGATCCATGCAGACCGTGTCTATGTCATGGACAGTGGAAATGTTGTGATGCAGGGAAATCCAAAAGAGATCTTTTCCCAGGTGGATACCCTCAAAAAATACGGCCTGGATGTACCGCAGGTAACACTTCTTGCATATGAACTGAAGAAATCCGGTGTGGATGTTCCGGATGGAATACTGACTACAGAGGAGCTGGTGAGCGCATTATGTCAATCGAATTAAAAAATGTAACCTATACCTACAGCCCCGGGACAGCCTATGAGAGCCATGCGCTGAAAGATGTCAGCCTGGTGATCCCGGACGGCCAGTTTATCGGGATCATCGGACACACAGGAAGCGGAAAATCCACGCTGATCCAGCATCTGAATGCACTGGTACAGCCTACATCCGGACAGGTTCTGTATAACGGAGAAGATGTGTGGGCGGAAAAATACGACCGGAAGCAGCTACGCAGCGAAGTTGGCCTGGTGTTCCAGTATCCGGAGCATCAGCTTTTTGAGAATGATGTGATTTCCGATGTGTGTTTTGGACCTATGAATCAGGGACTTTCCAGAGAGGAAGCGGAGAAGGAAGCGAAGCAGGCACTGACACATGTTGGAGTAAAAGAATCCAATTTCAAAAAATCTCCTTTTGAACTTTCCGGAGGCCAGAAGAAACGAGTGGCCATTGCAGGCGTGCTCGCCATGAATCCGAAGATCCTGATCCTGGATGAGCCTACAGCAGGTCTTGACCCGAAGGGCAGGGATGATATCCTGGATCAGATCGCGGAACTTCATAAAGTGAGAGGAATCACCATTGTTCTGGTGTCCCACAGCATGGAAGACATTGCGAAATATGTGGAACGGCTTATTGTTATGAACCACGGAGAAGCGGTATTTGATGATACTCCCAAGAAAGTTTTTTCCCATTATAAAGAACTGGAAACCATGGGACTTGCAGCACCGCAGATCACTTATATCATGCATGCTTTGAAGGGGCATGGACTGAATGTGGATGCAGATGCCACAACAGTGGAAGAGGCCAGAGACAGCATTCTTGCTGCGTTGAAAGCTTCAGATTCTCCGCTGTTGAAAGAAGGAGGAGCGGAAAAATGATCAGAGATATTACCATTGGCCAGTATTATCCGGCAAAATCCGTTCTTCACAGACTGGATCCCCGGACCAAATTCCTGGGAACTCTGGGATTTCTGATTTCCGTGTTCCTGTTCCATACGTTTCTTGGATATGCGGTGGCAACGGTATTTCTGGTGGCCATGATCGCAATTTCAAAAGTTCCTGTGAAATTCATGTTCAAAGGTCTGAAGGCCATTGTGATGATCCTTCTGATCACCGTTGTGTTCAATATTATCCTGACGCCAGGTGAAGTACTGTGGCGTTTTGGAATCATCAAGGTTACGAAGGAAGGTCTTGTTCTTGCTGGAAGAATGGCGATCCGTCTTGTTTACCTTGTGATCGGCTCATCCATTATGACACTGACTACCACACCGAATCATCTGACAGACGGTCTTGAGAGACTTCTCCGCCCGCTGAATAAGATCCATGTGCCGGTTCATGAGATTGCAATGATGATGTCCATTGCCCTTCGGTTTATTCCGATCCTTCTGGAGGAGACTGATAAGATCATGAAGGCACAGATCGCCAGAGGTGCGGATTTTGAAAACGGAAACCTGATCCAGAAGGCAAAAAACATGGTACCACTTCTTGTACCGCTGTTTATTTCTGCGTTCCGCCGTGCCAATGACCTTGCCATGGCTATGGAAGCCAGATGTTACCACGGCGGTGATCACAGAACGCAGATGAAACCGCTGCATTATGAAAAGAGAGATTACATTGCATTTGTGATCCTTGTGGCATATCTTGCAGTTGGAGTGGCGTTCCGTGTAGTGGGACTGTAACCGAGCCAGGCGGATTCCTGTGAGACTGTGAGTATTCAGCTATGGATAAGCAGTGTCAGAAGATGCCTGCATCAGGAGGTATATTATTTTATGAAACGAGTAGGACTTGTAGTGGCTTACGATGGAACGCATTATTCCGGCTGGCAGACACAGCCAAACGGAACGACCATTCAGGGTGTCTTAAACGATACCTTAAGTGAGCTGCTTGGAGAAAAGATTGAGACCATCGGTGCCAGCCGTACAGATGCAGGGGTACATGCTCTTGGAAATGTGGCGGTTTTTGATACCGAGTCCAGGATCCCCGGGGAAAAATTTTCCTATGCACTGAACCAGAGACTTCCGGAAGATATCCGTATCCAGCTTTCTGAAGAGGTGGAACCGGATTTTCATCCCCGTTACTGTGACAGTGAAAAAACATATGAGTACCGTATCCTGAACCGGAAATTCCCGGTTCCCACAGAAAGACTGTATTCGTATTTCTATCATTACAAGCTGGATGTGGATAAGATGAAGGAGGCAACCTCCTATCTGATCGGGCACCATGATTTTGCCAGTTTCTGTGGTTCCGGTGCCCAGGTGAAGACAACTATCCGAACGATTACTTCCATGGACGTGTGGAGAGACGGGGATATGGTGACCATCCGTGTTTCCGGAACCGGATTCCTTTACAATATGGTGCGTATCATTTCCGGAACCCTGATCGAGATTGGAAACGGACAGTATCCTCCGGAACGGATGGATAAGATCCTCAAAGCCTGTGACCGGGCTGCGGCAGGTCCAACAGCTCCGGCTCAGGGACTGACCCTGATGGGAATCGAGTTTTTCTGAAAAAGGTACGAAAAAGAGGCACTGAAATGAAAAATACGCAGGATCTGCTGCATGGAAATATTAAGAGTGAACTGATCGCACTGACCATTCCTCTGGTACTGGGAAATATCCTGCAGCAGTTTTACAACACCATAGATTCTTTTATTGTGGGAAGATATGTGGGAACAGAAGCCTTTGCAGGCATTGGCGTTGCAGGCAGTATCATGAACCTGTTTATCTTTATCCTCAATGGTGGATGTAATGGAATGTCCATTATTTTTGCAGAACTCTACGGGCAGAAAAATTATGAAAAACTTCGAAAAGAAAGCTTCCTTTCGCTGAGCGCGGGAGGGGGCTTTACCATTGTTTTGAGTATTGTAAGCCTTCTGGTTCTGTATCCGGTGCTGGGCCTGATCCAGACACCGCCGGAGGTAGAGCCTTATGTTGTGGCTTATCTTCAGATCATTTTTATCGGACTTCCTGCCACCTTCCTTTATAACTGGTGCTCTGCAGTGCTCCGGGCTGCCGGAGATACGGAAACGCCGCTGTGGACTCTTTTTATTGCCATGTGCATGAATCTGGCACTGGATGTTGCTTTTGTACCGGGACTGCATATGGGAACTGCCGGAACCGCTCTGGCAACTGTGATCGCCCAGCTTTTTTCCGCAGGCGTATGTCTGTGGATCATGAGGAAAAAACATCCCATTTTCTTCTTCAGCCGGAAAGATATGGGGATGGATCTGCCGCTTCTGAAGAGAACAGCCAATTTCGGTGCTGTGTCGGCACTTCACCAGTCCAGCATTTACATTGGAAAGATGCTGGTCCAGGGAGCGGTAAACTCCGGCGGAACAGAGATCATTTCCGCATATACGGCGACCACCAGGATCGAAGGATTTTCCAATTCCTTCGGAGACAGCGGTTCCACAGCCATCTCTGTATTTGTGGCCCAGAACCGTGGCGCAGGAGATAAAAAGAGAGCGCTGAAAGGATTTCATCAGGGGCTTGGGCTGATGATCGTATTTGTCATCATTTTGTCGGCACTGCAGGCAGCTCTGACAAGAGGAGCAGTACAGCTTCTTATGGGAAATCCGTCAGAAACTGTAATGAAAAATGCAGTTCTGTATATGAATGTGGTATCTGTCTTTTACATCCTGAATTTCATCGGAAACGCAGGGGTGGGATTCTTCCGTGGAATCGGAAAGATTTCCGTTCCGGTGATCGGAAGCACACTGCATATTTCCATCCGTGTGGTTCTGTCCTATCTTCTGATCGGCAGGATGGGGCTTGAGGCTGTCGCCTTTGCCACAGGGATCGGCTGGATCAGCGTTGTGCTGTATCAGATCGTAGTTTACCGGAAGGTGAGAAAACAGGAATTTTGTTGAAAATTACAAGAAAAAACAGTTGACAGCCAAGGTACCTTATAATATAATAACTCAATGTGACGTAGTGCGAAGATGCTAGAGCCAATAGCCCCGGCGACGGCATTTTATCAGCGGTTTCGGACATTTCCGCGATTTATTTTGCACCCGCGTTTCCATTTACTTTTTTTCGCGGAAGTACCGCGGTTTGAGAAACATTATCGTTGATAAATAACAGGAGGTAGGACCATGCAGACTTATATGGCTAATCCGGATAAAATCGAAAGAAAATGGTATGTAGTTGACGCAGAGGGTTGCACTCTGGGACGTCTGGCATCCGGTGTTGCAAGTGTTTTAAGAGGAAAGAACAAACCTCAGTTTACACCGCACGTTGACACAGGAGATTATGTAATCGTTGTAAACGCTGATAAGATCAAAGTTACAGGCAAGAAGCTTGAGCAGAAGATTTATTATAACCACTCCGACTATGTTGGTGGAATGAAAGAAACCACATTAAAAGAAATGTTAGCAAAGAAACCTGAGAAGGTTATCGAGCTCGCAGTTAAGGGAATGCTTCCGAAAGGACCTCTTGGAAGAGCTATGAACAAGAAACTTTTCGTATACGCAGGACCAGAGCACAAACATGAGGCTCAGAAGCCTGAAGTTTTAACATTTTAATAGGAGGTAGAAAACATTGGCTAGCGCAAAATTCTACGGAACAGGAAGAAGAAAGAAATCAATCGCAAGAGTTTACCTGGTACCTGGAACAGGTAAAATCACTATCAATAAAAGAGACATCGATGAGTACTTCGGACTTGAGACTCTGAAAGTTATCGTTCGTCAGCCACTGGCTTTAACAGAGACAGAGGGTAAATTCGACGTGATCGTTAACGTTCGCGGCGGTGGATACACAGGACAGGCTGGAGCAATCCGTCATGGCCTTTCCAGAGCCCTTCTCGAGGCAGACAACGACTACAGACCAGCTCTTAAAGCTGCTGGATTCCTTACACGTGATCCACGTATGAAAGAGCGTAAGAAATACGGTCTCAAAGCTGCTCGTAGAGCTCCGCAGTTCTCCAAACGATAATCAGACCGACATATCGAATATCAGAACATCAGACCCTGGGAACCTATGGTTCCTGGGGCTTTTTATGTAAGAAAAGGACATTATCCTTTCTTTTGACATTTCCCCCATTTTTTGATACTATATTATCATACGGACTTCCCATAGGCGCGATCCTGTGGGAGTTTTTTTTACACAGGAATTTAAGGAGGGTTTTATGGATGAGTGAAGTGAAAAAATCCGGTCACAGCCATCATCAGCGGGGACGTTTTTCCGGGAAGATCGGTTATGTGCTGGCTGTTGCCGGATCTGCGGTAGGTTTGGGAAATATCTGGCGTTTTCCTTACCTGGCGGCGAAGTACGGCGGAGGAATGTTCCTGCTGGTTTATATCCTGCTGACCGTGTCATTTGGATATGTGCTGATCATGTCGGAGACAGCGCTGGGAAGAATGACGCGTAAGAGTCCGGTCGGAGCATTTGAACATTTTGGAAAGAGCGCACCGTTTAAGATCGGTGGATGGCTGAACGCCGTGATCCCGATGCTGATCGTGCCGTATTACAGCACCATCGGTGGATGGGTTATCAAGTATCTGGTGGAGTATTTAAGAGGAAATGTGCAGAAGGTTTCCGAAGATGGTTATTTTGGAAGTTTTATTGCGGATTCCTGGCAGGTGGAAGCCTGGTTTCTGGTGTTTGCAGTGCTGGTATTTGCCATCATCCTTGGCGGCGTAAAAAATGGCGTAGAACTTATGTCAAAGATCATGATGCCGGTTCTGGTAGTTCTGGCTGTGATTGTTGCCATTTATTCAATGACACGGCCAGGAGCTATGGAAGGAGTAAAATATTTCCTGATTCCGAACTTTAAGAATTTTTCCTGGATGACAGTTGTGACAGCCATGGGTCAGATGTTTTATTCGCTTTCTATTGCAATGGGTATCTTATATACCTATGGTTCCTATATGCATAAGAAACTGGATATGGAACAGTCTACCACACAGGTGGAAATCTTTGACACAGGGATTGCCATCCTTGCAGGACTTATGATCATTCCGGCTGTGTTTGCTTTTTCCGGCGGAAATCCGGAGACTCTGCAGGCGGGGCCATCGCTGATGTTTATCACACTGCCGAAGGTTTTTGCAACCATGGGAGTAGGAACCGGCGCAGGAATCCTCTTTTTCGTGCTGGTCCTTCTTGCGGCACTTACCAGTGCGGTTTCTCTGATGGAGACAAGTGTATCTACCTTTATGGATGAGCTTCACTGGGGCCGGGCGAAATGCTGTATCCTGATGGCTGTGATCATGCTTGTGATCGGTACTGCATCTTCCATGGGATATGGAGTGCTGGATTTCCTGAAGATTTTCGGAATGAATTTCCTGGATTTCTTTGACTTTATGACAAACTCCGTGATGATGCCGCTGGCAGCACTTGCCACCTGTTTCCTGGTAACACGTGTTGTGGGATATGACAGGATTGCAGCGGAGATCGAGCAGTCTTCGAAATTCCGCAGAAAAGGGCTGTACAAGTTTTTTATTAAGTATCTGGCACCTGTCTGCCTGATCATTGTACTGTTAAGTTCCATTGCAAACGTGCTTGGAATCATCAGTATGTAAAAAATAAAGTTATAAAAAAGATCAGGTGAGAATGAATGTTGAATGAAATCATTCTCATCTGATCTTTTTTTATGCCATAGATAGTTACGCTGTAGGCAAGGAAAGCTGGTTTCAGTGCTCCCATATATTGATTTAACGTGCTATATCAGTCGTTAACCTTCCAGTTAGCCAGCAGTTTCAGCTCGATCCTTGTTCCATCCGGAAGAGAAAACCAGTGGTCATTGATCGGCTTTACCGGATAAGCTTTGATCTTTTCCATTGTTTTTTCCACAGAATCAACGGCAATGGAAATGTGGTCATATCCGTTCTCTGCATCTGTGTTGATGGCAGAAACTTCACAGAGCTGGATACCTTCCCGGAACCAGCATTTGCGCTCTGGTTTTTCCCCGATCTCCCGCCACATATGCATGTCAAAAACATCTTCAAAAAATTTCTGTGCATCTTCATAAGAAGAAGTACGGATCGCTGCATGATCGATCTTTGCCATAAAAATCGTTCCTCCTTTGTATATGATGTATATGAGATTTTTTATCTGTCATAAGAATAAGCGATTTTGTGATAACTGGCAAGGAAAAAAGATTATTATACAGGGGGAGTTTTCTGGTCAGTGAGGGATTTTCATGAGAAAAGGTACAGACAGACCAGAGAACACAGAGGATGCGGAGATTTGGCTTTACAGCAGAGAAGAATATCAAGTATAATACTATAGCATCGAAAAATCCGCTCCATCAAAAAGGAATCCTGCAAACAGGGATCCCATCGGGATGGCAGCATAAAGGAAAACAAATATAATACAAAAATCACAACAATAAAGGAATATAACAAATGAGTATTTTAAATGTAGAACACCTGACTCACGGATTTGGAGACAGAGCGATTTTTGAAGACGTGTCTTTCCGTCTTCTGAAGGGAGAACACATTGGACTTGTAGGCGCCAACGGCGAAGGAAAGTCCACATTTATGAGCATCGTAACCGGAAAGCTGATGCCAGATGAAGGAAAAGTAGAATGGGCAAAAAATGTCCACGCAGGCTATCTGGATCAGCATGCAGTGCTGGAAAAAGGCATGACCATTGGCCAGGTGCTGAAATCTGCTTTTGATCCCCTTCTGAAAAAAGAAGAGCGCATGAACGAGATCTGCGACAAACTGGGAACTGCAGATCCTGACGAGATGGATGCACTGATGGAAGAACTCGGAACCATCCAGGACGAACTGACACTTCATGATTTTTACGCCATTGATGCAAAAGTAGAGGAAGTTGCCCGGGCACTGGGACTTCTGGATCTGGGACTGGACCGTGATGTTACAGACTTAAGCGGAGGCCAGAGAACTAAGGTACTCCTTGCCAAACTGCTTCTTGAGAAGCCGGACATCCTGCTTCTGGATGAGCCAACCAACTATCTGGATGAGGAACACATTGCATGGCTGAAAAGATATCTTCTGGATTATGAAAACGCCTTTATCCTCATTTCACACGATATTCCGTTCCTGAATTCTGTAGTTAATATCATCTATCACATGGAAAATCAGGAACTGAACCGTTACGTAGGAGACTACGACCATTTCCAGGAAGTCTATGTGGTTAAGAAGGCACAGCTGGAGGCTGCCTACCGAAAACAGCAGCAGGAGATCAGTGAGCTGAAAGACTTCGTAGCAAGAAACAAGGCACGTGTTTCTACAAGAAATATGGCCATGTCCCGCCAGAAGAAACTGGACAAGATGGATGTGATCGAGCTGGCAGCAGAGAAGCCGAAGCCGGAGTTTAACTTCCGCTATGGACGCACACCGGGCAAGATGCTTTTTGAAACACATGATCTGGTCATCGGATATGATGAACCACTTTCCAAACCGCTGAATTTTACCATGGAGCGTGGACAGAAGATTGCCCTGGTAGGAACCAATGGTATCGGTAAAACGACACTGTTACGAAGCCTTCTTGGCCTGAACAAACCGATCTCCGGAAGTGTGGAGCAGGGAGAAAATCTCGAAATTGGATATTTTGAGCAGGAAGTAAAAGGCGAGAACAAGACCACCTGTATCGAAGAACTGTGGCAGGAATTCCCGTCATTTTCCCAGTATGAGGTACGTTCCGCACTGGCAAAATGCGGCCTTACAACCAAACACATCGAAAGCCAGGTCCGTGTCTTAAGCGGTGGTGAGCAGGCAAAGGTCCGTCTCTGCAAACTGGTGAACCGTGATACCAATATCCTGCTTCTGGATGAGCCCACCAACCATCTGGATGTGGATGCAAAAGACGAGCTGAAAAAAGCTCTCCGGGAATACCGCGGAAGTATCCTTCTCATCTGCCATGAGCCGGAATTTTATCAGGATGTGGTAAATGAAGTATGGGATATGAGCAAGTGGACGACAAAGATTTTCTGATGATGTAATTACGATAGAAAAGAAAGGGGTATTTCATGGGTGAAAAACCTCAGAAGATACAAGAACAGAAACAAATAAGCCTGGGTGTGCTGGCTCACGTAGATGCAGGAAAGACAACTTTATCGGAAGGCCTGCTTTTTAAATGCGGAAGGATCCGGAAGATCGGACGTGTGGATCATAAAGACGCATATCTGGATACGTATGAACTGGAACGGGAACGAGGCATTACCATTTTTTCCAAGCAGGCAGTTTTTTCTATGGGAGCGTTTAATGTGACGCTTCTGGATACTCCAGGGCATGTGGATTTTTCTGCGGAAATGGAGCGCACACTGCAGGTGTTGGATTATGCGATTCTGGTGATCAACGGAGCGGATGGTGTGCAGGGCCATACCCAGACACTGTGGAGACTTCTTGAACAGTATAAGATCCCCACATTTCTTTTTGTGAACAAAATGGATCAGGACGGAACAGACAGAGAGGGGCTTCTTCAGGAGCTGAAGAAGAAATTAAGTGGAAACTGTGTGGATTTTGGTGGAGAACTGGAGTGCCACGGTGCAGAAGAATCCGGGAAAGCCATGCAGCAGGTGGATAACTTCGGGAAAACTTCCGGTGAGCCTGAAAATGAATCCGGAGTGGAAAAGCAGATGGATCATGATGGACGTTTTGCAGACAGCAAAAAAAGCGACTATATCAACGGAACCGATGATTTTCTGGAAAATATCGCCGTATGTGATGAAAATCTTCTGGAAAACTTTCTTGAAACAGGGATTATCAAAAAGAAAGCTGTGGTAAAGCTGATCCTGGAGCGGAAGCTTTTCCCCTGTTTCTTTGGCTCAGCTCTGAAAATGGAAGGCGTAGATGCATTCATTCACGGTATGGAAACCTATATGGCAGCGCCTGTTTGCCCATCTGAATTCGGTGCAAAAATTTTCAAGATCGCCAGGGATGATCAGGGTAACCGCTTGACTTACATGAAGATCACAGGCGGCAGCCTGAAAGTAAAAGAAACGCTTACCAATGCAGGGAGAAAAGGAATTCCGGAAGAAGAGATCTGGGAGGAAAAAGTGGATCAGATCCGCATTTATTCCGGTGCGAAGTTTGAGATGCTCAAAGAAGCGGAGGCAGGAACCGTCTGTGCGGTAACAGGCCTTACCGAAACCTATCCGGGAGAGGGCCTGGGTGTTGAGCGGGAGTCTGTCATGCCGGTTCTGGAGCCGGTGCTGAATTATCAGATCATCCTTCCGGAGGGCTGCGATGCCCACAAGATGCTGAAAAGCCTGAAAGAGCTGGAAGAGGAAGAACCGCAGCTTCACATTATGTGGGATGAGCAGTTGGGGGAAATCCATGCCATGCTGATGGGGGAGGTGCAGATTGAGATTCTGAAACATCTCATCTGGGAACGCTTCCATGTGGCTGTGGAGTTCGGAACCGGAAATATTGTATATAAGGAAACCATTGCCGCACCGGTGGAAGGCGTAGGACATTTTGAACCATTGCGTCATTATGCGGAAGTGCATCTTCTTCTGGAACCGGGGGAGAGAGGAAGCGGATTGCAGTTTTTTACAGCGGCAAGTGAAGACCAGCTGGATCGGAACTGGCAGCGCCTGATCCTCACCCATCTGGAAGAAAAAGAGCATCTTGGTGTACTTACAGGATCACCGATCACCGATATGCAGATCACTCTTCTTACCGGACGGGCACATCAGAAACACACGGAAGGCGGAGACTTCCGTCAGGCAACTTACCGTGCAGTGCGTCAGGGCCTCAAAAAAGCGAAAACCATTCTTCTGGAACCATACTACAGCTTCCGTCTGGAACTTCCGGCCGAAAATGTAGGCCGTGCCATGACCGATATCCAGCGGATGCAGGGAAACTTCCAGGGACCGGAGACAGAGGGAGAACTGGCTGTGATCACAGGCAGTGCACCGGTTGCAAAAATGCGGGATTATCAGAGCCAGGTAATTTCCTACACAAGAGGAAAAGGCCATCTCACCTGTACGCTGAAAGGCTATGAACCATGCCAGGATCAGGAGCAGATCGTCCAGGAGATCGGCTATGATTCCGAGAGAGATCTTGAGAATCCTACGGGATCTGTATTCTGTGCTCACGGAGCAGGTTTTGTGGTTCCGTGGTATGAGGTAGAGGAATATATGCATCTGGACGGTGCAGAGATCCAGGACTGGGACGATGCGTATGATGATTCCGGTGACAGCAGTACGGGAACTGCGGAAGCTTCCGGAAGAGGATATTCCGGGCAGGGAAAAGATACGTACAGTACCAGTTATGGGACAGGAAACAACTCCTGTGGGAAATATACTTCGATGTATGGAAGCTACGAAGAGGAGAAAGAGCTGAAGGCAATCTTTGAGAAAACCTTCGGCCCTGTGAAATCGAAGAAATATAACAGCAACAGCAGAAGCTTCGGAAATCTGGAAAGCGGCAGCAGTTTTTTCGGAAACAGTGGAAAACGGTCTCAGACCTCAGAACTTCCGGGGAAAACCAGTCAGGGTGCCTGGAGAAACAGCAATCCTGCCATCCACAGAGACGACTATCTTCTGGTAGATGGATGCAACATTATTTTTGCATGGGAAGATTTAAGAGATCTTGCCCAGGCTGATTTTCATGCGGCCCAGACCCGTTTAATGGACATATTAAGTGATTATCAGGGCATCAAAGGCTGTATCCTGATCCTGGTATTTGACGCTTACCGTGTGGAAGGCCATCCGGAGGAAACCTTCCAGTACCATAACATCCATGTGGTTTATACCAGAGAAGCAGAGACCGCAGACCAGTATATTGAGCGTACTGTCCATAAAATCGGACGGAAACATAATGTGACAGTTGCCACATCCGATGGCCTGGAACAGATCATCATCATGGGCCAGGGAGCTGCCAGAATCTCAGCCCGCGGTTTTAAAGAGGAGATTGCCTCCGCAAAGCAGCAGATGAGGGAAGAATGGCAGGAACGCCGAGACAGTAGCAAAACATATCTCTTTGACAGCATGACCCCGGAATTAAAGTCTCATATGGAAGATATCCGTCTGGGAAGAAAGAAAAAAGAAGAATTATAACAGATACCAGAAAGAACGGACTGTACACCGGGAAATAAAAAGGTGTACAGTCTTTTATTTTCGGAAAAATACCGGCTACAGGCTGTAAAAACTGCACAAAAAGTATAAACTCTCTATTATGAGCATATTTCACAAAAATAAAAAAACTTTTTGAATTCTTTTGCAAATAAATGGGAAAAGTAGTAAAATAAGGATAGAATCCTCAGTGAGAAGCTCCCTGTCCGGATATATACCCTGGCAGGGAGTTTTCATTAGAGCAATTCAAGGACATTGAAATGCTCACAGAGCACAATAAGACGCCACGATAACAGAAGAAAAAGCAAAAAATGAAAGGATGTGGAAAAATGTTTGAAACAGGCGAATATGTTGTGTATGGCCGTACCGGAATCTGCCAGGTGACGGGAGTTACTACAATGAAGATGGACGGTTCCTCCTCGGAGAGACTTTATTATATATTAAGGCCGGGAGGGGAGACGGAAGGAAAGATTTTTACACCGGTGGAAGGCGGGAAACAGGTGCTTCGTGGAATCATTACAAAAGAAGAAGCTGAGAAACTGATCGACGAAATTCCTTCCATAGAGACACTGAGTATTGAGAACGAAAAATTCAGGGAAGACAGCTACAAAAAATGTATCCGCACCTGCGAATGCAGAGATCTTCTCCGGATCATCAAGACAATCTATATTCGCAAACAGGCCAGATTATCTCATGGCAAAAAAACAACCGCTACAGATGAACGGTATCTGAAACTGGCAGAGGATCATCTCTATTCTGAATTTTCCATGCTACTGGATATTCCCAAGGAACATATGGCAGGTTATATTGAACAGCGGGTGCATCAGCACAGAGAAGAAGAACAGGCCTGCGCTGTTTGACAAAGTGAGGCGTATCTGCTATGGTATTTCCGGTAACCTTTCGGGAAATTCTGTATCCGTGACACAGGACTGCAGGAAGTGTAGAACAGATGCAGGATCAGCCTGAATGCTGTAAAGAAAAGGAGATGCCAGAAGAATGAGAGAACAGCTTACCCGCAAGGATGTTGAAAAAATAGAGCAGGAGATCGAACACCGTAAACTGGTAGTCCGTAAGGAAGCCATTGAGGCAGTTAAGGAAGCACGTGCCCAGGGAGATTTAAGTGAGAACTTTGAGTACTATGCAGCCAAGAAACATAAGAACCAGAACGAGAGCCGTATCCGTTATCTGGAGAGAATGCTGAAGACGGCATCCATTGTATCCGATGATTCCAGAGATGATGAAGTGGGGATGGATGATATCGTAGAAGTGCTTTTTGAAGAAGACAATGAAGTGGAAAAGTACAAGCTAGTCACTTCCATCCGTGGAAATTCCATGGAGAACCGTGTCAGCATTGAATCCCCTATTGGAAAAGCACTTCGGGGACATCGCGTCGGTGACCGGGTCGAAGTGAAGGTCAATGATGATTACAGTTATTACCTTGTGATCAAGTCTATCGATAAAACAGGTTCCGAGGATGAGGAGATCCGCGGATTCTGATTGAAGCTTTCAATTACAGAAAACCGGTGTCCGATATATAGGACACTTCTCTGAAAATCCGGATTACCGGAGAATTATCACGAAAAAGAATCTAAGGCAGAAGACCTGCAATCAGGTCTTTTGTCTTATTTTTTTACATAGATTTTACATTCCGGTGGGGAAAACTTTACAAAGGGCCGCTATCATGAAAAACGTTGAAATGAGAAAAAAGGAAATCAAACATATCTAAAAGAGAAAGTGAAGGAGAGTATTATGGACTTTTTCAGCGTACTGGCATTGCTTGGCGGCCTTGCTATTTTCCTTTATGGAATGAACTTAATGGGAGACGGACTTGCGAAAGTCGCAGGTGGAAAACTGGAACGTATTCTGGAAACCCTTACATCGAGCCCGATCAGAGCGGTTCTTCTAGGAATGGGTGTAACCGCTGTGATCCAGTCTTCATCAGCAACCACGGTTATGGTTGTAGGTTTTGTAAACTCGGGAATCATGAAACTTTCCCAGGTAGTGGGAATTATCATGGGTGCAAATATCGGTACCACAGTAACATCCTGGATCTTAAGTCTTACCGGAATCCAGAGTGATAACTTTATTATCCGGCTTTTTAAACCGACATCATTTTCACCGATTCTTGCTCTGGTTGGCGTAATTCTGATCATGTTTACAAAGAGCCAGAAGAAAAAAGATGTGGGAACCATTTTTGTGGGATTTGCAATTCTGATGTATGGAATGAGTGCCATGAGCGGAGCTGTTGAACCGCTGGCAGATGTACCGGAATTTACCGGAATGCTTGTGAAATTTTCAAATCCTCTGCTGGGAGTTGTGGCCGGTGCGGTGCTTACTGCGATCATTCAGTCATCTTCCGCATCTGTCGGTATCCTGCAGGCACTTTGCCTTACCGGAATGGTACCGTTCAGTGCAGCGCTTCCGATCATCATGGGACAGAATATCGGAACCTGTATCACAGCTATTCTTTCTGCCATTGGTGCGAATGTAAATGCCAAACGTGCGGCAATGATCCATCTGTATTTTAACCTGATCGGAACTGTGCTTTTTATGGCAGTATTCTATACGGTAAATGCGGCAGTGCATTTTTCATTTATGCCACAGGCTGCAACACCGGCGGGAATCGCGATCCTGCACAGTGCCTTTAATGTTACAGCAACACTGGTTCTGCTTCCTTTTGGAAAATGGCTGGAGAAACTTGCCTGTCTTACCATCCGGGACAAAAAAGAAGAAACCGAGACAGCTGTGGCAGCAGATCCGGATTTCATGATCCTGGAGAGCCGTTTTCTGGAAAAGCCTTCATTTGCAGTTGAGCAGAGCCGAAATGCCGCAAAAAAAATGGCAGAGGATTCCCACAGAACTCTGTTTACAGCTCTGGATCTCCTGAAGCATTACAGTGCAGACGGAAAGAAGGCAGTTGAAGAATCGGAAAAAAAGGTGGACCGTTACGAGGATGAGCTTGGAACCTATCTTGTAAAACTGAACCAGAAAGATCTTTCTGTGCATGACAGCCACAGCATTTCCATTATGCTTCACTGTATCGGTGATTTTGAGAGAATTTCCGATCACGGCGTGAATATTATGGAATCTGCCCAGGAGCTTCATGAAAAAGGACTGAAGTTCTCCGAAAAAGCTCTGGAGGAACTTCGTGTCATGGAACATGCGGTGGAGGATATCGTGGATATCGCCTATAAGGTTTACGAAAATCAGGATGTACAGCTGGCCCGTGAGATCGAACCTCTGGAAGAAGTGATCGATGAGCTGAGCAAGGAGCTGAAATACCGTCATATCCAGCGACTTCGCGCAGGAGAATGTACCATTGAAATGGGATTTATCCTTTCTGATGTGACTACCAGCCTGGAGAGGGTGGCAGACCACTGTTCCAACATCGGCGTCTGTGTAACCCAGGTTCATGAAGATTCCTTTGATACGCATCAGCACCTGAAACAGATCAAGCACAGCCCGGATGAAACATTCTACCGGGAACTGGAGCTGATCCGCAGACAGTATCAGCTTCCAACATTATCCGAAGAAATAGCAAAGGATAAAACAGTAACCGCTGGTGCATAAAAAACAGAATCATAAAAGGCTGATAGAAATGTCGGCTTTCATATGCCCTGGCTATCCGCAAAAGTGTGGAGAACCAGGGCTTGTGCAGTAAAAAGAAAATAGTTATACTGAAAACAGAAAAAATAAAAATACGGCTGACAAAAAAACAGCCGGTGTAACGAACGGAGAGGGATGTGGAATGATCTACTGTGTGGAAGATGAACGAAACATCCGGGAGCTTCTTGTCTATACCCTGGAGACAACCGGATTCGAGGCGGAGGGGTTTGAGACAGGAGTGGAGTTTGACGCAGCGATGAAAAAAAGCCTGCCGGAACTGATCCTTCTGGACATTATGCTCCCGGGAGAAGATGGATATAATATTCTGAAACGGCTGAAAAGCGATACCAGGACCAGGGATATCCCGGTGATCATGGTCACTGCCAAAGAAGCGGAATTTGATAAGGTGAAAGGTCTGGAGGGCGGTGCGGATGATTATATCACGAAGCCTTTTGGAATGATGGAATTTGTAGCCAGGGTAAAAGCAGTTCTCAGGCGCTGCGCAAGACAGAACGAGGAGCGGGAACTGCACTGCAAAGACCTCCGGGTTAATGTAGCCCGTCATGAAGTCAGCTATCAGGGCGAATTGAAAGAGCTTACCAGAAAGGAATTTGAACTGCTGGAGTATCTTCTTGAGAATAAAGGCCTGGTTATGTCCAGAAATCAGATCTTGTGTCATGTCTGGGGATATGATTTTGACGGTGAGACAAGAACGGTGGATGTACATGTGCGAACCCTCCGGCAGAAACTGGGTGAGGCAGGAAATCTGATCGAGACTGTGCGCGGAGTCGGATACCGGATCGGAGATCACTTATGAAAAAAAAGATCCTGAATCATACAAGTATTATGATCGTCCTTGCTGTCCTGATCACCTTTCTGGCAGCAAGTGTGGTCACTTACAGTAAATTCAACACTTACATGCAAAATGGGGTCCGCGAGGAGGCCAGGTACATCTGCCTTGGCATGGAAGAATATGGAGATACGTTTCTCTCAAAAAGACTGCGGGCAGTATCCTCCAGCCGTGTAACACTGATCCAAAAAGACGGAACCGTACTTTTTGATTCCCAGACATCCCCGGAAAAACTGGAAAATCACAGCAACCGTCCGGAGTTTATGGAAGCGGAAAAAGACGGAAAAAGTGAAAGTATCCGTTATTCCGAGACATTTGCCAAAAAGACTTTTTATTATGCGGTGCGGCTGGATAACGGGAATGTCTTAAGGGTAGGAAAGACGGTAGATTCTGTATATTCTACCTGGATTTCAAGCCTTGCGGTTCTTGGAATCCTGATGGTACTGGTCCTGATCCTGGAGTTTGCGTTTGTCGAGAGGCAGACCAGGGAGCTGATCAAACCGATCAATGATCTGGACCTGGAGCATCCGCTGAACAATGTGTGCTACGAAGAATTACGCCCCCTTCTTGTGCGGGTGGATGAGCAGAACCGTCAGATCCGGCAGCAGGTAAAAGAGCTGAAAGAGGCCGAAGAAATCCGGAAAGAATTTTCGGCCAATGTATCCCATGAGCTGAAAACACCGCTGATGTCCATTTCCGGATATGCGGAGCTGATGATGAACGGAATGGTTCCGGCAGATCATGTCCAGGAATTTTCCGGAAGGATTTATCATGAGGCGGTACGTCTTTCCAATCTGGTAGCAGATATCATACAGCTGTCCAGACTGGATGAAAGCAACAGTGAAGTTCCTTTTGAGGAAGTGGACCTTTATGAGCTTGCGGAAGATGTACAGAACAATCTCCGTCATCCAGCGGAAAAGAAAAATATATCCCTGGAGCTTACAGGAAGTTCCGAGAAGATCCAGGGTGTCCGTCATGTGCTGTATGAGATGTTTTTTAACATTGCGGATAATGCGGTGCGCTATACAGAACAGAATGGTCATGTGCGTATCATGGTCGGAAACCGTAAGGGAAATCCGTTTTACTGTGTGGTAGACGATGGAATCGGCATTCCGAAAAGTGAACAGGGCAGGATCTTTGAGCGTTTTTACAGGGTGGACAAAAGCCATTCCAGGCAGACTGGCGGAACAGGGCTTGGCCTTTCCATTGTAAAACATGGAGCAACCCTTCATCATGCACAGATCCATGTGGAAAGTGAGCAGGGTGAGGGAACCAGAATGGAGATTGTTTTTCCTGGAAAAGATCAGGCCCGGGGATAAAATGGAAAGAAGCAGTAGGATTTCCAGGGGAAGTGTAGTATAATAAAACGAGGTTCAAAGGCCGGCCGGATGAGAATCTGACCGGCCCGAACTATGTAAGGGGAAAAATCCCCGAATCTCTAAAATAGCAGGAGGAACAAGATTATGAAAGAGCCGGTTCTGGTAGTAATGGCAGCAGGAATGGGAAGCCGCTACGGCGGACTGAAGCAGATCGATCCTGTAGATCAGGAAGGTCATATCATCATGGACTTTTCCATTTATGATGCAGTACGTGCAGGCTTTAAAAAAGTAATATTTATCATAAAAAAAGAAAACGAGCAGGATTTCCGCGATGCCATCGGTGACCGTTTAAGCGATAAGGTGGAAATCGTGTATGTCCATCAGGATCTGAATAATATTCCGGAAGGCTTTCAGGTTCCGGAAGGACGTGTGAAACCGTGGGGAACGGGACATGCCGTATTAAGCTGTGCTGAAGTTATTGACGGCCCGTTTGTGGTGATCAATGCAGATGATTATTATGGAACACATGCTTTTAAGATGGCATATGATTTTCTGGCTCAGGCGCAGGAGGATGCCGTTCCTGCCCAGTATATGATGGTGGGTTATCGTCTGGAGAATACACTGACAGACAACGGTTATGTATCCCGTGGTGTCTGCGAGACAGATGCAGATGGGTATCTTGCGGACATCAATGAGAGAACCCACATCGAGAAACGTGATGGCGGAGCAGCCTACACAGAAGACGATGGAAAAACATGGATCAGCCTTCCGGGAGACACACCGGTATCCATGAACATGTGGGGCTTTACCGGCGGTTTTATGAAAGAGCTGGTAAACCGTTTTCCTGTATTTCTCCAGAAGAATATTCCGGAGAATCCTCTGAAATGTGAATATTTCCTTCCGTTTGTAGTGGATGAACTTTTAAAAGAAAAGAAAGCGACCGTCAAAGTCCTTACCACACAGGATAAATGGTACGGAGTCACTTATAAAGAAGACAAACCGGTAGTGGTTGCGGCAATCCAGAAACTGAAAGATCAGGGACTTTATCCGCAGGGACTTTGGGATTAACCGGAAATTTCTGAGAAACTTCCAAAGATATGGGAAAAGTCAGGTAGTAAACCTGGGTTTCAGCTATTGTGGAAACAGTGGAACAGTGCTAAAATAAACAGGAACAGTTAGATCCAGTAGAGGAGGAGAAAAACTATGGCAATTTTAGTAACAGGTGGAGCAGGATACATTGGAAGTCATACCGTTGTAGAACTGCAGAACGCAGGATATGATGTTGTAGTAGTTGACAATTTATGTAATTCCAGTGAGAAGGCTCTGGACAGAGTATCCAAGATCACAGGAAAACCGGTGAAATTCTATAAAGCAGATATTCTGGACCGTGACGCAATGAATGAAGTTTTTGACAAAGAAGAGATCGACTCCTGTATTCATTTCGCAGGACTGAAAGCAGTAGGTGAATCCGTTGCCAAACCATGGGAATATTATGAGAACAATATCGCAGGAACCCTGACACTTGTGGATGTGATGAGAAAGCATAATGTCAAGAATATTATTTTCTCTTCCTCAGCGACCGTATACGGAGATCCGGCAATCATCCCGATCACAGAGGAGTGCCCGAAGGGACAGTGCACCAACCCATATGGCTGGACGAAATCCATGCTGGAGCAGATCCTTACAGATATCCAGAAGGCAGATCCGGAGTGGAATGTAGTTCTTCTTCGTTACTTCAACCCGATCGGTGCTCATAAGAGCGGAACCATCGGTGAGAACCCGAACGGTATCCCGAACAACCTGATGCCATACATCACACAGGTTGCAGTAGGTAAACTGAAAGAACTCGGCGTATTCGGAAACGATTACGATACACCGGACGGAACAGGTGTCCGTGACTACATCCACGTAGTAGATCTTGCCAAAGGCCATGTAAAAGCCCTCAAGAAACTGGAAGATAAATCCGGATTAAGCATTTACAACCTTGGAACAGGTAAAGGCTACAGCGTTCTCGACATCGTTAAGAACTTCGAGGCAGCTACAGGTGTTAAGATCCCATACGTGATCAAAGCACGCCGCCCTGGAGACATCGCAACCTGCTACTCCGATGCATCCAAAGCTGAGAGAGAACTTGGCTGGAAAGCAGAGAACGGAATCCGCGAGATGTGTGCAGACTCCTGGAAATGGCAGAGCCAGAATCCGAATGGATACGAGGATTAAGAAACGGTAAATACATATCATAAATAAAAACAGGCAGGCTTCTTTTTATAAGAGAGGCCTGCCTGTTTTTTGGGGGTAAAAATGTCGCTTATCATTTCCATAAGCGACACCTGTTTTTCTCAATTATACATAGTTTCCGAATCATAAACAATGATAGCATCGGCAATATGTGTTGTCAAGCTACGAAAAATGCACTATATTTAGCAGGTTATGCTCTTTTTGGGTGTGAGATATTCCTAAATACGCCACCTGGCTTCCTTTTTTCGCCGATTCGTGGTCACAAAAATGGTCAGGCTTTTGCTATAATGAATGAAAAAGGAGACTGCAATTATGCCTAGAAAAGGGGAAAATATCAGAAAGAGAAAAGATGGAAGATGGGAAGCGCGCTATGAAAAATCCCGTGACCAAAATGGCCGGATTCAGTATGGCTATGTATATGCTCACACTTATGATTCTGTAAAAAAGAAAAAGCTGGCAATTTTATGTAAAAACAGGCCACAGACAAATATCGGAAGAAAAATCCTCTTTCGGAACCTTAATCAGGAATGGCTGGCATCTGTTCGATACACTGTAAAGATCAGTACTTATACCTGTTATGAAACTTTGATCAGCATACATATTATTCCTGAATTTGGGGACATTCCTGTAAAATATATCTCATCAGATTCTATATACAGATTTTCCGAAAAACTGAAAAAAGAAGGGCTTTCTTCCCGCACCATAAAAAACATTCTTATTTTATTCCACAGTATCCTTCAATATGGAGAAAAGCAGGGATATATCAATCATCTTTCTCAGCTGGAATTTCGTTATCCTAAAATAATAGAACATTCTTTTAATATCATATCTCAGGAAAATCTCACAAAATTAATTTCTGTTCTTTGTACAGACACATCCAGATTTTGTCTTTATCTGAAAGAATTTATTACTGTGAATGTGGAAACAGAATGGATCGTGATGTGAATGCGGCATTCAATATCATGAACGAAGGAAAACGGATCCTTATAGAATGTGCATGATAACACAATAAAAAGTTCGCATCCGTACTTATAAAAACCGCGGGACACGCGGGGATAGCCTGTTTTATCTTTGCTCTGAAGGGCAATTGAGCAGGAACCCCCACATCAAAATCTATAAGATTTAAGTGGTGGGAGTATGTCACTATGCGGGATTTTGCGCTTATAGATTTTATTGTCAACAGGCTTGACAATTTTGAACATATGGTATAAACTACAGAAAAATACAACCAACAGTTGTTGTGGAGGAACTATATGGAACAGATTTTCGTGTATAGGACCTCCGGTGGTAAAAATATTTTAAGTAATCTTTCAAACGAAGTAAAGCCGATAGTATTAACTGTGCTGGAGGGAATACTAAAGGATGGACTAGAGAACTTTACTACGAGACCGATTGATAAAAAGATTACGCCAACACTTTACGAAATTAAGAAGAAAGATGTGCGTATATTTTATTACAGGGGTTTGGATAATACTATAAATATTGTATATATAACGGAGCATAAACAGAAAAATAAGACGGAAAAGACAGATAAGAAAACCGCTGTTGACAGGGAAAAACGAATGTTAAAAAATCCGCTTATTCACAGAGAACATATATAGAAAATACCACTGGAGCATTAGTGCCTGAGAGAATTGATCTCTCAGGCAGAAGTCCTAAGAGTGTTTATATAGTTTCGAAAAAATATAATTTATGAAAGAAAGGAGTGATGAGTGTTATGCTAGATCCAAAATTATATTTAAATATTCAATGTTATAAAAATGGATAAAGATGTCTTTGATTTAGTTTATTGTAAAAGGAAATAGCAATATGGGTGCATTAGAAGAGCTGAAAAAAGAAGTAGCATCTGATTTGATACTTAAAAAGCAATATGAGATAGAAACGGAAATTTATAATATTGCTATATGTCTGAAAAGAATCCGGAAAGAAAAAAAGTTAACGCAAAAAGATGTTGCACAGAGAACAGGTTTAACACAACAGATGATTTCGAAAATTGAATCATATAATGGAAATCCATCAATAGAATCTTTTGTGAAATATTGTAATGGAATAGGAATTAATTTATTGGAGGTGTTATTAAATTACTGCAAATAATGTTTTAACCGAATCTGCGAAGCAGTTATTCGGTGTAGAACTGCGTAGCGAATGCGGATTGCGAATATCCGCTTGACATACAACCGCAAGAAAGGAGCTTATTATGGATAATGACAATGCAAAAGAACTGATTTCAGAAAATAATAAATATTATATAGCCGTTGATAAGAAAGAAGCATCAGGAGATATGAAACATGTGTTGAACGAAATGGTTGGATTTGGCTATGAAAAGATCGCCGAACACGAATACAATGGTGATGTAATAGTCATTTATGCAAAAAGAAAATAACATATGTCGGTAAAAAAGAACACTTGCCATACCCGCAGCACAGGTGTTAAAATAATCACATCAAACAACAAGGAGAAAAACGAATGTACGATTATCTTATCGTAGGCGCCGGTCTTTACGGTGCTGTCTTTGCTCATGAGGCGAAGAAGGCGGGCAAATCTGTTCTCGTGATTGACAAACGCCCGAATATTGCAGGAAACGTGTACACAGAGAAGATTGAGGGAATCAATGTTCATAAGTATGGTGCACATATTTTCCATACCAATAATAAGAAGGTCTGGAATTATATTACACAGTTTGCGGAGTTCAACCGTTTTACAAACAGCCCGGTTGCCAATTATCATGGTGAGCTGTACAGCCTTCCGTTTAATATGTATACCTTCAATAAGATGTGGGGGGTTGTGACTCCGGAGGAGGCTGCTGAGAAAATCGAGGAGCAGCGTAAGGCAGCTGGTATCACAGAACCGAAGAACCTTGAGGAGCAGGCAATCAGCCTGGTTGGTACAGATATCTATGAGAAGCTGATCAAGGGTTATACAGAGAAGCAGTGGGGACGTCCATGCACAGAGCTTCCTTCCTTTATCATCAAGAGACTTCCGGTCCGTCTGACTTTTGATAACAACTATTTCAATGCTCTTTATCAGGGAATCCCGGTTGGCGGATATACGAAGATGGTAGCGAACCTCCTGGACGGCATTGAGGTTCGTCTGAATGAGGATTACCTTGAGAAGAAGGCTGAGTATGATGCTATGGCTGAGAAGGTTATCTACACAGGTGCCATTGACGCATACTTTGATTATAAGCTTGGAACACTGGAGTATCGTTCTGTCCGTTTTGAGAATGAGACTCTTGATAAGCCGAATTTCCAGGGTAATGCAGCTGTGAACTACACAGATGTTGAGACACCGTGGACACGTATCATTGAGCATAAATGGTTTGAGTTCGGCAAGGATGAGGAAGGCAACGATCTTCCGAAGACTGTGATCAGCCGTGAGTACAGTTCTGAGTGGAAACCGGGCGATGAGCCATATTATCCGGTTAATGATGAGAAGAACGGACAGCTTTACGCACAGTATAAAGAACTTGCACAGAAGGAATCCAAGGTAATCTTTGGCGGACGTCTTGGCGAGTACAAGTATTATGATATGGATGCGGTAATCGCGTCTGCACTGGATATGTGCGAGAGAGAACTGGCATAAAACATATACACCAGACAGGAAACGCTGGCAGTACCACTACTAATGATAAGATCCTCTTATATTTCGGAGCAGAAGAGAAATATAAGAGGATTTTGCGTATACGGGAAACGAAGATGCGGGTACGGATGGAGGAGACAGAATGAAAAGAATAAAAGGTGTGCTGCTGGCGGCTTTGCTGACAGTGACGGTAAGTATGCCGGTTTATGCGGACAGATCAGAGAAAGTGGAACTTCCGCAGAGCAGCACGGATTATTATATGACCGTGGATTCCGGTGAGGACGGAGTGGATATTTATCCGTCAACAGATAAAAAAAGTGGAAAATTTAACGGAACTGAAATTAAAGACGGAACAGTTCTGCATATTGAAGGGGAAACGGAGAAAGACGGCGAGAACTGGGGTTATACCGAGTATCAGGGAAGACATGGATATGTGCCTCTTGATGAACTCCGGCCATCGAAGGATGAAGAGCTGGCAGCAGCCGGAATAACGAAAGGAACCGGTGCAGATTCAGCAGGAACCGGAATTGAACAGGGTCTGAATGACCAGACGGGATCATCCGAAACCCGGCAGGAACCGAATGATGGTATTGCCGTATCAGGAACGCCACGGGAATCAGATGACAGTACGGATGTCTCCGGAACAGAGAAAGAAGTATCTTCCGGCGGAACTGGGGAAGTATATGGTCCGGCAGTACAGATATCTCCGGTTTCCACAGAAGAACAGGAAGAGACAGATGCGAAACCGGTCAATGGTTCCGTTGCGAAATCCTTCAAAGAAACAAAAGTATGGTACAGGAATCCTTTTATCTGGATCGGGACAGCGACAGCGCTTGCAGTGATCGGGATTTTCGGTTATCATTTGAAAAAAAGAGGATAATCATACAGTTAAAGCAAAAGAGGAGAATCATGTGAAAAGATCAAAACTGTTCAGGAAAAAATTGCTTCCATTATTTCTGAGTGTGGCTGTCGCGGGTAGTCAGGTGCCGGTTATGGCTGCGGATTTCGGTGATACGGCAGTCGTGTCAGCGGATGCGGATGAGACAGAGAGAAGTCAGAGCATACGAAATCAGGGTCAAACCGGGGAATCATCTGAAGCAGGGGCTGAAGATGGTGGAACTACGCAGAACGATACGGATGGAGTATCTGTGGCAGGAACCTCAGATACAGAAACGGAAGAGATCTCGCAGGGAAGTGACGACAATATTTCGGAGGAGCTGGATCAGGATGACAGAACAGACTGGACTTCGCCGGATAGTGAGGAGAATGTTTTTTCTGATTCTACAGAGAACACATTTGGAGATGGAACCGGTGATGGGGAAGACTCCCAAATAGAATATATCAAAGGACGTCCGCTGACAGAAGAGGAAGAAAAAGAACAGCTGGCTCCGTTTGATTCCCTTACCAGTTACACGACAGCTGAGCCTATCGGAAATGATACAGAGGATGTTCCAGGGGCACGGGCAGCGGCGTATCCGTCCTACTATAATGCAGCGGATCTGGGATACGTAACTTCTGTGAAAAATCAGGAACCCTACGGAATGTGCTGGGCATTTGGAATGGCATCACTTCTGGAGACTTCACTCCTTTCACAGGGCCTTGGAACATATGATCTTTCTGAAGAACATCTGGCGTATTTTTTTGCAAACCGGAATAACGATCCTCTTGGAAATACTGCCGGTGATATTAATTACCATTATGGAACAGATGACTATGGAAATCAGGATTATCATGAATCCGGAAATGACATGCTCGCATCATTTTTTCTGAGCACCTGGTCAGGGATGACAACAGAAGAAGATGTTCCGATGGCAACAGATGAGACACATACGAAGAAAACCGGAGTAATCCCGGATGCGTCCAAGGAATACGATGCGGTGGCATATCTGAAGAATGCATATTTTTCCGATTATTCAGTAAGTGCAATGAAAAAAATGGTGCTTGCGAATAATGCAGTGACCCTTATGTACAATGCACAGAACCGATATTACAATGCGGATACAGCCGCATACTCCTATCCGTCCAGTACCAAAAGCATCAACCATCTGGTTACAGTAGTGGGATGGGATGACAATTATTCTGCAAAAAATTTTAAGACAGCGTCGAATGTAACTGCAGATGGTGCATGGATCGTCAAGAACAGCTGGGGAGAAAACTGGGGAAAAAATGGATATTTCTACTTATCTTATCAGGATGGTTCCATTAACAACCTGGTGGCAGCTTCAGCAACGAATCAGCCAAAGTATACCAATAATTATTTTTATGACGGAACCTGCGGGCTGAGTGCCCTGGCGATGTATGCCGGAGATAAGATTGCCAGTGTTTTCCGTGCTTCTGCAGGAAACGGTAAGGCGGAGAAGCTTGGCGAAGTGACGCTTGCAGCTCTGACGACCAACAATACCTATAAAGTGCAGGTGTATACAAACCTTAAAAACGCAAAAGATCCCACAAGTGGAACGCCGGCATATGCCACACCGGTAACTTTAAGACAGCCGATGGCCGGAATTATGACATTTCAGATCCCGGAGGTACTGATCAGCCAGGGAAGTTCTTACTCTATTGTGGTAACGAATGCGGGAAATGCAACTATTAAGTATTATGTGGAAGCAGAAGTTTCTTATGGCTGGTGCGAATTCGAACCCTCGATTCTGTCAGGTCAGAGTTTCCGTTATCTGAATTCGCAGAAAGAATGGGAAGATGGTGCGGATCTTGTGTTAAGTACCAAAACGAGGGATATTTATGGAATTACCTATCGGATCAAAGCCCATACAAAAACACTGGACAGCCCGGCAAAAATGCAGATTTCCAATACATCTCTGTCCATGTATGCCGGTGAGAAAAAATCTCTGAGTGCTTCCGCAACAAGAACGGAGATGACAACGTCCGGAATCAGCTGGGAGAGTTCGGATACGAATATTGCCACAGTCAGCAGTAATGGTCTGGTAACTGCGAAGCATCCCGGAACAGTGACGATTTCCTGCTATGGAAATAACGCGAAAGGAATCAGGGCATCCTGTAAAGTAACCGTGAAATTAAAACAGCCTGCCGGGCTGAAGATCACTTCCAAAGCCTACAATAAGATCAACCTGGCCTGGTCAGCAGTAACGGGATGCAACTATTATGTGATCTACCGAAGCGAAAACGGTGGAAAAGAAAGCAAACTGACGAGTATGAAATCCAGTATACAAAGCTGGAGTGATACGACTGTAAAAACAGGAAATACCTACAGTTACCGTGTCAGGGCAGCATATGTATGTACAGGAAAAACAACGCTCTATGGAACTGCTTCCACTGCCGTGTCCGCAAAGACAGAACTTGCAAAAGCAGCAGCCAGTGCGACTGCGGTTTCTGGTCCGAAAAATACAGTTTCCTGGGGGAAAGTTCCGGGAGCAAGCGGCTATCGTGTATATCGCAGAACAGGGAACAGTGACTGGGAGAGGATCGCTGAAGTGAAAAGTAATGTTTCCAGCTATCAGGATTCCCAGATCCGGGGAATTACGTCTTATACGTATTCTGTACGTGCATACCGTAACGTAGACGGAAAGAAAGTTTTTGGCAGTTATAAGGAGAGCAGAGCTGTTTTATCCTATCCGGATATCCAGAAAATTTCTGCTGTGAAGAAAACATCCAGTGGACTTAAACTTTACTGGAGGGCACAGAGCCGTGCAACATTCTATAATGTTTACCGGAAGACCAAAAACAGCACCTGGAAAAAAATAGGCACTGTCTCAGGCAGAAGTACTACAGTATCTTATGAGGATAAGACGGCGAAGAAGGGGACAACCTACTATTATGCGGTCCGTGCCGGTGTAAAAACATCCGAAGGGAAAAAGCTCTGCGGAAGTTACGCTGCAAAATCAGGAAAAAGATAAAAACAAAAAGTCAAAACTCCCGTTTCCATTCCTCTGAAAAGAGTATGGAAACGGGAGTTTCTGGTTGAATATGTGTGTATATATGATATATCAGGCAGTTCAGAAGAAAGATCAGTCGTTGTTGATCACAACACCTTTCTGAAGCATTACATTGGCATAAAGTGCTTTCTCACTTGTGGAGATGATGCAGTATGCAGTTTTTGCTTCATCATAGAATGCGAAACGCTCGATATTTCCGATGGCTTTCTCGCCACGCTCGTCATGTTTGGAAACGATCTCTTTATATGTATCCCAGATTGGTGTCTCCACGTCATCACCAGGCATTACTTCCATCAGGTTTACCGGATGTTCTACATAGGTATCCAGCGGGAAGAGTTTCAGGATGGCATCCAGGATCTCCGGAACACCATGTCCGTCACAGCGGATGGTAATGGCATTTTTTCCCATGGATTCTACCGGGAAGTTTCCGTCAGCGATTACAAGACGGTCACTGTGTCCCATCTCACATAAAACTTTCAGTAATTCTGGTGATAAGATTTCTGGAATTCCTTTTAACATTGTTCATATCCTCCTAAGATCATTGTGTACTTATAACATTTCCGGAAAATGCTGCATCCGTTTCTGGTATTCAGAACGGGATACAGCGCTTCCTGAAATTGTTATGCTGCCGGTAGTATCAGACGGACCTGCCCGGCCACAGGTTTGTATTACTTTTAATTATTAATCTAACGGTATTTTGTCTTCTTTTCAAGGTAATATTTTCCTGTAAATGATGAAAATTTTATAGTTGACAGAAACGTTTCGGTGCGTTAAGATGAACTCAAACAGAAACGTTTCGGTTTCTAGATCAAATGAAGAAATAATGTAAAAAATAAACACAATAATTCCAAGGAGGAAAAGATTATGCCACTGGTTACATCTAAAGAAATGCTGTTAAAAGCACAGAAGGGCGGATATGCGGTAGGAGCTTTCAACGCAGAGAATATGGAAATGGTGAAAGCGATCATCCAGGCAGCTGAGGAGCTGAAAGCACCGGTTATGATCCAGACAACACCATCTACGATCAAATATGGTACTGTTGAGACTTACGCAGCAATCGTGGCAGCAGAGGCAGCCAAGGCTTCTGTTCCGGTATGCCTTCATCTTGACCACGGCAGCAGTTTTGAACTTGCAATGCAGGCAATGCATGCAGGCTACACATCTGTGATGATCGACGGTTCCAAACTGGATTTTGAGGACAATATCAAAGAGACCAAGAGAGTTGCGGACGTAGCAGCAGCCCTGAACATTCCATGTGAGGCTGAGCTTGGTAAGGTAGGCGGTAAAGAGGACGACCTTGAGGCTGAGGCAGACACCAACACAGATCCGCAGGAAGCAAAAGAATTCGTAGAGCGCACAGGTGTTACTTCTCTGGCAGTTGCCATCGGAACCGCACATGGCTTCTATGTAGGAACACCGGTTCTTGACAAAGAGCGCTTAAGTGAGATCCGCGAAGTTGTAGATATCCCGCTTGTTCTTCACGGAGCATCCGGACTCAGCGATGAGGATGTCAGTGATTGTGTAAAACGTGGTATCTGTAAAGTAAATTTTGCAACAGAGCTTCGTGCAGCATACTCCAAAGCAGTAAAAGAGACATTTGCAGAGAATGAGAACACCATCGACCCGAAGGCATACGGAAAGAAAGCCATCCAGGCAGTGAAAGAGCTGGTTGAGGCACGTATGAAAGTCTGCGGCTGCGATGGAAAGGCAGAATAAGGAATTTCTGTAAAAAGCAGAAACGGAGTGATCAGTATGGCAGCAACCATGAAAGATATTGCCAAGCGGACGGGACTTGGGCTTGCGACGATTTCTTCTTATTTTAATGGCGGAAACGTAAGAGAAAAAAACAGAGTAAAGATCGAGGAAGCCATCGAGGAACTGCACTATGAGGTCAATGAGGTGGCAAGAGGCCTGAAGACCAATGCCACCAAGACCATCGGGGTAGTGATCCCGGAGCTTAATAATACCTTTTGTGCGGAGATCATCACAGGAATGGAGGATGTGCTGCGAAGCCACGGATACGCCACCATTGTCTGTGACTGCCGTACCGATAAGAAACTGGAGCGGGACGCAGTGGAATTTTTAAGCCGGAAACGTGTGGATGGGATCATCAGCATGCCGGTGGATGCTGAAGGCAATCATCTGAAAAAATTCCAGAAAACCGGGAAGCCCATTGTACTCATTGACCGAAGAATACAGGAGCTTTCCTGCGACAGTGTTCTTGTGGACAATGAGAAGGCGGCCGAGGATGCCATGAGAGTTTTTTTTAAGGCAGGACACCGTAAGATCGGGATTATCGGCGGCCCGGAGGAAATTTCCACGGCGCAGGAACGTCTCCAGGGATACCGAAGCGCATATGAAAAAGAAAATCTTCCGGTACGGGAATCTCTGATCTATCACGGCGACTATACCATTCAGGGTGGCGTGAGAGGAATCGAGAAACTTGTGGCGGACAATCCGGATATGACAGCCGTATTCGTTACCAACTATGAGATGACCATGGGGGCGGTGATCGGAATGAATGAGCTGGATCTGAAAATTCCGGAACAGCTTTCCATGATCGGTTTTGATAATCTGCAGTTTGCCAGAGCCTGCAGCCCCAAGCTTACCATCGTGGCACAGCCTACATCGGGCATTGCCAGGGAAGTGGCGAGCATTATGCTGAAACGGCTGGGAGAGGCAGAGAGCGAAGAAACGGAGCCGATCACAGAGAAGCTTGGCGCGGAAATTATTATGGGGAAATCCGTGCGTGTGCTAAAGGAGAAGGAGAATTCATAATGAAACCATATTTACTTGGTATTGATATCGGCACCAGTGCCTGCAAGGTTGCGGTTTTTGAAAAGTCAGGAACCGTAGTGGCAGCAGCCAATGGTGATTATCCGGTATATTATCCGAAAGAAGGCTGGGCAGAGCAGAATCCGGAAGAATGGTGGAGTGCTGTCTGTCAGGCAGTAAAAAAAGTGATCGAAAAAGCCGGGATCCAGCCGGAGGAGATCGCAGGTATCGGCATTGACGGCCAGAGCTGGTCCGCCATTGCCATGGACAAGGACGGAAATGTTCTTACAAACACTCCGATCTGGATGGATACCAGAGCACAGTCCATCTGCGACAGACTGAACGAAGAAATCGGAGCGGACAAGATTTTTGAAGTATCCGGTAATTCTCTTCAGCCATCCTACACAACCGCAAAGATCCTCTGGTACAAAGAAAATCTCCCGGAAGTTTACGCAAAGATCGACAAGATCCTGCAGTCCAACAGCTACATTGCCTACAAACTGACCGGTGTGATGAGTCAGGATGTTTCACAGGGATACGGCCTGCACTGCTTTGACATGAGAAAAGCAGCCTGGGATGAGGAAATGTGCAAAAAACTTGGAATCCCCATGGGATTTCTTCCTGAGATCTGCGACTGTGACCATGTTGTGGGAACGGTTACAGAGAAAGCAGCAGAAGAATCCGGCCTTGCTGTGGGAACACCGGTTGTTGCCGGCGGTCTGGATGCGGCATGTGGAACGCTGGGGGCCGGAGTGATCCATCCGGGAGAGACACAGGAACAGGGCGGACAGGCCGGAGGAATGAGTATCTGCATGGACGAGTACAAGGCAGATCCCAGACTGATCCTCGGATATCACGTAGTTCCGGGACAGTGGCTCCTTCAGGGCGGCACAACCGGCGGCGGTGGTGTCATGCGCTGGTTTGAACGTGAGTTCGCAGATTATGAGCGTATGATGGCAGGAGAAGAAAAAGGTTCTTCCCTGGATCAGCTCAATGAGATCGCAGAAAAGATCGCTCCGGGAAGTGACGGTGTGGTATTCCTTCCATATATGTCCGGTGAGCGTTCCCCGATCTGGAACCCGAACGCAAAGGGCGTATTTTACGGACTGGATTTCGCCAAGACCAAGGGCCATATGGTACGTGCCTGCATGGAAGGCGTGGCACTTTCCCTGAAGCACAACCTGGAGGTGGCAAAGGAAGCAGGAGCAGATGTGGAAGTTCTCCGTGCAATGGGAGGATCCGCCAATTCTCTTCTCTGGACTCAGATCAAATCCGATATTACCGGCAAGCCGATCGTAGTACCGTCATCCGATACAGCCACAACCCTTGGCGCAGCGATCCTGGCAGGTATTGGCGTTGGAATGTATCAGGATTATGATGAAGCCATCCGCCTTACCGTAAAAGAAACAAGAAGACATGAACCGAACCCGGATAACAGGGCCGTTTATGAGAAAACCTATAAAACCTATTTAAATCTCTATAAATCTCTTGAACCTATGATGAGAAATGAGGAGGAAAAATAATCATGAAAGCAGCAGTAGTAGTAGCAAATGAAGATGTCCAGTACCAGGAAGTGGAAGAACCACAGGTAACTCCGGGTCACGTAAAGATCAAAGTAAGATATTCCGGAATTTGTGGATCTGATATCCCTCGTGTATTAAACCACGGCGTACATTTTTATCCGATCGTACTTGGACATGAGTTTTCCGGTGATGTAGTGGAAGTCGGAGAAGGCGTTACCAAGGTAAAAGTCGGCGACCGTGTATCCGGTGCACCGCTTCTTCCATGTATGAAATGTGACGACTGCCAGAAAGGTAATTACTCCCTCTGCAAACATTACAGCTTCATCGGTTCCAGAGAGCAGGGAGCAAATGCGGACTATGTAGTAGTTCCTGAGAAAAATGCCGTACCGTTTGCAGACAATGTTCCATATGAGCAGGGCGCTATGTTTGAGCCTGCAACCGTAGCCATCCACGGTGTATTCCAGAATGATTACCACGGCGGTGAGTATGTGGCAATCCTGGGCGGCGGTACCGTTGGTATGTTTACCATGCAGTGGACAAAGATCTTCGGCTCCAAGAAAGTCGTAGTTTTTGATATCAGCGATGAGAGACTTGCCCTTGCAAAACGTCTCGGCGCAGATGAAGTCATCAACACAAAAGAAGAAGGCTACATGGAGAAGGCCATGGCCATCACAGGCGGCAAAGGATACGGCTTTGTATTCGAGACAGCCGGACAGGTTCCGACTATGCACATGGCATTTGAGCTTGCTGCAAACAAAGCCCATGTATGCTTTATCGGTACTCCTCATGAGAACCTTACTTTCACACCGAAACAGTGGGAGAATATGAACCGTAAAGAGTTCAAACTTACCGGTTCCTGGATGTCCTACAGTGCACCATATCCGGGACGTGAGTGGGATCTGACCGCGCATTACTTTGCAACCGGCCAGCTGAAATTTGATCCGGGCTTCATCTACAAGAAGATCCCGATGAGCCAGGCACAGGAAGCATTCCAGCTGTTCAAGACCCCGGGCCTTGTAAAAGGAAAGATCCTTCTTTCCAATGAGGAAGACTGATATGATCCTGACTGTAACGTTAAACGCTGCCATTGACAAGCGTTATGTAGTAGATGATTTTAAAGTGGGCGAAGTGAACCGGGTACGGGAATGTACCTATGTTCCCGGCGGAAAGGGACTGAATGTCTCCAAGCCGGCGTCCATTTACGGTGCCGAAGTGGTTGCCACAGGTTTTGTGGGCGGCCACGCAGGCAATTATATTGAAGATGCCCTGAAACCTTTTGGCATCAAGAGCGCTTTTTACCATGTGGACGCGGAGAGCCGTTCCTGCATCAATATCTGGGATGAAGTGAATCACGTGCAGACCGAATTCCTGGAGCCGGGATTTACTCTCACAGAGGCAGACTTTGAGGGATTTGAGAAAAAATTCCGCGAGCTTGTAAAAGACGCTTCTGTTGTTGCAATGTCCGGCAGCGTGCCCAAAGGACTTGACGGAACTGCCTATCAGCGTCTTGTGAAGATTGTCAAAGACGCAGGAAAACCGGTGATCCTGGATACCAGCGGAAAGCTTCTGGAAGAGGGAATCAAGGCAGCACCAACACTGATCAAGCCCAATATCGACGAGATCCGAATGCTTACGGGAAAGCACTGTGATGACATCAACGATATCATCGAAGCGGCAAAAGCCATCCATGCCGGTGGCGTGGAGATCGTAGCGGTTTCTCTTGGAGCAGATGGCTCCCTGGCAGTTGGCGAGGAGGGGATTTTCCGTGCGATAGTTCCGAAGATCGATGCAGTAAATACTGTAGGCTGTGGAGATTCCATGATCGCAGGTTTTGCCCTTGGATTAAGCGAGGGACTTTCCCTGGAAGAGACCCTGCGCAGGGCCAGCGCGATCTCAGCGGCAGCAGCCATGCGTGAGGAGACCGGTTTCTTTGTGATGGAAGATATGGAGAAACTTCTTCCACAGATTGAAATCAAAAAATTATAGAGGCTGTAAAACAAGTTTATAATAAGAAAAATTTTTTCATAAAAAAGGAGATGTAAAGATGGCAGAAGTTATCAATCCGGCAATCGTGCCGAAAGTGACACTTCCTTCCGGCGAACAGGTTCCATGCGTCGGAATGGGAACCTTCGGTTCCGACCGTGTATCCGCCGAGGATGTATCTGCAGCTGTTGCAGGCGCGATCCGCAGTGGTTACCGTATGTTCGACTGTGCCGCATGCTACGGAAACGAGCATGAGATCGGCCAGGTATTTAAGGATGCGTTCGACGAAGGCGTTGTAGAGCGTAAGGATCTCTTCATCATGACAAAAGTATGGAACGACATGCACAGAAGAGTAGAGGAAGCCTGTGACAAGAGCATCAAAGACCTTCAGTGTGACTATGTGGATATGTATTATATCCACTGGCCATTCCCGAACTATCATGCACCGGGATGTGATGTAGATTCCAGAAATCCGGATTCCAAGCCGTTCAGTGTTGAGGAGTTCATGGATACATACCGTCAGTGCGAGGCTCTGGTAGAAAAAGGAAAGATCCGTTACATTGGTATTTCCAACATGACCATTCCGAAACTTGAGGCAGTTCTTCCACTTATGAAGATCAAACCTGCAACCTGCGAGCTTGAGCTGCATGTATGCTTCCAGCAGCAGGAGCTTTATGATTATCTGGTAGCACATAACATCCAGCCGGTAGGTTACATGCCGATCGGTTCCCCACGCAGACCTGAGAGAGATATCTGTCCGGAGGATGTTGCGGATCTGGAAGTTCCGGAAATGCAGGCAATCGCAAAAGCACATGGTGTTCATCCGGCTCTGATCGCTCTGAAATGGGCACATCAGAGAGGTGAGATCTCCATTCCGTTCTCTGTCCATAACTATGCAAGCAACCTGAAATGTGTCACCGAGGATCCTCTTACAGAAGAGGAAATGGCAACCATCGCAACCCTGGAAAAAGGCAACCGTCTTGTAAAAGGACAGGTATTCCTGTGGCATGGTGCAAACGACTGGCATGACCTCTGGGATGAAGATGGCGTTATTGTAAAATAAATCGCGGAACAGCCAGCGTAATATTGTATACGATGAAATCCCGTGTCCAATATATTGGACATGGGATTTTTTGCACAGTACTGCCTGTAAAGTGGACTAAGAAACTCCGTTGTAAATTATCAACAAACATGTTACCATGTAGAAAGAATTAACAGTTATTGTTTACATAGAAAACAGTAATTTTTAACAATGTAAATGGCAGATATAGTGGGAGGTATCTGCCAGGGGGATGTACAAAAAAAGCAACAGAAACTGAACAGAGGGGGACGACAGAAATTATGTATCGTATTTTACTGGTAGACGATGAGATACTTGTTCGCGATGCGATCCGGGAGAATATTGACTGGAAAGCCATGGACTGCGAGCTGGTAGGAGACTGTGACAACGGGAAGGCAGCAGCGGAATTTGTGCAGACCCATCCGGTAGACATTGTACTTACAGATATTCTTATGCCATATATGGATGGTATGGAACTGAGCCATTTTCTCCATGATAACTATCCGGATATTGTAATTGTGATCTTCAGTGGATTCGGTGAGTTTGAATATGCCAAGAAGGCGATCCAGTATGACGTCAGTGAATACATGCTGAAGCCTGTAACTGCCATGGAACTCCGTGCAGTCATCGAAAAAATGAAGAAAAAAGTGGATCAGCGAAGAGAAGAAAAACAGAAAATCGAGCGCCTGACGCAGACATCGGAGAACTATCAGAAGAATGCGATTGTGATCCGGTCCAGAGCACTGCAGGCTTTTGTGGAAAACATTAAAACAAGAGAAGAAAGCCTTGAGGAACTTTCCGGGCTTGGAATCAGTCTGGAAGCTGCCTGCTATCGCGTGGCGGCGTTTGATCTGGATCTGTATTCGGACGGAACACAGATCACCGCAGAGAAAAGGCAGGAGAGTGCACTGATGTCCTTTGTCCTTTTTAATGTCAGTGATGAGATTGTAAGCAGGGAGAAGGCAGGTGTTGCCTATCAGGAAGGAAACAATAAGGTCTGCGTATTGTTTATGGGAAACCGGACCAGAGAATTTGGCGAAAAAATTATGGAAATCTGTCAGATGATCCAGTCCAAGCTTAAAGAGCTGATGGCTCTGGATGTTTCAATCAGTGTGGGAAGCTGGGCAAGGACACAGCAGGAGCTTCTGGTGTCTCATGAGCTGGCAGAAAAGGGAATCGAATACAGATATCTTCTTGGTGGAAGGCTTCTGATCGATATGGAGGAACAGCCGGAGGAGAATACGCTTTCCATAAAGAATGTCGTAGAGGCTCTGGTAACCGCACTGAAAACAGGCAGGAAAGAAAATGCGGATCATATTTTAGAAAAAATTTCATCCGACATCAAAGCGGCACGCGTGGATAAGAGCAGGGCCTGTGTTTATCTGCAGCAGATCATCCGTGCAGCAGACGAAACCTGCGAGGATATGGTTCCGGACAGTAAGCTTTTTTCCAAAAGAGAAGCACTTCTGCAGCAGGTCACAGAGCAGAATTCTTTTGACAGTGCATTTGAACTGGTAAAATCTCATGTGGGAGAAATTTTTCAGACGCTTTCCGATGCCAACAGTTCCAGCGGACAGCGACAGGCAAGGCTCGCCCTGGACTATATTCAGAAGAATTATATGGACCCGGATTTAAGCCTGAACAGTATCTGCTCCTATCTGAATATCAGTACCAGTTATTTTAGTACGATTTTTAAAGATCTTACAGGAGAAACATTTACAGAAGTTCTGATACGTACCCGAATGGAGAAAGCGAAGGAGCTTCTGGAAAATACAACCATGAAGAATTATGAAATTGCCGAAAAAGTCGGATTTGCAGACCCGCATTACTTTGGAATCTCCTTCAAAAAAATGACAGGCTGCACCCCGACAGAATATGCAAGGGAGAAACGTAAATGAGAGATATCCGGTTTGCGGCAAAGATCATAGGAAAATTCAAAAGTATCCAGAGCGCGATCTTTGCGGTGGTGACGGTGCTGCTTTTAAGTGCGGTGCTGGTTATAACCGGTGTTTCTATGAGATATACCCGCAATTCTATTTTTGAAAATTCCTCTGTCTACACCCAGAATATCGTGCAGCAGATGAATCAGAATATAGATTCTTATATTGACTACATGGAAAATATTGCTTATATGATCTCCAGTAACGAGGATGTACAGCAATATCTTTTCGGCGAAAATGTGGACGATGGAACAAGAGAGCGTCTGATCAATCAGTTCAAGACAATTCTGGACGGGCGAAGTGATATCCGAAATCTGGGAATCATTGGAATTAATGGGCGGAAACTGATCAACGACGGCAAACAGTCTGTGAATCCGGATCTGAAACTTTCCACCCAGGAGTGGTACCTGGATGCTTTGCAGAAGCCGGAAGGCCCGCTTCTTACATCTTCCCATGTACAGCACATCATCAGCGGAGAACGCCCGTGGGTGATCACTTTAAGCAGGGGGATCCGTAATTTTTCCAACAGTGGTGAGAAAGAGGGAGTCTTTTTTATTGACCTGAATTACAGTGCCATCAGTGAACTCTGTGATCAGAATACGATTGGGAAAAAGGGATATGCATTTATTCTGGATGAAAGCGGAAATATTGTATATCATCCGCAGCAGCAACAGCTTTACAATGAATTGCAGACGGAGAATATCGACCTGATCGTGGAATCAAAAGAAGATACGGTGCGTACCGGAAAGGGAAACAGAGGAAAGCTGTATTCCATTTCCAGATCCAATAAAACCGGATGGACCGTTGTGGGCTGTATGAGCGTCAGCGAGCTTCTGCGAAAAAGTAATCAGGCGCAGAGTATTTATGTACTTATATCTGCACTTCTGATGATCGTGGCTCTGCTTTTTTCAAGATTTCTGGCAAAGAGTCTTACCTATCCCCTTCAGCGTCTCAGGGATTCCATGTCCAGGGTACAGGAGGGGCATTTTGACGGAGCAGATGTGGAGATCGATTCGGAGAATGAGATCGGAAGCCTGACGAAATCCTTCAATATGATGACACATAGGATACAGGATCTTATGGAGCAGAACGTGAAGGAACAGGAAGCAAAGAGAAAAAGTGAGCTTAAGGCCCTTCAGTCCCAGATCAATCCTCATTTTCTCTACAATACCCTGGATTCGATCATCTGGATGGCAGAGGGCAGAAAGTACGAAGAGGTTGTTCTGATGACAGCATCCCTGGCGCGTCTTCTTCGTCAGAGCATCAGTAATGAAGATGAAGTGGTTCCTCTTGCAAGGGAAGTGGAGTATGCCAAGGGTTATCTTACGATCCAGAAGATGCGTTACAAGGACAAGCTGGAATTCGAGATCGATGTAGAACCTTCTATATTAAATATCCCTCTGATCAAGCTGGTTCTCCAGCCGATCATTGAAAATGCCATCTATCATGGACTGAAATATAAAGAGAGTAAGGGACTTTTGCAGGTAAAAGGCTTTATGAAGGACGGAAATGCAGTTCTTCAGGTGATCGACAACGGTGTAGGTATGGATGAGGAAACATTGTCACATATTTATGATAAGCATAAGGTGAATTATCATTCCAATGGTGTGGGTGTTTACAATGTACAGAAACGTCTGAAGCTTTATTATGGAGAAAATTACGGGATCACCTATGAAAGTGAAAAAGGTGTCGGAACCACTGCCACGATCATCATTCCGGGAATACAGGAGGAATCAATATGAAAAAACATAGAAAACTCCTGACTTTAGGAGTGGTCATCTGCCTTGTGGCGGGGCTTGTAGCCGGAATAGTCTATTATAAACAGGTAGAAGAAGAGAGAAAACTATCGCTGATCTATATTCCGAAGGTTGTGGACGGTACCAATGATTTCTGGACATCACTGATCCAGGGGGCGGAGATGGCTGCAAAGGAATATAATGCAGATATCCGCGTATGGGCACCTGAGGAAGAGAATGATGTGGATGGGCAGAACAAGCTGATCGAAAGGGCAACAGAAGAAAAACCGGACGCGATCCTGATCTCGCCGTCCAGCTTCACTGAATCCGACCAGCTTTTGAAGAAGGCAAAGGAACAGGGAATACATATCGCATTTATTGATTCTTACACACAGGAAGAGGTCCAGGATCTTACCGTTGCGACCGATAATCTGGAAGCGGGACAGATCCTTGGCAGGTTTGCGAAGGATCTTGTGGGAACGGATGATCAGATTGCGATCGTTTCACATGTAAAGGGTGTATCTACAGCAGTTGAAAGAGAAAAAGGTTTCCGGACAGGACTTGGCAGTCTGAAGGATAATATCGTAGATGTGGTATACTGTGATTCTCGGTATGACAAGTCCTATGAGCTTACAAAAGAGCTGATGAAAAAATATCCGGATCTCAAGATGATCGCGGGAATGAATGAATATTCCTCTGTAGGTGCTGCAAGAGCAGTAAAGGCAGCAAAAGCAGAGAATCGGATCAGGGTGGTGGGAGTAGACAGCTCACAGGAGGCCGTCCAGCTGATGGAACACGGAATCTTCCAGGGAATCGTTGTACAGAAGGCATTTAAAATGGGGTATGTGGGTGTTCGGGAAACTGTTAAGATGCTGCGTGGAGAAGACTATAAGAAGAATATTAATTCCGGGTGCCAGCTTGTGACTCCTGACAATATGTATACCAGTGAGATCGAAAAACTGCTTTTTCCGTTTAATACGTTAAAAACATATGGTGATCTTACACCGTAAATAGTCATAAATGCACAAAGAAAAGGGTTAAATATTTACCATACAGTAAATATTTAACCTTTTTTTGAAAGATATTCTATTACAATTATTGATTTTTGACGGTATTATAATAACCAAGAAAACACAAGATACGTGCAAAACGTGAGGAGGGTAAAAATTGGAAAACTTAAAACAAAATCCAATCGTTAAGAAGCTCGGATTGAACAGAATACTGCTTGTCTGTGTTCTGATTCTTATGTTCCTGGTTTTTAAAGTAGTTCTTGGAAACAAGTTTCCGGCTGTTGATAGTATCAGATCTACTTTGAACTATGTGTACTTCCTGGGCTTTTTGTCACTTGGCGTTACATTCGTAATCGCTACAGGAGGAATCGATTTCTCCATCGGACCTGTAATGTTCTGCTGTGCACTGGTATCCGGTTACTGCATGACATCTTACAAGGTTCCATGTGCAGTTGCCATGATCCTTTGCATTCTGATCGGTCTCTGCTTTGGTATTTTCAATGGCTGGATGGTTTCTTACATGTCAGTGCCACCATTCATTATTTCCATGGCATCCATGAACATTGCAAAAGGTATTGCTTCTGTATTCACAAAAACACAGTCCGTAAGCTGGCCGGCAGCCAGTGAGGCAAACGGCTGGTTCCGTAATATCGTTTCCGTAAATGGCTTCCCTGTAGGAATTGTTATTTTCCTGGTAATGGCAGTTATCTGCGGTATCGTTCTTTACAACACAAAACCAGGACGTTACATCCTCTGCCTTGGATCTAACAAAGAGGCTGTCCGTCTTTCCGGTGTCAACACAAAGAAATGGGAAATGCTTGCTTATATGATCTGCGGATTCCTGGTAGGTATTGCAGCACTCTTCTTTGTAGCTACATACACAACTGTTCAGCCAGGTTATGGCGATCAGTACAACAATGAGGCTATTGCAGGCTGCGTTATGGGTGGTACATCCATGGTTGGTGGACTTGCTTCCATCGGCGGTACTGTAATCGGCGTATTTATCATCTCTCTTCTTCAACAGGGCATTATGGCATTTGGCCTTGGTAAAGGACAGCAGATGATCATCACAGGTATCATCGTTATCGTTGCAGTTTATATCGACGTTTCTGCAAGACGCAGAAAGAACTGATCTTAGAGGGAGGATGCGACAATGGGTGAAGTTATTTTAACTATGAAGGACATTGATAAGTCCTTTCCTGGAGTTCATGCTCTGGATCACGTTAATTTCGAAGTAAAACGCGGCGAAGTACATGCACTTATGGGAGAAAATGGTGCCGGTAAATCAACACTGATGAAGGTTCTTACCGGTATTTATCAGAAGGATTCAGGTTCCATCGTTTACAAAGGACAGGAAACAGAATTCCACAATACACGTGAGGCACAGGATGCCGGCGTTGTAATCGTACATCAGGAGCTGAACATGGTAGGTGATCTTACTGTTGCTCAGAACATCTTCATCGGACGTGAGCCGAAGAAGGGTTTCCGCATTGATGACAAAAAGATGATCGAGGATTCCAAAAAGCTTTTTCAGGATCTGAACATTGAGATCAATCCGAAAGAAAAGATGAAAAACCTGACAGTCGGAAAACAGCAGATGTGTGAGATCGCAAAAGCAATTTCCCATAAAGCTGAGGTTATCATTTTTGATGAGCCTTCCGCAGCACTGACAGAGAAAGAGATCGCGGATCTGTTCGAGATCATCCGTGACCTTCGTAAGAAGAATCTTGGTATCGTATATATCTCTCACCGTATGGATGAGATCAAGACCATCACAGACCGTGTAACCGTTATGCGAGATGGTGGATATGTAGGAACTCTGATCACAAAAGACAGTACAAAAGAAGATATCATCAACATGATGGTTGGTCGTGTTATTTATGAAGATCCGAAACAGCAGAGTGCAGTTCCGGCAGATGCACCGGTAGTTCTTAAGGTTGAACATCTGAACGCAGGAAAGATGGTTCAAGATGTAAGCTTTGAACTGAAGAAAGGTGAGATCCTTGGTTTCTCAGGACTAATGGGGGCAGGACGTACCGAGACAGCCAGAGCACTGTTCGGAGCAGACCCGAAACAGAGTGGTAAGATCTCTGTTATGGGTAAAGATGGACAGCTTCACGAAGTTACCATCAACAGCCCGCAGGATGCTGTTAAATACGGTATCGGTTATCTGTCAGAGGACAGAAGAAGATACGGCTGTGTTGTACAGAAATCTGTAACAGAGAATACAACACTGGCAACAATGGAAGAGTTTACCAATGGTATCTTTATCAACAAAGCAAAAGAGAAAAAAGTTGCTGAGAAATATGTAAACGAACTTGCAACTAAGACACCTACTACAGACCAGCTGGTAGTTAACCTTTCCGGTGGTAACCAGCAGAAGGTAGTTATCGCAAAATGGCTGACACGAGACAGTGACATCCTTATTTTCGATGAGCCTACCAGAGGTATCGATGTTGGTGCTAAGAACGAAATCTACAAATTAATGAACAAACTGGCAGCAGAAGGCAAATCCATTATCATGATTTCTTCTGAGATGACAGAAGTTCTCCGAATGAGTGACCGTATCATCATCATGTGTGAGGGTAAAGTTACCGGATGTATTGATATCTCCGAGGCAACCCAGGAAAACATCATGGACAAGGCCACACGGAATATCAATTAAGGAGGAAAGTCATGACTAAGAAGAAAAAAAGTATTTTAAGTGATCAGAGATTTATTGTTTTGCTCGTTATCATTGTCCTGTGTGCAATATTCTCAGGCTTGAGTAAAGAATTCAGACAGTACACCACGATCCTGAGTATGCTGGATTTCTCATATTACGATCTTCTTATGGCGATCGGAGTTACATTCCCGCTTATCACTGGTGGTGTTGACCTGTCAATCGGAACTGGTATGGTAGCATACGCACTGATCGCAGGAACACTGATCAGAAACAACAATTGCCCGGTAGCTCTGGCAATGCTGATCTGTATTGTTCTTGGTATCGCAGTCGGTGCACTGAACGGTGTACTGATCGGTGTTATGAACCTGCCGCCATTTTTGGCAACACTTTGTACCTGTATGATTACCCGTGGTGCCGGATCTCTCTGCAGTGCGACACCTTGGCCGGGACTTACACAGCCGGGCGGATGGTTCCATACCATCTTCAAGGTAACAGTTGGTACAGGAAGAAGCGCTTCCCGTTATCCACTTGGTTTCCTCTGGATGATCATCCTGGTACTGGTTATGGAGTACATCCTGAACCACACAAAATTCGGTCGTTATACAATTGCAATCGGTTCCAACAAAGAGGCAGCAGCCCTTTCCGGAATCAATACAAAGTTCTATCACGTAATGGTATACGTTGTCTGCGGTCTGTTTACAGGTCTTGCGGCGATCGCATACGCAGCAGTAACACCTACTGTACAGCCTGGTACTGGTGCCGGACTTGAGATGGATGCTATCGGTGGTGTATTCGTTGGTGGTGTAGCAGCTACCGGTGGATATGGTTCCGTAATCGGTACATTCGTTGGTATCTTCGTCATCATGCTTCTGAAAACAGGTCTTCCATACATCGGCCTGCAGGCAAACTGGCAGCAGATCATCACAGGTATCGTTCTGATCGTAGCCGTTCTGATCGATATCCTGAAAGAGAAAAAAGCAGCACACTAATATTAAGAAGTGTGGTACAATAAGCAAGGGTGCTGTTCACAGAGAAATGTGAACAGTATCCGATAATCAAAGATGTGAAACGCCAAGGGGTAGCAACGGCGTATGAACATAAAAAACTATATAATATATTTTAAGGAGGAAATATTATATGAAAGCAAAAAAGGTTATGGCATTAATGCTCTGTGCAGCAATGGTAACAAGCATGAGCGCAACAGCAGCTTTTGCAGCTGAGGAGAAAGAAGATGCAGCAACAGAGGAATCCGCAGATTCCACAGCAGCTGAGGATCCTACCGCACAGTTCGACGGACTGAAAGCAAACGAAGCTTATGAGTTCCCGATGATGGTTAAATCTTTCCAGTCTACATACTGGGATGCAGCTCAGGAAGGTATGAAGAAAGCATCTGAGGAGCTGGGCGTTACTTATAAAGCACAGGGACCGAACAGTGAGTCCGATATCGCTGACCAGGTTAACATGATCAACACAGCTATCGGCTCCAATCCTGTTGGATTAGGACTTGCAGCTTGCGATACATCTTCTGTTCAGGATGCTCTTAAGACATGTGCAGAAAAAGGTATCCCGGTTGTAACTTTCGATACAGGTATCGCTGATGCTCCGGAAGGATCTGTAGTATGCGAGGTTTGTACAGACAACGCACAGGCTGGTGCAGTAGCAGCTGAGAATATGTACAACTCCATTAAAGACGTTGTTAAAGATGCTGACGGACAGGTTATCATCGGTGAGGTTAACCAGGATGCAACAGCTCAGAACATTCAGCAGCGTGGTACTGGATTCATCAACAAGATGATCGAGCTTCTTCAGGCTGATGGCAAGACTGTAGCAGTAAGCGGTAACGAGTTCTATGTTAACGCAGCAGAGGGTGCTGATGCTGATGCTAAAGACGCAGACGTTGTTATCCAGGTAGCTGTTCCGGCACAGACAACTGTAGAGCTTTGCTCCACAGAGGCTCAGGCAATCCTTTCCCAGGAGAACTGTATCGCAGTATTCGGTTCCAACCAGGTTTCTGCAGAGGGTGTTCTTGCAGCAAATGCTAACCTTAACGTTCTTGGTTCTGACCCGGCAAACGGTGATGTAGTTGGTGTTGGTTTCGATGCTGGTTCTATCATCAAAGCAGCTGTTAAAGATGGCACATTCATCGGTGCTGTTACACAGTCTCCTCTTATGATGGGATACTATGCAATCTACGCTCTGACAGCAGCAGCAAACGGCCAGGAGCTTCAGGATGTTCCTACAGACGGTTACTGGTATGATGCAACAAATATGGAAGACGAGGATATTGCTCCTAACCTTTATGACTAATCATATAATCGATCAGATCGTGAAGTTGTAATGAACGCGGATTGCGTTCACGAACGTAAAAATAAGAGATCCGCTGGCTGATTCAGTCAGCGGATTTTTTAACCGAATAAACTGCGGAGCAGTTATTCGGTTATGAGCAAGTAGCGAAGCGGATTGCGAATATCCGCTTGACACAAATAATGCAGTAGTTCATAAATAATCGCTGTATTATTTGCAAATAAAGACACTTTTTTTGACAAAAGAGGTTCTTATCACCGGAAGGATCCTGATGTATGATAAATACAACATCAGATATGAAAGTGATCAGAAGCTTACATATTGAGGAGGATTTAAAAATGGCAACATATTATTTAGCAGTAGATATCGGAGCATCCAGTGGACGTCACATTCTGGGACATATGGAAAACGGAAAAATGATCCTGGAAGAAATCTATCGTTTTGAGAACGGCATGGTTAAGAAGGATGGAGAGCTCTGCTGGGAGTTTGACCGCCTTTTCAACGAGATCGTAAATGGTCTTAAGAAATGTAAAGAGATCGGCAAGATCCCGGTAAGCATGGGTGTTGATACCTGGGGTGTTGACTTCGTGCTTCTAGACAAGGATGACAAGGTTCTTGGCAACACGGTAGGCTACCGTGATCATCGTACAGAGGGAATGGACGAGGAAGTTTATAAGACAATTTCCCTGAAGGATCTGTATGCAAGAACCGGTATCCAGAAAGCAATCTACAATACAGTATATCAGCTGATGGCAGTGAAGAAGAAACATCCTGAGTATCTGGAGCAGGCTGAGACACTTCTTCATGTACCGGACTACTTCCATTTTCTTCTTACAGGCGAAAAAACTTGCGAGTACACAGAGGCAACCACAGGACAGCTTGTATGCCCGACAACCAAGGACTGGGATTATGAGCTGATCGATATGCTGGGATATCCAAGAAAGATATTCCAGAAGCTGATCATGCCTAGCACAAGCATCGGACATTTAACAGACGCAGTGAAGGAAGCAGTTGGCTTTGATCTTGAGGTTGTAGCACCGGCTACACATGATACAGGGTCTGCAGTTCTGGCTGTGCCTGCAAATGATGACGATTTCATTTATATCAGTTCCGGAACATGGTCTCTGATGGGAATCGAGAGAAAAGAAGCAGACTGCTCTGAGAAGAGCTGTGAGATGAACTTCACAAACGAGGGTGGATATGCAGGACGTTTCCGTTATCTGAAGAACATCATGGGTCTCTGGATGATCCAGTCTGTACGTCATGAGTTTGATGATGCGTACAGCTTTGCACAGATCTGCGAGATGGCTGAGGAGGCAAAAGACTTCCCGTCAAGAGTAAACGCAAACGATGAGTGCTTCCTTTCTCCTGAGAACATGACAAAAGAGGTTCAGGACTACTGCCGCAGAACAGGACAGCAGGTTCCGGAAACTCTTGGCGAGATTGCAACCGTTATCTATACAAGCCTTGCAGATTGCTACGCTAAGATCGCAAAAGAAATCGAGGAGATGACAGGAAGAACCTACAGCCGTATCCATATCGTAGGCGGTGGTTCCAATGCAGGATACTTAAATGAGCTGACTGCAAAAGCTACAAAGAAAGAAATCCATGCAGGCCCTGGTGAGGCTACTGCAATCGGTAATATCACAGCACAGATGCTGAAGGCCGAGGAGTTTAAAACGATCGAGGAGGCTCGTACAACCATCCATGAGTCCTTCGGTATCAAAGTATACAAAGCATAAATAAAAATAACTGGAGGTTTTATTATGTTAGTTAACACAAAGGCAAAAGTTGGTGTATTTTCAATTGCTTTAGGCGCATATCTTCCGCAGTTCCCGTCACTGGTGCCGGAATTTGAGGCACAGTACGACGCATTCAAGAAAACGATCCCGGATACAGTAGAGATCGTTGACGGCGGAATGGTGACAACAAAAGAGCAGGCAATGGTGGCAGGAGATAAGTTCCGTGCAGCAGATGTTGACCTTGTATTTCTTCAGATGCTGACATACGCAACATCCTACAACATGCTTCCGGCGATCCGTGATCTGGATGTTCCGGTTGTTCTTGTAAACGTTCAGAAGATCAAAGCGCTGGATTATGAGCACACTGACATTGCCTCCTGGCTGGGTGAAGGCTATGCATGCGGTGCTGTAGGCGAGGCAGTTGCTGACCTTGAGAGAGCAGGCAAGAGACATGCGGTTATCACAGGCGTTGTAGAAGGCGGAGATCCTGCAGTTCAGGCTGAGATCGAAGACTGGTGCAAGGCTGCTCAGGTAAGAAGAAGATTCCGTGAGACTAACATTGCGCAGATCGGAAGACCATATCCGGGTATGATGGATCTGTATATTGATGAGACAAACCTCTATAACAGAATGTTCCTCTACACAAAACAGTTCGACTGGGAGAAGATGTGGGCGATCGCTGATGATATTACAGATGAGGAGGCAATCCGGGCAAAAGCACAGGATATCCTTGATACATTCGATATTGAGGGCGGCGGCACCATTGAGAAAGTATGGGATATGGCCAAATACGTTGTTGCTTTTGAAAAATGGGTAAAGGACGAACATCTTGGAATGATCGCTTCCCATTACGACGGATTTGCACAGGGTAAAGCAGGAGTCCTTGACAGTATGCTGATCCCGGCTTTCTCCATGCTGATCAAACAGGGTACTGCATGTGCCGTAGAGGGCGATATGAAAGTTGCCATGGCAATGAGTATCTTAAAGACAATTTCCGGTACAGGCCAGCTTTCTGAGATGTACTCCATCGATTTCAACGATGACATCTGCATCATCGGACATTCCGGAAGCGGTGACGCTGACATCTCCGACAAGAAACCAACCATGAAAATCGTGCCGGTATTCCACGGCAAAACAGGCGGCGGATACCTGACACAGTTCTATCCATACACAGGCCCTGTAACCTACCTTGCAATCACTCAGGATAAAGACGGAAACTTCAAGTTCGTTGTAGCTGAGGGTGTAAACGAGGAAGGACCGATCCTTTCCTTCGGTGATACAAACATGAGAACACGTTTCACATGTGGAGCAAGAGAATTTGTAAATCGCTGGAGCGAGGCTGGCCCGACACATCACATGGCAGCTGCTACAGGAAGACACATCGACACAATCCTGAAAGTTGCAAAAATCTTCAACGTACCGGTAGATATCGTAACAAGATAATTATCAGTATCACAAAAAACGATAAATTCTTTCTTATAACCAACCGAAAACATATTCGAAAAAAGGAGACTGCAAATGCGGTCTCCTTTTTTGATGGAAAAATTCTTATTTTTTATGCATCATTGTATGCTCTTTTGTAAGTTCGTCATGGAGCTGAATGGAAGACCAGTGCTGGGTCACAGGGGTGAGCATGGCTTTTAACGAAACCGAAGGAATCGCTTCTTCCCGGAAAAACGCCAGGAACGCATCCATCTGTTCACTGGAAAAATTGTTCAGTACCATCATTTCCTCACTGAAATTTTTGCCCAGATTAAACTGTGCACAGGGCTGAAATCCCGGAAGTTCAAAAAGATATCCCAGAGGATGCAGAAATTCCGGTGTGGTGACGATCCGGACTTTTACTTTCTGACGGTTCAGATAGCGGCGGATCATCCGGAGCCGGTCCGGATCATTGAAATTATATAAAAGTACGGATGATTGTGTGTTCATAAATGATATACCTCCTGTAGATTACTCTTCTCTGTGTGCAGGGAAACGGATTTCCACTTCCGTTCCCTTTCCGGGATTGCTGGAATAGGTAAGACCATAATCTTTTCCATAAAGGATCTGAAGGCGCCGGTGTGTATTGTAAACGGCAATGTTGGTACCGCCGGACTGGCTGTTTCCACTTCCGGAGAGAATTGTTGAAAGGATTTCAGGGGAAATCCCCACACCGTCATCGGAAATCAGAAGAACGATGTCTTTGTTTTCCATCCATCCGGTAATGACAATGGTTCCGGATTTTGACTCTTTTTCCAGGATTCCGTGGAGAATGGAATTTTCCACAACCGGCTGAAGAGTCAGTTTCGGAATCTGATATTCCGACAGCTCATCCGGAATATCCGTGATCAGTTCGATGCTGTCATGATAGCGCATATTCTGGAGCTGTACATAAATCGTCACATGTTCCAGTTCCCTTGCAATGGTAGAGATTCCTTTTTTCCGGCTTAACGTCAGTTTGTAAAAACGGGAAAGACTCTGTACCGCATGGCTGATTTCTTCCGTCTGTCCCTGCAGTGCCATCCAGTTGATCATATCCATGGTATTATAAAGAAAATGGGGATTGATCTGTGCCTGGAGGGAATTAAACTCCGCAATCCGGAGATCTTCTGCAGATTTTGCCTGCTTTTTCATCAGTTCATCCATTTTTCGGGTCATATAATTGTAGGTATCAATCAGATCACCGATCTCATCGTGGGCTTCCGGGCTTTCCATGGGAGTTGGTGGTCCGTGGCGTACGGTCTGCATCTGCCGGATCACAGAAGAAAGTCTTCCGGTGATGGAGTGTGCCAGTATATTGGCAAAAATAAGGGCCAGAACAAGAAAACCTGCGTAGAGCAGTGCAATCTGAAGCATCAGATGATTGCTTTCGTGGATCAGCGGCGGGGCAGGAAGAATTGTAACCATAAACCAGTCTGTATTGGAAATACTGTAAAAGCCGGCATAAACCTTAGTGTCCAGAATGTTTCGCTCAATAAAGTTGTTGGATGACATGAAGGAATCTTTGATGGTGTCGTAATCCAGCCGGTAGATTCCGGACAGTGATTGATCAGAAGTTGCAACGATGGCATCACGTTCATTTACAATATAGGACACGCTTCCCTCCAGAGAAAGATTGTCGGATAAAATATTGTTCAGCTTATCATCGGAAAAGTAAACAGCCAGATAAGCTTTGTAGGCGGTACTGTGGTAGTAAAGGCTCAGGGGACAGATATATGCCATATCTCCGTAATTCTGTTTTTCCTGAGAACCGAGATAGAAGGAAGGGCAGAACATTTCCTGCGGCTCCCGGTTTCCCTGGAAGATACCATACCAGTAAGTACCCTTTGCCTGACTTAAAGGTGCCAGGAGATCTTCTGTATTGGGATAGGCGTTCAGCGATTTCAGATCATCCGGAAAATCCACATAGATCCGCACATCGGTAACAATGGAATCCGTGGTCAGACGCTGAACGGCATTTTTGAAATCAATGGCATGATTGGATGTGGCAAGTTTTTCAGATGAATCGCTGACCGGCATGTAAAAAAGTTCCTGAAAAAAATTCTGGCCGGTGATATTCCGTGTAGTAGCCAGAATCGTATCCATGGTCCGCTCGATGAGAGGCGCAGTCTTTGCGGAGGCATCCTGTTCCTGCCGGATGGTATTGGACACGACCATATTGTACAGTCTTCCGTAAAAAAGAAATACGGTAAGAAATGCGGGAAGCACCACAATACTGATCAGCGCAATGGTGAATTTGGTCTGAAGGCTTAAGTTAAGATAGCCGTTTTTGAAACGGCGCCAGAAGGCCCTCATGACATTTTCTCCCGGTATTCGGACGGGGAGAAACCGGAGTATTTTTTGAAGCTTTTACCAAAGTAATTGCCGTCTGTATAACCTACTTTGGAAGAAATCTCAGAAATTTTGTATCTGGGATCAGAAAGCAGCTGTTTGGCTTTTTCCATGCGGTATTCCGTCAGATACTGATTGAGAGTCTGGCCAGTTTCACTTTTGAAAAAGGTGCATACGTAGGAAGCGGAAAGATATACATGGCTGCTGATATCCTTTACGGAAAGGGTATCATTCATGTAATTCCGGCTGATGTAATCCTTGATCATAAAGATGGTGGAATTTTCCGGCTGGGAATTCCTTGCATCTTCAAAATACTGAGCGGTTTTTTCTTTCAGAGATTCATGAAGCTCTTCGTAGGTAAAAGCATTGTTCAGGGTGTCCATGATCAGATCCTGTTTTTCGTGAAGCCCGGATTCTACCTGATTTTTTTTTCGGGAAGAGGAAAGCGCATTAAACAGCTGATAATAAAGATCACGGATCTGGTTGGGCATAAATGTGTGATTACAGCTGTAATACCGGAAAAGTTCCTCAAGAAACTGAACACAGTGTGTTTCCTCTCCGGCAAGGAGGTATTTGGAAAAAGTATTTTCCGGAGACTGCAGGGAATCCGGAACCGGTCCTTTTGGGGAAAGCTGTTTTATGGTGTTTTCTGTAAGAAATGTTTTTTCCGGAAAGAAAAAGCAATTCTGCAAAAGGATCACGGCGGAAGCGTAGGACTGATAAACTCTGGAAATATCAGTTACCGTATTGCCGGCAGCGATCAGATGTTTTCCACAGCAGTCATATTGCCTGGAAATATAGCTTCCTACGGCGGAAAGTGTAGTCGGGGAAGGCGCATTGCTTCCATATATATGGTGGACCAGATACTGTACTCTTTTTTCCACAAAGAGACATTTCAGGTGATAATGTTCCAGAAAACAGGAAATATCATTCAGGATATCTTCCAGAAAAATACCGGATGATTCTACTCCACTATTGAGTTTCACGATTATGGAAGTAAAATTCATGTCGGGATCAAGAAGCTCCGGCTGTCCGAGTTCCAGACAGAGATCTGCGATCTCACTGTTGTCGGAGGGCGGAAGGGTCAGTTTCTGTGCAAGCCGGGTGGCTGTTTCCTGAGAGTGCAGGGCTTCTCCACGGTGGGAACGAAGCTTCTGCCTGTAAAGAGACTGGGCCTCCAGCACTGCATCCCGTACTTCTTCGGGATGAAGGGGCTTTTCGATATAATTAACAGCTTTTAATTTAATGGCGGCTTTCAGGTATTCTTTATCTGAGTAGCCACTCATGAAGATAGGTACACAGTCCGGCAGAATCTTTTCCAGTCGTTCCAGCATGGCGATGCCGGTCATTCGTGGCATCCGCACATCACAGAGAATGATCTCGGGTTTATGAAGTCTGGCCATTTCCAGCCCGTTCACACCATCGTCAGCCTGAAGGATTTCGGTGATCCCCAGAGAATCCCAGTCGATAGATGAGATAAGTCCGGTACGTGTAAGTTCTTCGTCATCAACGATCAGTAATTTCATAGATAGTTCTCCAATTGGATATAGTTCATAGCCTTGTAAATCAGACATTTACGGTTCTGTTTATATTCACAGAAAACAGAAACGTCAGCGCTATCATTATAGCATAAAATATATAGAAATACGAGAATGCGGTATTGGTTTATGGGTAATATTTTACATAGAAAAAAGGAATATTTTACCCTTATCCAAAAATATTCCCATTATCAGCCAACAGGTGGGATGATAAAATAAAATCAGATCAAAGGAAAGGGAGGAGAAAGAGCCGTGTCAGAATATGTTCTTGAGTTAAAAGGTATTACGAAGATATTCCCCGGTGTCAAAGCTCTGAATAATGTACAGTTCCAGCTCAAACCTGGCGAAGTTCACGCGCTGATGGGTGAGAATGGTGCTGGTAAATCTACGTTTATCAAGGTTATTACCGGAGTACATAAAGCAGAAGAAGGTGAGATGTTCTTAAACGGACAGAAGGTTGACTTCAAAGGTCCGAAGGATGCTCAGGAAGCAGGTATCGCAGCCGTATATCAGCATCCGACATCATACCCGCACCTTACAGTAGCTGAAAATATTTTTATGGGTCATGAGATCATCAAACATCATATGATCCAGTGGAAAGAAATGAACCAGGAGGCAAACAAGTATCTGAAAGAGCTGGATGCAGATTTCGATGCAACCGCTGAGATGGGTACCCTTTCTGTTGCGCAGCAGCAGATGGTTGAGATCGCCAAGGCACTTTCCACAAATGCGAAGATCATCATTCTGGATGAGCCTACAGCAGCACTTACCAGAAACGAATCCGAGAAGCTTTACACACTGGTTGACAAGCTGAAAGAGAATGGCGTTTCCATTATCTTTATTTCTCACCGTTTTGAGGATATGTACCGTCTGGCTTCCAGAGTTACCGTATTCCGTGATTCCCAGTATATCGGAACCTACGATGTAAACGGAATCACAAATGCAGATCTGATCAAGGCAATGGTTGGCCGTGAGATCAATGATCTGTTCCCGAAACCGGAAGTTGAGCTGGGAGATGAGATGCTTCGTATCGAACATCTTTCCAGAACAGGATTTTTCAAGGATGTGTCCTTCAATGTACGTGCAGGTGAGATCGTAGGTCTTACCGGTCTGGTTGGTGCAGGACGTACAGAGGTTGTGGAAGCTGTCTGCGGAATCACCCGTCCGGATGAAGGAAAAGTTTTCCTTGAAGGAAAAGAGGTTTACATCAAGACTCCTTCCGAGGCAATGGAAAAAGGTATCATCCTTCTTCCTGAGGACAGACAGAAGGAAGGCCTGATCATGAGCTGGGGACTTGGAAGAAACGTAACACTTCCGGTCATCAGTAAATATGCAAAATCCGGATTCAACGACGAGAAGACAGAAAGAGAAATTTCCAAGAAGCTTCTTGAGGAAGTAGATACCAAGGCAGTTGATATCTTCCAGCCGGCAAGCTCCCTGTCAGGTGGTAACCAGCAGAAGGTTGTAGTTGCCAAGGCACTTGCACAGGAAATGAAGGTTGTTATCATGGATGAGCCTACCAAGGGTGTTGACGTTGGTGCGAAAGCCGAGATCTATGCGATCATGGGAGATCTGGCAAAGAAAGGCTATGCGATCATCCTGATCTCCTCCGAGATGCCGGAGATCCTGGGTATGGCAGACCGTATCATCGTTATGTGTAACGGCCGTAAGACAGGTGAACTGAACAGAGGAGAGGCAACACAGGAGGGTATCCTTGAGCTGTCCATGGAAAAGAGCACTGGAAAGGGGACTAAATAATGGAAAAGAAATCTGTCATCAAGAAGATTACAGGCTCCCGAGAGGCTCTGCTGGCAATTATCGTAATCGTGCTGTTTGCAGTTGTCACAGCGATCAGCCCGTCATTCCTTACGCCGAAGTCACTCATGGAGATGCTGAAAAATAATGCAGTAACAATGGTAATGTCACTTGGTATGCTGTGTGTCATGCTGGTAGGCGGAATCGATATTTCCATCATGTCAACCCTGGCACTTTCCGGTATGTCCATTGGTATGCTCCTGAAATACGGACATATCACAAGTACATTACTTGCTTTCATCATTGCAATGGCAATCGGTATTGCCTGCGGACTTGTTGTAGGTCTTGTGATCTCAAGAGCAAACGTTCCGCCGATCATTGCAACCATGGGCTTTATGTACATCTACAGAGCAATGGGATATCTTGTTTCTCACGGTGGTGAGTGGGCAAGTGCCGCAGCTCTTGGTGATTTCAAAAATTTTGCAACATCCACATTTCTTGGAATTAACAAAGTAATCTGGGTAATCATCATCTGTTATGTAGTATTCTTCTTCTTTATGAAATGGACAAGAACAGGACGAAGAATCTACGCAGTAGGAAGTAATGCAAGTGCAGCACAGGTTTCCGGTATCAATGCAAAGAATATCAACCTTCTTGTATATGTGATCATGGGATTCCTCGCAGGTCTTGGCGGAGCACTTCAGGTTTCTGTTTATGCTTCTGCAATGCCTGATATGCAGTACGGTGGTGAGATGGATGTCATCGCAGCCTGCGTTATCGGTGGTGTAAGCATGAGCGGTGGACGTGGAACAGTAGTAGGTGCATTCCTTGGTTCCATCATCCTTGCAACCATCGCAAAAGCTCTTCCACTTGTAGGTATCAGCTCCCTGTGGCAGAACATGATCAAGGGTGTTATCATCCTGGTAGTAGTTGTGATCAATGTTATCCTGCAGAGGATCGCAGACAAAAATGCATTAAAGGGAAGGGAGATGTAAATCATGGCTGGAAAATCTGGAAGAAGTATTAACAATGTGCCGGAAAATCCGATGAAACACATCATATTCAGTTGGGAAGGCATCCTGGTCATTCTCTTTATCCTGGTAAATATTTTCTGCGCATCATTTTCTGAATTTTATAATCTGAAGAGTGTTCTTCGTCAGATGCCGGTTTACCTTGCAGAGGTATTCATGATGTTCCCGATGGCGTACATCCTGGTATTAGGCGAGATCGATATTTCTGTTGGTGCGATCGTGTGTCTCTCCGCAACTTTAAGCTGCATGGTCTGCAACACAAACGCTCCATTCATTGTAGTAGTACTTACAGCACTGGTTGTTGGTGCCCTCTGCGGTGCGGTTAACGGATTTATCCTTACCCGTTTCAAGGAGCTTCCTCCAATGATCGTAACACTGGCAACACAGATCATCTTCCGTGGTATCGCTGAGGTAACACTTGGAGCCGGCGGAAGTATCGCGATCACAAACACAGATGGTTTCCGTGCCATTGGTGGAAAAGTCGGACAGGTTCCATACATTCTTTTCCTGGTACTGATCCTTGGTGTCCTCTTTGCAATCTTCCTTGGAAAGAGCACATTCGGACGTCGTACCTATGCGATCGGAACAAACCGTGTGGCAGCTTATTATGCAGGCGTTCATGTAGAGAAGATCCGTTTCATCATCTACACAATTATGGGACTTATGTCCGGACTTTGTGCACTGTTCCTGGTATCATCTTCTTACGGTGCAAACACAACAACCGGTAACGGATTTGAGATGGATGCCATCGCAATGGCAGTATTCGGAGGTATCTCCTCCACAGGTGGTAAAGGTAACCTGGCCGGCGGTATCATTTCCGCATTCATTATCGTATGCTTACGAGTTGGTCTTGGACAGAAGAACGTAAACGCACAGGTAATCCTTCTTATCATCGGTGTACTTCTGGTAGCAGCAGTTGCTCTTCCAAACATCATCGGTGATGTAAAAAAAGCAGTCGCAATGAAGAAAAACTAAATATCAATTTTGAAACCCATATGATTGTTAGCTGCCTCCATTGGTGTAGCGGGGCAGCAGCATATAAAAAATTATATTCTTATAGGGAGGAACAAAAATGAAAAAAAAGGTAATTAGCGCAATCCTTTGTGGAGCAATGGTTCTTGGTACAGTTTGCCCGGTTTTCGCAGCAGATGACAAAAAAGACGATACTAAGACAGAAGCAGCAGCTGGCGATTCCGCAAAAGACAAAAAGATCGCTCTGGTTGGTAAAGCAGCTGGTAACGCATTCTTCGAGATCGCAGCGAAATCTTTCCAGGAGACTGTAGAGGCTGAAGGCGGCGAAGTTCAGGTCGTTTATCCTGAGACAGCTACCGCTGATGCACAGATCAAAGTTCTTGACAACCTGATTTCTCAGGACTTCGATGCAATCTGTATCTCCGCGAACGATGTTAACGCTCTTCAGGCTAAACTTGAGGAAGCTATGGATGCAGGAATCAAGGTATCTTCCTTCGACTCCGCACCGAACAAAGACAGCCGTGAGATTTTCGTAAACCAGGCTGGTACAAAAGAAGTTGCTCAGGCACTTATGGATGCAGTTCTTGATATTTCCGGTGGTGAGGGACAGTTCGCAATCCTTTCCGCTACATCTCAGTCCGCTAACCAGAATGCATGGATCGACGCAATGAAGACCATCATGGAAGGCGATGACAAATACAGCAAACTTGAGCTTGTAGACGTTGTATACGGCGATGATGAGCCACAGAAATCTACAGACCAGACAGCAGCTCTTCTTCAGAACTACAAAGATCTGAAAGTTATCTGCGCACCGACAACTGTTGGTATCGCAGCAGCTGCTAAATATCTTCAGGATAACGGATCTGAGTGCAAACTGACAGGTCTTGGACTTCCGTCTGAGATGCAGGAGTACACAGGTGATGATGCAGATCATTCCTGCCCATACTTCTATCTGTGGGATATGCAGGGCCTTGGAAAACTCAGCGCTTACACAACAATCGCTCTGATCAACGGTGACATCACAGGTGCCAAAGATGACAAGTTCACAGCTGGCGACCTTGGTGACTACACAATCACAGACGCTGATGACGGCGGTACAGAAGTTGTACTTGGCGCACCTCTGAAATTCGATACAAGCAACATCGAAGAGATGGCTAAACTGTACTAATCATATGATAAATCCTTTGGAAATGGCGGAGTCTTTGGACTCTGCCTTTTTCTTTTGTGCAGCCGGAAAAGGATCATTGGGTGATTTCAGTTGTACTCCCGTGAAGGTAGTGCTAAAATGAGAGCAACAGGACAATGACAGACAAAGGAGCAGGATACATGCAGCAGGCTTTACTGGATCAGCTGAGAAAAATAACCGAAGAAGAACGTAAGATCCTGGACGGAGAAGCAGAGGTAGACAAAGATCTCTACACTTCCGGCCGGGATTTCACTGTGGACAGCCGTAAGATGCTGAAAGAAGGCAGGCTGATCGCTGTGCGTACACACACACGTTTTGTGTATTTTCCGGCACACCGGCATAATTTTGTAGAGGTGTTGTATGTGTGTGAGGGATCACTCACCAATATCATCGATGGAAAAAAAGTCGTGGTGAATAAAGGCGAGCTGCTTTTTCTCAACCAGTTTACAAAGCATGAGATCCTGAAAGCGGGACAGAATGATATTGCCATCAATTTCATGGTGCTGCCGGAGTTTTTTGATGTGGCTTATTCCATGACCGGCAATGATAATATGCTGGCAGATTTTCTTGTGAATGTGCTCAGACAGGATGAGGAACGTGGCGAATATCTTCACTTTAAGGTTGCAGAGGTCCTGCAGATCCAGAATCTTCTGGAAAATATCATCTATTCTCTGGTAAACGGCGAAGAAAACCGGGAACGGATCAACCAGACCACAATGGGCCTGATCTTTATGTATCTGGTGGAATCCGTACAGTATGTGGAGATGCGCCTTCCCAATCAGTACGAAAATATGATCTCCATGACAACCCTGGATTATATTGAGCAGAAGTACCGGACAGCTACTCTGACAGAGCTGTGCACCAGGCTTCATCTGCCCATGCATGTACTAAGCAAGATGATCAAGAAAAGCACAGGATTTAACTTCAAGGAACTTCTTCAGAGAAAACGCCTGAACAAGGCCGTGGAGCTGATGTGTGAGACGGATCTTCCGATCAGTGATATTATTGCTGCTGTGGGATATGAGAATAACAGTTATTTTCACAGAGTATTTAAGGAACATTACCATATGACACCCAGGGTATTCCGTGTGAAGAACAGTGAAAAAGAACAGGTGAGGTTGTAGAATTCCATATTATAAAAAATGCCATACCATAACCAGTGGGTTGAACAGAGTTGGAATATGGTGTGGCATTTTGTGTTCGCGGGCGATGCGCAGGCAGGATCAGATATCGTGAAACTGTCCGATCTTATCTTTGATCCGCTGCATTTCATTATCCATATCAATGACAGCACGGGCGCAGTTTAGAAGCTCAGTGCTGACTTCCTCGTAACCATCCATTTCTTCGATATTCTGCTTATATCTGAGCTGATGTTCCAGGGTAGCCCAGAAATCCATACCATTGGTACGAATCTGGATCTCCGCACGCATGGGTGTTTTTCCCTTGGAGAAGAACACAGGAATTTCCACGATTATGTGGTAGCTGCGGTAACCGTTTGGTTTGGGATTTTTGATATAGTCTTTTACTTTGATGATGGTGATGTCGTCCTGTTTGGCAATGAGATCCGCAATGGTGTAGATATCATCAATAAAAGCACAGACAACACGGATACCGGCTACGTCATTGAGCTGGTTCTGGATATTCTCGGCAGTGAAGTCGTAACCCAGTTTTTTCAGTTTCTTGTAGATACTTTCCGGTTTTTTGATTCTGGTCTTGATAAAAGAGATCGGGTTACGTTTATATTCTACGGAAAATTCATCATTGAGAACTTCCAGTTTGGTACGTACCTCACGGACAGTACAGCGGTACATCATCATCAGATCATTAAATCTTGCGGAATTTTTGATAAAAACCTGTGGATCTGGGGTATCCAGCCAGGTGTTTGCATTTTTTTCAGCCATGGTATTTTGTGGTAAAACTCCCTTCGTAAGTAGGTTTTGTGATAATCACACTGTCACAATTATAGAATAAAATGACGATTTTTTCAACTTTTGTATTGACATATTAAAAATCCTGTGCTATTTTATATAAAAAGTTTAATAGAGTAAACCACTAAACCGTTGAAGCGGAGATAAAGGTATTCATGCGCGCACAGAGAGTCCGGGAGGGTGAGAGCCGGGCCGAGAAGCAGTTTACTAAATGGACCGCGGAGGGCACAGGGAAAGGTATTATGGATACCGAGTATTCTGTGACGTGAAGGCATACGTCAGTTGCCGGGAATATGCAGGTATTCCGCTAAGTGCACGGGTCGAACCGTGAATCAGGGTGGCACCGCGGGTGATTTTGAATTTGACGCTCGTCCCTGGCAGAACCAGATTCTGCCGGAGACGGGCGTTTTTGGATTCTAATTTCGAAGAAATTGGAATCCATGAACAAGTAGCGAATGCGGATTGCGAATGTCCAGTACCGTACCGTCTCCTCCGGCAAAAGAATGAAAAGAACTCAGGAGGGCCTGTATATGTATCCAACATTAGAAAAAATCAAGAATATTGCACAGTCAGGCGAATACCGGCGCATCCCCGTATGCAGGGAGGTGTATTCCGACCGTTATACACCTGTAGAAGTCATGAGAACCTTACGCACAGCCAGCAGACACTGCTATCTTCTGGAAAGTGCCAGCCAGACAGAGGTATGGGGCCGCTATTCCTTCCTGGGATATGAGCCATCCATGGAGATCACCTGTACAGACGGAACTCTTCAGATCCGGAAGATCCACGAGGACAGAAGCGAAGAAAAAACCGTACAGCAGGTGAAACATCCGGGAGATGCTATCCGCCAGATCCTGAAAGAATACAAAAGCCCGGTGCTGGAAAATATGCCTACATTTACCGGTGGCCTGGTAGGATATTTTTCCTACGATTATATCAAATACAGTGAGCCAAAACTGGAGCTTACCGACAAGACAGTACAGGATTTCCGCGATATGGATCTGATGCTTTTTGACCAGGTAATTGCCTTTGATCATTACAGACAGAAGGTACTGCTGATCACCGGTGTGATGACTGATGACCTGGAAAACTCCTACAGGAAAGCCGAAGAGAAGTTAAAAGAGATGGCAGATCTGATCCGAAACGGAAAACAAAAGGAATTCCCGTCGCTGAAACTGAAATCCTCCATTGAACCACAGTTCCCCAAAGAAAAATACTGTGAGATGGTAGAAACCGCCAAACATTACATTCACGAAGGAGATATCTTCCAGGTGGTTCTTTCCAATCCCATGAGGGCAAAAGCGGAAGGAAGCCTGTTTGATACCTACCGGGTCCTTCGTGCTACGAATCCTTCTCCGTATATGTTTTATTTTTCCAGCGATGATATTGAGATCGCTGGAGCTTCGCCGGAAACTCTGGCCAAGCTTACCGGAACGGAATTAAGCACCTTCCCGTTGGCAGGAACCAGACCGAGAGGCAAGACAAAAGAAGAAGATCTGGAGCTGGAAAGAGGACTTCTCGCCGATGAAAAAGAACGTGCCGAGCACAACATGCTTGTGGATCTTGGACGAAACGATATCGGAAAGATCAGTAAGATCGGTACTGTAAAAGTAGAAAAATATATGTGCATCGAGCGTTTTTCCCATGTGATGCATATCGGTTCCACAGTTACCGGCCAGATCCGGGATGACAAGGATGCAGTGGATGCAGTAGATGCCATCCTTCCGGCAGGAACTCTTTCCGGAGCACCGAAGTTCCGTGCCTGCCAGATCATCCAGGAGCTGGAACAGAGCAAACGTGGTATTTACGGCGGTGCCATCGGATATCTGGATTTCGCCGGAAACCTGGACACCTGCATTGCCATCCGCCTGGTTTATAAAAAGAAAGGCGAGATCTGCATCCGGTCCGGAGCCGGGATCGTGGCAGACAGTGTTCCGGAAAATGAATTCCAGGAATGCTGCAACAAAGCAAGGGCCGTTGTACAGGCAATCGAAACAGCACAGGAGGGACTGGAATGATAGTACTGATCGATAATTATGATAGCTTTTCCTATAATGTTTACCAGCTGATCGGTTCTGTGGAGCCGGATATCAGGGTCGTACGAAATGACGAAGTAACCATACAGGAGCTGGAGGATATGAAACCGGAAGCCCTGATCCTTTCTCCGGGCCCGGGGCGTCCGGAAGATGCGGGAATCTGCATTGAATCCATAAAATATTTCAAAGACAGGCTGCCGATCCTGGGTATCTGCCTTGGGCATCAGTCCATCTGTGAAGCATTTGGAGGTACCGTCTCCTATGCAAAAGAGCTGATGCACGGCAAGCAGAAGGAAATCCATAAAGTTGGTGAGAGTCAGATATTTGAGGGATTGCCGGATACTTTCCTGGCAGCCAGATATCATTCACTGGCAGCGCTCCGGGATACGTTACCCGAAGAACTGGTCGTTACCGCAGAATCTGAGGACGGAGAGGTGATGGCACTGGAACATAAAAAATATCCGATCTTCGGATTACAGTTCCATCCGGAATCGGTTATGACACCAGATGGAAAAACGATGATCGAAAACTTTATGAAAGTTGTAAGGGAAAAGTAAAATTGAACAGAAACTGTCCCGGATAACGGACAGTACGGAAGTTGTAAGACAGAGAATGGTAATCCATAAAAGATAGGATCGTTACAGAACAGGAGGGAACAAGAATGATCAGAGAAGCAATCATCAAACTTTCAAAAAAAGAAGATCTTAGATATGACGAAGCAGAATCCGTAATGAATGAGATCATGGATGGAGCGGCAACACCGGTACAGATGGCATCCTACCTGACCGCACTTTCCATGAAAGGCGAAACCATTGATGAGATCACAGCATCTGCAGCAGGTATGCGTGCACACTGCATCAAACTTCTTCACGATATGGATGTCCTGGAGATTGTAGGAACCGGCGGTGACGGAGCAAACTCCTTCAACATTTCCACAACTTCTTCTCTTGTGATCGCGGCAGGAGGCGTTCCGGTTGCAAAACACGGAAACCGTGCAGCATCCTCCAAGAGCGGAGCCGCAGATGTTCTGGAAGCTCTTGGCGTAAAGATTACCATTCCGCCAGAAAAAAGTGCCGAAATCCTGAAAAAGATCAACATTTGTTTCCTGTTCGCACAGAATTATCACATTGCCATGAAATATGTGGCACCGATCCGAAAAGAGCTGGGAATCCGTACAGTATTTAATATCCTCGGACCATTAAGCAACCCGGCAGGTGCAAACATGGAGCTGATGGGAGTCTTCGATCAGTCACTGGTAGAGCCTCTGGCGCAGGTTATGATGAAACTTGGCGTGAACCGTGGAATGGTTGTTTTCGGACAGGACAAGCTGGATGAGATCTCCATGAGTGCACCGACTTCTGTATGCGAGATCAAGGATGGATGGTTCCAGTCCTACGAGATCACACCGGAGCAGTTCGGTTACACTCGCTGCAGCAAAGAGGAACTTGCAGGTGGCACACCGGCAGAAAATGCAGAGATCACAAAAGCCATTGTAAACGGAACCGAAAAAGGCCCGAAGCGTCAGGCTGTATGCATGAACGCAGGTGCCGCACTTTATATCGCAGGAAAAGCAGAGAGCCTGGAAGCCGGCGTGAAGATGGCAGAAAATCTGATCGACAGCGGAGCCGCCGCAGCGAAGCTTGAGGAATTTATCAGATTAAGCAATGAAATTTGAGGATAATGGCGGGAGGAGAGGAATCGGCAACCCCATTAATTGAAATATTAAGTTGTCAGACTCCTTGAAATTGCCGAATGAGAGTTGAAATATCGAGGAGACAAACAAAGAATGAGTGAAAAAAACATTCTGGAAGAAATCGCAGAAAAGACAAGAAAACGTATCCAGAAGGAAAAAATTCAGCTTCCTCTGGAACAGCTGAAAGCTCTGGCAGAAAAAGCACCACAGCAGCCTTCCTTTCTGGAAGCCCTGAAAAAACCGGGCATGTCCTACATCTGTGAAGTAAAAAAAGCATCCCCCTCCAAGGGGCTGATCGCACCGGATTTTCCATATGTGGAAATTGCGAAAGAATACGAGGCAGCAGGTGCATCCGCAATCTCCTGCCTTACAGAGCCTTTTTATTTCATGGGAAGTGATACTTATCTTCGTGAGATCACGGAAACGGTGGATATCCCGGTCCTCCGGAAAGACTTTACGGTGGATAAGTACATGATCTATCAGGCAAAAGCATTTGGCGCATCGGCAGTGCTTCTGATCTGCACCATTCTGGATGATCAGGAACTCCTGGAATACAGAGAGCTGGCAGAATCTCTGGGAATGGATGCACTGGTGGAAGCCCACGATGAGGAAGAAGTGGCAAGAGCACTGAAAGCAGGAGCGAAGATCGTCGGTGTAAATAACCGTGATCTGAAAACCTTCAAAGTTGATATGAATAACAGCATCCGTCTTCGAAACCTGGCACCGTACAATGTGGTATTTGTTTCCGAGAGTGGCATCAAAAATGCCGGAGACATTGCCATCCTGGAAAGAAACCGGGTAGGCGCCGTTCTGATCGGTGAAACCCTGATGAGAAGCCCGGACAAAAAAGCGGCGTTGGAAGAGTTAAATGGCGGAGCACTGAGATGAAAACAGAACAGAACAACACCATACGACAGGAAAGAGGCTGTGCGGATCGGAAACAGCAGGAGAAGCCGGTCAGAACCAGGATCAAGATCTGCGGCCTTACCCGCCTGGAGGACATTCAGGCAGTTAATGAAGCAAAACCAGACTTCTGTGGATTCATTGTAGAATTTCCAAAAAGCAGAAGAAACGTCACAGGAGCTCAGTTACGAACTCTCCGGGAAAAGCTGGATGAGAGTATTTTGCCGGTAGGCGTATTCGTCAATGCACCGGTGGAACTTCCCGCACAGCTTTTAAACGAAGGAACCATTTCCCTGGCACAGCTTCACGGACAGGAAAACGAAGATTATATCAGACAGCTTAAGATTATGACAGACCAGCTTCTGATAAAAGCTTTTTCCATAAAAACAGAAGAAGATGTAAAGCGGGCGATCCGTTCGGAAGCAGATTACATTCTTCTGGATCAGGGAGCCGGGGGCACCGGTGAGACCTTTGACTGGAGCCTGGTACCGTCCATAAAACGTCCCTGGTTTCTGGCCGGAGGCCTTGGGTGTGATAATTTGGAAACAGCCATAAAAATGCTTCATCCCTGGGCTGTGGACTTAAGCAGCAGTGTAGAAACCGATGGGCACAAAGACCCGGATAAAATAGTGAAAGCGGTACAGACCGTGAGGAACATAAAGGAGGATTTTTAACATGTCAAAAGGAAGATTCGGCATCCATGGCGGACAGTACATCCCGGAAACACTGATGAACGCCGTTCTGGAGCTTGAGGAAGCATACAACCATTACAAAAACGACCCGGAATTCAACCGCGAGCTCACAGAGCTTCTCAATGAATACGCAGGAAGACCTTCCCGTCTTTACTATGCGGCACACATGACCGAAGATCTGGGCGGAGCCAAAATCTATCTGAAACGTGAGGATCTGAACCACACAGGTGCACACAAGATCAATAATGTATTAGGTCAGGTGCTTCTGGCAAAAAAAATGGGAAAGACCCGTGTCATTGCAGAGACCGGTGCAGGTCAGCACGGCGTGGCAACTGCAACCGCAGCAGCGCTGATGGGCATGGAATGTGAAGTCTTCATGGGAAAAGAGGATACCGAGCGTCAGGCCCTAAATGTATACAAAATGCGTCTCCTCGGAGCGAAAGTCCATGCAGTCACAAGCGGAACCGCAACTTTAAAAGATGCCGTTTCCGAGACTATGCGTGAGTGGACAAACCGTATCGCAGACACCCACTATGTACTGGGATCTGTTATGGGACCCCACCCGTTCCCGACTATTGTCCGTGATTTCCAGGCAGTTATTTCCAAGGAGATCAAAGAGCAGGTGCTGGAAAAAGAGGGCAGACTTCCGGATGTTGTCCTGGCCTGCGTAGGCGGCGGCTCCAATGCCATCGGAACTTTTTATAATTTTATTGATGACAAAGATGTCCGTCTGATCGGATGTGAGGCAGCAGGCCGCGGTGTGAATACTGCAGAGACTGCAGCAACCATCGCAACCGGCCGTCTGGGAATCTTCCATGGTATGAAATCCTATTTCTGCCAGGATGAGTACGGACAGATCGCACCGGTATACTCCATCTCCGCAGGTCTGGATTACCCGGGCGTAGGACCGGAGCATGCACACCTTTATGACATCGGAAGAGCAGAATATGTGCCGGTAACCGATGATGAGGCAGTAGATGCATTTGAGTATCTTTCCAGAACAGAAGGAATTATTCCGGCAATTGAAAGTGCTCATGCAGTAGCCTATGCGAAAAAGATCGCACCAACACTTGGAAAAGACAAGATCATGGTAGTTACCATTTCAGGACGTGGAGATAAAGACTGTGCGGCAATCGCCCGCTACAGAGGGGAGGATATTCATGAATAAGAGAATTACAGAAGCTTTTGCAAACGGAAAGGCATTTATTCCTTTTGTAACCTGCGGAGATCCGTCACTGGAGGTTACCGAGCAGCTGGTATATGCAATGGAAGAAGCAGGCGCAGACCTGATCGAGCTTGGAATTCCGTTTTCAGACCCTACCGCAGAGGGACCGGTGATCCAGGAAGCCAATGTCCGGGCACTGTCCGGCGGAGTCACTACAGATAAAATTTTTGCAATGGTAGAAAAAATCCGTAAAAATACAAAAATTCCCATGGTGTTTATGACCTATGCCAACGTAGTATTTTCTTATGGAACGGAACGCTTTATCAAAAAAGCAGCAGAGATTGGAATGGACGGGCTGATCCTTCCTGATGTTCCGTTCGAAGAAAAAGAAGAGTTCGACGCTGTCTGCAAACAGTACGGCCTGGATCTGATCTCCCTGATCGCGCCGACCTCCCATGAACGAATTGCCATGATCGCCAAAGAGGCAGAAGGTTTTGTGTACTGCGTATCTTCGCTTGGAGTTACAGGAATGCGAACCAACATCACAACCGACATCGGGGCCATGGTAAAACTGGTAAAATCCCAGAAAGACATTCCATGTGCAGTAGGATTCGGAATTTCCACTCCGGAGCAGGCAAAAAAAATGGCCGATCAGTCCGATGGTGCTATTGTTGGATCAGCTATTGTGAAGCTCTGCGGAGCCTACGGCAAAGACTGCGTGCCGAAGGTGAAGGCGTATGTGAAAGAGATGAAGGATGCCATAAGATAATTGAGCTGTTATGGATATTTATATAGTTGAAGACATAGGAGCATAATAAAAAGAATGCTGTTCTATCATCAAATGAAATGATGGGACGGCATTCTTTTTGTTTCCCTCATATATTATTTTGATTCCAATTGACGGATCATACGGTTAATGATCGCAGCAGATTCTTCCGGTGTGTAATAAACATCCGGGTCCATATTTGTCAGGAAATCCTGAAAAATCTGAAGGATAAACGGTTCAGTGATCGCAAAGCACATATGCTCTCCGGCATTTGTCTGATAGGTAAGGGAACACGTATTTCCACAAAGAGCCATTCGAAGATTTTCAGACAGATGATTCAAAGGTTTTTTCAGGATCCGATAAGCACCCTTCTGACAGCACTGAGCGATTTCATGAAGGATACGGATACGCTGTTTCACAGTCAGAGGATGGTAAAACGTGGATGGGATTTCTTCGAATAATCCATCCTGTAGAAAGCGTGTCATACCATATTCTGTAAAGTATATGATGAATTTTTCATCTTTGATCCTCTGCATATTATCGATAAATAAAGCATCTGCCATAGAGATAACAGCATCTGCTCCGGGAATATTGTAATTAAAAATCTCTTCCAGCAGATCTCTTCGCAGAAATGGTAAAATACATGCTTCAGGCTGGATAAAGATTGTCACATCGGCAGAAGCCCTTGTGTTTGCAACAAACTGAAAAAGGGACGGCAGATCATCTGCGACAATAGGAAATGTCTGGAATACAGGCTGGCAGAGATCCTGATGGGAGCGGAAAAGATTCCACAACGCCTGTAAAATTTCCGAATCCTGATATAAGATCCCCATCTGGTAATCGGAAGAACACGTGATTGCATATAAAAATAATATATTAATATTTTCTAAAGAGAAAGAGTGTGAGGTGGAAAAATGACGATTAGAGTTAGCAGATATAATATGGATGATCTTATAGCTTTATTTCCAGTTTTATTTGGAATATTAATAGCTATGGCAATTTTGGCATGGGTAGCGGTTTATTTTGTGAAAAGAATGGATAATAATAAACCTTTAATTACAAGAAGAGTTAAAATTTTGGAAAAAATATACAGCCTTGGAGAGATTGAATGGTATGTTGTTGAATTTGAAAATGGAGAACGTTTAAAACTTAGAAATCTTAATGCACATAAGATGATTCTCTCAGCTGGCGATGTTGGTATCCTCAGATATAAAGGAATGACTATTGAAGCATTTCAAAGAGAAGGAATGAGAAATCAAAATACTCATCAGTTTGGAAGCTGGGGATGAGAAATAAAACAGAAATGGGACGGTGTTTTCTGGTGCTCAAGCCATATTTCTCCGTCCCATTGGCTATTTTAAAGGAAATAAAAGGAGAGAGCAAAATGAGTAAGAAAGTAGTAAGAATATTAACTATGTTGGGAGTGATTTTTTTCCTTTTTATGGGTAAAGCATATGATTATGGTGCAGAGTCTCAGCACGGAGTACCGTATTCAACTGGCTATGTTGTAGATGGAAAATATAATTCTATACATAGTGGAGTATTAGGAGGAAATCAAAAAAGAGAGAATGATTTCAGCAGAGGAGCTACTATTTTTTATGGCCTTGGAGGAGTATGTGGTGTTATTTTTGCTGGAACATTTTTAGGACGCAGAAAAAGATAAGAGACTGTGAACAATAAAAATGATATAGACGATTGATGCTAAAAATCAGTTATTGTATTGATGGATATTTATGGAGAAAGGTGAGAAAGAAAATGCACAAGAAAAAATATTGTTTTATAATAATAACTTTAATTTGCTCTGCATTTATGATAACGGGATGCTCAAATAATAGAAATGTGAAGAATGGAGAAAGAGAGGAAGAGACAGCAACAGAGAGCAGTTCGAGTGAGAATACTGTAACTAATACAGAAAATAATACAGAAAACGTAGCGGAGACATCTTTTAATGTCAGGATAAATTACAGATTTAATGAAGGTGTGGAATGGATACAGGGAGATGCAGATGACTTGGGTTCGGGTTATGCATGTATTGACAAGGAAGGTAATGCTCTCTTTTTTGTGAATGAATCTGAGATATCAAATATTTCACCTTTTTCAAATGGATATTCTTTTATAGAAACAGAAAATGCTGTTTATCAGATTGATTTAAATGGAAACATAATAAATAAATATGATATATCTGATAATATTAAAGCGAAAGCATATGATGGAGGACAAATTTGGATAGAAGAATATAATTCGAATTTTGACAGTGCAGGATATGTATATAAATTATATGATGAAAGTGGAAATGAAATTACAGAATTTTCCATAGAAGGTACAGACCCTGTTAACGAAATTACATATTGCGGAAAAGGTGTATGGAGTTATGGAAATCTGAACAATGATGGAAACTGGGTTCGAATGTATTATTGTACACAGGGCAACAAATGGGTAGAGAAAACTACTTCATCGGATGATAATGTTTACTTTTATGAAGATACAGCGGTTTTGGGATTTGATTATGAAGATCCGAATGTTACAGGTTATAGATCGAAGATGATTTTAATGGATATAATGGGAAATTTGAATGAAATAGCTATAACCGGAGATTTAGGATGGAACTGGGGAAGTGATAATTATATAAATGAGGGATATTGTATATTGGAGGACTATGGAGATCACTTGGTTTCTTATAATGTTTCGTCAGGTGAATTTAAAGTAATGGATAATGAATATGCTGAAAAAATCAGAATGGCTGCTTTACCGGACAATTTGGTATTTGAAGATGGCTGCGTTGCACTTCCTTTAAGAGGAAATGATGAAAAAGATTATGTAGCGCTTTTTGACACATCGTGGAATATTATAGGAGAACCAATTCAAGGTACCAGATATGATTTTTCGGAAGGAAAATTAATAGTTGAACAGAATATCTCATCAGAAAATCAGGAAGGAACACATCTGGAAGCTATAGTTTATAATACCAGGGAAGAAAAGATATTCAGCGCATTTGAAAAAGGTTATGCAACTATTACTTTTTATAAAGATGGAGTTGCTTATATTTTGGATGAAACTGCCGGGGCATTGATGAGAACTGCGGCAGGCAGACTTCAAACAGCGAGAGAGTTTTCTGATATCCCGCTGGATCGTAGTTGGAAATGTGTTAATGAAAATGGTGACTATCTTTTTGATACAATTAACATGGGGAATATAAAAACAATTGAATTAATCTAAACATTACGGGTCAGTTATATTTTTTTCTAATCAAAACACAAAAAAAGTAAAACCCGGCTGGTTCCTCTCATCTGGTAATCTATAGTCACTTCAAAAAAATACCAACAGGTGGGAGGAAAAAAATATGAAGAAAACACAGATTTTTGCAGGGATTTTATGTTTGGGTATTACAGCGACACTGATGACAGGATGTGGAAAAAGCGGGACTGTTGTTTCAGATAAGGAAGATGACTGCATAGTTGTTGAACTTCCGGATGATTACGGAGTCAGAGATATTTTTAACATCGTGTCCAGCACGGAGATTTCTGTGAGCGCGATCAGTGATCCGACGGTGGCACAGTTTTATATGATCGGAAAACTGGAAGATGGAGGCAGTGTAGTATGGAGGTCCAAGGAAGAACAGACTTTTGTGTATACGGAAAAAGAAGTGAAAGGTGTGGAAGTCAGTCATTATGGCAATGAGCTGAGAGATAAAACCCCGATATCTCTTGAGGAATTTGATGAGATATGTGAGAGTAAAGAAGGATGAAGATCAAAAAAAGTAAAACCCGACTTTGACTATCCATCTGCTAATCTACAGACATATCAAAAAACACTAACGTGATTAGGAAAGGGAGGAAACACAAATGTTTATTATAGTGGATTTGGGAGCACTTATAATATTTCTGGCAATATTGGGAATTGGATTGGGGTATACGATCATCAGTAATATAGGTCCTATATTATTTATGATTACGTCCATAATCGCATTTTTGGGTGGAGGTTACATATTTTTTACCGGATTTACGAAGAAAACAATATCACACAAAATAGCAACCTGTGTAAATGGTTTAATGATCATGACCATTTTTATCTATGTATTATTTATGATTGATTCTGCAGCCTGGGGAGATAATCTCTCAAAAGGAAGTTATATAGTAATAGAACATTTTGACTTTCTGATGAAAAATATATTTTTTACATCATTAATTGTTGGTCTTGTTTTGATTGAGGTTGCGTTAATACCTGGACAGATAAAAGTACTAGCAGATATTACAAGCAAAAAGGGAGAAGCAATTTTGAATATCATTTCAATTTTTCTTGTAATTGCAATCTATGTTGCTACGTTTCAGATTACCGTAAAAGACAATTTTAATAACAATATAGGAGCTTTTGCGGAGTTAAATAATCCAAAATACGAAGTAATGCAGAATGTTGATATAAGAAATTATGATCTTCTCTTTGCAAAAACAGGAAGTTTTAAAGCCGGCACAAAATTATATAGTCATGGTAGCAGCATGGAGTACAAAGATACTGAATATGTAGAAGTTACAGATGGAAAACAATTGGGTTATGTACGGGCCGAGGCTTTGAAAACGTTATATTAAAAAAAGTAAAAACCGGTTCATTTCTCTCAGCGGGTAATCTGTAGTTACTTCAGAAAAATACTAAAAGGTGGGAGAAAAAAAGAGGACGATGCAGATATCATCGTCCTCTGTCTGTATCTATCGCATAAACATCCTCACCATCTTCTCATAAACCTTCCGATACTTCTGATACCGCATAGGAAGATCGATCCAGGTTTTCTTATCCACGATGCTCTTATAGTGCGAAAATGTCCGGAAGCCGTCGATGCCGTGGTAGGAGCCCATGCCGCTTTCACCGAAGCCGCCGAATCCCATATTGCTGGTTGCCAGATGGATGAGGACATCGTTGATACAGCCGCCGCCGAAACCGCAGCGGGAAGTTACTTCCCGGGAGGCTTTTTCGTCGCTGGTGAAGAGGTAGAGGGCCAGTGGATGAGCCATAGAGTTGATCTTTGCTACCGCGCTTCCCAGAGATTCGTAGGTGAGGACCGGAAGTACCGGTCCGAAGATCTCCTGCTGCATGACCGGATCGTCGAAAGTTACGTTATCAAGGATCGTTGGTTCGATCTGAAGTGTTTCACGGCTGGAACCGCCACCGCAGACGGTTTTGGCAGGATCGATCAGGCCGTTGATACGGTCGAAATGTTTTTCGTTGATGATCTTCCCGTAATCCCGGTTTTTCAGAGGTTCTTTGCCGTACTGGCGGCTGATCTGGCGGCGAAGTTCTGCAACCAGTGCGTCTTTGATCTCCGGGTCGCAGTAAATATAGTCCGGAGCCACGCAGGTCTGGCCGCAGTTTAAAAATTTGCCGAATACGATACGTTTGGCTGCAAGGCGGAGATTAGCAGTTTTATCCACGATGCAGGGACTTTTTCCTCCAAGTTCCAGTGTGACCGGGGTGAGATATTCGGAGGCTTTTTTCATGACTTCTTTTCCTACAGCCTGGCTTCCGGTGAAAAAGATGTAGTCAAAGTGCAGGCTGAGAAGGTGGGTATTTTCCGCGCGGCCGCCTGTAACAACGGATACATATCTGGGATCAAAACACTCATGGATCAGAAGGCGGATCACTTCGCTGGTTGCCGGAGAGTAGGCGCTTGGTTTCAGGATGGCGGTGTTTCCGGCTGCAATGGCATCGACCAGCGGTTCAATGGTGAGAAGGAACGGATAGTTCCATGGACTCATAATGAGAACGACGCCATAGGGAGATGGTTTGCGGAAACTGCGGGAGTGGAACTGTGCCAGCGGAGTTGGTACGGTTTCTTCTTTTGCGTAAGAGCGGATATTTTTCAACATATGTGTGATCTCGGAGAGCACCAGTCCGGTTTCACACATATAGCTCTCGAAATTGCTTTTTCCCAGGTCTTTTCGGAGAGCAGCATGGATCTGTGCTTCGTGTTTTCGGATGGAGGCACGGAGGCGTTTCAGGGCGCTGATACGGAAATCGAGATTTAAAGTTGCGCCGGAGTAGAAATACTGGCGCTGTTTTTCCAGAAGCTGGGTGATCTGTTCTTTTTCCATGGAATTTATGGTCCTTTCTGAAAAATCCTGCTTTGCCAAATATCAGAAGTTGTCTGAAAAGGATATATCTCGGAATATAAAATAAGGCATAAGCAGTGGTAGTGTTGTGAATGATATAGACGACGGATGGCGGATGAAAATACTCAGCAGCTGCCAGCCGGCGGCATCAGTCTGTAATACAGGGTTTCCAGTTCGCTGGCATCCATCAGCACAGGAACCGGATACAGAGGATTGGCTTCTTTGTCGGCATAATGGGCAAGTTCAGGGATGTCGGTTTCCTGGATTTCCGGAATATAGTCTCCGATGCCAAAACGCTTTTTCATATCTTTGACGGCATCAATGAACATACGGGAGGCAGTTTTATCGTCTTCATTTTTGTCACAGAGACCGGCAGCTACGGCCAGATTGCGGAGTTTATGGGTAATGCTGTCCCCATAAGTTTCCAGCACCATAGGCAGGATCACGGCATTGGCAAGTCCGTGAGGCACGTTATATTTTCCGCCGAGGGAATGGGCAACTGCGTGAACGTATCCGACATAGGATTTGGTGAAAGCACAGCCTGCAAAATAGGAAGCGCGGAGCATGTTCCGTCTTGCTTCAATATTCTGCCCGTCTGTGTAGGCGGTATCCAGATTTTCAAAGATCAGCCGGACTGCATCCAGAGCGTTTTTACGGGTGCCGGGGGTGGTAGAGTTTCCGATATAAGCTTCTACCGCATGAGTGAGAGCGTCCATTCCGGTAGTGGCGGTGATAAACGGCGGAAGGCTTAAGGTAACCTTCGGGTCAAGAACTGCGTACCGTGGGATCAGCGGAAAATCGTTGATGGCGTATTTATGGCGGGTCTTTGCATCGGTGATCACGGCTGCAAGTGTGGTCTCACTTCCGGTTCCTGCAGTTGTGGGGATGGCGATGAGAAGAGGAAGCTTTTTGTGGACCTTCAGGATTCCCTTCATCTGTGCCAGAGACTGGTGCGGTTTGGCAATGCGGGCTGCGGTAGCTTTTGCACAGTCCATGCTGGAACCGCCGCCAAAGCCGATGATCGCCTGGCAGTCGTTGTCCAGATACATATGAAGAGCCTCGTCCACATTGACGGTCGTGGGATTTGCTACGGTTTTGTCATAGATCTGGTAGGAAATGCAGTTTCGTTTCAGAGTCTGCTCCAGGCGTTCTGTAAGGCCAAGGCTTCGGATACCTGTGTCTGTGATGATCAGTACGTTGTTATAACCTCTTTTTTCCAGAACTTCCGGGATACCTCTGACGCTTCCGATGATCTTCGGATTGCGGTAAGGAAGTACGGGAAGTGCAAATTTAAAGATGTTCTGGAAAATACGGCAGTAAGCTTTTTTTAATGGATTCATGGCAGTTTTCATTCCTTTTAAAATCAAATTGTTTTATTCTAAACATTATATATAGCAGTTGGGATGGGAAAAGTCAAGATTCCGGTTTGTGGAAGTGGATTTTTGGCAGTCATAAAAAATAAAACAGGAAAATATAATATTGTCATGGCTGAAAATATCCGTTAGACTAAAAGCAGCCAAACAGAATTTAACCAAATAGCGAAGCGGATTGCGAATATCCGCTTGACTCACGGAGGAAATCATGCCAGGAACAGACATATCCGAAAAAAATCCGCTTCACGTATCCGAAGTGGATGATAATTTAAAAGAATTAAGTCCTCACGGTTCCTTTGAGCTGCCGGTGGAAACGTACACGGGAAACTGTGAGATCTTTCATGCACTGTATGATCACTGGCACAGTGAAATGGAGATCATGTATATTGAGAAAGGCAGCGGTTTTGCCAGACTGAACCGGGAGAGTATCCGACTGAAAAAAGGGGATATTCTGATCGTAAACTGCGGGGTTCTTCACAGTATGCGGACAGATTTAAACAATCCTCTCTATTATAAAAGTGTGGTGTTTGGACTTGGATTTCTGGCCGGGCAGCCGGGAGATATCTGCCAGGAATGTGTGGTATCCCCTCTGATGGAAAACAGGGCAGAATTCTGCCATCATATAGAAGAAGGAGATTCCGGGTATGAGAAGCTTAAGGAAATTTTTTTGGAGATCCATACCTGTCATACAGAGAAGAAACCATATTTTTATGTGAAGCTGAAAATGCTGTTCTTTGATTTCTTTTATGAAATGCTGACCAGGCATTATATTATTCCGGTAAGTACAGAGCAGAATAAAAGCCTTGCGGCAGTGAAGGAAGTTCTGGATCATATCAGCCTTCACTATCAGGAAAATCTTACAGTTTCGGAACTTTCCGGGCTTTCCAATTACAGTGAATATTATTTTATGAAGCTTTTTCGCCAGTATACGGGAAAAACTCTGGTGGAGTACATCAATGATTTCCGTATGGAGAAGGCAAAATATCTTCTGACCCATTCGGACGCACCGGTGACAGAGATTGCCATGAACGTGGGATTCAACAGTACAAGCTATTTTATCAAGAAATTCCAGCAGGCAAATGAGATTTCCCCACATAAGTACAGAAAGAGCATGGGACAGTCAGTCTGACAAATATCTTGCATATCATGACAGGATTGTTATATTTTTGCATCTTGATGCGTGATATCCTAATACCATCAAAAACAAAGCAAACAACCTTGTAAAAACACATTTCATCCCATAAAGATCCATGAAAGGAGATCAAAAATGGAAACGTTAAGCAAAGTATTCGAAGACAAATATAACAAAAATGTCAAAGACTGTACAAACGAGGAAATCTATCACGGACTTCTCTCCTGGACAAAGGAGCAGCTGAAAGGCCGCGGATATCAGGAAGGAAAAAAGAAGATTTATTATATTTCTGCAGAGTTCCTTATCGGAAAACTTCTCTCCAACAACCTGATCAATCTCAGTGTTTATGACGAAGTCGCAAGATATCTCAAAGAGAACGGCAAAGAACTTTCCATGATCGAGGAGATCGAGCCGGAGCCATCTCTTGGAAACGGCGGTCTTGGACGTCTGGCAGCCTGCTTCCTGGATTCCATCGCAACTCTGGGACTTCCGGGAGAAGGAATCGGACTTAATTATCACCTTGGACTTTTCAAACAGGAGTTCAAAGATCATCTTCAGTTTGAGACACCGAACCCGTGGATCGAGCCGGAGAGCTGGCTGACAGACGCAGGCGTTTCCTATTACGTACCGTTTAAAGGCTTTATGCTAAAATCCACACTGTATGATATTGATGTGGCAGGATATGAGAATAAGGCTATCAAGCTTCGTCTCTTTGATATTGATATTGCAGATGAGAGCATTGTAGGAGAGGGAATCTCTTTTGACAAAAAAGATCTTCTTCACAACCTGACTCTGTTCCTGTATCCGGATGACAGCGATGACGCCGGAAGAAAGCTTCGTATTTACCAGCAGTACTTCATGGTAAGCAATGCGGCACAGCTGATCCTGGATGAGGCGACTGCCAAAGGCTCCAACCTTCATGACCTTGCAGATTACGCAGTGATTCAGATCAACGATACACATCCGAGTATGGTAATTCCGGAGCTGATTCGCCTTCTCACAGAGCGTGGAATTGAGTTTGAGGAGGCCTGCGAGATCGTATCTCATGTATGCGCTTACACCAACCATACCATCCTTGCAGAGGCACTTGAGAAATGGCCGGTTTCCTATCTTGAGGAAGTAGTTCCGCACCTGATGCCGATCATCCGCAAACTGGATGAGCGTATCAAGGCAAAATACCCGCAGGAAAATCTTGCCATCATTGACAAGAATGACCTGGTCCACATGGCACATATGGACATCCATTACGGATTTTCCATCAATGGTGTTGCATCCCTTCATACAGACATCCTGAAGGAGACAGAGCTTCATCAGTTCTATGAGATTTATCCGGAGAAATTTAATAATAAGACAAATGGAATCACCTTCCGCAGATGGCTCCTTCACTGTAACCATCCGCTGACCGAGTACATCACATCCATGATCGGCGACGGCTTCCGCAAAGATTCCTTTGAGCTTGATAAAATGCTTGAATTTAAGGGAAATCAGGACGTTCTTGCAAATATCCTGAAGATCAAACAGGACGCAAAGAAGAGATGTGCAGAATTTATCAAGGCCAATACAGGCGAGGAGATCAACACACACAGTGTTTATGATATCCAGATCAAACGTCTCCATGAGTACAAACGTCAGCAGCTGAATGCACTTTATATCATCGACCGCTACCTGAAGATCAAAGCCGGCGAGAAGCCGCAGCGTCCGGTAACCTTTATCTTCGGTGCAAAAGCAGCTCCTGCATACATCATTGCAAAGGACATTATCCACCTGATCCTCTGCTTACAGGAACTTATCAACAATGATCCGGAAGTTTCTCCATACATGAAGGTTGTTATGGTGGAAAACTACAACGTAAGTGCAGCAGAGAAGCTGATCCCGGCCTGCGATATCTCCGAGCAGATTTCTCTTGCATCCAAAGAGGCCAGCGGAACCGGAAACATGAAGTTTATGCTCAACGGTGCGGTAACACTGGGAACCATGGATGGTGCAAACGTGGAGATCAGCCAGCTGGTAGGCAGGGAGAATATCTATATCTTCGGTGAGTCCAGTGAGCAGGTCATCAAGCACTATGAGAAAGCGGATTACTGTGCAAAAGATTTCTATGACAAAGATGAGCGCATCCGCCGTGCAGTAGATTTTATCGTAGGAAACGAGCTTCTTTCTATTGGAAGTGAGGAGCATTTAAGAAGACTGCATCATGAGATCGTAAGCAAGGACTGGTTCATGACACTTCTTGATTTCGAGGATTATGCGAAAGTAAAAGACCAGGCACTGTCCGATTATGAGGACAGAACCGCATGGGCAGAGAAGATGCTTGTGAACATCGGAAAAGCAGGATACTTCTCTTCAGACAGAACTATTGAAGAGTACAACAGAGATATCTGGCATCTGACAGCTGAGAAATAAAACAGTCTCAGCCAGATTGCTTCGGCGCGTATATAAAATAGAAAAATAGAAAATAAAAACACCGGCATTCATCGGAAATATGTACTGGGTCTGAGATGTCAGAGATGATCTGGCAACCCGGACAGGACATGTTACAGATGAATGACCGGTGTTTTTTATGAAATCAGATAAGTGGATGATTCAGGCTTTTCCATGCTTAAACGCCATCATCATTTCCTTGGTAAGGCTGATATTGTCACCCTCATCCGGAATATCTTCCCGGTTGAACCAGGAGGCCATGGAAAGTTCGCTGTGGTCTACAGTCAGAGTATCATCGCCGTCCAGGTCGCAGTAGAAGCCGAACAGAAGGGTTCCGGAGAAGGACCATGGCTGGCTCTTGTAGTAGCGGAGATTTTTGACCTTTACGCCGATCTCTTCCATAACTTCACGGTGAACGGTCTCCTCGATGGTCTCACCAATCTCCGCAAAGCCTGCGATCATGGCGTAGCGGGTGTGGTTTCGGCCTTCATATTTGGAGAGTATCAGCTTGTCGCCGTTGGTAACTCCTACGATCACAGCCGGAGAAAGTACCGGATATTCTCCGTTTCCGCAGGCAGGGCAGATCATCTTGCGCTCCGCCTTGTCATGTACCATGGGTTTACCGCAGCAGCCGCAGAAACGACGTTTGCTGTACCACTGGAAAAGCTGGTATCCGGTAATTCCCGCGAAGGCCAGATACTGTGGTTCAGCTGTGCGGAGTACGCGTGTGATCTCAAACTGATATCCGGGAAGAAGACTGGTATCCAGATCCGGGATCAGGTAAAAATGTTCTTCGTCAACAGAGAAGAGATAGATATAATTCTCATAAAGATGATCAATTTTTCCTTCCAGTTCTCCAAAACTTGGAAGAGTCATGGTCTCGCCGTCTTTTTTCATAAGGATCTTGCCTTCTTCGTAGGCGAGGATGTGGCTTGTTTTATCCGGGGCCACAGGCTTGTATTCATTGTGATAGGTATGCGGTGCGATATCCTGGATCATGATCGATAATTCCTTTCCGAATTCATTGTCTGGCAGTGTTCACGGATGATGCTGCCATGAAAAATAAAACATGCTTCCTACAGTATAAGCTTACATCACAAAAAAGGCAACGTCCTTTTCTTAAGGATTTTCGTAATATCAATAGAGAGAATGTAATGTCTGTCTGGAATGGCAGATATTATGGAAAAAATGTATCCGGGCTGGCAAAATCACATAAATCAGTTGCCTGGGGTTCAGGGGAAGTGTAAGATAGAGATATTACATTGTGCAGAATAAGCGAAGAGGCGGACGGACTTTATACCGGGTGTACCGCGGATATATTTCTGCACAGAAGGAGAATATTATGCTAACAACAGAAAAGCCGGGCCTGACCCGGGATGCCATTAAATATCTGGCGATTTTTACCATGCTTCTGAACCATATCGCCAACGTGCTTCTGCCGGAAAATACGATCCTGTGGGAAGTTCTGGTGGATATCGGGTATTTTACAGCCATTACCATGTGCTATTTTCTGGTGGAGGGATTTTATTATACCCATTCCCGGAGAAAATATGGCGAAAGACTTCTGATCTTTGCCGGAATCTCTCAGGTTCCTTATACGATGGCCTTCGGATATTCCCAATTGAACATGATCTTTACATTATTTATCTGCTTCATGATCCTGGTGATCCAGGAAAAAATGATGGCAAGTCCGTGGAGGATTCCTCTGCTGATCCTGCTTCTTTTGCTGTCCGTTTTTTCGGACTGGGCGATCCTGGCACCGGTTTTTACCATCTGGTTTTATGCAGGATGGGGGAACCGGAAGAGAATGATAACCGCTTATGGAGTCGGTGCTGTACTTTTTGTGCTGTTTAATTATGGTTCCTATGCGGAAAAAATGGCAGCCGGACCGGCAATGGTACATGCGTTACTGTCTGCAGCAGGAATTGTGGCGTCGGGAATCATCATCCTGAACTTCTACAATGGAAAAAAATCTGAAAAAGCACCGAAGTTTTCGAAATGGTTTTTCTATATTTTTTATCCGGCACATCTTCTGATCCTGAGCATAGTACGGATTATAGTACAGTAATATACATAAGAGAACAGGTAACGAATATCTGCCTCACTTATGCATAACCGGATAGATTGCCGAAAATAAAACTCATATCCGTATAAAACATAGTAATTCTGTAAGAAAACAGAAAAATAGAGAAAAAACTCTTGAAAACCGAAAAATTATCTGCTATGCTAACTGACATGACAAAGGCGTCTGGAAATTAAGTTTCCAGGCGCTTTTTGCGTTGCAGAAATAATGTGAGGGAATCGAGGAGGAAATGGATGATGAATGCAGGAGATACTGGCTTTATGCTGATCTGTACAGCCTTTGTGTTCTTTATGACACCTGGGCTTGCGTTTTTCTACGGAGGACTGGTCCGCAGAAAAAATGTGGTAAATACCATGATGGCCTGTGGGGCGATCATGGGGCTGTCCGTTGTTATGTGGACATTGTTTGGATATTCGCTGGCATTTGGCGGAAACCATGGAGGGATTATCGGAGACCTGAGATGGTTTGCGCTGAATGGTGTTGGCTGGGAGCCGGGACCTTATGCAGATACGATCCCGCATCTGGTATTTGTAGCGTTCCAGATGATGTTTGCCATGATCACACCGGCACTGATCACTGGCGCTGTGGTTGGAAGAATGCGTTTTAAGGCGCTGTTTTTCTTTGTGGCGATCTGGTCTTTGATCGTGTATTATCCGATGGCACATATGGTCTGGGGAGACGGCGGATTTCTGGCAGCCATTGGCTCTGTGGATTTTGCAGGTGGAAATGTGGTACACATCAGTTCCGGTGTCAGTGCACTGGTTCTTGCCATTTATCTGGGGCAGAGACGTGGCTATGCAAAGGCAACCTATCGTACACATAACATTCCCTTTGTATTTCTTGGGTCGGCCATGCTGTGGTTTGGATGGTTTGGTTTTAATGCGGGAAGTGCACTGAAAGCAGACGGTCTTGCAGCGCATGCTTTTATGACCAGCAGTATTTCTTCTGCCTGTGCACTTCTGACATGGATGCTGATCGAGGTGATCCGTGAGGGAAAACCCACACTGGTTGGTGTCTCCACAGGTCTTGTAATTGGTCTGGTAGCGATCACACCGGGGGCTGGTTTTGTACCGGTGTGGGCATCCTTTATCATTGGAATCCTGGTAAGTCCGATCTGTTACTTTACCGTAATTCTGCTGAAGCAGAAACTGAAAATTGACGATGCGCTGGATGCTTTTGGCTGCCATGGTATCGGTGGTATCTGGGGAGGAATCGCCACGGGACTTTTTGGAAAATCTTCTATTAATTCCGTTGCAAAATGGGATGGCCTGGTGTTTGGGGACTACCGGCTGTTTCTGGCACAGGTATTAAGTATTGTGATCACCATTGCGGTTGCCATTGTGGGAACGCTGATCTGTATCGGAATCGTGCGGATCTTTACACCGCTTCGTGTAGATCCGAAGGAAGAACTGGTTGGTCTGGATGCATCCCAGCATGGAGAAAATGCATATCCGTCATTCAATGGATTTGACTGATCATGACAGAAAGATTTTCTATAGCAATGATCGTGTGAAAATGGAGGAAATCGTATGCTTATAAAAATAGAAGCAATTGTAAGAGAAGAAAAAATGGAAGATGTCAAAGCTGCGTTAAATGAGATCCAGGTAAACGGTTTTACAGTAACCCAGATCATGGGCTGCGGAACACAGCGTGGTTACACAGAGTATGTCCGGGGGTCCAAGATTGATGTATTTTTGAAACCGAAGATTAAATTTGAAATTGTAGTATCATCGGAAGACTGGGAGATCAAAGTTATCGATGCCGTACAGAAAGCAGCCTTTACCGGCGATCCCGGAGATGGCAAGATATTCAGCTATGAGATCCGTAATGCTGTCCGTATCCGTACCGGCGAGACCGGATACGATGCGCTGCAGTCGGAATTTCTGTAAATTGTTTTAGTCAAGCGGATATTCGCGATCCGCTTCACTATTTGCCTGATTCGGTTAAAATAAAATCATGTATGAAAAAATCCTTCGGGAAGTCACGGGTATATCAGCAGATAGGATCCTGAGACTTTTCGGAGGATTTTTTACCACAGATTTAACAATAGCCTTACGCTGATTTGATGAAAAATATCATGTGTTCGGTATAATATATAAGATGTACACGAAAACTGAAAATAACAGATAAGGCAAAAATGACAAAAAAGAAATCAAAGAAAAAAATAAGTAAAAAACAGAAATCCATGAAAGAAGGATTCACACAGGCCAAAGAGGAACAGGAGAAGGAAAATCCCCAAAAGTATGATCCGGCTCAGAAAACCGGGCAGGACAGAGTTTCGGATCCCGTGGAACCGGAAATTCAGAGACTGGCAGCAGAAAAAACAGCAGCCATTGCAAGCTACATCAAAGATCCGGACTACCGTCTCCGCTGCAAGGCAGCCATTGATATCCTTATGGCAAAACTGAAGATGATCAATGCAGAACTTTCCGGGCAGAAAAAACGTACGGTGATCAGTCAGGTCACCAGCCGGATCAAAAGTGCGGAGAGTATTTATGCAAAACTTCTGAAAAAAGGACTGGAACCGGATTTTGAGACTGCCAGGAAAAATCTGAAAGATCTCATCGGCATCCGCGTGGTCTGTCCTTTTGAGGATGAACTTTACCAGGTGGCAGAATTCTTGGAAATGCAGAAAGATATCGAAATCATCCGGATCAAGGACTATATCAGAAATCCCAAGAAAAACGGCTACAAAAGCCTACATCTCATCGTAAAAGTTCCAATCTATTCTGCGGAAGGCGAGCAGAAAGAACTGGTGGAAATACAGCTTCGGACCATTGCAATGGATTACTGGTCTGTGTTAGAATATGAATTGTATTATAAAAAAAGAGACAATGCGGAAATTGAAGCAGAATTAAAAAAATATGCAGAAGAAATTGCAAATCTGGATTACAGAATGCTGAAATTGCGAAATAAGATCGAGAAGATCGGATACAAAGAAATGAATTAAGCAGCGGATCCAGACTGCGAATATCCGCATCAGACAGGGAGGAATTTATGGAAACATTAAGATCCAAAAAAGGATTTATCTGTGATATGGATGGCGTGATCTACCACGGAAACAAGCTCCTCGACGGAGTAAAGGAATTCGTGGAATGGCTTCAGAGAGAAGACAAGAGTTTTCTGTTTCTTACCAATGCAAGCAGCCGTTCCCCAAGAGAACTTCGCGAGAAGCTTCTCCGCATGGGACTGGACGTCGGGGAAGAGCATTTTTATACCAGCGCTCTTGCAACTGCAAAATTCCTGCAGAGCCAGGCACCTGGGTGCAGCGCTTATGTGATCGGAGATCATGGCCTTTACAATGCATTGTATGATGCAGGAATCACTATCGATGATGTTTCCCCGGACTATGTGGTTGTAGGTGAGACTACCACATACGGATATGAACATATCTTACGTGCCATGAACCTGGTAAACAAGGGAGCCAAGCTGATCGCAACCAACACAGATATCACAGGCCCTATCGAAGGCGGGATCGCACCGGCCTGCCGTGCATTTGTAGCACCGATCGAAGCTACTACAGGCAAACAGGCATACTACGTCGGCAAACCAAACCCTCTGATGATGCGTACCGGACTTCGTATCCTGGGCGTACATTCCAATGAAGCCGTGATGATCGGTGACCGTATGGATACCGATGTGATCGCCGGTATTGAGACAGGCCTTGACACAGTTCTTGTACTTTCCGGTGTATCCACAAGAGAAACTGTAGATAAGTTCCCATACAGACCGAGACTGATCCTGAATGGAGTGGGAGATATCCCGGTGCTGGAGAAATAAAAGATATTTACACATGAAATTATAAATTAGGATTTATAAAAAAGAAAACGGAGAATTCCTGGAAAAAGAAGTTCGGGAATTCTCCGTTTTGTTGTTTGAGTCATTTCAGTCGGGCTCTGTTTATTATGGGTTATACTCTGTTGATCAGCTGCAAAGATGACACTTCTCACAGGCAGACGGTGTGGCTGCACAACCGCCGAGAGCAGTTTCACGAAGCTCTGCAGGAAGCTTTTTGCCTACGGTATACATGGCATCGATCATCTCATCCAGAGGGATGAATTGGGTGATACCGGCCAAAGACATTTCGGCTGCGATAAGGGCATTGGAAACACCGGCTGCATTACGGTTCTGGCAGGGATATTCCACCAGGCCGCCTACCGGGTCACATACAAGACCGAGCATATTCATAAGAACGGTGGAAGCCGCATAGGTACACTGCAGCGGAGTGCCGCCAAGAAGTTCCACAGCAGCAGAAGCAGCCATTGCGGAAGCGATTCCGACCTCAGCCTGACATCCGCCAACAGCACCGGCAACTGTGGCGTTTCGCATGGCAAGATAGCCGATCGCGCCTGCATTAAATAGTGCCTGGCGGATTTTTTTATCGGAAAAGCCGTAGACCTCCTGAAGTGCAAGCATCATTCCGGGAACGATCCCGGCACTGCCGGCAGTAGGAGAGGCAACGATAAGTCCCATGGAAGCGTTGGTCTCAAGGGTTGCCATAGCGTAGGTGATACCCTTTCCGAGAACATTTCCGCACAGGCTTTTTCCCAGGTCATGAAATTCGCAGAGCTTTCGGGCTTCACCGCCGATCAGTCCGCCCATAGATATCACCGGATCTTTGATGGGGGAAAAAGCAGCATCCTTCATGATCTCCAGAACACGGTCCATGCGCTGGTCCACGATTTCAGCAGTGGTTTCACCGAGAAGGATCTCACGCTGGCGCATTACTTCGGAAATCGGAAGCTTTTTTTTCTGGCAGAGAGCAAGAAGTTCCTTGGCATTTTTGAAATCCATAAAACACATCCTCCTTTTCCCTACATCTGAACAACCATGACATCATGGATGTTGGTGTTCCGGTGAATGCTTTCTACGATATCTTCCGGGAGATGACCGTCGGATTCCACGATCGTATAGGCTGTGGTTCCTTTGGATTCACGGAAGAGGCGCATGAAGGCAATGTTAATGTTACGTTCACTTAAGCATCTGGTGATGTAGGCCACAACACCGGGAGTATCCTGATGGATCACGATGATGGCACTGTATTCGCCGGTGAAATCCACTTTCACGTGGTTGATCTCCACAATACGGACCTTGCCGCCGCCCAGCGATTCCCCCCGGACTGTCATTTCCTGTCCCTGGTCATTGACCATGTGGATATCGACAGTGTTGGGATGGACATCGGTTTCTGTTTCATTTGGAGTAAAGGAATAGTCGATCCCCTGTTCCCTGGCAATGTCAAAAGAATTCCGTATACGCATGTCATCTGTGGAAAAGCCCATGATCCCGCCAAGGAGGGCACGGTCTGTACCGTGTCCTTTGTATGTTCTGGCAAAGGAACCGTAAAGGGTGAACTCCACTTTTTTCAGGGGCGGCATGATCATTTTCTGGGCAAGGAAAGCGATCCGCGCCGCACCTGCGGTATGAGAACTGGAAGGACCGATCATATTCGGGCCCATAACGTCAAATACACTGATAAAAGACATTTTTCTTAATTCTCCTGTGGTGTTTTTACAATAAATTTCTTATAGATCGTATCAACGATCACGCCGATAGCATTGTCACCGGATACGTTGCAGGCAGTTCCGAAGGAATCCTGTGTAATGTAAAGGGCAACCATAATAGCGCAGATAGCGCCGTCCGGATCACCGGCTTCGGCTCCGAATACCATGTAAAGAAACGGAAGGGCAGTCATGATGGAACCACCTGGAGCACCAGGGGAAGCAACCATGGCAACACCGAGAGTCATGATAAATGGAACTACAGTTCCGAGGCTGATAGGCAGCTGGTTCATAAGACAGACTGCAGTAGCACAGGCTGTGATGGTGATCATGGAACCTGCCATGTGGATGTTTGCGCAGAGAGGAACTACAAAGTTGCGGATCTGCTCACATACACCGTCATTTTTTGCACATTCCAGGTTAACCGGAATGGTAGCTGCGGAAGACTGGGTTCCAAGGGCGGTGGTATATCCCGGAATCTGATTTTTGATCAGGGTGAAAGGATTCTTCTTGCTTACGGTACCTGCGATCACGAACTGGATTGTAATACAGATCAGATGCATGATGATCACAACGAGGAATACTTTCCAGAGAATGCTTAAGATGGCAAATGTTTTTCCGGAAATAGTCATATCTGTGAAAGTTCCGCAGATGTAAAGAGGAAGCAGCGGGATGATAATGGTATGAAGAACTTTGTCAATGATCTTGGAAAAATCGCTCATTCCGTTGTACAGGCTGTTTCCCATCTCTTTTCCACGCATGGAAGAGAGGCAGAGTCCCATCACAAAGGCAAGGGCAACTGCGGAAAGGGTATCCATGACCGGACTCAGGGTAATACTGAAATACGGTGTCAGGGATGCGTCTGCGGTAGCTGCGATCTGATCCAGTGCACCTTCACTCATAAAGTGCGGGAACAGGCTGGATGATACCAGATAGGATGCGGAACCTGCGATCAGAGTGGAGCCATAAGCCAGAGCCACTGTGATCAGGAGAAGCTTCCCTGCACCCTGTGAAAGATCCGCAATACCCATGGTCACATAGGCAAGGATCATCAGCGGGATGACAAATTTCAGAAAGGTACTGAAAAATCCGGAAAGGGTTACAACAAAGCGACAAAAGCCTTCCGGAAGGAACTGGCCGAACAGGATACCTACGATGATGGCAATGATCAGCTTCGGCACAAGTCCGATCTTGATTTTTTTCTTTTCCATTTGGATTCTTTCCTCCTAAGTATGAATTTATTCATTTTGCACAAAAATACGATTGACGTCCTCGTGATTGTATTGTAACATTGACATAAAAATAAGGCAAATTCACAGATTTCATCATCACGATGAAAAAATTTCATAGTAAAAGGGAGAAAATCATGGAAATCCGTCAGTTGGAGACGTTTGTACATGTAGCACAGCTTCAGAGCTTTTCCAGGGCAGCAGAGGTTCTGGGATACACTCAGTCAGCGATCACTGTCCAGATCCGTCTTCTGGAAAATGAGCTGGAAACAAGACTTTTTGACAGAACCGGAAAGCGTGTGGTGCTTACTCCGTCCGGAAAAGAGTTTATGGGGCATGCAAGCCGGATCTTATATGACGTAAATAAAGCAAAAAAGTCAATGAATGATGATGCGGAACTGAAAAATCCATTACATATCGGGACGATTGAATCTCTCTGCACAGCAAAGCTTCCGGCTGTTCTCAGCAAATTTCGTGAGTTTCACCCGAAAGTAAATATGCAGGTGACTATTGATACACCGGAGCAGCTGATACGGATGATGGAGCATAACGGGCTGGATCTTATTTATATACTGGATACCCCAAGGTGGGACCAGAACTGGGTGAAGGTCATGGAGAAGGCAGAGCCGGTAGTATTTGTGGCCTCTGCAGATTCGGAGTTTGCGGGAAAGACGCTGAAGATGGAGGATATTCTGGAAGAGCCTTTTTTTCTCACGGAAAAGAATGCCAATTATCGGCAGGCCCTGGAGCAGCAGCTGGCGCTTAAGAAGCAGGCCCTGTCACCGGTACTGGAGATCAGTGATACCGCTTTTATCATCCGCATGCTGGAAAAGAACCACGGACTTTCCTTTCTTCCCTATCTGGCTGTGGAGCGGGATATCCGGAAAGGAAGAATTGCCCTTTTACATGTGGAAGATGTGGAGATATCCATGTACCGGCAGATCTTTTACCATAAAAATAAGTTTAAGACGAGAGAGATGGAGGAGTTTATCCGTCTGGCGGCAGAGTGAAAGTCAGAGCTTGTAAAAACAAATAAAATGTGGCACTATAAAAGAAAAACACAGGAGAGAAAAAAATGAATCTTATTGAAGAAGCAAAAGCTCTTGGTTTTTCCGACGCAGCGGTCATAAGTACCGATCAGCTTGTATTTGTGCCGGAATACCGGGTTTTCTGCGAGGACAATCTTTGCGGGAATTATGATAAAAACCCGGCATGTCCACCACAGAGCGGCACTGTAGAGGAGATGAAAGAGCATGCGCTGAAATACGAAAAAACGCTGATACTCCAGACAATGCAGGATGGCCTTATGGACTACAAAAAGGCAAAACTTGCTCATAACAAACTGACAGAACAGCTGGCAGAGAAGATGAAAGAAGCGGGAATAACTGATCTTCTGATCATGAGTGCGGGACCTTATAAACATAATTCCTGCATGTCCGCTTACTGTGTGGATGCACAGAAAATGGCAGACGCTGCAGGAATGCTATGCTGGACCAGCGACGGAATGATCCGTTATTTTTCCCAGGTTCTTTTCCGTGGGTAAGATGAAGGATTTTGTAAAGGAATATGGGAGAAATAGATGGAGTTTTACGAATGCCACGACAAACGCATGAGTAAATAAATTGTGAACACACCCCTTTTCTA